>NZ_LFIO01001107.1 GCF_001187535.1 Rhizobium ecuadorense
ACGTCAAGCCGCTGTGGTCGAAGTTTGGCACGGCGCTCGGCGTGGCGCTCGGCGGCCTCGACATGTGGACCAACACCCTGTTCGGCTTTTCTTTCTTCGGCACGCTTGGTCACGGCAAGACCGATGCGCAAAGCCTGGAACCGGCTTCGCAGCACAAGCCGATCGCCTATCCGAAACCGGATGGCGTCTTGACCTTCGACCGTCTGTCCTCGGTGTTCCTATCGAACACCAATCACGAGGAGGACCAGCCGGTGCATCTCAAGGTCAAGGACATGGGCCTGCAGAAGCGTTCGGAGCACGATATTTATGCCGGCCCGTCGACCCGTTACTGTCCGGCCGGCGTCTACGAATGGGTGGAGAAGGACGGGCAGGACACCTTCGTCATCAACGCCCAGAACTGCGTCCACTGCAAGACCTGCGACATCAAGGACCCCAACCAGAACATCAACTGGGTGCCGCCGCAGGGCGGCGAGGGGCCGGTCTATCCGAATATGTGAGGCGGATGAGCGTTCGCCATCTCAAATCTGCGGCGGTTTCCTTGCTCCCCTTTCTTCGAACGGGAGAGTTCGGGCCGCTCACGCGTGGCATGACGATGCGCGAAGTCTCGGAATTGCTGGGGCCGCCCGACTGGTGGATGGATGGCGGAAGCGAGGCGCCCGTGCCTCGGCTCTGGGGCTACCGGCCCTTTCTCGAAATTCTCTTCGACCCGGAGCCGCCCTATCTGCTGCGGACTATCAAGGTGTCGCGGCTCCCACCGCCGGATAAGAAATATATCCACATTGCATGCCTGCGCGTCGCAACCGATGGCATCCACGATCAAATGCGTCTCTCGGATTTCTTGCGCAGGGACATCTGGGGTCGGGGTGATGCTGTCGTCGGCAGTTGCGCCGGTTGGAATCCTGTTATCGACATTTGTACCGGGAATACCCGGCTGGTCTGGTCTGCGTCTGTAGAGAGCGAAGAAATCCTGGCTCGGCAAAGCGAAGGCGGTCTTTCGAAAGCGGCTTACATGGCCCGGCGCGACCAGCTCTCCGATGGATTCTTTGGTATCTATTCCGCTGTTTCTCCAGAACTCGATCGTACGCCACAAGACACATGGGAAAACTTTTCCGCTGATCAGTACCTTGTGCTGGTGGGCGATATTGAAAATATTACGAAATAACGGTCAGCCTATACACGATAACGCTTTCGTTATCTCCGTCTGCCGCGCCCCTTTAGCGTTTCATTAACCATAATCTCCTTAGCTTGCGACATCATGTTGACGCACTAAGGACACATTCATGACGATCTCTCGCCGGGGCTTTCTGATCGCTCTGCCGCTGTTTGTCGCCGGCTGCTCTTCGACCGGCCTGAACAGCCAGACGAACTACGCCGCACTTCCGGATGAGAAATTTCCGCTGAAGCAGGTGCCGATCGACAAGATCAAGCCGGAGCTCCGCCGCCAGGAAGTGGCCTATGAAACCACCCATTCAGCCGGCACGGTGATCGTCGATACACCGGCGCGCCGCGCCTACTATATCCTCGGCGACGGCAGGGCGGTGCGTTACGGCGTCGGCGTCGGCCGCGAGGGACTGGCCTTTGCCGGTGATGCTTATATCGGCCGCAAGGCGGAGTGGCCGAGCTGGACGCCCACCGAAAATATGCAGCGCCGCGAAGAGCGCTATCGCAAGCTTGCCGGCGGCATGCCGGGCGGCCCGAACAACCCGCTCGGCGCGCGCGCCATGTATCTCTATCGCGGCGGCGGCGATACGCATTTCCGCATTCACGGCACCAACCAGCCGCAATCGATCGGTCTTGCCATGTCGAGCGGCTGCATCCGCATGATGAACCACGACGTGATCGATCTCTACAGTCGCGTCGAAGTCGGCGCCAGGGTCGTCGTCATCCAGGCTTGAGCTGGTAAATCACCTTCATTGAAAAAGCCGCCGCAGCGATGGCTGACGGCGGCTTTCGGCTTTTGTCGGCCCCGGCTGGCGGTCAGCGGCGCTGCGCGGCGATCCCGGTGGAGAGCGCAACGCCGATGCCGGTAATCACGGCGGCGCTGATTTCCGTCAGGCCGACCGCCTCGCCAAGCAGCAAGCCGCCGCCGAGCGTCGCCAGTACCGGCGTCAGCGCCGTGAAGGCGGCGGCCTGCGTCCCGCCGAGGGTTCTGACGGCGGTGCCGTAGGCGACCATGGCGACGAGGCCGGAAAGAATGCCCTGGCTCAGCACCTGCAGGCCGATTTCCGGAAGAGGCGCCTGCGGCAGCGAGATGCCGAAGATGAGGGCAAGCGCGCCCATGATCAGGAAGGACCAGACGGCAATCAGCGCGCTCGCCTGCACGGCCGTCAGGCCGGAGCGGCGGAAGGCATGTGTATAGCTCGCCCACAGAACGGCGCCGGCCGGCAGCAGCAGGAAGCTCGTCCATGGCAGCGAAGCGTCCGCAAGGCTGTGGGTGAGCAGGATCAGCACGCCGGCGACGATCGCGACGAGCCCGGCGATGCGGGTGGTATCAGGTCTTTCGCCAAACAGCGTAATGCCGATCAGCGCCGCGGCGAGCGGCATCGAGCCGCCCAGCAGAATGCCGGAGGAGGCCGCCGGCGTCGAATGGATTGCCAGCGTGGTCAGCAGGAAGAAGGCGGCACCCGAACCGGACACCATGATCGCCAGCAGATGCAGCGGCACGGTCTTCGGCAGCAATCCGGTCTTCAGCCAGACCGGCGAAAGCACCAGCGCCGGAATGCCGAAGCGGATCAGCCCGATATCGATCGAGCCGAGCGGCGTTGCGGCGCTGTGGCGGGTAACAAGAAACCATGTCGCCCAGATCAGCACGGTCACGGTGCCGCCGGTATAACCCAGTGCCTGCGATGGCGACTTGTCGTTGGTAAATGCAATGGTGCTCATCGTCCTGTCCCTTCCTTCATCCGGAGCCTTCCGGTCGAGGAAAAGATTAGATCAGGAGGGCAGGGCATGTCCTTGCTATCTCTGGCTCAGAAATCATGCTATGCGCAATCTTCTGCCAATTGATGCCGACAGGAATCGCGAAAATGCCAAATCTCGATAAATTCGATATTGCCATCCTGAAGTGCCTGCAGGAGGATGCGCGGGCCACCAATGTCGAAATCGCCGAGAAGGTGAACCTCTCGCCGTCGCCCTGCCTGCGCCGCATCCGCAATCTCGAACGCTCCGGCATCATCCGCGGTTACACCGCCGATATCGACCGCAAGGAAGTCGGTCTCGGCCTGACCGTCTTCGTCGAACTCAAGGTCGTCCATCACAGCCGCGAGAATTCCGAGGTGCAGCAGAAGGCGCTGCTCGCCATCCCCGAGATCGTCTCCTGTTTTCTGATTTCGGGCACCGCCGATTTCCTCGCCGAAGTGGTGGTGGAGGACCTCGCCGCCTATGAACGGCTTCTGACCGAAACGCTGTTGACCCTGCCGAATGTTAGCGACATCCGCTCCAACTTCGCCATCCGCAGCATCAAGACGCATGGGCCGCTGAAGCTGCCCGAGGGAAGATGATTTCTCGGCCCCGGTGCCCGGAGCCGCCCCCTCGCTTGCCTCTCGCAGGGCACGTCCCCTCTCCCCGTCAGAACGGGGAGAGGGTTAGGGTGAGGGGCAGCTTTTTGCCCTACAGCAGCGTCCCGCTGAGGATCAGCAGCGCCACCGAGAAGTAGATGACGAGCCCGGTGACGTCGACCAGCGTGGCGACGAAGGGGGCCGAGGCGCTGGCCGGATCGAGCCGGAGCTTCTGCAGCAGGAACGGCAGCATCGAGCCGCAGATCGAGCCGAAGGTGACGATCCCGATCAGAGCGGCAAACACCGTGACGGCGACCATCTGCCAATGCGGGCCGTAGTCGTAGAGCCCGGCCGTCTGCCAGAAGACGATGCGGATGAAGCCGACGAGGCCGAGGATCGCGCCGAGCACAATGCCTGTGGGAAGTTCGCGCAACAGCACCTTCCACCAGTCCGACAGCTTCAGCTCGCCGAGCGCCAGGGCCCGGATGATCAGCGACGTCGCCTGCGAACCGGAATTGCCGCCCGAGCTCATGATCAGCGGGATGAACAGCGTCAGCACCACGGCCTTTTCCAGCTCGCCTTCGAAATGCTGCATGGCGCTTGCCGTCAGCATCTCGCCGAGGAAGAGGGCGGCGAGCCAGCCGGCGCGCTTGCGGATCATGCCGGCAAAGCCGATCTTCATATAGGGCTGGCCGAGCGCCTCCATGCCGCCGAACCTCTGGGCGGCTTCCGTCGTGTCGGAGATCATCGTGTCGATCACGTCGTCGACGGTGACGATGCCGAGCACCTGCCCATGTTCGTCGGTGACCGGCAGGGCGAGCAGGTCGTGCTTGCGGATCAGCCGGGCGACATCCTCCTGCTTCATCAGCGGATCGGCCGAAACCGGCGTGCCCTTCTGCGCCACCGAGAGGATGGAAGCCTCCGGCTCGCCGGTGATGAGGCGGCGCAGCGTCACCACATGCATGAGGGCATGGCTGACCTCGTCGAGCACATAGATGGCGTAGACGGTCTCGCGCGAGCGTTCGACCTGGCGCACATGGTCGAGTGTCTGGGCAACCGTCCAGCTGTCGGGCACGCTGACGAACTCCGTCGTCATGATGCCGCCGGCGGTGCGCGGCGGATAGCCCATCAGGTGCTGGATCGCGATGCGCACCGGCTCGTCGAGGCTGGAAAACAGCCGGGCCCGGGTCTCGCCGTCGAGTTCGAGCAGCACGTCGGCGACACGGTCGTTGGACATGCCGTGCAGCAGCCGTGCGGCATCCTCGGCACTGATCAGCGCCAGGATCTGCGCGGCGTTGCGCAGCTCCGGCCGGTCGAGGATGTTGACGGCATAGTCGAGCGGCATGCCTGACAGCACGCGGCCGGCATCCTGGATGGTCAGCGCGTTCAACGCATCGACGCGTTCGGCGATCGTTGCGCCGCGGCTGTTGTTGATGAAGGCACGGGCGGCATGGCCTGCCCGAAGAGGGAAGCGATTGATATTCATTTGAGGCTCGCCTTTCCGTCGATCCGCCGTAGCGTCCCGAACGGGCGAGCCGACAGGAGTCGGTCAGCGCACGAGGGCCGCGTACGGCAAGGGCAATCGACTGCTACTGTCGCTTGGCATCGTTAAGATGGCTCCGTTGAAATCCGTGGAAGACGAGTGCCGTCCACGTGAATGCTAGGTGGTCCCGCACGAAAAAAAAGTCAAGCGGGGTAAATGCTTAACGCCAGAATGTCGCACCCCCGCGCATTGCGGGTGGAGATGCTTTACGCGGCCTGCGTGCTCCGGCTGCGGCGCTCCAGCCGCACGGAGGCTGCGAAGACAAAGAGGCCGAGGAAAGACAGTGCCGCGCCGACATAACCGGTCGCCGCAAAACCGTAGCCCCAGGCGATGACGAGACCGCCAAGCCAGGCGCCGATCGCATTGGCGATGTTGAAGGCGGAATGGTTGGAAGCGGCCGCAAGCGTCTGTGCATCGGCGGCGACATCCATCAGCCGCGTCTGCAGCGCCGGGCCGGCGGCAAAACCGCAGCCGACCAGGAAGACCGAGAGGCCGAGCATATAGGGATTGGCGGCGGTCAGCGAGAAGGTGGTCAGCACGGCGATATTATAGACGAGCGAGCCGCCGATCGTGCCGAGCAGCGATTTGTCGGCGAGCCACGAACCGATGAAATTGCCGGCATTCATGCCGACGCCGAAAAGCACCAGCATGACCGGAACGGCCGTTTCCGGCAGCATCGCCACTTGAGTGGTCGTCGAGGCGATATAGCTGAACATCGCAAACATGCCGCCATAGCCGACGGCGGCGATGCCGAGCGTCAGCCACACCTGCGGCCGGCGGAAGGCGCCGAGTTCGCGCAGGAAGCTTGCCCCTTCGGAAACCTTGTCCTTGGGAACGTAGAACCAGATCAGCGCCACCGTCAGCAGGCCGACGATGCCGACCGACCAGAACGCCACCTGCCAGTCGAGCGACTGGCCGAAGAATGTCGTCAGCGGCGTGCCGAGAAGAGTCGCGACGGTGAGGCCGAGCATGACGCGGCCGACGGCACGGGCGCGGCGGTGTATCGGCACCATCGAGGCGGCGACCAGGGCGGCGACGCCGAAATAGGCGCCGTGCGGCAGTCCGGTAACGAAGCGCAGGACGGTGAAGGATTCGAAGGTCGGCGCCATGGCGCTTGATATATTTCCGACGGCAAAGACCAGCATCAGTGTCAGGAGCAGCGTGCGGCGCGCCATCTTGGCGGCGAGCACGGCAATGACGGGCGCCCCCACGACGACGCCGAGCGCATAGGCGCTGATCACATAGCCGGCCTGCGGCGTCGTCACCGAGAAAGTGTCGGCGACATTCGGCAATAGTCCCATGATCGCGAATTCACCGGTGCCGATACCGAAGCCGCCGCAGGCGAGCGCCAGTTGGACCAGCGCCACTGTCGTTGCCGACGGCAGCCCTTCATCCTGGCTACCGATGGAATCATTGATGGCGATCTCACTCATGAGAGCTCCTCGAGACGGTTTTCTGCTTGGCAATGGCCTGCGGCGCAAGCGCGGCCGCGAGGCGATCGTGGATATGGCGGGAGGTGGAGACGATCTCTCCGATATGTGATCTATCCCTGATGTACCATCGGGCGTCGAGTGCATTTTTCGCAGTGCAGCGTCCTGCTATGTGCATATGTCCGTTGCAATATTTGCATTTCTGATATTCTGGCGGAAAGGTGGATGCGCTTGAAATCGCCAATGCCGCAACCATCTCAGGGCAAAGGCAGGAGCATTTCCGCGCCAAGGACGGGAGCCCTCATGAAGCTTGTAGGCTTTTTCAATCGCGACGGCGGCACCTTCAGGACCACCGACATGCTGGCCTACGAAAAGAGGGCGGAGGAGGCATTCCGCGAAGCAGGGCACGATTTCGACGCCATCGTCTTCTCCGGCAAGGAGATCATTCCCGCCATGGAGCGGGCGGCCAAGCGCGACGATATCGACGGCATCGTCGCCGGCGGCGGCGACGGCACGATTTCGGCGGCGGCATCGATCGCCTGGAAAAACGGCATTGCCCTTGGTGTCGTGCCGGCCGGCACGATGAACCTCTTTGCCCGCTCGCTGCGCGTGCCGCTCGATATCTGGCAGGCGCTCGATGTGCTTGCATCAGGCGAGATCGATAATGTCGATATCGCCAGCGCCAACGGCCGGCCCTTCATCCACCAGTTTTCCGCCGGCCTGCATGCCCGCATGGTGCGTTACCGCAACGCCTACAGCTATCGCTCCAGGCTAGGCAAAATCCGGGCGAGCACAAAGGCAGCCCTGGGCGTCATCTTCAACCCGCCGGAATTCGAGGTCGAATTCGAAGCGGCCGGCATGCGCGAGCGCCGCCGGGTGTCGGCAATCTCCGTCTCCAACAATCCCTTCGGCGAGAACGCGCTGCTATACGCCGACAATCTGACAAGCGGCGAACTCGGCTTCTATACGGCAAATCCGCTGAAACCCGTCGGCGTCGCCCGCCTCGCCATCGACATGCTGCGCGGCAAGGTCCGCGAAAATGCCGATGTCATGGTGATGCACCCGGCCGAGGTGCACCTGCATTTCCCGAAACTGCGCTCCAAGGCCAATTGTGTGATGGATGGCGAGCTGTTGCCGCTCCAGCGCGACGTCTCGATCCGGCTGCATCCGGGCGAATTGAAGGTTCTCGTCAAGCAGGGTCTCGCCGCTCAGGTCGATGCGGCCGAACGACGCGAGCCGGCTGCGTAAGTCGGCTGCGGCATAAGCTTCAGAGCCGCGGCAGATAAGTGCGGTAGTCGAAATCTGAAACCGCGCGCAGATGCGCCAGCGCTTCCTTGCGCTTGGTGTCGCCATAAAGCGCCTGGTAGCGTGCGCCGAAGATATCGGCGATGAAGGGTGAGGCGCGGAAGGTCTCGACGGCGCTGAGGAAATCATGTGTCAGCCGCGCCGTATTCGCAGGCGTAAACGAGGGCGTCGTTTCTTCGCCGGGGTCGAGTTCGCCGTCGAGGCCGAGGAGCATGCCGCCGAGGATCGCCGCGAGCAACAGGTAGGGATTGGCATCGGCGCCGGCGACGCGGTGCTCGATGCGGGCGGCCGGCCCGTCCTTATCGGGTATGCGGATCGCCGTGCCGCGATGGCCGCTGCCCCAGGTCAGATCGACTGGTGCGAACGAGCCCGGCTGGAAGCGGCGGTAGGAATTGGCGAAGGGGGCAAAGACCAACTGCGCTTCCCGCATGCTGTCGAGCAGGCCTGCCGTGACCGATTTCAACAGCGTCGGCGCGCCGCCTTTGGCATCTAGGATGTTGCGGCCTTGGGCGTCGATGATGCTCGCATGCACATGCAGGCCGGAACCGGCATGATCGGAATAGGGTTTTGCCATGCAGGTCGATTTCAGCCCGTGGCGGCGCGCCGCCTGCTCGGCGATGCGCTTGAGGTAGAGGCAATCGTCGGCGGCGGCCAGCGCATCGGGTCGGTGCATGAGATTGACTTCGAACTGGCCCGGGCCGAACTCCGCCGTCGTCGCATCCGCCGGCAGTCCTTGCGCCTTCGCATAGGTCCTCAGCGTCCCGAGATAGCCGTCGAGCGCATCGACGGCGCTCATGTCATAGAGCTGAAAACCGTTCGGTTCGCCGCGATAGGTAAGGCTTTCCGGCGGGGAGGGGCGGCCGGTTTCGCGCCAGTCGCCCGACATCACGTAGAATTCCAGCTCGGTGGCCACCACTGGCGTCAGGCCGAGTACCGCATAGCGCTCCACCACCGATGCGAGGATGGCGCGCGGATCCATGAAGCTCGGGCTGCCGTCGAATTCATGCATGGTGGCAAGCACCTGCATCGAGCCCTCCGGCGCCCAGGGCATCGGCGCCAGGCTGCGCCGGTCGGGGATGACCTTGCCATCAGGATCGCCGATCGTCAGCGACAGGCCGGTAATGTCGTCATTGTCGTCGCCCCAGATGTCAAGCGACTGCGTCGATGTCGGCAGGCGGATGTCGCCGGCCCAGATCTTGTCTTCTGCGCCTGAAGGAAGCTGCTTGCCGCGCAGCTCGCCGTTCATGCCGACGATCAGGATTTCGAAACGCGGGTCGCCGCCCTCGGCCTTGCCGTCCATCCTGTCGCTCGCCATGACCTTGAAAATCCTCCGGGACAAGGCCAAGCTCCTATCCCATCGATAGCAGCCTTTCAATCCGCGAGGGTCCTCACCTTATGCCCGATACTTCCCCACCCTCGAACCTTGCCGCGATCGACGCCGCGCATCACCTGCATCCCTTCGCCGACATGAAGAAGCTGAATGCCGATGGCACGCGTATCATCCAGCGCGGCGAGGGCGTCCATATCTTCGACAACCACGGCAGGAAATATCTCGATGGTTTCGCCGGCCTCTGGTGCGTCAATATCGGTTATGGCCGCCGGGAGATCACCGAGGCCGTCGCAAGGCAGATGAACGAACTCCCCTATTACAATACCTTCTTCGGCACGAGCTCGGCGCCGGCGACGCTGCTGGCCCAAAAGGTCACCTCCCATGCCGGTGAGCGTTTCAATCATATCTTCTTCACCGGCTCCGGCTCGGAGGCGAACGACACCTGGTTCCGCATGGCCCGCGTCTACTGGAGCGCCGTCGGCAAACCGTCGAAGAAGATCGTGATTGCGAGAAAGAACGGTTATCACGGCTCGACCGTCGCCGGTGCCAGCCTCGGCGGCATGAAATACATGCACGAGCAGGGCGACCTGCCGATATCAGGCATCGTCCATATCGGCCAACCCTATTGGTACGGCGAGGGCGGCGATCTCTCGCCTGATGAATTCGGCCTCAAGGTCGCCCGCGAACTCGAAGCGAAGATTGACGAGCTCGGCGAGGAGAATGTCGCCGCCTTCGTCGCCGAGCCGGTGCAGGGCGCTGCCGGCGTCATCATTCCGCCGGAGACCTACTGGCCGGAGATCGCCCGTATCTGCAAGGCGCGCAATATCCTGCTGGTAACCGACGAGGTGATCTGCGGTTTCGGCCGGTTGGGCGCCTGGTTCGGCCACCAGCATTTCGGCGTCGAGCCCGATCTGGCGCCGATCGCCAAGGGGCTGTCCTCCGGCTACCTGCCGATCGGCGGCGTTCTGGTCAGCAACCGCATCGCCGATGTGCTGATCAACGAGGTCGGCGAGTTCAATCACGGCTTCACCTATTCCGGCCATCCGGTCTGCGCGGCCGCCGCCCTCGAAAACCTGCGCATCATCGAGGAGGAGAAGCTGGTCGAACGCGTGCGTGATGATATCGGCCCCTATTTCGGCAAGGCCTGGGCAGCCCTCGCCGACCACGATCTGGTCGGCGAGGCCGTCAGCATCGGCCTGATGGGCGCCCTGCAGCTGGCCGCCGACAAGAGCACGCGCACGCGTTATGACAAGCCCGATCGGGTCGGTGCGCTGGTGCGCAACCATGCGCTCGCCAACGGCCTCGTGCTGCGCGCCACCGGCGACCGCATGCTCGCCTCGCCACCGCTTGTGATCAGCCATGCCGAGGTGGATGAGATGGCAAGGATTACCAGGCTGGCGCTGGACTTGGCCTGGAAGGAGCTGAAATCGTGATTTCACTTGGAGCGACCGGTCGACCTGGGCATAGGCAGAGCCGGTTCCGACGACGGAAATGATCGTAGCGGCTTGTTGTCCAGGGAATTCCTCGGGCCTAGAAATCGAAATCCTGTGGCTTGATATCCTCCGCGCCGTGTTTCACGCGTAGGATCACGATGCGGTCGTGATAGGAGCGATAGTAGATACAGCGGTTCCGGTATGGCAGGCCGCGCACGCCTTCCGCGATGTGGTCGCGAGGAGATCCGGTGAAGTCCACTTCGGCGATCCACGCGATCTTTGCGGTCAGGTCATCCAGAAACTCCCGCGCGTAATAGGGGCTCTCTCGGCGATATAGCGCCGGATATTGCGTAGATCCTTGATGGCGGATGGCGCGATAATCAGGCGCTTCGGTTGAATGGCCTTAGCTTTCGTTCATGACGTCTTCGAGGATATCCGCGCCGGTTGCGTATTCCTTGCCGAGGCCCGCTTCAATCTCGGAGTCGGCCGTCTGAATGTCCCTGCGCAGCGCCTCTATTTTCAGTTCGTGGTCGGCGAGCATACGGATGCCGGCCCGCACGGCTTCAGTTTCTGTGCCGAACCGGCCATTCCGGACAAGATCCGATAGAATCCCGTCATAGGTATCGCCAAGGGAAAAAGTCTTTGCGCGTGCCATGTGATGACTCCTTACCCTTTAATATGTGGCAAAATACAATACTTTTGCAATACCGACCGCATCGGGGGAGGCTATCTTGCCAAAGGCAATGCGCCTGATGTTGAGCTCAAGGCTGGCCGACCCAGGCATAGCCGAAACGATAGTGGTCCTCGCCGCGCTGATAGAAATAGGGCACGTCAATCACCAATCCCTCAGGCGCGGAGGCGCCGAGATTGACTTGGAGCCATTGAGCCATATCAGGCGGAAGCGCTTCGTTGCCCCCCTTCGGCGGTATCAGCCAGACGAGGAGAAGTGGGCGCCCGCCGGCAAGATCCGGGTGGAAGCCGGGATAATCGACGGAGAGGACCGGCACGCCGGGAATATCCTGCCTGAGATTGCCGGCAAGCAGGCTGTCGCCGGCAAGGATTGCCGCCGGCTCGGCCTGTTTGCGCAGGTTTTCCAGCATCGTGGCATAGGGCCTGTTCAATCGTTCGTAATGGCCGGTGAAGCGTGCGGTGGCGACACTGCCATAGAGGGCGGCCGGCACGCCGATCATGATGATGGCGACGGCGATCATGAAACGCCGGAAAGCCCGGCCTGTCGTGACACCGGCGGCCTCGATCTTCAGGCAGAAATAGAGCGGCAGGATGAAGAGCATCGGCACCAGCCAGCGATCCTTGATGCCGGCCGCACCGCCGAAGACGATCAGAAACAGAATGCCGATGAGGAAGACCAGCATCATCCGCTCGATGAGCCGCGTCCATTCCGAGCCGGCAGTCAGCGCCGGACGAAGGCCCTTGCCGAAGACGATGGCAAAGACCGCCACCGTCAATCCGGCAAAGCTGATGGTGGCGAGAGCAAGTGAGCTGACCCCCATGGTGACCTGCATGAGATAGCTCGCATCGCCGCTCGCGGTCATCTTCTCCAGCGTGCGGGCGGTGGCGAAATCGAGATTGTCCTTCAGCCAAAAGAGATGCGGCAGGACGATGACGAGCGCCACGACAGCCGTCAGCACCAGTCGCCAATCGAAGATCCGCTCCCGCAGGCGCGCATCCGCCAGCGCGGCAATCAGCGCTGCCGCCGGCAGGATCGCGAAATTATATTTGGCCAGCAGGCCGAAACCGATGCCGATGCCGGCGACCAGATAGGAGGCAAGGCTCGGCTGCTTCAGGCTGCGGATGAAGCCGTAGAAGAAGATGCTGGCCGAGAAGAACACGGCGACGGTGTGGGTGAGGTCGCGCTGCATTTCGAAAGCCATCTGCGGGATCGTCAGCAGCCCGAGTGTTGATATCGCCACCAGCGCCTTGTCGCGCAGGAGAAGACGCGCGGTCAGACCGTAGAGCAGGTAGGAAGTGAACAGCAGAAGGTTCTTTACGAGAGAAAGCGCGGCAAGCGAGACGCCAGTAAATTGGAAGACGGTATATTGCAGCCAGTTGTAGAAGGGTGGCTGCGGGCCGTAACCGGCGGCAAGCCATTGCGAGCGGAAGGCCTGTTCGGCCTCGTCGAGATCGAGCGAATGCGAGGTTGCCAGCCGCACGCCGATCTGAAGCACGAAATAGGCGGCCAGCAGGACGAAAATCCAGCGGATGTCGCGGCTGTTGGTCTCGGTCATCTATCTCTCCCGCCGAACCCAGGCGTAGCCGAGCGCGAAATTGTCGCCCTGGCGGCCGAAATAATAGGGAAGCGACAACGAGCCGATCTCCTGCGGCACGATATCAGCCGCCGTCAGCGCCGATGAAAACCGCTCCGGCATGATCGCATCCGCGGCCGTCGCCGTCTTCTTGCCGCGCCAGACGATCAGCACCGGCCCCTTCGCCTCGGCAAAGGCGGGAATGCCCGGTGCCGGGAAATCCGGGATCACCACGGGCACGCCGGGAAATTGCAGCCGCATGTTTCCGCCGACATAGGTGTCCGAGGCGATCACCAGCGCCGGCTCCCCTTGTCGCGTCATCTCGCGGGAAAGCCCCGCCATCGGCACGTTCGGCCTGGCGTAGACGCCGATCAGCCCGGCGCCGACGACACGCAGGCCGAGTGCGACGAGCACGCAGGCCATCAGCACCGGCAGCACCGGCCTGAGGCGGCGCAGCCCGGCGGAAGGGTCGATGCCGGCAGCCTGCATCTTTGCCAGGAAATAGATCGGCAGCACCAGCAGGAACGGGTCGAGCCAGCGCTCGCGCACGGTGGTGGAGCCGGTGAAGAGGACGATGAGAACGATGCCGGCAAGGCTTGAGAGCATCATCCGCTCCATCATCCCGGTCCAGCGGCTTCCGGCCGAAAAGGCACGGACAAAATCCCGGCGGAAGGTGGCGGCGAAGATGGCGACCGGCAGCGCCGCAAAGGCGATGATGGCGACGACAAAGGCGATGAAGCCTTTGCCGGCTCGCGCGATGCCGGCCGGTTCGTTGCCGGCGGCCATCTTGACCAGAGTATCGGAGGAGGCGAATGCGAGATTGTCCCGTAGCCAGATCGCGTGCGGCAGGACGATGACGAGCGCAACGGCGATCGCCGCCAGCATGCGCCAGTCGAGCGCCCTGCGCCGCCATTCGGCATCCGGCAGGATGGCGATCAAGGCGGCGGCCGGCATCAGCGCGAAATTATATTTCGAGATCAGCCCGATGCCTGTGGCAAGCCCGAGCAGGAGATAGCTGCCGATATCCGGTCGATCGAGCGTGCGGAAAAAGCCGTAGAGAAACAGCGAACTGGCAAAGAGCAGTGCCGTCGTATGGGTCAGATCCTGCTGGGCCATATAGGAGACCTGGGGCAGGGTGATCAGCGACAGCATGGCGACGGCGGCAAGCGCCTCGTCCTTCAGTACACGCCGCCCGGCAAGGCCATAAAAGAGATAGGAGAGGAACAGCAGGATGTTCTTCGGCACGATCAGCGCGCCGATCGACATGCCGGTCACTGAAACGACGGCATATTGCATCCAGTTGTAGAAGGGCGGCTGCGGGCCGTAGCCCGCCAGCAGATATTGCGAGAAGAAGGATTGCTCGGCCTCGTCGAGCTCCAGCGAATGCGGAAGCGCGATGCGCAGCACGATGTTGAGCACGAAATAGGCCGCAAGCAGCAGACCCGCGGTTTTGATCGTCCTCGTCGCGCGCTCCAGCATCGTGCTGCCGGCTTAGGCTCGGCTTCGATCGTCGAAGATCTGCCGCACGATATAATTCGGCGAGGCGTCGTCGCGGTAATAGGTGCGCGCGATCATCTCCGCCAGGATGCCGGTGGTGATCATCTGCACCGATGACAGCAGCAGCACGACGCCGACCATCAGCATCGGGCGCGTGCCGATATCGTTGCCCATGATGAACTTGTCGAAGCCGAGATAGAGGAGGATCAGCATGGCGACCGCGCCGAGGCCAAGACCCAGCGAGCCGAAGAAGTGCCCGGGCCGCGCCTTGTAGCGCATGAAGAACATCACCGACAACAGGTCGAGGATGACGCGGAAGGTGCGCGAGATACCGTATTTCGAAACGCCGTGCTCGCGGGCATGGTGGGTGACGGCCATCTCGCCGATGCGCGAGCTCGGGACGACACCAGCCACCCAGGCCGGGATGAAGCGGTGCATTTCGCCCATCAGCTTCACCTGCTTGATGATCGAGGCACGGTAGATCTTCAGGCTGCAGCCGTAATCGTGCAGCTTGACGCCGGTGATACGGCCGATCAGGTAATTGGCGCACCAGGAGGGGATCTTGCGCAGGAACAGACCATCCTTGCGGTTCTTGCGCCATCCCACAAGGAGGTCGAGTTCGCGCCGTTCCAATTCGGCGACCATCGCAGGAATGTCCTTCGGATCGTTCTGCAGGTCGCCGTCCATCGTTGCGATCAGCCGGCCCTGGGCGGTGTCGATACCGGCCTGCATGGCGGCGGTCTGGCCGAAATTGCGCTGCAGCTCGACGATCCTCAGCGTCAGCCCTTCGCGTCCGACGAACTTGCGGGCGTTGACGAGCGTCGCATCCGTACTGCCGTCGTCGACGAGGATCAGCTCCCAACGATGGGGATAGGCGGCCATCGCAGCCACGACACGCTCGATGAGCGGGCCGACGCTTTCCTCTTCGTTGAAAATCGGCACGACCAGCGACAGCTCGAGCGATTGTACCGGATCATTCGTACCGCGCATGGGCTCTACGGTTGTCTGCAACTGTCATCTCCAAAAGGCCGGACGGCCTGGCAATCTTTACTGCCGCCGCCGCGTTTCCGGAAGGCTAGTACATGAACTGTCCACCGGTTGCCAGCGGACAATGCCGGTTTCCCCGCAATCGGCTGTGCTGCCGGAACGCTATTTCGCGCCGCCCTCCACCCAGGAATAACCGATGGAGAAACTGCGTTTGCCGTCACCGAAGAGATAGGGCAGCGTCAGCGTCTTCAACTCCTGCAGATGAATGCCCGATTTCACCAGATCATTCGCAAAACCGGGAGAAATGGTCGGGTCATCTGCGGTCTCGCCGCGCCAGATAACCAGCACCGGCCCCTTCGCCGTCGCAAATTCGGGGACCCCGGGACCCGGGAAGAACGGTATCACCACCGGAACATCGGGTAATGCAAGCCTCATATTGCCGGCCACGAACTTGGTTCCGGCCACGATGAGAACCGGCTTGCGGGCGGCGGTCAGTTCGGCGACGTAGCCGGCAAAGGGCACGTTCGTTCTCGTATAGGTGCCGATGTATTGAATGCCGATGATCCGGAAGAGAAGGATCGACAGGATCACGACCATGAAGACCGGCACCACGGGCCGGAAGCGCGCAAGGCCGGCGGAAAGATCGAGGCCTGCGGTTTTCAGTTTCAGGAACAGATAGATCGGCAGGACGAGCAGGCAGGGGTCGAGCCAGCGCTCGTGAATATCGCTCGCGCCGGCAAAAAGGACCACGCCGACGAAAGCGATCAGACTGACGACCATCATCCGCTCGATCACCCGGATCATCGGGCTGGACGAGGAGAGCGCGCGAAAGAAATCCCGCCGGAAGGCGGCTGCGACGAGAACGATCGGCAATGCGACGAAGCCGAGAACGGCGATGAAGAGGGATAATAGTCCTTGCCCGATGCGGGGAATGCCGGCCGGCGCCAGATCTTCGGCGGTCATCCGCTCCAGCGTCGGCTGAGAGGCGCTCGCGAGATTGTCGGGCAGCCAGAGCGCATGCGGCAGCACGATCAGAATGCCGATGATGATCGCCGGCAGCAAACGCCAGTCGATGAGACGGCTGCGCCATTCCCGGTCCGGCAGCACGGCAATGAGTGCTGCAGCCGGCAGGATGACGAAATTATATTTCGCGATCAGCCCGATGCCGGTGGCGATGCCGATAACCAGGAAGCTTGTCATCGACGGCTGGCGCAGCGTGCGGAAAAAACCGAAGAGGAAGAGCGAGGTCGCAAACAGCAGCGCGACGGTATGGGTCAATTCGCGTTGCGCCATCAAACCCACCTGCGGCAGGGTAATCAGGCTCAGCATGGCGACGGCTGCGAGCGAACGGTTCTTCAGCACCTCGCGGGCGGCAAGCCCGTAGAAGACATAGCAGCCGAAGAGAATGATGTTCTTGGGAACCGAGAGCACCCACATCGATATGCCGGTCACCGAAACGATGGCATATTGGATCCAGTTGTAGAACGGCGGCTGCGGGCCGTAGCCGGCAAGCAGGTATTGCGAATAGAAGGATTGCTCGGCCTCGTCGAGATCGAGCGTATGAGGCAAGGCGATGCGGAGCGCGATATTGAGCAGGAAATAGGCTGCCAGAAAAAGGCTTGCGCTCGGAATGCTTCTGGTAATCCGCTCCAACATCGATCTCCACGTCAAGCCGGCGAGGCGTGTGATTTACCGGTCAGCGCTCGGATCGTCGGCGGGGAAGCGGGTTCGCCGCCTTCGCCCATCAACTCCGCCGTTGTGCGCAACCGTCATTTCTCCTAAAAGGCCTGGCGAACGGGGCCGATGCCGACGCCAAGCGAGGAATGCCTACTACATGAAGAGTTCGATCGTTGAAAGCCGGCAATCCTGGTTTATGCGCAATCGCATGACGGTGCTGACGGTCGTTATCGTCGCAGCCTATGCGCTCTTCATCCAATGGTTCTGGGGTTGGCCTGTCATTATCCGGCAGTGGGCCGATGTCGGCGCCGGCCCGGTGATCGGCGCGCTGGTGCTGTTGACGAGTACCTATTTCCTGCGCACCTGGCGCATCTATGACTATTTTCCGAAGGAGACGGCCGGCCGGTTCGCGGTGCTTTTTCGCGTCACGCAGATCCACAACCTGTTGAACATCATGCTGCCCTTCCGCGCCGGCGAGACCAGCTTTCCGCTGCTGATGCGCACGGAGTTCGGCATTCCGCTGACACGCGGAACCTCGGCACTCCTGGTCATGCGACTGCTCGACCTGCACGCGCTTGTCGCCGCCGCCGGCATCGGTTTTGCCGTCGCCGCCGCCGATCCTATTGTTGCCTGGTCGCTCTGGACGGGCTTTCTGCTGTTGCCGGTCGCAGCTTTCGCCGCTCGCAAGCCGCTGTTGCGCCTCGCCGCCAGGCTGCTGCCGGAAAAGGCGCAGAAATTCGTCGCCGAGATCGAAAACGGCTTGCCGCTCGATGCCCTCGCTTTTTCCCGCGCCTGGGCGATGACCATCGTCAACTGGCTGGTGAAGGTCATGGTGCTTGCCTGGGCGCTCGGCCTGATGGGCGTGCTGCCGATGGCGGCAAGCTTCGGCGGTGCGCTCGGCGGCGAGCTCTCTTCCGTCCTGCCGGTCCATGCGCCGGGCGGCGTCGGCACCTATCCGGCCGGCATCACCGCCGGCGCCATTGCCTTGGGCGCATCGAGCGAGCGGCTGGCGCTAGCCGCGCTGGCACAGGCGAGCGTCAATGCCCACCTGCTGATCATCGTCTCGGCGCTGACGGGCACGGCGATCTCACTGCCGCTCGGACGTCGCGGCAAGCTTTGAAATCCGCTTTCTGAGAAAAGCCCGCTCCGGCTCCTGCCGGCAGAGCGACAGCGCGATTTCATAAGCCGCGATCGCCTCCTGCCTCCGGCCGAGGCGGCGCAGAAAATCGGCGCGCGCCGAATGGGCGAGGTGATAGGCCGTGAGCTCGCCGCGTCCGAGAATGGCATCGATCAGTTCCAGCCCCTTCGCCGGCCCCTCCGCCATCGCGATCGCCACGGCCCGGTTGAGTTCGACAATCGACGAGGGCTGAGCCGCCAGAAGCAGATCGTAATAGAAAGCAATCCGCTTCCAGTCGGTTTCCTCGGCGGTCGACACTTTCGCATGTTCGGCGGCGATCGCCGCCTGCACCGTATAGGTGCCGATCTCTCCCGTCCGCATCGCCTCGGCAAGCAGTGCCAGGCCCTCCGAGATCTTGGCGCGGTCCCAAAGCGAGCGGTTCTGATCGGCAAGCAGCACCAGCTTTCCGTCCTGACCGCTGCGGGCGCTGCGGCGGGAATCCTGCAGCAGCATCAGTGCCAGCAGGCCTGAAACATCGGGATGCGGCAGCAGCGCCAGGAGCAGCCGCGCCAGACGTATCGCCTCCGCGCTCAGGTCGGCGCGGACCACGTCCTCCCCCGAAGAGGCCGAATAACCTTCATTGAAGACGAGGTAGATAATGTGCAGCACTCGGTCCAGCCGCTGAGGCAGCGCCTCGCGGTCAGGCACCTCGTAGGGGATTTTTTCCGCCCGGATCCTGCCCTTGGCGCGCACGATCCGCTGGGCGACCGTCGGCGCCGGCACGAGGAAGGCATGGGCGATTTCTTCAGTGGTCAGCCCGCAGATTTCCCGAAGCGCCATCGCCATCTGCGCGTCGGCGGGAATAGCGGGATGGCAGCAGGTGAAGATCAACCGCAGCATGTCGTCCTCGATCGGTTCCATCTCGCCGATCTCCGTGTCGTCGACCGTGTAAAGGCTGTCCTCGATATGCTGCTGCGAGGCGTCGAAGCGCGCCCGGCGCCGGATCGTATCGATCGCCCTGAAACGGCCCGCCGAGACCAGCCAGGCGAAAGGATTGCCGGGAACGCCGTCGGTCGGCCATGTCCGCGCGGCCGCGGCAAAGGCTTCGTGGAGCGCTTCCTCAGCCCGGTCGAAATCGCCGAGCAGGCGGATCAGCGTCGCCAGCACCCGGCGCGAATGCTGCCTGTAGATATCTTCGATTACCTGTCCCAACGGGCGATCCTCACTCCGGCAGGGTGAGCAGCCTCACCGGACGCAATTCGACCGATCCGACGCGGACGCTTGGAATTCCCGCGACGACCTTGCGCGCCTCTTCGAGATCGGCTGCCTCGATGATGTAGATGCCAGCCAGATGTTCCTTGGTCTCGACGTAAGGGCCGTCGGTCGAAGACAGAATGCCATGGCGCACTCTCAGGACCGAGGCGCTGTCGGGACCTTCCAATGCATCGGAATGGATCATGATGCCTTTGCGCTGAAGCTCCTCGTCATACTGGAAATGCGCCCTCACGAGCTCGTCGCCCTCGGCCTGACTGAGCGTGCCATCCATATCGGCGGAATTATAGATGAGGCAGACGAAGCGCATGGCTATCGCTATCTCCCATCCTTGATCGAATAGGCGGGCCTGATTTCGATCGACGCATATTTGAGGATCGGGAAGGTGGAAATGATCGCTTTCGCCTCTTCTATGTCCTTGGCCTCGATCACCACGAACCCGCCGAGATGCTCCTTGATTTCGGCGAAGGGCCCATCTGTAGCGGCGACAGTGCCGTTGCGAACGCGGAGCGTTACGGCTCGCTCAGGTTCATAAAGCGCCAGCGCGCTCAGCATGTGACCGCTGTCACGCCAGTGGTCGTCGCTGACGATGCACTCCTGCGTGAGCGCATCCCATTCGGTCTGAGGGACCAGTTTGCTTTTCTCAGTGTCGAACCAGATTTGGCATAGAAACTTCATCGGTACCTCCTCATTGAGCTGCGAATTCGTGGATAGGCCGCACCTCGATCGCGCCGAGCTTGGCAAGCGGGATGCCGGCGGCGATGCGGATCGCATCGTTGAGGTCCTTGGCCTCGACTAGGATGAAGCCGCCGAGCGCCTCCTTGGTCTCGATGAAGGGACCGTCCGTTACCGACAGCTCGCCGCTACGCACCCGGACCGTCACCGCCGATGCCGGCGGCTGCAGTGCCTCGGCCACGATCATATTCCCGCTTTCGGCGAGGTCCTTGTCGTAATTCAGCGAATTCGCACCGAGTTCGGTCTTTTGCTCTTTCGTCATGGCGCCGAGCATCGCGCCGTCGAACCACACCTGACAGAGATATTTCATCGCGAACGCTCTCCTTGCGTCTTTCCATAACCCTGGACGATCGAGCTTCGCGCATTTCGACATCGCGCCCCAAAAAAACTTTTTGGCGGGTCGGCTGTCGAAACGGCAAGGCAGCACTCGACAAGGCTTCACTGAAACCTGTCGAGGAGAACTGAAATGAGCATTCTTGAAATCGCGCTGGCAAGCCAGATTTGGGCACGCCGTCATGAGAAGCGCGCGCCGGAGTTCCTCGAAAGCGATGGGCTGAAGATTCTCCAGCGCACCGCCTTCGCGTTCCTTGCCTTCACCCTGCTGATAGCAGGGCTGAACCTTGCCGCCGGCACGCCGCAAACGCTTGCGGATGGCTCGGCGTCTGCCGTGGCAGGCAGATGAGGAAACGGCCTATTGGAAGGCCGTTTCGAAGAAGCTGCGCAGTTTGCGCGAATGCAGCGCTTCCTTCGGCATGGCGGCCAGCTTCTGCACGGCGCGGATGCCGATCTGCAGATGCTGGTTGACCTGCGTGCGGTAGAAGGCCGTCGCCATGCCTGGCAGCTTCAATTCGCCGTGCAGCGGCTTGTCGGAGACGCAGAGCAGTGTGCCGTAGGGCACGCGGAAGCGAAAGCCGTTGGCGGCAATCGTTGCCGATTCCATGTCGAGCGCGATGGCGCGCGCCTGGGAAAGCCGCTTCACCGGCCCGCGCTGGTCGCGCAGTTCCCAGTTGCGGTTGTCGATCGTGCCGACCGTGCCGGTGCGCATGATGCGTTTGAGTTCGAAGCCCTCGTAGCCGGTGATTTCGGCAACTGCGGCCTCCAGCGCCACCTGCACTTCGGCGAGCGCCGGAATCGGCACCCAGACCGGCAGGTCATCGTCAAGCACATGGTCTTCGCGCATATAGGCATGGGCGAGCACATAATCGCCGAGCCGCTGGCTGTTGCGAAGCCCGGCGCAGTGGCCGAGCATCAGCCAGGCATGCGGGCGCAGCACCGCGACATGGTCGGTGATCGTCTTGGCGTTGGAGGGGCCGACGCCGATATTGATCATGGTGATCCCGGCATGGCCCTTCTTCTTCAGATGGTAGGCCGGCATCTGCGGCAGGCGGGTCAGTGCCGCATCCGTTTCCGGCACGCTCGAACCGGGCAGGGTGACGATATTGCCGGGCTCGACGAAGGCGGTATAGCCGTCGCCGCCCTCCGCCATCAGCTTGCGCGCCCAGCCGCAGAATTCATCGATATAGAACTGGTAGTTCGTAAACAGCACGAAATTCTGGAAATGCTCGGCATGCGTCGCCGTATAATGCGACAGACGGGCGAGCGAATAGTCGATGCGCTGCGCGGTGAATGGGGCAAGCGGCGAGGGCTCTCCCGGCGGCGGGATATATTCGCCATTGGCGATCTCGTCGTCGGTGGTGTTGAGGTCGGGCGTGTCGAAAATATCGCGCATCGGAATGTCGATGAAGGCGTTGGTCGATGCTTCCACATGCGCACCCTCGCCGAAGGCGAAGTGCAAGGGGATCGGCGTCGTCGATTCCGAGACGATGACCGGAACATTGTGGCTCTTCACCAGCAGCGCCAGCTGCTCCTTCAAGTAATGCTTGAAGAGCTTCGGCCGGGTGACCGTCGTCGTATAGATGCCCGGTGCCGTGACATGGCCGTAGGAAAGGCGCGAATCGACGTGGCCGAAGCTTGTCGTCTCGATGCTGACCTGCGGATAGAAAGCACGATAGCGCGAGGAGATCGGAGCGCCCTGCGCCAACTCGGTGAAGCTCTTGATCAGGAACGCCGTATTGCGCTCGTAAAGCGCCGTCAGCGCTTCCACGGCCTTGGCCGGATCATCAAAGCTCTGAGGCTGGAAAGGGGGAGGCGAGGAGATGTCGAGCGGCGACAAGGGGGAGATTCGTTTGTTCATGACGCATTATAGAGAGTTGTTTTTGACAAGCAAACGACGCGCGCCGGCGGAATCCGATTATTTTATCCTCTTGGTGTCGGATACCGTCACTGCACCGATGGCGCGCAGAAAGTGCCGTTTCGCTCCAGGCAGGTATAGCTCGCTCCGAAATGCGACTGTGCGCCACCGCCGCCATTGTGCACCACCACCGCCGAAAACGTGATCGCGAAGATCGCCGCAAACAGCGTGATGATGCTGAACCGTTTTGCCAGAATATACATGTCCATCGCCGTTCCCCCGATACGCAACTCTATCGTGACAAGAGTTTTGTCATGGCGCGGCTGAATGAGCGCTGAGATACCGGTTCATCCAGCGTTCAGCTTGCCGGACAGGCTCGGAGCGGGTTGGCAGAGAATTTACACTGGTTCGCCAGGCCAGGCTCAACGCGTTCGGCTTGGCCGGGCCGTCCGGCCGAAGCGGCAGAGGGCCCCGCGTTTGATGATCGTTTTCCAGCTGCCTTATGCGCTTAGAGCCGCGTCCAGGTCTGTGACTTGCAGAGGATCTTCATCACGCAGCCCTGCATTCTCAGCGAATTGCCGGAGATCTTGCCCGAGCCGCTATAGGTCTTGTCGGCGGCCGGGTCGGTGATCTCGCCGGCATAGCTGCCGCCGGTTCCCGCAAGCGTGCCGATCTTCCGGCCGGCATATTTGCCGGTCTTCAGCGTCACGCAATAGCTGCCGCCGCACGACGCGATCACCGCCGTCTCGCCGGCCGCCGTCTTCCAGCTGCCGACGATCGGCTCCTCGGCATGGACGATGCCTGCGATCATTGTAATGGCGCTGGCGAGAACGAAGCTGCGGATCATCTTTTCCTCCATGATGTCCCTGATCGGGCGCGAAATTAACTGACGCGAACGTAAAGGTAAATATGCGCGGTCATTTTCCATGCTGATGCATGTCGCCCGGAAGCGTGCCGCGGTTCCGGGATAACGACATGAGCTAAAGCGCGTTGCATGAATCAAATTCGATGCGACGCGCTTTAGCGGCGGAAAAGGGCTGAGAAAACCGCATCCGGCGGCCTTTCAAAATATCGGCTGCTGATTTCATGATGAACGATCCCTTTATTTTCAGATCTGAATCTTTCGTAAAATTCGAGCGAAAATCCTTTAGCCACAAGGCATCTGATGTTTAACAAAAACCCAAATTTACCAAGCATTTGCACTTTGTTTGTCTAGAATTAATCATGCATTTTAGGCGTTTTTTGAAAGCCGTTCGGCATAGTGAAGCCATCAAACGAGCGGGGCAAACCCGCCGGACCGCAAGGGCCGCAAGCCGCGATAGACGGCAAGGCCCGGAGGTAAAACAGGGTAAGTCATAAACAGGCTAACAGGGATAAAACCGATGGCACGCTTTGAAATGCACAATGCTGAAACGGCCACCATGGGTGGCGACAACAGCGCCGATGTCTTCTGTGAAATGGGTCTGATGTATGCGACCGGCCGCGGCTGCGAAGTCGATCTGGTCGCAGCCCACAAATGGCTGAACATCGCCGCAATCAAGGGCAACGACCGCGCCGCCGAGCTTCGTGCGGATGTGGCCGCCGCCATGGACAAGATGCAGATCGTGGCAGCGCTGCGCGCCGCCCGCGAGTGGATGACGGTCCACTGAGACCGTCTCCGATCGATCGACAAAAGCAGCAATAACAACCTCGGAAAGAGGGACTGGCGGGCGCTTCAGACGGGCCCGACGCCAGGAGAAGGGAACCGCGGCCGGATACCTCCACCGGGCGCGGTTCTTTCTATTGGACATAAAAGAGTGAGAGCATGATCTCATGAGAAACCGCCGACAGTTTTCGGCATCATGCTCCATCAGCCGATCTGTTTCAGCACCCCCGGCAGCGCGTTTTCGAGAAGCGCCATATCCGCCTCCGGTCCGACGCTGACGCGAATGCAGCGATTGAGCGGCGCCACGCCGGGCATGCGGATGAAGACGCCGCGTTCCATCAGCCCGTCGACGATCGCCCGCGCATAGGTGCCGTCGCGGCCGGCGTCGATCGCCACGAAATTCGTCGCCGAGGGCAGGGGCTCAAACCCGTTGGCCCGGGCGATGCCGCCGATCCGCTCCCGCGCCGCCTGGATTTTCCCGACCACCTCGGCGAGATAGGCCTGGTCCTTGAGGGCGGCGAGCGCCGCCGCCGTCGCCAGCCGGTTCATGCCGAAATGATTGCGGATCTTGTCGAAAGCTTCAGCCGTGCCGGCCGTCGAGATCACGTAGCCGGTGCGGGAGCCGGCCAGTCCGTAGGCCTTGGAGAAGGTGCGGGTACGAACGATGTTCGGCAACTCGATCAGCGAGGCGATCGACGGCAGCGCCCCTGCCGGCCCGGTCTCGCTATAGGCCTCGTCGAGCACCATCATCGTGGTCTCCGGCAGTGCCCGGGCGAAGGCGACGATCTTGTCGGCATCCCACCAGCTTCCCATCGGATTGTCGGGATTGGCGAAATAGACGAGCGGCGCATTCTCGCGCTTTACGGCATCGAGCAACCCGTCGAGATCCTCGCGGTCATTGGCATAGGGAACGGTCACCAGCCGGCCGCCGAAGCCGACGACATGGAAATTGAAGGTCGGATAGGCGCCGAGCGAGGTGACGACGGGCGCGCCGGGCTCGATCACCAGCCGGACGATCTGGCCGAGCAATTCGTCGATGCCGCTGCCGATGGCGATATTGGCGGGGGATATGCCGAGATGGGCGGCAAGCGCTTGCCGGAGCGCGAAATTCTCCGGGTCATTGTATTTCCAGATATTGCCGGCCTCCTCGCGCATCGCTGCAAACACCGAAGGGGCGGGGCCGAAGCCGTTCTCATTGGCGCCGATGCGTGCCGAAACGGCAAACCCGCGCTGGCGCTCGATCGCTTCGGGGCCGACGAAAGGAACTGTGGAGGGCAGGGCGCCGGCAAGAGGCGTGAAGCGCGAAAAGGCGGACATGCGAAGGCGGTTTCCCGGATATATTGACAATCGGCGCAACAATAGGCCCGGGCACCGCCGACGCAAGCAAGATTATTTCTGCGACCAGATGGTTGTCGGGCTATTCACGCACGGAAGATCGGCGCCCGCCGGGCGGCGATTGCTTCCATGTTGCCGACAAGGAAATCGGTGCGGACGACGCGGCGCAGAACCTCGGGGTCCATGATGTTGATGAACCGCACCCCGATGCGTTCCTTGTGCCGGTAGACCTCGGCACAGCCGATCCGGTAGGCGAGGCCCAGAATGTTGAGATAATAATGTTTCGGCAGGCCGGCCGTGGTCGACACGATAAACGTGGCGCCGCCCTGGGAGATATCGATGATCTCGGCGCTGCGCATCGAGACGCCGGTAAGGCACGGCCGGACGGCGACGATGCGGGCTGGCCGCTTGACGCTGAATTCTTCCCAGCGCAGGTCATAGACGGCGGACTTGACCGTGGCAAGGTGTGTGGCGCGGAGCATAGACATTCACATTCTCCGTCAGTCAGGACGCATTTGGGGTTGATCTCGAGCAACCTGATCTTGATCCCAACCAAGGTCACATGAATGTTTTGCGCATTCGTCAAATATAAAATTACAATTTTAACGAGTTCAAACATTGTTCCCAAGCGGGACGCCTCGATGTTCCTTATCGGGACGCGGCCGGCATAGGCGATCGGGCGCTGTTTTCATCGGCAATCCGCAAACCGCCTCTTTGACGCGGAAGAGCCGCCCCGATCGCCGCATCCGATTTCGGCGCAATTTTTCCCGAACTCTTTCAAGTGCCGGGCGTTCTGCTTTGATCGATGACGCACGGCGCGCTTCGAACGACGACGCGAGGAGTTGAAAATGACCAACGTCAAAATCCCTTGGGAATCATGGGTTGTGGTCTGCGATGGAGCCAAGGCTCTGATCATGCAGAATGCCGGCGATGCCCAGCTGATGAACCTGAAGGTGCTGGAAACCCTGACGCAGCCGAACGCGCCGGATCGCGAGATTGGCGCCGATAAACCCGGCCGGACCCATGCGGCAGACGGCTTCAGCCGCAGCGCTGTCGAGGAAACCAGCTGGCAGGATCAGGCCGAAGCCGAATTTCTCAAACAGGTGGCGGAAAAGCTCGACGCGCTGGTGCAGGAAAAGAGTGCCCGTCGCATCGTTATCGTTGCGCCGCCGAAAGCGCTCGGCACATTGCGGCCGGCACTCCGCGCCGATACGCAGGCCGCGATCACCGCTGAGGTGACGAAGGACTATACCAATATGCCGGTCGAAGAGATCGAGCGGCATCTCGCCGCCTGAACTGATAGAAGCCTATCGACCGCGCCGCGCGTCTCGGCGCGCAAAGGACCCTGTACACTTTGAATGACGGGACGCGGGTCTTTACGGCCCGCGTTTTCGTGTCAGATCGACGGCCTCGCTCCGGCAAATAGCCCTTCATGATCGGCAAACAGCGCCGCCAGACGGTCTATGACGATCCTCACCTCCGGCCGTTGCCGTTCGTCATCATGCGCAACGATCCACATTTCATAGGTTAGCTCGTCGATGAGAGGCCCGGCGCGGACGAGCTTGCGGTCCTGATCGCCGATGAAACAGGGGAGGACGCCACGACCGGCGCCCCCGCGGATCAGATGAAAGAGCATATGCGGCGTATTCGTCCAACTGGTGATCCAGTAATCCGGCTGTTCGAATGTCCATTTGTCCGCCGGGGTGACGGCAGTATCGGTGCCGAGTGAGATCCAGTTGCAGTTGGCTTCGTCGTAATCCGCCGCCTGGTAAGCCGCATGCGCCACCTTGACCGAGCGGCGGATTGCGACGTTACCGCTGTCCGGCCGGCTGTGGCCAACGGCGATATGCGCCTCGCGGTAGGTGAAATCGACGCTCGCATCGCAGGTCTTGTAGCACATGCGGAAGCTGTCTTTCGGCGTCCAGACGCTGGCCAGATGATCGGCGATGAAGCGCGAGGTCCAGCTGTCGGCGGCCGTCGAGACGATCGGTAGCGTCAGAACCTCGCCGCGCCAGTCGGAGATTGCCCGCGCCGCATCCTGCATCAGCCGCACGCGGTCGAGCAATTCCTGCCCATCTCTGGCGAGCAGATAACCAGTGGGGCCGCGGCTGAACAGCGACCGGCCGGTTACCCGTTCAAGCGCCAGCATGCGCCGGCCGATCGTCGGCGCGCTGAGCCCGGTGCGCGCGGCCGCGGCCGAGAGCCCGCCGCCGGTCGCGACATGGAAGAAAAGCTGCAGGTCGTCCCAGCTCGCATCTTTCATGAATGAAAACCCCCTTTCCCCAGCGCCTCTACATCGCAGGGGCGTGAAGGCTTAGCTCAAGTGCTCCAGCCAATAGATGGAGGATGAAGCAATGCTTCTCAACTGGGTTGTTCTCTTCGAGGAAGTCGAGTCCCGCAATCGCCGCATGCGCCGCGATCCCATGGCCGATCCGCTCGATGGCCCGGAATGGCGCGGACTTCTCTGGATCATTCCGATCATGACGTATCTGGCCTCGAGAAGAGGCGAGACGAGGAGACTGCGCCGCGATGATTCGCGGATCGCAAAAACCCTCAGGTTTCGAAGCTCAGCCGCAGCACGTGGTGCAGGAATTCCGGATTGAGCAGCATGTTGAAGCTGACCGTCACCCATTCGCCTTCGCGCTTGACCATGGTCGCGCCGATCTCGTCATGAATGCCGAGGATTTCGAGGAAGAAATGGCTCGGCATTTCCAGGTTCGGGCTGACTTCGAGCAGTGCGCCGGCGAGCGTGATCGTGCGGATCAGGCAGCGCACCTGCGTTCCGGTGCTGAGATGATGGCCGACGAAGATGATGTTGCCCGGCCTGTCGAGATTGAATTCCCTGTAAGCACGTTCCGGCTTGGGGTGTTCTGTGTCGAGGTGCATCTGAAAGGCCCTTTTAGCCTCCGCTTGTTCTACCACAGGATTATTAGCTGAAGAATGCTGACGGTTGCTGAAGAACATCGATAAGATTGAATATTTGCGGGAAAATCGCACCGATTTCATGCAGATTTGCCCCATATTTGCTCATTCCCCAAATATCCTCATCTCAAGTGCATATGCGCCATTCTTGACATGTCGGCGGCCTTCGCGCATACAAAGGCCGGTTCGAGGCACCGGCCGCTCGCGGATGAAAATTCATGGTGAAGCCCTCGCGATCATGGTCACGGCCCTTTGTGCATGCTGACTGGCGGTAATGCGAGCTCCCATCCACAGTCGAAGAGCATGCCTTGCGAAGGCTCACTCCATGACGACCACCTATCCTGCCATTGACGAATTGAAGGCCCAGGCCAAGCGCCTGCGCCAGGCGATGAATGAACGCGGCACCGCGCTGACCCACAGTGCGGCGCTCGAAATGATTGCCCGCCAGCACGGCGCACGCGACTGGAATACGCTCGCGGCGCTGGCGGCAAAACCCAATGCGGCTGCGAAGACGCCTCTTTTCGTCGGCGCCCATATTCGCGGCCGTTATCTCAATCAGCCGTTCACCGGCGAAATCCTCTCGCTCTCGGCCCTGCCGGGCGGCGATCTCCATAGGATCACCATCCATTTCGACGAGCCGGTGGATGTCGTCACCTTCGAGAGCTTTTCAGCCTTTCGCCGGCGTGTGAATGCGCAGATCGATGCCGATGGCGTCTCGCCGAGGAAGACCTCGAACGGCGTGCCGCATCTGGTGCTCGATCTCTAAATTGCCTCCGATTCCCTTTGCGGCCGCCTGAATCCGGGTGATTTGAACCCGGATCGGACCTCGCCCCATATCGCACGGATTTCCCCATGACCGATCCTTTAGAAGGCAATATCTTCCTCACCGGCTGGCTGCCGGCCGTTTTCCTCAGAACGGCGGCGCCGATCGTCGCGATCACCACCGTCAACGGCCTCTTCACCATCGTCGACGCCTATTTCCTCGGCACCTATGTCGGCCCCGACGCGCTCTCTGCCGTCAGCCTGATCTTTCCGGGGCTGATGCTACTGATCGCTTTGCAATCGCTGGTCTCGAACGGCATGGCGAGCATTCTCGCCCGCCGGCTTGGTGCTGGTGATCGTCAGGGCGCGGGCAGGGTATTCACAGGCGCCCACACGCTGGCGCTGGCCGTCACTCTGATCCTCAACATCCTCTTCTGGACCCTCGGCCGGCAGATCATCGACGCCGGTGCCGGCACGGCTGCGATAGCCGATGGCGCCATGCTGTTCATGGGCGCGATGATCGCCTTCGCGCCGGTGAGCTTTTTCCTGTCGCTGCATCTCGACGGATTGCGCTGCGAAGGCAGGATCGGATTCATGACGCTGGTCACGCTGTCGGCCTCCCTGCTCAACATCCTCGCCAACTGGCTGTTCATGGCGGTGATGCATTGGGGCGTGTTGGGTTCGGTGGCCGGCTCCATCGCATCGCAATTCGTCTGTCTTACCGCCGTGCTGACCTATCGCTGGCGCCGGTCGACGGCACTCAGGCCCTATCGAGGATTCGCACCTGCCGAATGGCGCGGCATCGTCGCCTTCGGCGCCCCGATGAGCCTCGGCTTCATCGGCATATCGCTGGCATCAGCCGCCATTCTCGTCAACGTCGCGCTCTGGAGCACCCATGATCGTGTCGCGACGGTTGCCGCCTACGGCATCATCACCCGGATCATGACCTTCACCTATCTGCCGCTGCTTGGCCTCAGCATCGCGTTGCAGACGATCGCCGGCAACAATCATGGTGCCGGCCTCGGGCCTCGCGTCGGCCGCAGCCTGCGGATGGCCATGCTTGCGGCGCTCGTCTATTGCACCCTGGTGGAAATCACCGTCGAACTGTTGGCCGGCCGCCTTGGCGCGGTCTTCGTCGCTGATCCCGCCATTGTCGCCGAGGTCGGGCGAATTCTGCCCTGGACGATCGGCGCCTATTTTCTCTTCGGGCAGATGCTGATCCTGTCGTCCTATTTCCAATCGATCGGCGATGCGCCGCGTGCGGCGATCTTCGGCCTGTCGCGGCCCTATCTGCTCACCCTGCCGCTCACCTTCCTGCTGCCCTTTATCTTCGGCGAGCAGGGGATCTGGATGGTGCCGGTCTTTGCCGAGGCAGGCATGGTCGCCCTCGCCTTGCTGGTGCTGTCTCAGAATGCAAAACGTCGCGGCTGGCGCTACGGACTTCTGCCTGCGTGAGATGACAAAGCCGCGCCAATGAGCGCGGCTTTGTCAGGCATCTATTCCGTCCCAGGCCGGCCTATGATGCGAAGAACGGCGGTTGCTGCCTGATATGGGGATATTCGAGCTATGCATGATGATCCTCCATCCTTGTCGGATGGAGGCAGTGAACCATCAGCAATGGCTTGGCGCTGTCAGATTATTTAGCGATTCGCAGGCGCGCTTATGCTTTCAGCAGCCATTCGTGCTCGGCGGCATTGTGGAATTTCCAGATTCGCTTCGGCCCGGCCATGACGTTGAGGTAGTAGAGATCGTAGCCGTGCGTTGCCGCGCAAGGATGGTAGCCCTTCGGCACCAGCGTCACGTCGCCATCCTCGATCGCCATTGCTTCGTCGAGCGAGCGATCGTCGGTATAGACGCGCTGGAAACCGAAACCCTGCGGCGGGTTGAGGCGATGATAATAGGTCTCTTCCAGGAAGCTCTCGTTCGGCAGGTCGTCCTGGTCGTGCTTGTGCGGCGGATAGGAGGAAGTATGGCCGCCCGGCGTGATCACCTCGACGACCAGCAGCGAATGCGCCGAGCTGTCGTCCTCAGGCATGATATTGTTGACGTAGCGGACATTCGTGCCCTTGCCGCGCGTCACTTGCGGATGCGTGCCGGGCGGAATCTCCTTCGCCTGATAAGTGCCGCCGCCGGGGGCCGAGCAGACGGCGAGTTCCAGATCGGTCTCCGCCGTGACCGACCAGGTCGATTCCATCGGAATATAGAGCGCATGCGGCGCGCCTTCGAAGGGGGTCATGCGGCGGCCGAGCGTGCCGAAATCCCGGGTGCCGGCCGACGCCTTACCCTTGCCAGTCACCCAGACGAGGCAGACTTCCCTATCGCCGGTCTCTCCCGAAACCGTCTCGCCCGACTTCAGCCGATGCAGATCGAAACCGACATAGGTCCAGCCGGCATTCTCAGGCGTGACATGCGTGACACGGCCCTGCGTGCCGGATGGTTTGACCTTGAGGTTTGGCATAGGTGGTTCTCCTCGTACATTGAAATTCCCCTCCCCAAACCCCTCCCCACAAGGGGGAGGGGCTTAATCTGCGGCGCTGTCTCACCCATATTGCGGCGTTCCTTTCGCAAGGTGGCGCTGTCTGGAGCAGGGCGGTGCCTCAAGTTAAGTCCCTCCCCCTTGTGGGGAGGGGTTGGGGAGGGGTTTTCTTTTCCGTTATCCCTTGGGAAAACCTTCGGTCTCCACCGTATAGCCCGCGGCCGTCATCACCCGCATCAATTCGGCATGGCCGATCTCGGCCATTTTCTGCGGCGGTGCCTTGCGAGGATCCTGTTCGGCCTCGACGACGAACCAGCCTTCGTAGCCGTAATCGGCCAGCCGCTGGACGATAGCGCCGAAATCGAGCGAGCCGTCGCCCGGTACCGTGAAGGCGCCGAGCGCCACCGCGTCGAGGAAGGAATGACGGCTGCGGTCGAGCCCGTCGACCACGGACTTACGGATATCCTTGACGTGGACGTGATTGATGCGGGCGTGGTGGTTCCCGATGGCGCGTAGCACATCGCCGCCGGCAAAGGCGAGATGTCCGGCGTCGAGCAGCAGCGGAATGCCTGCACCCGAAGAGCGCATGAAGGCGTCGAGTTCCGGCTCGGTTTCGACGACGGCTGCCATATGGTGGTGGTAGGAGAGCGGCATGCCCTGCTCAGCGCACCATTCGCCGAATTCCGTGACGCGGGCGGCATAGGCCTTCATCTCGTCGTCGGAAAGGCGCGGCTTGGTCGCGAGCGGCTTGGAGCGGTCGCCCTGGATGGAACGGCCGACTTCGCCATAGACGATGCACGGCGCATTGACCGCCTTGAACAGCTCGATCATCGGAGCGATGCGGTCTTTGTTAGCCGCAAGCTCCTCCTTGACGAGCGTACCGGAGAACCAGCCACCGCACAGCGTCACGTCGGCGGCGCGCAGGATAGGCAGCATCTCTTCGGGATTGCTGGGGAAACGGCGCCCTTGCTCCATGCCGGTGAAACCGGCGCTGCGCGACTGCCGCAGGCATTCCTCAAGGGACACATCGTCGCTGAGTTCCGGAAGATCGTCGTTCCACCAGGCGATGGGCGACATGCCGAGTTTGGCCTTCATCTATAGTCTCCTTAAAAATAGTGCGGAAGAGCCGGGACGCTCTTCCGAAAAAAATGGCAAAAGATTAGCCGATGCGCTGGGCGGCGCGTGCTTCTAGGTAGCCCTTGCGCGCTGCGTTGACCTCACCGCGCGGGCTGACCTCAGGCACCGCCACATCCCACCAGTGGCCGCCGGCTTCCGTGGTGATGAGCGGATCGGTGTCGATGACGAAGACCGAGGTACGGTCGTTCTTCCTCGAATCGATGATCGCCTGCTCCAACTCGGCGATCGAGCCGACCTTGACGGCGATCGCACCCATGCTCTCGGCATGCGCGCGGAAATCGATTTCCGGCATCACCTCGTGATAGGAGTCCTTGAGCAGATTGTTGAAGTTGGCACCGCCGGTTCCCATCTGCAAGCGGTTGATGCAGCCATAGCCGCGATTGTCGAGCAGGACGATGTTGAGCTTGAGGCCAAGCATGACCGAGGTGGCGATCTCGGAATTCATCATCATGTAGGAACCGTCGCCGACCATGACGACGACATCGCGTTCGGGATGCGCCATCTTGGCACCGAGCCCGCCGGCGATCTCGTAGCCCATGCAGGAAAAGCCGTATTCCATGTGATAGCTGCCGGGCGTCGTTGCCGGCCAGAGCTTGTGCAATTCGCCGGGAAGGCCGCCCGCAGCGCAAAGAACCGTCGTATTGTCGCCGCCGATCGTGCGCGCTACCGCGCCGATCACCTGTGCGTCGGAGGGCAGGGCGGCATTGGTCGCCGCCATCGCCTTGGCGGCGGCCTCCATCCAGATCTTCTTCTCCGTCGCGGCTTTTTCGGCGAGTGCCGCCGGCGCCTTCCAGCCGGAAAGCCCTGCTGAAAGCGCCTTCAGCCCTTCGCGGGCATCGGCAACCACGGGATAGCTGTCGTGCTTGACCGCGTCATAGGCGGCAATATTAAGGCCGACCATCTTCAGGCTGTCGTTCTTGAACAGCGCCCAGGAGCCGGTGGTGAAATCCTGGCAGCGGGTGCCGACGGCGATGACGAGATCCGTCTCTTCGGCGATCGCATTCGCCGCCGACGTGCCGGTGACGCCGACCGAGCCGAGCGCCAGCGGATGAGTCTCGTTAATCGACGACTTGCCGGCCTGGGTGACGACGACCGGGATGGCATGGGCTTCGGCAAAGGCGGCGAGCTCCTTCGTTGCCTGCGAATAAAGGACGCCGCCGCCGGCAACGATCACCGGCTTTTGAGATGCCTTGATCAGCGCGATGGCATTGGCCAGCTCGTCCGCATCCGGCTGCGGCCGGCGGGTCGCCCAGACTTTTTCGTCAAACAGGCTCTCCGGATAATCATAGGCTTCGGCCTGGACGTCCTGGCAGAGCGACAAGGTCACCGGGCCGCAATCCAGCGGATCGGTCAGCACCTGCATGGCGCGCTTCAGCGCCGCGATGATCTGTTCGGGCCGGGTGATGCGGTCGAAATAGCGCGAAACCGAACGGAAGGCATCATTGGCCGAAACCGTGCCGTCGCCGAAATCCTCGATCTGCTGCAGCACCGGATCCGGCGCGCGGTTGGCGAAGACGTCACCCGGCAGGAAGAGAACGGGAATGCGATTGACATGCGCCACGCCTGCCGCCGTGACCATGTTCAGCGCGCCGGGGCCGATCGAGGTCGTGCAGGCCATGAAGCGTGTGCGGAAATTCGCCTTGGCATAGGCGATGGCGGCATGCGCCATGCCCTGTTCATTGTGGGCGCGATAGGTCGTCAGTTCCCCGCGCACCTGATAGAGCGCTTCGCCGATACCGGCGACGTTGCCATGACCGAAGATCGCCCAGACGCCGCCGAAGATCGGCACTTTCTTGCCGTCGACAACAGTCATCTGCTTTTTGAGGAAATGCGCGACGGCCTGCGCCATCGTCAACCGTATCGTCTTGCCCATCGGGGCCTCCCGCAATCTTCGCTCTCGTTGGTTTCCCCTCCCCAACCCCTCCCCACAAGGGGGAGGGGCTAACTCGTGGGGCTCGCCGCATTTCACCGCAACCTTGCGTCCGCAAGACAGCTCGTTTGTGGCGTAAAGCGATGCCTCAACTTAAGTCCCTCCCCCTTGTGGGGAGGGGTTGGGGAGGGGTCTAGTTTATATCCTACTGAAGCCCACGCGTCTTCAGCCAGGCTTCCGTCAATTGCCGGAAGCGGCCGGCCATGTCGGCGATCGCCTCCTCGTCGTTCATTGTCCCCGAAAGCCAGGCCCGCGCCGGGTCGGCAAAGATCGTCCGGCCGACGGCAAAGCCCTTCACGGAGGGGGCCGCCAGCGTCGCCTCGAAGCAGGAAATCAGCTCGTCGGCGGGTGCCTCGAGGCCGAGCAGCACGATACCCCGGCACCATGGATCATTCTTGGCGATCACTGCATCGATCTTCTTCCAGGCTGCAGTTGATGCCTGCGGCTCGAGCTTCCACCAGTCCGGCTTGATGCCGAGCGCATAGAGTTCTTCCAGCGCCGTCGAAATCGTGTCGTCGGTGAGCGGTCCGTTCTTGCCGGCGATGATCTCCACCAGCAACTCGCGGCCGACCTTGCGGGACGCCTCGAACAGCGTGCGCAGCTTTTCCTGCTGTTCCGTCTTCAATTCGGCGGGGTCGTCGGGATGATAGAAGCACAGGCACTTGATGCAGTGGCCGAGTGGCCATTCCACAAGCTGCGAGCCGATATCCTGGCTGAATTCGAAGCGCAGCGGCTTCGAGCCCGGCAGCTCTACCGGCCGGCCGATCCAGGAAAAATTCTTCGTCGCCGCATCGAAGAAGGCGTCGCGGCCGAAACGTTCGTCGATCAGCATGCCGTAGCCGTCGCGGCCGTTCGAAACCTGCGCCGCTGCGGCAACCGCCAGGCGCTTGAAGGCGACGATCTTGTCGTGGCCGACGCCGAGTTCATCGGCAACGCTGACGAGCTGCGAACGGTGGTCGATCGCCAGCGCCATCAGAAGCGGGACTTCGCCGCGGCGCGTCGATGCCCAATGGATATGGTTGATCGCCTCGTCTTTGCGCAATGCCCGATGCTTGCTGCCGTTTTTCAGGAAGAAGTCGAGTTCCGCCCAGGTCGGATATTCCGGCGAGCAGAGCAGGCGGGAAACGGCGAAGGCGCCGCAGGCATTGGCCCAGGTGGCGCAGGTCTCTAGCGGCTCGTCGCGCAGAAAGCCGCGCAGGAAGCCGGACATGAAGGCATCGCCGGCACCGAGCACATTGAAGACTTCGATCGGGAAACCCTGACCGATGATGCCGGCTTCGAGGTCGTCGGCGATCGGGCCGTCATAGACGATGCAGCCCATGGCGCCGCGCTTGAGCACGATCGTCGCCGGCGACAGGCGGCGAATCTCCTTCAGTGCGCCGAGCACGTCGTCGGCGCCTGATGCAATCAGGATTTCCTCTTCGGTGCCGACGATGAGATCGCAATCCGGCAGCGTTTCTTTCATCTTCGAGGAAACCCGGTCGGATTTCACGTAGCGCTCGAAGCCTTCCGCATGGCCGGCAAGGCCCCAGAGATTCGGCCGGTAGTCGATGTCGAAGATCACCTTGCGGCTGTTTGCCTTGGCGATGCGGATCGCCTTGCGCTGCGCGGCCTCGGTGTTCGGTCGCGAAAAATGCGTGCCGGAAACGAGAACGGCGCGCGATGACTTGATGAAATCTTCGTCGATATCGCCTTCATCGAGCGCCATGTCGGCACAATCCGACCGGTAGAAGATCATCGGCGACACGCCTTCGGCCTCGACCGCCAGCAGCACCAGTGCCGTCAGCCGTTCCTTGTCGGTGACGATGCCTTGCGTCGCCACGCCTTCGCGCGCCGACTGCTCGCGGATGAAGCGTCCCATCTGCTCGTCGCCGACGCGGGTGATGAGACCGGATTTGAGGCCGAGTCGCGCCGTGCCGATGGCGATATTGGCCGGGCAGCCGCCGACGGATTTGGCAAAGGAGCCGATGTCCTCCAGCCGCGAACCGATCTGCTGACCGTAAAGATCGACCGAGGAACGGCCGATGGTGATTACATCAAGCGCCGGCTCCGGCTGTGATCCCGGATTCGATTGTACCATGATGTCCTCCCGCTAGATTTTGCGCGGCTTCCAGTGCCTGCGAATTTTCAATAATGAAACATCGGTTCCGATATTTTGTCAATTCGGAATGTTTATTCCATTTTGGCTTTTCCAGCTTTTGAATGCTGACGCTTTCGGCGCCGTTCGGCGATGGCGACCGGCAGCGCCATGGTCAGCGCCATCGAGGCCGACAGCGAGCGGAAGCCGGCAAAATCGGCCTCGGCCACTTCGAACCAGTGCGTGGCGCAGGCGGCAAGCGGCGAGAAGGCCGAATCGGTGATGGCGATGATCGGGACGCCGCGGTCGGCAAGCTCCTGGCTCTGGCTGAGGCTGTCGGCCGCATAGGGCGAGAAGCTCGCGGCGATCGCCGCATCCCTGGGCGTTGCGAACTGCACCATCTCAGGGTCGACGCCGTTCGGCGAGGCGACGATCTGGTGGCGGATGTTGAGCTTGGAAAAAGCGTAGGTCATGTGCGCCGTCAGCGGGTAGGAGCGCCGTTTGGCGATCAGATAGATCGTCTCTGCGCCGGCAAGGATATTCACCGCTTTCGTGAACGTATCGCTCTGCACCGTCGCCGCCAGCCGGTTGACCGACTGGCTGGCCGCGGCAATAAAGCCGGAAAGCAGATTGGCGTCCTCGTCGTCGCCGCTTGCCTGCTCCAGCGTGACGAGCCGTTCTTCATAGCTCAGCGTCCTGTCGCGCAGTCTTTCGCGGAAAATGCTCTGCAGGTCCGAGAAACCTTCGTAACCCAGATGATGTGCCAGGCGCACCAGCGTCGAGGGCTGCACGTCGGAGGCAGCCGCAATGCTTGCCGTCGTGCCGAAGGCGATCTCGTCGGGATTGCCGAGCGCGAAGGCGGCGACCTGGGCCAGCCGCTTCGGCATGTTCGCCTTACGCTCGATGATGGTGCTGCGCAGGCTTTCGAAATCGCGCGGCACACGCACCTGCCTCTGGGGATCATTATCCATGCTTGCGGCTCACGAGATGAAACAAATATTCCATATTGTCGAGCATAGACGATTTTGAACGGCGCGCCTAATTGTTTTTAATTGCCTGTAATTCAAGGCTTTTAAACAATTTTCCGGGAAGAACGTGGAAATGCCCGTCTAGGGGTCTCTTGTCAAAATGATCCAAATATTCCAAAAATCCGGCCGCAGTTCCAGGAGGAGACGAAAATGAAACCACTCGGCATCGGTTTGATCGGCACCGGTTATATGGGCAAGTGCCATGCGCTGGCATGGAATGCAGTGAAGACTGTGTTCGGCGATGTCGAGCGTCCGCGTCTCGTCCATCTTGCCGAGGCCAATGCCGCGCTTGCCGAAGCGCGTGCCGGTGAATTCGGCTTCGAGAAGGCAACCGCCGACTGGCGAGCGCTGATCGCCGACCCGGAGGTCGATGTCGTCTCCGTCACCACGCCCAATCAGTTCCACCCCGAAATGGCGATCGCAGCGCTTCAAGCCGGCAAACATGTCTGGTGCGAAAAGCCGATGGCGCCGGCCTATGCCGATGCTGAGCGCATGCTGGAAACGGCGAGGGGTTCCGGCAAGGTGGCCGCTCTCGGTTATAATTACATCCAGAATCCCGTGATGCGGCACATCAAGACGCTTGTTGGCGAGGGCGCCATCGGCACGGTCAATCATATCCGCGTCGAGATGGACGAGGATTTCATGGCCGATCCCGATGTCTTCTTTTACTGGAAGAGCGAGCTTGCCGCCGGTTATGGCGCGCTCGACGATTTCGCCGTGCATCCGCTGTCGCTGCTCTGGTATCTGTTCGGCCACGTCGAGGCTGTCATTACCGACATGGTCAGGCCCTATGCCGACCGCCCGCTCAAAGAAGGTGGCCGCCGCGCCGTCGAAAACCACGACGGCGCCAATGTGCTGATGCGGCTTGGCGGCGGCATCTCCGCCGTATTGATGGCGAATCGCGCCGCCTGGGGCCGCAAAGGCCGCATCGCCCTGCAGATTTACGGTTCGAAGGGCTCGATCGTCTACGACCAGGAGCGAATGAACGAATTCGAACTTTATCAGGCCGAGGGTCGCGGTTCCGAACAGGGCTTCCGCAAGATACTGGCGGCACCCGCCCATCGGCCTTATGATCGCTTCATCCCGGCGCCCGGCCACGGCCTCGGCTTCAACGATCTGAAGATCATCGAATGCCGCGAGCTGATCCGGGCAATATCGGGCGAGCCGTCGTCGATCGTGACATTTAAAGACGGTCTCAGGATAGAGAAGTCGGTGCATGCCATGGCACAGTCCTTCCACGAGCGTCGCTGGATCGAGATCGGCTGAAGGTAAGAAGCTGCTTTCCGTTGACGGCGCATAGGGCAGGGGATAGGCCTTGGCATGAGTGTCGGGCCTCGTTTCAGGAGTGAGATCGTGACGGATAGACTGGTGATCATCGGCGCGGGGCAGGCTGGTTTCGCATTGGCGGCCAAGCTGCGCGCGTTGAAGGATACGCGCCCGATCACTCTTATCGGCGCCGAAGACGTGGCCCCTTATCAGCGCCCGCCGCTTTCGAAGAAATACCTGCTCGGCGAAATGGCCTTCGACCGTTTGCTGTTCCGCGACCAGCACTGGTATGGCGACAATGATGTCGACCTTCGCCTTTCCACATGGGCCGAGCAGATCAAGCCGGACAGCAAGCAGGTTCTGCTGCAGGACGGCTCCGTTCTCGACTATGGTACGCTGGCGCTCGCCACCGGCTCGACGCCGCGCCGGCTGCCGGCCGCAATCGGCGGCGATCTCGACGGCGTTTATGTCGCCCGCGACAAGCGCGATGCCGATCTGCTCGCTGACGAAATGCGCCCCGGTCGCCGTGTCCTCATCATCGGCGGCGGTTATATCGGCCTCGAGGCGGCAGCCGTCGCCCGCTACCGCGGCCTTGAGGTCACCGTCATCGAGATGGCCGACCGCATCCTGCAGCGCGTCGCGGCGAAGGAAACCGCCGACATCATGCGCGGAATCCATGAGTCCCGCGACGTGGTGATCCGCGAGAAAACCGGGCTCAAGCACTTGGTCGGCAAAGATGGCCGCGTCACTGGGGCCGCGCTTTCCGATGGATCGGTCATCGACATCGACTTTGCCGTCGTCGGCATCGGCGTCGTGCCGAATGACCAGCTCGCCAAGGAAGCCGGCCTCGACGTCGCCAATGGCATTGTCGTCGACGAATTCGCTCGCACCTCCGATCCGGCGATCTTTGCCGCCGGCGATTGCGCCGCCCTTCCCTGGCAGGGTGGCCGCATCAGGCTCGAATCGGTGCAGAACGCCGTTGACCAGGCCGAAGCGGCGGCAGCCGTCATTGCCGGCGGCAGCGAGCCGTATGACCCGAAGCCGTGGTTCTGGTCCGACCAATATGATGTCAAGCTGCAGATCGCCGGCTTCAATCTCGGTTATGACGAAACGCTGCTGCGCCCCGGCGCTCGCGAAGGCGCCCATTCTATCTGGTACTTCAGGGAAGGCCTGCTGATTGCCGTCGATGCCATCAACGACGCCAAGGCCTATGTGACCGGCAAAAAGCTGCTGGAATCCGGGATCAACCCCGACAGATCGATTCTCGCCGACCCCTCCGCCGATCTCAAGCGCCTGCTCGGCTGAGCCGGCGACCGCCCGTCGCAAAGAATCGCCGGCGGCAAAGCCGCTCTCGGCTCGCCAATTCTGTCAGATGCCGGGCGGCAAAACTCCGCTTCGTCGTCGAAGGGAACGAAGCGCGATCAAAATCCGCCGATCGCGCCGGGAAATGCGGTCGGTTTGCGCAACCGGCTGAAATACCGCCCACTGCATTTCTTCTGGTGAAACCTGAAAAAACCCTTGCATTCACAGACCGGTCACCATAGTTAGGCCGCACCGGAGAGGTGGCCGAGTGGTCGAAGGCGCTCCCCTGCTAAGGGAGTATACGTCAAAAGCGTATCGTGGGTTCGAATCCCATCTTCTCCGCCATTAGCATCATTTAACTATTTGAATTTATTGTACAAATTCAAATCTTGATCGCCCCTTCCTAATCTTGTTCCTAACGAAAAATGTTGCGGCAGCTTTTCGTTCTCCCACCTTTCTGGCATCCTGCCGGCATGCCCGCGCCATCCAAGAAATTAAAGCTCCGCCCCGTCCTCGTAGCGAATCCCTTTCATTCCCGCGCCCATCCGGCCGATGCGACGAACCCTCGCGACGTCGTCGCAATGATGAACGTCCGCGAAAGCGCCATCACGACCATGGCGGCGAGAGGTGTTCTCGATGCTGCCCAGGTAGCCGCTGCTGATCGGTTCCGAAGGCTCTGGGAAATGATGGGCGGCAAGGGAGCCGGCGCCGTTGATTACGGCCGGGAACGTGTCGACGGTGGCAAGGCGCCCGACCCGATCACCCAGCGGCAGGCGAACGCGGGCAAGGAGCTGGCCCGATGCCGGGCTCTCCTCGGCGCCCGGATGTACGGCCTCGTCAGCGCTGTAGCGGGCGAGGGCTATGCGCTGCATGAGGTCGTCGGCGACGGCAAGCGGGAACGGCTCACAGCGGCGGATATGCTGCGCATGGGGCTAGACGATCTAGCCGAACTCTGGCGGTTGGCAACGCGGCGCTGATGCTCCGCCTTGCCTCCCACGGGGCCGCCAGCGCGCGCCGTCGATCCGGCCGGGGGATAATGCTCGGTGCCGAACATCGCGCGTAGGGACGTCTCTTTGCCGCCGCCCAGGACCTTTTCAAATATCGGCGCGATGAGGGCGGATTTACTGGATGGCTTGCGACCCGGTTGCCGCATATCCCTCAAAGCTCCGCCTATCGCGCGATCGAAATCTTCAAGGGTATTGATCCAGAATTGTTTCCCCATTGGGGAAACATTTCCAACCGCGCCTTAGCGGAGGTTGCCCAAGTCGAGCCGGACATCCAAGCCCTGATCGCGGAGCGCATCGAGGCCGGCGAAATCTTTACCGCCGCCAGGGTGAAAGGGATACAGGACGGCGCCCGCCTTAGCGGCCTCATAGGCGGCGTTAAGCGTATCCGCGCCGCTCATGACGGATTGCGCCAGGGCCTCGTCGTGGCGGAACACATAGCGGGCGCGACGAACATATTCGCCGCTAACCTCCCCAACGGCGTTGCGGAGGTCGTTTTCAAGATCGGTGCGCTTCCCTTGTTCGCCCTCCGGCTTCAGCATCGCCCGCGCCATTGCCCGTTGCCCGACCGTTTCCTTCTGCGCAGGGAATGCCGCTCACTGGATTTTCTTCCAGTGACGATGAGCGCCGGTCGGCTCGACGCCTTCTGATGGACGAGGAATGGCGGCAGTGGTCTGACCGGGAGATCGCCCGGCGCTGCCGAGTCGGTCCCGACATGGTTGGGAAAATGCGGCGCTTGATGGGTGACCGAGTGGAGAACCCCGACATTCTCGCGCTACCGCTAGGTCAACGAGCGCCGGCAATGTTATGAGCGACAAGGCCAAAGCGGAGTGATTCATGCGCTGTGTAGCGAATTTTGAAATAACTTCTAGTGTGTCGGTGGTCACCGATGATCTTGTGCTGACCATCAAGGATCCGAACGGATCTTTCGAGGCGCGGATCAAAAATATTCCTCGTTCAGAATATACGACGCCTTTTTTGCTTTCCCTTCACCTCTACTTCGAAGCCCTAAGCTTGAAGGAGGCCAACGACGTTGCCGACGACCTACTGGCCAACTGCCTGAACATGCTGGCCTTCACGACGGGCTCCAGCTTTAGGAAGCACAGGATCCGGCAGATCGTGGACGCTGAACCTGCCCAGGGAGCGATGAGGGACGTCCACTTGTGGAGCGAAGTCATTGAGCACGATGACCCGCAACCCTTCCTGCAGCCAGAGCATGCAGGCTCCATTGAGCGCTTGCTGGAGTTTGACGTTCCGCCAGCAATACGACGCGCGCTCCGCTGGTACAGGCTAGGGATTCATGCGGGCTCGCCGGATGACCAGTTTGCCTACTTCTGGTTCGCCCTCGAGATCGTTGCCGAGTTTCAGAAGCCGACCGCGAAGGTTCATGACAAATGCCCTCACTGTCAGTCAGCTCTCTACTGCGAGAAATGCGAAAAGCACCCGGAGCATAGGCCCTATGCGAAACAGGCCATCCGGGCGTTGATGATGGCGGCAGATGCGAAGTGTGACGAAGCGACCGTGGACTTGCTCGACAAGACCCGGAACAGCCTTATGCATGGGGCAACGCTTCGGGAAATTGAAAGCGCGCTACCTGATCCACACGAAAGCGTAGTCGATATCTTGGGAAAAATCCTGTTCAAAGCCCTCGTCAGACAGTTCCCGAAAGAGGTTGTTAACGGCGCATACATGGGCCTCCCATCGACTTATTTGCACTACAAAGTCAATGCGTACGGCCATCTCCGGACCGTTGTCCCTTTGGATCAAGAGGGCCATTTTGATCTTGAATTCAAAGGGTTCAAGATGACGATGGTGCCGCCCGGGCCGCCGCAGAGCGCTTTGCCGTCACATATCAGGATGACGCTCGAGCAGTATGACCGGCTACGTAAGCTCAGCTATTCACCCGGCGACCACCAAGAGATGGTCAAGCGCATCCGGGTCCAGGAGCACGACGGTTATGTCTATGCGCTTGTGCTGGCGACGGACATGGCTCGAATCCGAAAGGCATTGGAAAAAAAGGAAGAAGGGATCTGGCAGGACCTATTCCGTGAGATCTTGGACCCAGTCGGTCCTAAAGAAATTTAATAGATGCTCACGGGGCATTTTAACGCACTGGTGCCCCCTTTGCCGCCTGCGTATCCCCGACAGCGAGCGCGCGGGATTCGGGCGGAGGCGCACTAGGCCAATCTTTGAAACTGCCTTCGTCGCGCCGGTAATGGCACTAGCCCACACATTTAACTGCCTGTCTCATCCTTTTCGGCCAACGCCGGCTCCTGCTGCATCGTTTCCTCATAGCTTCTGATGAATGCTTCGTGCTCATCGCTCAACGCCTTAATCGCCTCCCTGGCGCCGGTCTGGAAGTAGTCGTGAATTATGGAGGAGCTGCGCACAAGAATGCCTATGAAGCTGCTCAGAGTGGATGCGAGGCTGTCTGCCTGTGGCTGATCGAAGATGACAAGCTCCCAATTATCTCCTTCGACGCGCAGATGCCGATTGGTCAGGGCGCGGATGTTGTTGTGCGTCTCATTGCACAGGCTGTTGTAGACTGAGCGATAAATGTCCTCCATGCCCGCGCGACGGAACCGCTCGTAGACATTTAGGGGAGGGGTTAACGACAGTGCATCAAGATCAACCCTATGCTGTGCCAGCAATGAGGCGGCCTCAGGGTTGTTCGTAAAACCCTGCAAAAACGGGTTTCCCCCTGCAACGCCATGCTGCGCAAGCTTTATCCACTGCTCGTGGAAGGAAGCTTTCATGTGGTTCAGATAAGTATCGTCGCGACACAGGTTCTCAATGTCCACGAACGCCTCCAACGTGGCACGGAGAATAATATCCAATGTGACGTGTTGACCGGATCGGTGCAGCACCATGGCGTCCTGCGTCTGTTCTATGATGGTGGCGTACAAGGACACGATCGTCCGGTGGAGAGGACTACCCTTGTCGAACTTAATCTCCGTGAGATGCTTGTAGGCTTCGGCAAAAGTATAGGACAGAAAATCGAGCATCCACAGTCCTCATTCCCCACTGTTGATAGGTTTCGCAATATGGCCGATCCGTTCGAGTTCTGCACGTTATTTGATAAGATCATCTGCCGGATACTCGGCGCGCGGTGGTGCATACGGTGACCAGCCGAATCGCGCCTGGAGTGCGAATCTAATCGCCCGTAGCGCCACATCATCATTGCCAGCGGTGAGGCGGAGCAGATGCGCTATCAACGCGCTTTCGAGCTTTGCGGCACCGACGTCCAGCTCCCGGCGATAGCGCTTCCGCAGCGTCTTTGGGCTGACGGCGAGGATGCGGCAGATTTCGGGCTGCGGAACGGCCTGACCTGCAAGCACCTGGACCAGACGACGTTGCATGTCCGTGGGGTGATGCCGGGGTCGGCCGGAGGTGCTTTTCTGGTTTTCCATGATAGGCGGGAAAAACCCGTCCTCGATGTTCTGCCGGCGAGAAAAAAATCCGGGAGTGAGAAGGCGCGCGGGTCTTTTGACGGCGGCCATTTTGGCGTTGGCTCACCCCCCGGCTACCCCTGCTGCATGAGCATCTTCCAGCCTAGCTCAACCCACTCCGGCAGCAGGCTCTCGAAGGCGACCTCCTCGACCATCATCGGCAATGGGATCGACCAGAAGAACGTCTCATCATCGTCTGTCCAAGCATAGAAGCCGACATTCCGGCCATCTTCGCAGAGGACCGGATCGACCTGCGAAATGTCATCGACCGGGATCATGTTGCCGTCTCCGATCGAGCCGCGACCCGGACGACGGGACGGCTCTTTGTCGCGCCGACCTGACCTTCAAGAAGCAGGAGACGGGCCTCAACCGCGTCGAGACGGGCCGCTATTGGGGATAGGTTCCGTTCTAGGTGATCCTTCACGATCTGGACGATCTCGGCGCCGAATTGTTTGCCGTCAAAGCTCATCTGCATATCCTCCGATCAACCCGACGCCAGCGCCGGCCATTCGATGTCCGTCAGGACGGCGAGCGCGTCGGGCGTGCCGGCGACGGCGCCGAAGAGCGCGGAGACCTTCACGGCGACGGCGTTGGTCTGCCAGAGCGAGACCGTGGGCGTTGCCGTCGGCGTGATGGCGTCCATGGTCGGCGCGTCGTTCATCTGAAGTGCGGCATGGCGCGCGATATCGATGCCGAGCGATTCGATATCCCCGACGACTCGGTCACCGTCGATCAGCATTAACGTGCCGGCGGCGAGGCCGGCCGAGACGGCGAACGGCAGGTTCAAAAATTCGGAAACGCCTTCCGGCGAGGCGCTTCCTCGGCCGTCATTGAGCAAGGCAATGCTATTCGCGGTATCGGGCGCGGCGATCCAGCAGAGCCGGCCTTCCCCGCTGTTGACCGCGTCCAGCAGCTGCTTCAAGTCGGCGGCATGATTGTCGGTGGCAGCGAAGGTCGGTGTGGCGGATGTGATGAGCGTGCTGAGCGCGCCGACGTCGAGCGCCTTCGCGACTGCCCGGCGAAGTTGACGGGAGACGAAACTCTGACTTGCGGCCGAACTATTTTCGAGGATTTCGCGGCTCAACACGATGACGGCGTCGGCCTGTTGCGGCAGGAGCGCATCGCCGTTCAACGACATGCGCGAGACGGGGCGAGCTTGGCCATCGCCGGTCACACCGCCGACGGCTCCTTCCGCGACGGCGCCGACACTGGAACCCAACGGCGCGCGGGTCAGGACTCCGAGATCGAGCAGAGCCGCGAAAGCCGATCTGCCGCCCAGCGCTTGGAGGAACGCGCTGCTCGCGGCCTGCATATCGGCCAGACCGGAGGCCCATGCCGGATCGCTCAGCGTCCCGGCGCCGACCGCCGCTTTCAGAATTCGTTGCGCCGGTGCCGGCATTCGAAGCCGGTCTGCGATGTCGCCGGTCGACTCGCCCGTCCGCTCGCAGATGGCGAGGGCGCGGACGATGGACAAGATTGTTGCCGCGTGTTCGTTCATTTCGATAACTCCTGCTTTGACCCACAAGGGTGCAGGCCGAAACGCTCATGGGGAAGGACCTTAAACGCTCGAAACGCTCACAGGCTATTGTCCCCGGCGTGACGGCGGAGGCGCGGGACCGAGACCAGAAGGCGGCCGCCCCGCTTAACGCCGATGGAATGATCCTTCACCCATCTGCGGATCGTCTGCTTGGAAACGCCGGCGCGCTGAGCGCCGGTCCCCGCATCAATGAGATTTTCCTCAGCGAAGTCGTCGGCGGCGTCCAGCTCCGGCACCGGCGCGCCGGCCATATCAGCTCGCAGAGCCAGCAGCCCGTCGAGGTGCCGGCGTGTGGCCGAGATCAGCAGGTCGATCCGTCTGAGCCTATCCGTCATGGGTCGGTTTCCTTCCCCGTCTCCGAGGAACGGGAATGCCGTCGATGCTGCCGCGAAATGAAATCGGCAACCGCGTCGGCTGATGTCCGCTTCGTTCGTTCGTCCCGGCCGGCGAACAATGCTGGATCGACGGGAGCGCTTGCCGTCTTCAGGGCTGCTTCAGCCATGTCAGCATTCCGCTTGGCGCGCCACTTGGCGACGGCCTCCGGATCGCCGGCCGGCGCCGGTAGGGCGCGGGGCTCCTCGGGCCACTGGTAGAGCCTCCGCTCTTCGGCGGCCCGCCGTGCTCTTTCGCGAAACGGTTCCATCACGCGGTCGATTTGAGCGCGCAGTTCGCTTGGCGATGGCATAAAGGCGTGGCCTAGCGAATTCTGATTGATCCGGCGTTCCGCCTCCAATAACGCCCATCGGCTGACCCCTTCGAGCGCTTGCATGTAGGCGGGCTTCACGAGCCGGAAATCGCTTGGCGTGCGGCATGGGTAAGCCGCGAGGAGGCGGGTCAGCACGACAAGCTTCTCAGCGTCGGACGCCGCGCGAGACATATCGGGCTGGACAGCCGGTAGGTTCAAACCCGTCATTGGAAAAGTCCTCGTTGCTGTTCTCTCTCGTGGGCTCGGCGTGCCTCTTCGAGCGCTTGCTCTGCGATGTGGGCTGGACCCTGCCGGCGATCCGTTCCCTTTCGATTTGCGTCGGCGGCATCCTTCCGCGCCCATATTCTCCAGGTTGCCTCCCAATCGAGTTTGCGGCCTCCGGCACCGGGTCTGTTTTTCCAGTAGTCGACGAAGTTGAGTGCGCTTCGCCTCGCCCCTTCGGTCGTCATACCCTCCGCCAGGGCAATGGAGATGTCCGGGCTGAAGTTTTCGGGGATGCGGGTGCCGCGCTCGTGAGCGACGCGCTTACGCGCCTCCGTTTTATCCGTGTTCTCTTCTTCAAAGTGTTCAATAAGGGAGGCACCGGCAATTGGGTGCCGGTACTCTCGTGCCGGTGTGCCGGTAGTAGACGTTTGTTTACCGGCATCAGCATGCCGATAGTCACGGCCCGGAAAACAGTAGTGGTTTTGAGCCCGACCGCGCTTTCTCGATCCGGATCGTTCGATCTTTAACCAGCCGCAGGCGCATAGGCTCGTAAGCGCGTAACGCACGGCACGCTCGCCCAGTCCGGTATCCGCGATGATCGTTTGCTGCGCTGGAAAGCAAGCGCCGGTGACTGCGTCCATGTAATGGAGCAGGCGAAAAGCTACTCTGAAATCACTTGGCGAGAGGCGGCCGTCGACTGACATGCGGTCGAGCAGGTCGAGCTTCCAAGCGGCGAAATTTCTCATGACGCGCCACCTCGCTTTAAGTCCGCTTGCTCAACCGCTCATGCAGCTCGTCAAGCTGTTGGCGCTGTTTTGCTGATAGTGGATCCGACCGTCTCGATATGGCGAAAAGGAATTCGCGCTCTTGTCGCGAGAGCCTGCCGACTCCGTGGTCGAGGCACCAACGCGCTTTTTCGGGGTCGGTCATACCGGCGGCGTCGTGGGGTGGTCGCCATTGTGGCATAGGAATGGCTGTCTGTGCGTCGAGGCGGTCGGGGTTCATGTCAGTACCACCCAATCGCTCGGCCGATCCGGACCAGCGCAAATTCAATATCGCCCTTTTCGAGGTCGGACCGGATATCTGCGAGTAAGTCGGGATCGGGCACTGCCTCCAGTTCGATCTCCAGATCAATGACTTCATCTTCGAGGTCGGTAACTTGGGCTTCCAGTGCGGCGATCCGCGTCTTGAGCGGCGCGACGTCGTCGTCATCTGGCTGCTTAGGAGCGGTAGTTTTCGAAATTTCGCGATGCATAACGTTCACCTCAAGGTGGACGCCGCGATCTTGCGCGTTAAACTCGATGGGACTAAATTTTGGGGCACTTTCCGATGCCTGCAAGTCCCAATAGAGCCGCCGCGCGTCGTCAGCGTGGCGGCTCGGTTTAATTGGCGGAGTTGGTGGCCGTGCGTGATGCCTGATCACGCTCAGCTATTCGATCGCGCACCCATTGTTCGACCTCAGCGCGGACAAACGCGATGCGTTTGCCGCCGAGGGCGACGGCAGCGGGAAACAGCCCGAGCGAGCGCCACCGATTGACGGCTGTGCGGGACAGGCTGATCAGCTTGCAGGCGTCATTAAGGGAAATCAGGACAGGCACGTCGAAAGTGGGCGGAGCCGTCGAACGGTTTGCCTTGAGGTTGTCGACCTCGATTTTAAGTTTAGCGATTTCGGATCCGAAGCCAAGATTTGTGGCTTGGCGGCCTTGGTCCGCACAGAGGTCGCCGATCCGGCCCTGGTGCCGTTTGAGAGCTTTTTCCATTTGCCACTCCGCGTTTGGAACGGCTAGTTCAACAAAGCCGCTCGGGTTAGCAGCTGACTAAATATGCCCGTCGAAGTCGGCAGTCGTACCAAAATTGCATTGACGAAATTGGGTACGGTCTAGCGCATGTCAGAATATTGTTCCCATATCCTCTCAAGCGTCCGCTCCGGAACATGGCTTCCCATGCCGGCGAGCGCCTTGGACAGGATCGAGCAGCCGGATTCGCTCGCGTCAGGGTCACCATGCAGGGCACGGTTTCTGGTCGGGCTGAAGCCGTGGTCCTGCAACATGTACAACGCCATGCAGTATTGGAAATCCCGAGCGCGGTTTCCACGCACCTTCGGCAACCTCTTGCGCAACAGGCTGATCAGAAACTCACCAAAAGAGGATGGCAGAGGTTGTCCTGTTTCCAGGAGCCAGATGGCAATAGCGGTCACTTGGTCGCCGGCCTCTTTATTGCCAGCGACGGCGGTTTTTAACAGATCGTCCAGTTTGTCCGAATCGAGAAGGCGGGCCTGAAGGTAGACGGGATCACCACTGTCGGGGCGACTAAGCCACCGTCCCGCGTTGCCATCTGGTTGGACAATGCCCGAGCGCCGTGCTTTATCCAAGTCTGCCCGTCCCTGGCCCCGTTGCGACGCCGTCAGCTCGGTCGGCAAAAAGCGCTCCAGTTGCCGCCGCACGAGTTCAATCGCTTTCTCTGCATCAATGGGCTGCGTCACGGTCGATCTCACTCTTCCGCCGCTCCATGGTCAGCACTTTGCCCGTGTTCGTGGTTGAGCAATAGCTGGCCCATGCCTCCAACAACTTCCGCCGCTTCGCCAATGCCGAGCCGCGCCGATAGGCCGCCTCGACGCCCTGTATTACGTGCGCCAGCGCAGCCTCTGCCACATCTCGCGGGAAGCTGGTCGCGTCTCCGCACCAATCGCGGAAGGCAGATCGGAAGCCGTGGACTGTGAAACTGCCGACCTCCAAGCGGCGCATCGTCATTGCCATTGCCATACCGGAGATTGGCTTCCGGGGCGCTTGACCGGGAAATACGAAATCGGAAAGCCGCTTCTCGTGGAGCGCCTTCAATATCGCCATGGCGCGAGGGGAAAGCGGTACGACGTGTTCTTTCCCGGCCTTCATCCGCTCTGCCGGGACCGTCCAAGTGGCTGCGTCAAAGTCGATCTCCGACCAACGCGCGTTCAGGACCTCGCCGGAACGGGTCGCTGTCAGGATGCACAATTCTAGCGCACGAGCGCCAAGCCCTTCCGCTTGGCTCAGCCTCACCATGAACGCCGGAACATCCACATAGGGCATTGCCGCATGGTGACCGCGTTTTAGTTTTCGGCGTTCGCCGAGGACGTGATCGAGATGGCCTTTCCACCGCGCCGGGTTTTCGCCATCGCGCAGCTTGAGCGCTTTGGCATAGTCGAGAACCTTCTCGATCCGACCGCGCAACCGTGACGCGGTTTCCTGTTTATCCTGCCACAAGGGGCGAAGAACGCGCACAACATCGTCGGTCGCGACATCGGTCACAGGTATCTTGCGCAGCGGCTTGGCATAAACCTCCAAGGTCATCCGCCATTGCGCCTTATGCTTTTCGTTGCGGAAGGTGGTTTCCTTCGCTGCAAGGAGATCGTCGCAGACCTCGCCGAACGTCTTTGGTTTTACAGCGGCGATGCGTTCCGGCAATTCATTGAACGGATCACCGCCGCGCCCGAGAATGCCGCGTACCGCTTCGGCTTTGTCCCGCGCGTCTGCGAGCGACACATGGCGAACGCCGCTGCTGTAGGAGCCGAGCCCAAGTTCGCGGCGCAATTTATGCCGAATCCAAATGAACACCCAAGATGCCGACCCGCTCGCCTGGACGTATAGCCACAGCCCGTCGCCGTCGCCTAGCTTGTCTGTTTTCCCGGCCTTGAGCGCGGCCTTGACCTTTGTCTCTGTGAGCTTGTGGCGGGCCATTTCTTTCCTAACCGTTTTCCTAATCCGTCGCATTGATAACAAGGACGATAGCGGCCAACATGGTTACGAATATTGCCGCAAGATTAGGAAATGGCAAGGAATGTTGCCAATAAAGATAGTAAATTCAAATTGTTGGCGGGCATCTTCTCCGCCATCTTGATTTTCCCAGCTCAGTTCAATTCACGCGGAAAGCCATTTCCGCTTAGGCGACTTAATGTCTCGTGATCGCTGGGCGATCATGCCTTGCGATCGCGCAATAAGAGAATCGCTCCGCCTCGAGAGTGAGAATCGCCAGCGGGGAATCATCGCTCGCTCGCATGCCCCGACACGCAACGAAACCGAATCCGTGCATGTCTGGTTACGCTTGCCGCAGTGGCGATATCTCGTCCGGCATCAGGATTTCGTCAAAAAAGCGTTCCAAATATGTTGCGCAGCTCATGTCCAGATCACTGTTGGTCCGACCTAAGCTGCCGCAAAACCAAGGTTTTCTTAACAAAGCATAAAGGAAATCAGGGCCGGCTGCCCGACTTGTGTCCTTTGAGCAACAGGAAGTCGGGAAGGCTCCCTGAAACCCCCCATCCGAGTAAGTTGGTGATTGCGTGACGGCTTCCGTCTTGTATTTTCATCGTCGGAAGCAAGGGCGACTGATCGTCCACTTCTTGCAACACGGGAATGGGGCAGGGAACGCTGCTCAGCGAAAGATCCCAAACCCGAACGAAACTTTGAATTGGAGGTCATTTATGAACATCAAGAGCCTTCTTCTCGGCTCCGCTGCTGCTCTCGCAGTAGTTTCCGGTGCTCAGGCTGCTGACGCTATCGTTGCTGCCGAGCCGGAACCGGTTGAATACGTCCGCGTCTGCGACGCTTACGGCACCGGCTACTTCTACATCCCGGGCACCGAAACCTGCCTCAAGATCAACGGCTACATCCGTTTCCAGGTTAACGTTGGCGAAGACGTCGGCGGTGATTCGGACTGGGATGCCGTTACCCGCGGTCAGGTTCAGTTCACGGCCAAGAGCGACACCGAGTATGGTCCGCTGACCGGCGTTATCGTCATGCAGTTCAATGCTGACAACGCCTCGGATCAGGAAGCCAAGCTCGACTCCGCTTACCTCGACATCGCGGGCTTCCGCGCTGGTCTCTTCTACAGCTGGTGGGACGATGGCCTCTCCGGCGAAACCGACGACATCGGTTCGGTCGAAACCCTCCACAACTCCATCCGTTATCAGTACGAAACTGGCGACTTCTACGCTGGCATCAGCGTCGATGAGCTGGAAGACGGCGTTTACAAGGCCGGCGAAGAAGCCAACAACGTTGGCGTTGCTGTTGGTCTCGGCGGCAAGGCTGGCGCGTTCAGCTACCAGGTCACTGCCGGCTACGACGTCGACAATGACGACGGTGCTATCCGTGCAATGGGTACGGTTGACATCGGTCCCGGCACGCTCGGCTTGGCCGGCGTATACTCCACCGGCCCGAACTCCTACTACTCTTCGGCTGAGTGGGCTGTTGCTGCTGAATACGCTATCAAGGCAACCGACAAGCTGAAGATCACCCCGGCCGTTCAGTACTACGGCAACTACTTCGGCGGTGGCAAGGCTGTTCCGGATGACTTCGACGGTCTCGGCGATGCCTGGAAGGTCGGTCTGACGGTTGATTACCAGATCGTCGACAACTTCTACGCCAAGGCTTCGGTTCAGTACCTCGATCCGGATGATGGCGACGACTCCACGACGGGCTACTTCCGCCTGCAGCGTTCGTTCTAATCTGATCTGACTTCGGTCAATCAGGAAAGCCCGGCTCTCGAGCCGGGCTTTTTTGCATTGAGGGATCGCACCGTCTGTCAGCTCGCCGGCTTCCATGAGGCCAATGCATATCGCCCGGAAATGGGCAGCGGTTCCGGGATAACGAAATGCATAAATGCAAGGAGCGAAAGCGCATCGCCTGAATCAAATTGAGGCGGCGCCTTTTATCGGCAAGAGGCGAGAAAAGCTCGAATGGCTGTGGGGATATCGCTGTGATGCAGAAGCGGCGCGTGCCCTTGTCCTTCGGCAGCATGCAGGATCAAGCGTGGATGCCGGCGGGCCATTTCGTCGGCAATCTGCTTTGAGAGCAGAGACGAATTTTCGCCGCGGATCAGCATCAGCGGAAACCGGTTCAACCTTTCGAATTGCGCCCAGAGATCGGGTAGCGGCTGGCTGAGATCGACCGATTTCAGCGCCTCTGCGATCGCCGGATCGAAATCGGCGACCGGTCTTCCGCCGACGTCGCGATAAAGGGCAAGCGCCATCTCGCGCCAGTCTTCCTCCTCCAGCACGGTAAACGACGCGCCGTGATTTTCCTTCAATATATCGGCCGCAGTGGTCCAGTCCTCAGGCTTTCTGCCGTTGTTGAGATAATCGCGGATCCTTGCCAGCCCTTCGGCCTCGACCACGGGTCCGATATCGTTAAGGATGACGGCCTCGAGAAAATCCGGCCGTGTCGCCGCGATCAGATGCAGGATCAGCCCACCTCGGGACGTGCCGATGAAGATCGCCCGCTCGACGCCGAGGGCCGCGCAGGCGGTAACGACGTCGCCGGCCTCGACGGCCAGATTGTAGTTCGCCTTGTTCTCATCCCAGGCCGAGTTTCCCCGCCCGCGCGAATCGAGTGCGATGACCCGGCGCGGTGCTGTCATGTCCCTGGAGAGAAGCAACGCCAGCGGATGAAAATCCCGCGTGTTGCGGGTCAGACCGGGCAGGCAGATGACCGGCAGCCGTCCCGCGGTCGCCGTCTCGCCCGGCCGATAGTCGCGGGCATAAAGCGTCAGCCCATCGGAAGATGTGTAAAATCGCTCCTGGAAACCGCTTGTATCCGTATCCGGCATCGCATCCCTCGAGAGTTGTTGATCGCGAAGATGTAGCCTGCTTTTCGAGCCGCGCCAAACGGCTTCAGGAGGCGCTGCGTCCGCCGATGAGGTCACGTTCGATATCGGTCGACTGGCCGAGGCGGGCCTTGTAGACCTCGTAATTCTCCATCACCCGCTGCACGTAGTTCCGCGTTTCGGGGAAGGGGATGCGCTCGATCCAGTCGACGATCTCGTCGATCGATTTGCCGCGCGGATCGCCGTAGCGGCCGATCCATTCCGGTACCCGCTTCGGCCCAGCATTATAGGCGATGAAGGTGAGGATATAGGAGCCGCCGAAGGCGTCGATCTGCTCGCCGAGATAATGCGCGCCGAGCGTTGCGTTATAGCCGGCATCGGCCGTCAGCTTGTCCTTCGAATAGGTGATGTTGTGGCGCTTGGCCACCGCCTGGGCCGTTCCCGGCAGAAGCTGCAGCAGGCCGCGTGCGTTTGCCGCTGAAACGGCGGCCGGGTTGAAGGCGCTTTCCTGCCGGGCGATGGCATAGGCAAGCGCCTTGCCGGAGCCTGAAATATTGGCGTTCGCCGGGATGACGCCGACCGGAAAGGCGAGCGCTGCGACATCGATGCCGCGTCCATAGGCGGTCTTGCCGATCTGCAGCGACAGATGATGATCGCCGGATTGCACGGCCTGTGCCGCAAGCACAGCCAGTTCGCCGGGGCTCTGCAACTGATCGGCGAGCGCGAGATAGAGAATGTCGGCCCGCCATCCATGGCCGGCGGCCTCCAGCCGGGCGATTGCCTGCACGGCTTCGCGGGCTTGGAAGCGTTGCCGGTCGGCCGTGCTCGGCGAGGGATAAGTAACGTTCAGCGTCTTTCGCCCCAGCCGTTCCGCCGCGAGCTGGCCGTAGAAGGTGCCGGGAAAAGTCGCAGCCTTCGCATAGAATTCGCTGGATGTGCCAGGGCCGCCGGCCTCCGCTGCTCGTCCCAGCCAATACCAGGCGCGTGAAACCGAGATCGGCCCGTTCGATGTCTGCAGAATCTTGCGGAAGTGTTTTTCCGCAGTCGTCGGGTCCTGCAGGCCGCGCAGCGCATACCATCCGGCATGGAATTCAGCCTCGACGATATCGGTCGGGCTCGTTGCGGCGTAGTTTGCGACGATGCGATAGGCAGGCTTGAACTGTCCCTGGTCGACGAGACCACGGCTGACGATGCGCTGCTCGTTCCACCACTCGCCGGAATTGACGAGCTCGCTGCGCTCGGGCGGCATCTGCTCCAGCAGTGCTGCCGCCTCGGCATATTTGTCCTGCTTGCGCAGATATTCGATCCGCGCAAACAGCAGGCCCGCATCGCTGCGCCATCTGGCATCGACGGCGTCGAGCAGCGCGCCGGCATTGCCGGCTTTGGCGTCGACGGCAGCCCAGGCCTTGTAGAGCGACTGCGCCTGGCCCATGTCGCCGAAGCGCTTGGCCTGCGCCACCCGGCCGCGATACATCAGATAGTCCATCCGCGCCTTATGGTCGGCCGGCGTCAACAGCGCTGAGAATTCGATGAGGATCTTGTCCTCGGTCGCTTTGTCGAGAGCCTCTCCGCGCCAGACCTTACGGATATATTTTGCCGCCTGCGCCTGCTTGCCGGTTGCAACCAATGCCCGGCCGAGGATGACGGCGCCCTGCATCGTCTCGGGCGCGGTATCGCCGAAGGCGGCAAGCACGGCGGATGGAGCGGGGTTTTCGTCATAGAGCGCGCGTTCGGAATAGGCGCGCAGCCGCGAAAGGCCCGGCCAGCTCTTGAGCTCCTGCGCAGCGCTGGCGATTTCATAGGAGGGAACGCCCTTCAAGCCGGAAACGGCGATCGCCCAGGTGAGGATATGGCGATCGAGCGTACCGTCGGGCATATTGTCGCGGATCGACAGTGCCAGCCGTGGGTCCTTGTCGGAAAGCGCATCGAGGCCGGCTTTCAGGTCGCTGTTAACAGGCGCGATTGCCGGATTGCGCGGAATGGCGCCTGTTGTGATCGATTCCGGTATGGCTGTCTCGGGAATGAAGCCGAGCGGCTTGACGCCGGGTATGGGCGTGCTCTCACCGGGAAGCGGCGACGCTACACTGCTCCACGCGGCGGCAATGAAGCCGAAGGCGGACAGAATCAGGACAGCTTTCTTCATCCGGGATCTCGCAACGAAAACACGCCCTGCCATTTGGCTAGAGGCATCTTAACGAAACCTTACCGTACCAGGTAAAATTCATTCACATCTGCTATCGGAATTTGCCCTAAACCGAACTCTACGCGCTTGTCGCGATGATTTCGGCGCTCTATGGTGCGCAAAATATTCATGGAATGCGGCCGAAGCAAGGATTTGGTCGTGAGGAGCTTTGCATGTTCAATGGGTCCATTCCCGCCCTCGTCACCCCCTTCACCGATGCCGGACTGATCGACGAAGACAGCTTCGCCGCGCATGTCGACTGGCAGATCAGGGAGGGCAGCAGTGGTCTCGTTCCTGTCGGCACGACGGGCGAATCCCCGACGCTGTCGCATGCCGAGCACAAGCGGGTCGTGGAACTGTGCATCGAGGTCGCTGCAAAACGCGTTCCCGTCATGGCCGGCGCCGGCTCGAACAATACAGGTGAGGCGATCGAGCTTGCCCAGCATGCCGAAAAGGTCGGCGCCGACGCCGTTCTGGTCGTCACTCCTTATTACAACAAGCCGACCCAGAAAGGCTTGATCGCGCATTTCTCAGCGATTGCCGAGGCCGTCGATCTGCCGATCTATATCTACAATATCCCGGGCCGCTCGGTGGTCGACATGACGCCGGAAACGATGGGTGCGCTTGCCAAGGCGCATGGCAATATCGTCGGCGTCAAGGATGCGACGGGCAAGATCGAGCGCGTCTCCGAACAGCGCATCACCTGCGGCAAGGATTTCCGGCAATTGTCCGGCGAGGACGCGACGGCGCTCGGCTTCAACGCCCATGGCGGCGTCGGCTGTATTTCGGTCACGGCCAATGTCGCCCCGCGCCTCTGCGCCGATTTCCAGGCGGCGACGCTGAAAGGCGACTATGCCAGCGCGCTGGAATATCAGGATCGGCTGATGCCGTTGCACAAGGCGATCTTCCTGGAGCCCGGGCTTTGCGGCGCCAAATACGGGCTCTCCAAGCTTGGCCGCATGAGCCGCAATGTCCGCTCGCCGCTGCTGTCGACGCTGGAGCCGGCAACGGAGGCGGCGATCGACGCGGCGCTACGCCATGCCGGGCTGCTGAACTGAGGAGACCGGCCGTCTTCACAAGGCCGGGTCGTTCCCCTACATAGAGGGCAAGCAATGAGGGCGCGGCTTGTCGCGCATCTCGAAGGGATATATTGTCATGGCCCCCAAAGGCAGCCAGCGCGTGGTGAACAAGGTCGTGGCCGAAAACCGCAAGGCCCGCTTCAACTACGAAATCATCGATACCTACGAGGCCGGTCTCGTGCTGATGGGCACGGAGGTAAAATCGCTGCGTGAGGGCAAGGCCAATATCGCCGAATCCTATGCGTCGGATGAGGGCGGCGAGATCTGGCTGATCAACTCCTACCTGCCGGAATATCTGCAGGCGAACCGCTTCAATCACGAACCGCGCCGGCGCCGCAAGCTGCTTTTGTCGGGCCGTGAAATCCATCGCCTGCGCTCTGCCGTCAACCGCGAGGGCATGACGCTGATCCCGCTGAAGATCTATTTCAACGACCGCGGTCGGGCGAAGATGGAGCTGGCGCTCGCCAAGGGCAAGAAACTGCATGACAAGCGCGAGTCCGAGAAGGAACGCGATTGGAACCGGCAAAAGAGCCGCCTGCTGAAGGATAACGGCTGACCACGCCGCTTGGGCAGTAATTGCCGTTTCCGGATCATTCTTGGAAGTCGCTGGCCGGGGCGACGACTTCGACCTGGCGCGGCGCCCGTTCCGCAGGGTCGCGACCGATTTCGGCCTTCAAGGACAAGAGATCGATGAAGTGGTCGGCCTGGCGTCGCAGGTCGTCGGCGATCATCGGCGGCTGCGTCGCCATCGTCGAGATCACCGAGACCTTGCGGCCTCTGCGCTGTAGCGCCTCGACCAGGTTGGTGAAGTCGCCGTCGCCCGAGAAGATGACGAGATGATCGACCGTTTCGGACTGTTCCATGGCGTCGATCGCAAGCTCGATGTCCATGTTGCCCTTGATCTTTCGGCGTCCCATGGAATCTGTGAATTCCTTGGCGGGCTTGGTGACGACCTTGTAGCCATTATAGTCGAGCCAGTCGATCAGCGGCCGGATCGACGAATATTCCTGATCCTCGATCAGCGCGGTGTAATAGTAGGCGCGCAGGAGATAGCCGCGTTTCTGGAATGCTTTCAAGAGCTTGCGGTAATCTATGTCGAAACCGAGGCTCTTGGATGCAGCGTAAAGGTTGGCGCCGTCAATGAAGAGTGCAATTTTTTCGCGTGGGTCAAACATCGCTTACCAATCCAATGAGAGCAATCGAAATCCGCAGGACCAAAATTCAATAAAATCAATATGTTGCGCTTTGATTTTGCTCTGATCCATACTTTAACAATTATTCATATATGAAAGATTTAGGGCACGATTCGGCATATTCCAAGCAACCATAGGTGGAATTGTGACATTCTCCATGGAAATTTAGTTCAGCCGCTCATAAAGACGAGGGGAGCTGGAATGAAAAACTTGTATTTGCCCGGTTTTAATTGTATCGGGCGTGCTAATCCCGAAATGACGACCGTAAAGGACAGGCAATGGCCCGTGTCACAGTTGAAGATTGCATCGACAAGGTGGAGAACCGCTTCGAGCTGGTTCTGCTCGCCAGCCACCGCGCCCGGCTGATTTCCCAGGGCGCCTCGATTACCATCGATCGCGACAACGACAAGAACCCGGTCGTCGCCCTGCGCGAAATCGCCGACGAGACGCTTTCGCCCGATGATCTCAAGGAAGATCTGATCCATTCGCTGCAGAAGCATGTCGAAGTCGACGAGCCCGAGCCCGATCCGGCCAGCATGATCGCCGCCGGCGGTGTCGCCGCAGCCGACAGCGAAGAGCAGGACGATCTGCCTGAAACGATCACTTTCGACCAGATGTCGGAAGAGGAGCTGCTTGCCGGCATCGAGGGCCTGGTGCCGCCGGAAAAGAGCGACGACTACTAAGCGCGCAGACTGATCCCGGTCGTATGCGAACGGGGAAAAGTTTCATGCGATGCGAAAGAGCGATGATTACCAATCGTCAATCTTGCGCCTTTATTGCTTAGGCATATTATTGCCCATGTGTGCGCCAATCGTTGATTGGCGCGCTTTTATTTTTACCGGAGTGGCTTTGGAATGATGCGGCAGTACGAGCTCGTGGAGCGGGTTCAGCAATACAAGCCCGATGCCAATGAAGCACTGCTGAACAAAGCCTATGTCTACGCCATGCAGAAGCATGGCCAGCAAAAGCGGGCGAGCGGCGATCCCTATATTTCGCATCCGCTCGAAGTCGCCGCGATCCTCACCGACATGCACCTCGATGAATCGACGATCGCGGTCGCGCTGCTGCACGATACGATCGAGGATACCACGGCGACGCGCGCCGAGATCGACGAACTCTTCGGCGAGGATATCGGCCGCCTGGTCGAGGGCCTGACCAAGATCAAGAAACTCGATCTTGTCACCAAGAAGGCCAAGCAGGCGGAAAACCTGCGCAAGCTGCTGCTCGCCATTTCCGACGATGTGCGCGTGCTGCTCGTCAAGCTTGCCGATCGCCTGCACAATATGCGCACCCTCGATCATATGTCGGCCGACAAGCGGGCCCGAATCTCCGAGGAGACGATGGAAATCTATGCGCCGCTTGCCGGTCGCATGGGCATGCAGGATATGCGCGAGGAGCTCGAAGAGCTTTCCTTCATGCATATGAACCCGGAAGCCTACGACACCGTCACCAAACGGCTGGAGGAGCTTTCGAAGCGCAACGAGGGCATCGTCAAGAAGATCGAGGCCGAGCTGCGTGACCTGCTGGTCGCAAGCGGCCTGACGAGCGCCTATGTCAAGGGCCGGCAGAAGAAGCCCTATTCGGTCTTCCGCAAGATGCAGTCGAAGTCGCTTTCCTTCGAGCAGCTTTCCGATGTCTACGGTTTCCGTTTGATCGTCGAGGACATTCCGTCCTGCTACCGGGCGCTCGGCATCGTCCACACCCGCTGGCGTGTCGTGCCCGGCCGCTTCAAGGATTATATCTCGACGCCGAAGCAGAACGATTACCGCTCGCTGCACACCACCATCGTCGGTCCCTCCAGCCAGCGCATCGAGCTGCAGATCCGCACCAAGCGCATGCACGAAATCGCCGAATTCGGCATTGCCGCCCATACACTCTATAAGGACGGCGCCACCAATGCCGACGGCGACATCCTCTCGCGCGAATCCAATGCCTATTCGTGGCTGCGCCACACGATCGAGGCGCTGGCCGAAGGCGACAGTCCGGAAGAATTCCTCGAGCACACCAAGCTCGAGCTCTTCCAGGACCAGGTCTTCTGTTTCACGCCGAAGGGCAAGCTGATTGCTCTGCCGCGCGGCGCCACTCCGATCGATTTCGCCTATGCGGTGCACACCAATATCGGCGACACCACCGTGGGCGCCAAGATCAACGGCCGCATCATGCCGCTGGTGACACGGCTTGCCAATGGCGACGAGGTCGAGATCATCCGCTCCGGCGTGCAGGTCCCGCCGGCCGCCTGGGAGGAGATCGTCGTTACCGGCAAGGCGCGCGCCGCCATCCGCCGCGCCACCCGCATGGCGATCCGCAAGCAATATGCCGGTCTCGGCCACCGCATTCTTGAGCGCACCTTCGACAGGGCCGGAAAGATTTTCTCCCGCGAGGCGATGAAGCCAGCGCTGCACCGCCTCGGTCAGAAGGAGGTCGAGGACGCGATCGCTGCCGTCGGGCGCGGCGAGATGTCTTCGCTCGACGTCCTGCGCGCGGTCTATCCCGACCATCAGGATGAGCGCGTCACCGTGAGGCCCTCCGGCGACGACGGCTGGTTCAACGTCCGCAGTGCGGCCGGCATGATCTTCAAGATCCCCGGCAAGACCAAGGCAGGGGTCGATGGCGGTCCTTCGGAAATCGACACCGACGCCAATATCGGGCCGATCCGCGGCCTCTCCGGCAATGTCGACGTCAAGTTCGCCTCAACCGGCGCCGTGCCCGGCGATCGCATCGTCGGCATTATGGACCAGGGCAAGGGCATCACCATCTACCCGATCCAGTCGCCGAGCCTGCAGCGCTTCGACGATCAGCCCGACCGCTGGATCGATGTCCGCTGGGATCTCGACGAAGCCAACAAGTCGCGTTTCATGGCGCGCATCATGGTGAACGGGTTGAATGAGCCCGGCACGCTCGCCAAGGTCGCCCAGACGGTTGCGGGCCTCGACGTCAATATCCGTTTGCTGAATACGGTGCGGGTCGCGGCGGATTTCACCGAAATGATGCTCGAAGTGGAGGTCTGGGACCTGCGTCAGCTCAATCAACTGCTCGCCCAGATGAAGGAACTGGATTGCATCGCTACGGTCCGGCGGCTCTACGAGTAAGCTTTTGTTAAGCCCTCAGACGGTTCAGTGCAAAATTGCACATTTTATGATCGCTTTACGATCGAAATAGTTCGCCAAAAAGGCATGCCATGCACTGCGCGCATGGCTGTCTCCATGTTGCGGCTGTAGTAATTAACCCGTGCCGGGCCTATCTTCTGGTCATCGAAACGCAAACAGAAGATGAGACAAGACAATGTTTGATCCTATCAGGAAAATCGCTCGCGCCTTCCGCGCTCCGACCACGCAGGAACGTGAAATGGCCTATCTCAATGGCTCGCTCGATCGTATCGATCTCGAGTTTCGTCAGCGCCAGGTCGACCGCGGTCTGTTCCGCACGCGCTGATACTGAATTTAATACTTGAGACGAGTGAGGGACGTTATGCATGACGGACGCCCCTCGGTATGAAAAAGCTCCTCTCTGCTGAGAGGATGAGATGTTTTTTCGGCGGTATCATTTGCCGCTCTTGTCATGGTCATGTGCGCTGCACTAAATACCGGCCATGTTGTTTCGCCGTCGCAAGCCTGCGGGATTCAAGGAAAAGATGCGAGAGCTTCTATGGCCCCGCAAAGGTTTCCTTCGCCCGCTCCGTTACCTGACAATGCGCATCCTGCGCCTGAGCGCTTCGCCGCACGCAGTTGCGGCCGGCGTCGCTGCGGGCGTCTTCGTCTCGTGGACGCCCTTCATCGGCGTGCATTTCGTCATGGCCTTCGTCATCACCTATTTCCTCTCCGGCAGCATGGTGGCCGCCGCCCTCGGTTGCGCGGCCTTCGGCAATCCGCTGACCTATCCCTTCATCTGGGGTATCACCTGGGAGATCGGGCATCTGCTGTTGAGTCGTGAGGATCAGCTGGCCGGTCAGACGGTTGATCTCGCAGCCCTCTTTCATAAGCTGAACTTCACTGAATTATGGAGGCCTGTGCTGGAGCCGATGCTCGTCGGCGCCATTCCGCCGGCAATCGTCACCTCCGTTGCGCTTTACGCACTGACATTCTACACCGTGAAGGGTTTTCAGACGCGCCGCCACACACGGCTGCTGGAGCGGGCGCGACTGCGTCTGGCCGGCCCGGCCGGCGACATGCCGAGCGTATGAACCCGGTCAAGAAATCCTAAGCGACGGAAGGTTCCGGCATGATCATCGGCATTGGCAGCGATCTGATCGACATTCGCCGGGTCGAGAAATCCATCGAGCGCTTCGGCGAGCGCTTTACCCATCGCTGCTTCACCGAGATCGAGCGCGCGCGTTCCGACCGCCGGGCAAATCGTGGAGCCTCCTATGCCAAGCGTTTCGCCGCCAAGGAGGCCTGTTCCAAGGCGCTCGGCACCGGCATCGCCCAGGGCGTCTTCTGGAAGGATATGGGCGTCGTCAACCTGCCGAGCGGCAAGCCGACCATGGTTTTGGCGGGTGCTGCCGCCCTGATCCTCGAATCGATGCTGCCCGCGGGCCATAGGCCCGCCATTCATTTGACAATAACGGATGATTATCCCTTGGCGCAGGCCTTCGTGATTATCGAGGCGTTACCCGAGAGCCTCTGATCGGAACCTCGGGAGCGTTGATCGCGACCTCTCGTCGCTTTTGACGTTGTCGCCATTGCCGCAATCGGCCGAAGCCGCTAGAGAGAACGACAGAAGAATTGCGCCGCCGCGGCGTCTTGAAGGAATAAGACTGCGTGTCCGAAAAAGTCGAAGCCAAGCCGAACGCCCTCTGGGAAAATATCAAAGTCATCATCCAGGCGCTGATTTTGGCGATGGTGATCCGAACGGTGCTGTTCCAGCCCTTTACCATCCCGTCCGGTTCGATGATGCCGACGCTGCTCGTCGGCGACTACATCTTCGTCAATAAGTTCGCCTATGGTTATTCGAAATATTCGCTGCCCTTATCGCCTGATATCTTCAGCGGCCGCATTTTCGGCTCCGCTCCGAAGCGCGGCGATATCGTCGTTTTCCGCTTCCCGCCGAACCCTGACATCGATTACATCAAGCGCTGCATCGGCTTGCCGGGCGACCGCATTCAGATGAAGGAGGGCGTTCTCTACGTCAACGGCAAGCCGGTACCGAAGGTGCCGGACGGCGCCTTCACCTCGGATTACAAGCTCGATCCGGGCGCGGATGTGCCGGTGTTCCGCGAGACGCTCGACAACGGCAAGACCTATGACACACTCGATTCGTCTCCGGCATCGCGCGGTGATAACACCCGCGAGTTCATCGTGCCGGAAGACCACTATTTCATGGTAGGCGACAACCGCGACAACTCGGCCGACAGCCGCTTCGACGTCGGCTTCGTGCCGGCCGAAAATCTTGTCGGCCGCGCCAGCGTCATCTTCTTCTCGCTCGGCAACGACACCTCCTTCCGCGAAATCTGGAAGTGGCCGACGAACATGCGTTGGGATCGCCTCTTCAAGGTTGTTGAATGAGCAAGGCGCCGACGCTTTCTGCGGCCGACCGCGCAAAGCTTGAAGGCCTGATCGGTCATGACTTCGCCGAAGAGGAACGCTTGGATCGGGCGCTGACCCATGCCAGCGCCCGCACTGAGAAGGGCGGCAATTACGAACGGCTGGAATTCCTCGGCGACAGGGTGCTTGGGCTCTGCATCGCCGAGCTTCTGTTCCGCACCTTCGGCGCGGCGGGGGAGGGCGAACTCTCGGTTCGCCTCAACCAGCTGGTCAGCGCCGAAACTTGCGCTGCGGTCGCCGACGAACTCAATCTTCACCTCTATATCCGCACCGGCGCCGACGTGAAGAAATTGACCGGCAAGCGCATGATGAACGTGCGTGCCGACGTCGTCGAAAGCCTGATCGCCGCGATCTATCTCGACGGCGGCCTCGAAGTGGCCCGCCGCTTCATCCTGCGCTACTGGCAGGGCAGGGCGGTCCGGGCCGATGGCGCCAAGCGCGACGCCAAGACCGAGCTGCAGGAATGGTCGCACGCGAAATTCGGCGTCACGCCCAACTACCGGGTTGATGAACGCAGCGGACCGGATCATGATCCGCGCTTCAAGGTGACGGTGGAAGTTGCTGGCATAAAGCCGGAAACCGGCGTAGAGCGGTCGAAGCGCGCCGCCGAACAGGTTGCGGCGACGAAGATGCTTGAGCGCGAAGGCATTTGGCAGCAATCGTCTGCCGGAAACTGACGGGACAATGACACAAGAAGAAGATATCGCGGCCGAAGCTGCTGCAGAAACCCATGGTCCGACACATTCGGGCTTCGTCGCGCTGATCGGGCCGACCAACGCCGGCAAGTCGACGCTGGTGAACCGCCTTGTCGGCGCCAAGGTCTCAATCGTTAGCCATAAGGTGCAGACGACGCGCGCCATCGTCCGCGGCATCGCCATCCACGACAACGCCCAGATCGTCTTCATGGATACACCCGGTATCTTCAAGCCGCGCCGCCGGCTCGACCGCGCCATGGTGACCTCGGCCTGGGGCGGCGCCAAGGATGCCGATCTGATCGTGCTGCTGATCGACAGCGAGCGCGGCCTGCGCGGCGATGCCGAAGCCATCCTCGAAGGCCTCAAGGAGGTTCGGCAACCGAAGATCCTGCTGCTCAACAAGATCGACCGCGTCAACCGCGAGGATCTGCTGGCACTCGCGGCCGCCGCCAACGAGAAGATCGCTTTCGAACGCACCTTCATGATATCGGCCGAAAACGGATCAGGCTGCGACGATGTCATGGATTATCTCGCCGCCACACTTCCCGAGGGGCCGTGGTACTATCCGGAAGACCAGATCTCCGATCTGCCGATGCGCCAGCTCGCTGCCGAAATCACCCGCGAGAAGCTGTTCCTGCGGCTGCACCAGGAGCTTCCCTACGCCTCGCATGTCGAAACGGAAAAATGGGAAGAGCGCAAGGACGGCTCGGTGCGTATCGAGCAGGTGATCTATCTCGAGCGCGACAGCCAGAAGAAGATCGCGCTCGGCAAGGGTGGTGAAACCATCAAGGCGATCTCGACGGCGTCCCGCAAGGAATTGTCGGAGATCCTCGAGCAGCCGGTCCATCTCTTCCTGTTCGTCAAGGTTCGCGAAAATTGGGGTGACGATCCCGAGCGGTTCCGCGAAATGGGTCTCGATTTCCCGAAATAAAGCATGTCGCGCAAAAGTGTGGAGCGGTTTTGCGGCACCGACATGCGCACCAACAAAGCATGTCGCGCAAAAGTGTGGAGCGGTTTTGCGGCAACGACATGCGCGCAAACAAAGAGCTAAAGCGCGAGAAGCGAATCTGAAAGATCGCGACGCGCTTTAGGCGTGGCAAGAATTTCATCGGGTAAGCGCCAGCCCTTTGTTTCCTTGGAAAAAACCAGCTTCGTTGCGGAACGAACCCATGCCTTTGCGCATTTCTTGCTCGACGGTGCGTCGATGAGGGGCGGCCGGTTTGCATGACCGCGAGGGCAGGTATGGCAACGTCGAAACGCATCCACTCTTTCAAGACTCCTTGTGAGCAATGTCCTTTGCGGCCGTTGCCGCATTTCAGGGAGTTCAGCCGCGATGAGCTGGAATTTGTCTCCCATTTCAAGAGGGGTGAACTTGCCGTCGATGCCGGCTCCACTATCCTTGTCGAGGGCGCACATAGCGCTCATCTCTTCACGGTGCTTTCCGGCTGGGGCTTTCGCTACAAGATGCTGGAGGATGGACGCCGCCAGATTCTGAATTATATCATGCCGGGCGATCTGATCGGCCTGCAGGGAACCATCGCCGGCGAGATGCAGCATTCCGTCGAAGCGCTGTCACCGGTTTCCCTCTGCGTCTTCGAGCGCGACCGGCTGATGACGCTCTATAACAAGCACCCCTCGCTCGCCTTCGACATCACCTGGATCGCCGCGCGCGAGGAGCGCATTCTGGATGAGCATCTGTTGAGCATCGGCCGCCGAACGGCGCTGGAAAGAGCAGCCTACCTGTTGGCTTTCCTCTTCGAGCGCGGCAGGCAGCTTGGTCTCTTCAACGGCCGCAAATTCATCCCGATCACCCAGCAGCACATTGCCGACACGCTCGGCCTTTCCATCGTCCACACCAACAAGACCCTGAAAAAGCTCGGTGAACGCGGATTGATCCGCTGGCAGGAGCGCGGCTGCGAGGTGCTGAACGGCGAGGAATTGCTGGCCATTTCCGGTTGGGAAGGGCTCGGAGAGGGCAAACGGCCCTTCATCTAGCCTCGCTCTTATGTCTTTTTTAAATGCGCATTAGCATTTGAGAAAATAAGGTCGGCCGTCATCTTCCTCCGATTTGATTCTTATAGGCCGGGCAAAATGGTTTATTCAGACATGGTGGCGGAATTCACCGATAGCGTGCCATGCGGGGCACCGGAGGGCAATGATGTTGGCGAAACGGCCGGGGCGCTGCGACAGTTGCCCGACGGAGGGCAGGGAATCATGAGCGCAATCCGTGTTCTGGTTCTTGAAGACAGTCTGATCATCGCGATGGAGGCGGAGGATATGCTGCGCCTGGCCAGCGTCGAGAATATCGATATCGTCGGCAGCGTGGAGCAGGCGAGGGCTGCCATCGTTGCGGAGACATATGATTTCGCCCTTCTCGACGTCAATCTCGGCGAGGGCATGAGCTTCGGATTTGCCCGTCATCTTCTCGACCTTGGCATTCCCTTTGGCTTCGTCAGCGGCTATTCCGATACCGGTGATTTCCCCCCGGACTTGCAGCACATTCCGCTTCTGGTGAAGCCTTTCGACGAGACGGCGATGCGTGAATTCCTGCTGAGGCTTTTCCCGGCTGTCGCCTGATCCGGTCCATCAATAGCAGCCAGACCTTTCCGATTTTCGGGGTTATGCTCTAGAGTCGATTCGTCGGCCGTAAGGATTTCTTTCGATGCAGTGGCAGGACCATGCGATCATCCTGGGCGTCAAGCGCCACGGCGAGACGAGCGTCATCGCCGAGGTGATGACGCGTGATCGCGGTCGCCATCTCGGCCTGGTGCGCTCCGGCCGGTCGCGCGCCATGCAGCCGGTGCTGCAGGCCGGCAATGCCGTAGAGGTCATCTGGCGCGCCAGGTTGGACGAACATCTCGGCGAATTCCGCGTCGAGCCGGTGACGTTGCGCGCCGCCCGCCTGATGGAAACGGCGACCGCCGTCTACGGCGTTCAGGCGATGGGCGCGCTGCTGCGGCTGCTGCCCGAGCGTGACCCGCATCCGCACCTCTTCGATGCGCTGGAGGTTATCCTTGATCACCTGCACAACCCGGCCGATGCCGGCGAACTCTTCGTGCGTTTCGAACTTGCGGTGCTGAACGATCTCGGCTTCGGCCTCGATCTGGCCGAATGCGCCGCGACTGGCGCCCGTTCCGATCTCGTCTACGTCTCGCCGAAATCCGGCCGCGCCGTCAGCCGCAGCGCCGGTGCCCCCTGGGCGGACAAGATGTTGCTCCTGCCGCCGTTTCTCGGTGTCGAAGGCAACTATGCGGCCGACTTCGACAGTCTCGCGGCTGCATTCCGTCTGACGGGGTTCTTTCTGCATCGCCACGTCTATGAACCGCGCGGCATCGAGGCCGCGGCAGCCCGCGACGGCTTTGTTCAGGCGGCGCTCAAGGCGCTCAATCCCGCCTTGCGGACGCTTTCCGGCCCGAATGATATTTCTGCCTGATCTCGGTTTTTTACCGGTGCAAAACATCCTCCGGATTTGGCGGTTTACCCACTCACGAGCCCTTCCTATGTCTTGGAGGATTGCCAGCCAAGGAGGATATCATGCTGACCAAGACCGCATCCCCGACGACGATCACCCTCTGGAACGGCCGCGAAATTCCGCGTCTCGGCATGGGATGCTGGGCGATCGGCGGTCCTTTCTTCGCCGGCGACACGCCGCTCGGCTGGGGGGAGGTCGACGACAATGAATCCGTCGAAGCGATCGGCCGCGCCATCGAACTCGGTATCCGCTTCTTCGACACGGCCTCGAATTACGGCGCCGGCCATTCCGAAGAGGTGCTCGGCCGGGCGATCGGCAATCGTGATGATATTGTCGTTGCCACCAAGTTCGGCTTCGCCACCGACCCGCAAACCAAGCAGGCAACCGGTGCCTTCGCCGACGGGGCCTTCATCCGCCGTTCGGTCGAAACCTCGCTGCGCCGCCTCAGGCGCGACCGCCTCGATCTCCTGCAATTCCATCTCAATGATTTTCCGCTGGAACAATCGGATGCCGTCTTCGATACGCTGGAGGCGCTGCGTGCCGAAGGCAAGATCGATGCGTTCGGCTGGAGTACCGATTTTCCCGACCGCGCCGTCCGCCATGCCGGCCGCCAGGGCTATGTCTCCGTGCAGCATACGATGAACGTCTTCGAGCCGGTGCCCGAGATGATCGCGGTGATCGAGGGGAAAGGCCTGATCTCGATCAATCGCGGTCCGCTGGCCATGGGGCTTTTGACCGGCAAGTTCACCGCCGATAAGGCGGTGGGCGCCAAGGATGTACGCGGCGCGGCGCTCGACTGGATGGTCTATTTCAAGGACGGCCGCATGGCCCCGGAATTTGCCGCAAGGCTCGACGCCGTCCGCGATCTCCTGAGCTCAGGCGGCCGCACGCTGACGCAAGGCGCGCTCGCCTGGCTCTGGGCAAAGTCGCCGCGCACCTTCCCCATTCCGGGCTTCCGCACCGTCGCGCAGGTGGAGGAAAATGCCGGGGCGCTGGAGAAAGGGCCGTTATCGGCTGATGTCATAGCGGAGATCGACGTGGCGCTCGATCGCGTGTGAGGGGCGGGGCCGGCGCAACCCACGCCGCCCTCATTCCTGTGACAGGCACAGGAATGAGGGAGAACGTTGCAGCGTGCGTGGAAAAAGGCGTGGTCCAGCCAACATTGCCCAATTCGACCTAGCTCCGCGCGCGAGCCTTCAGTGCCCAGCCTTCCGGCCTCTCTTCGACGACGTGGACGGTGTCGCCGATCGTGATCCTGCCGTTGCCGCGCGGGGTGACGTTCCAGCCGAAGAGCGGGCCCGGCACGCGCCGGTCGGCCGACATGCGGATGCGGCCCATTGATGGCATCGGGTTCGGCCCCTCGCGTGAACCGGTCAGTTGGTCCTGCGTCGTCATGATGCAGCGCGAGCAGGGTTTGACGAGATCGAAGCGGATGCCGGCGATCTCGATCGCCGCCCAGCGGTCCTCCGGCCAGGCCTCGTCGATATCGATGACGATGTTCGGCCGGAAGCGTTCCATGCCGACGCTGCCTTCGCCATGGGCGGCGAGGTCGGCGTTCAACGCTGTCAGCGAACCGGTCGTCGTCACCAGGATCTGATAGCCGTCGGTAAAGGTGACGGGCGTGCCTTCGCCGGCCCATTCGGCATTCGCCGTCCGCCGGGCCTGGCCGTCGAAGAAGACCAGCCGCACCTCGCGGCCGAGCCATTGGGAAAGCTGCCGGTTGCTTTCGGGATCGGCGACGGCGGCGCTGACGGTCGATTTCCACACGCTCACATCCATGCGGTTTTCAGGCCGAGGCGGCGGCACCGATATGTCCTGCCTTCCCTGCATCAGTAGCCGAAAAGCGCCGGGCTCCGGCCGGACCTCGATGCGCGCGAGGTCCGGCAATTCGCGCTGGGTGATGAAGTGTCCGTTGGGATCAGTGATCATCGCCCGCCGGTCGCCGGGAAGCCCATAGGCGTCGATGTCGGCCGAAGGCAGGGCAATTCCACGGGCACTTTTGAGGGGATAGATAAAGAGGTCGCTGATACGCATGCCGTTCTCCCAGAACAGGATGATTTTAGGCCGAGTCGGGTTGAGATCTGAGGCCTGTTCTAGATCTCGTCCATGAATGCCTGGAGAAAGTCGCGCAGGCTTTTGTCGCGATCGGCCGCCAGCCTGCGGCCGGTCTCGGTCTGGAACCCGTCCGCCAGTTTGAACAGCTTCGTCCGGAAATGGTCGATCGCATAGCGCTTGTCGTCGAGCGGGCGCTCCGCCGCCGCCGGGTCGAACGGATCGTAGAGCCCGGATCCGAGTCGCCCGGCAATATAGAAGCAGCGTGCGGCGCCGATCATGCCGATCGCATCCAGCCGGTCGGCGTCCTGTAGGATCTTTGCCTCCAGCGTCTGCGGCGCCACCCCGGCCGAGAAACTATGCGCGGTGATGGCGTGAGCCGCAGCGTCGATATCCGCCTCGGACCAGCCGAGCTCTGACAGGATCGCCGATGCCTTTTGCGCCGCCAACGCCGATGCTTTTGCCCGCAACGGCGAATTCTTCTCGACGGCGACGCAGTCGTGCAACAGCACGGAAGCGGCAAGAACCCGCCCGTCGCCGCCTTCTCCAGCATGGATGCGCATGGCGTTCCGGAAGACGCGCAGGATATGTGAAAGGTCGTGCGAGCCGTCGTCGCCATCGGCCGCGTGCGCGATCAGCGCCGCGGCGAGCGTTTCATGAGGGGAGAATGCTTCGGCCTCGAACATTGCGCCACCTGTTGTGAGGAAGATTGTCTTCCGTCGATGGAACATCGGAGCGGAAGCGGGTACGGAATTTCATCTCGGTCGAAGCACGCGACAACGAAGGCTCGGGAACCGTTGCCGATTATGTAGCGGCTTGCCGTGCGAGTCGCAATTGAAGCCGATTCAGCACCTCGGAAGATACGTCTCGCCGCCGTTCGTCGGCAGGGAAAGGAGATGGGGCACATCAAAAGCGGGTCTCGGCGGGCTGATGTGATAGCCTTGGATCTCGTCGCATTCCTCGGATTCGAGCAGCGCCAGCTGCGCGGCGGTTTCGACGCCTTCGACGGTGACGCGCATGCCGAGCGCATCGCCGAGCAGGATGATCGCGTGCATGATTGCATGCGCCTCCTTGTTGTCGGCGATGTCGTTGACGAAGGATTTGTCGATCTTGATCTTGTCGAAGGGGAAGCTCGAGAGATAGCTCAGCGAGGAATAGCCGGTGCCGAAATCATCCATCGAGATGCGGATGCCGCGCTCCTTCAGCGCATGCAGGATCGGCAGCACCTCGCTGAGATTTTCCATCAGCACGCTCTCGGTGATTTCGAGCTCAAGCCGCGACGGCGACACCGCAGCGGCGGCAAGAGCCTCGCTGACGTCCTCAGTCAGGTCGCTGTTACTGAATTGGATCGCCGAAACGTTGACGGCGACTTTGATGCCGTCGGGCCATTGCGCTGCATCGTTGCAGGCCTGGCGCAAAACCCAGCGGCCGATCTCGACGATGAGGCCGACCTCTTCGGCGAGCGGAATGAAATCCATCGGCGCAACACGGCCGCGGATCGGGTGGTTCCAGCGGATCAGCGCCTCGAAGCCGCAGATGCGCCGTTGCGAAAGGTCATAGAGCGGCTGGTAATGCAGCTCGAATTCCTCCTTCTCGACGGCTGCTCTGAGGTCTGCCTCGAGCGCGTGGCGGAGCTGCATCTGCGCTTCCATCTCGCCGGCGAAGAAACGCTCGCGCTTGCGCCCGTCCGCCTTGGCGTGCGACAGCGCCACGCCGGCATGTTTCAGCAGGATATCGGTTTCAGCGCCATCCCCCGGGGCGACTGCAATCCCCATCGAGACGCTGAGCTCCAGCTGTTTTTCGCCGTGCAGGAAGAGATCGGAAAGCTCGCGGCGGATCTGCTCGGCCAACGCCGTCACATTCCACGGCTGCTGCTTGCCCGTCTGCAGTATGGCGAATTCGTCCGAACCCAGGCGCGCCAGGGTGTTTTCCGAACCGGCCGAAGCCCGGATACGCTCGGCGACCTGCTGCAGGATCTTGTCGCCGGCGGATACGCCCATCATGTTGTTGATCGATTTGAACCGGTCGAGGTTGAGATGAACGAGGGCGATCTGCTCGTCCGGTTTGCGCGCTGCGAGCGCCGCATCGACCTGCTGGCGGAAATGGATGCGGTTCGGAAGACCGGTCAGCGGGTCGTGGTGGGCGAGATAAGTGATGCGCTCGGCCGCCTCTCTATCCTCGGTAATATCGGCATGAATGGCGATGTTGCTGCCGTCGGCAAGGATGGTCACCATGCTCTGGATGATGCGGCCGTCGTCCATCAGCCATTCGCGCCGACGGATACTGCTGCTGTTTGCGGCTGCGGAGGAGTGTCGCCCGCCCCGCCGGCCGGGCCTGGCGCTGGTGCCCTCCGCACCGCGCATCTTGTCGATGAGGTCGTCGATTGTGACGCCGGGAGTGACATCGCCTTGTGTCAGGCCGAAGAGCTGACCGAAGCGAATGTTGGAAAGCGTCAGCCGCTGATCTGCGTCGAAGACGCTGAGACCGAGCGGCAGGTTGTTGAGGATGATTTCGAAGAGCCTCTGCTGTCCGTCGAATGCCTGACTGAGGGCCGACATATTGCCTCTCAGCGCATGGTTCTCGCGCAGCAGCGTTTCCGCGCTTCTCTCGATCTCGTCATAGTCGCTTTCGTGGACCCGATAGGTCGCAATCACAAGCTCCATAAGACGCTGCGCGTCGACCGATCCATCGGCCATGACCGCCTGGCTGCATTGCTGCCAGAAGAGCGCTTCAGCTTTCATGTGGGGGCTCTTGCGGGGCGGCTGCGACGGCCACGGTCGCCGTCAGCTGATTGACGTACCTCATTGCATTGAAAACTCTTCGAAAAGTGACCGTTAAATTGATTTTTCATAAACTAAACGTCCAAGTGGTATCGTGAGACGCTCATTCTGGACGGGCGGGATTAATATTCGGTTGCAGTGCAGCGGTGGAGTCGCGTCGTTAGACGTTTGTTTTATATGTGAAAAATCGCTGAAATACGACAAAGCCTCTTCTTCCGGCGCAGGCGGATGGTCAGCCTCAGGCCGTTCCGTTAACTGTTGTCAATCATCGTTAATGAGAAGTTAACAACTTATTGACGCACCGCGCAAATCAGTTTAACCAGCGAGTCAATCAGTGATTTTCCACGTTCGTATTGCGTACAAACACCACCGGCAAAAGGCGGTGAATGGAGGTTTGTATGACCAGCACCACATCCGTTTCCGACACCTCATATGCATATCTGGCGACGCTCTCGCGGCTTGATTCCAATGGCGATGGTGTACTCAGCCGCGGCGAACGCGCCGCCGATGAGAAGCCCGGCATCATCAAGGAGCTCCTGGACGAGGACAATACCAGCGAGACGCAACCGAAATTTTCCGGCAGCCTGATTGCGCTGATGATGGATTCTCGTGACAGCGGCATGGCAGCCAGTATCGCCGTTCCCTATCCGTTGCAGCAAACCGCGCCGACCTCAGGCGATCAGCCGGACGATCTCTACCGCAACACCTACGGCCAGTTCGACTTCAACACGGCCGCCTGAGCCGCTTCCGAATCTGGTGATTCTGCAAGTCGGCAGTTTGGCCGGCTTTTCCAGTCCTGCGCTCCCTGCGCTATGGGCCACTTCCAAGGGATGGAGCGTCCTGAGCGCCCTCTGTCGGACGCGCGGCGCTCGAAATCAGGAACACCTTCCGGGTTGATACGTTCAGAAGGACAACCGGACGGAAGGAGATCTCCATGAAAGCCATGTGCACCATCGCCGTGCTGAGCCTGCTTGCCGCTGCATTCCCGGCGGGCGCCCAGGACAAACAGACGGCGATCGCCAATTTCGTCGGCAAGGACGGCAAGGAGGACGGACGCGCGCAACTGACGGCTGCCGCCAGCGGCGGTGTCTTGATCGAGGTCGAGATATCGGGACTGCCGGCGAACAAATGGGTGGCCTTCCATATTCATGAGACCGGCCGATGCGACGCCGCGACCCATCACGAGTCGGCCGGCGGTCACTTCAACCCCGAGAAGGCCGAGCACGGCATCCTTGCCGCCAAGGGGCCGCACGCCGGCGATATGCCCAATCAATATGTCGGTCAGGACGGTGTGCTCAGAGCCCAGGTCTTCGACAGCATGGTCACCCTCGACGGCAAGACCGACGGCATTCGCGGCCGCGCATTGATGGTGCACGCCAATTCGGATGATTATCGCAGCCAGCCCTCCGGTGATGCCGGGGAAAGACTGTCCTGCGGCGTCATTCAATAGTCTGCCGCATAAGTTCCGGGATCAATGTCTCATTGCCGCCTCATTGCCGGCTTTTCGGCCGCCGCCCTGCCGTTGGACGCCTTTGCCGGCACGGCGTTCGATGCCGGCACCACGGTCGGATTGTTCTCGTCGAAGGCAAGTTTGACACGTTTTGCCATGTCGCGGCTGACCGTCCACCAGTCGCCGGTCTTTGCCCAATAGCGCAGCGTCACGAAGATCGGGCCGTCGCCGGGGCTGTCGATGAAGACGCATGGTTCCGGTGACGTCAGCACCCGGGGATCGGCTTTGGCGAGGCTCATCAGTGTCTGCATCGCCTGGTCGATGTCATCCTCCACCTTGACCTTCAGTTCGTTTCGCCGCGTCGCCTCACGGCTGAAATTGGTAATCGGCGTGTTCCAGAGCGTCGAATTCGGCGCCAGCCGGTAGAGCCCGTCAGCGGTCCTCAGTTCGGTCGCAAACAATCCGATTTCGCGCACCGTGCCGGTCACGCTGCTGGTTTCGATGTATTCCCCGACCCGGAACGGCCTGAGGATCAGCAGCATGATGCCGGCGGCGATATTCTGCAGCGTTCCCTGCAGCGCCAGCCCGATCGCCAGGCCGGCTGCGCCGAGGGCCGCGATGATCGAGGCGGTCTGGACGCCGAACTGGCCGAGCACGGTGATGAACACCAGGATGAGCAGCGCGTAGCGCAGCACATTGGTGAAAAATCGCGCCAGCGTCTCGTCGATGCCATGGACGCGCGACAGGCCTTCATAGGCCCAGCGGCTGGCAAAACCGGCGAGCGCCCAGCCGAGCACGAGCAGGATCACGGCCCCGAGGACGGAGAAGGAATATTGCACCGCCAGCGCGCTCGCCTGGCTGAGCGCCGTTTGCGTGGCGAGAAGGACGTCGGCTGCCTGTTGTTGCATGATCTGGCCCTGTCGATTGTAGGTGGTCGGGCCTAGATGGAGCGGCTGGGGGCAGCGTCAACCGCAGGCGGGCTCACCGATCGCAAGCACGAAGGGTGCGTTGCCGTCGGCATCGGCACCGCGTCCGATCGCCCGCACCGCCGCGACCAACCGGCCGCCGCGGTTAAGCAGCGCGTCGCCGATCTCGATCAGCCGGGCATTCGGCGTCGCGAAAGGCGAGGCCGCCCGCAGCCGGCCGGCAAGCTGTTCGTCGCTCTGATCCGGTGCGAGCGAAAGTGCGGCGATCAGGGCTGCCGCCGGCGATCGCGACACGCCCATCCAGCAATGGATGAGCAGCGGCGTCTCCTGTCGCCACGATGCGGCAAAGTCGATAATCCCCTGCACATGCGTTTCGTCGGGCGCCACCAGACCGCCGGTACCCTTGAAGGTGATGTCGTTCATCGCAAGCGTCAGATGACGGTCGGCCGCGATCACGCCCGGCCGGTGAAAGGCCTGCTCCTTGGCGATCAGGCTGATCATGTCGCGCGCCTTGTGGCGCACGGCAATTTCCGCGATGCGCGACAGCGGCGAGACGACGATGAAGCTCACGACACCATCTCCCGCGCGGCCTCGATCGCCGCGAAGCGCTCGCAGAACAGCCGCTGCGCTTCGACCGCCGGCAGCGGCTCGATCATCAGCATCTCCCTGCTGATGCCGCGCGGCTGGCCGAAGAATTTCTGCGCCTCGGCGGGGGTGAAGCCGGCCAGCACCGTCGCCTCGAAATAGGCGGCGATCGTATCGGCCTTCTTGATTCGGTCCTTGAGGTCGCGCGGGGGATGCGGCGGCAGGCCGAACCGCAAGTGCACGGCGGCCTCCAGCCGTTTTTCCACCGTCTTGTAGCCGCCGCCGACCACCGATTTGAACGGTGAGATCATATCGCCGATGACATATTCGGGCGCATCATGCAGCAGCGCCATCAGACACTCCTGCGGGGACGCATGGTTGAAGCGGCGGAAAATGTCTTCGACCACGAGGCTGTGCTGCGCCACCGAAAAAGCATGATCGCCGGATGTCTGGCCGTTCCAGCGGGCGACACGCGCCAGCCCATGGGCGATGTCGATCAGTTCGACATCGAGCGGCGAGGGGTCGAGCAGGTCGAGCCGGCGGCCAGACAGCATGCGTTGCCAGGCACGCGGTGCTTTCGTCGTCACGCGCTGGCCTCGTCGGCGCTCGTGGGAAAGACGAGGCCGGACCATTCCGGCAGGACGAGGGAAACGGGTGTTTCGCCGGCGAGCAGCGGCGTGCCTGCGGCCATTGCCGCGCCGGCGCGATCGATACGCACGATCGCCAGTCCATGATCGCCTTCGACCGAACCGAGTGTCCCGACAGGCTTGCCGGCGGCGGTGATCTCCGTCCCGGTCGCCGGCAGAGCCGTCGCGGCGGACACCGTGACGACGCGCCGGCGCGCCGTGCCGCGGTGCTGCATGCGCGAAACGACCTCCTGGCCGACATAGCAGCCTTTCCTGAAGGAGAGGCCGCCATTGAAATCCATCAGCACGTCGTGCGGAAAGGCGTCCTGCAGGGCGAAGTCCGATCCTGACGTGACGATGCCGTGGCCGATGCGCAGCGCGTCGTAGAGCGCCTCAGCGCCATCGCCGTGCCGTCCCGCCCTGCGGGTCAATGTAATGCCGGCCTTGGCGAAACGGCTGTCCCGGACGCCTTGGCCGTCCAAAACATCCTCGGCGGCTTCGCCCCAGCAAACGGTGACACCCTCTTCGGCGCGGGCCGCGAGCGTGACGGCGGCGCGCAGCTTGTACATCGTCAGCCGCTTCAACAGGCCATCGCGCTGGCCGGCATCGGTTTCGATCGTATAGCCGTCGCCGTCCTGCCAGATCATGAAGTCGAACAGGATCTTGCCCTGCGGTGTCAGCAAGGCCCCGGGCCGCGCCTCGTCTGGCGCAAGCGAGATGATATCGGTGGTGATCAGGTTCTGCAGGAAGGATTGGGCTTCCGCGCCGCTGATCGAGAGCAGCGAGCGGTCTTTCAGGAATACGGCTGGCATGGCGGAACCTGTCGCGTTGGTCATCGCTCAGAGGTATGTCTTCACAAGGTGGATCGCAAGCGCCCCATGCGAAAGGCGAGAGGTGAAAGCGAGGTGGGTTTCAATCGCCCGCCGTGAAGAATTTCCATTTGCCCTGAGGCGTAATGCCGAGGCGGTAGAAATTATATCCGCCGAATTCCTGCATGTCGGAAAGATCGCCGGCCGTGACGATGCGCAGCAGTTCGACGCGCTCCGGCGGCGTCAGCGATTTCAGGTCTTTTTCGGCGAAATAGGGCCAGACATACATCTCGTCTGCCGTACCCTGGCCGACATGCACGAAGCCGGTCGAGACGATGTCGAGCATGATGGCGAGGATCTCGTCTCCATCGGGATCTCCCGAAAGATCCTTCAGCGTACCAATCGGATCTTCCGTGGGCTCGCCGACAGTCACCTGCGTCTGCTCGGTGCCGGTCCCCATCAGCGGCCGTAGCCGTTCGAGATCGCCGGAGGCGGCCGCCTCGACGATCTGCTCGCGCATCTTGCGTACCGGCTCGGGCACCTTGCTGATGTCGTAGATCACCTCGGCGGGCTTGGAAGCATCCTGGGCGCCCGGCGTCTTGTCGACACCCTGATTGTTCTGGCTGTTGACCAGCGGATCGGCCATCGGAACGCTGGGAGCGGTGCCGCCCTGCGGCTGGCTCTGTCCCTGAGCGCTTCCGGGCGCGGCCGGCGCGTCGTTGGCCGCCTGGCCGGGGATCTTGTGCAGTTCGGAAAGCGCGTAGGCTGCCGGCGCGAGGAAGATATTGCCGGCAGCGAGGCTGAACGCAAACAGCACCGGCGCGAGCGGAATCCGCGAAACTTTCTCTTTACCGGCGCGCATCAAACTCTCTGATAATAATTATTGCAGGGTGCGGTTCGCGGAGAATTCGCCGGCAAGCATGCGTTCGCGCAGCGAATCCAGCAGGGCTTCGGCGCTGCTTTCCCCATGCAATCTGATCGTCTCGCGCAGGGCATGCGCAATAGCGGCATCAGCGATGATCTCGGTCTCGATTCCGTCGGCCATGCCGTCGGCCCAAGCCTCGTTCTGGTACTCCAGAGCCGCCTGCATCTTTTCGTGGACGATCATGTCGTCGATCTCGTTGAGGCTTGCTTCCATTGTCTTTTCCTCAGAACTTCTCATGTCTTACTGCACCGTTAACAACACTAACAGCCTTTTCCCAAAACGACACGTCCACATGCGAAAACAGGTTAATTAAACGTTAATTTCCAAAACGCGAGGTAATTTCTGTGGCGAGTGTTGCACCTTCGTTACGGTAGCGCTCTTCTGCCACGATGGCCGCTGCGGTGCAATCCGTATAGACGGAGGCGAATGCGCGGTAGCCGCGATTGAAGGCTGCGGTCAGCTTTTCCTTGCGCTGCGGCTCGTTGCCGGTCTCCGAATCGAGCAGTTGCTGCATGCCGTTTCGCCACCCGTCACCATCCGCCGCCTTGCAGAGTGTTCTCAAATAATGCACCGAACCCAACACCTCGGCGAGTCGCGCCAGCTTGTCGTCATAGGGCACGGTCACGGCAGGCGGCGGCGCAATCTCCTCCTCGCGTGGAGGCGGCGTGCTCTTGCCCTGCGCCATGGTGGGGCCGGCGAGCACGAGCAGGGAAAGGAAAACGCGTCGAACGGGAATCATGCTCCCAGTTGATACCTTGAGCATGACGGCAACAAGGCGCGCTTGAGAATTTCCACGTCTATTCGCCGCCCGAAAGCCGCTCCGCGCATTCGAGAACGCTCTGCGGCACCGGCAATCGCCGGATTTGCTCCAGCGTATACCAGCCGACGGCGGCCGCATCGTCGGCGGCTTCCGCCACCACATCGCCATCTGCCTCGACACGAAAGACCGACAGGAAGAAATGGCTGCTGAGGCTGCCATCAGCCGCATGGGTCTTCAGGTCATAGGTCGAAAACAGCTGTGGATTGCGCACCGAAATGCCGGTTTCCTCGCGGAATTCGCGCAGCGCCGTTTGCTCCGGCGTTTCATCAGGCTCGGCTCGCCCACCGGGAAAGGCATACATGTCGGCGGAAGGCGGATTGCGCCGCAACACCAGAAGGAATCGTCCATCCCGTTCGAGAATGGCGGAGGAGGCGGCTTTGACGGTGGGGATCATGAGATGGCTCTTGCTGTGATGGCCCATCCTACCCGATGACTATCGCTGAAGAAATGCGATGGCTCGAAAGGAGCTTTGGTGACCTACATCATTTATGCCTTTGCCGCCGTCTTCGAGATTGCCGGCTGCTTCGCCTTTTGGGCGTGGCTGAAGCTTGAAAAGCCCGTCTGGTGGCTGGCGCCTGGCATGGTCTCGCTGGCGCTTTTCGCCTGGCTTCTGACGCTGGTGCCGAGCGAGGCCGCCGGCCGCACCTTCGCAGCCTATGGCGGCATCTACATTCTGGCTTCACTGCTCTGGCTGTGGCTGGTGGAAAGCCGCGTGCCCGATCGCTACGATATCGGCGGGGCGCTGATCTGCCTTGCGGGAACGAGCATGATCCTCTTCGGGCCGAGAGGCTGACGCGCCTTGACCGGACTCAAGCCGGGTGCAAAGACATGCCGATGTGTGGACGTTTCGCCCTGACAAGCTCCAGCGCCGACCTGCGCGAATTTTTCTCCGGTCTCGATCTCGACGATTTTCCGGCGCGCTACAACATCGCGCCGACACAGCCGATCCTCGTCGTCATATCGGGCGAGGGGAGGGAGCAGGGAAGCAACCTGGCCGATCGGCGCGCCGTGCTGGTGCGGTGGGGTCTCACGCCGGCCTGGGTGAAGGATCCGAGGGACTTCCCGCTGCTGATCAACGCCCGCTCAGAGACCTCGATCGGCAAGGCCTCCTTCCGGGCAGCCATGCGTCATCGCCGCGTGCTCATCCCGGCCTCCGGCTTCTATGAATGGCATCGCCCGTCCAAAGAAAGCGGCGAGCCGCCGCAAGCCTATTGGATCAGGCCGCGTCAGGGCGGGATCGTCGCCTTTGCCGGGCTGATGGAGACGTGGTCCTCGGCGGATGGTTCCGAGGTCGATACCGGTGCGATTCTGACGACATCGGCCAATTCGGGCATATCGGCGATTCACGATCGCATGCCCGTCATTATCAAGCCTGAAGATTTTTCGCGCTGGCTGGATTGCAAGACGCAGGAACCGCGCGAAGTGGTGGACCTGCTGCGGCCGGTTCAGGAGGATTTTTTCGAGGCCATCCCGGTCTCCGACAAGGTCAACAAGGTCGCCAATATGGGTCCCGACCTGCAGCACCCGGTGGTCGTCGAAAAGCCGCTGAAGGCTCCGGAAAAGCAGAGGCCTGGCGACGGCCAGCTCAGTTTCTTCTGAACACTATCCGTCGCTCTTCCTTGGTCGTGCCGACGTTTTAGGCGGATTTCTTGACGCTGGCCGGCTTGTGCTTGGCCATCAGCGATGCCGCTGCAACAGCCTTGAGGCCGACGGGGCGATAGTTGGCGGCGAGGTCGGGCTTGGCCGTCTGTTGTTCGCCGCTGTTGCTCTTCTTCGAAGTCACGATACTCTCCTACGTGGTTCTTCCCAGGGTATTTTGTAGTTTGATGTTTGGTCACAAATAGCGACAAAATGGCGTCGCGGCCTATCAGGATTTGTAAACGCGCACCATAATTCGCGAGGCTTAACTGAAGCCTACGTTGGTTAATACTTACTGAAGAGAGCAGTTCCAGTAAAAGTGCACGACCGCTTTTCCGGGGAAAAGCGCGCAGCGGCTCTGAAGGCGGGAAGTGACGAGAGAAGCATGCCGATCACGCGAAGAGATCGGGAAATGCGCCCGCGTCAGATGTGCCGGCCGATATCGTCGTCGCCGACGCCGGGTTCCTCGATCGTCAGCGTCCCGTATTTCCGCCGCCATTTCCGCGCGCCGAAGGGAAGCGATACGAGGTAGGCGGCAACGGTAAAGACCATCACCTCCCAGGTGTAGCTCATCAGCAGAGCCACATAGAGCACCACGCCGAGCATCATCGGCAGTACGAGATCGCGCCGCAGCCGGTTGCCTTCCGATTTGCCCGACCAGACCGGCAGCCGGCTGATCAGCAAGAAGGCGATGACGACGGTGTAGATCGACGAGACATAGGCGAAGGTGCGGTCCGTCGCCAGGCCGAGGAAGCCGAGATAGACCGGCAGCAGCACCAGCATGGCGCCGGCCGGCGCCGGCACGCCGACGAAATATTCCGATTGCCAGCTCGCCTTGTTCTCGCGTTCGGCCATGACGTTGAAGCGGGCAAGCCGAAGGCCGGCGGCGATCGCATAAATCAGCGCGGCGATCCAGCCGAGCGAGCGCGCCTGGTCGAGCGCGAACACATAGACGACGAGGGCGGGGGCGACGCCGAAATTGACGATATCGGCAAGCGAATCCATTTGCGCGCCGAACTTCGAAGTTGCCTTCATCAGCCGGGCCACGCGCCCGTCGATGCCATCGAGGAAGGCGGCGACCAGTACCATGGAGACGGCGAGCTCGTAACGGTTCTCGAAAGCCAGCCGGATGCCGGTCAGCCCGGCGCAGATCGCCAGAATGGTGATGAGGTTCGGAAAGACGAGACGGAGCGGGATCTCACGCAGACGAGGGCCGCGGGCAGAATCATCCGGACCATTGGGCTCGAAAGGCGGAAAGGGCGTTTCCATATCGCGTTCCAATCTGGACCTGGAGTTTAGCTGCGGCGGCTGATGACGGGACCCTTGGCGGAGGCGAATTCGGCGATGACAGTTTCCCCGGCAATCGCTACCTGGCCGAGCGAGACGCGTGGCGCAGCACCAGCCGGCAGGAACACGTCGAGCCGGGAGCCGAAACGGATCAGCCCGAAGCGCTCGCCGGCATCCACCGGTTCGTTGGGGTTTGCCCAGCAGAGGATGCGCCGTGCCACGAGGCCGGCGATCTGGACGACACCGATCTGGCCGTGCCGGGTTTCGATCACCAGCCCGTTGCGTTCATTGTCCTCGCTCGCCTTGTCGAGCTCGGCGTTGACGAAGCTGCCCGAGCGGTAATTGATGCTGACGATGCGGCCGCGCATCGGTGCCCGGTTCACATGGCAATTGAAGACGTTCATGAACACCGAGATGCGCAGCATCGGCTCGGAGCCGAGATTGAGTTCGGCCGGCGGGGTCACCATCTGGATCGCCGAGACCTTGCCGTCAGCCGGAGAGATCACCAGATCGTCGTCCTGCGGGGTCACACGTTCGGGATCACGGAAGAAATAGGCGCACCACAGCGTGAAGATCATGCCGATCCAGAAGAGCGGCTTGAAGATCCAGCCCAGGATCAGCGACGCGACGAAGAAGGCGGCAACGAAGGGATAGCCCTCCTTATGCACGGGGACGATCGTGTTGCGAACCGTGTTGAACAGGCTCATGCTGCCGGTCTCCTTGCGTTGTCGTTTTTTGCTGGTTAGCGAAAAACCGTCTCCGGGGCAATGCTGTGGCCCCGGCCCTGGTTCCGACGCCGGGGTTCTGAACAACAAAAGCTTGGCCGGTGTCGCTCCCGGCTCAGCTTGCCGGCGCAAGCCGCGTGATCACGCCCAGGTCGTCGCTTTCGCGCACATGCTTCAGATGTTCCTCCGCCTGTGTCGCTTCGCGCTGGCGGTTCCACATCGAGGCGTAGAGACCGTTCTTTTCGAGCAGGGCGGCATGCGTCCCGCGTTCGGCAATCTCACCGCTTTTCAGCACGATGATTTCGTCGGCGCCGATGACAGTCGACAGCCGGTGGGCGATAACCAGCGTCGTCCGGTTCTTTGACACCACGTCGAGCGCCGTCTGGATTTCCCGTTCCGTCGTCGTATCGAGCGCCGATGTCGCCTCGTCGAGGATCAGGATCGGCGGTGCCTTGAGGATGGTGCGGGCGATCGCCACCCGCTGCTTCTCGCCGCCCGAAAGCTTGAGCCCGCGCTCGCCGACCTTGGTTTCGAACCCCTCGGGCAGCATTTCGATGAAATGGGCGATCTGCGCCACCTCGGCTGCCGCAAAGACCTCGCCGTCGTTCGCCGATGTCCGGCCGTAGCGGATGTTATAGGCGACTGTGTCGTTGAAGAGCACGGTATCCTGCGGCACCATGCCGATCACTGAGCGCAGACTCCTCTGCGTCACCGTGCGGATATCCTGGCCATCGACGGTGATGGCGCCGCTCTGGATATCGTAGAAACGATAGAGCAGGCGCGACAGCGTCGATTTTCCGGCCCCCGAAGGGCCGACGACGGCAACCGTCTTGCCGGCCGGCACCTCGAAGGAAACGCCCTTCAGGATCGGACGGACCGGGTCGTAGGCAAAATGCACATTCTTGAAGGCGATCGCGCCCTGGCCGATTAGAAGCTCGGCTGCATCGGGCGGGTCCTTGACTTCTGCCTTGACCTCCAGGAGATCGAACATCTGCTCGATATCGGTCAAGCCTTGACGGATTTCTCGGTAGACGAAGCCGATGAAGTTGAGCGGCGCGGAAAGCTGCAACAGCATCGAATTGACGAACACGAAATCGCCGACCGTCTGCTCGCCGCGCTGCACCGCCAGCGCCGACAACACCAGCATGATCGTCGTGCCGATGCCGAAGATGACGCCTTGGCCGAAGTTCAGCCAGCCGAGCGAGGTCCAGACATCGGTCGCCGCCTTCTCGTAGCGCTCCATCGATTTGTCGAAGCGCTTCGCTTCCATCTCTTCGTTGCCGAAATATTTGACGGTCTCGAAATTGAGGAGGGAATCGATCGCCTTGGTGTTGGCGTCGGTATCGCTGTCGTTCATCGACCGGCGGATGGCGATGCGCCAGTCGGATGCGCGGATAGTGAACCAGATATAGGCCCAGACGGTGAAGGCGGTAACGGCGAGATAGGAGAAGCCGTAACCCCACCAGAAGATCACCGCCGTCAGCAGGAATTCGATGACGGTCGGGACAGAATTGAGGATCGTGAAACGCACGATCGTCTCGATGCCCTTGGTGCCGCGCTCGATGATGCGCGAGAGGCCGCCGGTCTTGCGCTCGAGATGGAAGCGCAGCGACAGCTCATGCATATGCACGAAGGTCCTGTAGGCCAGCTGGCGCACTGCATGCTGCCCGACGCTGGCAAACAGCGCGTCGCGCAACTGGTTGAGGCCGAGCTGGATCAGGCGGGTGATGTTGTAGGCGATGACAAGGGCGATGGCGCCGGCAAGCAGCGGCGGCACCGAGCCGGCCAGATCCATCCTGCCGTTCAGCGCATCGGTCGACCACTTGAAGAAATAGGGGACGAGCAGCAGCACGAATTTGGAAATCAGCAGGAAGACCGAGGCCCAGACGACGCGCATCTTGAGGTCGGGCCGTCCGGCCGGCCACATATAGGGCCAGAGGTTGAGAAGCGTGCGCAGCAGGTTGGATTCCGAGACTGTCTTGCCGTTTGCCATGCTTGTCTCCAGCCCGGATGGGCTTGCGGCGATTGCCGCGCTTCGATGCGGGCAAGAGCGCGAAACCGGGATGTGCCCAAAGCGCTCTCCCCGCCACCGCCAGATAGGATACCGGGCGGACGAATACAACAAATACCGGGTTCAGGAAAAAACAGGCCGGGCGGTTAGCCCGCCCGGCCTCGTCATGTTGTTTGGCGCTTAGAGGTGCCGGTTGGACAGGCGTTTGCGGTGCAGTTCCTCGGCATTCGGCAGCGCATCCTTCGGCAGGCCGAAGATTTGGCCGGGGCGGATGCGATCCGGATCGATGATCTTGTCCTCGTTGGCGATGTAGATCGTCGTGTACCGAACGCCGAGACCATAGGTGCGGCGCGAAATCTGCCACAGCGTGTCGCCGCGGCGGATGATGACAGCCGCGTTGTTTGCCGTCAGAGGCGCCTGTTCGATCGTTTTCGGCTGGTTGCCTGCCGCGTCGTTTGCATCAGGCGCGGCCGGCGCGGGGGATGCGGAAAGTTCGGCGATGATCGCCCCCAGTCCGTCGAGGCCTGCGCCGACGGACTTTGCGTCCTTCGGCAAGGCCTGCAGCACCTTTAACGCGCTGGTCGCGGTTTGCGAGGCAGCGCCGGAGGCTTGCTTGAAGGTTTCAGGCGCATCGGCCCCCGGACGGAAATCTGCGACCGAGCGCAGAGCGAATTCGGTTGCCGAGCGCGCCGCCGCAAGCTGTTCGGCGCCGGGCAGCTTGCCGTCGGCAAACAGCCCCTTCAGCAGGCCGAAGGCCTTGCCGGCCTCGGCCTTGCGCTTGCCGAGCTCAGCTTCGTCGAGCGGCACCATCGAGGAGCCGCCGTTTGCGTCGGCGGGGACGGATTGCGCGGCGACCCGCACCTGGTCGCCCGCCGGGCGATTGAAATTCACCGCCGCACGCACGATCACCTTGCCGGCGGGATCGACGACATCGACGCGGATCTTATGATCGCCGACCGAGAGCGCCACCACACCGTCGATGACGAAATGGCCGTCGGAGCCGGCGGTGTCCTGGCCGACAAGGCTGTCGTCGGCATAGCCGAGGACCTTGGCGTGGGCGCGCGCCGTGCCGGCAATGAAAATCTTGTTGCCCTCGATCTCGACGGCATTGACCATCACATCGGGCGCATTCGACTTGTCGGGTTCGGCGGCGCCTGGAATGGCCGGCGCAGTCGCAGCGCCGGAGGCGGGGTCGGTGACATTAGGCGTCTGCAGCGCCAACTCGCCGGTAGCGGCAGACCCGGTCGAACCTTGGCCCGTTGCCGGGGTGTCGGCGGCCGGCACCGTCGGGTTGGAGGCATCGGCGACTTCGGTGCCGGCCTTCGGCGCGGTGATGATGCGGCTTGCCGCGCCGGGTTTGGAGACCATGGCGAGCAGGTTGGCGCCGTTGCCGTCTTTCGGCACGGAGATGGTCGCGACTTCTTCGGAAAGCGTGGTCGTGCCGTCCTTGCCGGTAAACTTGAGCACGAGCTGGTGGTCGCCGGCGGCCAGCGGATCGTCGAGAACGGCGGCGAAATCGCCGCTGGCATCGACATTGGCTGTCGTCACGACCTTTTCGCCGTCAAGCACTTCGAGCTTGCCGTTCGGTTGGGCGGAGCCGGCAATCACCGTCGAGCCGTCGGGCTCGACGCGCAAAACGTCGAAGGCGGGAAGCTTCGGGCCTGCATTCGCCGCCGTGCTCGCCCCAGGCTCAGGCGCACCGGTCAGCGCAGCCTCGGCCTTGGCGATCGCGGCAAGCGCATCGGTGATGTTCTCCGGCAGCGACTGGACAATGGCGAGCGCCTTCGCGCCGCCGTCCTTGGCTTTCGTGGCAAGTGTCTGGGTCACCGGATCGAGGCCCTCGGGAATGGCGAAACCGGCAAGCGCGGTCAGTGCATCGACGGCCTTGGTCTTGGCGGCGGTGAAAACATCGTCGGCGGGGCCCTTGCCGTCGGCAAACAGCGCCTTAAGTTCGGTGAGCGACACGCCTGCCTCGGCCGAAAGGCGGCCCACCTTGTCGGCGACGGAAGCCGCGTCCGCTGCAGCGGGGCGCGATGTCTTTGCCGACTCGTTAACCGTGTCCTTGAGCTCCGTGCTCGCCTGGTTGATAGCGTCGCCGACCTTGGCTGCATCGCCGCCGATGCGCGGCATGACGACAAACACCATCAGTAGGATTGCAATTGCGAGCACTGCAAGGGCCAGCAAGCCGGCACGGTTCTTCATCATTATGTCTCCCCAGGCGGCAATTTGCCGTAGTAACCGAAATTGCTAGCGATTCCCGTTGCTTTTCACAAGCATTCAAAGCAATTCGGCAAGCTCGCGACGCTGCTTTTCAGTCAATTTTCTTGACTGCATTGAAATGGAATAGTTGTTTGCCCCCATGACCGACCAATCTGTATCGATTCGATCCATCTGCGTTTACTGCGGCTCAAGGCCGGGACGCGATCCCTCCCACATGGCGGCCGGGCGTGCTCTCGGACGAGAGATCGCCGAATACGGCCTGCGCCTCGTCTATGGCGGGGGTACCAAAGGCATCATGGGCGCGGTTGCAAGCGGCACGCTTTCAGGCGGCGGTCAGGTCACGGGCATCATCCCCGAATTCCTGATCGATATGGAAGCGACTCGCCACTCGCTCGGTCAGCTCAACGAGCTTATTGTAACCCCTGACATGCATGCGCGCAAACATACGATGTTCGAGCGTTCCGATGCTTTCGTCGCGCTGCCCGGCGGCATCGGCACGCTGGAGGAGATCGTCGAGATCATGACCTGGGCGCAGCTCGGCCGCCACGAAAAGCCGATGGTCTTTGCCAACGTCAACGGTTTCTGGGATCCGATGATGGAACTGATGCGCCACATGACCGAAGAGGGCTTCGTGCACACCGCCCACCGGGTGCAGCCGCTCGTCGTCGACGAGATCTCCGGCATCATTCCGGCAATCATGGCCCAGGCCGCCCAACTCGCCGCCGATCGCGACGGCGAGGACGAGGTGATCTCGAAGATGTAGGTGGGCAAGAGCCCGGACTGCCCAGCCCTGTGGCGGCATATTCAGCTGTAGGCCGAAACAAGCCGAGCCACCTGAGATCGCATCCATTGATTGGCGGGATCATTCTCGCTTGCCGCCGACCAAACCATCGATATCGGACTCACCGTTAAATCGAGGGGAACCTCGGCGGTCGCCAAGCCGAAAAGGCCGGCATACCGCTTCACGATCCTTGTCGGCAGGGTCGCGATCAGGGGCGCTTCGAGGACAGCAGTAAGCACGGTCAGGAATTCCGGCGCTGCCACCGACACGTCCAGTCGCACCTTGATCCGCTTCAACGCATCATCGATGCAGCCTTCGATCGCGTCCTTTTGGGAAACGAGTGCATGCTTCAGCCCCACATAGCTATCGCGGTCCAAAGTTTCAGGAAGATCGAGAAGTTTAGGATTGTAACAACACATCAGCGATTGCTCGAACAGTAGGCTCCGCCGATGTCTGTTGTTGCCGTCATCGTAGCAACCGACGCCGAGGTCGATTACATTGTCGTCCATAAGCTTGTGGACCAGTTCGGGGTTGACCGCTCGCGCAAGCACTTTGATGCCGGGGGCCGTCTCGTTCAAAATAGCGGCGAGGCGCGGCACGAGCAGCACCTCGAGCTCGCTGGAAAAGCCGATGCGGAATATCTGCTCGGCCTGATTGGGCTCGAAGACTACCGGCGTTACGATCGCCTGCTGCGTGCGGCTGAGTATCTGCTCTACGGCTTCGGCGAAACGCAACGCCCGATGGGTCGGCTGCATGACCTGGCCGACACGCACAAAAAGCTCGTCCTGAAGCAATGTCCGAAGAGTGCCGAGATTATGGCTCATGGCGGGCTGCTGGATTTTCAGGCGAACAGCAGCTTTCGTCACGCTCCGCTCCTTCATGAGCGCATCGAACGCGACCAGCAGATTGAGGTCGAAACACCACAAATTGAAATGATCGATGGAGACAATTTCGTTCATCGATTTGATCGTTGCATGAATTTTTCCTACTGTCCATAGCCATCAGACAGCGCTGTCCCGGTTCCAGTTCAACTCGAAAGGAAGTTCCATGAGCAATCTTGGAAAGGAATATCGTATTGCCGGCGTGACAGTGAGAAAGGTGCAGGAGCAGTATCTGCACAACGTTCCGCCCTCTTTCCTCTACCCGGCTGCCGGACCTGAGGAGATCAAGGCGGTCGAGCCGCGGCTTTCCACCATCGATATGGACGAGGGCCGCGATGCCCTTATAGTGAGCATCCATAGCTGGCTTGTTACCACGCCCGACCACGTCATCCTCATCGATACCGGTTCGGGTAACGACAAGGAAAGACCGCGCAATTCCGGCTTCCATCATCAGACCATTCCGTTTCTGGATAGGCTGCGTCACGCGGGTGTCGAGCCCGAAGACGTCGACTTCGTCATAAATACCCATCTCCACGTCGATCACTCCGGCTGGAATACCGTCCTTCAGGACGGAAGATGGATCCCGACTTTCAAAAACGCCCGCTACGTCTTCCCGCGCGCCGAGCAGGAATATTACGCGTCGACGGCGAGTCACAACGACGTCAACATTCCCAGTTTCGGCGTTTATGAAGACAGCGTAAGGCCCGTGATCGAGGCGGGGCTTGCCGATTTCATCGACGACGCAGGCGCTCCTTTCCTCGATCGATTCACCTTCTTACCGACGCCTGGGCACAGCATCGGCCATATGTCCGTTGTGCTGGAGGCGGACAATGAAGCGGCAATCTTCGCCGGCGATGTCATGCACCATCCAATCCAGGTGGAACGGCCCGACCTTAACACGGTCTTCTGCGAATTCCACGATCGAGCTGCGCGGTCCAGACGGCGCATCCTCGAACTCGCCGCCGATAATCGCGCCATGTACTTCTCCACGCATTTCCCCGGTTCTTCTGCTGGTTATGTCACCCGCGACGGCGAAAAATTCAGGTGGTCCTATGTCTAACAACGAGTTCGCGTCTTCAGTTTTTGACGCCAGCCAGGTCGTATTCGACGAGCATTACGTCGATAGCGGAACCGAGGGCATCAAGCTTTATCTGCGCAATAAGCGAAGGAAGGACCACAAAGTCTTTCTTGCGGAGAAAACTATCGTAATGGTGCATGGAGCGACCTTCTCGTCCGGAAGTCTTTACGACGTTCCCTTCAATGGAATGTCCTTCATCGACTTTCTGGCTCATCGAGGGTTCGACGTCTTTGCGGTCGATGTCCGGGGGTATGGAAAATCGACCCGCCCACCGGAAATGCAGGCGGAGGCCGATGCAAACCCGCCGCTTGTCTCCACCGACACCGGCGTCGCCGACTTCGCAACGGCTGTCGACTTCGTGCTTCGACTTCGGGGCCTGAAGGCTGTCAACGTCTTCGCAATGTCGTGGGGCGGTACCGTGGCCGGCGCATATGCTGCTCGCAACGCCGACAAGGTCGTCAAGCTCGCGCTGCTCGCGCCGCAATGGCTGAGTGACGTTCCCATCCCCATCGACCAGGGCGGTGCCCTCGGCTCCTACAGGCTTGTTCCCGTCAATGCGGCCCTGGCGCGTTGGCTGGGCACCGCACCAGAATACGCGCGTGAACGTCTGGTGCCCGAGGGCTGGTTCGATCTTTGGTCCGAATTGACGCTCTCGGAGGAGACGTCGCAAGGCGACAGGGAGCAAGGTAAACTCCGCGCCACCAACGGGCCGATCCAAGACATCCGCACCTACTGGCGAGCTGGAATCCCATATTATCAACCGGGCGAGATTCGCGCGCCGGTGCTGCTGTTGCACGGCGAATGGGACATCGACGTTCCGCTCGATCTGGCGCGGGGCTATTTCGAGCAACTGACCGGCGCCTCCTACAGGCGATGGGTGGAAATCGGGGAGGCGACACATCTCGCCCTTATGGAGAGCCACCGCATGCAGGCCTATTCCGAGATCGTCCGCTTCTTCGATGAAGCTTTCAAACCGGAATAGCGTCTGAACGAAGGAACTCCGGCATCGGATCCGGAGCCTGCTTCCGCCATCAAGCCGGCCGCGCATTCGCCGGCCATCGAGCCATTCGTGCCTATGACAATTCTGATCACTGCCATACTGGATGCCGGACGAAGTGCCGTCGACATCGCGGTATTCACCTTTCTGCCTCTCATGATCGTGACATTTTCGCTGATGCGCTACCTCGAAAACGTGAGCGCACTGCGATTAATCGCCGGCAAGGTAAACCCGCTGTTCAGACCTTTCGGTCTGGACGGTTTTGGGGTTTTGGCAATCATCCAGCTCTGCCTCGTAAGTTCGGCTGCCCCGGTCGCCGCCCTGACGCTGATGGCGCATAAAAGAACATCCGAGAAATTTATGGCCGCCGCCTTTGCCGCGGTGCTTGCGGCGGCGCCGGCGAATGCCAGTTTTCCGCTGGCAAGCCTCGGTGTCGATCCCGGCTTGATCATAATAAACGGCATTTGCGGAGCGCTCGTTGCGTCCACTCTGGCCGGTTGGATCGTTGGTCGCCGTTCCTCCCCTGGAAAGAACTGTTCCTGCGACAGGGCGGATGACCACCTCGTCGTCAGGCGCAATCTCCTGGCCGCGATCAATCGCGGTGGCGCAGATGCCATTGGCGTGGTTGCTTCGATCCTGCCGGTGCTCGTGATCTCACTTGCTCTGGTAAGGCTAACCAAAAGCACAGGCGCACTTTCGGCCTTCACGTCCGTTGCGCAGCCACTGCTTCAGCTGCTCGGCGCCTCGCAGCAGGATGTCCTGTTCTTCCTCACAAAATGCCTGGCAGGAGCGAGCGCAACGGTCACGCTGTTAATTGACGCCCACAACGAACTGAGTCTTCCGCCAGAGAAAATCATTCACGGATCCGCATTTCTGCTAAACCCTCTCGACCTTCCCGGCCTCTCCATTCTTATTGCTTCGGTGCCGACGCTTCGCTCGGTAGCAGGCGTCGCAGTATTCAGCGCATTGGCTGGAATCCTTTTCCGCACGGCTCTGCTATCCTGGCTTTGAGCCAAGTTGGTCGGGTTTGGTACGCTACATCCTTCCGCGGCTTCCCTTCAGCATCGACCAGCTATAGAGGAACAGCCCCGCCCAGATCAGCGGGAAGGCGATCATGCGCGCCGTGCCGAGCGGCTCGTGAAAGATAAAGACCGCGATCAGGAAGATCATCGTCGGCGCGATATACTGCATGATGCCGATCGTCGAGAGCTTCAGCAGCTTGGCGCCATTGGCATAGATCATCAGCGGCACGGCGGTGATGACGCCGCAGCCGAGCAGCAGCGTCGTGTCGGCAAGGCCGGTGCGGTAGAGATGGCCCTGGCCGCTGCCGAATTCGAGATAGAGGATATAGAGAAGGGCAGGCCCGCTGAGGATCAGCACTTCGAGGAAGAAGCCCTGGTTCGGCCCGAGCGGCAGCGTCTTGCGGAGCAAGGCATAAAAACCCCAGCTGATTGCCAGCGTCAGCGCCACCCACGGAATGCCGCCGCTATCGAATGCGAGAATGGCGACGGCAAGAGCTGCCAGCGCGATCGCCGCGATCTGCAGCGGCTGCAGCTTCTCCTTGAGGAGCACCGCGCCGAGGAAGATGCTGAACAGCGGATTGATGAAATAGCCGAGTGCTGCGTCGAGCGAATGGCCGGCGCCGATCGCCCAGACATAGGTGCCCCAGTTGACGGTGATCAGCGAGGCGGTCAGCGCCGCCATTGCCAGCATGCGCGGCGAGCGCAACGCCGTCGCTATATCATTGGTGCGCCCGAGCACGATCAGCACGATGCCGGCCAGCGGCAGCGACCAGACGATGCGGTGGGCGATCACCTCGGCCGGCGAGATATGCGCCACCGCCTTCATGTAGATCGGCAGGAAGCCCCAGAGCAGATAGGCCGTCAGCGCGAAGGCGAAACCGCGCGGACTGTCTTCGTTCTTGGCCAGCGGAACGGATACATCGGTCGACATCGGGGTGTTTCCATCTTTGTTCTTCTTCTGATCCGGCCTAGCTTAAGCGCCGTGAATAGGCCAATTCATTTCGTTGAATAAAGGCTAAGAGGATTTGAAGCGGACAGGGGAAGAATGAACGGATGATAGCGGCAAAGGCTGGTATCGGCCTCCAAAAATCCGAATCCTGTTCCAGACTGCCGCGGGCAGGCGACAGGCGGGACCAATCGAGGGAACAAACTCGCAAACCGCTGATGATCTGCGCATTCAGTTGACAGGCCCGGCAGGTTCTTTCATCTGGAACGCCAAGCGCCAGATCAGGAGCCTCTCACATGACCCTTACCGTACGCCCGGCAACGCCTTCAGACGCGGCAACGATCCTGCGATTTGTCCGCGAATTGGCCGATTATGAAAAGGCGATCCACGAGGTCGAGGCGACCGAGGAGAGCACGCGTGCGGCAATCTTCGGCGACGGTTCAGTCACGCATGCGCTGATCTGCGAACGCGAGGGTCAAGCCATCGGCATGGCGGTTTATTTCTTCAGCTATTCGACCTGGCAAGCGAAGAACGGCCTTTATCTGGAAGATCTCTACGTAACACCGGACGCGCGCGGTTCGGGCGCCGGCAAGGCGCTTTTGCGGCGCCTGGCGCAGATCGCGCTGGAGAAGGGTTGCGGCCGCTTCGAATGGAGCGTGCTCGACTGGAACGAACCCTCGATCCGTGTCTACGAGGCGATTGGCGCGGAGCCGCAGAAGGAATGGATCCGCTATCGGATGACGGGCGAGACGCTGGCGGCGTTTGCCCGCGGTTAGCCGAACCGGCGGAACAGATTATTCCGCCGCGATCTTGCCGGCGAGCTGCCGGTTCTTCATCAGCTTGTAGATGACGGAATCCATCAGCGCCTGGAACGAGGCGTCGATGATGTTCTCCGAAACGCCGACCGTCCACCAGCGCACGCCGTCGCTGTCGGTGGATTCGATCAGCACCCGGGTGATCGCCGCCGTGCCGCCATTGAGGATACGCACCTTGAAATCGGCGAGCACCAGATCGTCGATCTCGTGCTGGTATTTGCCGAAATCCTTGCGCAGCGCCAGATCGAGCGCGTTGACCGGGCCTTCGGCATCGGCAACCGACATCAGCGTCTGGCCGTCGATGGTGATCTTGACCACCGCCTCCGAGACGATCTTCACGCGGCCAAGACTGTCGAAGCGGCGCTCGATCATCACCCGGAAGCCTTCGATGGTGAAAAACTCAGGGATCGTGCCGAGCGTGCGGTGCGCGAGCAACTCGAAGCTCGCATCCGCGCCCTCATAGGCATAACCGATGGATTCACGTTCCTTGACGATCGAGATCAGCAGATCGAGCTTCGGATCGTCCTTGGCTACCGTAATGCCGCGCCGCTTCAGCGCATTGATGAAATTCGCCTTGCCGCCCTGGTCCGAGACCATGACCTTGCGGAAATTGCCGACGCTCTCAGGCGGCACATGTTCATAGGTCCGCGGATCCTTGAGCAGCGCCGATGCATGGATGCCGGCCTTGGTGGCGAAGGCGGAAGCGCCGACATAGGGCATCTGGTGATCGGGCGAGCGGTTGAGCAGCTCGTCGAAGGCATGCGAGAGCCGGGTGAGGTTGAGCAGCCGCTCTTCGTCGATCGCCGTTTCGAAGCGTGTGTTATAGGCGCTCTTCAGCGCCAATGTCGGGATCAGCGTTACCAGATTGGCATTGCCGCAGCGCTCGCCGATGCCGTTCAGCGTGCCCTGGATCTGCCGGACGCCGGCTTCGACGGCAGCCAGTGAGTTGGCGACGGCCTGGCCGGTGTCGTTATGGGCATGGATGCCGAGACAGCGGCCGGGAACGCCTGAGGCGATTACCGCCTCGACGATGGCGCGAACCTCCGGCGGCTGCGTGCCGCCATTGGTGTCGCAGAGCACCACCCAGCGCGCGCCGCTCTCATAGGCGGTCTTGGCACAGGCAAGCGCATAGGCCGGATTGGCCTTGAAGCCGTCGAAGAAATGCTCGCAGTCGACGATCGCCTCCTTGCCGGCGCCGACCGCCGCCTTGACGCTTTCGGCGATGCTTTCGAGGTTTTCTTCGTTGGTGCAGCCGAGTGCTACCGCGACATGATAGTCCCAACTCTTGGCGACGAAACAGATGGCGTCGGATTTCGCCTGCAGCAGCCCGGCAATGCCGGGATCGTTGGAAATCGAAACGCCCGCCCGCTTCGTCATGCCGAAGGCGACGAAGCTGGCCTGGCTGGTGCGCTTCTCGCTGAAAAAGGCCGTGTCGGTCGGATTGGCGCCGGGATAGCCGCCCTCGACGTAATCGATGCCGAATTCGTCCAGCAGCGCGGCGATCGCAATCTTATCCTCGACCGAGAAATCGATGCCGGGCGTCTGCTGCCCGTCCCGGAGCGTCGTGTCGAAGAGGTAGATGCGTTCTTTCATGTCGTTTCCTCCCGGCAGGCGGGTGTTGTTGGAATGCGGATGCTGCCCCTCATCCGGCTGCCGCCACCTTCTCCCCGTTCCGACGGGGAGAAGGGATATGCCGCGCCGTACTGCAGAGCTCGTCCCCTCTCCCCGCGCGCGGGGAGAGGGCTAGGGTGAGGGGCTACCTCAAACAATCAGTCTGGCTTCCCGGCAAACCTATCCGTCGCCCGGATCAGCTGGTCGAGAATGCCCGGCTCCGAATAGGCATGGCCCGCACCCTCGATCAGGTGGAACTCAGCCTTCGGCCAGGCCTTGTGCAGCAGCCAGGCATATTTCGCCGGGCAGGGCATGTCGTAGCGGCCATGCACGATGACGCCGGGAATATCCTTCAGTCTGTCGGCATCGCGGATCAGCTGTCCCTCGTCCATCCAGCCGGCATTGACGAAGAAATGGTTCTCGATGCGGGCGAATGCATAGGCGAATTCCGGTTCCTCGAACTTGCCGCTCGTCGAAGGTTCGGGCAGCAACGTGATCGTTTCGCCCTCCCAGATGCTCCAGGCCTGCGCGGCGGCAAGGCGCACGCTCCGGTCTTCATGCGTCAGGCGGCGATGATAGGCATGCATCATCTCATGCCGCTCCTCCGGCGGAATGGGCGCGATGAAACGCTCCCATTTGTCCGGGAACATTTCCGAGACGCCGAACTGATAGTACCAGTCGAGCTCGGCCTTGGTCAGCGTATAGATGCCGCGCAGGATGAGTTCGGAGACGCGCTCCGGATGCGCCTCTGCATAGGCGAGCGCCAGCGTCGAGCCCCAGGAGCCGCCGAACACCTGCCAGCTCTCGACACCGGCCATCTCGCGCAGACGCTCGATATCGGCGACGAGGTGCCAGGTCGTATTGGCATTGAGTTCCGCATGCGGCGTCGACCTGCCGCAGCCGCGCTGGTCGAACAGCATGACGTCGTAGAGGGCCGGATCGAAAAGCCGGCGATGAGCGGGCGAGAAGCCGCCGCCGGGGCCGCCATGCAGAAAGACGGCGGGCTTGGCGCCAGGCGTTCCCGACCGCTCCCAGTAGATCACATGGCCGTCGCCGACATCGAGATGGCCGGAGGCATAGGCTTCGATTTCGGGATAGAGCGTGCGCAGAATTTCGGTCATATTTTCACGCCTTTCGCTGGCCAGACTGAAGTATCGTGATCGGGATGCTGGAAGGAGATGATCGCCTCCTGCCGTGCATAGAAATCCTGATCCTTGAGCACCGGCGCCTCGAAGATCTCCTCGACCCAGGGCAGGCGGGCCTCGTAATTCACCTGGATCAGCGGTGCCAGATCGCTGCGGTCGTCGAAAGTACCGATTGCAAGCTCCAGGCCACCAGGATGGCGATAGGTCATCGGCGTGCCGCAATTGCTGCAGAAGCCGCGGTCGATATTGACCGAGGACTGGAAATAGCTCGGCGCGCCGCGCGTCCATTCCATCCCGTCCTCGGGTGCGGTGACGAGCGCGGAGAAGAAGCCGCCGAACTGTTTCTGGCACATGCGGCAATGGCAGATCGAGGGTCGCCCCAACTTGCCTGAGATGCGGAAGCGCACGGCGCCGCACTGGCAGCCTCCTGTTCTTATCCTGTCCGTCATGAGCTTTCTCCAGGGGGCCAGTTTTTCGTGTCGTGGTCGGGATGCTGTTGGTTGCTTGCCGCAATCGCGTCCTCGCGGTCGGGCGTTTCGGGCTCCGGTTCCACCGGCAGGCTGGGGAGCGCGTGAAACCAGGACATCCTGCGGCCGGTGTTCGATTGCATCACCGGTTTGACCGCGTCGGGATCGTCCAGTGAGCCGAGCGTGATGTTGATGAAATCCGTCCCCGGAATGTCATAGAACAGTGGCGTGCCGCAATCGCCGCAGAAACCGCGTCGCACCAGATCCGAGGACTGGAACCATTTCGGCGCGCCGCGCGTCAGGGTGAAATTGCTGTGCATCACGCCGCCAAGCGGCATGAAATAATTGCCGGCCGCCTTCTGGCACATACGGCAATGGCAAAGATGGGGATAACCGAGTTCGCCTTCGGCGCGGTAACGCACCGCCCCGCACTGGCACCCGCCGTTTGTGTTCGTCTGCGCGGTCATCTCAACTCCTTGGCTGGCCATGCCTGTGTCTCATGATCGGGATGCTGGTAGGAGACGAGGTCGAGCACGAAGGGGGCGGCTTGCGCATCCTCCTCCGTCCGGTGTCCGGGCAATTCATGCAGGTGATCGACGAAGCCGATCTTGCCCTCGATGCCGAATTGCACCACCGGCGGAAGCGCCGAGGGATCGTCGAAGGCGCCTGCGGCAATCGCAACCCCGTCAGGTGCCTCGTAGGAGAGCGGCGTGCCGCAATCGCCGCAGAAGCCGCGCTCGACGAAATTGGAAGAGCGGAACTTTTTCCGCTCTCCGCGCGTCCATTCGAAATCGGCGCCGCGTACCGAGACCAGCGGCGCATAATAGGCCCCGAACGCCTTCTGGCACATGCGGCAATGACAGATCGACGAATCCTTGAGCTCGCCGCCGACGCGAAAGCGCACCGCACCACACTGACAGCCGCCGGTATAGGTGGTCATGGACAATCCCTCCGCAACAATGTGGATGAGAAAAAGAAACCCCCTCCCAACCCTCCCCACAAGGGGGAGGGCCCTCTCGCGGCGCCGCCTTCATTTCCGCCGCGAATGCTTGCAGTACCGGTGAAGTCGCTTAGAAGCAGTGCGGCACCGTAGTCCCTCCCCCTTGTGGGGAGGGGTTGGGGAGGGGCCTTATCCCCAGACACCGCTCTCACCGCTTGACCTCCCACGTCGTCACCCGCTCGCCGGTCGCCGCATCCTTGCCGTCTTTCAGCTGGATGCCTTTCGCGGTCAACTCGTCGCGGATCTTGTCGGCCTCGGTAAAATTCTTCGCCTTCAGCATTTCAAGACGCATGGCGACCAACGCATCGACCGCCGCTGCGACGGCCTCGTCGATTTCGGCTTTCTTCGGCAACAGGCCGAGGAGGGCAGCCGTTGCGGCAAAACGGGCGGCTGCGGCGGGATCCGTATGGGCGGCCTGCGCCAGCGCATGCAAGGCCTGCACTGCCGCCACCGTGTTGAGGTCGTCGGCGAGTGCGGTCAGCACTGTCTCGTCAGGCTCGGCATCGCCGGGCTCCGTCGCCGGCCATTTGGCGAGCAGGCGTTCGGCTTCCTCAAGCCGCTTGATCGAAAAATCGATCGGCTCGCGGTAATGCGTCATCAGCATGGCAAGGCGCAGCACTTCGCCCGGCCATTTGCGGCCGCCGAAAACCTCTGTGTGCAGCAGGTCGTGGATGGTGACGAAATTGCCTTCGGATTTCGACATCTTGCGGCCTTCGACCTGCACGAAGCCGTTATGCATCCAGACATTTGCCATCACTTCGGTGCCATGGGCGCAACGCGATTGGGCGATCTCGTTTTCATGGTGCGGGAAGATCAGGTCCAGCCCGCCGCCATGAATGTCGAAGATATCGCCGAGATAACGCCGGCTCATTGCCGAGCATTCGATATGCCAGCCCGGCCGGCCGCGGCCCCAAGGGCTCTCCCAGCCGGGTTCGTTGTGGCTCGACAGTTTCCACAGCACGAAATCGCCGGGGTTCTTCTTGTGTGCATCGACGGCGACGCGGGCGCCGGCCTGCTGCTCATCGAGCGGGCGCTTCGAAAGCTGGCCGTAATCCGCCATGGATTTGGTGTCGAACAGCACTTCGCCGGCTGCGACATAGGCATGGCCGTTGCCGATCAGCTTCTCGATGATCTCGGTCATCTCAACGATATTGTCGGTCGCCCGCGGCTCGACATCAGGCTCCAGGCAGCCGAGCTCGGCGACATCGGCGTGAAACTGCGTCTCGGTCTTTTCGGTGACCGCGCGGATCGCTTCGTTGAGCGCCAGGCCGGGATGATCTCTCAGCGCCCGCGCATTGATCTTGTCGTCGACGTCGGTGATGTTGCGGGCATAGGTGACGTGATCCTCGCCATAGATGTGACGCAGCAGCCGGAACAGCACGTCGAAGACGATGACCGGGCGGGCATTGCCGATATGGGCGAAATCATAGACGGTCGGGCCGCAGACATACATGCGGACATTGTCGGGATCGATCGGCGCAAAGACCGATTTCTCCCGCGTCAGCGTGTTGTACAGCTTCAGTTCCGGCATGCCGCCCATTCCACTCTCCCATAAGCACAATCAGAAAAAATATCGCAACCGGCGGGCCGGGGCGTTTCGCATCTTGACTATTTGGGAGACGAAAACGGCCGGGCCAGCGCTTGCGCTAGCGAATAATCTTTCCGCAGATAATGCAGACAACCGTTTTCATGCCGCGTTTTATGGCGTGGGAATGACGTTTGGTCAAGAGGGGCGACGAACGATCCGGCGGCACGCTCAGTCGGCCATTTTCGCGGCACAAATCGTTTATAGGCAGTTGGGAAGCGACTGAAAACAGGGGGAAATGCGTGAGAAGCTTGGTTCGGGGGACGATCGCAGCGACTGCAATTCTGGCAGTCGCATTGGCTGCATATCTGGCGTACGATTTCGGCATGTTTCGCTTCAACAATCCATCCTTAAGCCGCTATCCGATCCAGGGCATCGATGTCAGCCGTCACCAGGGTGATATCGATTGGAAGACGGTGGCTTCGCAGCCGAATGTCCGGTTCGCGATCATCAAGGCAACCGAAGGCGGGGATCACAAGGATTCCAGATTTGCCGACAACTGGCAGCGCGCCGGCGACGCCGGAATGGTCAGGGGCGCTTATCATTTCTTCACCTTCTGCCGCCCGGGTAAGGACCAGGCGCAGAATGTCCTGGCGACCGTGCCGAAGCAGCCGGGAACCCTGCCCATCACTGTCGATCTGGAGTTTGTCGGCAATTGCAGCAAGGTCCCGACAGTCGAGGAAATGGCGACTGAAGTGAACGCCTTCTTCACCGGGCTGAAAGGTGCCTTTCCGGAAAAGCCGATCTTTTACGTCACCCAGGAGTTCTACGATCAGTATCTGAAGGGCAATGAAGCCCGCTTCCCCGACCATTACCTCTGGCTGCGGAGCGTATTCCAGGAGCCGGCGCAGGAAGGCTGCAGTCGCTGGTCGATCTGGCAATTTGCCGACAACGGCACTGTCGACGGCATTCAGGGAGCAGTGGATCTCAATGCGCTCTGCCCGTCGGAGACAGGCTTCGCATATCTGTTCCCGGCCGTTGCAGCCAAATGAGATTCTGGCTTACTCCGGCAGCCGGTAATCGACGAGCTTGTTTTCCCGCACGATGAACAGCTTGCCCGTCTCGGTCACCCCGGGACCGACGAGCGGCAGGATCGCCTTGGCGACCTCGGACGGATGCGGCAGCGTCTGCGGATCTTCGCCCGGTACGGCCTGCGCCCGCATTGCGGTGCGGGTCGCGCCCGGATCGACGCTGGTGATGCGCAGCGGCGTCGATTGGCTTTCGCCGGCCCAGGTCCGGGCCAGTGCCTCGACGGCGGCCTTGGACGCGGAATAGGCGCCCCAGAAGGGCCGGCACTTGTGGGCGGCACCCGAAGACAGGATGACGGCGCGGCCGGCATCCGAGCGGGCGAGCAGCGGGTCGACCGAGCGGATCAGCCGCCATGTCGCGGTGACGTTGACGGTCATCACCTTTTCGAACACCTTCGCCTCGATATGGCCGATCGGGGAAATGACCCCGAGCACGCCGGCATTGGCGACGAGAATGTCGAGCTTGCCCCAGCGCTCGAAGATCGATCCGCCGAGCGCGTCGATCGCATTCATGTCGGCCAGATCGAAGGGCACCAGCGTCGCCGTGCCGCCAACCGCCTTGATCGCATCGTCGAGATCCTCGAGCCCGCCGACCGTGCGGGCGCAGGCGATGACATGGGCACCGGCCTTGGCCAGTTCCAGCGCCGTGAAATAGCCGATGCCGCGCGACGCGCCGGTAACGAGCGCGATCTTGCCCTCAAGATTGATGTTCATCTGCCCCGGTTCCGGATTTGCTTGCGAAGGCGAGGGGCGCAACAGCCCCTCGGAAGGAAGGTTGAAGCAGCGGCGGCTCAGCCGTTGCTGGCAAGCATCGAAAGCTTGTTGCCCATCGACTCGCCGTTCTTGTCGAGCAGGCGTGTCGGATAGTCACCGGTGAAGTAGTGGTCGGTGAATTGCGGGCGGGCCGGATTGCGGTCCTCGCCGCCAACGGCGCGGTAAAGCCCGTTGATCGACAGGAAGGCAAGCGAATCCGCGCCGATATATTTGGCCATGGCTTCGACATCGGCATACTGGTTGGCCAAGAGCTTTTCGGCATCGGGCGTGTCGATGCCATAGAAGTCGGGGAAGAAGATCATCGGGCTGGCGACGCGCAGATGAACTTCGCGCGCGCCGGCCTCACGGATCATCTGCACGATCTTGAGAGAGGTCGTGCCGCGCACGATGGAATCATCGACCAGCACCACACGCTTGCCTTCGATCATCGCCCGGTTGGCCGAATGCTTCAGTTTCACGCCGAAGGCGCGGATCTGCTGGGTCGGCTCGATGAAGGTACGGCCGACATAGTGGTTGCGGATGATGCCGTATTCGAAGGGAATGCCGCTTTCCTGTGCGTAGCCGAGAGCAGCAGGCGTGCCGCCATCCGGCACCGGCACGACCACGTCGGCCTCGACTGGTGCTTCCTTGGCAAGGTTCATGCCCATATTCTTGCGCGTCGTATAGACGTTGCGGCCGCCGACGACCGAGTCCGGCCGGGCAAAATAGACATATTCGAACAGGCAGAGGCGCTCCGGCTGCGGCTTGCCGGGCTTGCGCGCATCGATGCTGATCGAGCCGTCGGGCTGGATTTCGCAGATGACGACTTCGCCGTTCTCCACGTCGCGGATGAACTTGGCGCCGATGATGTCGAGCGCGCAGGTTTCCGAGCAGAAGATCGGCTTGCCGTCGAGTTCGCCCATCACGAGCGGGCGGATGCCTGTGGGGTCGCGCGCGGCAATCAGCTTGGTGCGCGTCATCGCGAGCATCGAATAGCCGCCTTCCATCTGGCGGATGGCATCGATGAAGCGGTCGGATGTGGAGGCATGGCGGGAGCGGGCGATGAGGTGGAGGACCACTTCGGTATCGGAGGTCGACTGACAGATGGCGCCGGTCGCGATGATCTGGCGGCGCAGCGTCAGGCCGTTGGTGAAATTGCCGTTATGGGCAATGGCGATGCCGCCTTCCTCGAGTTCGGCAAAAAGCGGCTGCACGTTGCGCATCGCCACTTCGCCTGTCGTCGAGTAGCGCGTATGGCCGATCGACATGCTGCCGGGCAGGCGGGCGAGCGTCATCGGATTGGTATAGTGGTCGCCGACGAGGCCCATATGGCGCTCCTGGTAGAAGCGCTTGCCGTCGAAGGAGACGATGCCGGCCGCTTCCTGTCCGCGGTGCTGCAGGGCATGCAGGCCGAGAGCCGTCAGTGTGGCGGCATCGGGATGTCCCAGAATTCCGAAAACGCCGCATTCTTCATGCAGCGTGTCTCCGTCGAGCGGATCGTCGGTCGGGAAGGAATGGGACTGGTTCATTTCTGCGGGCCTCTGCTCTCACAAGAATGGATCGGCATTTTCCAGAAATAACTGAAGCCCGGCGGAGCTGGAATGCCCGGCCGGACCCCTCATTTCGTCCCGCTCAAATGGCAATTGCCGGAAGGCGGGTCAAGCTCTTGAACACTGTGTCAATTCGCCGGCTGCTGTGCAGGCGCTGTCGGTGCGTCTTCCGCCGGAGCCTGGTCACCGGTCGGCGGATTGGTGCCTTCAGCGCCGCCCTGTGCCGGCGGCTGAAGCTTATCACGGATGCTTGCCGGTATCATCTGGGCAAATTGCTCCGGCAGAACCGATTTGAGTTTCACGACCATCGAATCCAGGAAGGGCTTCGACTTCGCTTCGTTGACCCAGGCCGGGCGGTGGTCGACATCGACCAGCCAGTTCCAGAAAGCGACGGCGACGACCAGCAGCAGCACGCCGCGCGCAGCCCCGAACAGGAAGCCGAGCGTGCGGTCGAGCGCCCCGACGCGGCTGTCGATGATAAAATCGGCGATCTTCATGGTGATGAAGGAGATGACGATGAGCGCGATCAGGAAGACGACCGCTGCCGAACCGACGATCGCGATGCGGTCGTCATCGGTGTATTTCTTCGCATAGGGCAGCAGGTACGGATAGAGGTAATAGGCCGCCGCCGCCGAGCCGCCCCAGCTTGCGATCGAGAGAATCTCGCGCGAAAAGCCGCGGACCATCGCCAGCACGGCGGAGAAGAGCACGACGCCGATGACAATACCGTCGAAAATCGTAATGGGCATGTATATTCAACTCCAGGACTGCCGCGTGGCGGCCGTGTCGTGCCTTATCGTGTGCCTCCTATATCATCACCAATCTTGGCAATGAAAGGATCAAACCTCGTCTTCCACACGCAACGCCCCCTTCGACCCGGCTATGCGCGCGACCAGATCCGGCAGGCTTTCGACTTCGCTCCAGCGTCCGCCGGAACCCTTCGGCAGTTCGGCGGAGGCGGACGGAAGCAATGCTGCGGAAAAGCCCAGCTTCTCGGCTTCCTTGAGGCGCTGGGCGGTGTGCGCAACCGGCCGGATGGCGCCCGACAGGCTGACTTCGCCGAAATAGACGCAATCGGCAGGAAGGGCAATACCGGCAAGCGAGGAAACGAGCGCCGAGGCGACGGCGAGATCGGCGGCCGGTTCCGAGATGCGGTAACCGCCGGCGACGTTGAGATAGACGTCGTGCTGGCCGAGCCTGACGCCGCAATGGGCTTCGAGCACCGCCAGGATCATCGACAGCCGGGCCGAATCCCAGCCGACCACGGCGCGCCTGGGCGTGCCGAGCGAGGTCGGGGCCACCAGCGCCTGGACTTCGACCAGCACCGGGCGCGTGCCCTCCATGCCGGCAAAGACCGCTGCACCCGGCGATTTTTCGTTACGCTCGCCGAGGAAGAGTTCGGAGGGGTTGGCGACCTCGCGCAGTCCTCTGTCCGACATTTCGAAAACGCCGATCTCGTCGGTCGGGCCGAAGCGGTTCTTGACCGTGCGCAGGATGCGGTAGTGATGGCCGCGATCGCCCTCGAAATAGAGCACGGCGTCGACCATGTGTTCGACGACGCGCGGGCCGGCGATCTGCCCGTCCTTGGTCACATGCCCGACCAGCACCATCGCGGCGCCGGTCTGCTTGGCGAAACGGATCATCGCCTGCACGCCGGTGCGCACCTGCGTCACCGTTCCCGGCGCGGATTCGGCAAGTTCGCTCCACAGCGTCTGGATGGAATCGATGATGACGAGGTCCGGCCGCTTGCCCTCGGCAAGCGTCGCCAGAATATCCTCGACATTGGTTTCGGCCGCCAGCATCACATCGGTATCGGCGGCTGCGAGACGCTGTGCCCGCAGCCGGACCTGCGCCACGGCTTCTTCGCCGGACACGTAGATGATCTTGTGGCCGCGCCGCGCAAGGGCGGCGGCGGCCTGCATCAGCAGCGTCGATTTGCCGATACCGGGATCGCCGCCGATCAGCACTGCCGACCCGCGCACGAAGCCGCCGCCGAGCGCCCGGTCGAGCTCCGACATGGCGGTATGGATGCGCGGCGCCTCCTCGATCTCGCCCGACAGCGCCGTCAGCGCCACCGGCCGGCCCTTCTTCGGCGTCTTGCCGGGGCCGGAGCCGATCCCGCCCATCGGGTCTTCTTCGACGATGGTGTTCCACTCGCCGCAGTTCTCGCATTTGCCCGCCCAGCGGCTATGAACCGTGCCGCAGCTCTGGCAGATGAATTGTGTTCTGGCCTTGGCCATCAAATACTCTTTCAGTCCGGGGTCTCGAGTGAAGCAGACGTGCGCTTCATCGAATCATTGTCGTGCCTGAGATAATGGCTATCGCGACGGATCAAAACTAATGATTTTCCCATCAGCGCCTCCCGTGCCTATGCTTTGGCTCTGCTCATCCTGAACGGTGGAAGATGTTCGATTATTCGCTTGCGCACTGGTTTGCATTTCTCTCGGCGGCGGTCCTGCTCAACCTGTCACCAGGCCCCGACATCGCCTTCATCCTCGGTCACACGATGAGAGGCGGAAAACGCGCCGGTTTTTCCGCGCTGTTCGGCGTCTGGTCCGGCGCCTGCCTGCATGTTCTGATGGCAGCGCTCGGCCTTTCCGCCGTGCTCGCCGCTTCTTCCGTCGCCTTCTCCGCGGTCAAATGGGTCGGCGCCGCCTATCTCGTCTGGCTGGGCATCCAGGCTCTGCGCGCCGGCGGCGGCAATGGCCTGATAAAGGCTGCCGGTGAAAGGTTGCCGGCGTCGAAGATCTACCGGCAGGGAATTCTGGTGTCGCTGCTCAATCCGAAGGTGGCGATTTTCTTCCTGGCATTCCTGCCGCAATTCGTCGTCGATGGGGCAGGCCCGGCATGGGCTCAACTCATGCTGCATGGCGGATTGATCATCGTTGTCGCCGCCTTTATCGAGCCGCCGCTCGTCCTTCTCGGAGGACGACTTGCCGATGCGCTCAGGCATAATCAAAAAATCGGGCTATGGCTCGATCGCGGCCTCGGCGCGCTCTTTCTGGCGCTCGGTGTCCGGCTGGCGCTCAGCAGCCGCTGACGGGGAAGCTATTCCTCGTCGGCGACATAGCGCCGTTCGTGCCGCAGCCCCATGCTGGTCAGGATCTCGTATCCGATCGTGCCCGCCGCCCGCGCCACGTCATCAAGGGCCATGTTCTTTCCGAACAGCTCGACATAATCGCCGGCGCGCACGGCGTTGTCGGGCAGGTCGGTGATGTCGAAGATCGTCAGATCCATGGTGATCCGGCCGGCAACCGGCACTCTGTGCCCGGCGATGAAGCCTTGCCCGCCCTGCGGCACCGCCTGGCGCAGCGGCACGCCGCCGCTAGACAGGCCGCGCATGTAGCCGTCGGCATACCCGGCCGAAGCGATCGCCAGCCGGCTTTTGCGGCCAAGCTGCAGCGCCCGCCCATAGCTGACGGTCTCGCCGGCCTCGACGCTGCGCACCTGGATGATGCGCGCTTCCGCAGTCGCCACCGGCCGCATCGGATTGGCGAGGCCGCAGACCGCTTCGCCGCCGTAAAGCGCGATGCCGGGACGGGTCAGGTCGAAGTGATAATCCTCGCCGAGGAAAATGCCGGCCGAGGCGGCAAGGCTTGAATCGATGCCTTCATAAGCGGCGCTAACCCTGTGGAATGATTCGAGCTGCCGCCGGTTCATCGCGTGACTGGGCTCGTCGCCGCAGGCGAGGTGGCTCATGACCAGCACCGGCGCAAAGCTCGCCGGCCGCGAAACGTCGTCGGCGAGCGCAATCGCATCGTCCATGTGCAGTCCGAGCCGGTTGAAGCCGGTATCGACATGCAGTGCGCAGGGGTAATCGCCGTAATCGGCAAGCACCGCCATCCAGAAGGCGAGCTGCTCGTCTGAGGAAATCACCGGCACCAGATCGTTTTCGAAGAAGCGCCGCTCGGCGCCCGGCCATATGCCCGAGAGCACGAAGATGCGCGCCTCGGGCGCATAAAGCCGAAGCGTGACGCCCTCATCGACTGTGGCAACGAAGAAATCCCGGGCGCCCGCCATATAGAGCGCTTCACCGGCATCCTCGATGCCCATGCCGTAGGCATCCGCCTTGACGACGGCTGCGGCGCGCGCGCCACCGGAGCGGCGCGCCATGTCGCGCCAGTTCTCCGTCAGCGCAGTCAGATCGACGGTCAGCCGCAGGCCGGCGGAAGCAAAAAGATCGTCATCTTCAAAGGGGATGGGAAAATCTGTCATGAATCGCCGTGAACTAATGGAAGGAAATCGCCTAGGCCAGTCTAGAGAGCATTGTGGCCAAGGGAAAGCACAGGCGGTCACATACCACCCTTTGCCTGTCGTAGGATCACTTTTGTTCAAGACGCGTGCAGGCTTCCGCGATAATCTTGGTGGATGCAGAACGTATCGCAAAAAGAGGCGGCGGAGGCCATGCCGCTTGCGAACGTGGAATCGGCCCGCTTCTGGCGGGATAGCCGCTTCCACGGCATGGAGTGTTTGAGCGCCACCTTCCTGACGCATGAATATGCGCCGCATGCCCATGACACGTTCAGCATCGGCGCGATAGAAAGCGGCAGCCAGATCGCCACTCTCAGCGGCAGGCGGGAGGAAACCGGCCCGGGCGACCTTTATCTCATCGATCCCGGTGTCATCCATGACGGCGCTCCGGGCGGCGAGGGCTACCGCTACCGGATGATCTATCCCGATATGAAACTGTTTGTCGATATTCTGGAGGATGTCACCTGCAAGGCCTTCCATGCGACGCCCTCTTTCTCCGGCGGGCTTCCACGCGATCCACAGCTCGCCAATGCCTTTCACGCCGCCCATCGAACGCTTGAGAGCGGGGCGGGCGCGCTGGAATCCGATGAGGGAATGTTTTCCGTGCTGGCAGCGATCTTTGCGCGTCACGGCAGCGCAATCATCGTTCCTGTCGATACGCAGGAACGAAGCGCGGTGGCCCGCGCCCGCGAATACCTCATCGAGAACTTCGACAGCGATGTTGGCCTCGAGGAACTGGCCGGAGTGGCGGGTTTGAGCCGCGCGCACCTCATCCGTGCCTTCCGCAAGGAATATCACATCACCCCGCACGCTTTTCTGACGGATCGGCGTGTTCAGGTGGCCCGCCGACTGCTGCGGCAGGGGCTTATGCCGGCCGATATTGCGCTCGAATGCGGTTTTGCCGATCAGGCGCATTTCACCAGGCACTTCAAGGCACGCACGGGCGTAACCCCCGGCCAATTCCGCACCGGCTGATCACTTTCGTTCAATACGGCCATGGCGGGCTGGGCTAATCCTCCGCGATCTTAATCGGGAGGGTCCCATGTTGCAGCACAGCCGGCCATCCGGCGAATTTCTTGCCGGAATGCGCGCCATTTTTCCGCTTGTTGTCGCCGTGTTGCCGATCGGCCTGGTGTTCGGCGCGGTCGCGGCCACCAAGGGGCTTTCCCCGCTGGAAACGACGCTGATGAGCGCGCTTGTCTTTGCGGGCGGTTCGCAATTCGTCGCCATGGACATCTGGACCCATCCGGCAAGCTGGATCGGCGTCGGCTTTGCAGCTCTGCTGGTCAATATCCGCCACGTGCTGATGAGCGCGTCGATCGGCACGAAGATGCAGTCCTTCTCCGGCGTCAAACGGTATATCGCCATGCTCTTCCTCGCAGACGAGCTATGGGCCATGGCGGAATTCCGCGCTGGAGCCACGCGGCTGACACCGGCTTGGTATGCCGGCATCGTCACGCCCTTCTACCTCACCTGGGTCGGCTCTTCGCTGACAGGCGCACTGCTCGGCGCCTTTCTCGGCAATCCGGCGGTCATCGGCCTCGACTTCGCTTTTCCGGCGGTCTTCATCGTGCTCGTTATGGGTTTCTGGAAGGGGCCTGAAACCGGCGCCGTCCTTGCGGCAAGTGGTGCCGCATCCGTTGCGGTCCACCATTTCGTGCCGGGGGTCTGGTATATCGCCGCCGGCGCTCTGGCCGGGCTGGCAACGGCCTTATGGCAGGGCAGGGCGCGGGAGCAGGCGGCATGACCCTCGATCTCAACATCATGATCGCCATCCTCGCCATGGCCGCCTCAACTGTGCTCACCCGCGTCAGCGGCCTCCTGTTGATCCGTCATGTCGAGATGAATGAGCGGCGGAGAACGGCGATCGAGGCCATTCCGCCGGCCGTGCTGATGGCGGTCATCGCCCCGACCGCCTTTGCGGCGGGCTGGGTGGAGAGCCTGGCCTGCGCGGCAACGGCAATCGCCGCGCGCCGTCTGCCGATGCTGGTAAGCGTCGCCATTGGTGTCATAACGGTTGCGCTGCTACGGGCTGTCGGCCTCTAAGGAATTGATGCGGGAAACCGCGTCAATGTTCCTCGTAGTGAGTGAAGGAAGGATCGGCGAGATCGGCAAAGCGGGTGAATTCCGACTGGAAGGCGAGCTTCACCGTGCCTGTCGGCCCGTGACGCTGCTTGGCGATGATGACATCGGCCGTGCCCTTCACCTTGTCGAACAGCGCTTCCCATTCCGGATATTTCGGATCGTTGATGTCGCGCGGCTCCTGGTTCTTGACGTAATATTCCTCGCGGAACACGAAGAGCACGACGTCGGCGTCCTGCTCGATCGAGCCAGATTCGCGAAGGTCGGAAAGCTGCGGCCGCTTGTCGTCGCGGCTTTCGACCTGGCGCGAGAGCTGCGACAGAGCGATGATCGGAACGTTGAGTTCCTTGCCCAGTGCCTTCAGGCCGGTGGTGATCTGGGTGATTTCCTGCACGCGGTTGTCGCTGGATTTTCCCGAGCCGGTCATCAGCTGGATGTAGTCGACCACCAGCACGTCGAGGCCGCGCTGACGCTTGAGACGGCGTGCGCGCGCCGAAAGCTGGGCGATCGAGATACCGCCGGTCTGGTCGATGTAGAGCGGCACCTTCTGCATCATCATCGAGCAGGCGACGAGCTTTTCGAAATCGGCATCGTTGATGTCGCCGCGGCGGATCTTCGAGGAGGAGACTTCCGTCTGCTCGGAGATGATACGGGTGGCAAGCTGTTCCGACGACATTTCGAGCGAATAGAAGCCGACGACGCCGCCATTCTTCGCCTTCATGCTGCCGTCCGACTGGACTTCGCCTTCGTAGGCGGCGGCGATATTGTAGGCGATATTTGTGGCAAGCGAGGTCTTGCCCATGCCGGGGCGTCCGGCAAGGACGATCAAGTCCGAACGCTGCAGGCCGCCCATCTTGGAATCCAGCGAATGGATGCCGGTGGAAATGCCGGAAAGGCCGCCGTCACGCTCCTTGGCGACGGCCGCCATGTCGATCGCCAGCGCCACCGCATCGTTGAAGGCCTGGAAGCCGCCGTCGTAGCGGCCGTTTTCCGCCAGCTCGAATAGGCGGCGTTCGGTATCCTCGATCTGCGACTGCGGCGGCATGTCGAGCGGCGCGTCATAGGCGATGTTGACGACATCCTCGCCGATGGTGATCAGCGCCCGGCGCAGCGCCAGGTCGTAGATCGCCCGGCCGTAGTCCTCGGCATTGATGACGGTGACGGCATTGCTGACGAGGCTCGCCAGATATTGCGAAACCGTCATGTCGCCGACCTTCTCGTCGGCCTTCAGGAAGGTTTTGATCGTCACCGGGTTGGCGATCTTGCCCATGCGGATGATATCGCCGGCAACTTCGAAGATCTTCCGGTGCAGCGGTTCATAGAGATGGATCGGCTTCAGGAAGTCCGATACCCGGTAATAGGCGTCGTTGTTCATCAGGATGGCACCCAGAAGCGCCTGCTCGGCTTCGATATTGTTGGGTGCTTCGCGATAATGCTGCTCCGAGGGAGCAACAGCTGCAATCTTTCGAGCGGCGTCGTTCATCATCATCCGTTCTGTCTTTTTCCAGCTCCGGATTTGCAATTCCGGACGCGAAAATCAAGAGGCTGCGAAAGGAGCAGGCGCCCGCTTCGCTGAAATCCTGAACGCTGTGCACGTTGTTCGACTTCTCCACAGTCCTGGACGACACACAGGAGAAATACTGGCAGTGTCACCCGCACGACACGGCATGGCGCCGACTCAGCCCATCCGTTTCGGAGAATGCTATTTTAGCGCGATGCCATAAGGCACGCAGCAAAAACATCCCGACCATCCCCAACGAAAAAGCCCGGCGCTAAGGCCGGGCTTTCCTCACGCGGATGGCTCCGGCGATATTATGCTTCGTCTTCGTCGACGCCGTCGGCTTCCGGATCGAAGAAATCTTCAGGACGCAGGGCGTCTTCGTCGACACCGTAGATGGCGTCGACCGAGGTGAGTTCTTCACCCTTGGCCTGGCGCTCTGCCTCTTCGGCGGAACGGGCAACGTTCAGCTCGACGTGGATTTCGACTTCGGCATGCAGCTGCAGCTCGACCTTGTGCAGGCCGATCGCCTTGATCGGCGTGTTGAGGTGAACCTGGTTGCGGCCGATGTTGAAGCCTTCGGCGGCGAGAATTTCGACGACGTCACGGGCCGCGACCGAGCCGTAGAGCTGGCCGGTTTCGCCGGCGGAGCGCACGACGATGAACGACTTGCCGTCGAGAACGTCGGCGACCTTCTGGGCTTCCGACTTGCGCTCGAGGTTGCGGGCTTCGAGCGTCGCGCGCTCGGCTTCGAAGCGGGTCTTGTTGGCGGCGTTGGCGCGCAGCGCCTTGCCGAGCGGCAGCAGGTAGTTGCGGGCAAAGCCGTCGCGAACCTTTACGGTTTCGCCCATCTGGCCGAGCTTGGAGATGCGTTCGAGAAGGATGACTTCCATTTTCTTTTACCTTTCTGTGTCTCAGATTTTCGTGTCGGATTGTTTGGGGGCATCAGCATCTTTCGTCGGGGTCAGCGCGATCGCCTTGCGCGTATCGCTGAGACCGAGAACGAGGATGAGGAAAGCTGGCAGCAGCATGAGCATCGAGGCCAGGTAGCTGAGGATGAGGGCCGGTAGGCGCCAGTCCTTGCCGCGCGTGCGGAAATGCAGCGAGGCGAAACCGGAAAGCATGAAGCCGGCGCCGAAAGTGCCGATCACCGTCGCGCCGACCAGCGCCGGCACGCCGCCGAAGAAGCAGGCGGCAAGTCCGGCGAGGAAGATGAAGATCGAATTGCGGTTCATGCGCAGCGACGAGGGAATGTCCTCGCGCGGGCGAAGGCCGCGGCCGGAGGCTGCGACGATGCGCACGGCAAAATAATAGGCGGCAAACAGCATAGAGACCCACATGCCGCCCTGCACGGCCGGCAGCATCAGCACGATCAGCGATTTGGTCTGCGCCGTCGCCGCCGGATCAGGCATGAATTCCGGCTGCTGTTCCTTGACCGAGGCGATCAGCAGATCGACGATCTGGTCGGTGATCGCAGGCCCATAGCCGATCATCACGCCGATGACGATGACGGCGAGCGTCACCAGGCCGCAGAGATGCAGCAGGATATCGGAGAGCGGATACCAGGCAAGCAGATGATCCGGGCCGCCGAGTTCGGAAGCGGGCCGCGCCAGATTGGCGAGATGGCTGAGCCAGCCGGCCGGCAAGAGCGTCACCAGCGTCATGATCAGCGCGAAAGAGGGGGAAATGATAGCCGCGCCGAGCGCCGCTGCCGTGACGACGGCGGCGATTGCCGCGGCATTGCCCCAGCCGAGCCCGACGATCAGAATCGGCAGCGCCGAGGCCGTATAGAGCAGCGCGCTGAAAAACGACGGCTGCATGCTCGCGCCCAGCATCAGCAGGAAGGCGGTCAATCCGGCGAGTGCGCCGATCAGCAGCGTTTTAAGATTCGGTCGGTTCAAGGTCGCTGTCCTGCTTCATCAAGCAGTTAGAGGATGTTGCTGAATCGAATTCAGAAACGTCTCAACATGGGTTTTTAGAGTTCCGATCCGCGCCCATCGCGGAAGGGAGGCAACCCCCGGATCAGCAATCCGGGGGTCACATATTCTATCAGGCTACGACGTAGGGCAGCAGGCCGAGGAAACGGGCGCGCTTGATCGCCTGGGCGAGTTCGCGCTGCTTCTTCTGGGAAACGGCCGTGATGCGCGACGGAACGATCTTGCCGCGCTCGGAAATGTAGCGCTGCAGCAGACGTACGTCCTTGTAGTCGATCCGCGGCGCGTTGGCGCCGGAGAACGGGCAGGTCTTGCGACGGCGATGGAACGGGCGGCGGACCGGAGCGGAGGAAGTTTCAGACATATCTCAGATCTCCCTTATACGCGGTCTTCGCGCGGACGGCGCGGACGGTCTTCACGGTCGCCGAAGCCACCTTCACGCGGCGGACGCGGGCCGCGGTCACGATCGCCGAAGCCGCCTTCACGCGGGCCACGGCCGCCTTCGCGCGGACGGTCGTCACGGTCGCGCTTCTGCATCATGGCAGACGGACCTTCTTCATGCTTCTCGACGGCAATCGTCATGTAGCGAAGAACGTCTTCGCTGATGCGCATCTGACGTTCCATTTCCTGGACGGCAGCAGCCGGTGCATCGATGTCCATCAGGGCGTAGTGCGCCTTGCGGTTCTTCTTGATGCGGTAGGTGAGGGACTTGAGGCCCCAGTTCTCGATACGCCCGACTTTACCGCCGTTAGCTTCGATCACACCCTTGTACTGTTCTACGAGGGCATCGACCTGCTGAGCGGAAATATCCTGCCGGGCAAGGAATACATGTTCATAAAGAGCCATGACAGCTTTGCCTTTCTTGCGTTTGGTTCAACCCGATATTCGGCGGCTAAGCCTCAACGACTGCTCCTGATTGGGCGGACCCAGGCAAGAAAGCGTTTCCGAGACGGTCGAGAGCGGAGACACGGGAGGCTGGAACGCTTGCGCTCCGAACGATTTGCAAAATGCAAACCGGCCCTCCGTTCAGCCACCAGCCAGAAGACCGGGTTAACGAACAGGGCGGCTTATACGGATTTTTCGCGGGAAGGCAAGGGTTGGACGGGAAATTTGCAAGAGATGCCTAGCTGCTTGTGTGGGTTGCCTCTAATCGTTGGGCCAAATCATCCGGAATCCAGGCCTCGGTCGGTGCAAGCTTGCCCGAGGTGCTCAGAGTCAGCGCGATTTTCAATGCCATTGCATAGTGCGTCGATGCATTCGCCGGTTCGCATTCAGCTAACTTCACCAAGCTCGTGATCATACCGCGCTGCCATTCGACATTGTCGGGATCGCGCTCGATAAGCGTTTTTCGAATGTCGATGCTGTCCTGATAGGCCTGAAGAGCGCCCTTGGCGTCGCCTTCGGCCCGATGCATGTCGCCGATCCTGTCATAGCTGATGGAAAGGTCGTGCTGCCATTCGGCATTACCGGGATCGCGTTCGGTAAGCGCCTTTGCGATATCGATGCTGTCCTGATAGGCCTGAAGAGCGCCCTTGGCGTCGCCTTCGGCCCGACGCATGCCGCCGATATTGTCATAGCTGGTAGAAAGATCGCGCTGCCATTCGGCATTGCCGGGATCGTGTTCGGCAAGTGTTATTCGAATGTCGAGGCTGTCCTGATAGGCCTGCAGAGCGCCCTGGGCGTTACCTTCGGCCTGACGAATGTTGCCGATCTTGTTGTAGCTGATGGAAAGATCCCGCTGCCATTGGGCATTGCCAGGATCGCGTTCGGAAAGTGTTTTTCGAATGTTGAGGCTGTCCTGATAGGCTTGCAGAGCGCCCTCGGCGTCGCCTTCGGTCCGACGGATGTCGCCGATCTTGTCATAGCTGACAGAAAGATCTCGCTGCCATTGGGCATTGCCGGGGTCGCGTTCGGCAAGTGCCTTTGCGATATCGAGAGCGTTCCGATAGGCTTGAAGAGCGCCCTTGGCGTTGCCCTCTGCCCGGCGGATGTTGCCAATATTGTCATAACAAATGGAGAGATCTCGCTGCCATTCTGTGTTGCCGGGATCGCGCTCGGCAAGTGCCTTTGCGATATTGAGACCGTTCCGGTAGGCTTGAAGAGCCCCTTTGGCATCGCCTTCGGCCCGGCACATGTCGCCGATCCTCTCGTGCAAAACACCAATTGCACGTTCGTCTCCTACTCTAAACGCAGCCTCCAAGCCCGCTTCAAATGCAGCAACTGCGTTCAAACGCTGGCCCGTTTTTCGCAGTTCGTCGCCAAGCTGATCCCATCGCCATATTGGGTCGGGATCGAGCATCAGCGCTTGTTGTAAAGCCACAACTACGCCCTCGTGATCGTAAAGAGGCATAAGGATATCTGCTTCTTCGAGGAAAAGTCTCGCATCTTCCTTGTCCTGATCGCGCCGTTGCAAGGCTTGTTTCCTCTGCGCTTCGCGCACGGTTGCGAGTGCACCTTCGATATCCAGGGTTTCCAGCTTCTTGCGTGCGGCGTTAATGGCGCGATCGATTTCGGGATGATCATTGTGAATGGTCGCCAGTGTCCGGGAGCGGGCAAGAAGGTCATCCACTGCATCGGCGAGCACCCGGGCGATTTTGTCCCGGGGTACATCGGAATGACCGATCAACCGCGCGAGAACAGGTTCCAATTCTTTTACAGGGATGCCCTTTTCCTCTGACACGAAATCAAGAATCCGCGTCTGCATCTCCATCTGCTCATTGTGGCGTCGTTCGGCCTCTCTTTCTGCTGTAGTTTGTCCGTCGAGGACCCGGCCTATCTTCTTATCGACAAAATCCAGAATGGCGCCGATCCGCGCCAGTTGCTCCGCATTCCATATCGCCTTGAATGCCTCGTTGTCCTTTAGTCTTCCCGAGGCTGCCCGGACGAAAAGATCGTGCCAGCCGTCATTTCCGTTCGCACCACCGTGGAAAGCGGCCATTAATAGGGCGGGTAAGGTGTCGCCGATCTCGACGGACAATTCCCTGAGCACGTTATCTTCCAGTTCTTTGCGGACAGTGGTCGCATCAGGCGCAGCATCGCTTCGAGCGGCGAGAGCGGTTTCATAGGCTGTGGGCAGGATGCTGAGAATGTTATTTTCTTCCGCGGATGCCGCACCGTCGCTGTTGAACTTCCTCGCGTCCTTCAGATAGGACCATAGCAACGCTGAGACGCGCTCAGCCTCGACCTGCCGCATATCGTTGAAATCGTTGCTGCGTGCTTCGTCGAAACGTGCAAGGATCGTTTCCGTCGCGTCGAGGTGCGAAAGTCGCAGCGCCATAATATGGTGATTGCGGTCAATCTCTGGATGGCGCTTGAAGAGTGCGGCCGCGTAACGGTCACCAAAAGCGGTGTAGGCAGCGTGAGCTTCGTTGCCGGCGATATCACCGGCAAGCCCGGCAGCGATCCCCAAAGCTTTGGTCGCAACGCCGGACGTGGTTCCCGTCGGATCCACCGCCAAAGCGGAGCCGGCGATCGCTAGAACGACGGCTCCTATCCCCTTACCAATAATCGACATTCCATTCCCTCTTGCCGAGCCGAAGCGTAACATCCGGCATTGCACGGTCAAGGAGAGTAGAGTGATTTTTACAGCGTCAGCGGATACTGCCGGTGCACCTTCGCGATCTCCGCCAGCACCTCGTCCGAAAGCGTCAGGTCGGCCGCGCCGATATCGACTTTCAGCTGCTCCATCGAGGTTGCGCCGATGATGGTCGAGGCCATGAAGGGCCTGGACAGGCAGAACGCGAGCGCCATGGCCGCAGGGTCGAGACCATATCTGGCCGCGATCTCCAGATAGGCTTTGGTCGCCGGCTCCTGCAGCGGCTGCAGGCGGCCGCCGATATCGTGGTTGATCGAGCCGCGCGACCCCTTCGGCCTGGCGCCACCGACATATTTTCCCGTGAGGATGCCGCCGGCGAGCGGCGAATAGGCGAGCAGCCCGACATCCTCGTGATGCGAAAGCTCGGCGAGATCGAGGTCAAAATGGCGGTAGAGCAGATTGTATTCGTTCTGGACGCTGGCAACGCGCGGCAGGCTCTTCTGCTCTGACAGCGTCAGGTATTTCTGGATGCCCCAGGTGGTTTCGTTGGAAAGGCCGATCGCCCGGATCTTGCCTTCCTTCACCAGTGCGCCGAGCGTTTCCAGGATGTCGAGCATATTGGCGACGGCCTTGTCGCGGTCCTGGTTGAAGGGATTGTAGCTCCAGTTCTGGCGGAAATGGAAATGGCCGCGGTTCGGCCAGTGGATCTGGTAGAGGTCGATATAATCCGTTTTCAGCCGCGTCAGGCTGGCCTCGAGCGCCAGCCGGATATTCTTTGCGTCGGCGCCTTCGCCGCCGCGTATATAGTCGCGGCCGCGGCCTGCGACCTTGGTGGCGAGTACGATATCGCCGCGCTTGCCGGTCTTTTCGAACCAGGTGCCGATATAGTCTTCGGTCCAGCCCTGTGTTTCCGGCGAAACCGGGGTGGTCGGGTAGAGTTCGGCGGTATCGAAGAAATTGACGCCCTTATCGACGGCGTAATCCATCTGTGCATGGGCGTCGGTTTCGCTGTTCTGCGAACCCCAGGTCATGGTGCCAAGGCAGATTTCTGAAACGGAAATGCCGGTGCGGCCGAGTGAATTGTACTTCATGAGAAAACCTTGGGAGAGAGCTGAAGCCTTGGGGAGGACCGGGCAAATCTAGGCCGGATTTGGCCGAGCGCAAGAGCAAAAACCTCGCTTTTGTGCCGGTGCGAAAGGCTTTGCGGAGAATGAGCCGCCACTTGACTCTGCCGGAAAGAATGTCAATTGGAGGCAAAACAGCCTCGAGGGGCGCAATCAGGGACATGAAAATGACCATTGCTTTCACTTTTCCCGGTCAGGGCAGTCAGGCCGTCGGCATGGGCAAGGAACTCGCCGAGAATTTCGCCGAAGCCCGCGCCGTTTTCGACGAGGTCGATGAGGCGCTCGGTGAAAAGCTTTCGGACGTCATGTTCAACGGTCCCGAGGATACGTTGACCCTGACGGCGAACGCCCAGCCGGCGCTGATGGCCGTCTCGATCGCCGTCGTCCGCATTCTTGAGGCCAAGGGGCTGGATCTGAAGTCCAAGGTCGCCTATGTCGCCGGCCACTCGCTCGGCGAATATTCGGCCCTTTGCGCCGCCGGCACCTTTTCGCTCGCTGACACGGCCCGGCTGCTGCGCATTCGCGGCAACGCCATGCAGGCGGCCGTCCCCGTCGGCATCGGCGCCATGGCCGCGATCATCGGCCTCGAACATGCCGACGTCGTCGCCGTCTGCGAAGAGGCTGCTGCGACCGGCGCCTGCCAGATCGCCAACGACAATGGCGGCGGCCAAATCGTCATCTCGGGCGAGAAGGCGGCCGTCGAAAAGGCCGCCGGCCTGGCGACCGACAGGGGCGCCAAGCGCGCCATCCTGCTGCCGGTTTCCGCTCCCTTCCATTCCAAGCTGATGGCGCCTGCCGCCGAGGCCATGCGTGCAGCGCTGGCAACGGTTGCCAAATCCGATCCGGTCGTGCCTCTGATCGCCAATGTCCGCGCCGCCCCGGTGACGGATGCCGGCGAGATCGCCAGCCTGCTGGTCGAGCAGGTGACCGGTCAGGTCCGCTGGCGCGAGACCGTGGAATGGTTCGCCGGCAATGGCGTCACGACGCTTTATGAACTCGGTTCCGGCAAGGTGCTCACCGGCCTTGCGCGGCGCATCGACAAGACGATTAACGGCATCTCCGTCAACGGCCCGGCCGATATCGACGCGACTGTTGCCGCCCTCATGGCCTGATTGGTATTTCCAGAGATTTCCAGAGATATAAGGAACGTTTCCATGTTCGATCTTTCCGGCCGCAAGGCTCTCGTCACCGGCGCATCGGGCGGTATCGGCGAGGAAATCGCTCGCCTTCTGCATAAGCAGGGCGCCATCGTCGGCCTGCACGGCACGCGCGTTGAGAAGCTGGAAGCGCTGGCGGCCGATCTTGGCGAGCGCGTCAAGATCTTTCCGGCAAACCTCTCCGACCGCGATGAAGTCAAGGCTCTCGGCCAGAAGGCCGAAGCCGAACTCGAAGGCGTCGATATCCTCGTCAACAATGCCGGCATCACCAAGGATGGCCTCTTCGTGCGCATGAGCGACGAAGATTGGGACGCCGTTCTCGAAGTGAACCTGACCTCGACCTTCCGCCTGACGCGCGAATTGACGCATCCGATGATGCGCCGCCGCTATGGCCGCATCATCAACATCACCTCCGTCGTCGGCGTCACCGGCAATCCGGGCCAGGCCAATTACTGCGCCTCCAAGGCAGGCATGATCGGCTTCACCAAGTCGCTGGCCCAGGAAATCGCCACCCGCAACGTGACGGTCAACTGCGTGGCGCCCGGCTTCATCGAAAGCGCCATGACCGGCAAGCTGAACGACAAGCAGAAGGAAGCGATCATGGGAGCGATCCCGATGAAGCGCATGGGCACGGGCGGCGAGGTTGCTTCGGCGGTCGCTTATCTTGCGTCCTCCGAGGCTGCCTATATGACGGGCCAGACGCTGCACGTAAACGGCGGCATGGCGATGATCTGAAACGACAAACCGCCGGCATGGGAGTAATTCCGCCAATAGCATGTTGAGCAATCACGAACCGTTGATTTTCTCGCTTTGCGGCGGACCTAAAGCATGTTAAGCGGGCCATGACTGTCAACAGTCGTCCCGAGAAAGCAGACGGACCGGCGAGCTTTTTGCAAGCCTGGGACATCTCTGAAGCCGGGTAAACGAGTTTGCCGAGGATGTCTGAAAACATCGCAGGCTGAAACAGGGTAGGGGTGCCGCAACGGCATTCCGATCAGGACATAAGGTCGAGGAAACCGACATGAGCGATATCGCAGAACGCGTAAAGAAAATTGTTATTGATCATCTTGGCGTCGATGCCGACAAGGTCGTCGAGAGCGCCAGCTTTATCGACGATCTGGGCGCCGACTCGCTCGACACGGTCGAACTTGTCATGGCATTCGAAGAAGAATTCGGCGTTGAAATTCCCGACGACGCCGCCGACTCGATCCTGACGGTCGGCGATGCCGTGAAGTTTATCGAGAAGGCCCAGGCCTGATCCTGTAAGTTTGAGAAAGGGCGGGCCTGGAGTCCGCCCTTTTCTTTTCGGCCTATTTCTCCATAGAACATAAGAGACGGGGGGAAGCACGCGATGAGACGTGTCGTCATAACCGGTACCGGCATGGTGTCACCCTTGGGATGCGGAACCGAGGTGACGTGGTCGCGGCTGCTTGCCGGCCAGAACGGCGCCCGCCTCGTCACCGAATTCGAGGTCGACGACCTTTCCGCCAAGATCGCCTGCCGTATTCCCATCGGCGACGGCACCGACGGCACCTTCAATGTCGATCAGTGGATGGAGCCGAAAGAGCAGCGCAAGGTCGATCCCTTCATCATCTACGGCATGGCCGCCGCCGACATGGCGCTTGCCGATGCCGGCTGGCATCCCGAGACCGATGAGGACCAGATCGCCACCGGCGTGCTGATCGGCTCCGGCATCGGCGGCATCGAAGGCATTGTCGAGGCGGGCTACACCCTGCGCGACAAGGGCCCGCGCCGCATCTCCCCCTTCTTCATCCCCGGCCGCCTGATCAACCTCGTCTCCGGCCAGGTCTCGATCCGCCACAAGCTGCGCGGCCCCAACCATTCGGTCGTCACCGCCTGCTCGACGGGCGCGCATGCGATCGGCGATGCCGCGCGGCTGATCGCGCTGGGTGACGCCGACGTCATGGTCGCCGGCGGCACGGAATCCCCGGTCAGCCGCATTTCGCTCGCTGGCTTTGCCGCCTGCAAGGCGCTGTCGACCCAGCACAATGACGATCCGCAGAAGGCCTCGCGCCCTTATGACCGCGACCGCGACGGCTTCGTCATGGGCGAGGGCGCCGGCATCGTCGTGCTCGAGGAACTGGAACACGCCCAGGCGCGCGGCGCCAGGATCTATGCCGAAATCGTCGGCTACGGCCTGTCGGGCGATGCCTATCACATCACCGCGCCGTCCGAAGACGGCGAGGGCGCCGGCCGCTGCATGGCGATGGCGCTGAAGCGCGCCGGCCTGACGCCGGCCGATATCGACTATATCAACGCCCACGGCACCTCGACCATGGCCGATACGATCGAACTCGGCGCCGTCGAGCGGCTGGTCGGCAATGCGGCATCGAAGATCTCCATGTCTTCGACCAAGTCGGCGACCGGACACCTTCTTGGTGCTGCCGGCGCGATCGAGGCGATCTTCACCACGCTTGCCATTCGCGACAATATTGCGCCGCCGACGCTCAATCTCGACAATCCCGAACGCGAGACGGCGATCGATCTTGTGCCGCACAAGGCGCGTGAGCGAGAAATCAATGTGGCGCTGTCCAACTCGTTCGGATTCGGCGGCACGAACGCGTCGCTCGTCCTGCGCCGTTACGCGCAATAACAGCCCGCGCGGCGCAATGAATGTCCCTTGCGCCGCGACGGCCGTTCCTCTGCATTGCGCAGCAGGGCGTGCGGGCGCATAACGACCGGCGGCGGCGCCGTTGAACGGCGGCAGAACCTGCTTTTGCCGCATTGCTTCGCGAAATAGCGAAGTGAGGGTCAAGTTTTAGAGGATTGCCGGTGAGCGATACGACGAACCAGAGCAACGATACCCCGCAGGGCGAGAACGGCCGGCAAGCGCAGAAGGGACCGATCATCCCGAAGTCGCCGAGCGAAGCCCTGCGTCCGGAGCGTGTTCCGGAGCCGCCGAAGCGATCCAAGAAAGCCCGCGGCCAGGTCGTTCTTTTCCTGAACTTCATCATGACGATGGCGGTGCTGGTCTGCGTCGTCGCCGTCATCGGCTTCTACTACGCCACCTCGACCTATCGGAATCCCGGTCCGCTGCAGACCAATACCAATTTCATCATCCGCAATGGCGCTGGCCTCGCCGAAATTGCCACGAACCTCGAGCGCAATGCGATCATCAGCGATGCCCGGATCTTCCGCTATCTCACGGCAACGCATCTGTCTGCCGGCGAGAGTCTGAAGGCCGGTGAATATGAGATCAAGGCCAGAGCCTCCATGAGCGATATCATGGAGCTTCTGAAATCGGGCAAATCCATTCTCTATTCAGTTTCCTTCCCCGAGGGCCTGACGGTCCGCCAGATGTTCAACCGCATGCTGGAGGATCAGGTGCTGGAAGGCGATCTGCCGGCCGCCCTGCCTGAAGAGGGCAGCCTGCGCCCGGATACCTACAAATTTTCGCGCGGCACCAAGCGCTCGGAGATCATCCAGCAGATGGCGGCGGCACAGCAGAAAATCGTCGATCAGATCTGGGACAAGCGCGACTCCTCGCTGCCGCTGCGGTCCAAGGAAGAATTCGTGACGCTCGCCTCGATCGTCGAAAAGGAAACCGGCGTTGCCGACGAACGCGCCCATGTCGCCTCGGTTTTCCTGAACCGGCTGGGCAAGGGCATGCGCCTGCAGTCCGACCCGACGATCATCTACGGCCTCTTCGGCGGCGACGGCAAACCGGCCGACCGGCCGATCTACCAGTCGGACCTGAAGCGGGAAACGCCCTATAATACCTATGTCATCAAGGGGCTGCCGCCGACGCCGATCGCCAATCCGGGCAAGGATGCGCTTGAGGCCGTCGCCAATCCCTGGAAGACCCAGGACCTTTATTTCGTCGCCGACGGCACCGGCGGCCATGTTTTCGCGGCGACGCTCGAGGAGCACAATGCCAACGTCAAGCGCTGGCGCAAGCTCGAAGCCGACAAGGGCTCGGACCCGAACATCGCAGTCGACGGCCAGCCTGACGAGCAGCCCGCCGATGACGGCGCTGCCGTTGCGCCGCCGAAGAAAAAGAAGATCAATTGATAGCTTCTGGAGGCTCGTATGGCTTTGCAGTCCATGACCGGTTTTGCGCGGCGCGAGGGAACGAGCGGCCGCTGGCGCTGGGCATGGGAACTGCGCTCGGTCAACGGCAAGGGCCTCGACCTGCGGCTGCGCCTGCCGCCCGGCCTCGAACGCATGGAGGCGGAGGTCCGCCGCATTGCCGGCGAAAGCTTCAGCCGCGGCAACCTGCAGGCATCGCTGTCCGTCACTGCCGACGAGAACCGCTTCGAGGCCGTGCTGAACAGGCAGGCGCTCTCAGCGGTGCTTGCGATGCGCGAGCAATTGGACGGCGTGATCGATCCGGCGCCGCTGAAGCTCGATACGCTGCTTCTGGTACGGGGCATCGTGGAGTTTCGCGAAGGCGAGGATGGCGAGGAAGCACTCGCCGCCCGTGACGCCGATATCACTGCCGGCCTGTTGGCAGCACTTGCCGATCTCCGGGCCATGCGCGAACAGGAAGGCTCGGCGCTGACCCGCATTCTCCTCGACCATGCGACGACGATCGAAGGCCTGACGCGCACGATCGAGGCTGATCCTTCACGCTCGCCGCAGGAGATCGCCGCGCGGCTTGCCGCGCAGGTCGCCTTGCTGATGGACGGCATGGCCGCGCTCGACCGCGACCGGCTGCATGCAGAAGCCGCACTGCTGGCGACCAAGGCGGATCTGCGCGAAGAAATCGATCGTCTGAAGGCGCACGTTGCCGCAGCACGCGATCTCTTGGTGAAAGATGGCCCTGCCGGCCGCCGGCTGGACTTCCTTGCACAGGAATTTAACCGCGAATCGAATACCATCTGCTCGAAGTCGAATGCCTCGGCGGTCACCGCCGCCGGCATCGAGTTGAAAGTCGTGATCGACCAGTTCCGCGAGCAGGTCCAGAATTTGGAGTAAGACATGAAACCGGCGAAATCCTCGCCCGTGCAGATCGCCCGCCGCGGTTTGATGCTTGTCATCTCGTCGCCGTCGGGCGCCGGCAAATCCACCATCGCGCGCACGCTGCTGGAGCAGGACAGGCAAATCGGCCTCTCCGTCAGCGTCACCACGCGCCAGCGCCGCCCGAGCGAAGTCGAGGATGTGCATTACCACTTCAAGAGTGTGCGCGAGTTCGAGCGGATGCGCGACAGCGATGCGCTGCTCGAATCGGCGGAGGTGCATGGCAATTTCTACGGCACGCCGCGCGAGCCTGTGGAGCAAGCCATGGCCGAGGGCCGCGACATGCTGTTCGACATCGACTGGCAGGGTGCCCAGCAGTTGCAGGAGAAGATGTCGGCCGACGTGGTTTCGATCTTCGTGCTGCCGCCGACTATGACCGAGCTGCAGTCGCGGCTGCACCGCCGCGCCGAGGATTCCGAGGAGGTCATCCAGACGCGTCTGGCCAACAGCCGCGCCGAGATCGCCCACTGGCGCGAATATGACTATGTCATCGTCAACGACGACCTCAATGCCGCTTTCGACGCCGTCCAGTCGATCGTCAGGGCCGAACGCCTGCGCCGCGACCGCCGCCATGGGATGTTCGATTTCGTCCGCGAGCTGCTGGAAGAGACGCCGTCGCTCTAAAGACTGTTTGCCAGAAGGCAGAATTCCTCGACCGACAGGGTCTCCGCCCGCCGGGCCGGATCAATCCCGGCCTTGACGAGCAGTCTCTCGCCGCCGAGTGGTTTGAGGCTCTGGCGCAGCATCTTGCGGCGCTGGCCGAAGGCCGCCTGCGTCACTCTTTCCAGATTGGCAACGGCGCAGGGAATGGGGTTTTCCCGGGGCATCAGATGCACGACCGTCGAGGTTACCTTCGGCGGCGGCGTGAAGGCTTGCGGCGGCACGTCGAAGGCCATGCGCGCTTGCGTCCGCCAGCCGCAGAGCACGCCGAGCCGGCCGTAATGGTCGTCGTCTTCCGAGGCGACGATACGCTCGCCGACTTCCTTCTGAAACATCAGCGTCAGCGACTGCCAGAAGGGCGGCCAGGCCTTCGGCAACAGCCAGTTGACCAGAAGCTGCGTGCCGACATTGTAGGGCAGGTTGGCAATGATCTTGATCGGGCCTTCCGGCGCCAAGGCCTCGAAATCGGTCTTCAGCGCATCGCCTTCGATCACCTCCAGGCGGCCGGGATAATGATCGGCGATCTCGGCGAGCGCCGGCAGGCAGCGTGTATCCCGCTCGACGGCGATAACCTTTTTGGCGCCGAGCGCCAGGATTGCTCGCGTCAGTCCGCCCGGGCCGGGACCGACCTCGAAGACGGTCGCTTCTTCAAGCGCGCCCGCCGTGCGGGCGATCTTCTGCGTCAGGTTGAGGTCGAGCAGGAAGTTCTGCCCGAGCGCCTTGCGGGCATCGAGGCCGTGACGCTGGATGACGTCGCGAAGCGGCGGCAGGCCATCAAGTGCTGCCATCAGCGGCGGCTTTCCGTTGTACGGCCGAGTTGGGCGGCGAGCTTCAGCGCCGCAACCAGGCTCTGCTCGCGCGCCAAACCCTTGCCGGCAATGCCGAAAGCGGTGCCGTGATCGGGCGAGGTGCGTACGAAAGGAAGGCCGAGCGTGACGTTGACGCTGTCGTCGAAACCGAGCGCTTTGGCCGGGATCAGCGCCTGATCGTGATACATGCAGATGGCGACATCGTATCGCGCCCGCGCCTCGTCATGGAACATCGTGTCGGCGGGCAGGGGGCCGATCGCATCGATGCCCTCGTCACGTAGGCGCTCGATCGCCGGGCGGATGACATCCTCGTCCTCCCTGCCTATCGTCCCGCCTTCGCCCGCATGTGGGTTGAGGCCGGCAACGGCGAGCCGCGGCGCCTCGATGCCGAAACGCTGTCTCAGGTCTTCATGAGCGATCCGGCAGGTTTCCACGATCAGGTCGCCGGTCAGCGCCTGCGGCACGTCCCTGACCGGAATGTGGATGGTGACGGGAATAGCCCGAAGCTTCGGCCCCGACAGCATCATGACAGGCGTCACCGGGCTGCCGGTCGCTCTGCCGGCGAGATCGGCGAGAAATTCAGTATGGCCGGGAAAGCGGAAGCCGGCCTCGTAGAGCACGGATTTGGCGATTGGGTTGGTAACGACCGCGAGTGCCTCGCCGTCGATGACAAGCGACACGGCTTTCTCGATTGCCGCGATCGTGCCCTTCGCCGTTGCCGCATGCGGTTCGCCGGCCACCACCTCGATGCCGGCGGGCACCGTCATGACCGGCAGCGCGTCGGCAAATATGCCGGCAGCCTCGCCGGCTTTATCCGTCTCGCGGATCGAAACCGAAAGGTTGAGCTGGCGGGCTCTCAACGCCAAGACATCGGGATCGCCGATCAGGAAGAAAGGCGGCAACCCGAGTTCGCGCCGCCGGAGCCAGGCCATCAGCGTAATATCCGGCCCGATGCCGGCGGGGTCGCCCTGGCTCAGCGCAAGCGGTCGCGAAAACGGTATCGTCATCGTAGATCAACGATAGGCGATCTGCGCCTTTTTGCGCAGTTCATCCAGATACTTTTTGCTGTTTTCGTTTTCCGGGCTGGCGTCCTTGTCAGCCTTGGACTTGCCGATATCTTCCTGGCGGAAGACCATCTCTGCCGCCTGGTCGTCGGAAACCTGGCGCTGGCTGCAGATCGCCAGATATTCGACGCCCTTGTCGGTGACGCGAGTCCCTGTCGTATTGCCTTTGGCCTGTTCGACCAGCGGCTTCCAATCCGGCGGGATTTCGGGGGCGAGCATACGGCCGAGATCGCGCACGGAAACGTCACGCATCGTCGCGGCAAAGACCTTTGCCTGGTCGCAGCCCGGAAATTTCGAGCGCGACGCCTCGGCTTCACCCTTGCGCTTGCCGGTGATGGCGTTGCGCTTGGCCTGCGGAATGACGAAGATGATCTGCTGCAGCATATATTCGGTCGTCACCGGCTTCTGCTTGTTGTTCTGCATCATGCGCGAGACGAGGTCATAGTTCGACAGCCGCGAGGTCGAACCGTAGCGCGCGTTGACGACCCGCGGCCAGCTCATCTGCACGGCGATGAAACCCTTGAAATGGTCGACGCCGACGCCGGCGCGATCGAGGATCTGCGACATCTGCGCGACGGAAAGTTTGTTGCCGGCCGAAAAGCGCGCGAAAGAGGCATCGACGTCCTGCTGCGAAACCGACATATGGACACGGGAGACCTCCTGCCGCTTGAGCGCCTCGTCGATCAATTGCTCCTCGGCAGCTTTGGCATCGGCCTTGGTATGCTGCAGGCGCAGGAAGGCCTGGCGTTTGGCGACGTCGCCGCTGGTGATGGCGGTGCCGTTCACCACGGCCTTGACCTCGCTTGCGGCAAATGCTGGAGCGGCGACACCCGTCAGCAAGGCAAGCGCCGCCCCGGCGAGGAACTTGGTTATGGCTTTTTTCGCGTCAATCATCTGTTGACCTCCCGATAGCGCCGCGAAACGTTGTTCGCGGCGTTTTTTACCACAGTGCGAGACACGCGGCGAAACCCCTATGCCTCAGATATCGACTGGCGGCAATGTCCTGCATAGGCATACGGCGAAAGAATGGCTTTAGGCCATGTTTGCGCCGGCCGCCTGTCACTCAAGGGTGTTTGTACCGATCTTGATGTCGCCGAGCGTCCGGAAGGTCAGCCTTGCACCGATCGTCCAGTCGCTGGCCGACTCATCGTCGGAGTCCCGGGTATCGGTATAGGCGATCGTGAAGATCGTGCATTCATCCTCATAGGAGAGACCGAGCGTCCGGCGGCTGAGCACATCATTGTTCAGATCCCAGGCGATGCCGCCGAAGATCGACCAGTAATCCTTGAACTTGACTTTGCTGCTGGTCTGAATCTCGTCGTTGTCCTCGGCAAAGCCATAGGCCGGCTGGGCGCTGAGATGGGTGTAGGTCACCTGTGTCTGGAAGGTGTCGTTCTGGTAGGCTGTCGTCAGGTCGCCGCGGCGGAACTCGAAATCCTTCTCGTCGAGGCGGTAGGAGGCCGCGACGGAAACGCCGTACGGCGTTTCGACGCCGCCAAGGCCGACATAATCGGAGCGGTCGGTCTCCAGGCCGGAATCCGCACCGACATTGACGAGATCATCGGTCGCAAAGGAGTTCTGGCCGGCAATCTGATAGGATTGTCCGAAGATGCCGTGCAGTTTGTAGCCGCTGTCGAACGTCCCGGTATACTGGATGCCGACATTGGCGCGGGTGCCGCCTTCGACGCGATCGTAGCCCGAGAATTTATCGCGATCGAACAGCGAGGTGGCGTCGAAGACGAAGCTCTGCGCATCCTCGTTCGGCAGCCGGCCGGCGAGCTGCTCGTCGGGGCGGGCATAGATCTGCGCGATCGGTTCGAGAATATGGGTGCTGTTCTCCGTCGTCATCAGGATCGGATAGCGCAGTTCCAGCCCGGCGGTGAACATCGAGCGGGTGGCGGAATTGTCGTCGAGGTAGTTGCCGGCATAGGGAACGCCGTTGGCATTGACCGGACTGTCCATGTTGAGCGCGAAAGCATCGCCGCGCGCGGCCAGAAGCGGCGTGATCACCAAGCCGGTCGGCGTAACATAAGTGCGCTTCCACTGCAGTTCGGCCGTCAGGCGCGAGGTCTGTCCCTTCAGGCCGCGGAAGCGGTCGAAGCCATCGACGGTATAGAAGTCGTCATGGGTGCGCGAAATATTCGTCAGGTTGACATCGGCCGACAATTCGCCGCCGGCAAGCGGCTGCGGCGCCACATAGTGGTAGTCGAGCGACGGATAGACGATCGCCTGCTGCTTTTCGGCCGTGTTCTTCCGATCGGCATCCTGGACGTCGAAATAGAACGCCCGCATATCGAAATAATTGCGTTTCCCAAGTCCCGTCAGGTAGATCTGGTTCGTGCGATCCGTGCCGGTGAAATCCCGCAGCTTGTAGGTTTTCGAGAAATTGTTGTCGCTCTGCACCATGACGTCCCAGCCGAACGTCCAGCGCGGATTGATGCGGAATTCGGCCTTCGAGGCAACCATGGCACGCTGACCGGCTTCGGCATCGCTGGTGCCGGAGCTGAAATTGTCCGGCTTTGCCTGGTCAATGCCGGCGACGCGCAGAATATGTGTGCCGTTTTCGAAGCGCTGGCGGAATTCGCCTTCGACGAGGAAGCCCTGGGCGGTGTAGCCGGTGGTGGTGACCGTCGCGTCCATGCTCGGCGAGATCACGTAATAATAAGGAATTGAAAGACCGAAACCGAGATTCTGCGACAGGCTCATCGTCGGGAAGAGAAAGCCCGACTTGCGCTTCACCGTATTGTCGGGGACCTCGATGAACGGCAGGAAGGCGATCGGATAGCCGAGCAGCTCGAAGCGCGCACTTTCCAGACGGATCGTGTGGGTCACGCCGTTCTGGATCACGCGCTTGGCCTTGACCTGCCAGAAAGGCGCGCGCTTCGGGTCTTCGGCGCAGGGAAGGCAGGCGGTGTAGACGCCCTTATTGAGAATCATCATCGTGCCGCCGACACGCTGGCCGCTTTCGGCGACGATACGCGTATTGTCGGAGGTTTCGATGCGCAGTGAGTTCAGGAACCCGTCGGCGAAATTGTCGGTCACGTCTAGGTTGTCGGCATAGATGCGGTTGCCGTCCGGGCTGACCAGTTCGACATTGCCGAGCGCCATCATGCGGCCGGTCTTCTGATTGTACTCGACCTTCTGCGCGACCATCTTGTAGCCGCCATAGTTGATCTGCACGCCGCCGACCGCCGACACCAGATCGGCGTCACGGTTATAGACGAGTTCATTGGCCGAAAGCAGGAGCTTGGCCCCTTCCGGAATCTTCTTCCCAATATCTTGAGCGGACGTATTGGCCTGGCCGTAGGAGACCGGGACACTGCCGAAATAGGAACATAGAGTCGCGCCGACGAGCAGGGCAACCAACTGTTTACTAAAATACTTGCGGTCGCCTGCCGCCACTAGCCGTCCTCCTGATGAAGCAGAATCGTCGCACCCAAGGCCAGCGCGACGATCACCGGTATCCACGTCGCCACGAAGGGAGGCACGACTCCACTGCTTCCGAATGCCTTTACAAGCACGGTGATGACATAAAGCATGAAGCCCGAAAGGATGCCACCCAGAATCACGGAGCGGGATTGGTTGAACCGGCTAAATTTTAGGGACACTGTTGCAGCAATGAAAGTCATGGCTACCAGCAGCAGCGGCTGGGACAACAGGGAGTTGAATTGCGTCTCCAGCGCCTTGGTCGAGATGCCGAAGGATTTGGCCGCGGCGATGCGGTTGGAAAGGTCAAAGAAACCAATTGTTTCCGGCGCTGTCAGCCGCTCCTGGACGAAGTCCTGTTTCAGATTGGTGCGAAGTTGAACCGAAGCTTTACGCATCGGGATTTCGCCAGGCTTGCGCTCGACAACATTGTTAAGTTGCCAGTAACCATCTTCCAATTTTGCCGTCGCGGCGTCCTGTCTCAGAATGACCTGACCGCTTGAATCGAAATGGATCAGCACGGCGTCGATCAGCTTGGTTCCGTTCTCCTGAACCGTCTGGGCGCCGATGATGACATCGTCCCGGCCGCTGATCTGACGCAGCCACGGAATCTGCGGCGCCTTGCGCAGAACCGCGTTCTCGCCGCGCCAATCGGATTCGACGAGCAGCGCCTGACGCTGCCCCCAGGCGGCAAGCGGATTGAGCGCCATCATCGTCAGCAGGCCAAGTATCAGCGAGCCGGCGATGAAGGGGAACATGAACTGCCAGACCGAAATGCCGGCAGCGCGCGTGACGACGAGCTCATATTTGCGGTTGAGCCCGATCAGCACCGTCATGCCGACGAACAGCGCGATGAAGGGCACCGTCTGCTGCAGGATGAGCGGCAGGCGCACGGCGGTCATCAGAATGCCGCCGCCGATCGTGTAGCCGGGTAGGCCCGACATCCGGCCTGCCGTCTCGCTGAAATCGAGAAGGAAGGAGATCGCCGAGACGCCGATCAGAAACCAGCCCATCGTCGCCAGGTAGCGGCGAAAGAAATAACGCGACAATGTCCCGAATATCATTGGGCGGCATCTCCGCCGGTCCTGCTGGTTGGGGCAAGCAGCCTTTCCTGCGTCCGTCTCCAGAAAGACGACATCCGGTCGCGGATGAACGATGGTACGGCCAGTCGTTTGTGAAGGCCGAGGAAGACGATCGAGATGATGCTGCTGACGATCGGTATGGCATAGAGAACGACGATATATTCAGGATCGGTATCGATCTGATTGGCAGCGTAAAACGCCGCCCATCTGAGCGCGAAGGCATAGGCGAGCGCGCTCACCATCGGATGCAGCCGCGCTTCGCGGTGCGAACGCGCATCACCGGCAATCGCCAGCGAAAACAGCGCGAAGACGACAGGCAGGACCCAGTCCGTCAGCCGCCGATGCAGTTCGGCGCGATAGCTCTGCGGCCGGATCGTATAGTCCTTGTCGGCCGGATCCGGGTTGAGCAGGAACCACAGGTCGCGGTCGCTGGCGCGCAGCGTCGCCTGGCCGCGATTTTCCGTCATGTCGGAGAGGTCGAAGGAATAGGAATCGAAATTGATGACCGAGACATTGCCGTCGGGGGTTTTGCGGTGCACCTCACCTTCGTGCATGATCAGCGTCGTGCCCGTATCGTCGACGGCGCCTTCCTTCGCATAATAGATCAGCTCGTAGGCCGGATCGCGCTCGTCGGCGACGAAAAGGCCCTTCAGCATGCGGCCGGCCATTCGCTTCGAGATCTGCACATAAAGACCTTCATCAAGCTTGCGGAAGGTCTTTTCTTCGATCACCGAAGACAGCAGGTCGGCATAGGTCTCGGCGATCATCTGGCGCACGACGGTCTTTGCGCGCGGCTCGACGACGTTATCGACGAAGAAGGAAAAGAGGCTGACGACGGCGGCAAGCAGCAGGATCGGGCGGATCAGCACGCTGCGCCGCGCCCCGGCCGCGTCGATGACGGTCAGCTCGGAATCGTTGTTCATCGTCGTCAGCGTCTGGGTGATGGCGATGACGAGGGCGAAGGGCAGGACAACAGGAATGATCGACGGCAGGATCATCGTCGCGAGCTTGGCGAACGAACCGATCGACTGGCCGCTGTCGGTGACCAGGTTGATTCGCTGCAGAACCTGAGTCGTCCAGATGATCGCCAGAACGGGCAGGAGCGCCACGAGAAACATCTGGCCGACGCGCCGCAATATGTATGTCTCAAGTAGTTTCATGCCTGCCCTTGAAAGCACCTGCACGCCCAAACGGCTTTGCAGGAGAAACCCTCTACGCTCTTTGTCGCCGTATTGCGACAAGCTGGTGTCAAAAATTCATTCAATTTTCAGAATTTTTTTGATGCTGTTGCGACTCGGTTAACGCCAGCAACGCGGCGAAGACGACAAGCGAGGAAAGCCATCCGAGAACGACGTCGGAAAGGTAGTGCGCGCCGAAGGATAGCCGCATCGCAGGCGTCAGAATAGAGATCGCCGCCAGGGGTGCTGCCACCGCATACCGCAAGGATTTCGGCACGAAAAGCAGCAAACAGAAAAGCCAGCCGGCGCTCGCGGCCTCGCCAGAGATGAACGAACAGTTCGAAACGCATTTTCCGGCAAGCGAACCGGCCTCGACGAAATGCAGCGCGCCGCCGAAAATGTCCGTCTGTATCGGCCGCGGCCGGCCCCAATGTTCCTTCAGCACGACATTGACGAGCAGCACCGGTCCGATCAGCAGCGTTCCCAACGCCACTTTCAGCTTGCGCGCCCGTTCGGCCTTGAAGGTCGCGCCATGCTGCTGGTAGCATTCGATGAATTTCCACACCATCACGATGGCCACCACATAGGGCAGGCGGAAGAAGATGGTGCGCAGCAGGTCGAAGTTCCCCGAGTCGCGATAAGGAAAGCCGCCGCAGATGCTTCCGGCCGCTGCCGTCGGATCGCAATCCGTGGCCAGAAAAAAAAGCTGGGAAAAATAGATGTCTATCCCGGGAAAGGCGCGGAAGACGGCAAGCAGCGCCCACCACACCCAGAACAACAGCATGAATGCACCGAAAGTCGTTTTAGGCAGGCGGACTACTGGCCCCCGCGGGCGATTTTTCGAAAAAACTGTCAACGCGAATATCTATGAAACTGACGAAAACATGAGGGCCGTGATGACCGCGGGCGACCATAACAATTGTCGCAAGCCATTGACAGACCCGCCAAACGCGAAATTATCCGCCGGGAACGGATTTCAAAGAATCCCTGCGGAGAAGACATGTCAGCAAAGTTCGAAATCTCATTTTCAAAATCGGTAAAGCTCACCGGCGGCCTGGCGATCCTGCTGAAGACCGGCGAAGCCGACAGCGCTGCCGGCGCCGAAACAGTCGATCCGGCGGGCGTGATCGCCAAGGCCGCCAGGATCTCCAGATTCTCCGCGAAATCCATGAGCGCGCTCGATATCGTCGCCCCGGAAGGCGCATCCGTCGAGCGCATCGTCGTCATCGGGCTCGGCAAGGCCGCCGACCTCACCGCCCATGACTGGCTGAAGGCCGGCGGCAGTGCGGCAGCGAAAATCAAGAATACCGACAAGGCTGCCGTGTTCATCGACGTGCCTGGTCTTCAGACGAGCGTGCGGGCAGCCGCCGATTTCGCGCTCGGCATGCTGCTGCGCGCCTATAGTTTCGATAGCTACAAGACGAAGAAGAGCGACGACGAGGAAAAGGCGGGGAAATCCGTGAAGGTGACGATCGTCACCGCCGATCCGGCCGGCGCCAAGAAGGCGTTTTCCGATTCCGAAGCCATTGCCGGCGGCGTCAATCTTGCCCGTGACCTCGTCAACGAACCGCCGAACGTGCTCGGCCCCGTCGAATTTGCCGCCAAGGCGAAGGAGCTGGAAAAGCTCGGCGTCGAAGTCGACATCCTGACCGAGAAGGAAATGCGCCGTTTCGGCATGGGCGCCCTTCTCGGCGTTGCCCAGGGCTCCGTGCGCCCGCCGCGCCTGGCGGTCATGCAGTGGAAAGGCGGCAAAGCCAAGGATCGTCCCATCGCCTTCATCGGCAAGGGTGTCGTCTTCGATACCGGCGGCATTTCGATCAAGCCGGCCGCCGGCATGGAGGACATGAAGGGCGATATGGGGGGGGCGGCAGCCGTCACCGGCCTCATGCATGTGCTCGCCGCCCGCAAGGCCGCCGTCAACGCCGTCGGCGTCATCGGCCTGGTCGAGAACATGCCTGACGGCAACGCCCAGCGTCCTGGCGATATCGTCACTTCGATGTCCGGCCAGACGATCGAGGTGATCAATACCGATGCCGAAGGCCGCCTCGTGCTCTGCGATGCCCTCTGGTACTGCAACGATCGTTTCAAGCCGCAGTTCATGATCAATCTCGCCACGCTGACCGGCGCCATCGTCGTGGCGCTCGGTAGCGGGCATGCCGGTCTGTTCTCCAATGACGACCAGCTTTCCGCGCAACTGACGGCAGCTGGCCTTTCCACAAACGAGAAGCTCTGGCGCATGCCGCTCGGCAAGGATTACGACAAGCTGATCGACAGCAAGTTCGCCGACATGAAGAACACTGGCGGCCGGCAGGCCGGCTCGATCACTGCCGCGCATTTCATCAAGCGCTTCGTACAGGACACGCCCTGGGCGCATCTCGACATCGCCGGCACGGCGATGGGCTCGCCGCAGGACGAGATCAACCAGTCCTGGGGTTCCGGTTTCGGCGTGCGCCTGCTCGACGAGCTCGTTCGCGCCCATTATGAAGCCTGATGACGGACGTTCTCTTTTATCATCTGACCGAAACCAGGCTAGAAGACGCGCTTCCGCCGCTGATCGACAAAAGCGTCGAGCGCGGCTGGCGCGTCGCCGTTCAGACGCGTGAGCCGGCGCGGCGCGATGCTCTCGACGCGCATCTCTGGACGTTTCGCGAGGAGAGTTTTCTGCCGCACGGCACCGACGAGGGCGATTTCGCCGAAAGCCAGCCCGTGCTTTTGACGGTGACCCCAGGCAATGCCAATGCTGCGACCGTGCGTTTCGTCATCGACGGCGCCGAGCCGCCGCCGGTCGATGCCTATGAGCGCGTTGTCTTCATGTTCGACGGCCACGACCAGGCGCAACTGGAGGCCGCCCGGGCGCAATGGAAGAAGCTGAAAGGCGAGGGGCATAACCTCACCTATTGGCAGCAGACGCCGGAAGGGCGGTGGGAGAAGAAGGCTTGAGCGTGTCACCGCGGCGGTGGCGCGTTACCGCGTCAAGCCTTTGTCGTCGTCGAGATTGGTGAGGATATTGAGCGGCACGATTCCCCCGGCACTTTCCGAGGCTTTGAGTGCCTCCACCGCCAAAACCCGATCTCCATTCGGACTGACGAACGCAAAAGCCCATGCCCGCTCGGCAAAACTGTTCAGCGGCATTTCCGTCCAGCCCGCCAGGCGTTCGGCATAATGAGCTTTGAGGATCTGGGGATCGGCGGCGCTGTCGAGATTGCGCGCCAGGATGCGCATGGATTTCTGGCCGAACTGGGCTTCCAGCTGGTCCAGCACCGTTCTGGCCGCTCGCCAGTCCTGCGCCTGGGTCGCCGAACCGAACGAATATTCCTCCGATCGGGAAATGCCCGGCGCATCGGCAGGCATGACGACCTGTTCGTCCGAACATGCGGCGATGCCGAGAACCGGCGCCAGGAGGGCGCCGATTGTCAGCCTACGAAAAACCTGACCCTTGCGGCGGGTCTTGCTGCTCATGCGGAGCCCCCGAAACAACTGTCATAAGCCTGCAAAAGTCCAAGATGGCGTCCCAAAGCCGCCAATGGCTCAGTCGTGGAACGCGTCCACGAATTTCCGCTTGCCGAGCATGAAGGCGTCGGCGACGTGGCGCAGCGGCGCCAGATCCACATCGGAGGTGCCGGCTCTGATGATTTCGGCAAAGCGGCGGTAGAGGGAGGGATATTCCTGCTCCGGCTCGGCAAAGGTCAGCGTGCCGTCGATGGAAAGCTTGGCGCCGCCTTCGGCGAGAACCATCTGGCCAGCCGCCGTCTCCGCGACGATGTCCCAGCTCTGCTTGCCGGTCTGGCGCCAGTCGAATTCGGCATGAACCGGCAGGCCGTCGGCATCGCGGAAACGAATGTCGGACGCGATGGGCGCATCGCGGTTTTCAGGAAATTCGAGCACGGCCTCAGTGATGAAGATCGGTCGCGGCAGGATATGGGTGACGATCGACAGCGCGTTGATGCCGGGATCGAAAACGCCGAGGCCGCCGGCCTGCCAGATCCAGTCCTGGTTCGGATGCCAGTGGCGTACATCTTCTTTCCAGATCACATGCACGCTTTTGATCGTCGTCGAAGCCAGAAACGCCTTGGCGGCCCCGACGGCCGGCGCATAGCGCGAATGCCAGCTGGCAAACAGCGACGCGCCCTGCTGGCTCGCAAGCGCCTCGAGATCGGCCACTTCGCTGAGCGTCGCGCCGGGCGGCTTTTCCAGGAAGACGTGCTTGCCGGCGACGAGCGCCTTATAAGCCGCTTCGTAGCGATACTGCGGCGGCATGCAGAGCGACACCGCATCGATCGATGGCTCGGCGTCGAGCATCGCCTCGATCGTCGTATAGCTGTTGATGCCTTCGACCGTGCCATGACGGCTTGCCGTGGCGACGAGCTTGAAATCGGCGTTCTTGGCGATGGAAGGGAGGTGCTGGTCGCGGACGATCTTGCCGACGCCGACGATGGCGAGGTTGATAGGAGACATGGTTTCGCTCGAGCCTGTAAAAAGTATGATTTATTGCGCTTCTTTTAGCAGAAAGGAGAGCGCCGACAAGCTCTCCCCCTTCATTCTATTCTATCCTACCGCATGATGGCCGTCTTACCTCATGATAGTTTGGCGAAGGAAGCTGTAACCCATGGCCGCGCGGGCGGCGCGCTCTTCGGAATTGCCGTCGCCGCCATGCCCGCCCGAGCCGAATTCATGGAAGAGCGGCCGGTGTCCGGCTTCCTCCAGCCGCGCGGCGAAGCGGCGCGCATGCGAGGGATGCACCCGGTCGTCATTGGCCGAGCTTTCGATATAGATCGGCGGATAGCTGATCTCGGTCGCCGGTCTGACATTGTGAAGCGGCGAGTAGCCGAGCATGAAATCCCTATCCGCTGATATCTCCGGATCGCCATATTCGTCCATCCAGGCCTGCCCGGCGCTGAACAGGTGGAAGCGTGTCATGTCGAGCACTGGCACCTGGCACCAGACGGCGCCGAAATCGTCCGGGTAACGCGTCAGCATCACGCCGGTCAGCAGGCCGCCATTGCTGCCGCCCTGGCAGGCGATCCGCGACGGCACGGTGTAGCCGCGGGCGACAAGATCGCGGGCGATGGCGACGAAATCGGCAAACGCCCTGTCTCGCCCCTGCCGCTTGGCGCTGCGATACCAGTCGGGCCCGAATTCGCCGCCGCCGCGGATATAGGCCTGCACATAGGCGCCGCCCTGCTCCAGCCAGCGTCCTGTCACGCCGGAATAGGTTGGCGACAGCGAAACATCGAAGCCACCATAGCCGTAAAGCAGCACCGGCAGCGCGCCCTTGGTCCATTGCTTCGGCAGGACCAGCCGATAGGCAACCCTGGTTCCGTCCTCGGAAACCGCCTCCAGCAGTTCGGATGACATGCCGGTCGCATCGAAATAGCTGGGTGCCGCGGCGATGAAAATCGGCTCGGCCTGCTTGCTGCGGTCCGACAGCTCGAGTCGGTAACAGGCCGGAGGCTGCAGGAAGCCCTGGCCGATGATGCACAGCGTATCGTCGCCAAGATGCAGATCCGCATAGAGCGGCCTGAAATGAGCCGTCTGCATGTCCGCCGGCAGCGCGATCTCGCGCTGTTCGGCATCGGGCTTCGTCAGATCAAGCACCATCAGACGCGGGCGCAGCCGATCGGAGATGATGAAGACGCACCACTCGCGCATCAGCATCAGCTGCGAGATCGACTGGCCCTCGCCAGGCTGAAACAGGATCCGCTCCGGCCCGAGCGGATCTGTCTCCGAGCCCGGATTGAAGCGCTGCAGCACCAGGCTGCCGGTGGGCACGCGTTCATCGGTCTTTGCCCGCCAGAGGCAGTGATCGCGATTGAACTGAAAGTCCGATTCCTTGGGCAGATCGATGCGCCGCTGCGTGCCGTCGTCGGCGGTCAGGAAGGCGCTGGCCACGCCGATCTCATGGGCGGCGACGAAAATGTCGATCACGCCCGCATGCGCCGAAGCGCCCGACTGGGCGGGGTCGATGACGAGTTTGGAGGCATAGACGTCCTCGTCGGCGGCTTCGAATATGATCGCGGCCTCTTCCGGCCGCTGGCCGCGCTTCAATCGCCGCCCGACGCGCGGCCATCCGGAACGGGTCGCCGAAAATCGGTCGATGGAGCCGAAATAGCAGATCTCGTCGCGGCTCAGCCAGTTGGCATGCGATCGTGCGGCCGGCGTATCGAAACCGCCCTCGACGATCTGTTTGCTCTCGGCGTCGAATTCGAGCAGCCGGAGAAGATCGGAGCCGCCGTCCGAAAGGGTGAGCAGCACCCGGGTCGGCTCCCACGGGCAGGTGACGGCGCCGCGCCAGTTCCAGCGCTTGCCTTCACTGACGCAGAAGGCATCGAGATCGAAGACCGGCTCCCAATCGGCATCCGGCCGCGGCTCCTGGTCTTCAGGCAGACGGAGCCAGACGCCGAGCGGATTGTCCTTGCTCTGCCGGAAATCGAACAGCCAGCCGCCGCGGCGTATCGGCACGATCAGCCGGTCCTGCCGCTCGATCAGCGCCTTGATCGCATCGCGATCCCGGGCGAATTCAGCTGTTCTGAGTGCCGCGTCCGAAACCCGGTTATATCCGTCGATGAACTGGCGGGTGCGCGGATCGTCGTCCGTTTCGAGATGAAGGTTCATAGCTGACCTGCCGGCTCCTGTTTCGCGTCTTTTCAGACGCTGTAGCATTTTGAATTGTGCAGGAGCCAATATTTCGCAGAGTTAGGGCGAAATTGGCGCAGGCCGCGTCAGGCCCAGATGCTCGCGAAGGGTTGAGCCGCCATATTCCCTGCGGAACAGGCCGCGCTCCTGCAGGATCGGCACCACCAGCTGCGTGAAGTCTTCCAGGCCTCCGGGGAAGAAGGGCGGCATGATGTTGAAGCCATCGGCGGCTCGGCTGTCGAACCATTGCTGCATCCTGTCGGCGATTTCGACCGGCGTGCCAAGGACGATATGATGGCCGCGGCCGGCGGCGACGCGCAGCGCCAGCTGCCGGATGGTCAGATCCTCGCGCCTTGCCAGCGCCATCAGCAGTTCGGCGCGGCTGCGCAACTGATCTGAGATCGGCAGATCGGGCAGGGGGCCGTCGAGATCGTATTCGGCAAGGCTGTGGCCGATGCGTTCTTCCAGAAGCGGCATGGCGCTTTTGATGTCCGTCCACCTGTCGAGTTCTGCAAGTTTGTCCGCGGCTTCCTTGGCCGTGCGGCCGATTACCGGCAGAAAACCAGGCATGACGGCGACGTCGTCCGGCTGGCGCCCGAAACGAGCGACACGCTCCTTGAGGCTTCTGTAAAAAGCCTGCGCCTCTTCGAGGCTCTGCTGCGCGGTGAACACCACGTCGGCGGTGCGGGCGGCAAGATCCTGGCCCGGTCCGGACGAGCCGGCCTGGATCAGGATCGGGTGGCCCTGCGGTGCACGCGGAATATTCAGCGGACCCTTGACGGAGAAATACTTGCCCTTGTGATCGAGGACACGGAGCTTGGCCGGGTCGGCGTAGACGCCGCTCTGCTTGTCCTTGACGAAGGCATCGTCGTCCCAGCTGTCCCAGAGCCCGCGCACGACGTCGACAAATTCCTCGGCCACGGCGTAGCGCTCGTCATGCTCGGGATGGGCTTTGGAGAAATTGTTCGCCGTGCGGGCATAGGAGGTCGTGACGATATTCCAGGCGGCGCGGCCATGGCTCAGATGGTCGATCGAGGCGAAGGCGCGGGCGGTGTGGTAGGGCTCGCCGTAGGTCGTCGAAGCCGTTGCCGCCAGGCCGATCTTGTCGGTCACCACGGCCAGCGCCGAAAGCAGCGTCAGCGGTTCGAAACGGGCGATCGTCGAGGGATGCGCATCGATGCCGCTGGTCAATCCATCGGCCAGGAAGACCATATCGAATTTCGCCGCTTCAGCGATCTCACACACGCGCCTCAACAGGCCGAAATTCTCGCTTCCCGCCTCGGCGTCAGGGTGACGCCAGCCGGATACGTGGTGGCCTGCCCCTTGCAGGAACAGGCCCAGATGGATTTCTCTCTTGCGGGTCATGGCAAAATCTTTCGTCAAACGAGGTCTTGGGCGGCGTCTTGGTTGAGCAGCGCCAGGAGTTGGGCAAGGTCGGCGGTGCTGTGCATTGTCCGGACGAGCGAGGGGATGTCGGCGAAGGCCTGATGACGACCGGTCGCGCCACGAAATTTTTCCGTCGGATTGGTCAGCCCCGGCAGGCCGTCGAAACGGCGCTGTATCGTGCTGCCGTCGGCAAGCGCGATATCGACGATCACGAAGCGGGTCTGTGGATCGCTCGACATGCGCGGCGCGGCCTCGTCATGGCGGCGGCCGGTGCGCTTGGCGAGCGCCATCAGACGTGGCTCGACCGGCTGCCCGTCAAAGTGATCGAGCCGCAAGGCGCCGTCGATCAGGGCCGCCGCGAACACATATTCCGGGCTGAAGCGGGCCTCGATCCCGTTGGTGGGCTCGCTCACCACCAAGGCTGCATCGGCACCGGGGGGATAGGTGAAGGTGATGTGCTCGATTGCGTCTGCGCGCAGGCCTTCGCGGTTGAGGTCGATGCCGAGAGAAGCGACCGGATGGCTGGCGGTGCAGCAGGGATAGGCCTTCAGCGTCAGCCCGGGCGCGACGATCTGCCAGGGTGAGCCCCAGTTCTCGGTCAAGGCGGACAGGCGTTCCGCGCCGAAGGCAAAAACCGAATGGAAGCCGACCGGATTGTCGAGAAAATCGGACGCGCCGCCAAAACCCGCCCCAGCCAATCGCGCCGACAACAGACCGGATCGCGCCGCCATGCCGGCATGAAATGGTTTGGCGTCCTTGCCGAACTGCAGCCGCAGGCCGGAGGACTGCGTTGCTGCAAGGCCCAGTGCAATGGTGGTCTCGTCCGCAGAGGCGCGCTTGAGATGGGCAATTGCGGCTGCCGCGCCCATCGTGCCGAGCGTTGCCGTGGCATGGAAACCCTTCTCGTAGTGTTTCGAGCCGAGCGACAATCCCAGCCGCGCCATGGCTTCGAGCCCGACGATATAGGAGGCGACCAGCGCCTCCGCGGAAAACGCGCGCCCGGCGGCCAACGCCAGCAGCGCCGGAACGATCACCGTCGTTGGATGGCCACGCACGCTTGCATGCACGTCGTCATAGTCGAGCACATGACCGGCATAGCCGTTGACGACCGCAGCCGCCAGCGGATCGGTTCGGCGCGGGCTTCCAATCAGGATCGCCTCACCCGGCAGATCGGCGCCGACGGCATCGGCCAGAAGGCCGGTCGTGTTGTCGCGGGCGCCGGCAATCGCGCAGGCGAGAAAATCGATGATCGCCAGGCGGGCCGCGCCCATCGCCGCGGGATCCTTCGACGGGTCCGAGGAGATGATCGCCTGCGCGAATGCCGAGGTTAGCGGTGCGAATGTTCTCGTCATGACAATATCCTAGATGCCTTCGCCGCGCTCCATTCCGCGCCCGCCGGCTAGGCCGCCGACGAATTGGCGGATACGGGGATTGTCGAACGTATGGAATATTTCTTCGGGGGAGCCGTGGTCGACGATGCGTCCGTTCTCGGTGAAGACGACGGTGTCGCTGATCTCCTCGGCGAAGCGCATTTCATGGGTCACCAGGATGCTGGTCATGCCGTCGCGGATGAGGTCGCGGATCACCCACAGCACTTCGCCGACAGTCTCGGGGTCGAGCGCCGAGGTCACTTCGTCGAACAGCACCAGTTCCGGCTTCATCGCCAGCGCGCGGGCAATCGCCACGCGCTGCTGCTGGCCGCCGGAAAGCTGGCCGGGATAGGCGCCTGCTTTTTCGGAGAGCCGCACCTTTTCGAGCAGTTCGCGCGCAAGTTTTTCTGCCTTGTCCCGCGCGACGCCGAGGATGCGGGTCGGGGCCAGCACGATATTGTCCAGAACCGTCAGGTGAGGAAAAAGATTATATTGCTGAAAGACGATGCCGACGCGCTTGCGCAGCGCAATGCGCTCGCTTTCCGTGGCCAGCTGGTCGACGCGGGTGCCGCCGACCGTGATGCGGCCGCGCTGCGGCGTCACCAGTGCGTTGATGCAGCGCAGGATCGTCGACTTTCCCGAGCCGGATGGGCCGATGATGGAAACCGCATTGCCTCTGTTGACGGTCAGTTCGATGCCCCTCAGCACCTCGGTCTGACCGAAGGAAAGGTGCACGTCTTCCAGTCGCACGATCGTGTCGTCGCTTTTTGCGTTCATCGTCTCAAATCCTGGAGGCCGCGTTGAAGCGCCGCTCGAGGCGTCGGGTCAGGCGGGCGATCGGGTAGCAAAGCGTGAAAAAGGCGGCCATCACCACGATATAGGCGATGATCGTGAAATCGAGCCGGCGCACCGCCGTGCTGGCATCGGTTGCCGCATGTAAGAGTTCATGCACGCCGACCAGCGAGGCAAGCGACGTGCCCATGGTGATGGAGGCCAATATGTTCATCCATGGCGGCAGCGAGCGCCGCAGGCATTGCGGTAGAATGATCCAGCGCAGCGCCTGGCTGCGCGAAAAACCAAGCCCTTTTGCCGCTTCCCATTGCGTGGTCGGGATGGAAAGGATGGCGCCACGGGTGATTTCGGCCACATAGGCGCTGGCCGGTATGGCAAGCCCGATCACCGCCTTCAGCCAGTCGGGGAAGGGCAGGTAATTGCCGAACACGACGATCTCGAAGGGAAAGATGTAAGTCGTGGCGAAAATCAGCACGAGATGCGGGGCATTGCGGAAGGCCTGCACATAGGCGACGACCGGGTAGCGCACCGGCCTGTAGGGCACCAGTTGAAGAATGCCGAATATGATTCCGACCATTGTTCCGAGTGTCATCGCGCTGAGGCTGATGACGACGTTCATCAGGAAGCCGGAGGCGAGATACGGGATCCACTCCGCCAGTTCGCGCCCCAGGGTGAGATCGGCCAGCGACCAGAGGAGAATGACGGCCGGGAGTGCTGCGAAGCCGATATTGCGCAGCAGGTGGCCGCTCTTGCGCGGCTCGGAAAGCGCCACCGTCGTCATAGGCCATATCCCGGAACGGCGAGCTTGCGTTCCACCCACAGGCCGACGCGGGCGATGACGAGATTGATGATGCTGAAGAACAGCAGGATGACGATCATCAACGACAACACATTGTCGCGCTGTGTCCACACCATGATCGAGGCATAGGTAATCTCGCTGACCGCGATCGCATTGCCCACCGTCGTCAGTTTCACCAGGTTGATGAGGTTGTTGATCATCGCCGGCAGCGACGCCCGGAACGCCAGGGGAATTTCGACGTAACGAAGGATCTGCAGCTTGCTGAAGCCGATGCCGCGCGCCGCTTCCACGGTCGAGGCCGGAACCGCTTCGATGCCGGCGCGGATCGCCTCGGCATGCAAGGCGGCAATGTGCAGCCCGACCACCGCCACCACCCAGAAGAACGGCGTCAACGGATTGTTCTGCGCGCCGCCGACAAGGTTCGACACGAAGGTATTGAGGACGAGGAAGCTGAACATCAGTTGCACCAGCGTCGGCGTGTTTCGGGTGATCTCCACGAAGGCGCGCACCGGCGCCGAGAGCCAGAGCCTGCCCGATGTCAGGCAGGCGGCAAACAGCAGTCCGGCAATCAGGCTGACCGGGATCAGTAAGGCGATCAGATAGAGCGTGGTTATGAAACCGTCACGCCATATCTCAGCCTCGTAGCCGGTTGCCAGAAACTCGTAATTCAGGCCGAGCCTGTTCGTCAGGTCGACAAACAGGCTGGTTATGCCGCTATTCCACATGTCGATCTACCAGTGCGCGCGCCGTCTTATTTGCTGGCTGACAGGGTGTTGCGCTCCTGCTCGAGATATTCGGTGTTGCTGAGCCTGTTCGCCTTGGCAAACTCCAGCAGCTTTCCGGAGGTATGAAGCTGCCGGATCGTCTTATCGAGTGCCTCGGCCGTTTCCTTTTCGCCTTTTCGAACCCAGATGACGGAATCGGACGGGATCAGTTCCGTCGGGAAGAGAATGGCGTAGTCCTTCCAGTCCTCAGGGCGATCCTGCAGCAGCAGGCCAAGGGTTGCGCCGACATGCACCGCGACCACGCAATTGCCCCCCTGCAGCGCCAGCAGCGACTCCGGCTGGCTCGGCAGGCCTTTTACCTCGGCGCCGTATTTTTCGATCAGCGGCTGGGTGTAGTTCGACCCTTGCGAAACGCAGACCGGCTTTCCCTTGAGATCTGCCCAATCCTTCAGGCCGCTGTCCTTGCGTCCGACGGCGGCACCGCCGCTGCGGTCGTACGGCGTTGGCACCCAGTCGAGGATTTTGGCGCGATCTTCGGTGTATTGCATGTTGGCAATCAGAATATCGACCTTGCCCTGCTGGAGAAACTGCACCCGGTTCGGCGGCGTGACGGTGACGGTCTCGAGTTTGACGCCGAGATCGTCGGCCAGCGCTTTGGCGATATCGAGATTGTATCCCTTCTGCGTTTGCGACGTCGGATCGATATAGCCGAACGGCGCGCCGGACAGGATGACGCCGACGGTGAGGGTGCCGCGGGCTTTAATGCGATCAAGCGTGGCGTCCGCGAATGCCTGCGTTGCGGCCAGCAGCGAAATCGACACGGCGAAAAGCGCCTTTGGCAGAATTTTATGTGACATGTTTGAGCTCCATTACGAAACGAAAGAAGGAAAGAAAGGGATGGAAAAGAGAAGTCCGGACGACATCGAAGTCGGCGATGAGGAGGGCGCTTCGGGTATGATCTCGCTCATGCCTCGTCTCCGGATGCGTCGAAACCGCCGGCCTGAAGAAGAGCCGCGACCGCCTTTCGGGCAATCTCCGCCGGCCTCGCTTCCGGTCGCAGGACCGATGCGGCAAGCACGCCTTCGTAGACTACGAGCAATTGCTCGCTGATCTCGTCGTGAGCCGGGCTTGGCGGGACAAGCCGGCCGAAGAGTTCGCGAAGAAAGGCCTTATGCGCGCGGGCCACGTCCCGGATCGCTGCCGAGCCGGGGTTTTCGGTCACCGCAATGAGGAAGGCGCAGCCCCGGAAGTTTTCGTTGCGGGTCTTGTCGGCCAGGCTATCGAAGATCGCGAAAATGGCTGGTGCACTGCTTTTGCCGGCGACGAGCTTCTCCAGTTGGTCGCTGACCAAGGTATGGCGGTGACTGAGATAGGTGACGATGAGACCCTCTTTGCCGTCGAAATGACGGTAGAGAGTGGCGCGGGCGATTTTTAATTCCCGTACGATTTCGTCGATGCCGACCAGATAGGTGCCGCGCCGGTAGAAAAGGTCGCTGATCGCATCGATTATTCTTCCGCGGGTCGACAATTGGGCAGTTTTGAAAGGCATCGGTGACCGGTGAGAGAAGGAACGTTCTTTCTCGAAAAGATCACTATCACGATCGTTTTTATAGATTTTATTTTTTCAAATACCTGCGACCTTTGAAAAATCCTCCGAGCGAGACGCCGTTGATTGGCCTCTCGTCTAACGCGTGGTCACGAAATCGGCCGAGGCGACGAGATTGTTCGGCGCCTGCGTCTTCTTGAACTTCAGCGTCACCACCTTGTAGCCTTCGGCTTCGAGTTCCGAGAGCAGGGTCGGCAGCATCGTTGCCGTGCGTTTGTGGATGTCATGCATCAGGATGATGCCGCGGCCGCGCTTGTGCAGCAGGTCCATCGTCCGCTGCGTGACGGAGGCCGGCGTGATGGCGAAATAGTCCTTGCTGTCGATATCGACATCCATGACCACCATATCCCGCATGGCGATGGCGGCACGCAGCCTGTGGCTTTCGGCAAGATAGGGGAAGCGGAAGAAGGAGACGTCGGTTCCCGTCGCCTTGGTCACCGCCATTTCGCCTTTGATCACCTCGGCCATCGCCGCGTCGAAATCAAGCGAAGTCAGATCGGCGTGGTCATAGGTGTGACTGCCGATCGTGTTGCCGTCCTCGGCGACCTTGCGGGCCAGCGTCGGATGCATTTCGGCCATTTCGCCGACCATCATGAAGGCGCCCTTGACGCCGAACTGGTCGAGGATTGCCAGCACCTTGTCGGTCCGGCCGGGGATCGGGCCGTCGTCGAAGCTCAGGATCACTTCCTTGTCCTGCAGCTTGAGACCGCCGAGCGAGGAGACCTCCAGCGTCCGTCCGGCCAGGTGGTGCCAGCCGGTCATGCGCGGCGGCGCATCGTCGCCGGCATAGGCAAGTTTCCGCGCCTCGGGCGCAATTACCGAGGAGGTCTTGATCGATGTATCCGGGGCCTGTTTGGTGGTGCTGCAGGCAGACAGGGTGGCCGTGAGGGCCATGCAGGACAGAATAAAAAAGCGATACATCGAAAGGGCTCAACAAATCGGTAACGAATGTTGAGACAACCTTTCGAATTATGGTTAACGATTGGTTGATGGTGGCCGGAATTGTGCCGATGCGCGGCACTTCGCCACGCTTTGAACGGGGCATGATGCCGAAAAGTGTCAGCGGTTTTCGGGCGACATCATGCTCTAAGGATGTGGCTATCCCGCCATGGCTTCTTCGTATTCGGCCGAAAGCATCAGCCAGTCTTCCTCGGCGGCAGCCAGCTTGGCCGCAGCCTCGCCGCGCTGCTTTGCTTTCTCGGCCGCCTTGGCGGGCGTCTTTTCGTAAAGGGCGGGATCTGCAAGTTCCGCGTCAAGCGCCTGAATCTGTTTCTCCAGCTTCGCCGTCAAGGATTCGATTTCGTTGATCTTTTTCTTGAGCGGCGTCAGCGAGGCGCGACGTTCGGCATTGAGCTTGCGCTGGTCGGCCTTCGACGTCGCATCCTCAGTCAGCTGCGGCTTTTCTTCTTTTTTTTTACCCGAGGTAACGATCAGGTCGCGGTATTCGTCCATGTCGCCTTCGAAGGTCGTCACCGTGCCGCCATTGACCAGCCACAGCCGGTCGACCGTCGCTTCGATGAGGTGACGGTCATGCGAGATCAGGATGACGGCGCCTTCGTAATCGTTCAGCGCCTCGATCAGCGCCCGGCGGCTGTCGATATCGAGATGGTTCGTCGGTTCGTCGAGGATCAGCAGATTGGGCGCATTGAAGGCGGCGAGCCCCATCAGCAGCCGGGCTTTCTCGCCGCCGGAAAGATCCTTGGCGGCGGTTGCCATCTTCTCGGTCGCAAGTCCCATTTGGGCGACGCGGGCGCGCACCTTGGGCTCCGGCGCGCCGGGCATCAACCGGCGCACATGTTCCACCGGCGATTGCTCGGGAATGAGGTCGTCGAGCTGGTGCTGCGCGAAGAAGCCGATCTTCAGGCTCGGCGCCAGCTTCACTTCGCCGCTTTCCGGCGCAAGCCGGCCGGAGATGAATTTGGCGAAGGTCGATTTGCCGTTGCCGTTCGAGCCGAGCAGGGCGATGCGGTCGTCATTGTCGATGCGCAGGTTGAGGTTCTTCAGGATCGGATTGCCGGGTTCGTAGCCGACGGCGCCGCTCTGGATCGCAACGATCGGCGAGGCCGGCTGCTTTTCCGGCTCGGGAAAAGTGATCGGCTGTACGTGATCCTCGATGACCGCGGCGACCGTTCCCATGCGCTCGAGCGCCTTGACGCGCGATTGCGCCTGCCGGGCCTTGGAGGCCTTGGCCTTGAAGCGATCGATGAAGCCCTGCAGATGTTTGCGCGCCGCATCGTTCTTGGCCTTGGCCTTGGTCTGCAGCTCGTCGGCTTCCGCTTTCTGCCGCTCGAACTGGTCGTAGCCGCCGCGATAGAAGGTCAGCTTCTTCTGGTCGAGATGGACGATTGCGTTGACTGCGTTGTTCAGGAGGTCGCGGTCGTGGCTGATGATGATGACGGTGTGCGGATAGCGGCGGACATAGTCTTCCAGCCACAACGTGCCTTCGAGGTCGAGATAGTTTGTGGGTTCGTCGAGCAGCAGCAGGTCCGGCTCGGAAAACAGCACGGCGGCAAGCGCCACGCGCATGCGCCAGCCGCCTGAGAAGGAAGAGGCGGGGCGGGCTTGCGCCGCCTGGTCGAAGCCGAGGCCGGCAAGAATGCTCGCGGCGCGCGCCTCGGCCGAATGCGCGTCGATATCGACAAGGCGCATCTGGATTTCGGCGATGCGGTGCGGATCGGTCGCCGTTTCCGCCTCGGCCACGAGGGCCGCGCGTTCCTTGTCGGCTGAAAGCACGATCTCGATCAGGGATTGCTCGGTCGCCGGTGCTTCCTGCGCCACCTGGCCGATGCGCGCCGCCTTGGGGATCGACACCGATCCGGTCTCCGAGCCGAGGTCGCCGGTAATGACGCGAAACAGCGTGGACTTGCCGGCGCCGTTGCGCCCGACCAGCCCCGCCTTCGTGCCCGAAGGCAGCGAAATGCTGGCATTGTCGAGAAGCAGGCGCCCGGCAATGCGGGCGGAAATATCGGTGAGCGTGATCATGGCCGGCGTTTTGGCTGAAAGCGCCCGCCAAGGCAAGAGCACTTATCCCTACGCCAAGCTTGCTTGTGCGCTGACAAGCTTGCTTGTCCCACGGCAAGCTTGCTTGTCCCACGGCAAGCTTGCTTGTCCGTCCGGCGGCGCGCTGTCCGCGCCTTCAGTGGCCGAAAGCCTGCACCGGCTGGCGGGGGTTCGTCTGCGCGGCGAGAAGCGCCACGCGGGCATTGGCCTGCAACTGTCCGGGCGTTGCCGCGTCCGTGCTGAGTGCGACGCCGACCGAGATGGTCAGCCTGCCGCGATCGGCCCTGTCGGAGGTCGCGAAGACCAGATTGTCATCGACGGAAGCACGAAGGCGCTCGGCGATCGTCATCGCATCCTGCATGCCGACATTGGCAAACAGGAAAGCGAATTCGTCCGCCTCGGTGCGGGCGACGAAGTCGTTCTTCTTGACCGATTTGCGGAAGAGGGCTGCGAGCTTCTTCAAGAGCTTGTTGCCGGCCTGGGTGCCGTATCTGTCGTTGAGATCGGTGAAATTGTCGATGTCGACCATAACAAGCGCGCTGCCGGCGAAACCTTCTTCGCGCTCATAGAGATCGGCGATCTCGCGGTGCAGCGCGATGCGGTTCGGAAGTCCGGTGATCCGGTCGGCGACGGCGGCCGACTGCATCGCCGAAATGCCGCGCTCCAGCGTTTCCAGCCTCTTGATGTCGTCCTGCAGCTTAGCCGCGATCTCCGTTTCCGCCGACAGCACCGTGGCCAGCGAGGCGGAGAGATAATCGACCTCGCCGAGGAAGGCGGCAAGGCTCTGGTTGTCGTTGCCGGAAACCGATTTCAGGATCGTACCGCAGGCGCGCGCAAAGGCGTCTTTGTGCCGCAGCCCCTCGGCAAGCCTCTTCGCCACCTCGCGCAGCATCCGGCTCGCCTCGTTGCGCGACGTCTCGCCGGCCAGACCGCAATGGCCGACAAGGCGGTATTTCAATCCGAGTTCGTCGAGCATCGCCTGTTGCGGCTGCGGCCCGAGTGCTGCGATATCCTGGGCAAGACCGGCATTGAGCCCGATGATCGCCTCATGAAAGAGTTCGTAGTTGCGCGGCAGCGCCGCAACGTTCAGCCGCGCCAGGTGCTGGGCGATCCTCTGAATGTCGGCCATAGGCGTCGGGTGCGCCGCCTCGCGCGGCACCAAAGTGTTTGCGCTTGCATTCTGCATGACAATCCCTCGCAGCCCGGCTTTTCCCTTCATTCCGCTATGCCTGCAAGGCTTTAAAAGAGGTTGAATTTTGGGGCGGAAAGCCCTGGATTCGCGGCGAAACCGGCAAAGGCGGTTAATGCGGTCTTGATGACGCAGGCTGCCTCACATCCACTCGCGGCCCTCGCTGCGCAGGAAATAGATGAGATCGAGGCTGAGGCTCGGCTTGCCGAGCGCCGTCAGCGTCATGTGGCACTGGCCGCGATGATGGGTCTGGTGGTTGAAGAGATGCGCAAGCGCCGGCTGCAATGGCTGGGTGATTTCGATCGGCTGCGTCACCGGCACATAGGTGAAGTCGGCGGCAAGGCTTGCCTCGTCAAGCATGCCCGTCCAGGCAATGATCCGCTCGTCCTCCGCGCTGCGTGCCACGGCAAGCGCATCCAGTTCTTCATAGAGAACGGCATCCAGTGTCGCCGGCGCCTCGCCGGTGCCGGTGAAGCGCTTCATCCATATCCGGTCGGCGACGAGCAGATGATTGAGCGTGCGGTGCAGTGACCCGAAAAAGGCGCCGCGGTCGCTGCGGAATTCGGCGTCGCTGAGCTCGGCCGCCGCAGCGTAGATCTGGGCGTTGGCCCAGCGGTTATAGGCGGCAAACATCCTGTAATGTCGGAGCATTCGGTCCCCCTGTCGTGATTGCGGCAGTCTAGCCAGTTTCCCGAGAAATCCGAGTGATGGGGCCATGAAATTTCCTGATTTGATCGCAGCCGTTTTCTGTCGTGGAATGCGCAGCGCTTCGATCTCGAAAGGACTGCCATGACCAGAGCCCTCTATTCCCTGTGCGGCGCCGACAAGCAGCACCTCTTCTCGCCCCATTGCTGGAAGGCGGTGATGGCGCTGGCGCATAAGGGGCTCGCTTTCGAGGAGATTCCGACGACCTACGCCCGCATCGGCGAAATCGGCGGCGGTGTCTCGCCGACTCTGCCCGTGCTCGACGACAACGGCCGGCTGATCCCCGACAGTTTCGCCATCGCCCTCTATCTGGAAGAGGCCTATCCCGAGCGGCCGTCGCTGTTTGGCGGCGAGGGCGGCAAGGCGCTGTCGCGCCTGGTCGAGGGCTATTCGCAGATGATCATCCATCCGGCGATCACCCGCATTGCCCTTCTCGACATCCATGCGATCCTCGACGAAGGGGACAAGGCCTATTTCCGCCAAAGCCGGGAAGCTCGTCTCGGCAAATCGTTTGACGCCGTTGCTGCCGACAGCGAGGCGGAGAAGGTCGCCTTCGGCGCCAAGCTGGAGCCGCTCCGGCACATGCTGAAATTTCAGCCCTTCATCGGCGGGCAGACACCGCTCTTTGCCGATTATATCGTCTTCGGCGCGCTGCAATGGCTGCGCGTCTGCACCGGTCTCGCCATGCTGGCAGCCGACGATCCCGTCCTGGCCTGGTTCGAACGCTGCCTCGATCTCCATGAAAGCCGCGGCCGGACTATGACAGCGGCGTGAAATTGCTGCGGTGGCTGTGTTTAATTGACGTTCAGGTGCCGCCACATCATCAACGCGGATCTGGGAGTTAGCGTAGCGGGCTAGGTTTTCCGAAGACACGGCCTACCAACGATACGATCGCGTTTGCTGCCGAAGCGAAAATGGAAGGCTTTCGAACGATGGGCGGCAGGCCCATTTCCAAGCGCTGCCGAGGCGTGAGCGATACGGTATCGACGAGGGTCCACGCATCGCCGGTGGCAACATCTATCAATCCGAGATCTGCTGCCGCTTTGACGACGTCATCATCTGCAAGACCGATACCAGTAACACGGCCTCCTTCTGCAGCAATAGCAGTCAGAAGCTTATCGATTTCCTGCGAATACGACACTTTTCGCCCCCCAAGCACCTCGCAACCCCAGCGCACCGAGTAACAGCTTGTGAAATGCTCGTAAATCGCAGGTAACGTTGGTCATGGAAAGAGACCAAAAATGGTCAGCCAGGTTAAACCTTGCTTCACACTGTCCTAGAGGCCATTAGTTGTATCCAGCAACCTAAGAAGAAAATGATTTCGACAGCGGGTCTTTCAGCGAATGCCTGGCTGGAATATGAGGTTATCTGAGGCTGCATTCGCTTTTAGCGGAAGTTCGGCACCGCCCTTACATAACCCTCAGGGCGCGGCAGTTTCTGTTGCCATTCGATCTTGCGCGAAGTGTCATTCGAATTTGCGCGCTACAGCTACAAGATGTCTCGATCGTCGCCAAACCCGCGCCGGACTGTGACAGCGGCGTGAAATTGCCGCCGACCCCTTGTTTTCGGGCGTTGGGGCGGGTAAAGACCGCCCACTTTTCCCGAGAAAACAGAGGATTTGACTATGGCGATTGAACGCACCTTCTCGATGATCAAGCCGGATGCAACCAAGCGCAACCTGACGGGCGCCATCACCAAGATGCTCGAAGATGCCGGCCTGCGCGTCGTCGCCTCCAAGCGCGTCTGGATGAGCCGCCGCGAAGCCGAAGGCTTCTACGCCGTTCACAAGGATCGTCCCTTCTTCGGCGAACTCGTCGAAGGCATGACCTCCGGCCCGACCGTCGTTCAGGTTCTGGAAGGCGAAGGCGCCATCCTCAAGAACCGCGAGATCATGGGCGCGACCAACCCGGCAAACGCCGACGAAGGCACGATCCGCAAGGTTCACGCCCTGTCGATCGGCGAAAATTCCGTTCACGGTTCGGATGCTCCTGAGACGGCTGCCCAGGAAATCAAGTACTGGTTCTCCGATACCGAAGTCGTCGGCTGAGGCCACGCTTCGGCATTGGCTCGCAATGCCTTGAATTGACTCTCGAAAGCCGGGGCCTCGCCCCGGCTTTTTCTATGCCTGACATCTATGCCGGGCACTTGTCGGTGTTCGAGAAATCGACGCTGCCGTCAGGCTTGAAGACCTCAGGATTCTTGTCGTAAAGCGCGCCGACGACGAGCGGCTTGCTCGGCAGCACGGTCTGATCGAGGTCGGAGCGGAATTCGGTCTTCAATTCCTGCAGCACCTTGCCGTCCTTGTCGACCAGCCGTACACTGACGGAATAGGGCCGGTCCTTGCGCACGCAATGCAGGTTTTCGCTCTGCAGTGCGATCTTGTTGTCGATCGGATAGATCTTCTGGTTCAGCACCAGCGGCGCGCCGCCTTGAGGATTTTCGAATTCGGCGATGATGAGAGAACCGTCGGGAATGGGACCGGTCTTCTTCAGCGTCAGCAGATAGGTGGCGCTCGCCACCCGATAGTTGAAGACGAAGAGATGGCCGGTGACCTCGACCAGGTTTTCAGCCTGGCGCTGGCAGGCTGACAGCAGCAGGCCGATTGTTGCTGCCGTCAGGATCAGATGTTTCCTCATGGAATTCCTCCTTCTTGCGGCGGTAGTGCCGGTTCGCCTTGGCGCGGTTGCCGCAGACCGCCATGTCGCACCAGGCGCGGCTTCTGTTCTTGCTGCGGTCGATGAACAGCCAGCCGCAATTGCTGCAGATCTTCATCCGCTCCGGATCCGGCATGGCGATCAGCCGCAGCACCGAATGGGCGGTCGCGGCGGCCAGGCTGCCGGGGCCTGCCTCGCGCAGCACCTTTGCCAGCGCGTCGAGAAGCCCGGCCAGCAATTGGTCGTCGCCGCCATCCAGTATACGCTGGCGGAAATAGCGGTCGGTTGCTTCCCGCAGCGCGATGAAATCCGTTTCGTTTTCCGCCGCCACCGGCGCGATATCGCCGAAGAGAGCCCGTTCGGCGCAGAATTCGGCAGCGGCGCGCGGAAAGTCCCGCATCTGGTCCCGGACCGCGAAGCGGTCGATCCGCCGCGTTGCATCGTCGCGCAGGACGACGCTGTTGGCGACATCGAGCGCCAGTGCGCCGCCGGCAAAGCGGTGAGGGGTCCAGGAAAAGCTCATAATGAAATTATAACTGGTGAAATAGGTTTTACCAGTTATAATTTTGCTGAAGCGGAGTGCATGGAATGGCCTACCTTCTGCAGCAGCTGGCGAATGCGGTTCCGCTTGCGGCCCTTTATGCCGCTCTCGCCTTCGGCTATGCCGTCGCCTTCGGGGTGACGAAGCGGGCCGACATCACCTATGGAGCGATCTTCGCCTTCTCCGGCCAGATCCTGCTGCTCTTCACCGAGCTTGCCTTCAACCGCTTCTGGCTGGTGCTGCCGGCTGCCCTTGCCGTCGGCGCCGGCGCTGCGATCGTCTATTCGCTGGCAGCGGGCCTGTGGATCGGCCGCTCGATCATGCTGCCGCTGGTCAGCAAATCGCCGAATACGCTGATCGTCGCAGCCCTCGGTATCATGATCGTGCTGATGGAAACTGCCCGGCTTGCCGCCGATACCCGCGCCATCTGGCTGCCGCCGTTCCTGAACGGCGCGGTCGTCTTCTGGAGCGACGGCCCGTTCAAGGTGACGCTGACTTATATCCAGCTGATCGACACGGTACTGATGGCAGCCATGGTCGCCGTGGGTGCGCTGATCCTCAGGCGCACGGCCTGGGGCCGCATCTGGCGCGCCGTCACCGACGATCCGCTGGCCGCCGAACTCTGCGGCACCAGCGCCGACCGCGTTTTTCTCGTCGCTTATGCGGCAGCCGCCCTCGTCGCCGCCATCTGCGGCATCCTCGCCACCTTCTATTACGGCTCGATGGATTTCGGCGCCGGCCTGATGTTCGGGCTGAAGGTGCTACTGATATCAGCCGTCGGCGGCTATTCCGACCCGCTGCGCTCAGCCGGCGGTGCTGCCGGGCTCGCCGTGGTCGAAACCCTCTGGGGCGCCTATGGCCCCTTCGTCTGGCGCGATCTCGTCATCTTCTCGCTGCTCGTCCTGTTGCTGGTCATGAGCCGCAGGGAGCGCGTGGTTCTTTAGCTTTTCCACTTGTCGCGGGCCGCATCGTCGGCGTCTTTCGCCGCGACCCAGTCACCGGCGGCGCCGTCCTTGCCGTGCTCCTTCTTCCAGAAGGGCGCCGCGGTTTTCAGGAAATCCATGACGAAGTTGGCACCGTCGAACGCTGCCTGCCGGTGCGGCGCGGCCGCGACGACGAGCACGATATTCTCACCCACCGCGATCTTGCCGTAACGATGGATGGCGGTCAGCCCGAGCAGCCCGAAACGGGCAATGGCGAGTTCGCCGATCCGGGTCATCTCGGCTTCGGCCATGCCGGGGTAATGTTCGAGCTCGAGGGCATCAAGCGTGCCTTCGTCATCGCGGCAGAGGCCGGAGAAGGTGACGACGGCGCCGACGCCGGGCTTGCCTTTGGAGAGCAGGTCTACCTCGGCCTGCAGGTCGAAATCCTCGTGCTGGACGCGGATCGTGGGGGGGAGGGTCAATGCAACCTCCCCCTTCTCCCCAGCGGGGAGAAGATGTCCGAAGGACAGATGAGGGGGGTGAGCGGCAAAAGCCGCGAACGCACTGAGCGCAAGCGAAGGGCAGCCTTGTTCCCGGCGGCCCCCTCATCCGCCCTTCGGGCACCTTCTCCCCGAGGGGAGAAGGGGGAACATGCCGCGCCCGACCTCATCTCGCTCACCCCCCCGTCATCGGCGGAAAAATCCCAATCTCCCGCGCGCCCGAAATCGGCTCGTCATGCTCGACATGCTCCATGTCGAGCGCCACCCTGATTACCTCGGGATATTGAAGTGCGGCCTCATATTCTTCGCCCAGCGTCTTCAAATGATTCAGAAGATCCGCAACGGTGACGACGGAGGAGGGAAGGTCGATCTCCTCCTCACCCTTGCCGATGCGTTCGCGCACCCATGCGAAATAGACAAGCCGCGTCATTCTTCGTCGTCCACGATATGTTTCAGCCCGGCGCGGAAATAATCATAGCCGGTATAGATGGTCAGCAGTGCGGCGATCCACAGCAGCGCGATGCCGGTCTGCGTCGTATAGGGGAAAATCTCGTCGCCGGCGGGTCCCGCGAGCAGGAAGGCGATGGCAACGAGCTGCAGCGTCGTCTTCCACTTGGCGATCCGCGTCACCGGCACGCTGACCTTCAGCGCCGCCAGATATTCGCGCAGGCCGGACACCAGGATCTCGCGGCAGAGAATGGTGATCGCTGCCCAGATCGACCAGCCGGCGATGGTCTGGTCGGCTGCGACCAGGAGCAGGATCGAGGCGACCAGCAGCTTGTCGGCGATCGGATCGAGCATGCGGCCGATATTCGATGTCTGGTTCCAGATGCGCGCGAGATAGCCGTCGAGGAAGTCGGTGATCGAGGCAATGACGAAGATCCACAGCGCCACCCAGCGCGCCGTGTTGCTGATCGAAAGCCTGCCTTCGATGAAGAAGCAGAGAACGATCAGCGGCACGGCCAGGATGCGGCCGTAGGTCAGAAGGTTGGGGATGCTGTACGCACGCGATGCCATGGGATCGTTTCTCTGAATGGATGCACCGCTACAGCGCCGCGCGTCTTTTCAGGACGCTGTAACACTTTGAACCGACGCATCGTACTTTCCTGATAATCGAGTCCGATTTTCGGGCCGATGCGGTAGATGACGGCTTTGACCGCGGACCGTCAACATTGTTTCTGTCTTTTCACTGCCTTTGCGTGGAATTTGCGACGGACGCCGGTTATTTCGCGGCGTCGTCGTGGAAATGGTTGTAGACCTGCCTGGCGACGGCTTCCGAAATGCCTTCCACCGCCATCAAATCGGAGAGTGCGGCGCGCGAAACCGCTTTCGCCGTGCCGAAATGCTGAAGCAGCGCGCGCTTGCGCGATGGGCCGATGCCGCCGATCTCGTCGAGTGGGTTCTTGACCATCTCCTTCTTGCGCCGGGCCCGGTGCGAGCCGATGGCGAAACGATGCGCCTCGTCGCGCATGCGCTGGACGAAATAGAGCACCGGATCGCGCGGCGGCAGGGTGAAACTCTCGCGTCCCGGCGGGAAGAAGCGCTCGCGCCCCGCATCGCGGTCGACACCCTTGGCGATGCCGATCGCCGTCACGCTGTCGGTGATGCCGAGCTCGGTCAGGATGGCGCGCACCGCGGTCATCTGCCCCTGGCCGCCGTCGATGAGGATCACATCCGGCCAGGCCGGGAACGGCATATCGGCGGCGTCGGCAGCGGCTGCCTGCGCCGTCCGGTCGGGAATGCCTTCCTCCTTGATCAGCCGCGAGAAGCGCCGCGTCATCACCTCCTTCATCATGCCGAAGTCGTCGCCGGGCGTGATGTCGGTCGATTTGATGTTGAACTTGCGGTACTGGTTCTTGACGAAACCTTCCGGCCCCGCGACCACCATGCCGCCGACGGCATTGGTGCCCATGATATGGGAGTTGTCGTAGATCTCGATGCGCTGCGGCGCGTAGGCAAGCCCGAACGTGTCCTTGAAACCTTCGAGCAGCCGCGACTGCGACGCGGTCTCGGCAAGCTTGCGCCCATGCGCCTCGCGGGCATTGCCGACGACATGGTCGACCAGATCGCGCTTCTCGCCGCGCTGCGGCACCAGGATCGAAACCTTGTGGCCGGCCTTTTCGCCGAGGGCTGCTGCGAGCAGTTCCATTTCCTCGATCGTTTCCGACAGCATGATCTGCTTCGGCACCGGCTTGTCGTCGTAGAATTGCGCGAGGAAGGCATTCAGCACTTCGGCGCCGGAAAGCTGCGGATCGGCCTTGGGGAAATAGGCGCGGTTGCCCCAGTTCTGGCCGGTGCGGAAGAAGAACACCTGAATGCAGGAGACGCCGCCTTCATGATGGATGGCGAAAACGTCAGCCTCCTCGACGCCGGCCGGATTGATGCCCTGATGGCTCTGCACATGCGAAAGTGCCGCCAGGCGGTCGCGATAGATCGCCGCCCGCTCGAAGTCGAGATCCTCGGCCGCCTGGTTCATCGCCTCGGCCATATGCGACTTCACCTTCTGGCTCTTGCCGGAGAGGAAGTCCTTCGCCTCCTGCACCAGTTCGCTGTATCCCCCGTCGCTGACCTCGTGGGTGCACGGCCCCGAACAGCGCTTGATCTGGTAGAGCAGACAGGGTCGCGTGCGCGTTTCGAAGACGCTGTCGGTGCAGGTGCGGATCAAGAAGGCGCGCTGCAGCGAATTGATCGTGCGCCCGACCGCACCGGCCGAAGCGAAGGGTCCGAAATAATCGCCCTTTCTGGCCCGCGCGCCGCGATGCTTGAAAATGGCCGGCGCCCGGTGATCCCCGGTGATGAGAATATAGGGAAAGGACTTGTCGTCGCGCAGCAGCACGTTAAAGCGCGGCCGCAAGCGCTTGATCAGATTCGCTTCCAGCAGCAGCGCTTCGGTTTCCGTGCGCGTCGTCACGAATTCCATGTTCGCCGTCTGGCGCACCATCTGGGCGATGCGGTTGGAATGCACCCGGCCGACGGCGTAATTGCCGACGCGTTTCTTCAGGCTCCGCGCCTTGCCGACATAGAGCACGTCGCCTTCGGCATTGAACATGCGGTAGACGCCGGGGCTGTTCGGCAGCCGCTTGACGAATTCACCGATCAGTTCGGCGCCGATGAGTCCCGTCTCGTTGAGGCTGCCGGCGTTCCAGTCGACCGCAGCCGCAAGCGGCGCAGCGGCGGAAACGTCGCCTTCCACCTCGATCTCGTCTTCGCTCTCATCCGTATCGTCGTAGAGAACGCCGCCATCCGGCAGCTTTCGTCCGTTCATTCCGTAATCTCCGCCACATCGGGCGTCTGCCAGGCGAGGTGCTGGCCGCCGTCGAGGGCAATCATCTGGCCGGTGATCGAGGGCGTGTCGAAGAGAAAGCGAATCGTCTGTCCGAACTCGCCGAATCCCGGCCCCGCTTTCATGATAAGCCCGTCGATCTGAGCCTGGAAGTCCTCTTCCGATTGCCGCGCGCTGCGCACCGTCGGACCGGGGCCGATGGCGTTGACGCGCAGCTTCGGCGCGAAGCTCTGCGCCATCGTCTGCGTCGCCGTCCAGAGTGCGGCCTTCGAAAGCGTGTAGGAATAGAAGCCGGGATTGAGCGCCCAGACCCGCTGGTCGATGATGTTGACGATCAGCCCGGTCGCATCATCGGGCAGTTGTTCGGCAAAGGCTGCGGCAAGGATCGACGGCGCCCGCACATGGATGTCGAAATGCTGCGACCATGCCTGTGCATCGAAACTGCGGGCCGAATCCTGGTGAAAAATAGAGGCGTTGTTGACGAGCAGGTCGATCGGCCCGAGAGCTTCCGACGCTCTTTTCACGAGCTCGCCGGTTGCGCCGATATCGGTAAGGTCGGCCTTGAGCGCGATCGCCCGAAATCCCTTCTGCCGCAATTCCGCCGCCAACTCTTCGGCTTCACGGAGGGAGCCGTTCGCGTGGATCGCAACGGAAAAGCCATTTGCAGCAAGGTCTTCGGCGATTGCCCGGCCTATTCTTTTAGCAGCCCCTGTTACAAGGGCCGAGCGAAGTCTTTTGTGGTTCAAAATCCTGCCTTCTAATCCCGCGAGTCTGTCTGCCGACTATATAGGGGCGGGCGGAGATTATATAAATAGGCCATTGCGGTTGCATCCAAGGGCGGGATATTCTATGTATTATTTAAGAATGCGATTTCTTAAATTAAGTATTTTCAGTTTAACCCTTCAGTAAGGTTAATGAATTGTATGTTGCTTCGAAGCAACATCGAATTTCGGCCATGTGGCAGCCACAATGATATCACAATTTGGCTCTTTCAAATCCGCATTTGAGTTCCAATTTCAGTCTCGATCCGGAAGGGACATCTGGCAATATCCCGCCAATGCTTCACTGATAGACAGATGGCAAGCGAAGCGGGACTGAAAGGAGACTAAGTATGCGTGTACTCATTGCTGGCCTCATGGCCTCCGTTTTTGCAATTGCGGGCGTCTCGGCAGCTCAGGCGGCCGATGCCGTCGACCAGGTTCCGGAAGCACCGGTCGCCCAGGACGCTCCGGTCAAGCCGGCCGGCAGCTGGGAAGGTTTTTACCTCGGCGGCGCCGGCACCTACAACATGGGTGACTTCGGTTCCGACCGCCACACCTATGGTTTCGGCGGCCAGGTCTTCACCGGCTACAACTGGCAGCAGGGCCAGATCGTTTACGGCGTTGAATCCGATCTCGGCTACAGCGGCGACGACGTTTCCTCGGGCGGCGTCAAGAACAAGTATGGCTGGAACGGCTCCGTCCGTGGCCGCGTCGGCTACGACATGAACCCCTTCCTGCTCTACGGCACGGCCGGTCTTGCCCTCGGCAACGTCAAGGTTTCCGACGGCACTTCGGACGAAAGCAAGACGAACTACGGCTATACGGTCGGCGCCGGTGTCGAAGCCTTCGTGACCAACAACATCACGACGCGCCTGGAATATCGCTACACCGACTACCAGAGCAAGGATTACGACCTCGACTCCGGCAGCTTCTCGCGCGGTTACGACGAGAACAGCGTCAAGCTCGGTATCGGCGTCAAGTTCTAAGAACAGAATTATCCAAGCATGGAAAAGCCGGGCACGTCGCCCGGCTTTTTGCTGCTTGCTTGTCGTTGCCAGGCGCTCAGGCCTGGGTCTTGAGTTCCTGATAGGCGGGGAATTTCTTTTCGAACTGCCGCAACCAGTCGATCAGCGGCGCATGATCGGCTTCCCACTGGCCCTTGAAGCGCAGATCGAGATAGCCGAGCGTGGCGGCCAGGGCGAAATGCCCGCCGTTGAGTTTCTTGCCCAGTTTCGGCGGCTTGGCGCTGAGATGCGCAAGCCCGCTCATCACCTTCTTCCACTGCCGGTCGATCCAGGGCTGATGGATCTTTTCCTCATCGCGAAAACGCCGCTCATACATGATCGCCAGCAGGCAATCGCAGATGCCGTCGCAGAGCGATTCCAGGACGTCCGCATCCGTGCGTTTGCCCTTCTTCGAAGGATAGAGCTTGCCCTTCGCCAGCCGGTCGAAGAAATGCATGATCGCCACGCTGTCGAAGACCGAGGCGTCGTCATCGGTCAGCAGCGTCGGGATCTTGCCGAGCGGATTGTTCTCCACCAGCATCGCCGGCGCGGTATTGGTGTCGACCCGGATGGCGTTCAACTCGATGTCCAGGAAATGCGCGGCCATCCGCACCTTGCTGGAATAGGGGGAGGGCGGCGACCAAAGGAGCTTCATGGGATACCTGATGAGTTTGTGAAACTGCGGCGGACTATTCCCGACGCTAGCGCATAACCCCGAAAATCGGAATCGATTTTCGGAAAGGATTATGCGCAATCCAAGGATTCTAGAGCGTCCTTAGCGCGTTCTGTCGGACGCGCGGCGCTCTAGTTAACGGGTCAATCGTCCTTGACCGCCTTGGTCTCGCCGCGCAGCCAGAAGGCCCGGTGCGAGGCGAAACGGTCCTGCGCCAGATGGTCCTTCAGCGCCGGCAGCATTTGGTGCAACTCGTCCTTCAGGGTGAAGGGCGGGTTGACGATGACGAGGCCTGAGCCCGTCAATCCGGTGATGCCGCGGTCGCTGCGAACGGAAAGTTCGGCGCAAAGCATCTTCGGAATGTCGAGCGCCTGCAGCCTCTCGTGGAATTCCTTGATCGGCGCGCCCTTTTTCAGCGGATACCACAGGCAATAGGTACCGCCGGGAAAACGGCGATAGGCCTTTTCCAGCCCCTCGGCCAGACGCTGATATTCGTCCTCTTCCTCGAAAGGCGGATCGACGAGCACGATGCCGCGCTTCTCCTTCGGCGGCAGATGCGCGCCGAGCGCCAACCAGCCGTCGAGCTCGGTGATGCGGGCATGGTGATCGCCCTCGAACAGCCGGTGCAGCCTGACAAAATCCTCGGGATGCAGCTCCATTGCCGACAGCCGGTCCTGCGGCCGGAACAGCAGGCGCGCCAGTTTCGGCGATCCGGGATAGCAGCGGACACCGCCCTCGGGATTGAGTTCGCGGATGGCTGTCAGGTAGGGCTCCAGCAGTTCGGAAACCTGCGGTCCGAGATCGGCCTCCATCAGCTTGCCGATGCCATCGAGCCATTCGCCGGTTTTCTGCGCTTCCTCGGAGGAGAGGTCGTAGAGCCCGATGCCGGCATGCGTGTCGAGCACCCGGAACGCCCCATCCTTTTTCTGCATATAGCGGATCAGCCGCGCCAGCACGGCATGTTTCAGCACATCGGCAAAATTGCCCGCATGATAGATGTGGCGGTAGTTCATTTTCGCTGATGCCCGTATGAATTCGCGTCATGGGAAAGTTTGTGGCTTTTGGCCGTGCAAGGCTTGGAATATACAAATGCCATGAACATTGCGACCCCCATCCACGCCAAATCCCCGAAGCCGGACACCAGGGTAGGCCACACGGCCTGTCCGCACGACTGTCCCTCCACCTGCGCGCTGGAGGTCGACATATCCGAGGACGGCCGTATCGGCCGCGTGCGCGGTGCCAATGATCACTCCTACACCTCCGGCGTCATCTGCGCCAAAGTCGCCCGTTATGCCGAGCGGCTCTATCATCCCGATCGCCTGATGCATCCCTTGCGCCGCGCCGGCGCCAAGGGGGCAGGGCAGTGGCAGCAGATTTCCTGGGACGATGCACTGGACGAGATCGCCGAAGCCTTCGTGAAGGCCGAGGCAAAGGACGGCAGCGAGGCGATCTGGCCCTATTTCTACGCCGGCACCATGGGCTGGGTGCAGCGCGATTCGATCGATCGCCTGCGTCACGCCAAGCGCTATTCCGGCTTCTTCTCCTCGATCTGCACCAACCCCGCCTGGACCGGCTTCACCGTGGCGACCGGCACGCTGCGCGGCCCCGATCCGCGCGAGATGGGCCGCACCGATTGCGTCGTCATCTGGGGCACCAATGCCGTTTCGACCCAGGTCAACGTGATGACTCACGCCATCAAGTCGCGCAAGGAGCGCGGCGCCAAGATCGTCGTCATCGACATTTACGACAATCCGACGATGAAGCAGGCCGATATGGCCTTGATCGTCAAGCCAGGCACCGATGCCGCACTCGCCTGCGCCATCATGCACGTCGCCTTCCGCGACGGCTATGCCGACCGGGACTACATGGCACGCTATGCCGATGATCCCGCCGGCCTCGAAGTCCATCTGAAAACGAAGACGCCGCAATGGGCCGCCGATATCACCGGCCTCTCGGTCGAGGAGATCGAAGCCTTCGCCCGCCTCGTCGGCACGACGAAGAAGACCTTCTTCCGCCTCGGCTACGGCTTCACCCGCCAGCGCAACGGCGCGGTCGCCATGCATGCGGCCGCCTCGGTCGCCACCGTTCTCGGCTCCTGGCAGTATGAGGGCGGCGGCGCCTTCCATTCGAACAGCGACATCTTCCGCATGAACAATGCGGAGGTGACCGGCCGGTCGATGAAGGATGCCGATATCCGCATGCTCGATCAGTCGCAGATCGGCCGGGTACTGACCGGCGATGCGGTGGCTTTGCGCCATCGCGGTCCGGTGACGGCGATGCTGATCCAGAATACCAATCCGGCAAACATCGCCCCCGAGCAGCGCCTCGTCAAACGCGGCTTTGCCCGCGACGACCTTTTCGTCGCCGTGCATGAGCAATTCATGACCGAAACGGCCGAGATTGCCGATATCGTCATCCCCGCGACCATGTTCGTCGAGCATGACGACATCTACCGGGCCGGCGGCCAGAACCATATCCTGCTCGGGCCGAAGCTGGTCGAGCCGCCGCCCAGCGTGCGCACCAATCTTTTCGTCATCGAGGAACTGGCCAAACGCCTGGGCGTCGCCGATCGACCGGGCTTCGGCTTTTCTGCTCGCGAGATGGTCGACCGCGTGCTCGAATCGAGTGGCCTACCGGGTTACGACCATTTCCTCGAACACAAATGGTTCGATCGCCAGCCGGCCTTCGAGGAGGCGCATTTCCTGAACGGCTTTGCCCATCCCGACGGCAAATTCCATTTCCGCCCGGACTGGATCGATCAGCCGGCGCCGAACAAACCGCCGGCGGCGATCGGCCTGCTCGGGCCGCATGCCGAGCTTCCGGTTTTCCCCGATCAGGTCGATGTCATCGAAGTCGCCGATCCCGGGCATCCCTTCCGCCTCGCCACCTCGCCCGCCCGCAATTTCTTGAATTCGAGCTTCGCCGAGACCAAGACCTCGCGTCAGAAGGAGGGCCGTCCTGAGGTGATGATCAATCCGGCCGACGCCGAAGCCAACGGCATCGCCCATGGCGATCTCGTCCGAATCGGCAACAGCCGCGGCGATCTGCGCATCCACGCCCGCATCACCACCGACGTGAAGCCTGGCGTGCTGATCGCCGAGGGCCTCTGGCCGAACAAGGCGCATGTCGACGGCGAAGGTATCAACGTTTTGACCGGCGCTGACCCTGTCGCGCCCTATGGCGGGGCGGCCGTACACGACAACAAGGTCTGGCTTCGCAGGGACGCAGCATGATGCAGCCGAAATCACGGGTGAAAATCGTCAGCGAGGAAACGCTGTCGAATGGCTGGACGCGGTTGAGCAGCTATCTGCTCGACTATATCGACCGCAGGGGCGCGACCCAGAGATTGAAGCGGGAAGTTTACCATCGCACGCAGGCCGCCTGCATCCTGCTTTACGATCCGAAACGCGATCTCGTTGTACTCGTCCGCCAGTTCCGCCTTCCTGTCCATCTCCATGGCGATCCCGCCTGGATGATCGAGGTGCCGGCCGGCCTTCTCGACGACGATCATCCCGAACAGGCTATCCGCCGCGAGGCGATTGAAGAAACCGGTTACCACCTGCGCGATGCGCGCTTCCTGTTCAAATGCTATCCGTCACCCGGCGCCATCACGGAAGTCGTCCACTTCTTCGTCTCGCTGATCGACATCGCCGACCGCGTGGCGGAAGGCGGCGGCCTGGACGAGGAGCACGAGGATATCGAGGTTCTCGAAGTCCCGCTCGACGAGGCCGCTCAAATGATCGAAAACGGCGAGATCTTCGACGCCAAGACGATCATGCTGCTGCAATGGGCCTTGTTGAACAGGAATAAGCTTCGATAGCGGATGCGCGGTCTCGGGCAAGCCGCCGGTTGGCCTCAAGACGGTTTCGCGATCGCGGTTCTGGCGTTCGGAAAGTTCATACGTTTGTCACGAAGCGGTTCTATCCGCTGCGGTCTGTCAATCATCGATGCGGTCAGGAGAAAGCCCATGTGGCTCAGCAATTTCACCCTCGTTCTCCCAAACGAGGTGGTGAGTGAAGGTTCCGTGCGGGTTGAAGACGGCGCCATCGCCGAGATCAGGCCGGCGCCGGTCGCTGGGGCTGCCATCGATGGCGGCGGGCGGTTGCTGATGCCGGGCTTTGTCGATCTCCACGGCGACATGATCGAGCGCGAGATCGCGCCGCGCCCGAACGCGACGATGCCGATCGATTTCGGTATCCACGAGCTCGACAAGAAGCTTGCCGCCGCCGGCGTCACCACGGCCTTTGCCGCCGTCTCCTTCGCCACCGAAAGCGTCTACGGTCACGTCCGCTCGCTGGAGACGACCTCGGCGGTGATCGAGGGTATCAACCGCCTGCGCGATGATCTGCTGATCGACCACCGCGTCCACGCCCGCTATGAAATCACCAATGTCGGCGCCGCTGCCGCACTCGAGCGCCTGCTGAATGCCGACCAGATCGACATGGTTTCGCTCACCGACCACACGCCGGGCCAGGGCCAGTACAACAACCTGCAAAGCTACATCCTTAGCATTTCCGAGCGCCGCGCCATCTCCGAGGAAATGGCCGCCGAGATCGTCGCCAAGCGTATCGCCATGCGCAGCAATCCTGAGATCGGGGCCAAGCTGAAGGAGATCGTCGCGCTGTCGCTGAAGCACAAGCTGTCGCTTGCCTCGCATGATGATGACAGTGTCGAGAAAGTCGCCGAAATGCACGATCTCGGCGTCACCATCAGCGAGTTCCCGGTGACGGCGCCCGCCGCCGAAGAGGCCCGCCGCCGCGGTCTCTGGACGCTGATGGGCGCGCCGAATGCGCTGCGCGGCCAGTCGATGTCGGGCAACCTCAGCGCCCTCGATGCCGCCAGGGCCGGCCTCTTGAGCGTCATCGCCGCCGACTATCACCCGGCCGCCTTCGTGCCCGGCATCTTCAAGCTCGCCGACATGGTGGAAGGCGGCTTGCCCTCCGCCGTCGCCATGGCGACCGGCAATGCCGCCCGCTCCGCCGGCCTTCTGGATCGCGGCGAAATCGCCATCGGCCAGCGCGCCGATCTGGTGGCGGTCGAACCGGGTGAAGTCCATCGCATCCGCGCCACCTTCCGCGCCGGCCGCTTCGTCTACAGCGACGGCACGTTGCATCCATTGCGGGCGCTTGCGGCTTAGCTGGATCAGAACTTGAATTCGTCTAGGTGTGCGATCCCCGTCCGACTCCGGTGGGGTCGACCAGTCTGACGGTGTAGGCTGGCCAAAGGGATCACTCCGGTTCTCCTATTGTCGCGAGATCCAGGGCTGTGATGGCGGGCATTGACCCTGATGTGCTGTCACCCTGTGCCAGCAGCGCGATATCTCAACGTTATTAAAACTTTAGCGGCCGCTGCGATAGATAGTTCAACCTCCATGGGTATTATCAACTCAAAGGAGAAAATCATGGGCTGGAAGATTTTCGCTATCTGCAGCGCATTTTCGTGGGTTTGGGGCGTATCCGACTATGTGACGGGGAATGGTCCGCTCGGCGTGGTAGATGCTATCGCGTTACTTTTCTGGCTGAGTGGAACAGTGGTCGTTGGATTTTACGCGTTCAACATTGTGGTCTTGGATCTGCGAATACTAAATTTATTCTTTGTTTTATTTTCGATATTCGTTTTGGTGCAGATCACATATGCAGTATGGGTTGCCTTACCTCTGGTGGACCAAGCCCGCTCCAACGCCTATGCCGCCGGCGTCATCCTTGCGCTTTTCGCCATCATAACCTTCGAGGTTTTCACTTGGGTCGCTGTGCGCCGCTATTCGAAGGGGCTCACTCTTCGAGGCTCAGCAGAGTTTTAGGCTGAATGTCGGTTATTGTCCCATACCCAGGTTTCGGAACTCCACATGTTGAGTGAGGATGCTAAGGAGTCTTTTATAAGCGCCACCGCTCTGGTTGTTATTACCGGACATGAAGACGGCGCAACGGACCCTGGTCCAAGCGATGCCTTGTATCTCGCCAATTGGGAATACGGGGTGAAGCCGCATTTCATCTTTCTGGATGAGCTTCGAGGCATTGCTGCAATATCGGTGGCTCTCTTGCACGCCAGCCAGGTTTTTGGCTTCAATCTCAATTCCCACGCCTATCTGGCCGTGGATTTCTTTCTTTGCCTGAGCGGTTTCGTGCTCGCAAATGCGTACGATCAGAAACTGAGGTCGGGCGCTCTGCGAAGCCCGGCGTTCCTCCTGAAACGTATGGTGCGGCTTTATCCCATGATCGTGGTCGGTGTTGGCTTGGGCGTTCTCGCGTTGCAAGTCGCTTACGCGCCAGGGATTTCTCTCGCTGATGTTTCGATTCTTGCGGTCGGCGCGTTACTCCTGTTGCCCGCGGGCTTTTTGCTGGGGCAGGAGGCGTTCGCGATCAACAATCCGCTTTGGTCCATCTTTTTTGAAATGGTGGCTGGCATGATTTACGGATCGGTTGCTCGCCTAAGAATTCATTTTTGGCATGAGATAGCGGCTCTCGCGTTGTTGGCGGCGGCGCTTTTCGCAATTGTTTCGATCGAAGGCACTATCGGGCCCGTTGGATTTGGGAACTGGCGAACGTTCTTTGAAGGGTTCGTCAGGGCCGGCTTTTCGTTCCTTGCCGGTATTCTCATTTTCCGCTGGCAAATCATTCAGCGGATCCCCGCTGTACGACGTCAAATCCCGCTTTTCGTCCTGATCGCTGTTTTATTTTTGCCGTTCGCCGTCCCACGCGACATCTACGATTTCGTCTGCATCGCCGTCATTATTCCAATCGTGGTGGCGCTAGCGGCTGCCGTTCCGCAGAGTGAGGAGCAGCCATTCGCGGCCTACCTTGGACAATTGTCTTATCCTCTTTACACCGTCCATTTGCCTGTTATTCAACTTGGCTCTCAATTCCAAAACGTCACAAACAGCTTTATTCCATTGCCGATCGCCGTGAGCTGCACGCTCTTGGCTGCTGTTGCTGGGGCTCATTTTCTACACACGCAGTTCGACAGACCTGTTCGTGCTTATCTAAGCCGCAAGTTTTCTCTGAACTAAATTAGGCCCGGTCGCCGATCAGCGAAATCAGCTGGGCTTTAGGCGCAGTGGCCGAAGCCTCGGCACCGATGGCCTTGCCGCCTTGCATCGTGACGCGGCCCTCGGCAAAGAGCCGCAGCGCCTGTTTGTAGATCTGATGCTCGACGGTGAGCACGCGCGCCGCGAGGCTTTCGGCCGTGTCGCCTGTGAGAACCGGAACGGCGGCCTGGCCGATGACCGGTCCCTCATCCATGCCTTCGGTGACGAAATGCACGGTGCAGCCGGCGATGCGCATGCCGGCGTCGATCGCGCGCTGATGCGTATGCAGGCCCGGAAACAGCGGCAGCAGGGAAGGGTGGATGTTGAGCATCCGGCCTTCGTAACGCTGGATGAAGGTCGCGGTCAGCAGTCGCATATAGCCGGCGAGGCAGAGGATGTCGGGGGAAAGCTCATCGAGTGCGGAAAAGATCGCCGCCTCATGCGCCTCCTTGCTGGCATAGTCCTTGCGAGGGAAGGCGTAAGTGGCGATGCCTTCGGCAGCCGCCTTGGCAAGCCCGCCGGCCTCGGCCTTGTCGGAGATTACCCCGACGATTTCCGCCGGATAGTCGGCGGCCTTGGCCGCAGCGACCAGCGCCATCATGTTGGAGCCGCCGCCGGAGATCAGGACGACGACGCGTTTGCGCTTCGCGCTCATATGGCAAGCGTGCCCTTATAGACCGTGCCGGCGGCACCTTCGTCGCGGGTGATCATGCGGCCGAGTGTGACGACGGTCTCGCCCTCGGCTTCGAGGGCGGCGGAAACGGCGGCGACATTCTCGCCGGCGACGACGGCGATCATGCCGACGCCGCAGTTGAAGGTGCGCAGCATCTCCTTGGTTTCGACGCCGCCCGTCCTGGCGAGCCACGAGAACACCGTGGGAACCTTGACGGCGGCGAGATCGATCTCGGCTGCCAGGTGCTTCGGCAGCACACGCGGAATATTCTCCGGGAAGCCGCCGCCGGTGATGTGAGCCAGCGCCTTGATGGCGCCGGTCTCGCGGATCGCCTTCAGCAGCGGCTTCACATAGATGCGGGTCGGCTCGAGCAGGGCTTCGCCGAGCTTCTTGCCTTCGGCGAAGGGCGCCGGCGCATCCCAGCCGAGGCCGGACAGTTCGACGATCTTGCGCACCAGCGAGAAGCCGTTGGAATGAACGCCGGAGGAGGCAAGCCCGAGGATCACGTCACCCTCGGCAATATCGCCGGAGGGCAGCAGCTTGCCGCGTTCGGCAGCACCGACGGCAAAGCCGGCGAGGTCGTAGTCGCCGGAGGAATACATGCCGGGCATTTCGGCCGTCTCGCCGCCGATCAGCGCGCAGCCGGCCTGCCGGCAGCCGGCGGCAATGCCGCCGACGATCGCTGCGCCCTGGTCGGGGTCGAGCTTGCCGGTGGCGAAGTAATCGAGGAAGAACAGCGGCTCGGCGCCCTGGACGACGAGATCATTGACGCACATGGCGACGAGGTCGATGCCGACCGTGTCGTGATAATCGGCATCGATGGCAATCTTCAGCTTGGTGCCGACGCCGTCATTGGCGGCGACCAGAACCGGATCGGTAAAACCGGCGGCCTTGAGGTCGAACAGCCCGCCGAAGCCGCCGATCTCGCCGTCGGCGCCGGGACGCCGGGTCGAGCGCACCGCCGGTTTGATCTTCTCGACGAGGAGGTTGCCGGCATCGATGTCGACGCCTGCGTCGCTGTAGGTCAGGCCGTTTTTCCCAGACTGGCTCATGCTGGTCTCCGATGGCTATTTCAGGCGGCGGACGCGCCGCGTCATCTGCCGGTCGCAATTGCATGACAGGGGCCTTTATGCAAGCGTCGCATGGCAAAAGCCCCCAATTTCCCGCGTCTTCCCCGAGCCTTTCCGGGATTTGGCGCGACAGGGTTGACCATCTTTGCGCCCGCATCCTATGTGCTGAATGGCCGCGTCGGTTCGGATGCGGCGTTTGGCGGCGGAAAGCGATCAGCGGGGAAGCGATGCCACAGCAAGTCAGCGGCAGCAGTCTCAAGCGTCAGATTTTCTTCTGGCTGATCGTGCTCGTCTTCTTCATCGTCTTTCTCTACGTCTTCAGCTCGATCCTGCTGCCCTTCATCGCCGGCATGGCGATCGCCTATTTCCTCGATCCGGTCGCAGACAGGCTGCAGCGGCTGGGCCTGAGCCGCATGATGGCGACGGTCGTCATCCTGATCGCCTTCGTCATCACCTTCGCGCTGGCGCTGATGATCCTCATTCCCGTGCTCGTCAGCCAGTTCAACGATTTCGCCGAGCGGCTGCCGACCTATATCAGCCAGCTGCAGCAGTTCATCGACAACTCGAAAAACTCGCTGCTGCCGGACTGGGTCAGAAGCCAGGCCGGCACGATCAAGGACAATTTCTCCGGCATCCTCTCCGAAGGCATGGGCTTTCTGACCGGGCTCTTCGCGCAGATCTGGAATTCCGGCAAGGCGATCGTCGACGTCATATCGCTGCTCGTCGTCACCCCCGTTGTCGCCTTCTATATCCTGCTCGATTGGGACCGCATGGTCGACAAGGTCGATCAGTGGATCCCGCGCGATTATATCAGCGACGTCCGCCAGATCGCCAGCGAGATCGATCAGGCGATCGCCGGCTTCATCCGCGGCCAGGGCTCGCTCTGCCTCATCCTCGGCATTTATTATGCCGCCGGCCTGTCGCTCGTCGGGCTGAATTTCGGCCTGCTGATCGGGCTCTTTGCCGGCATGATCAGCTTCATTCCCTATGTCGGCTCGCTGGTCGGCCTGGTTCTCGCCGTCGGCGTGGCGATCGTCCAGTTCTGGCCGGATTATCCCTGGATCGGCCTGGTGCTCGTTGTCTTCTTCAGCGGCCAGTTCCTGGAGGGCAACATCCTGCAGCCGAAGCTCGTCGGCTCCAGCGTCGGACTGCACCCGGTCTGGCTGATGTTTGCGCTGTTTGCCTTCGGCGCGCTCTTCGGTTTCGTCGGTCTTCTGGTCGCCGTGCCGGCTGCTGCCGCCGTCGGCGTCCTTGTCCGTTTCGCGCTTTCACGCTACCTTCAGAGCGATCTTTATTTTGGCGGGTCATCAGGCGGCCGCGCCCGGAAGACGAAATCAGTTTCCAATGAATGACGTGAAGAACGCTGATCCGAAGCGCAAGGCCGGAGAGCAGCTGCCGCTGGTCTTTTCGCACGATGCCGCAAGCGGGCGCGACGACCTCCTGATCTCGGAGCGTCTCGCCGCCGCCGTTTCGATCGTCGATGCCTGGCCCGCATGGCCGTCGCCGGTCGTCGTGCTCGCCGGCCCGGTCGGTTCGGGAAAATCGCATCTCGCCCGCATCTGGCGGGAATTGAGCGGCGCTGTCGACATCCATCCCGAGCTTGGCTCGGACGCCGCAATTGCCGCCGCCGCCGGCCCGGTGCTGTTCGAGGATGCCGACCGCCTCGGCTTCGACGACAATGCGCTCTTCCACGTCATCAACAGCGTGCGCGAAAACGGCACCAGCCTGTTGATAACAAGCCGTCTCTGGCCGATCTCCTGGCCGGTTTTGCTGCCGGATCTGCGTTCTCGCCTGAAAGCTGTGACCGTCGTCGAGATCGGTGAGCCCGACGAGGCGTTGCTGTCGCAGGTGATCGTCAAGCTCTTCGCCGACCGCCAGCTTTATATAGATGACAAACTCGTGCTCTATATCGTCAACCGGATGGAGCGGTCGCTGAATGCCGCCCAGACGATCGTCGAAAGGCTGGACCGGCTCGCCCTGTCGCGGGGTACGAAAATCACCCGGTCTATGGCTGCCGAAGTATTGAATGAATTGGGAAATTCGGAGCCGGCCGATTGACTGTCACAGTTCCGTCGTGAAACTGATATAATTGCCTTCGGCGATTGAGAACGGGGTGGACCATGGACAGTGCAGTCGCAGAGCATCAGGAACTCACTCCGGAAACCAACGACAACACTCCCCCGCTGGAAGAGCTGCTCAAAAGCCCCGAGCGCTTCATCAACCGAGAATTCTCCTGGCTGCAGTTCAACCGCCGTGTCCTGGAAGAAACGCTGAATACCGAGCATCCGCTGCTCGAGCGCGTTCGCTTCCTGTCGATCTCGGCCGCCAACCTCGATGAATTCTTCATGGTGCGCGTCGCCGGCCTCGAGGGCCAGGTGCGCCAGAACATCGTCATCCGCAGCCCCGACGGCAAGACGCCAGCCGAGCAGCTCGATTCGATTCTGCAGGAGATCGACCATCTGCAGATGGAGCAGCAGGCCTCGCTCGCCGTGCTGCAGCAATATCTCGCCAAGGAAGACATCCTGATCGTGCGCCCCGGCGCCTTGAGCGATGCCGACCGCCAGTGGCTGGCCACCGAATTCGAACAGGCGATTTTTCCGGTTCTGACGCCATTGTCGATCGATCCGGCCCATCCGTTCCCGTTCATTCCGAATCTCGGCTTCTCGATCGGCCTGCAGCTCGTCAGCAAGAACGGCCGCGAGCCGATGACGGCGCTCTTGCGTCTGCCGCCGGCGCTCGATCGCTTCGTCCGTCTGCCGGACGATGGAAACACCATCCGCTACATCACGCTTGAGGATGTCGCCAACATCTTCATCCATCGGCTCTACCCGGGTTACGAGGTGCAGGGCTCCGGTACCTTCCGTGTCATCCGCGACAGCGATATCGAAGTCGAGGAAGAGGCCGAGGATCTCGTCCGCTTCTTTGAAACCGCGCTGAAGCGCCGCCGCCGCGGCAAGGTCATCCGCATCGAGACCGACTCGGAAATGCCGGCCTCGCTGCGCCAGTTCGTCGTTCAGGCGCTGAATATCCCTGACAATCGCGTCGCCGTTCTGCCGGGCCTTCTGGCGCTGAATACTCTGTCCGAGATCACCAAGGCGCCGCGCGAAGATCTCAGGTTTCCGTCCTACAACGCGCGATTTCCCGAGCGCGTCCGCGAACATGCCGGCGACTGCTTCGCCGCCATCCGCGAAAAGGACATGGTCGTCCATCACCCCTATGAATCCTTCGACGTGGTGGTCCAGTTCCTTCTCCAGGCTGCGCGCGATCCTGACGTCCTGGCGATAAAGCAGACGCTTTACCGAACCTCCAACGACAGCCCCATCGTGCGTGCGCTGGTCGACGCCGCCGAAGCCGGCAAGTCGGTGACGGCGCTGGTCGAGCTCAAGGCCCGCTTCGACGAAGAGGCGAACATCCGCTGGGCGCGCGATCTCGAGCGCGCCGGCGTGCAGGTCGTGTTCGGCTTCATCGAGCTCAAGACCCACGCCAAGATGTCGATGGTCGTCCGCCGCGAGGAAGGTAAGCTCCGGACCTATTGCCACCTCGGAACCGGCAACTACCACCCGATCACCGCGAAGATCTACACCGACCTGTCCTATTTTACCTGCAATCCGGTCATCGCCCACGATATGGCGAACATCTTCAATTTCATCACCGGCTACGGCGAGCCGGAACAGGGCATGCAGCTTGCGATTTCGCCCTATACGATGCGCCCGCGCATCCTGCGCCACATCGAGGAAGAAATTCAGCATGCCCGGAACGGCGCTCCGGCCGCAATCTGGATGAAGATGAACTCGCTTGTCGACCCCGACATCATCGACGCGCTCTATCGCGCCAGCCATGCCGGCGTTGAAATCGATCTCGTCGTGCGCGGCATCTGCTGCCTGCGCCCACAGGTGCCCGGCCTTTCCGAAAAGATCCGCGTCAAGTCGATCATCGGCCGCTTCCTCGAACACAGCCGCATTTTCTGCTTCGGCAACGGCCATGGCCTGCCGTCCGACAAGGCGCTGGTTTACATCGGTTCGGCCGACATGATGCCGAGAAATCTCGATCGCCGCGTCGAGACAATGGTTCCGCTGACGAATCCGACCGTTCACGAGCAGGTCTTGTCACAGATTATGCTCGGCAACGTGATTGACAATCAACAAAGCTACGAGATATTGCCCGACGGTACGTCCCGGCGCATGGAAGTGCGCAGAGGCGAGGAACCGTTCAATGCGCAGCAGTATTTCATGACCAATCCGAGCCTGTCGGGCCGTGGTGAAGCTCTGAAGTCCAGTGCGCCGAAGCTGATCGCCGGCCTGCTCGAAGGCCGCAACAACAAGTAAAACTGGACCTAGATGGTTGAATCTGAAGCCCAGGGGCGCCTTCCGGGGATCGCCCCGGTCTCCGTCGTCGATATTGGATCGAATTCCATTCGTCTTGTCGTCTATGAAGGCATGTCCCGTTCGCCAACCGTCCTCTTCAACGAAAAGGTTCTCTGCGGCCTCGGCAGGGGCATAGCCCTGACCGGCAAAATGGATGAAGCCAGCGTCGGCAGGGCTTTGGCGTCGCTGCATCGTTTCAAAGCCCTGTCCGACCAGGCGCGCGCCGCCACCATGTATGTATTGGCGACGGCCGCCGCGCGCGAGGCGAGCAACGGTCCTGATTTCATCCATCAGGCGGAAACCATCCTCGGCCGCAAGGTCCGCGTGCTCTCGGGCGAGGAGGAAGCGAAATTCGCCTCGCTCGGCATCATCAGCGGCTTCTTCAATCCCGATGGGATCGCCGGCGATCTCGGCGGCGGCTCGCTTGAATTGATCGATATCAAGGGCAAGGAGTTCGGCAAGGGCATCACCCTGCCGCTCGGCGGCCTGCGCCTGTCGGAATATGCCGGCGGTTCGCTCTCCAAGGCCCGCACCTTTGCCCGCAAGCAGGTGAAGACGGCAAAGCTGCTGTCGAAAGGCGAGGGGCGCACCTTCTACGCCGTCGGCGGCACTTGGCGAAACATCGCCAAGCTGCATATGGAGATGACGCATTATCCGCTGCATATGATGCAGGGTTATGAGGTCTCGCTCGAAGCGATGATGCTGTTCCTCGAACAGGTGGTGACCGCGCGCGATTCCAAGGAACCGGCGCTGCAGGCCGTATCCAAACATCGCCGCTCGCTGCTGCCCTTCGGCGCCGTCGCCATGAAGGAAGTGCTGAGCGCGATGAAGCCGTCGGTGATTTCCTTCTCGGCGCAGGGTGTGCGCGAGGGATATCTCTATTCGCTGCTGTCGGAGGGCGAGCGCCGCCTCGATCCGCTGCTTGCCGCCGCCGGCGAACTGGCGATCCTGCGTGCCCGTTCGCCCGAGCATGCCCGCGAGCTGGCGGAATGGACCGGCCGCATGATGCCCCTCTTCGGCATCCAGGAAACCGAAGAGGAAAGCCGCTATCGCCAGGCCGCCTGTCTGCTCGCCGATATCAGCTGGCGCGCCCATCCCGATTATCGCGGCCTGCAGGCGCTGAACGTCATCGCCCACTCTTCCTTCGTCGGCATCAGCCATCCCGGCCGCGCCTTCATCGCGCTGACCAATTACTACCGTTTCGAGGGCCTGCACGACGACGGCGCCACCGGCCCGCTGGCGCAGATCGCCACGCCGCAGCTCATCGACCGCGCCAAGCTGCTCGGCGGCATGCTGCGCGTCGTCTATCTCTTCTCGGCCTCGATGCCCGGCATCGTCAAAAACCTGACCTTCCGCAAATCGAAGAACCCGGACCTCGACCTCGAATTCGTCGTTCCCCCCGAATACCGCGACTTCGCCGGCGAACGTCTGGACGGCCGATTGCAGCAGCTGTCGAGGCTGACGAACAAGAGGCTGGCGTTTTTGTTCGAGTAGTCTGCGGGAGGCGTTGTGCCGTGCCGGCCCCCTCTGGCCTGCCGGCCATCTCCCCCACAGGTGGGGAGATCGGCTGGGCGCACCGGTTTCCCAAAACAACTGCCGTGGCAGCGCGACGAAACGGTAGAGGCGTGGGTAAGGCCAAGCCACTTGTGATCTCCCCACCTGTGGGGGAGATGCCCGGCAGGGCAGAGGGGGCTGGCACGGCATATCGTACGATGTGCCCACCAAACCAAACGAAAAAGGGCGGCACTCGCGCACCGCCCCTCCATATCACATCAAACCCAAATCACTTCGCGCTCAAAAACTCCCCAACCTCAAGCAGGCTGAACTCGTTATTATCAGCCTTGTCGACGGCGCGGCCGGCGGAGAAGGGCAGGTTGTTGTCGTTGCCGATGATGATGTGGGTGGCGTCGACGCGGTCGACGTTTTCGATCGTCACGAAGGGCATGTCGTAGACGCCGTCCTTGGCTCCGGCCTTCTTCTTGTTGTCGGGGTCCTGGATATTCAGAAGGTCGATATAGCCGATCTTGCGGACGGCCTTGCCGACATTGGCGTCGTTGAATTCGATCTTGTAGACGCGCTTCAGTTCGGCCGGCGCCTCGAAACAATCCGGCTTCGGCTGCTTCGGGTCGGCGCAGGCCTTGTCCTTGGTACCGGCGCCGCTGTCGCGCTCGATGACGAGAGCGGTCGTGTCGTCGAGCATGTTGAAGTCGCCGATCGACACACCCTTATCTTCGAATGGATAGAACCAGCTGCGGCCGGTCCACTTCTTGGAGGCGACGTCGAATTCGATGACGCGGACGGCGGTGTGGCCATCGACCGATTCCATCTGGCCGTCATCCTTGTAGATCGCCCCTTCGAGCAGGCCGTAGAGCTTGGAGCCATCCCTAGACATGGCGAGGCCCTCGAAGCCGCCGGAGCGCTTCAGGTTGAAGACCGGCATCTTCGCGGCCGGGTTCCCCGGAAGCTGGATCAGCGGATTGTCGGGCGAAAGCACCGGCTTGCCGTCGAGCGTCGTCGCGATGACGTCGGTCAGACGGCCCGCGGTGTCGAACTTGAGGATGTAGGGGCCGAATTCGTCGCCGAGCCAAAAGCCGTCGGCAACCGGCTGGATCGATTCGATATCGAAGTCGGCGCCGGTGAGGTAACGCGTATCGGTGCCTTCCAGCACGATCGGGAAGGGGGCGATCTTGTTCGGATCGGAGAGGAAGAGGTTCTTGACGACCTCAGCCTTGTTGGCCGCCCAGTCGAACTTCATCTGGTGCAGGAAGAGCATGGAGTCGGAGGAATTGGCCCTCGAGCCGAAGCCGTTGTCCGTGAGCGTCCAGAAGGTGCCGTCAGCCATCGTCTTGATGCCGGAGAAACCCTGGACCGCCTGACCGTCGAAGGGGAGCTTCAGATCGGTGACGCGGGCGCCGTCCTTGCCGGGAACGGTGCCGAGCGCTTCGGTGCGCTTGCGGTCCGGCGTCGTGAACTTGCCTGAGTGCTTGAGGAATTCAGGAGCGTCGGCCGGAGCCGGAACCAGGGTGTTGGCAGGCAGGATTGCCTGGCCGGCGAGCTTGGCCGGGAACTGCTGCTGGTCGGCCGAAGCGGAGGCGCCGATCAGGATGAAAAGCGATACGGAAGCAAAAAGGACGTTCTTCATAATATCCCCATGGAACAGATGCCAATGGCTTCCGCTTAGCAGGGCTTCCGTGTCAGCGAATTGACGGTTGGGTGAAGCTTTGGTGACGGGTGGAAATGCCGTTGCTCAGCCGTGCAGAATGACTGCCGGCGTGTTCAGCACGGTCACCGCCCGCGAGGAAAGCGCCATGACACCCAGCGCCTGGCCGCGTCCCTTGACGGCATGGGTGCCAAGATCCTCGCAAGCGATATCGTCGGGAAACTCCATGCGTCGGGCAAGCTCGGAGGAGATCAGCACCGGCCGGTTCAGGCTGCGGCAGAGCGTTTCCAGCCGGGCGGTGGTGTTTACCGTATCGCCGAAATAGCTGATCTTGTGATGATCGACGCCGATTTCGGCTGTGATGATCTCGCCGCCGTGAAGCGCGGCCCGCAGCTTCGGCACCTGCCCATAGCTTTTCCGCCAGCCGGCGGCATTGGCTTCGATATCGGCGAGGATATCGAAGATGCAGCGCACGCAGCGCGCATTCTTGACGCCGCGGGCAAGCGGCCAGGTGATGATCGCCGCATCGCCGACATAGTCGTTGATCATGCCCTTGTGGCGCCGGACCGGCTCGGCGAAGGTCGCAAACAGCGAACTCAGCAGCTGCTGCGCGCGAAGGTCGCCGTGTTTTTCGGCAAAAGCCGTCGAATCGACGAGATCGATGAACAGAAAGACACGCTCTTCCCGAACCGGATTGCGGTAGCGGCTGACCAGCATGCTCAGGAATACCTCGCGGCCGAGCAGTTCCCGCACGCGCAGAATGAAGATCATCGCCGAGCAGACGGCAAGCGCATAGAAGAAGACCTCATACGGCATGATGACGAGATCGAGGAGCGACGGCGGCTTCAGCATGCCGACCGACCAAAGCAGCAGACCGCCGCAGGCAAAGCCGATACTCATCAGGATCTCGTAGATCACCAGCTCGGTGATGATGAAGGCGAAAGTCGGCAGCTTCTGGATGCGCCTGTAGAGCCCGCGAAACAGCACCTTGCGTTCGAAGGCGATGATCGGCATGCCGATGAACAGCGCGAAGATGGCGCCGATAACGGGCGTCTGATCGGAATAGAACATCAGGTCATAGACGACGCCGCTGGCCGCAAGGACGATCGTGATCAGGATCCAATTCTGTGTCGGAGATATTTCCCGCATGCCGCCTCTGCGCCGTGATGTTTCTTCCTGCCATTGTTTCAGGCCGGAAAAAACCGTCAAGCGAATTCGAACTGCAGCACCACGCGTCTTTTAGAGGCGGCGGCGCTTGTTCCGAAGCCAATTCGCCGACTTTGTTGGGCCACGTGATTGCCTCTGCAAACACCTTGTCAATCTCAGGCCTTCGCCGTATTGCTATCAATAGTTGTGGGCGCCTTCCTGCACAGGAGTATCATGTACAGATTGATGGTTTTCTCAGTGATCACGATCGCGGCTGGCTCCGCACATGCAAGCGGGGTTCCGTTTTTCGCCAGTCCTGATGTGCCCGACTATTCCGCAAAGATGATCGTGCGTGATACCTATAATGACAAAGGGGGCCGCCAACGGGTCGTCCAACATCACAACGGCTGGACGCATGTTGAAGAGGACAGACGCGGAGAAACGAACATTTATTACGGACACTTCTTCAAGAACGTTGTTCTGAGGGCATCCAGGAAGAATGGTGAGATCTCTTCAATCGAGGTCAGGCAGGTCGAGCCGTCTCAGGACTATAACGGCATCATGGAGGTCAAGGAAACCGATGATGTCGAGGCCATCGGCGGTGAGCAGTGTCGTTGGCGGGAGATTGTTCGGAAAATGAATAAGGACGGGTCCGGGCCTGTTTGGTTAACTTGCCTGACCGGCGACGGAATAGAGGTCGCGACGAAAGTACTTTTCTCCAGTCGAGAGGTGATGTCCGAGACGCGGTTGGTTGAACTGCAGCGCGGGCCTGTGCCGGGGGCGGCGGTACGACCATCTATGCAGCTTTTTGAAGCCGGTACCTGGCTCAAACCATTGCCAAGCTATGACGATTACACTCCAAATGCTGGAGACTTTGAGGCGAAGCTGGTCAGCCACAGATCCGAGGAGAGGCTGTTACGTCATTATCCCTGGTGGCTCCGACAGCGTGACGGCGAGGATGGATCAATCCTGATCACCGTCTGGAACGAACTCGAAGACCAAGGGCTCCAATATTCCGCATCCAAGGGTGAGCGCAGGTTCGAAGCTATCCGCTCCTCCTCGAATCCTGGGCCATTCTCCAAGAGATTTGACATGGTGTCCGGGATGGTCGACATGAAAAAACAGGATCGGCTGCTCGGCGAAGACTGCGCATGGTATAACCGGACACCAGATTCCGCTGATGCAGGTCTGATGCAATGTCTGACTTCGGACGGTATACCGCTGATTGATGAACACTGGTCCGGCTGGGGTGACGGCGAGATATTCAAAATAGTGGCGTTAACGCGCCGGCCTGTGAGCATGGATGAAATGCAACCACCTCGTGATTACCTCGAGCCTGCTGCCTGGGGATTTATCAGGCCCTAATACTAGAGAGATAAGGTAGTAGCCTAAAACAAAGCAATGGCTTAGCCGTGACGGCTAAGCTTTGATATGCAGCCGTCTCAGAGGCTGACGGTCTCAACCTTCCGGCCGACGAAGCGCAGAGCGATCTGACCCTGGATCAGCTGCAGTGCCGGCTCGCCGAAAAGATCGCGCCGCCAGCCGTTGAGGGCGGCGACTTCGGCCTTCTCGCCCTCGGCGGCGATCCTGTCGAGATCCTCGCTGTTGGCGATCACCTTCGGCGCCACGCCGTGTTTTTCCGAAATCAGCTTCAACAACACCTTCAAGAGTTCGACGGCGGCAGCGGCCCCTTCGGGCGCCTGCGCCTGGCGCGGCACATGTGGCATATCGGCCTTCGGAAGAGCGAGCGCCGCATTGACGGCTTCGATGACGGCAGCGCCGGAGGTCGAGCGCTCCCAGCCTTTCGGAATGGTGCGCAGACGGCCAAGCGCTTCGGTATCCTTGGGCTGCTGCTGGGCGACCTCGTAGATCGCATCGTCCTTCAGAACCCGCGAACGCGGCACGTTGCGGGCGCGGGCCTCGCGTTCGCGCCAGGCGGCGACATATTTCAGGATCGCCAGCTCCTGCGGCTTGCGCAGGCGCATCTTCAGCCGCTGCCATGCATCGTCGGGATGCAGGTCGTAGGTTTCGCGCGCCTCGAGAATGTCCATCTCTTCGGAGAGCCAGGAGGTGCGGCCCTCGCGATCGAGTTCCGCCTTCAGCGACAGATAGACGTCGCGCAGGTGGGTGACGTCGGCCAGCGCATATTCCAGCTGTTTGTCGGAGAGCGGCCGGCGGCTCCAGTCGGTGAAGCGCGACGACTTGTCGATATGGACGTTCTTGATGCGGCTGACCAGCTGATCATAGGAGACGCTGTCGCCGAAGCCGCAGACCATCGCGGCGACCTGCGTGTCGAAGATCGGATGCGGGATGAGATTGCCGCGATTGAAGATGATTTCGATGTCCTGGCGGGCCGCGTGAAAGACCTTCAGCACCTTCGGATCGGCCATCAGCTCGAAGAAGGGGGCGAGATCGATGCCTTTGGCCAGCGGATCGACGAGCACTTCGGTCGTCGGGCTTGCCATCTGGATCAGGCAAAGCTCCGGCCAGAAGGTCGTCTCGCGCAGGAATTCGGTGTCGATGGTGATGAAGTCGGACTTGGCCAGCTCTTTGCAGGCGGCCGCCAAATCGGCGGTGGTTTCGATCATATCATTTCATTCGCAAGGAAAAGGTCGGTTGAACCTTCCTTCTCCTTTCGCTTCGATATGTCAATACAACAGCATAAGCTTCGCGCATTGCTGGCTAAGAATTACGTCCGAACTGCGGCAAAGGCCGCCTCAGCTCACTCTGACGTAGCTGGTCATCCCGGTCTTCTGGTGCTCGATGATATGGCAATGCAGCAGCCAGTCGCCGGGATTGTCGGCGACGAAGGCGAGCTGTACCTTCTCGTCCGGCTGGATGAGATAGGTGTCCGACACCAACGGCATCACCTCCCGCGTCGAGGAGGAGATCACCGTGAAGCTCATCCCGTGCAGATGGATCGGATGCGCATGCGGCGTGACATTCTCCAGATTGAAGACGTAGCTCTTGCCGAGCTTCAGTTCCGCAAGTGGCGCCGTCGGGTCGGGCGTGTCGCCCGGCCACGGCACCTTGTTGATCGCCCAGAAACTGTAGCCGAGCGTGCCGCAGATGCTGTCGACCGCGGCACTCTCTGCGGTGGCGCTCAGCACCAGCGGGATCTGCTCGGCTGTGGAAAGATCGGCCTTTTCAACCGGATTTTCGGCAAGCGGCCCGAGATCGCCGATCTCGCGCTTCAGCGACGATCCGGTGGCGCGCAGACTGGCGATCGTCTTCGGCATGGTGCCGCGAATATCCTCGAGTGTCGCGACGGCGCCTTCTCCATCCGGCATGCGCACGGCAAGATCGAGCCGCTGTCCTGGCCCGATCTGCAGCAGATCGAGAGGGAAACGCTTCGGCACCGGATTGCCGTCGATTGCGATGACGGTTGCAACCGCACCTTCCACCTTCAGCGAGAAGATCCGCGTCACGTCGGTCACGGCGATGCGCAGCCGCACCAGCCCGCCGGCCGGCGCGTCATATTGCGGCTCCTGATGCCAGTTGGCGGTGCGCACGGTGCCGTAGGTGCCGGATTTGGCGGCGTCACGCGGCCGGAAAGCGGCGATGAACTGCCCGTCGCCGCCAAGCCGCCAGTCGCGCAGGTTCAGCACCACCTCCGCATCGAAGTGAGGATCGGCCGGATCTTCGACGACGATGACGCCGGTCATGCCGTGCCCCATCTGCGTCAGCGTATTGCAATGCGGATGATACCAGAAGGTGCCGGCATCGGGCGGCGTGAAGGCATAATTGAAGCTGTCGCCGGTATAGATGTAGGGCTGCGTCATGAAGGGCACGCCGTCCATGCGGTTGTCGATACGAAGCCCGTGCCAGTGGATCGTCGTCGGCTCGTCGAGCCCGTTTTTCAGCCGCGCGGCGTAAGGGCGCCCCCTCGTCATCCGGAGAACCGGCGGCATGCCGTCATGGCCCCAACTCATGATATCCCGGGTGGGTCCCGCCTCGGTCAGCATCGCCTCGGTCTTGAGCGCCGTCAGCAGCTGCGGCTCGGGTGCTGCCTCCGCAGGCCCGAATTTGCCGGCAATGCCGATGCCGACGCCATAGGCGCCCGCGACGGCGGATGCCTTGAGAAGGTTGCGGCGGGTCAGGAGAGGCATGCGGGGCGCTCCACAGTGAGAATGCCGATCCTTTTAAAGTTGACCGGCTCCTTCATCAATACGGGAAGCGCGGCCAAACTGCCGCAGCATACAGGCCCCAGCCTCGCCATAAACGCGTGCCAAACGCGCAGGCGGCGCGCGCCAAGCCTTGACAAATCGGAGCGTCCATGCGCTTTTCCGCCCGATTTTCTTGTCGGCGCTTGAGGGTCTTTGAACCCTTGCTGCCGTCTTAAGCCACATTCCAGGATTTGAGATCATGCATCGCTATCGCAGCCACACATGCGCCGCCCTCCGCAAGACGGATGTCGGCTCGACCGTCCGTATCTCCGGCTGGGTCCATCGCGTCCGCGACCATGGCGGCGTTCTCTTTATCGACCTTCGCGACCATTATGGCATCACCCAGGTCGTCGCCGATCCGGACAGCCCGGCCTTCAAGATGGCCGAGACCGTGCGCGGCGAATGGGTGATCCGTATCGACGGCCTGGTCAAGGCTCGCACCGAAGACACCGTCAACAAGACGATGGCAACCGGCGAGATCGAACTCTACGCCCAGGAGATCGAAGTGCTCTCCGCCGCCAAGGAATTGCCGCTGCCGGTTTTCGGCGAGCCGGATTATCCCGAGGATGTCCGCCTCAAGTATCGTTTCCTCGATCTTCGCCGCGAAACGCTGCACCGGAACATCGTCAAGCGCACTCAGGTGATCTCGGCGATGCGCCGCGAAATGGGCGATGTCGGCTTCACCGAATATAGCACGCCGATCCTGACGGCCTCCTCGCCGGAAGGCGCGCGCGACTTCCTCGTGCCCTCGCGCATCCATCCCGGCACCTTCTACGCGCTGCCGCAGGCACCGCAGCAGTACAAGCAGCTGCTGATGGTTGCCGGCTTCGACCGCTACTTCCAGATCGCGCCGTGCTTCCGTGACGAAGACCCGCGCGCCGACCGCCTGCCGGGCGAATTCTACCAGCTCGACCTCGAAATGAGCTTCGTCACCCAGGAGGACGTCTGGGACACAATGGGCCCGCTGATGACAAGCGTGTTCGAGGAGTTTGCCGAAGGCAAGCCGGTCACCAAGGAATGGCCGCGCATCCCCTATGATGAGGCGATCCGCAAATATGGTTCGGACAAGCCGGACCTGCGCAACCCGATCGTCATGGAAGCGGTGACCGAGCATTTCGCCGGCTCCGGCTTCAAGGTCTTCGCCGGCATGATCGCCTCCAACCCGAAGGTGCAGATCTGGGCGATCCCGGCAAAGACCGGTGGCTCGCGCGCCTTCTGCGACCGCATGAACGCCTGGGCGCAGAGTCAGGGCCAGCCGGGCCTCGGCTACATTTTCTGGCGCAGCGAGAACGACAAGCTCGAAGGCGCAGGCCCCCTTGCCAAGAACATCGGCGAGGAGCGCACCGATGCGATCCGCGCCCAGCTCGGTCTCGGCGATGGCGACGCCTGCTTCTTCGTCGCCGGCGAGCCGGAAAAATTCTACAAGTTTGCTGGCGAGGCCCGCACCAAGGCCGGCGAAGAATTGAACCTCGTCGACCGCGACCGCTTCGAGCTGTGCTGGATCGTCGACTTCCCCTTCTTCGAGTGGAGCGAGGAAGAGAAGAAGGTCGACTTCGCGCACAACCCGTTCTCGATGCCGCAGGGCGGCCTTGACGCGCTGCAGAACCAGGATCCCCTGACGATCAAGGCTTTCCAGTACGATGCCGTCTGCAACGGCTTCGAAATCGCCTCGGGCTCGATCCGCAACCAGTCGCCGGAAACCATGGTCGCCGCCTTCGAGAAGGTCGGTCTCAGCCAGCAGGACGTCGAGGATCGTTTCGGCGGCCTCTACCGCGCCTTCCAGTACGGCGCACCGCCGCATGGCGGCGCTGCCTTCGGCATCGACCGTATCGTCATGCTGCTCGTCGGCGCGAAGAACCTGCGCGAAATCTCGCTCTTCCCGATGAACCAGCAGGCCCAGGATCTGCTGATGGGTGCGCCGAGCCCGGCAACGCCGACGCAACTGCGCGAACTCTCGATCCGGCCGATCCCGCCGGTCAAGAAGGACTGAGTTCGTCTGATTTGAACCTAAAGAAGCCGGGCGACCTCTGAACTGCCCCGAAAGTTGGTGCCCAACTTTCGGGTGCAGTTCAAATCGTCGGGCTTTTTGCTGTCGTTCACAAGGCCGCGTAGATCGCCTCACGCAGATCGAGCGTGAACTTACCCCACATGCCCTCCAGCGTCGTGTTCGTCAGGGCGACGACGGTGAGCCGGTTCACCGGATCGATGAACCAGCTATGGCCGTAGACGCCGCCCCATTTCAACGTGCCACGGGGGAAGGGGACGCCGGCTTCAGCAGGATCGGTGATGACAGACCAGCCGAAGCCAAAACCGGAGCCATGTTCGTGCTGCTGGCGAAGGCCGCCGGCCTGATCGGTCGTCATCATCCGTACGGTTTCGCTGGAGAGCAGCGGTGCGCCACCCCTACGGATGGTTTCGAGCACGGAAAGGACGTCACCAGCCGTTCCCGCCATGCCGGCGCCGCCCGAATGATAGGAGGCGGGATCGAAGATGCGGTTCGGCGCGAAGCGGATGGGGCCCATCTGCGATATCACCACCGCATCTTCGCCCATGAGCGCCGGTTCGGGTGATGCGTTCCTATAAGCGGCTGCAAGCCGGCTGCGGTCACGAACCGAAAAGGCCGTGTCGGCAAGCCCGAGCGGTCCTGTCACCAGTTCGGCAACGGCCTCAGCCAACGGCACGCCGGTTTCCGCCTCGATGACGCCGCCGAGAACGTCCATGGCAAGGGAATATTGCCAGTCGCTGCCTGGCGCGAAACGCAGCGGCACGCTGGCGATCCGCCGGAGATTTTCGGTGAGCCGCAGTCCCGGTTGGTCGAGGCCGTCGGAAATGCCGGCGCTGATATAGGGACCGCCGTCCTCTTCGGAGAAGCTGTAACCGAGCCCGGACGTATGGGTCAGCAGGTGGCGGATGCGAATGGTGGCTTCGCTGCCATCAGGTAGCCTCGGCCGGAAATCCGGCAGCCATCTTGTCACCGGCTCGTCGAGCCCAATCCTGCCTTCCTCGATGAGCCGCATTGCGGCGATGGTGACGATCGGTTTGGTGATGGAGGCAAGCCTGAAGATGGTGTCCTCACGCATCGCCTGCCTATTTTCACGGTCGGCGAAGCCGGCTGCGCGGCGATGGACGATGTCGCCGTTGCGGGCGACGAGCACCACCGCTCCGACCAAGCGCTTCTCTTCAAGCGCGCTTGTGATTGCGGCGTCGACAGCCGCGCCAAGGGATGAATGCCTGTCGGCATTCGCCGTTTCGAGGGGAAGACTCATCAGATCAAACCTTCTATAATCACAATGACCATTCCTGAATTAGACAGGTGCGTCAGAATTTCTAGAGTGATCGTTGTGAAAAATAGTCCAGAGATAAAAAATCCTTCCGCTCGCCGCCGTGGCCGTCCCCCGGCCTTCGACCGCGAGACGGTTCTGTCGGCCGCCCGCGAGACTTTCTGGGCGCATGGATACGAGGGCGCCTCGATCGCCGATCTGACGGCGGCCATGGGCATCACGCCGCAAAGCCTCTATGCCGCCTTCAATTCGAAGGCCGATCTCTATCGTGCGGCGCTGGATCAATACCGAGCGCTGGGCGCCGACACCTCGTCCGCGCTCGGCGAGCCGATCGATACCGTCGCCGCCTTCGAGCGGATATTGCGGGGCTCGGCCGCGCGGTTTTCGGCCCCGGAACATCCGAAAGGCTGCATGATCTCCACGGCCGTGCTGAACTGCGCCAGCGAGAACGAGGTCATTGCCGACCATGTCGCGGCGCTGCGCCGTCGGTCGCTGGAGGCCTATGCGGCAAGGATCGAGCGCGGCATCCGCGAGGGCGACATCAGGGCCGATACTGACCCTCGCGCGCTGGCGCGCTTCCTCGGCGCGATCGTCCAGGGCATGTCCGTGCAGGCGAGGGACGGCGCATCGCTTGAGGAATTGCTTGAGATTGCAAGCTTCGCCCTTGCCGAAGTCGCCCGCCACCGCGTCTGAAAAGGAAAGGCCCGGCAGCGTGTGACTGACACCAGCTACTGGGGTCGGTCACACGCTGCCGGGCCTTTTGTCGTCAGATTGAAACGATCAGTCGTTGGCCGAAACCTTGACGCCGAGCACCTGCGGCAGCGTGTTCGGAGCGCCCATGGCAGCGCCGACGATCGTCGGGAACGGCACCGGCTTCTCAGGAGCGGCCTTGACGGTCAGGCTCTTCGGGTCGTCGAGGAAGGTGTTGACGGCAGCCGAAACGGCGTTCTGCAGTTCCGGGATGTTCAGCTGCGCCAGCATGATCGGCGTCATCGCCTTCAGCGAATCCGCCATCTGCTTGCCCGACATGTTCTGCTGCGAGCCGGCATAATCAAGCGCGCGCTTGGTGATCGAGGCATCGTCGAAACGCACCTGCGCCGCTTCGAAGGAAAGCTGCTGCATCAGGCCGAGCATGGCGAGGCCGAGCGCCTGCTGCGACTGCTCCTTGTTCGGGTTGGTTTCGGATTCCTTCATCGCATCCTGCATCGATTTCATGAAGGCCATCGTGTAGCCCGAAATCTTGAAGCCGAGATTCAGCTTGCCGACGTTGGTGAAGTCGAAGGCGAATTCCGAAATGTCGATCGTGCCGGGGGCGAGTTCCCAAGCGCCCTTCATGGTGATGTCGCCCTGGACATGCTGCAGGGCGAGCTTTTCGATCGCATCCTTGCTCTGCGCATCCTCGGTCTTGGTGAGATCGGCCTTCATGCTTTTGAAGGCGCCGTCGAAATCGAAGCCCGATTCGTCCTCGCGCAGCGTCAGGTTCATGTTGCTTTCGAGCAGCGAGAACACTTCCGCACCGTCCTTGACCACCTTCACCGGGCCGATATGCGCGGTTTCATAGAGCATCATGGTGTCGAGCGTGTCGCCGCCCGGCGTTGCCGGCACGGAGATGCCGCCGAGCGTCAGCTCCTGCGCCGTCACGGTGACGCCGTCCTGCGTCTTGTTGATGTCGGGAAAGGCTGCTTCTTCGATGTAATAGCCGCCGTCTTCGTCTTCTTCGACGCCGGAAAGTGTGATTTCGCCGATGGGTAGGCTTTCGCTGCCGGTCGGCTTGACGGTGACATTCTTCAACGTGACGGTCGTGCCGTCGATATCGACGCTTTCAGCCGCAATCGTCCCACCCTGGGCGGCATAGGCGGCATTGATCTTCTTCAAGAGATCGGTGCCGTCGAGAGCGAAAGCCGAGCCGGCGAGCGAGAAAAAGGCGGCGCCCGACAGCATCAGCCGCGTTGTCCGGTAAATGTTCATGGGGTGATTCCTCTGGTGGCGTGTGGCGGTTGGAAATCTGCAGTTACGCTACTACGGATTGGGCCTGCTTTATATTTGCGGACTTCTAAATTTCCGTTGAAAGGAACGGCAAACGAAGTCCAAATTGCGGCCGCACGTTTGTCTCATCCTTTGATGTCGGTGCCAAGACTTCATCCACAGCTGCAATGGCCTGGATTCCTTGCCCGCCAGCCGCTTCTGGGCTAGTCAGAACCTATGGGACAAGAGATTTTGCCGCCTTCCGGCGGAGACGACGACAACATCCAGCCGGTCGACCTCAAGGCGGCGCTCGAGCAGCGCTATCTCGCCTATGCGCTGTCGACCATCATGCACCGCGCTCTGCCTGACGTTCGCGACGGGCTGAAGCCCGTCCATCGCCGCATCGTCTATGCGATGAACGAGATGGGGCTGAGGCCGACTTCGGCCTTCAGGAAATGCGCCAAGATCGTCGGCGAGGTGATGGGTAACTACCATCCGCACGGCGACCAGTCGATCTATGATGCGCTTGCCCGTCTCGCCCAGGACTTCTCGCAGCGCTACACGCTGGTCAACGGCCAGGGCAATTTCGGCAATATCGACGGCGACAGCCCCGCCGCCATGCGTTACACCGAATCGAAGATGACGGCGGTCTCCGAACTGCTGCTCGAAGGCATCGATCAGGATGCCGTCGATTTCCGTGATACATACGACGAATCGAATTCCGAGCCTACCGTCCTTCCCGGCGCCTTCCCGAACCTGCTCGCCAACGGCTCTTCCGGTATTGCCGTCGGCATGGCGACCTCGATCCCGTCGCACAATGCGCACGAGCTTTGCGACGCCGCGCTGCATCTGATCAAACATCCGGATGCGACGGTCGAAAAGCTCGTCGAGTTCATTCCCGGCCCGGACTTCCCCACAGGCGGCATCATCATCGACAGCCGCGACAGCATCATCGAGAGCTACCGCACCGGCCGCGGCGGTTTCCGCGTGCGGGCGAAATGGCAGACCGAGGATCTCGGCCGCGGCGGCTACCAGATCGTCATCACCGAAATTCCCTTCCAGGTGCAGAAGTCGCGGCTGATCGAAAAGATCGCCGAGTTGCTGATTGCCCGCAAGCTGCCGCTCCTGGAAGACATCCGCGACGAATCGGCCGAGGACATCCGTGTCGTCCTGGTGCCGAAGACCCGCAGCGTCGATCCGACGATCTTGATGGAATCGATGTTCAAGCTGACGGAGCTGGAAAGCCGCTTCCCGCTCAACATGAACGTGCTCTCCATGGGCCGCATCCCGCGGGTCATGGCGCTGAACGAAGTGCTGAAGGAGTGGCTGGATCACCGCCGCGAAGTCCTCCAGCGCCGCTCCCGCTTCCGCCTGGCGGCAATCGAAAGGCGCCTCGAAATCCTCGGCGGTCTTCTGATCGCCTATCTCAACATCGACGAGGTGATCAGGATCATCCGCGAGGAGGATGAGCCGAAGCCTGTGATGATGGCGCGCTGGGATCTCACCGATATTCAGGTCGAGGCGATCCTCAACATGCGGCTGCGCGCCTTGCGCAAGCTCGAAGAGTTCGAGATCCGCAAGGAATTCGACGAACTCACCAAGGAGAAGGGCGAGATCGAAGCGCTGCTGTCCTCCGACGACAAGCAGTGGCAGACGGTCGCCTGGGAAATCGGCGAGGTGAAGAAGAAATTCGCCAAGGCGACCGAGGTCGGCCGCCGCCGGACCCAGTTTGCCGACGCGCCTGAGGCCGACGAGGAAGCCATCCAGCAGGCGATGATCGAGAAGGAACCGATCACTGTCGTCATCTCCGAAAAGGGCTGGATTCGTGCGCTGAAGGGTCATATTGCCGACACCGCGACGCTGACCTTCAAGGAAGGCGATGGTCTGAAGGTGGCCTTCCCGGCGCAGACGACGGACAAGATCCTGATCGTCACCACAGGCGGCAAGGCCTTCACGCTTGGCGGCGACAAGCTGCCGGGCGGCCGCGGCCACGGCGAGCCGCTGCGCATCATGGTCGACATGGATAACGATCAGGCGGTGCTGACCGCTTTCGTCCACGATCCCTCGCGCAAGCAGCTGATCGTCTCCACAGCCGGCAACGGCTTCGTCGTACCGGAGGCTGAGCTTGTCGCCAACACCCGCAAGGGCAAGCAGATCATGAACGTGGCGCTGCCCGAGGAAACGCAGCTGCTCGTGCCCGTCGGCGGCGATCATGTCGCTGTCGTCGGCGAAAACCGCAAGCTGCTGGTCTTCCCCTTAGCGCAGGTGCCGGAAATGTCGCGCGGCAAGGGCGTGCGTCTGCAGCGCTACAAGGATGGCGGCATTTCCGACGTCCGCTGCTTCGCGATATCGGACGGCCTCGTCTGGGAAGACAGCGCCGGCCGCACCTTCACGAAGAACAAGGACGAGCTCGCCGAATGGCTGTCCGACCGCGCCACCGCCGGCCGCACCGTGCCGAAGGGCTTTCCGCGCAGCGGTAAGTTCGCCGGCTAATGCATTTCGCCCGGACATGCGCTGCGGTTCGGGAATAACGACAGGCATAAAAATTCCACGCTCGTCTCTTGGCGGGCGCTGGAACTTCTCTATCTCATTGCTGTTACCCAAAATAAGAGAAGGCCGGTCCGCGGGCGGATGGAACGGCTATGGCCCGTGCGCTTGGAGAAGGCGCCGTTTACCGGAGGAAAATCGATGCCCGCCAGCACCATCAAATTGCATGTCAGCCACACCTACAGGGTGCCGCCTGCTGTCGTGTACGACGCCTGGCTCAACCCTGAAATCGCCCGCCGCTTCCTGTTTGCCACCGATGACGGTCATGTCATCCGCGCCGATATCGATCCGCATGTCGGCGGCCGTTTCTTCATCGTCGACCGCCGCCCCACCGGCGACGCCTTTCACCAGGGCGTCTTCCTGGAGCTGAAGCGCCCGCAACGCATGGTCTTCAGTTTTTCCGTCGAGGACCACGACCACAATTGCGACCGCGTCGAAATCGACATCGAGCCTCTCGCTGGCGGCAGCCGACTGACGCTGACCCACGAAATGTGCGCCGAATGGGCCGAACACGAGGAGAAGACCCGGCAAGGCTGGGCGCACGTGGTCGAAGGACTTGGCCGCGAGTTGGAACAGCAGCAACTGAAGCCTACGGGCTGAGCGGCACGCTGAAGTCGCGAAGGAAGCGGGTAGCACCTTCCTCATCGATCTCGCCGGCTGCGACGGCAAGCACGAAGGCGTAGAGATTGGCGTCGGTCGTTTCGATCTCGTAGCGTTTTCGAGAAGGAACACACCTGCGATTACGATCGCGATCCGCTTGTTGCCGTCGATGAAGGCGTGGTTGCGGGCAAGGCCAAAGAGATACGCGGCGGCGAGTTCTATGACGTTGTCGCAGCCATAATGCGCTTTGTGCGTCGGCCGCGCGAGAGGTAGGCGACAACGCCTATTCCGCCAACGGCCGGATGCTGCTTCCCCGCACCATCCAGAAACAATGCCCGGCGATCGCCGCCACTAGGATGCCGCCGCCGACGAGTGTCATCGTCGCCGGCGTTTCCGAAAAGATCAGCCAGACCCAGATCGGAGCGAGCACGGTTTCAAGCAGGTAGAACATGCCGACTTCAGGCGCCGAGAGGTAGCGCGGCCCGGTCGCAAGGCACCAGAAGGCGACGGGCATCACAATGGCGCCATTCAAGAGGATCCAGCCGGGATGGGCGATGGAAAGCCCTGACGGCAGAGCTTGCGCGAGACCGAGCGCGGCCGGCAGGATGGCGGCTAGCAGCGGCACGAAGCCCATTTCCCGGCGCGAGGCACGCCCGATCGTGATGGCTGCGGCAAGAATAAGCGCGCTGAGAAGCGCCATGGCATCGCCGAAAAAATGCCCGCTGGAAAGCCCTTCACGCACGATCAGTCCGACGCCGAGGATCATGAAGAACATGGCGATCAGCGTTGCGCCCTGCGGTCTCTCCTTGAGGAAAATCCAAGAAAGAAGCGCCCCGAACATCGGGTTGAAGGCGACGATGAAGACGACATTGGCTGTGGCCGTGTTGAAGATGGCCAGCACGAAGGTGAGGGAGGAGAGGCCGTAGAGCAGACCGGCGAACAGGCCGGCTCGTCCAGGAACGAGGATCGGCCATTTGCCCGAGGCAAGGCGCATTGCGCCAAGGATGACGAGCGTGGCGAGAACCGTGGCTGCGCTTCGTATTCCCAGGATCGACCAGACGTCTCCGCCGCCCAGGCGGACGAGCGGGATGTCCATGGAAAGCGCCAGCCCGCCGATCGCCGTCAGCAGCAGGCCCTTCCGATGATCGGAAAGAGCGGACATTCAGTCGTGGGGGCTTTGAGGCATGGATGAGGGATCGAAACGCTCCCAGCCGCGCGGGGTCAGATGCTCCTGCGGCTGGAAGCGTGTCTTGTAGTCCATTTTTCGCGACCCTTGAACCCAGTAGCCGAGATAGACATGCGGCAGGCCGAGCGCCTTCGTGCGCCTGACATGGTCGAGAATCATGAAGGTGCCGAGCGATCGCCGCTCGATATCGGGATTGAAGTAGGAATAGACCATCGATAGCCCGTCGCTCATCGTGTCGGTCAGCGCGGCAGCAAGCAGTTCGCCCTTCGGCCGCTGCTCCAGTCCGGAGCCTTCTTCACGCCGGCGGTACTCGACGATTCGCGTGTTCACATGCGTGTCCTCGACCATGATCGCATAGTCGAGCACGGTCATGTCGGACATGCCACCCTGCTGGTGGCGATAATCGAGATAGCGGCGGAAAAGCGAATATTGCTCGCTGGAAGGCTGGGCCGTGAATTCGGTGGCGATGACGTCGGAATTGGCGGCAAGCACCCGCTTCATCGATTTCGTCGGCTCGAATTCCTGGGCGAGAATACGCACGGAAACGCAGGCGCGACAGGATTCGCAGGCAGGGCGGTAGGCGATATTCTGCGAGCGGCGGAAACCGCCCTGGGTCAGGATGTCGTTCATCTCGGCGGCGCGCGGGCCGACCAGATGGGTGAACACCTTACGCTCCATCTCATGCGGCAGATACGGACACGCAGCCGGAGCCGTCAGATAAAACTGCGGGGATGGCGTTGTCTGCGTATTCATCTGTCGCGGAAATTTCCTTGTCGAGACTGTGCTGTTTCTTGACAGCATGACCTAAGAATAAAAAACGTCAACAGCGGGGCGGTTCTCGCCCTTCATTTCGGTCTTCTAATTTTAGATATGGAGCGCTGGCACCCTCGGGCAAAGAGAAAGCGGAGACTTTATTTCGTCTCCGCTTAAGGGTTTAGCCCGTGGTCTCAATCCGACACTCAGGCAGTGCGAACCGTCGCTGTCCCGACCAGCAGGTCGTGGATGAGACGGCTTCGCTCGGTAAACAGGCCGGCAAGCAGGATGAGCGGCGTCAGCACCGAGTTGAGGATCCAGAACAGCGCCAGATGCACGATCGCCGTCAGGAAATCCATCGGCCGGCCGTCGACGCGCACGATGGCGATGCCCATCGCGCGCATACCGAGCGAGGCCTGGCTCCGCCCGCCGACAGTCAGGCCGAAATAGATGCCGGCGACGATGACGAAGAGGGCAGGGTAGAGCAGAAAGCCGAGCCCGAGCGTGACGATCGACAGGAAGAACAGCACGATCCCGGCGGGGATGCACAGCAGCAGCACGATAAGGTAGTCGAGGATGAAGGCGAAGACACGGCGGCTCAACACGCCGCTATAGGCGCGCCAGTCCTCCGGTGCGGCATAAAGCGGATTGGGGTTGTAGCTCATCTCAATCTCCTGCGGAAAAGCGATGCCGCAGATATGGTATCGGCAGGACAAAATACAATAATTCTTCCTAGATGCGGATGTTTCAGGCCGGATCGGCCTGAAACATCCGCATCTAAATCGAAGAAATAGAGCATGATGTCACTCGAAAACCGCATACACTTTTCGGCATCATGCTCGCAATCACCGTTTCGCGAGGATTTTTGCCACCTCGACCGCGAAATAGGTGAGGATGCCGTCGCATCCCGCCCGCTTGAACGACAGCAGCGTTTCGAGCATCGCCCGTTCGCCGTCGATCCAGCCGTTCATCGCCGCCGCCTTGATCTGCGAATATTCGCCGGAAACCTGGTAGGCGAAAGTCGGCAGGCCGAAGGCTTCCTTCATCCGCCAGCAGATATCGAGATAGGGCAGGCCGGGCTTGACCATCAGCATGTCGGCGCCTTCCTCGACGTCGAGGGCCGCATCGCGGATCGCCTCGGTGCCGTTGGCCGGGTCGATATAATAGGTCTTCTTGTCGCCTTTCAGCAGCCCGCCCGTCGAGATCGCCTCGCGATAGGGGCCATAGAAGGCGGAGGCGAATTTCGTCGCATAGCTCATGATGCCGACGCCCTGGTGGCCGGCGGCATCGAGCGCCATGCGGATCGCGCCGATGCGTCCGTCCATCATCTCCGACGGCGCAATGATGTCGGCGCCGGCATCCGCCTGCATTACCGCGGCGCGCGCCACCTGATCGACCGTCTCGTCGTTGACGATCTCGCCGTCTCTCAAAATTCCGTCATGGCCATGGCTGGTGAAGGGATCGAGCGCGACGTCGGTGATGACGCCGATATTGGGCACCGCCTTCTTGATCGCCGCCGTCGCCTGATTGATCAGATTGTTGGCTTCGAGACTGTTCGAGCCGGTCTCGTCGCGCAGTTCCATCTCGATATTCGGAAAGGTCGCGAGTGCGGGAATGCCGAGGCCGGCCGCCTCGCGCGCCGCTTCGACCGCCTTGTCGATGCTCATGCGGTTGACGCCCGGCATGGCCGGGATCGGATCGACGATGCCGGAACCCGGCACGATGAAGATCGGCCAGATCAGGTCGTCGACCGTCAGCCGGTTTTCCTGCACCAGCCGGCGTGTCCAGTCCGCCTTGCGGTTGCGCCGCATCCGGCGATGGCCGGTGATGTCGTCGACGAGATGCGTCCTATCCTGCATGATATCTGCCCCTGGCCCATTCCATTTATCGGAGCGCTCATTATCATGACGCCCGAAAAATCCAAACCGGACGATTGGCCGCGGCGGAAAACCTCAGGCGTATAACCCGCAATCGATTTTCTGCGTTACGCGCGAATGCAATATGATAGAGGGTCCTTGTACGTCGTCAGATGCGCGGCGCTCTTTGAGACGATGCAACCCCAAACCGATGTCTGCGCTATGGAAACCGATTCCCCGACGATACCGAAACGCACGCTGGCGGATATACTCTTCATTCTTTTCCTGAGGCTGGTTGCCGTTTCCTGCTTCTGGTTCGGCCTGCAATATTGGGCGATGCTCGTCGGCTATTCGCTGGTCGGCGCCGGCCGCTTCGATCTTTTGAGCCTGCCGTGGAAGGTGGCGAGCACCAGTCTTGCCGTGCTTTTTCCCGTCGCTTCCCTCGGCCTCTGGCTGACCGTCTCCTGGGGGCCGGTCATCTGGGTGCTGGCCGCCGGCGGACAAATCCTGATGTATGGCCTGCTGCCGGATATTTTCGGCCCCAACAAGCTGATCATCCTGCTGCATCTGATCGTCGCCGTCGTCTACTGGATTTTCCGCCTGCTGCTCTGGCTGGAAAAGCGCCGCCACCGCCGCCAGGTAAGTGTTGATTTACCCTGAGACAACGTGGGGTTTCCAGTAAGGCTCCGTTAAGCCTGCGGTTTAAGTCGAATTTTATATGTATTCGATAGGGTCTCACTCAAGGCGGGAAGAAAACGACACCGCCAAACAAACAGTGAGGCAGTCAATATGAATACGAAAATCAAGCCGCAGGCGGTATCGAATTTCCGTGACCAGCAGGACCAGGGCATCCGTGATCTTTACATGGAATCCCTTCATCTTGTTGAACGTCTTCACCGTCGTCTTCTCGACGTCATCAAGGACGAGTTCGACCGTCAGGGCCGCAGCGACGTCAACGCCATCCAGGCGCTGCTCCTTTTCAACATCGGCAATTCCGAACTGACCGCCGGCGAGCTGCGCTCGCGCGGCTACTATCTCGGCTCCAACGTTTCCTACAACGTCAAGAAGCTGGTCGACCTCGGCTTCATCAACCACCAGCGCTCGCGCATCGACCGCCGCTCGGTCCGCATCAGCCTGACCGAAACCGGCCAGGACATCGCCGAAACGGTCGCCAAACTCTACGAACGCCACATCACCTCGATCGACAAGGTCGGCGGCATCGGCACCGACGAGTTCACCCAGATGAACAAGCTGCTCCAGCGCCTCGACCGCTTCTGGAACGACTCGATCATGTATCGCCTCTAAGACCCTGGACCTCCATCAGGGTTGCAGAAAACCGGACGTGTCCCTGCGCGTCCGGTTTTGCCGTTGGCGCCGCGTGGCATCTTTGCAACGCAAGGCGGCCCAAGCATTATCTCCCGTATCCAAGCCGTTTTTTAGCCGTTATTAACCGGCACGGTTTAGCCCGTCATATGGTTCGTTGTGTCGCGTTTCCGGTAGCCGGCATCCGTCTTCCGGCCCGGCAACACGAATTGGCCATATTGGTGTGGCAGCGGAAGGCTTAACAACCGGCGCTTTCAATGGACCGATCAGGAATGTTCAGCCTGTCGCATCGCAAACGTGTGATGGGGCAAGCGGAAAGTTTTGATCTGCCGGGACAACAAATGCACAGAGATCTGCGTTAGAGCGCAGAAATATCGCAAAGAGCCGCGGCTTCTCTTTATCGCCGCATTCAGTGGTTGGGACTATGTCGAAGAAAAACGGAAATGAAGCTCTCTCGCGCCGCGCTTTCCTTGCGTCCGCGGCAACGGTTGGCGTAAGCGCGATTGCCGCGCCGGCCTTCGCGCAATCGGCGATCGATACGCTGATCAATGCGCCGCGCCGCGGCAACTGGGACGACCAGTTCGATGCCAAGGCGGCTTCGCGCACGGCAAGCGCCGTCGTTTCCAATACGCCGATCCTCGGTCCCCAATCGCTCGCCAGCGCCCAGCAGGCGGTCATGCAGTATCAGCAGATCGCGGCTGCCGGCGGCTGGCCTGAAGTCAATCCCGGTGACCAGAAGCTGCAGCTCGGCGTCAGCCATCCCGCAGTCCAGGCGCTGCGCCAGCGCCTGGCGATCACCGGCGACCTGCCGCGCGAGGCCGGCATGTCGAGTGCCTTCGATTCCTATGTCGACGGCGCCGTCAAGCGCTTCCAGGCCCGCCACGGCCTGCCGTCCGATGGTGTGCTCGGCGAATTCACGCTGAAGGCGATGAATATCCCCGCCGATGTCCGCCTGCAGCAGCTGAACACCAACATCATCCGCTTGCAGACGTTCCCCGAGGATCTCGGCCGCCGCCACGTGATGGTCAACATCCCGGCTGCCTATGTCGAGGCTGTCGAGGATGGCACTGTCGCGACGCGCCACACCGCGGTTGTCGGCCGTCTCAGCCGTCCGACACATCTCGTCAATTCGAAGATCTACGAGGTCATCCTCAACCCCTACTGGACCTCGCCGCGCTCGATCGTCGAGAAGGATATCATGCCGCTGATGCGCAAGGATCCGACCTATCTCGAAAAGAACGCCATCCGCCTGATCGACGGCAAGGGCAACGAAGTTGCCCCCGAGACCATCGACTGGAACGGCGAGGCGCCGAACCTGATGTTCCGCCAGGACCCCGGCAAGACCAACGCTATGGCCTCGACGAAGATCAATTTCTACAACAAGAACGGCGAGTACATGCACGACACGCCGCAGCAGGGCCTGTTCAACAAGCTGATGCGCTTCGAATCCTCTGGCTGCGTCCGCGTCCAGAACGTGCGCGACTTGTCGAACTGGCTCTTGCGCGAGACCCCCGGCTGGAACCGCCAGCAGATGGAGCAGGTGATCGCAACCGGCGTCAACACGCCGATCAAACTCGGCACGGAAGTTCCGGTCTATTTCGTCTACATCTCCGCCTGGGGCATGCCCGACGGCATCGTCCAGTTCCGCGACGACATTTACCAGATGGACGGCAATGCCGAGCTGGCGCTCGATACCACGGCCGGCATGGAACAGCCGGTCCAATAAGCGGCGACGTCTGCATCGCATCTTCAAACCGCGCCTTCCCGGCGCGGTTTTTTTATGCCCTGGGAGGGCGCTCGGTAACGTAGTTCTCAATTACCGGTGCCGCGCTGTCGCAAAATGATGGGAGCGCGCGCTTTGCTCAGCAAATGTCGTTCTTCGTATTGCCCTTGCCACAGGGGAAGGATAATACCTCAGCGCATTCCAGTTGAGGAGCCCGCCCATGACCAATGCTTCCACCGAATCCTTCTTCAATCGCTCGCTTGCGGACGTCGATCCTGAGATTTTCGGCGCGATCGGAAAGGAACTCGGTCGCCAACGGCACGAGATCGAACTGATCGCTTCCGAGAACATCGTCTCCCGCGCCGTGCTGGAAGCCCAGGGCTCCATCATGACCAACAAATATGCCGAGGGTTATCCCGGCAAGCGTTATTACGGCGGCTGCCAGTTCGTCGATATCGCCGAGGAACTGGCGATCGAGCGCGCCAAGAAGCTGTTCGGTGTGAATTTCGCCAACGTCCAGCCGAATTCCGGCTCGCAGATGAACCAGGCCGTGTTCCTGGCGCTGCTGCAGCCGGGCGACACCTTCATGGGTCTCGACCTGAATTCAGGCGGCCACCTCACCCATGGTTCGCCGGTCAACATGTCCGGCAAGTGGTTCAACGTCGTCTCCTACGGCGTGCGCGAAGGCGACAACCTGCTCGACATGGATGACGTCGCCCGCAAGGCCGAAGAGCACAAGCCGAAGCTCATCATCGCCGGCGGTACCGCCTATTCCCGCATCTGGGACTGGAAGCGTTTCCGCGAAATCGCCGACTCGGTCGGCGCCTATTTGATGGTCGACATGGCTCACATCGCCGGCCTCGTTGCCGGTGGCCAGCATCCGTCGCCGTTCCCGCATTGCCATGTCGCGACGACCACGACCCACAAGTCGCTGCGCGGCCCGCGCGGCGGCGTCATCCTCACCAATGAGGAGGATCTGGCCAAGAAGTTCAATTCGGCCGTCTTCCCGGGCCTGCAGGGTGGTCCGCTGATGCACATCATCGCCGCCAAGGCCGTCGCCTTCGGTGAGGCGCTGCAGCCGGAATTCAAGGACTACGCCGCTCAGGTCGTCAAGAACGCCAAGGCGCTGGCCGAAACGCTGATCGCTGGTGGCCTCGATGTCGTCTCCGGCGGCACCGACAACCATCTGATGCTGGTCGACCTGCGCAAGAAGAACGCCACCGGCAAGCGCGCCGAGGCAGCTCTCGGCCGCGCCTACGTCACCTGCAACAAGAACGGCATTCCCTTCGACCCGGAAAAGCCCTTCGTCACCTCCGGCGTGCGCCTCGGCGCGCCGGCCGGCACGACCCGCGGCTTCAAGGAAGCTGAATTCCGCGAAATCGGCAATCTCATCGTCGAGGTTCTCGACGGCCTGAAGGTCGCCAACTCGGATGAAGGCAATGCCGCCGTCGAAGCCGCCGTGCGCGGCAAGGTGGTCAACCTCACAGACCGCTTCCCAATGTATGACTACATGGGATAAGGAGTAGCGATGCGCTGCCCCTATTGCGGTTCGGAAGATACTCAGGTCAAAGATTCGCGCCCGGCGGAGGACAACACGTCCATCCGCCGGCGGCGTATCTGTCCGGATTGCGGCGGCCGCTTTACGACCTTCGAGCGCGTGCAGTTGCGCGAGCTGATGGTCATCAAGAAGACTGGCCGCAAGGTGCCCTTCGATCGCGACAAACTGGTACGCTCCTTCGAAGTGGCGCTGCGCAAACGGCCTGTCGAGCGTGACCGCATCGAGCGTGCCGTCTCCGGCATCGTCCGCCGGCTTGAAAGCTCCGGCGAGACCGAAATCTCTTCCGAGCAGATCGGGCTGCAGGTGCTGGAAGCCATGAAGAGCCTCGACGATGTCGGCTTCGTGCGCTACGCCTCGGTCTATCGGGATTTCTCGCTTGCCGAGGATTTCGAGAAGGTCATTTCCGAAATCAACGCCAAGATCGCCCGCGACCCGCTGGACAGGTGAGCCATGAGCGTCACGCCGCATGACGAGAGTTTCATGGCGGCGGCGATCCGCCTGTCGCGCCGGCATCTCGGCCGCACCGCCACCAACCCGTCCGTCGGCTGCCTGATCGTCAAGGACGGCGTCGTCGTCGGCCAGGCGATCACCGCCGTCGGCGGCCGCCCGCATGCTGAGACGCAGGCGCTCGCCGAGGCAGGAGAACTTTCCCGCGGCGCCACCGCCTATGTCACGCTCGAACCCTGCTCGCATCACGGCAAGACGCCGCCCTGCTCCGAGGCGCTGATCGCCTCTGGCGTGGCCCGCGTCGTCATCAGCGTCACCGATCCCGATCCGCGCGTCTCCGGCCGCGGGATCGCCATGCTGCGGGAAGCCGGCATTGAGGTGGATGCCGGCGTGTTGGAGGCGAAAGGCCGGCGTTCACTGGCCGGCTACCTCACCCGCCAGACGAAGAACCGGCCTTATGTGACTCTCAAACTTGCCGTTTCGGCCGATGGCATGATTGGTCGCGAGGGGGAGGGTCAAGTGGCGATCACCGGCCCGGAGGCCCGCGCCGAGGTGCAGGCGCTGCGCGCCGAAACCGACGCGATCCTCGTCGGCATCGGCACAGCGATATCGGATGATCCGCTGCTGACGGTGCGGACACCAGGTCTGGAGGCGCAGTCGCCAATCCGCATCGTGCTCGATCCGTTGCTGGCCTTGCCGCTGACCAGCAAGCTGGTTGCGACCGCGCGGGAGGTGCCTGTCATCGTGGTGGCGAGTGAGGAGATTTCGCCGTCAGGGTCAGAGGGGGGTGCCCCGCCCACTCGCTCGGACCTCGAATCCCGCCGCACCGCTCTCGAAGCCGCCGGTGTCGAGATCGTCTACTGCAATCCCTATCATCCGGAAATCCTGCTGCCGGCCTTGGCAACACGTGGTATTTCCTCGCTTCTGGTCGAAGGCGGCGCCAAGACGGCGCGGCTTTTCCTCGAGACTGGCCTCGTCGATCGCATCCAGCTTTACCAGGCGCCTGTCGTGATCGGCGAGGGCGGTATTGAATCGCCGCTTGAGATAACCGACATACCATCGGGTTTTGCCCATACGGGCACGCAGATGTTCGGCGAAGATCGCCTGGACGAATACGAAAGAGGGCTTTGATGTTTACCGGAATAGTCACGGATGTCGGCACGGTCGAATCCGTTTCCCCGCTGAAGGAAGGCATCCGGCTGCGGGTCGCCACCGCCTATGATCCCACGACGATCGACATGGGCGCCTCGATCTCGCATGCCGGAATTTGTCTCACCGTCACCGCGCTTCCTAACGAAGGCAGCAACGGCCGCTGGTTCGAGGTCGAGGCCTGGGAAGAGGCGCTGCGGCTGACGACGATCGGCACCTGGCGGGAAGGCAGCCGCATCAATCTCGAACGGTCGCTGAAAATCGGCGATGAACTCGGCGGCCACATCGTTTCCGGCCATGTCGACGGCAAGGCGGAAATCCTCTCGGTAACATCGGAGGGCGACGCCACCCGTTACCGCCTGCGGGCGCCTGAACATTTGGCGAAATTCGTCGCCCCCAAGGGATCGATCGCGCTTGACGGCACCTCGCTGACCATCAACGCGGTCGACGGCACGGATTTCGACGTCCTGCTCATCCGCCACACGCTCGAGGTCACCACCTGGGGAGAGCGCAAGGCCGGTGATTTCGTCAATTTCGAAGTCGACACCATGGCGCGTTACGCCGCCCGGCTGGCCGAATTCCCGAGCGCCTGAATCGAAAACCTGTACCGGTTTCCAGGGGGCGCGTCGGCCAGATATCTCACCAATCCGGGGATAGCTTCCTCAGATACTGGCCGTAGGCACTTTTGCCGAGCTTCTCCGCGAGCTTGGCGAGGTCGCCCTGCGAGATGTAGCCCATGCGCCAGGCGACTTCTTCGGGGCAGGCGATCTTGAAGCCCTGGCGTTTTTCCAGCGTGCTGACGAAAGCGGCGGCATCGTGCAGGCTATCAGGCGTGCCGGTGTCGAGCCAGGCATAGCCCCGGCCCATCAGTTCCACGAAAAGCTGGCCGCGTTCGAGATAGGTGCGGTTGACATCGGTGATTTCCAATTCGCCGCGCGGTGACGGCTTCAGATTGGCGGCGATATCGACCACCTGCTGGTCGTAGAAATAGAGGCCGGTCACCGCCCAGTTCGATTTCGGCTCTTTCGGTTTCTCTTCGATCGACAGCGCATTCATCTTTTCGTCGAAGCCGACGACGCCATAGCGTTCCGGATCGGTGACGTGATAGGCGAACACCGTCGCGCCTTCCCGCCGACCCGTGCCGGATTTCATGATTTCCGGCAGTCCGTGCCCGTAGAAGATATTGTCGCCGAGAACGAGTGCCGAGCTGTCGCCATGCACGAAGTCGGCGCCGATGATGAAGGCCTGGGCGAGACCGTCCGGGCTCGCCTGTACGGCATAGCTCAGCGAAATTCCCCATTGCGAGCCGTCGCCGAGAAGGCGCTTGAAGGCTTCGACGTCGTGAGGCGTGGTGATGATCAGCAACTCCCTGATGCCGGCGAGCATGAGCGTCGTCAGCGGATAGTAGATCATCGGCTTGTCGTAGACCGGCATCAACTGTTTCGAGATCGCCTGCGTGATCGGATGCAGACGCGTGCCGGTGCCGCCGGCGAGAATAATGCCCTTCATGCCCATCTCCTTAAAGACCCTTGTTCAAAAGGTCTTGCATGACAATTGTCATAGACTGCTTCCACTCGGGGAGCCGGATTCCATATGTCCTGGCGAGCTTGTCGCCGTTGAGACGGGAATTGGCGGGACGCTTCGCCGGTGTCGGATAGTCCGCCGTCGGGATGCGCTCGACGCCGACGTTTTTGCCGCCGGATTTAGAAAGCTCCGCGAATATCTCTTCGGCGAAATCGGCCCAGCTTGCTTCGCCGCTGCCGGTCAGGTGAAAGGTGCCGCGGAGTGATGGCGCGGGGTCCGCTGCAACACGGGTTGCGATCGCAAGAATCGCGTCGGCGATGTCGAGTGCCGAAGTCGGGCATCCTGTCTGATCGGCGACAACGCGAAGATGATCGCGCGTCTCGGCAAGCCGCAGCATGGTTTTCAGGAAATTGGTGCCAAAGGGCGAGTAGATCCAGGCGGTGCGCAAGATGACATGGTTCGGGTTCGCCGCCGCGACGGCCGTCTCGCCAGCGAGCTTTGAGCGTCCGTAGACGGAGATCGGCGCCGTCGCATCCTCTTCGGAATAGGGGGAGGCCTTGTCGCCGCTGAAGACGTAGTCGGTCGAGATGTGGATGACCGGGACCCCGATCCGCGCGGCAGCCTCGGCAACCGCCCCGGCACCCGCTGCGTTGACGGCAAAAACAAGCTCGGCTTCGCTCTCGGCCTTGTCGACCGCCGTATAGGCGGCGGCCGAGACGATCACATCCGGGCGCAGGGCCGAGAAGGCGGCTGCGATGCTTGCAGGATTCGCGAGGTCCATTTCCGGGCGCCCGACCGCGCTGATTTCGACGCCCGTTTCGCCGCCGCGTCTGAGCAGCGACTGAACGACCTGGCCCTGTTTGCCGGTGACGGCAATGCGCATCCTATCGCCCCTTGACAACGCCGAGGCGTTCGCCGGAGTAGACTTTTTCGCGCAGCGGCCTCCACCACCATTCGTTTTCCAAATACCAGTGCACGGTCTTCTCGATGCCGGTTTCGAAGGTCTCTTGCGCCTTCCAGCCGAGTTCGCCTTCCAGTTTCGAGGCATCGATCGCATAGCGTGCGTCGTGTCCGGGGCGGTCCGTGACATTGGTGATCAGACGCGCATGCGGTGCCTTGTCACTGTAGACGCCGTCGAGAATAGCGCAGATGCGATGAACGACATCGATATTCCTGCGCTCATTGCGGCCGCCCACATTGTATTTTTCGCCAGGGCGCCCTCTGGATGCGATCGTGAAGAGCGCGCGGGCGTGGTCTTCGACATAGAGCCAGTCGCGGACATTCACGCCATTGCCGTAAACCGGAAGAGGCTTACCCTCCAGTGCGTTCAGGATCATCAGCGGAATGAGCTTTTCCGGGAAATGGAACGGGCCGTAATTGTTGGAGCAATTGGAGACGACGACGGGCAGGCCGTAGGTGCGGTGCCAGGCGATCGCCAGATGGTCGCTCGCAGCCTTGGAGGCGGAGTAGGGCGAGGACGGATCGTAAGGCGTCGTCTCCTCGAAGAGGCCTTCGTCGCCGAGCGAGCCGTAGACCTCGTCCGTCGAGACATGCAGAAAGCGGAAGGCGCTCTTGCGGCGAGCGTCAAGCCCATCCCAATAGTGCCGTGCGGCATCCAGCAGGCTGAATGTTCCGACGATATTGGTCTGAATGAAATCGGCCGCGCCCGAGATCGAGCGGTCGACATGGCTCTCTGCCGCGAGATGCATGACAATGTCCGGACGGAAGGACGCGAATGCTTCCTGCATCCCGGCGCTGTCGCAGATGTCGGCGCGCAGGAATTGATAATTCGGCGCCGCTTCGACGGATTTCAGCGATTCCAGATTGCCGGCATAGGTCAGCGTGTCGACATTCAGCACCTCGGCGCCGATCTCGCTGACGAGATGGCGCACCAATGCCGATCCGATGAAACCCGCTCCGCCCGTGACCAGTATGCGCATCGTCGATCAATCCTGGGGTTGCTGTGTTGTATAGGAAAAATGGCCTGGCAGATCGGCGAGCCGCGGCAGTGTCTTGTCCTTGTCTGATGATACCATCTCTCTCTCATCGAAGGGCCAGCGAATGCCGATCGCCGGATCGTTCCATGCGATGCCCCGATCATGCTGCGGGCTGTAGGGCGCGGTTACCTTGTAGCTGATGACGCTGTTCGGCTCGATCGTTGCGAAACCGTGTGCGAAACCGGCCGGTATCCAGAGCTGCGTGCCGGTCTCCGGCGAGAGCTCCTGAGAGAGCCATTTGCCGAAGCTCGGTGATCCCACGCGGATATCGACGACGACATCCATGATCCGGCCGGCAAGGCAGCGCACCAGCTTGCCCTGTGCGAAGGGTGGGATCTGGAAATGCAGCCCGCGGACGGTACCGGCCTGCGCCGAGAGCGATTCATTGTCCTGGATGAATGTGACGTCGGCCACATTTTCCCGGAACCAGGCATCCTTGAAGACCTCGGAAAAGTAGCCGCGGTGATCGCCGAAGCGTGGCGGGGTGATTGCAACGATGCCCTCGATGGCCGCGGTCTCAATGCGCATGACGTACCTTTTCTGTGGCCTTCATCAGGCGCCCGCCTTCATGACGCTCATCAGCATGTCCGCCTGCGAGCGGCTCCGCATGGCGGCAAGACCTGCTGCGGCAATGGCATCGCGCTCGTCGGCATCTGCGACCAGCTTGTAGCAGCGCTCGATCATGTCGTCATAAGGCTCGATTGCCAAGCCGCCGATGAAGGGCTGGAGGTCCGGATCGCGGATGTCGCCTTCCGTCAGCACGCAGACGCGATTGGCGAGCAGATAGGAAATGCGCACGATCTCGAAGACGCCGCTCGCATAATGATGGATGTTGATCACGATCTTGGAGCGCGCAATGGCCGCATCGCGTTCCGCACCATAGATGTTGAAGAGATGCGCGACCTTGAGCCCGCCGTCCTTCAGCGTCTTCAGAATATGGTGGCGGCGTTCGTTCATCGAGCCGTAGAAGAGCACGTCGATATCTTTGACGGCGGCGTGGCTTATCTGGCTGAGGCAGCGGCTATAGCCGATTTCGAGCACGCCGGCGTGATCGATGCCCTTGGCGGCGAGATTTTGCCGGTTGCGCGGGCTGTAGTCGAGAACCGGAAGTGACTTTAGGACCGAGGTGTAGCGCGAATTGATCCAACTGCTTTCTTCGGACACCTGCTCGAGATTGATGAGGATGCTGTCCTTCGGCAGATGGCTGACGATTTCGGCGGCGAGAAGATTGCCGCCATAGATGATCGGCGCACGGCCGGCGAAGGCGTTCATGTCGCGGACGATCGGCGCCGAGCCGCCGAGTTCCTCGAAGGCGCCTTGCAGGCCGAGCGCGACTTCGTCGAAGGCGTGGCTGTGATTGTAGTTTTCGGGCGTCACGATCCAGATGCAATGACGGTCCTTGTGTGCCTGCCATCCGCCGGCAAAGGGCTGCAACAGGTTGCGGAGCGACTGCTCGATCTTCGGCGCGGCCGGTATAGCGGGCCTTTCCGTCTGTAGCGGCTGCTGCGACACCGGAGCGGCGCCTGAAGGCTGCTGGGCATAGGCGCGCATCAATTCGCGGCCGCCGATAAATTGGCCGCGCGGCATCCAGCCGGGCGGATCATCGGCCCCCCAGATCAGATGCGGCTGCTTGATGAGCGGCTGGCGGCCTTGCTGCCACGCGTTGAGGAGAGCATCTTCAGGACTCCGCAGAAAGGCTTCCTTGGCGGCGAAGAGGCCATGCAGCACCCGGCCGAGGCGGACGCCGAACTTCCATTCGAAATCGGCAAGGGTCGGCACGAAGGCAGCGACCTTCAATCCGGAGGCAATAGCCTGCTGGACATAAAGGCCGAGCAGACGCTCGATCACGAAGGGGCGCATCTTCGCGTTGGCATCGCGTGAGTAGTGAGCCGTACCGGAGTATGCGTTGCCCGCCGCAGTGCCGGCGCGCGCCTGGTTTTCCAGCGATTCGAGAATGCGTTCGCAAAAGGCGAAATACCCGGACCAGAATTTCCGGTTGCCGCAGAAATAGTTGCAGAACAGGAAGGCAATCTTGTCCTGCGGCGGCGCGATCGGATAGCCGAGCTCCTGGAGATGCAGGAAGATCGGCTCCATGCCGGGATGACCGCCAAGCAGCGAATGTTCCCAGACGTTGCTGTAGATCGCCGCGTGGCCGATCAGCGGATTGTAAAGATAGGCGTCCGCACCTTCCGCCCTGGCCTTTTCCGCTTCCGTGACGAAGGACGGGAAGCTCGTCACCGACTTCATCTCGAATTTGCTCGAAAGCAGCCCCCAGAACACGTCGTCGCCGAGACCGATCGCCTCATGATGCTGATGCAGCGTGAGAAAGAGTTCGTATTCGCGGGTCGTCGCCTGCGTATTGAACGAGATGTCCAACGGCATGGCCGCCGCGTCGAGCTGGCTGCGTTGCGAAGGATCGAGGTAAGGCTGATAGATAATGACGGATCCCGTGCCGGCCGCTTTCTCCGTGAGAAGCGCCAGATTGGGAAGACCGGCCGGCAAAGAGGAAATGGGCTGATTGATCGTCAAGGCGTCGTCCTTCGCGCATGGCTACCGTTTTCGTGATTCACGAAACGGCATTCGGGCTGGTTCTGGTGTCGACTATTGGACGTGAAGCTTGCGCCACACTGTTGGGCAGGAATTTCGCTGGTCAGCCTGGGAACAGGTTAAGCCGTGATGTTCGCGCCAGGCCAATTGCGTGCTAGTGCCCAACTTTGGACGGCGTCATGAAAAACGAAAAGATCTATGTAACGAAGCCCAGCCTGCCGCCGCTCGAAGAATTCATTCCTTCGCTGGAAGCTATCTGGAACAATCGCATCCTGACCAATGGCGGGCCTTTCCACGAGCAACTGGAGCAGGAGCTCTGCAGCCATCTCGGCGTGAAGCACATCAGCCTGTTTTCGAACGCCACCGTTGCGTTGCTGACGGCGCTTCAGGCGCTCCGCGTCACGGGCGAAGTCATCACCACGCCTTATTCCTTCGTGGCCACTTCGCATTCGCTTCTCTGGAACGGCTTAAAGCCCGTCTTCGTCGACGTCGATCCGGTGACGCTCAATCTCGATCCAGCGAAGATCGAGGCAGCGATCACGCAGCAGACGACGGCGATCATGCCGGTGCATTGCTACGGCCACCCTTGCGACGTCGATGCGATCCAGAAGATCGCCGATCTCTACAATCTCAAGGTCATCTATGATGCCGCCCATGCCTTCGGCGTGGAAGACGAACGGGGAAGCATTCTCAATCACGGCGACCTTTCCATCCTGAGCTTCCATGCGACGAAGGTTTTCAACACATTCGAAGGCGGGGCTATCATCTGCCCTGATGTCAAGACGAAGACCCGCATCGACCAGTTGAAGAACTTCGGTTACGTCGATGAAGTGACCGTGGTGGCGCCAGGCACGAACGGCAAGATGAGCGAATTCAACGCTGCGCTCGGCCTGTTGCAGCTGAAATACATCAAGCTCGCACTCGAAAGGCGTGAGCTCATCGATGCTGCATACCGCGAGCGGCTCCGCGGCGTTGCGGGCATAGAATGTCTGGACCGTTCCGGCGAGACCGTCTCCAATTTCTCGTATTTCCCGATCCTCGTACGCCCTGGCTATCCCATTTCACGCGATGGGCTCTATGAATGGCTGAAGGAAAACAATATTCATCCGCGCCGCTATTTCTATCCGCTGATTTCAAACTTTTCGATGTACCGCAGCCTGCCTTCCGCGCACCCCTCGAATCTGCCGGTCGCAACCGAAGCCGCAGAGCAGGTGCTCTGCCTTCCCATCTATCCGGACATGGAGATGGAGATCGTCGACAAGGTCTGCGCGCTCATTGCGTCGGCTTAAAAACAGTATTCGGACTGTCATCTCGCACTGCAGATCGAAAGTATCTGCGGTGCGAGATCGCGCTCCGATAGGCTAGGCCGCCATTTGTCAGCAGACTTGAAGGGTGAGCTCTGGTGGCGGGTGACCAGACAAGAAATCGCCAACGGGCGCATTGCCGGCCGCTGCTCATACGAAAAGCGGCGTGACCATCGATCACGCCGCCTTCTTTTATCCCTCAGAAGCCGATTAAAGCGCCAGTTGCGGAGCTTGGATTTCGATTCGCTCCGTCACCGGGCGCCGTGCGCCTTGCGGCTCAATCTCGACCCAACGGTTCTCAAGCCGCGAGCGTTCGATCGCTTCCAGCAGCCTTAGTCCTTCCTCCGCCTCCGCGAGCCCAAGTACGTAGGGATGGGGCAGGCTTGCGGTATTGTGCTTACGTTGCAGCAGGGCGTCAGCAAGGTCGGCATAATAATTCGCGAAGGCTTCGATGAAGCCCGAGGGGTGGCCCGCCTTGAACCGCTCGTAGCGGGTATCGTTAGCGATCATGATATCCGGGCTGGCGCGATCGAGGATCTGCTTGCGGCCGTTGCAGTCGTAGAAATAGGCAACCTCGGGGGTCTCTTGAAGCCATTCGATCGACGCCTTGGAGCCATAGAGCCGCACACGCAGGCCATTGCGTTGCCCAAGCGCGGTCTTACCGTACCACATGCTGCAATGCAGGCCGCCGGCGCAGCGCACTAGGGCCTGCACATTGTCCAGCACCTGAGGAAAGTTACCGAAACTCTGGCTCGTTGCGCAGACTTCTTTCGGCTCGCGCTGAGTGAGGAAATGCAGCAGCGAGTGCACATGAACGCCAAGATCGAGCGAAACCGTCGGTACGGCGCCGTCGCGCAGGCGCCAATCCTGCGGCGTCATCGGCGTCCCGTCACGGCGGAAACGGAGGAAGCTCTCCTGCGGCATCTCAACATGAATCTGCTGCAATTCACCGAAAACACCTTGCTCGACCATGCTGCGGATTTCGCGGAGCATGGGGTATCCCGTATAGTTGTAGGTTACGGCCAGAAAGGCTCCGTTATTGCGCGCATTGTCGATCTTGCGCGTCTCGGCGCTCGAACCGGCAAGTGCCTTTTCCGAGATCACCGAAATACCTGCCTCGAGTGCGGCGACAACCTGCTTGGTATGCTGCTGCGTCGGCGTAAGCACGACGAGAGCATCGATGTTGCCGGCCTCTTTCGAGAGCAAGGTATCGAAGTCGGCATGGCAGCGCTCCGGCAAAATGCGGTACTGCCTCGCCGTTTCGCGATTGATGTCGTCATGGCGGCTGAAGCAGCCGGCGACAAGATCGAATTTCTGATCGAGCTCGATTGCATCGCGATGAGCGCGACCCACAGCGGAATTGACGGCACCGCCTAGAAAGGCGAGGTGCAGCTTCTCCGGTACTCCATGGCTTGAGCGGGTCATGCGAGATCTCCTTGCATCGTTTGGAGCGAAATGAACGTTTTGAAATCCGGCGCCACCTTCAGCATCTCGTCTCGGGTCTCGAAACGGGCGTAAAGGATAGCAAGCTTGTCGAGCGGTGCCGAATTCATCGGCTTGCCGGTGGTCTTGAGCTGCGCGATGCGTACATCGGATGATGGAATGGAATGCGAGAACGAAAACGGCGTCGAGGGCGTTTCAGAGGTGATGGTGTGGCGCCCGAAGAACAGCGGTGGATTGAAACGCGGTCTGACGGAAAACTCCTCACCCAGCAGCAGCGTTATGACGAGGTCAGCATAATCAATGCCGAGAGACTGATCGACAAGCGAGCCGTAAAGATCGCCCGGACAGCGCCGCATGCATTCGACGATCCAGACATCGTCGTCATTCGACAGGAACTGCGTGTGAATCAGGCCGTCCTGCAGTCCGAGCAGCTTGACGACGCGCGCCATAATGGCCCGCGTCTTCGAGCGGAGGGTATCGGAAAGGCGCGAGGGATGGTTCGATGAATCGACCTGGTATGGATAGACTGTGCAATATTCGTCAACGAAGACATCGAAGACGATCTCCTGGTTCTTGATGAAGGCGGAATGGCTGTGCAGGCTGCCTTCGATAAATTCTTCGATAACGATCTCCGCCGTGCGCGAGTTGCGCCGGGCATCGGCGATAGCGTCGGCAAGTTCTTCTCGGTCGAAAACTTTCGTGACACCACGGCCGCTGAAACTGTCGCTTGGCTTCACCAGCAACGGATAGCGCAGCGCGCCAGTCTCCATCAGCGAGCCGCCATGCAGGCGAACCGAACGCGGCGCGGGGATATCGTACTGCTCGGTAAAGCTACGGAACGCCTGCTTCGTGTGAATGATCGTCGCGGTTTCCATCGAATCGAAGCGTGGAAATCCGAGTTTTTTTGCAACGAAGGTGGTCGACATATAGGCAACGTCATTGCCCGTCGGCACGATGAAATCGAAATCGCCGTTCTCGACGAGGACAAGCAGCGCGTTCGGATCGCTGTAGTCGATGGCGTGCGACTGATCCGCATGCGCGTGGCAGGGCTCATCCGGCCGGTTTCCGCAAACGGAAATATGCAGGCCGCGCCTTTTCAAAGCGAATAGAAGAGGTACTGCGCTGAAGTTACTGCCGACAAGCAATGCTCTCTTGGTCATTCTCAAATCCATTCCACGCCCCTCTGGATGGGTCAGATGCGCTGCACGTTGACCTGTTGGAACGGCACAGACCGAAACAGGGTGTGCCGTTCCACTTCGTCCGGTTTCGCGAAAGACTGAAACGGACGCGATGGCGAGAGTCATAGGATGCGGGCGTTGCCTGAGGCTTGCCGTCTGGGCGGCGTCTGTGTTCATCCCGGCGTCGCTGCCTTGTTTGTGGGAAGCAGACGGGCCGCCTTGTTAAGCCGAGTACCATCTCATACGCTTTCAGCTATGATTCCAACGTCCGAATCGGACAAAGATGCAGACTGCAGCTGCGAAAAGAGACGCCGAGCAATGAATGAAAAACTGCCTGATCTGATTGAAGGCGAGCGTATCTTCTTCCAAAAGGTGTTCGAACGGCAGTCCCGCGCGACAATGGAGATGCGAGAGCAATGGCGCTCGGAAACGATTCTTCAGCGAAGAAGACGCGTGTCGTCGGAGATCTACGACCTGCTTGGCGGGGTGGTGAAATACGGTCCGTTCAAGGGGCTTTCGCTTGCGAAGAACAACTGGTGGGGCGGCGGCGACTTCGGGTCGATGCTCTTGGGCCTCTATGAGAATGAAGTATTGGATTTCCTGTTCTCCGAAAGATTGGATGGCTTTGAGAGCTTCGTCGACGTCGGCGCGGCCGATGGATACTATGCGATCGGCATGCTTCGGTCGGGTCGGGTGAAAAACGCCGTCTGTTTCGAGCTAAGCGAGGAAGGGCAGCGCACCATTGCATCGAATGCCGAGTCGAATTCCGTGTCGGACAGGATCGAAATATTCGGCGCCGCAGACAGGCTGTTTTATGAAAAGCTCAGCCACCTTGATCTGGCGAAAACAGTCGTTCTCGTTGACGCCGAGGGTGCGGAATTCGAAATCTTCGACGACGACTCCTTGGCGGCCCTGAAACAGGCGACGATCGTCATCGAGATCCACAATTGGGTTGAGGATTTCTGGGACAAATACACCCGTTTCCTCACCTCGGCCGCAGCGTTGTTCAATGTCGAATTCATTGCTCCCGCAGTCAGGGACCTGACGCAGTTTCCGGAATTGAACGATTTCACTGACGACAACCGCTACCTTATTTGCTCCGAGGGGCGGCCAAACGTTATGCGCTTCATGATCTTGACGTCCAAGGGCTGATTGCGCCGACAGACTGGAGCGCAGAAAACCCTCCAGTCTGTCATTCAGGGCACGGCATTGCCTTCCAATCTTGCCGATACTCCGACCGAACTCCAGAAGTCCCGGGTGAAGAGATAGCCGAATTCCTTTTCCTCGCGCTCCATTTTGAGCGTGGCATTCAGGATATCATGCAGCTTCGGCAAATTGTAATAGGGAACCGACGGCAGCAGGTGGTGCTCGGCGTGGTAATTCATGTTGGCATAGAAGAATGCGACCGGTGCCGGCAGGTTGACCGTTCTTGAAAAAAGAAGCGCGCTTTCGTCCTTGTGGTCTTCAAGACCGACGTGTTGCGCAAGCGCCAGGATACGATTCGGCAGCGATCCGACGAACGGCGTGACAAAAAACATGAGAGCGAGCGCAGGCGACCGCGTCACCAGGAAAAACAGCCCCAGGCAGATGGCGTTGAGCGCAAGCATAGAGATCGCATCGGATTGCGCCGCGCGCCGTTCGGGAGGCATCAGTTTCAGTCGGATGCCCTTGCCGAAATAAGCTTCGTAGCCGAAGGCATTGCAGAGCGCATAGAGAATCCGCCTGCAAAGGCTTTGATAATCAAGCAGGACGAGACGCGCTGCACCCAGTAAGTCGAGCGGAAAATCGCGATATATTTCGCTGTCATCCTCATGAAAAGTGGAAGCGTGGTGGAACTGATGGCTTTTTTCGAAATAGCTCGGATTGTTCCAGGTCACATAGGAAAACAGCTTGAAGAGCAGCGTGTTCAGCCATTTCCTGCTGAAGACCTTCTTGTGAAACAGCTCATGGCCGATGCCGGCATAGCCGGCGAACTGCCATAGGACGGCGTTAAGATAAAAGGCTGCGACAGCAAGCGCGGGATAGCTGCCTTCCCATGCGCGGACCATCGCCAAAAGCAGGCCGGCATGGATGCCGATCCTGAGCGCGAGGTGGGAATAAGCGATCCAGTCGTTCGATGCCGTTAGTTCCCGGAACTCGTCCTTCGTCAACAGGCTGCCGATTTTGATCTCGCTAGCACCCATGATCAGAGCTCTATGTTGACCAACGCAAAGGCCACAAGGCTGTTTGCGACATGGAAGACCACCTGCGATTTCGAGAACTCCGCCAAATACTCGGTGACGTCCCCGTGGATCTTAGAATTGTAGTCATGCCAGACGATGACGCCACGTTTGACGATGCCGAATGCGTTTTCCGTATCCGCCCGGACGATCTGGTGCTCATGCCCGCCATCAATGAAGATCATCTCGGCCGACTGGAAGGCCTCCTTGAAATTGATCGTCGTCGAGTCTTCCTTGACTAGCGTCAGGCGCTTCCTTTGCGCCTCCGTGATCGACGCGAGATAGGCTTCTCCGTCGATTTCCTGGCGCTTGCGGAGATAATCGTCATTCTGCTCGGCGGACGACAAGGCGCTGCGCTCGTCGGTCTCTGCCAGATGCGCCGTGAGGCCCCTCGGCAGGTCGATGGAGACCACGTTGCAGTCTTCCGGCGTGTTTTCGATGAAAAGGCGTGTGGTGAAACCCTTGTAGGTGCCGATCTCGATGATCTTGTGGGGCGTCACGATCTTGGCGAGCAGCACCAAGACAACCTGGTCGACAAGCGTGATGCTGCCGATTTCAATCGGCGGCAGGCTGGCGGTATATTCTTTCGCGATCTGTAATTCGTCGGCGAGTTCCAAAAGCGCGCGCAATTTCAGTTCGTAAATTCCCGATTTCGCGGCAAGCGCGAAGCGTAATGCCTCGGCACTTTCAATGAGCTTCTGCATCCCTGATCCCGTGATTCCGTCCATTGCGATTTAATCCTTTGCGATTTCTATTGCGCCTGCTGGGAATTAGAGACGTGTGCTGATGCGGGCGATCCGTTCATCCAGTTCCGGGAACGATCCTCTCCAGTAGGAATAGTGATTGACGAGGTTCCGATAGGCGACGGGCAGATCGGAGGGCTGCAGGTAGCCCTTCTCGATCGCGAGATCGAGCACTTCCTCGTAGTAGGTGATCGAATAGATGAAATAGCGGTTGGCCACCGGGTTGGACTGTGAATTGGTGTGCTGGCGAAAATAAGAGAGAGGCATGGGATGCCCGACGATCGCCCCGCGGAGGGAAAGCCCGACCCAGGAGGAAAGATCGAGTGGCCCGGAAATGATGCCATCGACGACCTTGAAAAGACCGAAACGGCCGGATTCATCGAAGCAATCGGCCGTTCGCATGAGCACCGACGAGAATTCGCCAAGCAGATTATGATGCTTGACGGCGGTGATGCGTATGAAGTCGTGACCCTCGATCACCTTCAGAGAGCCTTCGACCATCAATCCGTTGCCGAGATTTGTAACCTGGTTTCGCTCGTCGATGAAATAGCGCGGGGAAAACGCGAGTTTCGTTCCTCTGTTCTGTGTGGCTTCAAGCGCCTGGAGCAGGTACTGGATGCAGAACGGATTGAGGACGTCATCGTCGAAGAGATATTTGATGTACTCGCCGCTGGCGAGCCCGGCGAGCCGTATGACGTTTTTGTACTCGGCAGGATCCGGATTGCGGCTGTACTGGATAACGCCTGAGTATCTCTCGCAGATTTTCTCGATTGCATCCGTCGGGCAATCGTCAGAGACAATGATTTCCGTGTCATCGAAACTTTGCGCGATTGCGCTCTTCAGGGCGAGTTCAAAGAAATCGGGCTTGTAGGCCGGTATACAGATCGACACGCGCGGCAAATGCTTCTCCCCTTGAAACGCCTCTCTCCAGCCTGCGTCGGCGAGAGCGGTGGCCGGCTCTCCGAAGGACCGAAGCAGACCACTTGCCGTGACCATAGAACGCGGACGTTACGCGAGGCTTGCGCAGAAGGAGAAGGCCAAGCGGCAAATAAGGCCGCTGATCTGGCCAGATGGATAGATAGTTTCCTGGAGAAAGTAGCGCGCCCTCGGGCATTCGCAACTCCGCATTCCACGAACATCGGGCCGGTGCGGTGGACGCTCCGCGTCACGCTGCCCCTTGGCGGCATTCCCTACCGCGAAAACTGAATGATCTCGCCGTTATACTGCGTGCGCGTGATCTCGCGAAAACCGAGTTTGGCTGCGACCCTGAGCGAAGCCTGGTTTTCCGGGCTGATGATGCAGCTCATCGGTTTTCCCGGAAAATAGCGCTCCGCCCAGCCGATCAGCGCAGTCAGCGCCTCGGTGGCATAACCGCGGCCATGCGCCGAGGGCATCAGTGCCCAGCCGGCCTCCATCGTTCCCTCGATCGACGGTTCCATCTCGCGGCGGGATTCCATGAATCCCGCTTCGCCGATGAACCGGCCGCTCGCCTTTTCCTCGATTGCGAGAAAGCCGAAGCCCATATGGTGCCACATGCCGGCAATTCGCAGCAGGCGGCTCCAGCTCTGTTCGCGCGTCGATGGGATGCCGCTGATAAAGCGAACGACATGCTCGTCCGCCCAGAGTCCCGCATGTGCCTCGAAATCGTCGAGGCGGTGAGGGCGGAGCGTCAGCCGCTCGGTTTCGAGAGTTGGAATGTCGGTCATATCGGGTCCTTCAGGCGCCGGGCTCGCCGTCCCAATAGTCGAGATCGCTTTCCGGCCGGCCGATATGGCGGAAGCGTTGAGGTTTGCTATCGCCCCTATTGGTCTTGGCGAGAAATTTTCCGGAATCGGGATATTCGACGATCTCGGTCTTCGCCATCGTCGAGATGCCGAGATAGACGAGCGGAGCCGTGCCTGTGTTGATGATCTGGTGCGCCGTTTCCGGCCCGCCGGCCGGGGCGCCGAGCGCGTCGCCCGCCTTGATCGCATGGCGTTCGCTGCCGAAGCGGTATTCGCCGGTGCCTGAAATCACGTAGAAAAGCTCGTCTTCGACATGGTGATTGTGGAAGGGGCAGCCCGATTTGCCCGGCGGCACCTCGTTGTAGCTGATGCCGAGGCCGGTCAGGCCGAGAAGGGTGCCGAACGAAGTGTCGAGGCTTTCATAGAGCGCGCCCTGTTGCCAGTGGTCGAGCTTGAGATCGGCGATATTGATCACCGCCTTCGATTCCCTGGCCATGATGTCCTCCTGTTGCAGGAAGAGAAACCATCATCGCCTGTGAAAATTCAATGGTTTTCTGGAAAATCGCCGACATAAGCGGAGAAAGGCATAGGCGGAGAAAAGCATGGGCGGAGAGGAGACCGCCGCCCATGCTTTGAGCGCCGCGCACCGAAAGGGACGCGATGCGCTGAAGCGTCAGCGGACGTAGAAGGTCAGGCTTCCGTCGGCTGCCTGTTCGGCATTGACGATGTTGCGGACGTCGACGCCCTCGTTGTTGAGCCGACGGGCCAGCGACCTGTTGGCGTCGATCGAGGCCTGGATGGCATGAACGGCCTGGCCGGAACGTTCCGGCGCCGAGCGCGGCCCGGTGCTCTCGTCGTCGAGATTGCGCCAGTTATGGACCTGCTCGACGTTGAAATCACTGCCGTGGAAGGTCCGGAGTGTCTGCTCGATGCCCTGGGCAGTATTCATCCCGAGGCTTTCGGCCCGGCTGACGCCGGCAAATGCGAGGGAGGAGAGGGCTGCAGCGAGGGTGATAGTGACAACGCGGTTCATGATTATATCCTTTCATCTGCTTTGACGGTCGGCTGTCGTTGCAGGGGATCGTCTGTCACGACATGGAATTGGCGTTCTTCTCCGCGCGATTCAATAGGTTAAGTCACTGAAAACCCATTAAGAATTGTTCATGAAATCCGCCTTCGAATTGCCGTTTTCCAGGCATGCGGAAAAACTGGCTCGAAAGGCCTGCCGAGCGGTGCGGTCGTGGCGCGGCTATCCCCTTGCGGATATTTCCTCTTTGGTGCTGCGGCATCGGGCGAAAGTGCTTGCCATTCTGGTGAAGGCATGTTTTGACCGCGGGCTGCCGAGTGGAAAACGCCCCACAAAACGAAGGTGAACCATGCCGAGAGAGACCGCTCCCCATATTTTGATCGTTGAGGCCCGCTTCTACGACGACATGGCCGACGCCCTGCTCGAAGGCGCGACCTTCGCATTGGAACAGGCCGGCGCCACCTTCGAGGTCGTCACCGTTCCCGGCGCACTGGAAATTCCGGCGGCGATTGCCATGTCGCTCGATGGAGACGACAATGGCGGAACGCATTATGATGGCTATGTCGCCCTTGGCATGGTCATTCGCGGCGAGACCTATCACTTCGATATCGTGTCGAACGAATCCTCGCGCGCATTGATGGATCTTGCGGTCAGCGAGTCGCTTGCCATCGGCAACGGCATTCTGACCGTCGAAAATGACGAACAGGCATGGGCGCGTGCGCGCCGCTCGGACAAGGACAAGGGCGGATTTGCCGCCCGCGCGGCTCTGACGATGATCGAGCTGAAGCAGAAACTGGGTGCATAAAGAATGAACGACGACAAGACGGAACGGCCGGTCAAGACTGCAAACCAGCGGGGCGCTGCCCGTCTTGCTGCCGTTCAGGCACTTTATCAGATGGATGTCGGCGGCACCGGCGTTTTGGAAATCGTCGCCGAATACGAGGCGCACCGTCTTGGCCAGGAACTCGACGGCGCGACCTATCTGAAGGCCGATGCCGGCTGGTTCCGTTCGATCGTTTCCGGCGTCGTGCGCGATCAGACCCGTCTCGATCCTCTGATTGCCGCAGCCCTGCAGGATGATTGGGCCTTGTCGCGCCTCGACAGCACCGTGCGCGCCATTCTGCGCGCCGGCGTCTTCGAGATCACCGACCGCAAGGACGTGCCGGTGGCGGTCATCGTTACCGAATATGTCGAGATCGCCCAGGCCTTCTTCGACGACGACGAGCCGAAGCTCGTCAATGCGGTGCTCGACCGCATTGCCAAGCAGGTTCGCGGCGAGACGAAGAAGTAAGTCTTTAGCCGCCAAACAATCTCCCTAAGTCTTTCTTCGCACTGCAACGGTTTTCGCCGGTTGCGGTCTTGACGCCACGTGATCGACCACGCAATCTCCGCACCGCTTAGCTGTGGCATTTCTGTGGAGAGGAAGGCGATTCGGCGGCGTATCTGCCGGAGGAGGAGTGATCTCCGGCCTATGGGAGGAAAGAGCGAAATGACGATTCTTTTATGCGTAATCGCATGCGGTCTGCTCTCGGTGGTCTATGCCGCCTGGGCAACCCGGTCGGTGCTTGCCGCCGATCAGGGCAATAGCCGCATGCAGGAGATCGCGGGCTATATCCGCGAAGGCGCCCAAGCCTATCTGACGCGCCAGTACAGAACCATTGCCCTCGTTGGCGTCGTTGTTTTCATCGCAGCCTGGCTGCTTCTTTCCGCCACGGCCGCCATCGGCTTTCTGATCGGTGCCGTGCTTTCCGGGGCTGCCGGTTTCATCGGCATGCACGTCTCCGTCCGCGCCAATGTGCGCACCGCCCAGGCGGCTTCCGCCAGCCTCTCCGCCGGTCTCGACATCGCCTTCAAGTCTGGTGCGATCACCGGCATGCTGGTGGCTGGCCTCGCCCTGCTCGGCGTCTCCATCTACTATACCATTTTGACCTTTGGCCTTGGCCATGAGAGCGGTTCGCGCGAAGTCATCGATGCGCTGGTGTCGCTCGGCTTCGGCGCTTCGCTGATCTCGATCTTCGCCCGTCTTGGTGGCGGCATCTTCACCAAGGGCGCCGATGTCGGCGGCGACCTCGTCGGCAAGGTGGAAGCCGGCATTCCCGAGGACGATCCGCGCAACCCGGCAACGATTGCCGATAACGTCGGCGACAATGTCGGCGACTGCGCCGGCATGGCCGCCGACCTCTTCGAGACCTATGCGGTCTCCGTCGTCGCCACCATGGTTCTCGCTGCTATCTTCTTTGCCGGCGCACCGATCCTGCAGTCTGCGATGATCTATCCGCTGGCGATCTGCGGCGCCTGCATCATCACCTCGATCATCGGCACCTTCTTCGTCAAGCTCGGCTCGAACGGCTCGATCATGGGCGCTCTCTACAAGGGGCTCATCGTCACCGGCCTGCTGTCGATCGTCGGTCTCGGCGCCGCCACCTCGCTGACGGTTGGCTGGGGCTCGCTCGGCACCGTCGCCGGCGCCGACGTGACCGGCACGAACCTCTTCGTCTGTGGTCTTGTCGGCCTCGTCGTCACCGCGCTGATCGTCGTCATCACCGAATATTACACCGGCACCGGCAAGCGTCCGGTCGTGTCGATCGCCCAGTCGTCGGTCACCGGTCACGGCACCAACGTCATCCAGGGCCTGGCGGTCTCGCTGGAATCGACCGCCCTGCCGGCCATCGTCATCGTCGGCGGCATTCTTGCCACCTATCAGCTCGGCGGCCTGTTCGGCACCGGCATCGCGGTCACCGCCATGCTCGGCCTTGCCGGCATGATCGTCGCTCTCGACGCCTTCGGCCCGGTCACCGACAATGCCGGCGGCATCGCCGAAATGTCGCATCTGCCGCCTGAGGTGCGCAAGTCGACCGACGCGCTCGACGCCGTCGGCAACACCACCAAGGCTGTCACCAAGGGCTACGCGATCGGCTCGGCCGGTCTCGGCGCGCTGGTGCTCTTTGCCGCCTACGCCAACGACCTGAGGTATTTCGCGGCCCATGGCGACCAATATCCCTATTTCGCCAATATCGGCGAAATCTCGTTCGAATTGTCGAACCCCTATGTCGTCGCCGGCCTGCTGTTCGGCGGCCTGATCCCCTATCTCTTCGGCGGCATCGCCATGACGGCCGTCGGCCGCGCCGCCGGCTCGATCGTCGAAGAGGTGCGCCGTCAGTTCAAGGAGAAGCCGGGCATCATGCAGGGCACGGACAAGCCGGACTACGGCAAGGCCGTCGACCTTCTGACCAAGGCCGCCATCCGCGAAATGCTGGTGCCGTCGCTGCTGCCGGTGCTGGCCCCAATCGTCGTTTATTTCGGCGTGCTGCTCATCTCCGGCTCCAAGGCCTCGGCCTTCGCCGCGCTTGGCGCATCGCTGCTCGGCGTCATCATCAACGGTCTCTTCGTCGCCATCTCGATGACATCGGGCGGCGGCGCCTGGGATAATGCCAAGAAGAGCTTCGAGGACGGCTTCGTCGACAAGGACGGCGTGCGTCACATGAAGGGTTCGGATGCGCACAAGGCTTCCGTCACCGGCGATACCGTCGGCGATCCCTACAAGGATACCGCCGGCCCTGCCGTCAACCCGGCGATCAAGATCACCAACATCGTCGCGCTGCTGCTGCTCGCCGTTCTCGCCGGTTGATACATCCAGGCACTGCGGTTCGCCGCGGTACCATACCCTGACCAATAAAAAACCCGCCGGAAGGCGGGTTTTTTATTGGAGGTCTCTAACGCATCGGGCCGATGCGTAGATTCAAAGAGTGACAGCGTCCTTTGCGCGTCTCGGATGGCGCGCGGCGCTGCAGCCGATCAGCGCAGGCTGCTCGGATTCTGCGGTGTGCCGCCGGCGCCGCCGCCGAACAGGCTGCGGGCAGCACTTGCAGCGCTGCCGCCGGATAGCATCTGCTGCAGGAAGGTGAGTTCCTTGCCGCCGGTCGGCGTGACGCGTCCGATCGTGTCGAACACCTTGCCGTCCTGCAGCGCATAATTGGCGCGGCGGCTGACGACGCCGTCCTTGTCGAAATAGACCGCCAGAACGCTCTGGTCGACGACCTTCAGCTTCTGGAAGGCGACCGCACGCGTGCGCCGCTGCGAGATGTAATAAAAGACTTCGCCGTCGAAGGTCGCGGTCGTCGACGGGGTGCCGAGCGAAAGCAGCACCTGCTCGCGACTGGATCCCTCAGGAACGAGGTTCAGCGATTGCTGATCGGCGACGTATCCGCCATTGAGCACGGTGCTGGTCTGGCAACCGGAAAGAGCTGTGGTGGAGGCGATTATAAAGGCAATGGCCGCACTGCTGAAGAATTTCACGTCAGACTTGAAATACCGTTTCTTCAACGACATCTACTCCCTTGAGTGTCGATAGCAGCCATTTGGGGCCTTGCACGCTTTACCTCCTGCAAAACCATTGTGGCCATTCCGGGTCGAATATCCCGAATTCGCTTCGCTGACGCGTCGAGGGCGTCGTCCCGAAACTGGCCACGATCGGCATTGCAATTCGCGCCTGCTTCGGTAAACCAGCTTTCGAAATCATGCAACAAGGCCAGAGGCCAGCCGGCGTGAAGAATGAGGCATTTCCGGAAAAAACAATGATCTTCGGGCTGTTCCGTAGGAAAAACAACAATCAGGCAATCGTCGACAGGCAATATGCGCTGCTGACGGCGGCCGCGCGCATGCCGGAGATTTATGAGCGGCTCAATGTGCCGGATACGGTCATGGGCCGTTTCGAGATGCTGTCGATCGCCATGATTCTGTTTTTCCGCCGCACGCGCAGCTCCGCCGTGAGCGGCCAGGAGATCGCCCAGGAGATCGTCGACGCCTTCTTCCAGGATATCGACTATTCGATCCGCGAACTCGGCATCGGCGACAACAGCGTGCCGAAGCGCATGAAGAAGCTCGCCGGCATGTTTTACGGCCGGCTCGAAGCCTATTCGAAGGCGATGGACACGGGTGATACCGAAGCGCTGGCCCTGGCGCTCACGCGCAATATCTATCCGGAAAGCCCGGCGCCGGCCGATATGTCCGGCCTCGCAAGCTGGATGATCGCCGCGGAATCGCATCTGTCGGCTCTCGCCGAAGAGGAGATCGCCACCGGTTCGGCAACGCTCCCGCCAGTTGCTTAAGGAGGAAATCATGAAGAGCCATCGGGACGATGTTCCCTTCTCCTATCACGTCAAGGTCGGCCATATCTCGGCCAATCCCGTCGAGGTTCATGTCGAGGCCGACGCCAGCGAATTGAAGGCGCTTGCCGAGAGCTGGAACGTCGTCTCCGTCGACGATCTCAGCGCCGATCTGCAGATTGCCCGCTGGAAGCGCGACGGCGTGCGCATCAAGGGCCGCGTGAAGGCGAAAATCGTCCAGTCCTGCGTCGTGACGCTGGAGCCGGTCGAATCCGCCATCGACGAGAGCTTCGAGCAGATCTTCGTGCCTGAAGGTTCCAAGCTTGCCCGCCAGGCCGGCAATGATGCCGGCGAGATGCTGCTCGATCCCGACGGTCCCGATCTGCCCGAAACCTTTGTCGGCGATACGATCGATGCCGGCGAGGTGGTTGCCGAATTCGCCGCTCTTGCGATCGATCCCTATCCGCGGAAGGAAGACATCGAATTCGCAGGCCATATCGAGGATAGCGGAGAGGACGACAAAAAGCCCTCGGCTTTCGCTGCCCTCAAGGATTGGAAAAAGGACTGAAGCGCCTCTGGCATTTGACATAATTCAGTTGTAAGCGACGCCAAAACCGGTATTTTGGCCGAAATTTCGCCCTCGGCGAAAAGAAGGATCAGGGACGCGTGATCAGAATATCTCTCGACCTCATGGGTGGCGACTTTGGTCCCCAGGTTGTCATCCCAGGCGCCGCCAAGGCGCTGGACCGGCATCCGGATATTTTCTTCGTTTTCTACGGTCTCAAGGAACAGTGCGATCCGGTTCTCGCAAAATTTCCGAAACTCAAGGAAAAATCGCTTTTTCACGATTGCGAGCTTGCCGTCAGCATGGGTGAGAAGCCGAGCCAGGCGCTGCGCCGCGGCCGTTATATCTCCACCATGTGGCGCTCGATCGAGGCGGTGAAGACCGGGGAGGCCGATGTCGCGGTCTCGGCCGGCAATACCGGGGCGCTGATGGCGATGGCGAAGTTCTGTCTGCGCACCATGGCCAATATCGAGCGCCCGGCGATCGCGGCGATCTGGCCGACGCTGAAGGGTGAGAGCATCGTGCTCGATGTCGGCGCGACGATCGGCGCCGATGCGCAGCAGTTGATGGATTTCGCCCTGATGGGCGGCGCCATGGCGCGGGCGCTGTTCGAGGTCGAGCGTCCGACGATCGGCCTTCTGAATGTCGGCGTCGAGGAGATGAAAGGCCAGGAAGAGGTCAAGGAGGCCGGCCGGCTGCTGCGCGAGGCGAACATCGATTCGCTCGAATATTCCGGCTTCGTCGAGGGCAACGACCTTGGCAAGGGCACGGTCGACGTCGTCGTCACCGAAGGTTTTTCCGGCAATATCGCTTTGAAGACCGCCGAAGGCACCGCCAAGCAGATCGCCGAATATCTGCGTGCCGCCATGTCGCGCACGCTGCTTGCCCGCATCGGCTACCTCTTTGCCAAAAGCGCCTTCGACCTGCTTCGCGAGAAGCTCGATCCGAGCAAGGTCAATGGTGGCGTGTTTCTCGGCCTGAACGGCATTGTCATCAAGAGCCATGGCGGGGCGAATGCCGAAGGCATCGCAGCGGCCATCGAAGTCGGCTATGATATGGCCAAGAACGGCCTCAATCAGAAAATAGAAAACGATCTTAAGAAATATCATGCCAAGCGGCTGCCCCCGATGGGCCCGGAAGCTGCATGAGCAATGGGGTTCAATCGAATATGATCCGTTCAGTGGTTCGCGGGTTCGGAGCCGCACTTCCGAAGCGCGTGATGACCAATGGTGACATGGAGGCGATCGTCGACACGTCGGACGAATGGATCGTCCAGCGCACCGGCATCCGCCAGCGTTATGTCGCCGGTGATGACGAGACGACGGCCTCGCTGGGGGAGGCCGCCGCGCGTGCCGCCCTTGCCAATGGCGGACTGACGCCCGCCGATATCGATATGATCATCTGCGCCACATCGACGCCGGATAACACCTTTCCGGCAACCTCGGTCAATATCCAGAACCGCCTCGGCATGAGCCACGGCTTCGCCTTCGACGTTCAGGCCGTCTGCACCGGTTTCGTCTATGCGGTCACGACGGCGGATGCCTATATCCGCGGCGGGCTCGCCAAGCGCGTTCTCGTCATCGGCGCTGAAACCTTTTCACGCATTCTCGACTGGAACGACCGCACCACCTGCGTGCTGTTCGGTGACGGCGCCGGCGCGATCGTGCTCGAAGCGGCCGAAGGCGAGGGCACCGTTGCCGATCGCGGCGTGCTGACCGCGCATCTGCGTTCCGATGGCTCGCACAAGGAAAAGCTCTATGTCGATGGCGGACCGTCGACGACGGGCACCGTCGGCAAGCTGCGCATGGAAGGCCGCGAGGTCTTCAAATACGCCGTCGGCATGATTACCGATGTCATTCAGGCTGCCTTCGATTCCACAGGCACGACCGCCGAGGACCTCGACTGGCTGGTGCCGCATCAGGCCAATCGGCGCATCATCGACGGCTCGGCCAAGAAGCTGAACATCGATGCGGCGAAGGTCGTCGTCACCGTGGATCTGCACGGCAATACCTCGGCGGCCTCGATCCCGCTCGCGCTCGCGACCGCTGCCGGCGACGGCCGCATCAAGAAGGGCGACCTGGTGATGCTCGAAGCGATGGGCGGCGGTTTCACCTGGGGCGCCGTTCTGCTGCGCTGGTAGCCACGAATCCAAAAAAAACTGACGGCGAACAAGAGCTTGACCGTAAGGCGCAAGACAAATACTCTTTGCGCGATTTCACAAAATATTTGTAATGGGCGGGGAAACCATGACCGGAAAAACAGTGACGCGAGCAGACCTGGCGGAATCCGTTTTCCGAAAGGTCGGGCTTTCCCGGACCGAATCTGCGGAACTTGTGGAAACCGTCATCGACGAAGTTTGCAACGCCATCGTGCGCGGTGAAACCGTCAAGCTGTCCTCCTTCGCCACTTTCCAGGTGCGCGACAAGAACGAGCGGATCGGCCGCAACCCGAAGACCGGCGAAGAGGTTCCGATTTCTCCCCGCCGGGTCATGACTTTCAAGGCGTCGAACGTGCTGAAGACGCGCATCCTCAAGGCGCATGTGTCTCGCAAGGTCAAGCTGAAGCCGCAGAATCCGGCCTCCTGATCATCGGCTTGCCGTTTCTGAACGGCTTTTTTCCCTTCGCACTGTCCTGCGTTGTGCGCAACGTCGAGACATGACTTGAATTGTCGGCGCCAAACCGTTGAAATATGATGAGTCGCCGTAAGATCGAGCCGCGAGGTCGCGTAGCAGTATGACGTTGGACAAGAGCCCCGATGCCTTTCGCACCATCAGCGAAGTCGCAGACGATCTTGATCTGCCGCAGCATGTGCTGCGCTTCTGGGAGACGCGTTTCCCGCAGATAAAGCCGATGAAGCGCGGCGGCGGCCGTCGCTACTACCGGCCCGAGGATGTGGATCTCCTCAAGGGTATCCGGCATTTGCTCTATGATCACGGCTATACGATCAAGGGTGTGCAGAAGCTTCTGAAAACCAACGGCAACAAGTTCGTCATCTCGGTTGGCCACGGCGATCTCGCCAGCGTCGAGGCGCTTGCATCGGGCGTTCAGGAGACGAGTGCCGGGGAACCACGCGTCGGCATGGCCGACGAAGATCAGATTGTCGGCCGCGCCAAGCCGCCGATTACCCGCCGCTTCTTCAATTTTGTGGCTGGCGAGGACGAACAGGAAGTCTCGATCGGCAAGTCGAGCGTCGGCAAGGAAGACAGGGCATTGCTGCAGGAGGCGCTCTACGACCTGCTGGAATGCAAGCGTCTGCTCGATCAGGTACGCTGACCGGAACTCTTATGGTTGTCCCGGAACCGCGGCACGCTTCCGGCAACGGGCATCAGGCTTCGGTAAGCCGCTTCATCGTCTGTTCGAGTTCGCTGAGCTGGAAGGGCTTTTGCAGCACGGGCAATGTGCTTGGGCTGCTGCCCGCAGGAGGCGCGCCATATCCCGTCGCGTAGACATAGGGTTTGCCGCGTTCGTCGAGCAGTTTTGCAACCGGCAGCGAGCTCTGCCCTGCAAGCGAGACGTCGAGAATCGCAGCGTCGAATTCCGTGTCCCTGGCGGCGGCCAGCGCCCGTTCCAGATCGGGCGCGCTGGCGCAAACCCGGTAGCCGAGATCGGCGAGCATGTCCTCGAGCAGCATGGCAATCAGCGCGTCGTCTTCGACGATGAATATGTCTTTCATGTTCCCGTCCACCCATTTCCCCTTGCCGGGCATGCGGATTTATGTGGACTCCTGGCACGGCTCGTCAAGACGTCGTGCCCGGCAGTGCGAGAAACAGCATATTGCCGGGTGAAATTCGATGTGTAAAAGCTGAGATGCCGTCTGCGCAACGGCGACTGCATAATTCTTAAATCGGATTCGATTTTAGGATAAAACTATGCAGTGATTCAAAGTGTTACGGCGTTCTTTGCAGGTCTGAAAAGACGCGATGCCGTAAGGAGGGGTCTGGAATGGATTTGCTGAGCGCCACGGATTGGCTGCGTCATAGGCCGGGTTATACATATCCGCTGGCCGTTGCCTTCGTGGGCCTGACGTTTCTTCTGAGGCTTGCCGTCAGCGACTATCTCTCCGGCTTTCCCTTCCTGAGCTTCCTTCCGGCGATATTGCTGGCGAGTTTCATAGGCGGCGCGGGGCCGGGCTTCGTCGCAGCGATACTGGCCGCTTTCATCGTCCAGCAGTTTTTCGTCGAGCCGCAAGATATCTTCTGGCCGGTCAGCGCCGGCCAATGGGTTGGGCTTTCAACCTATCTCATCAATGCGGTGATCATCATCGGCCTGATGGAAATGATCATCATCGCGCATGGTCGGCAGAGCCGCCTCCGCGAGGAGCTTAACAGTTTCAACACCCGCCTTGAACAGACGGTGGTCCAGCGTACCGTCGAACTCAGGCACGAGATGGAAGAGAATGCTTCCGCGCAGGCGCAGGTGCGTCAGTTGCAGAAGATGGAGACGATCGGCCAGCTCACGGGCGGCGTCGCTCATGATTTCAACAATATGCTGGCGATCATCATCGGCAATCTCGATCTCGCCCAGCGGCGGATGACCGGACAGGAGGATCCCCGCCTGCTGAACTCCATCCAGAATGCCAAAGACGGCGCCCAGAGGGCCGCGGTCCTGACCGCCCGTCTTCTCGCTTTTTCGCGTCAGCAGCCGCTCGCCCCTGAAGTGATCGACCTCAACAAGCTGGTCGGCGGCATGTCGGAACTGCTGCGGCGTACACTCGGCGAGCAGATCCGGATCGAGACAGTGCTGGCCGGCGGCCTCTGGCCGAGCTTTGCCGATTTGAGCCAGCTTGAGAACGCCATCCTGAACCTTGCCGTCAACGCCCGCGACGCCATGCCTGGCGGCGGCAATCTCACCGTCGAGACCGCCAATACTGAACTCGACGAGCGATATTCCCGCATGCATTCGGAGGTCGAAGCCGGCCAATATGTGATGATCAGCATGACCGACACCGGCACCGGCATGTCGCCCGACGTGATCGAGCGGGCATTCGACCCGTTCTACACGACCAAGGGACCCGGCAAGGGCACCGGTCTCGGCCTCAGCCAGGTTTACGGCTACATCAAGCAGAGCGGCGGCCACATCAAGATCTATTCGGAGATCGACAGGGGCACGACGGTGAAGATCTATCTGCCCCGTCATGTCGGCGCGACGGACGCCAGGCTGAGTGCCTCAGGCGCCAAGCCCATCCCTCAGGGCAGCGTCAACGATACGATCCTGGTAGTGGAGGATGATGAGAACGTCCGCATCATGACCGCCGAAAGCCTGCATGAACTCGGTTACACCGTGTTGCAGGCGGCAAGCGGCATGGAGGCTCTTCTCGTTCTGGAAGAAAATCGGGAGGTCGACCTGATCTTCACCGATATCGTCATGCCGCAAATGAGCGGGCGCCAGCTTGCCGATATCGTTCAGGAAAAATGGCCGGCGATCCGGATCCTCTACACCACAGGCTATACCCGCAATGCCATCGTCCATAACGGGGTGCTAGATCACGGCGTCTCCCTGCTTGCCAAGCCCTTCAGCCTGGAGCAGCTCGCCCACAAGATCCGCGAACTTCTGAATGTGCCGGCGAGAATGGAAGATGAGAGGACGTGAAGCCGCTCCTTTAACCGGGCCATCCTGTTCCATGCAGCCGCACGTCCACTGTTCCCGATCGCCTTATTCCAGGACCTGGATCACGCGGTGCGTCTTCGGCTCGACGATGACGCGCCGCTCATTGACGACGGTATAGCCATAGCCGTCGATATTCGGCACCGTATGTATTTCGACGGTATCGGGCAGCGTCGCGCCGACGGCGATATCGCCTTCATAGACGACGGACGGCGTGTTTTGCTCCATCACATAAGTGCGAACTTCGCCCGGCAGCACGACGGAGCCGGTCGGGGCGGGATCGGTGACGATGACGGTGCTCTGCGCGAAGGCGGCGGAGCTGATCGTCAGCATGGCGGCCGCAGCCAGCATGATCTTGCGCATGGGATGTTCTCCTTTTTAACCTGAGACATCAAGGCAACGCCGGCCATGCGGCATAGTTCCCGCTCCCGCGTTCAAGGCGGCGCGAGACAGGCGCGATGAGCGCAATGGAAGTGTTGCTATGTCAATTTATGCACCATACGGTTGATTAGTTCGAATCACTGTCAATGCGCGTTCGTCCGGTGGCGTCAGGGGGGGGGCGGTTGTTTACCGTTCGTTAACCATGTTGGCGATTTATACCCTGTGAACGGCCGCGTGGTCGTTGATTCGAAGGTCCGTCGCGTTTCGGTTTGCGAATGGATATCTGGAAAGACGATTGCGGCGGCTCGAAACATGCGTTTGCGGATGACGATATCGCTGGTGGCCGTAGTGGGCATGATGGCCGGCTGCACCTCGACAGGCGGTGTGCGTCAGCCCTCCGGGCCGGAGACCGTGGCGCCTGAAAAGGCGCTGGTCCTGCCGCCGCCGGGCGGCCCGTCGATCGTCAGCGTCGTCGAGCGCAAGCGTGGCAACGGCGTCGAGCAGACGGTCTCCTTGTTTACCTCATCCTCCGTGGCCGGTCAGAACTTTCTGAAGGTTCAGTTCTTCGGTGCGTCCGGGGCCAATCCCGGCACCGGCAATGCCGGCTTCAGCATGATCAACGAGAGCGGCATCGCCCGCGAAGTGGCGCGTTCGGCCCCCGGCGTGCCGATGGCGACGTCGGCAACCTTCCTGCAGAACAGCTATGGCCCCTTCGGTTATGCCTCCGGCCGCAGCCGTGCCGGCGATACCTGCATCTATGCCTGGCAGCAGATCCGCTCGAGCGTCAACGCCAATACCCAGGCGCGCAATTTCGGCATGATCCAGCTGCGCCTGCGTCTCTGCGACGCCAACGCCAGCGAGCGTCAGCTGCTCGGCATCGTCTATGGCTATACCATATCGGGCGCCTTCGACGGGGAGATCTGGAATCCTTACGGCAATCCGCCGCCCGCCGATGCCGCGCTCGGGCGCACCGGCGAGCCGATCTATCCTGACCAGGGCGGTTATCGCGCCAGTCCGATGCCGATCGGCTATGAGCCGGCGCCTGCCATTGTCAGCCGGCCGCGGGTCGCTCCCGCCCGCAGCGCTTCGCCACCGGCACAGGGCGCCGCACCGATGCCCGCGCCCATCGGCCCGCGCGTGCCGCTGCCCGGCGAAGCGCCGCAGGCGCGGGTTATGCCGGATGCGGCAGCCCCGCCCGAACAGCCGGTTGAACAATCCGCAAGGGCGATCGGCGTCACCGTGCCGTCGCCGGACTGCATAGGCGACGCGGTCATGACGGCCGCCTGCCGGAGATAGAGCATGATGCCGAAAAGTGTGAGCGGTTTTCGGACGACGTCATGCCTGTTCTAGTGAGCATGCCCGAAGTGCCGAACGGCGCCTCGGTTGAGCAATTTCGAAGGAACGTCGATGCGCAAAGCCCGCAGTGTCTTCATATGGGCCGTGGTTTCGCTCTGCATGATCGTGCTGATCACGCTGCCGGTCAATTTGCAGACCCAGCTCATCACCAGCATCACGGTCGTGACGGTGATGGCGCTGATCAAGGTCTTGAAGGGCGAGGGGACATGGCGCCTGGTGGCGCTCGCCTTCGGCACCTCGATCGTGCTGCGCTACGTTTACTGGCGCACCACCAACACGCTGCCGCCTGTCAACCAGCTTGAGAATTTCATTCCCGGCCTGCTGCTCTATCTCGCCGAAATGTACAGCGTCGCCATGCTGGCGCTCAGCCTGTTCATCGTCGCCACACCGCTGCCGTCGCGCCCCTCGCGTGCCGCCAATCCCGGGCGTTTGCCGCATGTCGATGTCTTCGTGCCGTCCTATAACGAAGACGCCGGGCTTCTCGGCAATACGCTGGCGGCCGCCAAGGCGATGGATTACCCGGCCGAGAAGCTGCATGTCTGGCTGCTCGACGACGGCGGCACCTTGCAGAAGCGCAATTCCGGCAAGCTGCTCGAGGCCCAGGCCGCCGCTGCCCGCCATATCGAGCTGAAGCAGCTCTGCCAGGATCTCGACGTCCATTACCTCACGCGCGACCGCAACGAACACGCCAAGGCCGGCAATCTCAACAACGGCATGAAACACTCGACCGGCGAACTCATCGCCGTCTTCGACGCCGATCACGCGCCGGCCCGCGATTTCCTGCTCGAGACCGTCGGTTACTTCGAAGACGACCCGAAGCTCTTCCTCGTCCAGACCCCGCACTTCTTCATCAATCCCGATCCGCTGGAGCGCAATCTGCGCACCTTCGACAAGATGCCGAGCGAGAACGAAATGTTCTATGGCATCATCCAGCGCGGCCTCGATAAATGGAACGCCGCCTTCTTCTGCGGCTCGGCCGCGGTTCTGAGCCGCAGGGCGCTCGACTCCCAGAACGGCTTTTCCGGCATCAGCATCACCGAGGATTGCGAGACGGCCTTAGCGCTGCACGGCGCCGGCTGGAACAGCATCTATGTCGACAAGCCGCTGATCGCCGGTCTGCAGCCCGCCACCTTCGCAAGCTTCATCGGCCAGCGCAGCCGCTGGGCGCAGGGCATGATGCAGATCCTGCGCTTCCGCTTCCCGCTGCTGAAGCGCGGCCTGTCGATCCCGCAGCGTCTCTGCTACATGTCCTCCACGCTTTTCTGGCTCTTCCCGTTCCCGCGCACGATCTTCCTGTTTGCGCCGCTCTTCTACCTGTTCTTCGATCTGGAAATCTTCACCGCGTCGGGCGGCGAGTTCCTCGCCTATACGCTTGCCTACATGCTGGTGAACCTGATGATGCAGAACTACCTCTACGGGTCGTTCCGCTGGCCATGGATTTCCGAGCTCTACGAATATGTCCAGACCGTGCATCTGCTGCCGGCTGTCATCTCCGTCATGCTCAATCCGAGGAAGCCGACCTTCAAGGTCACCGCCAAGGACGAATCGATCGCCGTCAGCCGCCTGTCGGAGATCAGCCGGCCGTTCTTCGTCATCTTTGCGGTGCAGATCATCGCGCTCGTCATCACCATCTACAGGATCTATGCCGAGCCCTATAAGGCCGACGTCACACTCGTCGTCGGCGGCTGGAACCTCATCAACCTGATCATGGCCGGCTGCGCGCTCGGTGTGGTGTCGGAGCGCGGCGAGCGCGCCTTGTCCCGCCGCGTCCGCGTCAACCGGCGCTGCGAATTCGGCGCCAACGGCAAGTGGTATGCTGCTTCGATCGAGGACGTCTCCGTCCATGGCGCCAGGCTTCACATCTTCAACAAGCAGCTCGACGAGATGCTGGTCGGTGCTGTTGGCGAAATCCGCTTCCGGCCCTATAGCGGCGCGGAACTGGAAACCCTGCCGCTGATCGTTCGCAACATCGAGCCGTCAGGCGACATCAGCAATGTCGGCTGCCAGTACGTGCCGAAAAGCGCGCTCGACCATCGCCTGATCGCCGACCTGATGTTTGCCAACTCAGGCCAGTGGACCGAGTTCCAGGCCTCGCGCCGCCGCAATCCCGGCCTGATCCGCGGCACCATCTGGTTCCTCGGCACGGCGCTTTATCAGACCAGCCGCGGCCTCGTTTATTTCTTCCGCAGCATGCGGCCGGAGCGCGAAGCCCAGCAGCAGGCGGCAAAGGTCAACGCCGGATGAGAAGCATCATCGCCGCCTCGCTTTTCCTGCTGAACGCCTCCGCCTTCGCCCAGGCGCAGACGGCACCCTTCGATATGTCCGGCGAGCGGCCGCCCGGCGCCTCCGTTACCCCGAGACTGACACCGCCGACCCCACCGGCAGCCGCGCCGGTTCCCGTCACGCCTCCGGTTTCCGTATTGCCGGCGCCTGCACCCCAGGCGACTCCTGCTCCTGCTCCTGCTCCTGCCCCGGCTTCGGCACCTGCGCCGGTTCCCCCGCCGATTACCGTTCCGCCGCAGGCGCTGCAGGCGGCCGCGACAGATACGGCGCCGGCTCAGCGCCCCGAGAGCGTCCGCCGTTATGTCGTGCCCTTTTCGAAGCTCGGTCTCAACGGTGAATATGACCGGCGGTCATGGTCCGTTTATCTGACGCCGGAACAGGCGGCCGCCCAGGCAAGCTTCACCTTCGCCTACCAGAATGCGATCGTCGTCGCCCCCGAGGCCTCGGCGTTGACCGTCTATCTCAACAATCGCCCGATCGGCCAGCAGCGTATCGGCTCGCCGGACGGCGCGTCGGCTGTCACCTTCAAGGTTCCGCCAGGTCTGCTGCAGCCGGGCGCCAATGTCGTCAGCTTCGAAGCCGCTCAGCGCCACCGCACCGATTGCAGCATCCAGTCCACCTATGAATTATGGTCGAATATCGATCCGGCCGGCACCTATCTGAGCTTTGCCGGCAGCGAGGTCGCTGAGCCGGCGAGTGCCGATGCGATCCGCGCCATCGGTGTCGACGGCGCCGGCAGGACCGAGTTCGACATCGTCGTCCCGGCGCTGGAACAGCCGGGAACCACCAGGCCGCTGCTGCGGCTGGCGCAGGGGCTTTCTGTGCTGAGCAGCATGCCGAACCAGAACTTTGCCTTCAGCACCGCTTCGCTGCCGGCTGGCGGCGCCGGCAAGCTCAGTGTGCTCGTCGGCACCGCGGCGGAACTTCGGCCGCTCTTTCCCGGCCTGCCGCCCGGCGCCGAAAGTGCGGCACTGGCCGCTTTCGTCACCGATCCGCGCAGCGGCTCACCGGTGCTTCTGATCAGCGGCCCCTCCTGGCAGGCGGTGTCCTCGGCCATCGATACCATCGTCTCACCGACGGACAGATCCGAAGATATCCGCCGCGACGTGCTGACCACCGAACGCTGGAGCGCGCCAAATGCGCCGCTGGTCTTTTCCGATACCAGCATCGCTTTGTCTCAGCTCGGCGTGAAGACCACCGAATTCTCCGGCCGGCGGCTGCGGACCAGCTTCAATATCGCCGTGCCGGCGGACTTTTATGCCAATGCCTATGGCGAGGCGAAGGTGCTGCTCGACGCCGCCTATACCGACAACGTGCTGCCCGGCAGCCACATCGATATCTACGTCAACGACAATATCGCCTCGACCGTGCCGATCACCACCACAGCAGGCGGCATTCTGCGTCATCTGCCGATCCGCGTGACGATGCGCCACTTCAAGCCCGGCCTGAATACGGTGGCGATCGAGGCGATCCTGATGACCAAGGACGATGCGGCTTGCGCGCCGGGCGCCACCGCCGGCGCCAGTCCCCGCTTTGCCCTGTTCGACACTTCCGAGCTGCACATGCCGGATTTCGCCCGCGTCGGTCAGCGGCCGAATCTGGCCGCCATGGCCGGCACCGCTTATCCCTATGGCCGGGCCACGGAGCCGACGCCGCTGTTCATCGACCGCGTCGATGCCGACACGCTTTCGGCCGCCGCCACCCTGCTTGGCCAGATGGCGATCATGGCCGGCCATCCGATCCCTGTGGAAACCGTCGCCTCGCCGAATACGATCGGTGATCGTGACGCCATCTTCATCGGTTCCATCTCGCAGATGCCGGCAACCGCTCTGTCGCAAACGAATATCGCCACGGCGAGCCAGGCCTCGTGGCGTCCGGTGACGGATGCGCAGACGGGCGTCGTCGACACCGATGCGGCCTTCGAGGAATGGAATTCCAAGGTCAGCGGCGGTGTCTTGCGCAGCCGGATGACCGCGTTCCGCGAGTGGCTGTGGCGCAATTTCGATATTTCCCGCAGTTCGCTGCAATTCGTGCCGGGCGCCGAGGAAATCTTTACGCCGCCCAACACCGCCTCGCTTCTGGTAGGGCAGGGTTCCAGCCCGGCGGGAGCCGGGGCCTGGACCGTGGTGGCGGCGCCATCGGCGAAGGACTTGCGGGAAGGGGTCGAGGTTCTGACTTCGCAGCTGAACTGGCCGCAGATATCAGGCCACATCACTACCTATTCCAGCAAGACCGGCAAGATCGAGGCGGTACCGGTCACCCGTTTCGATTTCGTGCCGTCGACGCCCTGGTCGATCGCCAACTACCGGCTGATCGCCGCCAATTGGTTGTCGACGAATATCCTCTCCTACGCCTCGCTGCTGGTCGTCTTCGTGCTGTTGATCGGCATCACCACGTCGAAGATGCTCAAAAGGCTGGGTCGGTCGAAATGAGGCGGTGGCGCGCGCTCCTGCTGGCGGCATCGGTCGCGCTTGCACCGGGCCTGCCGGCCATCGCGCAGCAGGCGATGATCAATGCCGGCGCATGGTCGGCCTATAAGGCGAAGTTTCTCGATCCGACCGGCCGCATCGTCGACAACGGCAACGGTAACATCAGCCACAGTGAAGGGCAGGGCTATGGCCTGCTGCTCGCCTATCTCGCTGCGAGCCCCGCCGATTTTGAGCAGATCTGGTATTTTACCCGCACCGAGCTGCTGCTGCGCGACGACGGACTGGCCGTCTGGAAATGGGATCCGAACGTCAGGCCGCATGTGGCCGACACCAACAATGCCACGGACGGCGATATGCTGATCGCCTACGCGCTGGCGCTGGCCGGCACGGCATGGAAACGAGAAGACTACATCCTCGCCGCCTCCCGCATGGCGCAGGCACTGCTTGCCGAAACCGTCGGCCGCTCGCAGGGCCGCACTTTGCTGATGCCGGGAACCGAAGGCTTTACCGGCAGCGACCGAGACGATGGTCCGGTCGTCAACCCGTCCTACTGGATTTATGAAGCGATCCCGGTGATGTCGGCACTCGCTCCGTCGGATGCCTGGAAAAAACTGTCGGACGACGGCGTGGAGCTGTTGAAGACGATGCAATTCGGCCCGCGCAAGCTTCCCGCCGAATGGGTGAGCCTGCGGGATAAGCCGCGGCCGGCAGAAGGGTTCGACGCCGAATTCTCATATAACGCCATCCGCATCCCGCTCTATCTCGCCCGCGGCGGCATCACTGACAAGGCGCTGCTCATCCGCCTGCAAAAGGGCATGTCGCAAGACGGCGTTCCCGCCACCATCGATCTGACCACCGGCCGGCCGAAGACAGTGCTGTCGGATCCCGGTTATAGAATTGTTAACGATGTTGTGGCCTGTGTTGTCGATGGGACCAGGCTGCCAAGCTCGGCGCTGCAGTTTGCCCCCGCACTCTATTATCCGTCCACCCTTCAACTGCTGGGGCTGGCCTATATCGGGGAGAAGCATCCGGAGTGTCTGTGAAGTCTTCTCTCGTGGCGGTTTCAGCGGCAGTGGTGGTGGCGAGCCTCGTCACCGGGCTGAAAGACCGTGCCGCTCTGCAGGAAAAGTTCGGCCTTGGCTCTGCCGGCAAGCCGGCGCCGGAGCTGATGATGATGGGCCGCATCAAGCCGACTGATGCCCCTGCCGGTAATTCCGACTTCAATGCGCAGCTCGTCGCCGACAAGATCGAGGCGATCACGTCCTCGCCGCCACCAGCGTCGGATACTTCAGATCCGAATGCCGTCGCAGAGCAGCCTGCAGCGCCGCCATCCGCCGCGCCTCAATCTGCGCCCCAACCTACACCTCAGCCGGCGGCTCCGCCGGCACCGGTCACGCCTCCCATCGTGTCCGAGCCTCCAGCGCCGCAACAGGCCGCCGCGCCGCCGCAGCAGCCTGCCGTCGATGAAAGCGCACTTCGCTATTTCGCCAGCCGCGGCGACAAGGTGCGCCTGCAGGCCGAAATCTCCCGCCTTCAGGCGCTCTACCCGAACTGGGTTCCGCCGGCCAATCCGCTCGCCGTGCCGCAAAATGGCGACAAACAGCTCGAGGCCATGTGGCAGCTTTATTCCGAGGGCCGTTATGCCGAGCTGCGCAAGGCGGTCGCCGACCGTCAGGCAGCCGATGCCGGATGGCAGCCGCCGGCCGATCTGCTCGACCGGCTCGATGTCGCCGAGGCCCGCGCCCGCCTCATCAACGCTTCGGACCTCAAGCAATATGCGACCGTGGTTGATATCGCCGCCGCAACGCCGAGCCTGCTCACCTGCAGCGAGGTCGACGTTCTGTGGCGTGTCGCCGAAGCCTTCCTTCAGACGGAGAGGGTGCAGCGTGGCCAGGACGCCTACAGCTATATACTGAAGAACTGCCCCAATCCGGCCGAGCGGCAGGCGACGATCGAAAAGGCCTCGACACTGCTTGCCTATCAGCCGATGCAGACGCTGCTGGCGCTGGAGAAGCCTGCTGCCGACGGCAGCAGGGAATTCGACGCGATCCGCGACAATCTCGCGCGGCGCTTCATGGCCGAAGGCAATGACGATCCGAAGCTCGCCATCGCGCCAGATTACGTCGCCCGCCTCGAAAAACTCGCCGGCAGCGAGGGGCTTGCCTCGGATGCGCTGCTGCTCGGCTGGTACCAGCTTCGCCGCAACAACGATGCCGAGGCGGAGAAGTGGTTCCGCGCCGCCCGAGCCAAGGAGGATACGGCGGCGGCTTCGCAGGGGCTGGCGCTGGCGCTGATCGCCCGCAAGGCGCCCGAGGAGGCCGAGGACGTGATGTTCCGCTGGCGTGCCGACTCCGACGATGCGACCGCCACCTATCTCGCCGCAACCGCCAATCTGATGGCGCTGCAGCCGCCGGCCGATCTCGCCGAAGACGTGCTGCATCGCATCGCCGCCGAGATTATCGCCCGAAAATATGTGCCGACGGCGCAGCAGTTCGGCTGGTATGCCCGCTCGCTCAACCAGTTCCAGACCGCCGCACGCTGGTTCGAGACCGCGCTTGCCTGGAAGCCCGATGACGAGCCGTCGGCCTATGGCCTTGCCGTCACCCGCGAGCAACTGAACGACCGCAAGGGCGTGCTCGACCTGCAGCGCGCCTGGGCCGGCCGGTCGACCCGGATCGCCAATCTCGAAGACACCGCCTCGCTGATGCCGAATGGGAGCGTCCAGCCGCCGGAAAAGGGCACGCTTGCCCCGCAGCAGCCGGTTCAGCCGACGCAGCCGGCGCAACGCCCTGCCACGGCGGCCGAGCCGCTTCCGGCTGAACGCCGCACCCCGCTGCAGCCGGCGCCCGATGTTGCCGTTCGCCCGGCAGGGCCGGCGATGCAGACGGTGACCGTTCAGCGCGGTTCACGCCAGACGCGCGGTTGCTCGACAACCATCGATGCGGGTCAGCTCAGCCCGGCAAACGCGCTGTCGCGCGGCTGGTGCCTGATGGATATCAACCGGCCGATGGAGGCGATCTCGGCCTTCGAGACGGCATTGCAGAGCCCCGTCCGCAAGGATCGTGAAGACGCAGCCTACGGCCAGAGCCTTGCCTATCTGCGCGCCGGCCTTTCCAGCAATGCGGCTGTGGCCGCCACCAAGGCACCGCAGAACCGGCAGCGCGCTGCCGAGCTCCAGGTGGCGATCCTCGCCGACCGTGCGCTTTCGGCCTTCGACGCCGGGCGTTATCGCGAGACCCTGATCTATCTCGATCAGCGCGCCCAACTGCAGCAGGAACGCATCGACCTGATGGTGCTGCGCGGCTATAGCTACCTCAATCTTAAAATGTATGGCGACGCGACCCGTATCTTCGAAGCTGCTGCCGCGACCGGCAGCCGCGACGCCGCCCGCGGTCTGGCCGACGTTCGCAACGTCACCCATCCCGATGTCAACGACTAGCGTTGACGTCGACGTCGTGACTGACGTTGACGCCGCGGCCGCTCTCCGCTACTCGCCTGTGCAGGGGTCGTCCCGGCCTCGCCCCCGCAAGGAAACGCCCCGTGCCCGCTCTCCACGATATCCTCGACAGATCCTATGACGCCTTCCTTTTCGATATGGACGGGACGCTGCTGAATTCCATCGCCGTCGTCGAACGCGTCTGGAGCGAATGGGCAAGGCGCCATGGCTTCGAACCGGAAGTCTTCTTGAAGACGATCCACGGCATCCGCGCTTCCGACGTCATCCGCGGGCTTGGCCTTCCCGGCGTCGACCCGGCCCATGAGGCGGACCTGCTGCTCGCCGAGGAGATGGAGGATGTCTCCGGCATCGTCGAAATCCCCGGCGCCATCCGCTTCCTCTCCGCCATTTCAGATGGCAAATGGGCGATCGTCACCTCGGCGCCGATCGAGCTCGCCAGACGCCGCATGGCAGCCGCCGGCATCCCGATGCCGAAGGTCATCGTCAGCGGTGGCGAGGTAAAATCGGGCAAGCCCAGCCCCGAGGGTTATCTGCTCGGCGCCAGCCGCCTCGGTGTCGATCCCGCGAAATGCCTGGTCTTCGAAGACGCCGTCGCCGGCATCCTCGCCGGTGAAGCGGCCGGCGCCGATGTCGCCGTCATTACCGAAACCCACGCCACCCCCTTCGAAACCCCGCATTTCTCGATCGCCAACTACCAGTCATGGCAGCCCCGCCACACCGCCGAAGGCCAGCTGAAGCTCGCGGCGATCTAATCAATCCGACAAACCGCCTCCTTTTTGTCGGAGGCGAGTTTTTTCCGCTTGCATTGCACGCGCCGAAAAACTAAACGAAGCAAGCCGTTTCGGCAGGTCGGGGCGTAGCGCAGCCCGGTAGCGCACTTGACTGGGGGTCAAGGGGTCGCTGGTTCGAGTCCAGTCGCCCCGACCATTTATCCCCTTGAAATCCAGTCAGAACATCACGTTTCATGTGGCGGCCGCTCTCGCGGCCATTGCGGAGAACGGTGGATCTTCAGTGCGGTTTCTGGGCGATTGCGATCATCGATTTGGCCAGGAGCGGAATCCTCCCGACATATTCGAAGTCGACGTCTTCGAAACCTGTTTCGTGCAGCAGCGTGCTCAGCGTTTCCGGAGACCAGAATTTGATATGGCCATGGTCCTTGAGAGGCATGAAATGGTCGTCCATCTTTCCGCTTACGGCCAAGGCCAGATTTTTCCAGTAACCGTGAAAAGGCGTCGACATGACCGCGATGCCGCCGGGCCTTACCAGATCATACATGGTGGCCGAGAACGCCTTGGGATCATAAACGTGCTCCACGACCTCGAGGCTGATCACCGCATCGAAGGTCCCGTAGCGGCTGGAAAGATCTTCGTAACCGGAGCCGATTTCCAGCGGCAGATCGGGGTGGGCCGTTCGCGCTTTTGCGATGCCGTCCTCGGACGGATCGACGCCGATGACATCATAGCCTTTTCCCGCAAGCACGGCTGCGGCACCGCCGGCACCGCAACCGAGGTCGAAGACAGACGTTTCGTTTGCCTGGTGAAAACTGTTCTCAAGAACATCGACAACGGCCGGCAAAATATAAGAATGCGCGGTCGCTGGTTTGGCATGCACATAGGTCGTCGCGTCTAGTTCGATAGACATTTTAGCTCCTGGAGAAGTGGGCCCGCCAACCCAATAATACGCAGCACAATCGTACGGCGGACTTTGACGGCAGTGTGGTGTCGTTGTGGTATTAAAGTGATTAGCCGAAGGCGCTCGTGGCAGCTGAGGATATTGTTGACGATATGCGCATTCAGCCGGGCGCGCCGTTGCCTCATGAACCATGTCCGCCGGGCGCTCGCCTTGGTAGATGTCGAAGCCGATTGACAGGGTGCAGGGAAGATGATGAAACGTGCCGCAATTCGGATTTCGTCTGGTCGGGCGGGGGTAAGCAGTCGCTGCTTCGACTCCGATACTGCGGCCATTTGCAGTAAATAGCGTAATGAAATACCCCTTGAGGGTGTGGTCTCAAATAAATCTATTAGTTCTTTTTGGCACTCCTCCAATTATAGGAGGCGGTATTTGTTGTTTTTTGTTAAGGTTATACCAAGATTGAATATGGAATATCCAATTTCGAATTTAAATAACGTGAAACCTCTTCGCATTCATGCCAATATGTGTAGCTTAAAACGTCCCTGTCACAATTAGCCTAGTGCGAGCGCATGGCGGATATGAAGCAGAATCTCACTTGCAGACAAGCCCTCGCCGGCGCATTCCAGGCTTTGTCCGATGAGGCCGTCAAGGCTGGCTGGCCGGAGGGCGATGTCGCCCTCGCGCTTGCTGAGCTCGCCGAGGAGCAGGTGATCGAGGTAACCGCCAAGGTGATCATGGAAGGCTCCATTCACCCGCAGCTCGCCGCCGCCGGCCGCCACGGCAGCTGATCTCACAGCAATAATCCCGCCGTCTTCGCCGCCGTGATGAAAGAAGCCTGTGCGGCGCGCGGGCTGCGTAGCCCGTCGAGCGCATCCAGGCAATGCTGGCGCGCAACGCGATAGTCGCGCCCACGCTTGTTCGGCCATCGTTTCAAATATTCGACGGCTTCCCAAACGGTGGAAACGATCAGGCTGCGGTTTTGAGAAACGACCCGGACCGGGGAGGGAAAGCGTATTTCAGTCAACGTCTGCACTCGCTCATTCCTGCTGCAAACGCGCCTAAAACGCGCGGGGCGAAATTTTGTTCCCGAATTTTGTTCTGTGGAAATTTGCATAGTTGCTAAAGTTCGGGCCCTCGCGCATAATCATCTTTGCCGGTTGCGGAGGGCGGCCGGCAATGCAAGCGTGGATGCGTTTGCCCTCGGAGGGAATGCGGCGTGATGTTACGATCATCAATTCATCCGCATGATTTGCCGTTGTTTTCGGAAGATCTCGATCTGTTGTCCCAGGTGCTCGACAAGGTCTGCGACGAACGCGGCCTCGCCAGGACGACACCCGAGGCCGAGCGGATCGGTGCGGTCATCATTCAGCTCTACAAGCAGGGCGTGAAGGACGGCGGCAAACTCGCCGATCTCGCCAAGACCTATCTCTGACGCTCAGTTCTGCTCGATCGAGACACCGTTCTTGCCGATGCTCATCTCGATCCCCTGCGGCTTGTTTTCCTCGCGGTAGATATAGGCGCCGAGGCCGATGACGGCGACGACGAGTACGCCGATGATGACGTAGAGACCATTGCTGCGGTTCAAATGACTGCCCCCAAATACCTGATAGGACAGCGGAAACGGCCAAGCACCAGATTGGTTCCGTTAGTCGTCGTTGGCGGCGTTGAGATTCTCCGGCCGGATGCCGTCGTCGCTCATGGTGCGCGCGCGCAGCCGGATGCCGGGGCCGCCTTCATCCTGATTGCCGCTCGACAGGAAGATGATGCCGTGCGCCTCGAGTGTGCTGCGCACATCGAACAGCGCGTGCGGCTCGCCTGCGAATTCGCCGTTTTCCAGCGCCGTCACGGTCTCCACGGGCAAGCCGCTTGCGGCGGCAAGCTCTTCGATACTCATCCCGATCATGGCGCGCGCGCCGCGTATCTGCGTTGCTGTTATCATGGCGGAAAATCTAGCGCATTTACCGCACTTCTCAAGTGGCGCGAGCCGATCAAGCGTCCTTCAATTTCACGCCGAACAGATCGTCGTGCATGCGCTCGACCGCGATCCCCATACCTCCCATGAGAGCGGCCCGGTTACCAAAGCGGCTGATCTCGATGCGCGGCGGGTAGGGCGTGCAGCGCGGCAGGAACCTCCGGATGGCGTCTACGAGTTCCGGTCTGGCGCCGATGCTGCCGCCGGTGATCACCAGTTCGGGATCGAGAGTCGCTCCGATGGCGGCAATGGCGACCGCCACCAGCCTTGCTGTCTCTTCGATTGCGGCGACGGCGCTGGTATCTCCCGCATTGAACGCGGCGAAGAGATCGGCCACGGTGGATGCGTTGCGTCCGCCGAAACCGGTGTAGCGGCGTAACATCGCGACGCTGCCGACCGCGCTCTCAAAGGTTCCGAGCGTAAACCCGCCGGGATCGAAGGCATCTCCGCCGATCGGAAGATAGGCGATTTCGCCGGCCGCGCCACGTGCGCCGCGCAACAGAGCGCCATTGGCGATGATGCCCATGCCGACGCCTGTCCCGAGCGCGACGAACGCAAAATTGCCGGTTTCGACACCGTGTCCCTGCCATTTCTCCCCTTGCGCGGCGAGGTTGACGTCATTTTCGACGATGACAGGTATGCCCATTCTGTCGCTGAAGACCTGCCGCAGATTTATCGCGTCGATGCCGGGGATATTCGGCGCCACATTGATATGGCCGGTGGCCGGATCGAGCACGCCGGGGCTGCCGAGAACGACGAGACGGAGCTTGCCGGCGGTCGTTCCGGCGGCAAGCGCGAGTTCACCGATCACGTCGCTGAACTGATTGACGAGATGCATTCCGCCGCGCGGATCGGTCGCTACTTTGGTTTCGGCAACGATGTTGCCCAGCAGATCGCAGATCGCCGCGGCGATCTTGGTGCCGCCGAGATCGATGGAGACGGCCAGACCCGCCCTGGCATTGAGTTCATAGGTAATCGCATTGCGGCCCGGGCGGCCATCGGTCCGGCCGACAGGTTTCAGCCATCCGTCATCCTCGAGGTCGCGCACGACATCGGAAATCGTCTGTTTCGACAGGCCGGTCAGCTTGGCAATATCGGCGCGGGAGATCGACCCGCTCGCCAACACGGTGCGGATCACCGCATTGGTCGAGATTTTTCGCGCGATGGGAGTCTGCGTGGCAGAAGGTGTCGGTGGCATCCGGCTAACTCGTTCCAATTAGTTCGGAGCATATACCTAATTAAGGGTTGCCATTGACCCGCAACAATCGCGAAAACGAGGTATGCGCTTCAACTTCGTCATCTTATTGCATTTCAGTACACCCAAGGCGGCAATTTGTCTATGTCCTTGACAAATGGGAGGTCGGCTGTAGGCTGATCTCAACGCGCAATGAAATGCGCGATGAAATAAAGAGGGTTGAAGACAAGTATGCGCCACCCGCATCGTCTGGATAGCCGCGCGCCAGCCAAGGTCGCCCGAGGAGGAGCAGGCCCAGGCTCGTGCCTCTATTTTTCTCTCTCGCCTTCTGCAGCGGCTTCAACTTGGCTGCGGGGGGATTATCCATGATGAAGCCCTCGACCGATGGACAGCTTGCCGCCGAAGAAGGCGTTTTACTGCCTGTCATGGCGCCACGCCTTCAGGCGGATGTTCATCCGGGCGGATATGCCGATCTCGCTCTGTGGGGCGCCGGCAGTCTGGGGCGTGTCAGATTTTCTGCCATCGGTGGCCCTTATACCTATGCTCCGAACCGAATGGTCTCCGGACATGGCGGCATATTTGTCGCGCAGTCGCTGCCGGTGATGTTGATCAGCGGCGTGCGCCTTCAGGGCGTATATCCGGCGCGTCGTTGCGCCTGGTGGCATGAGCCGGATGGGCAAGGCGCGAGGGCAAAAGTCACCCGGACCCATCATCGGCAGACTGCCGAAATGGGCTGGGGTGTGCTCATCGTGGAGGTTCTCGGTTCCGATTTGCGGATTGCCGTCGGCGCCTCGAGAGACGAAGCCGAGAAGGCTCTCAGCCTCACCAGCGGCGCGATCATTGCCGAAGCCGCCGAATATGCCGCGCGTTGCGATCTGGCGCCCGACGCCGACCCGCTGATGCGCAGCATGGTCAGCCAGGGCATCCATGCCGCCCTTTCCAGCATCCGGCGCGACGAAAACGGTGCCTTCGCCGGTCTCGCCGCGGGGCAGGCCTATAGCGCTCCAGCGCGGACCTATTATCGCGATGGCTATTGGACGATGCAGCCGCTTCTGACGCTTGCACCGGAGGCGGTGCGCGACGAGATCCGGCTGCTCGCCAAGGGGGTGCAGCCGGATGGAGAAGCCCCGAGCGGGGTGATCTTGACCGGGCCTGCGCAGTCAGAGGCGTGGCAGCGCTTTGTCGAAGACAGCAAGGCCAATCCCAAAACCCATAAAAAGGCCGTTCCGGAATACCACAACCGTCCGCAAGACTGGTGGAGCGATCACTTCGACAGCCCGCTCTTCTTCATTCTTTTTATTGACGACTATTTCAGCGCAACAAAGGACCTAGCCGAGGTACAGGCACATTGGCCAACGGTCAGGGCAATTGCGGATCGTTATTTCGGCCTGGCCGGTCCTGACAGCGTTCTGCCGCTGAAACCGCGCAATGACCGGGACTGGGCCGACAACGTCTATCGCGAGGGTCTGGTCTCCTATGATCTCGGTCTTTTCGTCGGCGCCATGGACGCTGTGGCAAGGCTTGGGGAAGGGCACGATCCGGCTCTTGCCGAACGCGCAGGCAAGGTCGCGAATCTGGCCCGCCAGGAAATCGAGGCCAAACTCTTCGTTCCGGCAACGGGAGGATATGTCGACTATGGAATGCCTGGCGCTTTTGTCGAGGATCATCTGGCTCTCGACAGCCTGACCTTGTCGCGATTCGCAGCAATTTCAGGCACGAAGGTCGTTGGCTTGCTGAGAGCCTTTGAAAGCAAATTGGAAACGCGCAACAATCAGCAGCAGCCCTATGGCAGCTGGGGGGTGATGTGCGCCTATCCGCCCTTCAAACGGCCAGGCGATCTGCGATCCAAGACGGCTTTTCCCTACCGCTACCATAATGGTTCGGACTGGCCTTATTGGGATGGCGCCTATGCCGAAGAACGCCTTCGCCACGGGCTCGGAGGCGCACGTTACGCGCTGACGCGCTGGTGGCAAACCTGCCTCGACAATGGCTGGATCGGTGCAGTGGAATATTTCTCGCCGCCGTACGGGCGCGGCTCCCTGCTTCAGGGCTGGAGCGCCATGCCGGCGGCAGTCGTTTTGAAATATGGACTTGACGCCGCAAATGCGGAGCCAATCTCATGAGCATGACGGTTCGGTCGGTTCTACTCAGATCCCTTATCGATCCGCATGGCGAAGGCGACGGAGCCGTCCCGTTCGAGTTCGGAAAAGCCAAGGTGACGGTAGAAACCTCTGGCGCGTTCATTGTTTGGATCGACACCGAGATGCACCGCTGCGACCCCGTGATTGCGAAGCGCTTCAAGCTCGGTGCTGATCATCCGGCGCCCCCAGCCGCCTGCCTGAAGTCCGGGAAGAATGTTGATATGGAGATGCGCCGGGTAATCGTCTTGAAGCCACGTCGTTCCGCTGCGCGGATTTTGAATTCGTTCGATCACGTCGGCGTCGCGCGGACGCGTGGGCGTCAGCCCGGCGATCTCTCGGCGGACGAACGGCCACCAGTTTGCCTCAAGGGTTTTGTCGAACCCGCCGGTATTGGGCACCCCGACGACATAACCGACCGGCCGGTCGCCCTGAACGAGAACAAAGGCAAAGTCCCTGGCAAACTTGAGATAGGGTACCGACCAGATGTAACCGGGCAGATGCGGGTCGCTGTAAAGCGTGCTGGCATCCTCGCCGCCGTTGGCGGTTTTCAGGCAGATGTCGAAAAGAGCCTCGGTATCGGCTTCAATCGCCGGGCGGATGAAGCAGTTGCTGTCCATCGCTTTGCCACCTCCTGCGTGGCGCTTTGTCATTCTGGATCGCGAGAGGGGCTGATGCATTGACGATTACCTCAGATTCGCCAGCCAGGCAAAGCTCTGGGGAAGAAAACGTTCGGCCGGCGCCAGGCGCGAGGTGCGGACGGGGAGTGGAGAATAAACCAAATGAGGTGGAGCAGATGAACAGAACCGTGAAATCGATCAGCATACTGCCGGCATACCGATTGAAAGCAGCTGTCGCGCTCGCCGGCGCGGCGCTTATGAGTTTCGGCCTTTCCGCCGCCCGCGCCGACGATCTGGCGGTGTGGGACGACCAAACCTTTGAGGGCCAGAGCGCGGTCATCGAGCAACTGAATAAGGAGTTCGAAGCCGCACATCCCGGCGTCACGATCAAACGCACCGCCCGCACCTTCGATGACATGAAGCTGACGCTGAAACTTGCGGTTTCGGCAGGCGACGGGCCCGTCATCACCAAAGTCAACCAGGGCGCCGGCGACATGGGCGCGATGGTCAAGGAAGGATTGCTTCTGCCGGTTGACGAGTACATCAAGAAATATGGCTGGGATAAGCGGCAGTCGGACTCCGTGCTGGCCAGAGACCGCTGGGAGGGGACGAAATTCGGGGTCGGCAAGACCTACGGCATATCGGGTCTCGGCGAAATCGTCGGCCTTTATTACAATAAGAAGATCCTCGACGAGGCGGGCGTGGCGCTGCCGAAGACTTTCGAGGAGCTTCTGGCCGATCTCGACAAGCTCAAGGAAAAAGGCGTTGCGCCCTTCATGATGGGCTCGGCCAAGCAGCATCTCGCCCTGCACATGATCGGCGCTATCGATCAGGCGCATATCGACGCGGCCAATCGCGCCGAGCTTGACGACCTGATCTACGGCAAGGGCGGCTCCTGGAACACCAAGGGGAACATCGAATCGGCCAAACTCGTGCAGCAATGGGCACAGGGCGGCTATTTTTATCCCGGCTTCGAGGGCATCTCGGGTGACGACGCAGTCCAGCTGTTCATATCAGGGCAGGGCGCATTCCTGATCTCCGGAACCTGGTACTTCGGCGACATGCAAAACAATCCGGATATCGGCTTCATGGCAATTCCCGCTCCGAAGGGCGTTTCCAAGCCCATGAGCGTCGGCGGCGTGGATCTTGCCTGGGCGATAACCAGCCTTGCCAAAGACAAGGCGAAGCAGGACCTGGCCGGCGAGTACATCGACTATATGGTGTCTGAAAAGGCCGCGGAAAGCTGGGCCGCGGCAGGCTATCTTCCTGCAACATCGCTGCCGGCGGATGCAAAGCCGAAGCTCACGCCGCTCCTGACCTCCGGCATCGAGATGTGGAAGACGCTCAATGCCAACGATGCGCTTGGCCACTACCCCGATTGGTCGAGCCCGACGATGCTCAAGACAATCGACGACAACACGCCGCTTCTCTTGTCCGGCAAGATCACGCCCGAAGCCTTTGTCGATGCCATGGACAAGGACTATCAGGCCTACTTGAAGGATAAGAAATAAGAAGTGCGGACGCCGGTTGCGATGCCCTCGGGCGGTCCGGCCGGCGTCCCGCTCATCACGCTGAATGAGCGTTGCGAGCTTGCGGCTTGCTGCGCGATGACCAGAGCTTTGGCTTCAGGGAGTACTGGATGAAACGCTCCGCACTGGATGGAACGCAACAGACCAATTTCATCTATTTATTGCCTGGATTGCTGCTCTATGGGGCGTTTGTCTTTGGGCCGATTGTCGCAGCTCTGGGTTTGAGCCTGACCAGCTGGGACGGCCTGACCATGCCCAGATGGGTTGGCCTCGGCAATTACGCCGATCTCTTTTCCGACAGCCGTTTTTACATTGCCTTGCGCAACAATGCCGAGCTCATGATCTTCTACTGCGTCCTGCCGCTCGTGCTCGGTATAACGCTTGCCGCCTGTGTCTGGAATCTGAAGCAGCGCGAACAGCTCGCCCTCAGAACCTTCCTGTTCCTGCCTTACATCATGCCGACTGCCGTGTTGGGCATCATCTGGGCATGGCTCTACAATCCGGCATTCGGCCCGTTCAATCAGTTTCTAAGAGCGGTGGGATTGGGCAGGTTCGCATTGCCTTGGCTCGGAGATTTCAACTTTGTGCTTCCCGCGGTCGGGATCGTTGCCACATGGTATTTCTTCGGTTTTTGCATGGTCATTTTCCTCACCGGAATTCAGCGCATCGACCCGTCTCTTTTCGACGCCGCCAAGGTCGACGGCGCGTCGGCGCGAAAGACCTTTTTCTGGATAACGCTGCCGCTTCTGATGCCTGAGATCAGGGTGGTTTTGCTTCTGACCGTTATAGCCTCGATCAAAAGCTTCGACCTGATTTTCACGATGACCCGCGGCGGGCCGGCGAATGCGACGCTCGTGCCGAATATCTACATGTACCAGCTCGGCTTCGAACTCAATCGCTTCGGCGCCGCGGCCGCCATCGCCATCGTCGGCGCCTTGCTGACATTCGCAATCAATTTTGCAATTCACCGGCTGGTGGGCTCCAGAAGCAAAGGATTGGCTTGATGAGCCGTTCGTCCAACATCCCCGCCGCGCTGTTCCTTCGCATTGTCCTCTGGCTTCTGGCTTTCGTCACGATCACGCCGTTCCTGCTGCTGTTGCTGACCTCGATAAAGAGCAAGGCTGACGTTCTGAAAGGCGCATTCGCCCTTCCGGCCTATCCGCATTTCGAAAATTACCTCGATGCCTGGAATGCCGGGCATTTCAATATTTACTTCTGGAATTCGATCGTCGTCGTCATACCCGTCGTTGCCGCAAGTGTCTTTCTGGGCCTGCTGACCGGTTTTGCCTTCGCCTACCTGTCATTTCCGCTGCGGCGCACGCTGTTCGCGATCCTGACGCTCGGCATGATGGTGCCGGCGGAGGCCTTCATCATCCCGCTTTATTATGAAATGCGCTATCTTGGGCTGATCAATACCTATGCGGCTCTCATCATCCCGCAGATCGCGATGTCGATACCCTTCTCGACGATCTTCCTCGCCAGTGCGATGCAGCAACTGCCGGAGGAGGTTCTCGAAGCGGCGGTTCTCGATGGCGCCGGACGCTTCTATATCCTGCGCAAGATCGTTATCCCGCTGATGGTGCCGGCAATGTCGACGCTGGCGCTGTTCTTGTTCATCTGGACCTGGAACGAATTTCTCATTCCGTTCATCCTTGTGAATGACGACGCCTATCGGACGCTGCCCCTCGGCATGCTGTTTTTCCAGGGGCGATACACCGTCAACACGCCGGTTCTGACCGCCGGCGCGGTGATCGTCATTGCCCCGCTCATTCTGACCTATCTGGTTTTCCAGCGGCGGTTCATCGCCGGCTTGACGGCAGGCGCGACGAAATAGACTGCGACGTGCTCGCGGTTATGGCCTCCGGCCGCGCTTATGACGCACTTCCAGCGCCGTAGGCGCTATTGTCTCTGGTTGCGCTTATAACGCACTTCAAGCGCCGCGCAGCCCCAGACCGTGCCGAGCAGCAGGTAGACATGGCGCCAGTGATCGATATCGATGACGTTGCCGATCGTGGCGTGGCCGAGAACCGAGATCCAGGCAATCATCAAAAAGGGCTGCCACGGCCGGTCGAGCAGCAGGTATCGGAAGCCGAGCGCCAGCGTCCAGACAAGCATGCCGACATAGGTGACGAAGCCGAGCCAGCCATAGGTGGTCAGCGATTTCAGCCAGATATTGTGCTCGTCCTCGGGAAACATCGTGCCGAACACCAGCGGCCCGATGCCGAGCGGCCGCTCCATCATCATGGTGAAGCCGATCCGGTGACGCTCGAAGCGGCCGAGATGCTCGCCGTCATATTGCTGCACCAGTTGGGCGCGCGCCGAAAACAGTTCGGCGACCTTCGGGATCTGCAGCGCCACCAGCAGTGAGCCGACCAGCATGATGATCGCCGCCAGCGACAGTACCAGCACCCTGAGACGAAAGGCGCCGCTGCGCTCCTTGAGCAGCATGATGAAGATCAGGAGCGCCACGCCGAGCGCGAAGAGCCCCCAGGCGGCGCGGGAAAAAGACAGGAAGATGCCGAGCGCAAGCACCAGCAGGGCGGCAGCCTTCAGCGGCGATTTCTTCAGGTCGCCGACCAGGATGCCGTGGACGAGATAGAGCGACGGCGGCACCAGGAAGGGGCCGAAGACGTTCGGATCCTGGAAGGCGCCCTTGGCGCGGTCATAGAGGGTGAAGATCTCCGCGCCCGGAAAGGCGTGGAAATAACCGAGTATGCCGAGTGCTGAGGTGGCGACCGCGGCGAAGGTCCAGGCGTTGAAGATCAGCGGCAGCCGCTTGTGGCTGTCCTCGATAATCGCCGCGTAGAAGACCGCCGTCAGCGCCAGGAAGGTCGAGACCGCGATATACATCGGCCCGGTCGCCAGATCCTTCATCTGCGTCAGCGACAGCATGCCGCCGATATTGAAGGTGAGCAGCAGCGCAAGCAGCGGCGCCACGCCGCGCGAAATCCTGAGGCCCAGGATGAACCAGAGGCCGATCAGCCCGGCCATCCAGAGTTCGTAGGGCGCCGGCTCGTCAATCACGAAACCGGAAAGGAAAACACCGAAGGCGACGAAGGCCGAGCCGATCAGGCGCAGCGTCATCCGCTGCGGCTGGGCGACACGGGGATATGTCGCCTCGATCGCGCTCAATAAGCGTTTTCCGTGTTGAGCAACCGGATCGGCGTCAGGAACAGGATCTTGAGATCGAACCAGAGCGACCAGTTCTCGATGTAATAGAGATCGTAGGCGGTGCGGAACTTGATCTTCTCGTCATTGTCCACTTCGCCGCGCCAGCCGTTGATCTGCGCCCAGCCGGTGACGCCGGGCTTGACGCGATGGCGAGCGAAATAACCCTCGACGACATCGCCGAAGGCGCGGTCGCGGGCCTGGGCGAGAACGGCATGCGGGCGGGGGCCGACCAGCGAGAGCTCGCCCCGCAGCACGTTGAAAAGCTGCGGCAGTTCGTCGATCGAGGTTTTGCGGATGAAGCGGCCGACGCGGGTGACGCGCGGATCGCCCTTGGTCACCGCGGCCTTGCCCGTGGGATCGGCCATATTGGTGTACATCGAGCGGAACTTGAAGACGTTGATGATTTCGTTGTTGAAGCCGTGGCGCTTCTGCATGAAGAAAACAGGGCCTTCGGAGGTCGCCTTGATGGCGATGGCGGTCGCGACCATCAGCGGCCAGAGCAGCGCCAGCGCGATCAGCGTGAAGAAGATGTCGAAGCCGCGCTTGGCGACGGAATCCCAGTCGCGGATCGGCTTCTTGAAAATGTCGAGCATCGGCACCGAGCCGACATGCGAATAGGCGCGCGGCCGGAAGCGCAGCCGGTTGGCATGCGCGGCAAGGCGGATATCGACCGGCAGAACCCAGAGCTTCTTCAAAAGATCGTAGATGCGTGCCTCGGCCGACAGCGGCAGAGCGATGATCAGCATGTCGATCCGTGTCAGCCGCACGAATTCGACCAGTTCGGCCACGGTGCCGAGCTTCGGGTAACCGGCGACCATGATCGGCGAGCGCTTTTCGCCGCGATCGTCGAAAATGCCGCAGATGCGGATGTCGTTGTCATCCTGCTGTTCGAGGATGCGGATCAGTTCCTTGGCCGGCTCGCCGCCGCCGACGATGACGGCGCGGCGCTCCATGATGCCGTTGCGCGCCCAGTTGCGGATGCCGTAGGCGACCAGGAAACGCTCGGCCGCAAGGAAGAGCGCGCCAGCCGCGAACCAGGGCAGATAGGCGTCGGCGATCATCGCCCATGTGCTGCCGCGAACCAGCGTAAACAGGCCGACGGTCAGGAGAAGCGCGATCGTCCACGATGCCAGGATGCGCGGGATCAGCCGCAGCTTGGCCCGAAGTGCCGGAATGGTGTAGCTGTCGGCAAGCTGCAGGCCGATGACTGTTAAGGCCGAGGCAACCGTCGCCATGCCTGTCCGCACCAGCGCTGAATCATTGCCGTCGCCGGGCCAGAAATAATGCACGATCAGGGCAATCGCGAAGAGCGCCAGGAATTCCAGCAGCCGCAATTGCCCGATGATGATCACGGGCGAATTGGTTCCGTCGCGGAACTGTTCGGCGATCTGCCGGGCATAGGGGTTGATTTCGGTCGGGTCGGACGGTTTTTCCTGACCCGCGTCGCCGCGCGCCTCGATGTCGGAGACCTGCTTGCGCAGAGCGTCCACGTTGAATTGATCGCCTCTTTCCAGCTTGTTCATGGGGCTTTTCGCTCGTTGTCAGCAAGCGAATACCAGAAAGCCCCTAAGAAATATTTACAGGGCGGCGGGCATTGTTCGGCCGGCAGCGGGCTCGACGAGTTCGTGGTATAATTTCAGGACATCGCGTGCCATGACGGCCGAGGAAAACACCGCCTTCACCGCCTCGGGCTTCGGCATCGTCCTGGCGTGCCAGTCGGGCGTGCTCAGCGTTTCCGCCATGACGCGGGCGAGATCGTCGGAATTTCCCGCCTCCACAAGGGCTGCGCTGTCGGCGCCGAGCACTTCGGGAATGCCGCCGACACGGCTGGCGATGATCGTCTTGCCGGCGCCGAGCCCCTCGAGCACGATATAGGGCATGGCTTCGGCGCGCGAGGGAACGACGAGGTTCTGCGCCATGGAGAAGGCTTCATGGACCCGCATCGCCGGCAGCATGCCGATGCGCTTGCCGAGGCCGCGTTCGACCATCATTTCGCGGTAGCGGTCGCGATCCGGTCCGTCGCCGATCATCAGCGCCGACAGCGGCCGGCCGAGCAGCCGTTCGGTTTTGGCGAAGGCATCGACAAACAGATCGGGACCCTTGAGGTCCCGGAGCATTCCGACATAGATGAAATGCACGGCATCCGAGCGGGTGGGGATCGGCTCGAAATCGCGCTCGGCGATGCCGTTGTAGATCAGTCTCGTCTTCGTCCGCGGCTTACCCACCTTGCGCGCATAGGTGTCGCGCTCATATTCGCAGATGAAGACCAGCGCATCGGTGAAATATTCCTGCAGGCGCTCCATCCTGAGGACGAACTGTCCACTGAACGAGGAACGCGAATAATGCAGGCTTCCGCCATGCGCGGTATAGAGGCGGGCTACGCGATACCTGTTCACCCGCAACGCTGAGCCGGCAAGTCGCGCGAGCACGCCGCCTTTGGCGCCGTGTCCGTGCAGCACATCCGGCCGCAAACTTTTGATTTTCTTGTATGTATCCCACATCGTCGCAATATCGGACGGGCTGATCGAACGCCGGATCGGCACCCGTGTCAGACCAAGCGACAGATAGGGTCTTATATCGTCGAACAGGCTGTCCTCGTACTCGCCGCCGGTCGAGCTGTCGCAGAGGATGCCGATATGATGACCGGCCTTGCTGTGCTCCTCGACGAGATCGCGGACATGGCGGAAAATCCCGCCGACCGGCGATCTGAAGCAATGGAGGATGCGGAGCGGCTTCTGTGTTGCCATCGCTCAGAAGAGCCGTTCGCGAACGTAGATCGTGTCGCCGGCGATGATCGGCCCCGATATGTTGATGCGGCCGGTCAGCACCTGTCCGTTGATCTTGCGGGTGACGTCGACCATGCTCTGGTTGGCGCGGCTGGTGAAGCCGCCGGCGACCGCAATGGCATTTTGCACCGTCATGCCGGGGACATAGGCGTATTGGCCGGGTTGGCCGACTTCGCCCATGAGGAAGATCGAACGGTAGCGATCGACATCGATGGTGACGTCGGGATCGCGAAGATAGCCCTGCTGCAGTTTCTGGGCGATCTGCCCCGAGAGTTGCTGCAGGGTTCGGCCGCGGGCAGGGACCTGGCCGATAAGGGGGAAAGCGATATAGCCGGCCTGATCCACCGTATAGGTGTTGGTCAGGCTCTGCTGGTCGAAAACGGTAACGCGCAACCGGTCGCCGCTATCCAGCGTATAGGGCTGAATGGTCGCCTCGTTGAACGCCTTCGGAGCCGGCTTGTACGTCGTGCAGCCGCCCAATGCCGCCGTCATGGCTGCAAGGCTCAGGGCCAAAAGGATCTTGGGCTGGACGACAGACATCCGTTGGTGCTCACAGAAAATGAACTCGGTAGAGCCGTTATCGATCCGTTAGGGTTAATGCCCGGTAAAGGCCGCTTGCAATTTCCCACTATCCTTTGGCGGCGGTTGCTCATTACTCGGCAGGATTACCATTAACCGTTGAGTTACCATGGTCGTTTACGCTTGCGGCACCTTTGTTGTGGAGTAACAGCATGTCCGGCGTAGCGCGTGATCAGGATGTGGACATCGACCTCGGCCAGCTGGTCCGCGCCGTTTGGGCGCGCCGGCTCAGGATTCTGGCGATCACGCTTGCGGGGGCGGGCGTCGCCTTTACAGGCGCCAAGATCATGTCGCCGCAATATCGCAGCGAAACACGTATTCTGATCGAACCCCGCGCGCCGGCCTTCGCCAGCACCCAGCAGGTCAACGACGCCGGCGCCGGCCCGCTGATGGACGAGCTGAATATCGCCAGCCAGGTGCAGCTGCTGCAATCGGCCGATCTCCTGAAGAAGGTGATCAACGATCTGAAGCTCTACAACCTGCCGGAATTCGACGATGCCGCCAACGGCTCGGCGATGAGCAGCATTCTGGTGAAGCTGCACCTGAAGAAGAATCCGATGGAGAACCCGCCGGAAGAGCGGGTGATCGACGCTTTCGTCGAGCGCCTGCAGGTCTATCAGGTGCCGGGTTCACGCGTCATCGGCGTCAGCTTCACCTCGAAGGACCCGAAGCTCGCTGCCGCCATTCCGAACGCCATGGCCAATGTCTATCTTTCGACCCAGAGCGGCGCCAAGCTCGATTCCAATTCGGAAGCGACGCGCTGGCTGGAGCCGGAGATCGAGGGCCTGCGCCGCAAGGTCAGCGAAGCCGAGAAGAAGGTCGCCGAATACCGCACCTCGCACGGGCTGCTGCAGACCAACGGCACCACCACCTTTCCGGCCCAGCAGCTGAACGACATCTCCGCCGAGCTGACCCGCGTGCGCGGCGACAAGGCCAATGCCGAGGCGAGGGCGCAGGCAGTGCGCAATGCGCTGTCTTCGGGCGAGGCCTCCGACACGCTGCCCGACATCATGTCCTCCCAGGCGATCCAGCGGCTGAAAGCGACGGAATCCGGCCTGCAGTCGCAGATCTCGGATCTGCAGACCAGCCTTCTCAACAATCATCCGCGGCTGAAAAGCCTGCGCGCCCAGCTCGCCGATATCCGCACCCAGATCCGCCAGGAGACCCAGAAAATCCTGACGAGCATCGAAAACGAGTCCAAGGTCGCCGATCTGAGGGCCAGCGAGCTTGAGCGCCAGTCGGACACGGTGCAGGCCAACAGCGCCCGCGCCGGTGAGGACGAGGTCGGCCTCAATGCGCTGGAGCGCGAGGCGACCGCCCAGCGGCAGCTGCTCGAAACCTATCTGGTGCGCTACCGCGAGGCCGCCTCCCGCGCCGACAGCAATTCGAGCCCGGCCGACGCCCGCATCGTTTCCAAGGCCATCGAGCCGGTCGATCCCTATTTCCCGAAGGTGGTGCCGATCGTCGTCGTCGCTGCCGTCGCGACGCTGATCCTGAGCGCCATCGTCACCATGCTGGCCGAACTCTTCAGCGGCCGGGCTCTCCGTCCTGTCGATGTGTCCCCTGAGACGATCGAAGCGGAAAGGCTCGTCGAGGAGAGGGATGCGCCGCAGGCCGCTCCGGTTGTCGCAGCCCCTAGAAAGCCCGCCCAGCCGAGCATGCTCGCGATCGTCGGTGATGACGATACGATCGAAGACGTGCCGGTTGCCGAGGAGCCGCCGGAGGACGACAATGAATTCTCCGTCGCCTCCGTTGCGGATTATCTCACGGGCAGTCGTGCGCCGCTGGCAATCGCCATATCCCCGACCGGTGACAATGGCTCGGCGGCGACGGTTTTGCTGACCCGCATGCTCGCCGACGCCGGCCGCCGCGTCATCCTGATCGACATGACCGGTTCCGGTCATCCCACGGAACTGATGGCCGAGGACCAGGCCGCTCCAGGTGTTACCGATCTGCTGTGCGGCGAGGCCGCCTTCGGCGACACCATTCACGGCGACCGCCTTTCCGACGCCCACCTGATCCCCCAGGGCCGGAGCGATGTGCGCCGCGCCATGCGCGGTGTCGACCGGCTGTCGCTGCTGATCGACGCGCTTGCCGCCGCCTATGACCTCGTGGTGGTCGAATGCGGTTCGGCCGATGTCGCCGGTGTCTCGCGGCTGACGCGCAGCCGCGATGTCGAGATCATTCTCTCCCTGCCGGAGATCGAGGAGACGATCTTCGTGACCCTGATGACGGAATTCCAGGCCGCGGGCTACGAGCGCGTCGTGCTGATGTCGGGTGGGGAAGGGGGCGAGCAGACGCTCGGCCAGGCGGCCTGAATCTCTAGCCGATCCGTGCCCGGATGTTTTGGGCGAATTTATAGAGCTTCGGGCGCGCTTTGATATGCGCCTTGCCGCGGGTGACGATCCGGTGCGCCGCACCGGCAGCGACGCCCAACGGCGAGACCGGCAGCACCACGTCGTAATGCGCGGTCTCCACAGGCGCCCAGGAGCGTTTGTAGGTCTGGTCGCCGAGGCCGAAATCGAACAGCGCGATACCTTTGCCATGCAATCCCGAGATGGTCTGCCAATAGAGGAATTCGCCGGGGCTGGTATCCGGCACCAGCTCTTCATCGATCGCGCCGAACTGGCAGATGATATGGTCGCCCTTGCGCGAAATCCCTGAAATCGCGGCGACCCGGCCCTCATTCTCGCCCTTGAGCCGCAGCACATGCATCTGCAGCCCGAAATATTGCCTGCCGTCATCCCGCTTGTCGATCAGGCCGTGCAGGAAGGCCTGCGTTTCCCGGTCGGCAAAGACGTCGGGCAGGCCGAGGCTGGCGAAACGGGCGCTCTTCAGCCGGAAGAAGATATCGACCAGGTGGTGCTGTTCTTCCGTTGCCTCGGGGACAAGATATTCGAAGCCGCCGGCCGCCTCGAGACGTTTCGATTGAACACGGAATTTCTTGCGCCGGTTCTTGGCGTTGAGCTGCTTCAGCGTCTCCTCGAAGGCGGGAAAGAACGGCAACTGATAGGCATGATTCTGGTTCTGCACCATCGGCAGCCCCGTGAGCGGGGTCTGTCGCCCGCGCCATTCCAGCGGAATGTTTTGTAGGAGCAACAGATCGGCCCGGCCTTTGAGCGCCTGCTGAAGCTGGCCGGCGAGCTTGCCGGCATCGATGGTCCCGCCGGTTTCGGCAAAGCCTTCCGAAAACAGGCCGGTATTGATGTTGCTGTGATCGGCGGCGATGAACTTCGCCACGCCAAGCCCACGCGACCTGACGATTTCGACCGGCAGAATGAAAGCGGTCTCACCGGCATGGGTGCCTTTGAGGATCGCCAGCGGCCGTTGAAAGGCGCCCACCCAGGCGGCGCACCAGTCGTAGCTCTGATGCAGGGACTGGAGATTGTCACGCTCCAGCGCCCGCCAGTCGTCCTCCAGCGGCTGCATTGCGTCGAAGACTTCGATATCGACTTCGGCCATGGCGAGTTTCATGCTCAGCTGACGCAGGCGCGAAATGGCCGTCTGGGCCAGCGCCATGTCTTCCGACGGCTGTTCATGAACATCGAGCTTTTGCGTCTGCACGGGTTTTCTCCGGTCAAGAATGCTGAACGGGAAGGTAGGAATGCAGGACGTATATTTGGTTTACTCGCGCGCGCTGGGCGAGGTTTTCCACCGATCACGGTTATTCGGCCGTTAATGGCCTATTGCTGCCGCGGCCCGGCCATCCATTTGATGATCACCATCGCCGGCAGGACCCAGAGCAGGCCGGTGAGCAGGAAATAGAGCAGGTGGCCCCACCAGGGCGCGTTGCCGAGCGTTGCCACCGCGATCGTATTCGCCACCAGCGCATAGACCAGTACGAGCACGATGATGAGGATCGTGCCGATGAATTTGCGGAGGCGGACGGGCATCAATTCTCTCTCGGCAGGGACGGGGCGGACCGGCGCGACGGCATGCCGCAAAGGTTCGGGGCTTGTTTTGCATGAGCCGGTGGGGCAAATCAACTGCCGGATAGAAGGAGACATCATGGCCGTCGCAAACCCGACCACGGAAAAGGCGATCCTGAGCGAAGTGCAAAAGCAGAACCGCGACCGCCGCGCCTTGCGCTTCTGGCTTGGTTTCGTGCTGTTGGCGCTCTTCTGCCTCGTGCTCGTCGGCGGCGCCACCCGGCTGACCAATTCCGGCCTGTCGATCACCGAGTGGAAGCCGATCCACGGCGTCATCCCGCCGCTGTCGGCCGCCGAATGGGAGGAGGAATTCCGCCTCTACCAGCGCATTCCCGAATTTCAGCAATTGAACAGCGCCATGACTGTCGATGAGTTCAAGGGCATCTTCTGGTGGGAATGGGCGCACCGGCTGATCGCCCGCGGCATCGGCGTGATTTTCGCGCTGCCGCTCCTGTTTTTCTGGCTGACCGGGCGGATCGAAAGGCGCCTGCGCTGGCCGCTCGTCGGCATCCTGGCGCTCGGCGGCCTGCAGGGATTTATCGGCTGGTGGATGGTGTCTTCAGGCCTGTCCGTCCGCACCGACGTCAGCCAGTACCGGCTGGCGACGCATCTCGTCATGGCCTGCCTGATCTTTGCCGGCTGCATGTGGATCATGCGCGGCCTCTCACCGCATTCCAGCGATCCGGCGCCGGCCCGCAGTTCGCGCGGTTTTGCCGCCGCGATCGCCATTTTCGCGCTGTTCCAGATCTATCTCGGCGCACTGGTGGCGGGGCTCGACGCCGGCTTTTCCTACAATACCTGGCCGCTGATGGATGGCGCCGTCATCCCGTCGGATCTCCTGATCCAGCAGCCCTTCTGGATCAATGCCTTCGAGAACCCGAAGACGGTGCAGTTCATCCACCGCATCGGCGCCTATACGCTTTTCGCACTGACCTTGATCAACATGGTGATCGCGCTTCGCGCCGCATCCTGGACCACCCATGCTCGCCGCGCCGTCGTGCTTTTCTCGCTGGTGACGCTGCAGGCGGCGATCGGCATCGCCACGCTGCTGATGCAGGTGCCGCTGCACTGGGGCCTGCTGCATCAGGCCGGCGCCCTGGTGGTTTTCGGTTTCGCCGTCGCCAACTGGCGCGGATTTTACGGCGAATATCCGCACGCGACGGCGATCGCGGAACACGACTGAAGCAGTGGCGTCAGGCGTTTAACGCAGTACCCCATCGAGCAACGGCATGCCGATGATCGCGGCGGCGGCGATCAGGATGTAGCAGGCGATGCGGAAGGTCCGCTCCTCGGCGAGCCCGAACAGTTTCGAGCCGCCGTAGAGCCCGACCGCATAACTCGGCAGGATGACGGCGGTCAGCGCGAAGACGGCAGGCACGAACAATCCGCCGACGTAATAGCTGATGGCGCTGAAGACCGACGAGATCGAGAAATAGAGCACGACATTCGCCCTGACGCGGGTGAAGTCGCTCTTACCGCCAAGCCAGTAGGCGACGACTGGCGGTCCGCCGAGCTGCGCGGCGCCGCTGAAAAGCCCGGCGATCAGGCCGATACTGCTGCTGAGCGCTGCCGACGGCGCGCCGTGATAGCGCCATCCCGATGCGAGAAGCGCAAGCAGGGCGATGGCGATGAGGGTGATGCTCCAGCGTAAGAGCAGCGGGTCGAGCAGCGCCAGCATCGCCGTGCCGGCCGGCACGCCGAATGCGGCGCCGGCCGCCATGACGAAGACCTCGGGCCGGTTGGCGCCGCGCCAGGCAGGCGGAATCATCCCGAGGGCCGCGATGCCGTCGATGACGAGCAGGATCGGCGAGACCAGCTTCGGCCCGACGATCGCGCCGGCGAGCGGAATGAAGATCAACGCGGCGCCGAAGCCCGAAAAGCCACGGGCGAGTCCGGCGACGAAGGCGAACGCCATCAGCGCATAGATGCCATGGTCGGGCAGGGCGGCGGCAAACCAGGCGTGCACGCCGGCGATAAGCGCGTCGAGCGTCATGACGTCACGAGGCGAGCATCAGGTCCATGTTCTGCACGGCGGCACCCGAGGCGCCCTTACCGAGATTGTCGAGCAGCGCCACCAGATTGACCTGGGAACCGCCCGGCGTGCCGAAGACGAAGATCTTCATCGTGTCCTTGCCTTCGAGTTCGACGGCGTTGACGCGGGGGAGCGCCTTGCTTTCGGCGAGCGGAACGACCGTGACGATCTCCTGGCCGGCATAATGAGCGGTGAGGGCGGCATGAATGCTTTCCATGGTCGTGCCCTCGGCGAGATCGCCGAGATGCAGCGGCACCTGCACGATCATGCCCTGCGCGAACTTGCCGACCGACGGCGAGAAGATCGGCGCACGGTCGAGCAGGCCGTGCACGGTCATCTCGGGCACATGTTTGTGGGTGAGGGGAAGGCCGTAGAGAAAATGCGGCGCGGTGATCGCATCCGGGTGATCCGCATTTTCCATCTGGGCGATCATCTGCTTGCCGCCGCCGGTATAGCCGGAGACGGCGTTGACCGTCACCGGATAACCGTCCGGCAGGAGACCGGCGGCCCGCAGCGGCCGGATGAGGCCGATCGCGCCTGTCGGATAGCAGCCGGGATTGGCGACAAAGCGGGCGGCTCTGATCCTGCCCGCCTGCGCGCCGTCCATTTCGGCAAAGCCATAGGCCCAGCCGGGATTGACGCGGAAGGCGGTCGAGGTGTCGATGACACGGACATTGTTGTTGGCCGAAACCATCTGAACCGCTTCCTTGGATGCGTCGTCGGGCAGGCAGAGAATGGCGATATCGGCGCTGTTCAGCATGTCCTCGCGCATGGCGGCGTTGCGCCGCTCGGCTTCGGGAATGGACAGAAGCTCGACATCGCGGCGACCGGCCATGCGCGTCCGGATCTGCAGACCCGTCGTGCCGTGTTCGCCGTCGATGAAGATTTTCGGTGCCATGTTAACCTGCGCTTTCAATGGGTTCAGAAGATTTCCGGATTCATTTTGGGATAATAGGTCAGCCTTGTGACACGGCGATGGCGCGTCGCTCGGCATGAAGCCCCAGCATATACATCGCCACCGTTGCCCCCGCAATGGCGGTGATATCGGCATGGTCGTAAGGCGGCGATACCTCGACGACGTCGGCGCCGCGGATATCGAGCTGATGCAGGCGCTGCAACACCGAGAGGATCTTGGCGCTCGACGGCCCGCCGGCAACCGGCGTGCCGGTGCCCGGGGCAAAGGCCGGATCGAGGCAATCGATATCGAAGGTGAGATAGGCAGGCGCGCCGCGCGTATGCGAGATGATCGCCGAGGCGATGTCGCCGGCGCTCATCTCCTCGACCTGATGGCCGTAGAGAATATTGATGCCGCAATCCTCCGGCGCATGAGTGCGAATGCCGATCTGGATCGAACGATCGGGATCGATGATGCCCGCGCGGGCGGCGCGTGCCACGAAGGAGCCGTGGTCGATGCGCCGGTCTTCGTCGAACCAGGTGTCCTGGTGGGCGTCGAACTGCACCAGTGCCAGCGGACCGTGTTTCGCAGCATGGGCTTTCAGCAGCGGCCAGGTGACGTAGTGATCGCCGCCGAGCGTCACCAGGAAGGCGCCGCTGTCGAGGATCACGTTCGCCTGGCGTTCGATGGCATCGGGCGTATCCTGATGGTTGCCGTAGTCGAGCAGGCAATCGCCATAGTCGATCACCGCCATCTCGGCGAAGAGATCGCGGTTGAAGGGATATTGCGCGTCATTGTCGAAGATCGCCGAGGCGCGCCGGATCGCCTGCGGCCCGAAGCGCGTGCCCGGCCTGTTCGACGTTGCCGCATCGAAGGGAATACCCCAGACCGCGACGTCGACGCCGGCAAGCTCCTTGGTGAAGCGCCGGCGCATGAAGGACAGCGCTCCGGCAAAGGTCGGGTCGCTGGCGGCTGAAGTGAGGCTGGTCGCCGTGAAGGCGTGATCAATCGATCTGTTCGCCAAGTCATGCTCCTTTTTTTCGGTCGCAGAACCATCGTCGCGTTCAATGCGGACGCTGCATTTGCAGGATGCTCGACGTCAAAGCGTCGGTGCCTGGTCCGTGCGAAGGAATTGGCCGATCCGTCGCGCAGACAGGGGTAGGCGAGGTGCGCACGGATTTCAAGCAGTCGTTCGGACGACGGCCGCTCGTCGTTATCGCGCGGCCGTCCTTCTCGTCGCTGTCAGGCCGGTTCTCGCAGGCACCACAATCCAGAAAGGGTCGTCGGCGCGGTCACGCAGACATAACCCACGAGCGGCCAGGCACTGTCGCCGCCGAGCAGAAGCACGAATAAGGATCCGGCAAAGCTGACGATGATGCTCTGGATGCACGAATAGAGCGCGACGGCCGTTCCTGCCATGTCCCCAAAGGCGTCGAGCGCACCATTGGCGGCGACTGCTGTGGCAAAGACGATTCCGATTGCGATGATACACATCGGCCCGACGAAGCTGAGAAGCGAAGGCTGCAGAAACAACTCGCCGAAGGCCAGCAGCGCGGCGCCGAGAAGCAGCATGGCCATGCCTCTGGCAAGGCTGCCGGCGATGCCCCAGCGCATGACGAAGCGCTTGGCGAACCGCGCCGTCACGATCATTACCAGCGCCACAGTGGCAAAGGCGACGCTGAAGCCGATGCCAGAGAAGCCGGCTTTATCGATCAGGATGCGGGGTGCCGTCGAGAAAAAGACGAAGAAGGCGCCCATCGCCGCGCTGAAGCCGGCTGTATAGACCCAGAACGGAGAGCTTGTGAGGATTGGGCGCAGAGCGATCTTCGCAGTGGCCGCTGGGCGGGTCTCATGCCACCGCATGCCGGCGTTGAGAAGGGCGGCAACCGACAGCAGACCGACGACGAGAAAAATGGCGCGCCAGCCGAAGTGATCGGCGATCAGGGCTCCGGCGATCGGGCCCAATGCGGGCACGAAAGACAGGATGGAGCCGAGAAGGCTATAGATCGTGCTGCTTTCGGGACGCCCGGCGTAAACGTCACGCACGGTTGCGAAGGTCGCGACCATAGCCGCCGACGCGCCGATCGCCTGCAGCAACCTCAAGGCCACGAACAGCGGTGCAGAGGAGGAGCAGGCAAGCAAGAATGAGGCAGCGGCGAAGAGCGCCACCCCGCCGAGCAGAACGGGTCGCCGCCCGATAATATCGGAGATGGGACCGAAGACGATCTGTCCGGCACCGAGCGCAAGCATGTAGAGGCTGAGGGTCAGTTGGATGACCGCAGGCGAGGTGCCGAGCGCCTCCGGCATCGTCGGCACGACCGGCAGATAGATATCCATGGCAAGCGAGGCCAGGATGTCGAAAGGCGCCATCAGCAGCAAGGCTGCGGGCACGGAATAGGTCCAGCGCTGGATTTTGGAATAAGACATGGGAAAGAACCCGCTCAAATGATTTCATTCGGCGGCGATCTGTCTTTTCATCAGTATCGAATTTGGCCGGACAGACGCCGCAACAACAGGGCAGAGTTGTTGCGGCCTATCTGTCTGCGGACTTGGTTGTTCCCATCATGCGACCTTAGCTGCTGCTTCGCACGTTCCCGAAGCGCTGTTCCGGATTTCTACCAGCGGAACCGGTATGCGGCAAATGCGTGCTGGCGCAGGCTATGCCGAGAATTTTCATCGAACGCGCAAAACAAAAAGGCCGGGTTTCCCCGGCCTTCGTAAATTCCGTCTGTCCGAAGCGATTAACGCTTGGAGAACTGGAAGGAGCGGCGGGCCTTTGCCTTGCCGTACTTCTTGCGTTCGACGACGCGGCTGTCGCGGGTCAGGAAGCCGCCCTTCTTCAGCACCGAGCGCAGGCCCGGTTCGAAGTAGGTGAGCGCCTTGGACAGGCCGTGGCGAACGGCACCGGCCTGGCCGGAGAGACCGCCGCCGGCAACGGTTGCGATGATGTCGAACTGGCCGTCACGGGCAGCCGCGACGATCGGCTGACGCAGGATCATCTGCAGCACCGGACGAGCGAAATATTCCGCGAATTCCTTGCCGTTGACGATGATCTTGCCGGAGCCCGGCTTGACCCATACGCGGGCAACGGCGTTCTTGCGCTTGCCGGTCGCGTAGGAGCGGCCGAGCGAGTCGACCTTGCGGACGTGGGCCGGAGCAGCAGCTTCGGAAGCCGTGCCGAGATCCTTCAGAGAGGAGAGGTCAGCCATGATCAGGCGCTCCTTACGTTCTTTTTGTTGAGCGCGGCAACGTCGAGGGCGACCGGCTGCTGGGCTTCATGGGGATGGTTGGAGCCGGCGTAAACGCGCAGGTTCTTCATCTGGCGACGGCCGAGCGGGCCACGCGGAACCATGCGTTCGACGGCCTTTTCGAGGACGCGCTCCGGGAAGCGGCCTTCGATGATCTGGCGTGCGGTGCGTTCCTTGATGCCGCCGGCAAAGCCGGTGTGCCAGTAGTAGACCTTGTCGGAATACTTCTTGCCGGTGAAAACGACCTTGTCGGCATTGATAACGATGACGTTGTCGCCGTCGTCAACGTGAGGCGTGAAGGTTGCTTTGTGCTTGCCGCGCAGGCGCATAGCGATGATGGAAGCGAGACGGCCAACGACCAGCCCTTCGGCGTCGATGATCACCCACTTCTTCTCCACCTCTGCAGGCTTCTGGGAGAAGGTTGCCATAGTGAATACTCTCTTTTGAGACCCTTGGCCCGAGGGCTTGAAGGGCGTTTCTTGTTGCTTGGATTGACAGGCTTGCGGCATGCCAAAAAGAAAGCAGCCCGGACAGGCTGCGTTCTGGCGCGGTGTATAAAGGGAACGTGACATGGGGTCAATATCGACTTCCCCGAGGCTTGGAAAAAATTACAAGCAAAAACAATAAGTTAAGTATGCGGTATCGTGTTACCTCATATTTATCGGCTGAAGATCTGCCGTAATTGACCGTTTTCGCATCGTCCTGCCGGGTTTGAAAGAACCTGCCATTGTCGAAAGCAGCCGCTAATCCTCGAAGGCGCGCAGGCATTTCATCATTTCGCGAAGGCCGCGCGTCAGATGTTTGTCGCGGCGCAGAACCATGCCGAGGCGGCGCGTGAGCTTCGGCTGCAGCGATGATGTCGTCACGAGGCCGGCGCGGTCGCGCTTCACCGCCAGCCCCGGCAGGATCGACCAGCCGAGCCCGACGGCCACCAGTTCCTTGATTGCCTCGATGCTGCCGAACTCCATCGCTGGCCGGATTCTGGTGTCCGGGGCGGCCAACCACGCGTCGATCGCCCGCCTCGTATTGCCGCCCTCATACAGCAGCAGTGTCCTGTCGCGCATGAAGGCGGCGTCCGGTCCGCCTTCGGGCATGCGGCTGCCGGCGGGCGCGACCGCCAGCAATTCCTCTTCGTAGAACGCTTCGATCTCGAGGTTCCGTCCCGAGGCCGGCAGCGCGATGACGGCGATGTCGAGGCTGTTGGCCTCCAGATCGCGCAAGATGTCGTCGGCATTGCCGATATGGACGGTGATTTCGAGGCCGGGCATGGATTTGCGGGCGGCGGCGATGGCCCGGGGAAGCAGATGAATCGACGCCGTGCCGCCGCTGCCGATGCGCACGCGGCCGCTGGCGCCATCCCTGTAGGGCATCATCGCTTCCTCAGCGGCGGCCGCGTCCTGGAGCAGGCGTCTTGCATGCGCGAGCAGGTCGAGGCCTGCCGCGGTCGGCTGCGCCCGCCGTCCGACGCGCTCGATCAGCCGAACGCCGAGCCGCTGTTCGAGCCCCTTGACCTGCAAGCTGACGGCCGGTTGCGTCAGCCCTTCCTTGTCGGCTGCCGCCGTAAAGCTTCCAAGATCGGCGACGTTGACGAAGGTTGCAAGCTGATCGAGGTTGAGCGCCATACCAAAGGAATCCTTATGCATCTCATAATATCCATAAGCTTCCTTCGTAGCATTCTCCAGCGCATCTTTCATCCGTCGAAGAAAGGAAGACGAGATGGCCCTGGAATGGAGCGAAATACTCGAAACGCCGCGCGATATCGTTCGGTCAGAAAGTCACGGGATGGCGAACTGGGGCCGGCGGCTGCTGGCGGCTATCGAACATCGCCTGGAAAAGCGCCGCAGCCGCCGCACACTGTGCGACCTCACCGAGGACGAGCTTCACGATATCGGCCTGACCCGTGCGCAGGCAAAGGCTGAAATATCGAAATCCTGGTTCTGGTCCTGACCGCGAAGGCTTGCGTGAAAAGCGTCAATCCCGCTCGAAATTGCCGGCGCCTTGTGGCAATACCTCAGTCTGGAAATCGAGCGCAGGGAGCAGCATCATGGCCGAAATCGTATCCTTCCCGGACGCAGGCAGGGCAGATGGATTGCTGCTCCGCTCGTTGCGCGACGGCGTGCTGCGCCTCGTGCTCAACAACCCGCCGGCCAATGCGCTTACGGTCGCACTTCTCCAAGCGCTGATCGCCGAACTCGAAAACGCCGGATCGGATGCGAGCGTGCGCGTCGTCGTCATCGCCTCGACCGGCAATGTCTTCTCAGCCGGCCATGATCTCAAGGAACTCACCGCCCATCGTGCCGATGAGGATCAGGGAGCCGGTTTCTTCGAGAGGGCCTTCCGGCTCTGCGCCGATCTGATACTGAAGATCACGCATCTGCCGAAGCCCGTCATCGCCGAGGTCGACGGGCTGGCGACGGCGGCCGGCTGCCAGCTCGTCGCCTCCTGCGATCTGGCGATCTGCACGGATACGTCGACATTCTGCACGCCGGGCGTCAATATCGGCCTGTTCTGTTCGACGCCGATGGTGGCGGTTTCCCGTGCCGCCCATCGCAAACAGGCGATGGAGATGCTGTTGACCGGCGAGACGATCGACGCCTCCACCGCCAAGGATTTCGGCCTCATCAACCGTATCGTGCCGAAGCAATATCTGGCGCAGGTCGTTGCCAAATATGCGGGCGTGATCGCGAGCAAATCGCCGCTGACCCTGAAGATCGGCAAGGAAGCCTTTTACCGGCAGCTCGAACTGCCGGTCGAGGCCGCTTATGATTATGCCGCCGGGGTGATGGTCGACAATATGCTGACGCAGGATGCCAAGGAAGGGATCGGCGCCTTCCTCGGCAAGCGCCTGCCGGAATGGAAGGGCTAGAGCCTTTCCTGGTCAGCTTGAAGCATTCTGCCGGAGCAGGTTTTCGTCAGGATCAGAGGCGATTGGCGGTGGGCATACCCCTTGGTACGTCCGAGCCGATCGCCTCTGATCCTGGCGGAAACATGCCCGGCCCTTCGGACGCGCGCCGGCCGGTCGACCATCCGACTCCGTTTGAGCCAACAGAATGCTTTAATCTGACCAGGAAAGCCTCTAGTAATCACGCCAGTTTCAGAACCAGCCCGCCAATGGCGATGACGACGCCGGCGACGTAGCGCCAGACACTGGCCTTTTCCTTGAAGACGGTAATCGAGATCACCAGCGCAAAGAGGATCGCGGTTTCGCGTAGGGCCGCAACGGTTGCGACCGGGGCTTTCGTCATCGCCCACAGCGCCAGCCCGTAGGAGGCGATCGAGCCGGCGCCGCCGATCAGGCCGCGCCACCAGTTGCGGCGGATATGATGGGCCACGGCCAGGGTGCCGCGTTGCGAAACCGCCCAGGAAAACAGCAGCACCGGTGGCAGCAGCGACATCCATAATGTGTAGGACACCGCATTGCCGGAAATGCGTGCGCCGATGCCGTCGACATAGGTGTAGCTGGCGATGACGCAGGCATTGACAAGCGAGAGCATGACGGCGCGGCTGCTGCCGTGCCGCGCCTCCAGAGCTAGGGTGAGCACGCCCGCGCAGATCGTCATCGTGCCGGCAAGGGCGCCGCCGGAAAGATTTTCCTTCAGAATGAAGCCGCTTGTCGCGGCGATCAGCAGCGGGGCGCAGCCGCGCATCAGTGGGTAGACGAGGCCGATATCGCCGGCCCGATAGGCAGCGGCGACCAGTTGGAAATAGGCGAACTGCAGGATGGCAGAGACGCCGATAAACGGCCAGGACGCGCTGTCCGGCAACGGCAGAAATGCCAGGAACGGCAGCGCCGAAACCGCGCCACCGGCCGAGATCAGCGCCGCATCGAGGGATTTATCGCTGCCGGCCTTGACGATGGCGTTCCATGTCGCATGCAGCAAAGCGCCGAAGAGAACGAGCAGGATGACGTCGAGAGGCAAGGGATAAATCCGCAAACAGATGGGGAAGAGAAGACGCTTCGCCCTCGGGCGGGGCAACCTCTTGAAAAGACAACTGGCATTTGCACGAAAATGAACGCGAGGCGGTTCCGGATGCGTTCATATGTCCAATAACATCCTTTCCGTAGGGGAACAATGTTGGATTGTCGCGGCAATTTTTACGTGCGCGCGATATGCGTTCAATCCAGGTGACGCTTTCAACTATGAGATGTTTCTAATTTACGTAGGAACGCATAAGGGTTTTATCATGAACAAAAAGGGAAAGTGCCTGTCGGAATTCCGAAGAGGATTATTCTATGATGCTGAAATATAGATATTATTCTATAGCTTTGATATAGGGGAAAATCAAAGCCGTAAGTTGTGTTATCTTTAATAAATCGCAGCGCGCGATTGAGTTCGAACTTCTCGCAACCGCGGAAGGCGTTTCGGTTCGGCGTCGGTCATGATGGAGAAAAACATCAGAGCTGATAATGCGGAACGAACAGCATCCCGTCAAGGTTGTCTATGTTCTGACAGTTCAGAACGGGGCAGCGGGGATCGTCTTTCGAGGGGATGTGGGTCCACTCCGCATAGTCGGTCGCGTCGCAATAATTGCTGTTGCGGACGTAGCGATCGTAGAGCGGCAGACCGCGGGGGGACTGATAGCGAAAGATGACGGCGCCCTGATTATGGATGGCGGCGCGCACGCTGGCGCAGCTCATGGTGAGCGGATTGTACCGCGAGATTGCCAGGGCTGGCGATGCTGCGAGCACGAGCATGAGGGCAAGAGCGATTTTTTTCATCGAATCATCCTCAGGAAATATCCAATTCATATATACGGGAAAGCCGCGCAGCTGGTTTCATGCAAAAGCAAAAAATCATGCGCGCCGTGGCCAAAGGCCTTCGCAAGCGGAGAAGCGGACATGAATCATGACAGCTACACGGATAACTATCTCGCCGGAATCCTGCATTCGGTAAAGACCATCGCGCTGACCGGCGCTTCGCCCAATCCGGCGCGGCCGAGCAACGGCGTCATGGGTTATCTGCTGTCGCGCGGCTATGAGGTCATTCCCGTCAACCCGGGGCAGGCGGGCAAACAGATCCAGGGCCGCACCGTCTATGCCCGGCTTGCCGACATTCCCGTGCCGATCGACATGGTCGACGTCTTTCGCGCTTCCGAATATTTGGACGGCGTTGTCGAGGAGGTCTTAGCGCTGAGGCGGTTGCCGCAGATCATCTGGTCGCAGCTCGGCGTCCGCGACGATGCAGCCGCGGCAAAGGCTGAGGCCGCCGGCATCAAGGTGGTGATGAACCGCTGCCCGGCGATCGAATATCCCCGTCTCATTGCCTGAGTTGCGGTCTGGAGAGACGGATTTTCCACCGAACGCCCTTGGGTTGAAACGGATCGCGATTAACTTTCGTCTTCAAGCGGCTATGATCCCGTCCGTCAGCAATAATTGGAGGACGACATGGCCAAGAATGATCCGGGATTCAACACGTTGGCGATACATGCAGGCGCCCAGCCCGACCCGGCGACCGGCGCACGGGTAACGCCCATCTATCAGACGACCGCCTTCGTCTTCAACGATTCCGATCATGCCGCCGCCCTCTTCGGCCTGCAGGCTTTCGGCAATATCTACACCCGCATCATGAACCCGACGCAGGCCGTGCTCGAGGAGCGCGTCGCAGCACTCGAAGGCGGCACGGCAGCCCTTGCCGTCGCCTCCGGCCATGCGGCGCAGATGATCGTCTTCCATACCATCATGCGCCCTGGCGAAAATTTCATCGCTGCCCGCAAGCTCTACGGCGGCTCGATCAACCAGTTCGGCCATGCCTTCGAGAATTTCGGCTGGCAGGTGCGTTGGGCCGATTCCGCTGATCCGGCAAGCTTCGAAAGCCAGATCGACGAGAAGACGCGCGGCATCTTCATCGAGAGCCTCGCCAATCCAGGCGGCACCTTCGTCGATATCGCCGCCATTGCCGATGTCGCCCATCGCAACGGCCTGCCGCTGATCGTCGACAATACGATGGCAACCCCCTATCTCATCCGCCCGATCGAGCACGGCGCCGATATCGTCGTGCATTCGCTGACGAAGTTTCTCGGCGGCCACGGCAATTCCATGGGCGGCCTCATCGTCGATGGCGGCACCTTCGACTGGTCGAAATCCGGCAATTACCCGATGCTATCGAGCCCGCGGCCGGAATATAACGGCATGGTGCTGCACGCGACCTTCGGCAATTTCGCCTTTGCGATCGCGGCCCGCGTGCTCGGCCTGCGCGATCTCGGCCCGGCGATCTCGCCGTTCAACGCCTTCCTGATCCTGACCGGCATTGAAACGCTGCCGCTGCGCATGCAGCGCCACAGCGACAATGCGATCGCGGTGGCGAAATGGCTGAAGGCACACAGCAAGATCGCCTGGGTGAACTACGCCGGCCTTGACGACGACCCGAACCACGCCCTGCAGCAGCGCTACTCGCCGAAAGGCGCAGGCTCCGTCTTCACCTTCGGCGTCGAGGGCGGCTATGAGGCGGGCAAGACGCTGGTCGAGGGGCTGCAGCTCTTCTCCCATCTTGCCAATATCGGCGACACCCGCTCGCTCGTCATCCATCCGGCCTCGACGACGCACCGGCAGTTGAGCGACGAGCAGAAAACCTCAGCCGGCGCCGGGCCGGATGTCGTCCGTCTTTCCGTCGGCATCGAGGACGTCAAGGACATCATCGCCGATCTCGAACAGGCGCTCTCGAAGATCTGATTGAGAAAGCGCCCGTCCGAAGCTAGGTGGCATGGACGGAGGCTCCGCCCATGCCTCAAACGACGTCGCGATCCAGAACCGCCGGTGTGGTTAAGCCACCGGTTGGCAACGACCTGCCTATTTTGGATGAATCCTGCGATGTCGCTGTCGGTGATACCATGCGGTGAGGCATGGCGAGTGCCGATTGCGGAGGGCAGGAGATATGAGAAATATGGCTTTTGTGCTCGTCGCGGCCATTGCCGCGGCGATGGGAACGGCGACCGCCGACGGGGCTGAAGGTCGAAAGGTTTCGCTTGGATGGCAGACCTCATGCGGTGTCGATCCGGGCGGGATAAACCGTTCGGGCGGCGCCTATGTTTTTCACCGAAGCTCCAACCACTGCAGCGGCGGAATTTTCAAGCAACGATCCGAAATCAATTCGGGCAACATTTCGGTCGGCAGCAAGGTTTCATATGTCTTCGACACCACCGTTTCGATGAAGACAGCCCAGAGTGACGACTTCATTCTGTTCCAGATTCACGACGGGCGGATCGGATGTTCTCCGCCGATGAGCCTACGCTGGACGGGTGGCGATGCCCTGCGGTTCGACAGCGATTATACACGCGGAAAAGGAATGGCGGGCTGCGTGCCGAACCGCGGCCTGCGGGGTGCGGCCTACCATGGTCCTCGATTGAGGCGAGACGGAACGCCTTACCATCTTCGCGTCACGCTCGCATTCGATGGACAAGGCGGCTTCGACGTGTCGGTGGCGATCAATGGAAGCGGCGTCTTGTCCGGAAGGTACGAACCATCGAGCGATCCGAAGTTCGTCACGTCAAAACGGTTCTATATGAAGCATGGCGTCTATTCGCAAAAGCCATTCGACTACGAGATGAAGTCGGTCGGCATGCAGGTTCTGCGGATTTAACTAAGGTGTCCGCTGCCCGACTTCGCTTTGCTCGATCTCGATGATCACGGCATCCTGGGCCGGATCGATGTCATCCCAGATGGGCTTCGGTTCCGCACCGTCGGCGCGGAACTGGGCGTAATTCTGGTGGCCGCCGGAATTCCCCGGCTGATAGCGCGCCCATGCCGTATAGGAGAGCGGTTCGCCGTTGACCCAATGCCACCCGCCGGCTGGTTCCTCGGCGCCAGCGTCCTGCATTAGCCCGATCATCGGCCCGCTGCTTTGCGGCGCTCCGCCGACATCCTGCACCACCCAGTAACCGGGCTTCTCAAGGGTCAGCTTATAGACGAATTCATTCTCTTCGCGGGAGGTAATGGTGGCAAGGTGGCCTTTCAAACCAGCGGCGAGGTCCAGCAGCGCCGCCATGCTGGCTCCCCATGTCCGGATGACCAGATATCTCGAATGGCCAAGACGCCCTTCCGTCACCAGATCGAAATTCGACAGGATGTCCTTCTCCGATTTGCCCTGAACGCTCTCGTCCCTTTTATAGGCCCGTTGCGCCCATTCCGGTGTCCGCTGCTGCGCCAGGAGAAAGACCGAGGCACCGAAAGCCGCCACCGTCAGGGTTGCCAGCCCGGCCAGAAATGCCGGCTTTCGAACAAGGGCGGCGGACTTTCTTTTCGACCGCGCGATGAGGCCCTCATCGGTGTCCGATATTGCGTAAACGCTGATCGGTTTCGCGAGGTTCTTGACATAATGTTCCCCGATCTTTTTGAGATCGGTCGGCAATTTTCGGTCAACCTGTTCGAAGACGCTCTCGGAAAGGCATATGCCGCCAGGTTGCGCGATCGACTCCAATCTGGCCGCAATGTTCACGCCGCCTCCGAGCACATCGCCGTTCGGCTGCACGGTGACATCGCCGATATTGATTCCGATCCGATATTTCAGGCGCTGCGGCGAAGGCACGCTTTCATTGTAGGTCTTATGCGCCGCTTGAATGTCGATGGCGGCAAGAACCGCCTCGACGGCGCTGTCGAAGACGGCAATGACGCTGTCGCCGGCAGTATTTGCGATTGTCCCCTCATGACGCCGGATAATGGCGTCCATAATCTCGCGAAGTTTTTCCAGATGAGACAGAGTGGCAAATTCATCGTTTTCGACGTGCTGGCTGTACTGCGCAATGTCTGCGGCTAGAATGGTGGTAAGCCTTCTGCCCATATCGACCCCCAGGGTACACGACCATGGAAATATACAGGCTGATCACAGATCGATAAAGAATGCTGGCCTCGCCAATACGGATTAGGGCATCTGCAATGCGTTGCTGCAGCGCCCCTTCTGCCATTTGCTGCGAAGGACACGGATACCGAAGAGGTTCACGACGACCATGACCCATTTCATCACCTTCAGCATCGACGGCATCGAACCGGAGTTCGGTGCCCCGGAGCCCAGCCGCATCGTCTCAGGCGATCCGCAATTCCGCACCTGGAACCTGGAGGAGGCCGAAGGTGGCCTCTATTCCGGGGTTTGGGAGGCAACGCCGGGCAAGTGGCGGATCGTCTATGAGGAATGGGAATATTTCAGCCTTCTGTCCGGCCATTCGATCGTCACCGAGGACGGCGGCGAGCCGGTTCATCTGAAGACGGGCGACCGGATGATCCTGAGACCCGGCTTCAAGGGAACCTGGGAAGTCGTTGAAACGACTCGCAAGGACTATGTGATCAGGGTTTAAGCTGCGCCGGCAAATCGCCGCCGATGATGGTCGGCCTGTCCCGAATTGCGGCGGGGACGGTCGGTCTTTGTGCGAATGACCGCGCCTCTTTCCCAGATAGAACGCTTTTAACCAATCCCATTAATCGGGCCTACATCGTCAAAATGCTATATCTCGTCCGCAGCGCATAGCGGACATGATGTCTCCTGCCGTCTCACAGACATGGTCTTGCAATTAATCTTTTGCGGAATTTGCATGTCGACTCTTGCAGGTAGGTACGTTCGGACTCAAACGTCCTCCATCATTGCGACAACGGTCTGTTTCCTCGTCGTCGCCCTCGTCCTGACCGGCCTGATGGCGCATGTCGTCGTCACGATGACCCGGTCGGCGAATGAGATCGATGATGCGCGGGCCACGCGCGCCGCCCGCGCGGCGATCTCAGCCTTTGTGGCGCGCCTGAGCGGGACGACAACGGATAATGCCATATGGGACGATGCCTATGGTGCGGCCTCGTCTCCGACCGCCGCCGATTGGGCCTATGAAAATTGGGGAAAGACCAGCGAGGACTACGCGCTCTATGACGGCGCGGTCGTCATCGGCCCCGACCGGTCTTCGATCGTCTCCGCATATGCCAAGGGCAAACCGTTCGAGCCGACCGCCTTTTTCGGCGAAGGTTTTTTTCGGCAGACCAACGCGGCTGCCGATCCCGCTCGGGCGCCGGTGGTTAATTTCATCAAGACCGAAAGCGGTATCGCCCTGCTCGCATCGCAGGCGATCCAGCCATACGAGCCCACTACCGAGCTTCCGAAGCTCAGCACGCTGAGCTTCTACAAGGAATTTACGCCCGAAGTTCTCGACATGCTCTCGAACGAACATGAACTCGAAGGCCTGCACCTTGAGACGAAGCCCAGGCCGGAATTTCTGAACACGCCGATCACCGACATCAAAGGGGCCGTCATCGGCTATCTCGTCTGGCCGAGCAAAGCCCCTGGAAGCACCGTGTTTCAGCAGGTAGCGCCCTATGTCGCGGCCGCCGTCGCCATCCTTTCGCTGTTCCTGATCGGCGTGCTGATGGTCGGCGCATCCGAGGCGCGGCGCCTGCGCCAACTGGCGCAGGCAGCGCTTTTCGAAGCGGGCCATGACAGCCTGAGCGGCCTGTTGAACAGGCATGGACTTCTCAGCCTGCTGGCGGAGTTGGAGGGGCCGGGCTCTTCGCCGCCACGGCTCTATCTGGTCGACCTTGACGGCTTCAAGGCCGTCAACGATGCCTGGGGGCATGCGGTCGGCGACGATTTGATCAGACTGGTCTCGACCGCGCTGGTGGGCTGCCATCCCGACGTCATTGCCGCGGCCCGGCTGGGAGGCGACGAATTTGCGCTGGTGCATGTCGGGGCCGCGACCTGCGAAGAGATGGAAAAGACCATTCTGGCGCTGTTTGCCGACCCCTTCAAAATCGACGGCCGGACGATCGAAGTCGGCGCAAGCATCGGCGCTGCCGCCGGCGACGGAGATATCGAACCCTTGGAGCTTCTGCGCAGAGCGGATATGGCCCTCTATCGCGCCAAGGCAAACGGCCGAGGCCAGGCGATCGAATACGACCCCGAACTGGACGAGGAGCGCCAAAGGATCGCCGAACTGGAAGGCCTTTTGAAAGGCGCCATCGGCAGTGGTGCGATCGAGGCCGTTTTCCAGCCTCTCGTCTCTGCCACGACAGGCGCTGTCACCGGTCTTGAAGCGCTGGCGCGCTGGCGAACGCCGACAGGAAACATCAGCCCGGAAGTTTTCATCCCTCTCGCCGAGAGGTGCGGCCTCATCGATGCGCTCGGCGTTCACATGCTGAGAACATCGATCGAGCATGCCAGGAGCTGGCCGGATCTCGCATTGTCGGTCAACGTCTCGCCGATCCAGCTCTGCAATCCCGAATTTGCCGCCGAAGTGATTTCGGTCCTGAAGGAACTCGATTTCAATCCGAAGCGCCTGACTTTGGAGATCACCGAAGGCGTGCTGATGACGAATCCGGATCAGGCCCGCCGGTCGATAGACCAGCTCAAGCGCGTCGGCATAAAGTTCGCGCTCGATGATTTCGGCTGCGGCTACGCCAGCATCGGCGCCCTGCGCCAGTTCGGGTTCGATCGCATGAAGATCGACCGCTCGCTTGTATCCGCCCTCGATGAAGGCGCCAACGGCGCCGAGGTCCTTCGGGCGACCATTTCCCTGGCGACCGCCCTGCAGATTCCGGTGACCGCTGAGGGCATCGAGAACAGCCGCCAGGCGAAGATCTTGCGAGAGGCCGGCTGCGATCAGCTTCAGGGATATCTGATTGGCAGACCCATGTCGGCACGCGACATATCCAGCAAGCTGGAAGAGTCAGCCGCCTGACGCCGGGGATTCACCGCCGCTACGGCTGATCAGCGCTCCCGAACGGGTCACCACTGCAGGTCCAGCCGGTCCAGCCCGTGGAAATGGTAGACATCCTTGACCACGGGCGTCTTTGCCAGCTTCAGACCAGAAAGCCGCTCGAACAGAATCGGCAGCACGACGTTGAGTTCCAGCCGCGCCAGCGGCGCGCCGATGCAGAAATGAATGCCGGCGCCGAAGGAGAGGTTTGCCGCCTCGTTGCGGTCGGGCCGGAAGGCGAGGGGATCGGTGAATTTCGCCGGGTCGAGATTGGCGGCGGCGAGAATGAGGCTGACCTTGTCGCCGCGCTGGAAGGAGACGCCGTCGATTTCGGCAGGCTCCAGCGCCCAGCGCTGGAAGATGTGGACCGGCGCGCAGATGCGCAGGGTTTCCTCGACGGTGCGCTCCGTCGCCGCCTCGTCGCGGAAGAGGTTCGCCGGATCCGAGCCGCTCTCGAGGATGGTGCGCACGGAATTGCCGATCTGGTGCACGGTCGCCTCGTGCCCGGCATTGAGCAGCACGATCGTCGTCGAGATCAGCTCTTCCTCTGTCAGATACTGCCCCTTGTGCTCGGTATGGATCATGTGGGTCAGCAGGTCGTCGCGCGGTTCGGCGCGGCGTTCGGCGATGACAGTCCTGACATAGTCGAAAAATTCCTTCGCCGCCCGTTCGGCCTCGTCCTCCTGCGCACGCGTGCGGCCGAACATGTACATACGGACATAGGCGTGCGACCAGGCGAGCAGCCGCGGTCCCATCTCCTCGGGAATGCCGATCATCCGCGCGATCATCGTCACCGGGATGATGTCGGCAAAGGCCGATAGCAGCTCGACCTCACCCTTGTCGGCGAAGCCGTCGATCAGCCGGTTGGCGAGTTCGGCAAGCTCCGGCTTCATCTTCTCGACATGCCGGGAGACAAAGGCGCGGTTGACGAGCGTGCGCAGCCGCGTGTGCTCGGGCGGTTCGAGTTCGAGCAGGGAATAACGTTCCGAGAGATCGAAACTGGCAAGATGCGGCATCGGCTCGGCAAGCCCGAGCTCCTCGCGGCTGGCGATATGCAGAATCTGCCGGCCGAAGCGGCGGTCGCGCAGCAGCCCGTTCACATGGTCGTAGCCGGTGAAGAACCATTGCTTCTGCTCGCGCCAGTAGAAGGTCGGGCAATGGGCGTGCAGGGCGGCATAGACGGCATTCGGGTTGCCGTAGAAGGCAGGATTGCGGGCATCCAGCGAGACGTGGCGGCTGGCGGGGTCGATTGAGAGAAAGGGCGGTATCATCATGACCCGAAGGCTTAGCGGATTTGCCGGGCCTCGGAAAGATGGCGGGGTGAGGGCGAGCCATCCTGAAACGACGCGCCCGCAGGACGCGCCGATCACATTAAAATCCGTGCCTAACCCCGTGGATTGATTCCAGTTTTCCGGTTAGCCGGCGCGCGACAGCGTGCCCATGCGCCGCAGCGCCTCGACTTGGTCGTCGACCGTCGGCACGAGTTCGCCTGCGGTGGTGCTGGGCGTCGCCGGTGCCGGGGCTGCGGCCTCCGCTTCGCCGAAGGTAACCGTGCAGTTGCGGCCGGCGCCCTTCGCCGCATAGAGCGCCCGGTCGGCGGCCGAGATCAATTTGTCGATATTGGCTTCGATCGAGGAGGCGAGCGCGATGCCGATGCTGACGGTGGCCGGGACGATCGCTTCGCCGGTGCTGACGGGCAGGCGGCAGAATTCGGTGCGGATCGCTTCGGCGATCGCCTCGGCTTCGGTCTGGTCCGCAACTGCGGCGAAGGCTGCGAATTCCTCGCCGCCCATACGGCCGAAGATGTTGTTCGGAATATATTGGCGGGCCATGCGCGCGAATGCGGTCAGCACGGCATCGCCGGACTGGTGGCCGAAACGGTCGTTGACGCGCTTGAAATGGTCGAGATCGAAGAGCATCACCGCGACCTGGCGCTGCTCGTCATGGGCTTTTTCCTGGATGGCGTCGAAATAACCGAGCAGGCCGCGGCGGTTGAGCACGCCGGTCAGCGAATCGGTCAGGGTGAGGGCGCGCAGGTGCCGTTCGGATCGCTCCATGATCAGCCGGCAGGTGAAGGCGAAGGCGATGGTGAGCAGGAAGGCGCTTGCCATGGCCGAGGCGCCGCCGAGATTGGTTGCCTCGATATCGCTCGGCAGCGTCAGCGCCATCGTCAGCGCCGAGCCGAAGCACAGGCAGCCCTGGATGACGAAGACGCCCATCAGTTTGACGCGGGTACGCTCACGGCGCATGTCGCCGGCGGCGACCGCCAGGGCAAGCGCCGTCGCACCCGTCGCCGAAGCGAGATTGTAGAGCACCACGCGGTTTGAATAGTCGCTGTTGACCCAGGGCAGGAAGACCCCGGCCAGCCAGATTACCGGCGGCAGCAGCGCCCACCATTCGATCTTCTTGCGGTCAAGCGCCAGAAAACCCGCCACCCAGGCGCTCTGGCCGAGCAGTGCGATGGCATTGCCGATCTCGATGGACAGCAGGCTGGGGACCTGCTCACGCAGCGCGATCATCGCAAAGCCGATGCCGGTCAGAAGGAAGCCGAGGCCCCAATAGAGATAGGCCTCGTTCCTGACATTGTGGCGCCAGGCGACGAACAGCACCAAAGCGAGCGTCATGGCCTCGGAACACCAGATGGCGAGACCTGTAGCGATATTGAACACGGCAGCAACCCCTTGCCCGTCGGCCTTATAAGTCGGCCCCGATTTATTGGCCTGCATCCTTGCCGAGGAAGTTCGCCACTTCCTTAATGCTGCTGCGCTGCGGCATGATTTTACGCCGATATCTGCCGGTAGGCTTTCCCTAGGGTAAACGTGCGTGAGCACTCTCGAATGGAGTAAGCATTCCTTCATCCTGTCGCGGAGAAAAGCCGGGGAGGGCGGTGCCATGGGCTCGCCGTTAACAGGCGCTTGTTGGAAAGAGGCTACCAGCTAAACCCGTCTTGCCCCGGCTTCTTAACGTTATCCGCATGCGTGTCTTGAAGAGGAGGGCCGGGACACTCTATGTAGGGATAAGACATTTTCTTTGATTCCCGGCGCCGGCCGGCGAGACGTTGACAAAGGACGCACATGAGAAACCCAGTCGATACCGCAATGGCCCTCGTGCCGATGGTCGTGGAACAGACCAACCGCGGTGAACGCTCCTACGACATCTATTCCCGCCTGTTGAAGGAACGCATCATCTTCCTGACCGGTGCCGTTGAAGACCATATGGCGACGCTCGTCTGCGCCCAGCTTCTCTTCCTCGAAGCCGAAAACCCGAAGAAGGAAATCGCCCTCTACATCAATTCGCCGGGCGGTGTCGTGACTGCCGGCATGGCGATCTACGACACGATGCAGTTCATCAAGCCGGCGGTTTCGACGCTCTGCATCGGCCAGGCCGCCTCCATGGGCTCGCTGCTGCTGGCCGCCGGCCACAAGGACATGCGCTTCGCCACGCCGAATTCCCGCATCATGGTGCATCAGCCCTCGGGCGGCTTCCAGGGGCAGGCTTCGGACATCGAGCGCCACGCCCGCGACATCCTCAAGATGAAGCGCCGCCTGAACGAGGTCTATGTCAAGCACACCGGCCGCACCTACGAGGAAGTTGAAAAGACGCTCGATCGTGACCATTTCATGGATGCGGACGAAGCCCAGGGCTGGGGCGTGATCGACAAGGTTCTGACCTCGCGCCTCGAAATGGAAGGCGAGCAGGCCTAGTAATTAATTGGGATGGTGTTTTCGTCGCCACAGTTCTATCTCATTTGTGATCGAACAAGGCTTTCAACTGGCGACGAAGACGCTAATAGTAGCCATTAATGCTATGTTGAATTTTTATGACATAGCATTCGGCATTCGAAGGGGAATTCGTTGCCGCCGGAACCCGGACATAATTGGGCCCGGTTCGTACCCCCTGAAGCCCTTCTCGGCAAAGGCTCCGATAACGGAGTGCCGCCAGGAGCTGATTGAGTGGACCGCGATTTCGCCTTGAAATGCGGCGTGCTGGAAGGAAAGTGATATGAGCAAGGTCAGCGGCAGCAACGGCGGCGACTCCAAGAACACACTCTATTGTTCGTTCTGCGGAAAGAGCCAGCACGAAGTCCGGAAACTGATTGCCGGGCCGACCGTCTTCATCTGCGATGAATGCGTCGAATTGTGCATGGACATCATCCGCGAGGAGAACAAGTCCTCGATGGTCAAGTCCCGCGACGGCGTTCCGACGCCCCAGGACATCATCAAGGTTCTCGACGAATATGTCATCGGCCAGCGGCAGGCGAAAAAGATCCTGTCGGTCGCCGTTCACAACCATTACAAGCGCCTGGCGCACGCCTCCAAGAACGGCGAAGTCGAGCTGGCGAAGTCGAACATCATGCTGGTCGGCCCGACCGGCTGCGGCAAGACCTATCTCGCCCAGACGCTCGCCCGCATCATCGACGTTCCCTTCACCATGGCCGATGCGACGACGCTGACCGAAGCCGGCTATGTCGGCGAGGATGTCGAAAACATCATCCTGAAGCTCCTGCAGTCGGCCGACTACAATGTCGAGCGCGCGCAGCGCGGCATCGTCTACATCGACGAAGTCGACAAGATTTCGCGCAAGTCCGACAATCCGTCGATCACCCGCGACGTCTCGGGCGAGGGCGTGCAGCAGGCGCTCTTGAAGATCATGGAAGGCACGGTCGCTTCCGTTCCGCCGCAGGGCGGCCGCAAGCACCCGCAGCAGGAATTCCTGCAGGTCGACACGACCAACATCCTGTTCATCTGCGGCGGTGCCTTTGCCGGTCTCGACAAGATCATCTCCGCCCGCGGCGAGAAGACGTCGATCGGCTTCGGCGCGACCGTCAAGGCCCAGGACGACCGCCGCGTCGGCGAAGTCCTGCGCGAGCTGGAGCCGGAAGACCTGGTCAAGTTCGGTCTCATTCCCGAGTTCATCGGCCGTCTGCCGGTTCTGGCGACGCTCGAGGATCTCGACGAGGATGCGCTGATCCAGATCCTGTCCGAGCCGAAGAACGCGCTGATCAAGCAGTATCAGCGGCTGTTCGAGATGGAAGACGTGGAGCTGACCTTCCACGAGGATGCCCTGCGCGAAATCGCCCGCAAGGCGATCGTCCGCAAGACCGGCGCCCGCGGCCTTCGCTCGATCATGGAGAAGATCCTGCTCGACACGATGTTCGAACTTCCGACGCTGGAAGGCGTGCGCGAAGTCGTCATCTCCGAGGAAGTGGTGCGCGGTTCAGCCCGTCCGCTTTACATCTATGCCGATCGTCAGGAAGAAAAGGCCAACGCTTCGGCGTAACCTTTTGCGCTTTCGCACGATTATTTTGGGGGCTTGCCATCGGCAGGCCCCTTTCTATTTGAAAAACCATCCGAGGCACTGTTAGTATTTTGCCGGTGGGAGCCGGAATTGACTTTGCCGATGTTGGGAAGGGGCCGATGTTGCGCAAGGAAGAGTGGTTGGGCAATGATGCCGTGATTCCGTAAGCCCATTGTCGGCGCTTGTATTTTAGCCGATCAAAAATGGTAAGCGCCGGTCCAGCCACGCGCTTCATAGTGTTGGCGTTCCGTTGTAATAAAGCTGTCACATCCGGGGAACGCGGGCGTTAGCGTGGCTTGAAAAGCGTAGTCAGAACCTCCACTTGTAGCAACAAGTGAGAGTGCGGCCGGTCCCAAGCGGCCGTGCAGAGAGCCCGGCAACGGGACGATGGAAAGGACTTAAAAATGACGAAGAAAACGTCTGTAGCGAGCAGTACTGCCTACCCTGTTCTGCCTTTGCGCGACATCGTGGTTTTCCCGCATATGATCGTGCCGCTGTTCGTCGGACGGGAAAAGTCGATCCGTGCGCTCGAAGAGGTCATGGGTTCCGACAAGCAGATCATGCTCGTGACGCAGATCAACGCCAGTGACGACGATCCGGATCCCTCCGCGATCCACAAGGTCGGCACCGTGGCGAACGTATTGCAGCTCTTGAAGCTGCCCGACGGCACCGTCAAGGTTCTGGTCGAAGGCCGCGCCCGCGCCGAGATCGACACCTATACCAGCCGCGAGGATTTCTATGAGGCGCTCGGCCACGTGCTTGAGGAGCCGCATGACGATCCGGTCGAACTGGAAGCCTTGTCGCGTTCGGTCGTCTCCGAATTCGAGAGCTATGTGAAGCTCAACAAGAAGATTTCGCCTGAAGTGGTCGGCGCTGCCAGCCAGATCGACGACTATTCCAAGCTCGCCGATACGGTTGCTTCGCATCTGTCGATCAAGATCACCGAGAAGCAGGAGATGCTGGAAACCACCAGCGTCAAGGCCCGCCTCGAAAAGGCCCTCGGCTTCATGGAAGGCGAGATTTCGGTCCTGCAGGTCGAAAAGCGCATCCGCTCGCGCGTCAAGCGCCAGATGGAAAAGACCCAGCGCGAATACTACCTGAACGAACAGATGAAGGCGATCCAGAAGGAACTCGGCGACGGCGAGGAAGGCCGCGACGAGATGAGCGAACTGGAAGAGCGCATCTCCAAGACCAAGCTGTCCAAGGAGGCCCGTGAAAAGGCCGATGCGGAGCTGAAGAAGCTGCGTCAGATGAGCCCGATGTCGGCCGAGGCCACCGTCGTGCGCAATTATCTGGATTGGCTGCTCGGCATTCCCTGGGGCAAGAAGTCGAAGATCAAGGCCGATCTCAACAATGCCGAGAAGATCCTCGAAGCCGATCACTTCGGTCTCGACAAGGTCAAGGAGCGTATTGTCGAATATCTGGCCGTGCAGGCCCGCGCCACCAAGATCAAGGGTCCGATCCTGTGCCTCGTCGGCCCTCCGGGTGTCGGCAAGACCTCGCTCGCCCAGTCGATCGCCAAGGCGACCGGCCGCGAGTATGTCCGTATGGCGCTGGGCGGCGTTCGCGACGAAGCCGAAATCCGCGGTCACCGCCGCACCTATATCGGCTCGATGCCCGGCAAGGTCATCCAGTCGATGAAGAAGGCCAAGAAGTCCAACCCGCTGTTCCTGCTCGACGAGATCGACAAGCTCGGCCAGGACTATCGCGGCGATCCGTCTTCGGCGCTGCTCGAGGTGCTGGATCCGGCGCAGAACTCGACCTTCATGGACCACTACCTGGAAGTCGAATACGACCTGTCGGACGTGATGTTCATCACCACGGCGAATACGCTGAACATCCCGGCGCCGCTGATGGACCGCATGGAGATCATCCGTATCGCTGGCTACACCGAAGATGAAAAGCGCGAGATCGCCAAGCGGCATCTGCTGCCGAAGGCCATCAAGGAACATGCGTTGCAGCCGGAAGAATTCTCGGTCAGCGACGACGCCCTGATGGCGATCAGCCAGCAGTACACCCGTGAAGCCGGTGTGCGCAGCTTCGAACGCGAACTGATGAAGCTCGCCCGCAAGGCGGTCACCGAGATCATCAAGGGCAAGACGAAGTCCGTGCATGTGACGGCTGCCAACATCTCCGACTATCTGGGCGTCCCGCGCTTCCGCCATGGCGAAGCCGAGGGCGAGGATCAGGTCGGCGTTGTCACCGGTCTTGCCTGGACGGAAGTCGGCGGCGAACTGCTGACCATCGAAGGCGTGATGATGCCGGGCAAGGGCCGCATGACGGTCACCGGCAATCTGAAGGAAGTCATGAAGGAATCGATCTCGGCAGCGGCCTCCTATGTCCGCTCGCGTGCTGTCGATTTCGGCATCGAGCCGCCGCGCTTCGACAAGAGCGACATCCACGTGCACGTGCCGGAAGGCGCGACGCCGAAGGATGGCCCCTCGGCCGGCGTCGCCATGGCGACCGCGATCGTTTCGATCATGACCGGTATCCCGGTGAACAGGCACGTGGCCATGACCGGTGAAATCACCCTTCGCGGCCGTGTGCTGCCGATCGGCGGTCTCAAGGAAAAGCTGCTCGCAGCGCTTCGCGGCGGCATCAAGAAGGTGCTGATTCCGGAGGAGAACGCCAAGGACCTGGCGGAGATCCCGGATAATGTGAAGAACAGCATGGAGATCATCCCGGTGTCCCGCATGGGCGAGGTGATCAAGCATGCGCTGATCCGGCGGCCGGAGCCGATCGAATGGGACGGCACGGTGGAAACGCCTGTCATCACCTCGGTCGAAGGCCTCGATGAGACGGGCGCAACCATAGCGCATTGAGTGGCCCAGGCCACATTTATGCCCCATTGGCTGAAAAGACGGAAAAAGGCTGGCGAAAACGCCAGCCTTTTTTGTGAAAACGTCATGGAGACGCTTGCTTTTCCTTGATTTGCAGGGCTTTTGGGTTCCCGGCGGGCCTGATGAAACCTATTCTGCGCCTAGCTTACTTTTGAGTCGTTTCGTACCATTTAGAAAGGGGTGGAAACATGAACAAGAATGAACTCGTGTCCGCAGTCGCCGAAAAGGCAGGACTGACGAAGTCTGACGCGGCTTCCGCTGTTGACGCGGTTTTTGACGTTGTCCAGGGTGAACTCAAGAACAAGGGCGACATCCGTCTCGCCGGGTTCGGCAGCTTCACCGTTTCTCATCGTGCCGCATCGAAGGGCCGTAACCCGTCGACGGGCGCTGAAGTCGACATTCCGGCTCGCAACGTGCCGAAGTTCACGCCCGGCAAGGGTCTGAAGGACGCCGTCAACGGCTGATCTGAGATTATCCGCCAGCCGTAAACGAGACCGGCTGCGCAGGATTTGGAAGGGGTTCGGCTTTGCCGGACCCCTTTTTGATTTCGCCGCTTGCCGCATGCGACGCTTTGTTTTACCAACAGAGCTGTTCTCAGGGCGGGGTGAAACTCCCCACCGGCGGTAAGGGTTTCGGCCCGAGCCCGCGAGCGCTTTGCCGAGCTGTCGCTCGGGAGAGGTCAGCAGATCCGGTGCGATTCCGGAGCCGACGGTATAGTCCGGATGAAAGAGAATGAGCATGGCCGCGTGCGGGCAGGGGACTGCCGGCGTCAGCGTGCCGTCGCCTCATGCGTCCTGATTTATGTTGGTCCCTGCATAATTCCCTAAATCGGAATCGATTTAGGGAGGAAATTATGCAGCAATTCAAAGTGCTACAGCGTCCTTTGCGCGTCTGAAAGGACGCGCGGCGCTGTAGGTTTGGATGAAAGACATGAGTCAGAATTCCCTTGCGCTAGAGCCGTCCCGCGCCGTTGTCGGTGCTCTCTGGATGGTCCTTGCCGGCATCGCCTTTTCGCTGCTCAACGTCGTCACCCAATGGCTGACGATGAAGCTTGCCTTTCCCTCGGCCTCGGCAGCCTTCTGGCAATATGGCTTCGCCTTCGCATTTTCGCTGCCCTTCCTTCGCAGGCTCGGCCTGGCGGCGATGCGCACGCACTATCCCTGGCGTCACCTCGCGCGCGTCGTGCTTGCCGCGCTCGGCGTCGAGGCCTGGGTGGCGGGCCTTGCTTCGGTGCCGATCTGGCAGGCTATCGCACTGGTGATGACCTCGCCCTTCTTCATCATTCTCGGCGCCCGGCTTTTCCTCGGCGAGCGCGTCGGTCCGGCCCGCTGGGCGGCGACCGCGGCCGGTTTCACTGGCGCGATGATCATCCTGCAGCCATGGTCGGACGGCTTTGGCTGGGCAGCACTGCTGCCGGTGCTCTCGGCGCTGCTGTGGGGCGCCTCGTCGCTGATCACCAAGAGCCTGACGGGCATCGAGCGACCGGAGACGATCACCGTCTGGCTGCTCGTGCTGCTGACCCCGATAAACGGCGGGCTGGCGCTGGCGGCGGGCTTTGCAGTGCCGACGGGTGCAACGCTTGCCTTGTTCCTGCTGGCGGGGCTGCTGACCGCCGTCGCGCAGTATTTCCTGACGCTTGCCTATGCCGCAGCCGATGCCGCCTACGTCCAGCCCTTCGACGATCTGAAGCTGCCGCTGAATGTGCTCGCCGGCTGGCTGTTCTTCGGTTATGCGCCGGCGGGCTACCTCTGGCTCGGAGCAGCCCTCATCCTTGCCGCCTCGCTCTTCATCATGCGCGACGAGATGCGCAGGGAGCGGCAACCCGCCTGAGCTGATCCGGCGCAAAATGTCGCCTTTGTCATGCCTCTGTCATGCTGCTCCCGCAGAAAACCCATGTTTCGACCATTCGACACATGGGGGATTTCATGACCATTTCATCGCGCAAGGCAGCGCTTGCTGCCGTGCTTCTCGCTTCCGTTGCCTTCCCGGCCGCCGCTGAACCGGTCTTCAACCGCATCGCGTCCTTCCCGGTCGCGCAGAACCTGCCTGATGCCAAGGACAAGCTGTCGCCGAGCTCGGCCGAGATCATCACCGCGACCGACGACGGCAATACGCTGATCTATAGCGACAGCCCGCTCGGCGCGATCGGCTTCATCGACATCACCGACGCCAAGGCCCCGAAATCAGGCGGCGCGCTGATGATGGACGGCGAGCCGACATCGGTCACCTCGAGCGCCGGCAAGGCACTGGTCGCCGTCAACACCTCCGAAAGCAAGGCCAAGCCCTCGGGCCGTCTGGCGATCGTCGACGTGGCGACGAGGACGATCGAAAACAGCTGCGATCTCGGCGGCCAGCCGGATTCGATCGCGCTCAACAAGGACAAGACGCTCGGCGCCATCGCGATCGAAAACGAGCGCGACGAAGAGGTCAATGACGGCAAGATCCCGCAGATGCCGGCCGGCGATCTCGTCGTCTTCCAGGTCAAGAACGGCACCGTCGATTGCGCCACCATCAAGCACGTGGCGCTGACCGGTCTCGCCGGTGTCGCGCCCGAAGATCCGGAGCCGGAATTCGTCGCCTTCAACGGCCTGAACGAGATCGCCCTGACGCTGCAGGAAAACAACGAGATCGTCATCATCGACGCCACTACGGCGCAGGTGAAAACGCATTTCTCCGCCGGCAGCGTCGATCTCACCGGCATCGACACCAAGCGTGACGGCGCCCTGAAATTCACCGGCGAATTGAAGGGCGTGCCGCGTGAGCCCGACGCCGCGAAATGGCTTGATGACAACCGCCTCGTCGTCGCCAATGAAGGCGACTATCAGGGCGGTTCGCGCGGTTTCACCATCTTCGACAAGACGGGCAAGCTTCTCTACGAATCGGGCGCATCCTTCGAACGCGCCGTCGCCCATATCGGCCACTATCCGGAAAGCCGTTCGGGATCGAAGGGCGTCGAGCCGGAAGGCCTCGAAGCGGCAAAATTCGGCGATGAGCAGTATTTCTTCCTGCTCGCCGAGCGCGCCTCGGTCGTCGGCGTCTATAAGGATACCGGCGCCGATCCAGAACTCGTGCAACTGCTGCCGTCGGGCATTTCGCCGGAAGGCGGGATCGCCATTCCCCAGCGCAATCTTTTTGCCACCGCCAACGAACTGGACCTCGGCAAGGATGGCGGCGCACGCTCGCATGTGATGATCTACCAGCGCTCGGAAGGCGAGAAAGCCTATCCGCAGATCGTCTCTGCTGACAAAGACGGCAATCCGATCGGCTTTGCAGCCCTTTCGGGCCTTGCCGCCGTGCCGGGCAAGCCAGGCATGCTTTATGCCGTCAGCGACAGCGTTCTCGGCGCGCAGCCGACGATATACACGATCGATGCCAGCAATAAGCCGGCTGTCATCACCGACGCTCTGATCGTCAAGCGTGACGGCGCCCCGGCCCAGAAGCTCGACATCGAAGGTATCGCGGTGGCTGCCGACGGTTCTTTCTGGCTGGCCTCGGAAGGCTACAGCGAACGTCTCGTCCCGCACGCCCTCTATAACGTCAACGCCAAGGGCGACATCAAGGCCGAGATCGCCCTGCCGAAGGAGCTTGCCGCCAACGAAATCCGCTACGGCTTCGAAGGGGTGACGATTATCGGCACCGGCGACGACGCCACGCTCTGGATGGCGGTGCAGCGCGAGTGGGCTGACGACGAGAAGGGCTTCGTCAAGCTCGTCTCCTACAATCCGAAAAAGAAGGAATGGGGCGCCGTGCGCTATCCGCTCGACAAGACGGAAAGCGGCTGGGTCGGCCTGTCGGAGATTTCGGCGCAGGGCGACAGCGTCTACATCATCGAGCGCGACAACCTCGTCGGCGATGCTGCGAAGCTGAAGAAGCTCTACAAGGTGGCGATCTCGGAGCTGAAGCCCGCCAAGCTCGGCGGTGAACTGCCGGTCGTCAAGAAGACCGAAGCCCACGACTTCCTCGGCGAACTCAAGAGCGCAACCAACGGCTACGTGCTCGACAAGCTCGAAGGCTTCACCTTCGACGCCTCAGGCAAGCCCTACGCCGTCACCGACAATGACGGCGTCAGCGATTCCTCCGGCGAGACGCTGTTTTTCCCGGTGGAACTGAGCGCCACGAACTGAGTTGCGATAGAGGGGGAAAAGCCCCTCACCCTAACCCTCTCCCCGTGAAAAACGGGGAGAGGGGACGTGCCTTGCGAGAGGTAGGAGGGGAACCGAGAGGTTGCGGCATATCCCCTTCGCCCCGTTTACGGGGAGAAGGTGCAGGCAGGCGGATGAGGGGCGGCTCTCCGTCGTGCCACAGCCCTCAAAAACAAGCAGCCGCACCCTACCAGCGCTGATGGACATGCGGCGCGATCAGCCGCTCGTAGATCTCGCGTGTCGTCGCCATGACATCGGCCGACAGCGGCGCAAGATCGGCGGCGGCCGCATTGGCTCTTGCCTGTTCGCCATTGCGGGCGCCGGGGATGACGACGGTGACGGCGTCAGCCATCAGGATCCAGCGCAGTGCAAAGGCGGCCATGGTGGCGCCTGAGGGCACCAGCTTGCGCACCTCTTCCACCGCCTGCAGGCCGACCTCGAAGGGCACGCCGGCAAAGGTTTCGCCGACATCGAAAGCTTCGCCGTGGCGGTTGAAGTTGCGGTGGTCGTCGCTGGCAAAGTGGGTCTCCCGGGTAATCTTGCCGGAGAGAAGGCCGCTGGCCAGCGGCACGCGGGCGATGATCGCCACATTCCTGCGGCGCGCTTCCTGGAAGAACAGGTGGTCGGGGCGCTGGCGGAAGATGTTGTAGATGATCTGGATGCTGACGACGCCCGGATATTCGATCGCTTTCAGCCCGTCCTCGACCTTTTCGACGCTGACGCCGTAACCCTTGATCTTGCCGGCCTTCTGCAGCGCATCGAGACTTTCGAAGACCTCCGGCTGATAAAACACCTCGCGTGGCGGGCAGTGAAGCTGCACAAGGTCGAGGCTGTCGACGGCAAGATTCGCAAGGCTGCGGTCGATGAAGCCTTCGAGGTTCGCCTTGGTATAGCCTTCGGCAACATGCGGGTTGAGCCGGCGGCCCGCCTTTGTGGCGACCATCGGCCGTTCGCCGCCGCGCGCCTTCAGCACGTCGGCGATGATCTTTTCCGAGCGGCCGTCGCCATAAACGTCAGCCGTATCGATGAAGGTCATGCCGGCATCGAGCGCGGCATTCAGCGCCGCGCGTCCATCCGCCTCGCTGATATCGCCCCAGGAGCCGCCGATCTGCCAGGCGCCGAAGCCGACATTGGTGATCGTGAAGGGCATGCGGCCGAAAGCATGGTGTTTCATGAGAAATTCTCCAGGTGATGAAAGAAATTGGCGTATCAGCCGGGCGAGGATGCGGCAATTGCCGATCCGGCCTTGATCGGTCGCCTCGATGAAATATCGTCAGGTGACAAGGCTTCAACCGCAATGGAATGGAAAAGGAAAGATCATGGAGATCAAACCCGCCGGCTCTCGCCCCTCGATGACGCCGCCGGCCGACTATTTCACCGGCGCCGTTCGCCAGGACCCGCTGATGGAGACGCCCGAACCGGCCCGGATGCGGGCAACCTCCGTCACCTTCGAACCCGGCGCCCGCACCGCCTGGCATACGCATCCGCTCGGCCAGACGCTGATCGTCACCTCTGGCAGGGGTCTCGTCCAGAGCTGGGGCGGTGAGATCAGCGAGATTCGCGCCGGCGACACGGTGTGGTTTTCGCCGGGCGAAAAACATTGGCACGGCGCTGCCCCGGATACGGCGATGACGCACATCGCCATTCACGAGGCGCTGGACGGCAGGCATGTCGACTGGATGGAGCAGGTCAGCGACGCGCAATATTCCGGCAAAAGCTGATCAGAGCCGCTTCAGGCAATAGGAAAAATGCGCATGTGATTCGACCGTCAGGAATTCGAATTGCCAGCCGTAATCCTTGCAGAATTTGGTGACCGCCTCGACGACGCCATAGACGATCGGCTTGACCGTATTGCCGGTGCAGAAATCATGCCCGGCGATGCGCCCCGTCCGCTTCACCTTCTTTTCGCAGAGCAGCAGTTCCTGCCAGGTGAGCTCGAAGGAATGATCGGTGTCGATATAGGCCCAGTCGAGGAAATCGTCCTCGAATTCGGCGAGTTTCTCCAGCGATGTGCCTTGCATCAGATGCAGCAGGCCGGCCTCGATCTCGGCCGCGAATTTCGTATGGATCGCATCGAGGCCGGAGCTGTAGCGATCCATCGACCAGGGATCGATGAGGTAGAGCTGCGCCGGGCGATTCTTTTCCAGGATCTCGGCCGTATATTCGCCGAAGGCAGCGCCCACTTCGACGCCGATGCCACCGTTCGGGATGCGGTAGAGCAGCTCGCCGCGATCGGGCAGCAGACGGGCGTTTTCCATATGATGGGCGCTGAGCGGGGTGCGCGGCATGCTCGCCCGGAGCGCCTGCCTGTCTTCACGTGTCTTCATCTCTGATCTCGGAATGCGGGCGTCTGACGGCCCTGATGCGGTCTGCGGGGAACGTAGGAGCAGCGGACCTCGATGACAACCACATGACGGGAATTTGCTTCTTTCGAACAAATCGCTAAGTTTCACCTGTGGACTGACGAGAGCCCCGGGAGGAGCGATTTCATGAGACGCATGTGGCCTGAAGAGTTCAACGCCATCATCAACGGAGCCGAGGAGGTAATGTTGGAAGCACCCGCAGAGGCCGGCGAAGCACCGCTGCATCGCAAGGCGCTGAAGGCGCGCATCAGCATGGCGGATTACGAGCGGATCTGGCCGCTGGCCGAGATGCGCTTCCGGCTTGGCGAGGAAGCCCTGGAAGGCAAGGCCATCACACTGATCACCACCAACCCCCATTACCACGCCTGGCACCCGAAGGACGGCGGCAGCGTCGAATCCATGTCCGACAGCGGCCGCCATTACAAGACGGATTATCTCGTCGTGCACTTCCTGCTCGACGACGTGAAGGAAACATCCCCCGCCTGAGCTGCTTGAGTCCGGCGCCGGCCGCAAGCCTGCGCCGGCTCTTGTTGACGCCGAGTTGATCCAGACGCTGATGACAACGGCGGCGATATCGCTAAGTTTGGCGGATATGTTCCGACCAAAATTGGAGGTTCCCGTGACGGGCAACGTGCTGGATATCCCTGTCAAGTCAGTGGACGGTCGTGAGACCACGCTCAACGAATACAAGGGCAGGGTGCTGTTGGTCGTCAACGTCGCCTCGAAATGCGGGCTCACGCCGCAATATGAAGGGCTGGAAAAGCTCTATGGCGAAAAGCGCGAACGCGGTTTCGTCATCGCTGCTTTCCCCGCCAACGATTTCAAGGGCCAGGAACCCGGCACCGACGCCGAGATCCTCGATTTCTGTACCAGCACCTATGACGTCACCTTCCCGATTTTCTCGAAGATTTCGGTCAAGGGCGAGAGCCAGCACCCGCTCTACCGGCAGCTGACCAAATCGGGCGTGAAGACCACAGGCGACGGCCCGATGCGCGAGCGCCTGAAATCCCATGGCATATCGGGCGGCGACGAGGACGATATCCTCTGGAACTTCGAAAAATTCCTGATCGGCCGCGACGGCAAGATCGCTGCCCGATTCGCGCCTGACGTAACGGCCGATGATTCGCGGTTGGTTTCGGCGGTGGAGAAGGAATTGGCGAAGGGGTGAATGGTCGGCGCTGAGCCCGGCTGTTACGATTCTAAAGCATGTCGCGCAAAGTGTGCAGCGGTTTTGCGGCAACGACAGGCGTAAAACAAAGAGCTAAAGCGCGAGGAGCGAATCTGAAAGATCGCGACGCGCTTTAGAACGCCACTTCGGAATCCCGAAATTCCCCGCTTCGGGATTCCGAAATTCGCCGAGCTTTGCGCGGTGTCGACAGAAAAAATCATGCAATGATTTCAATCCCGCAACCAATTTCGGGATTCCGAAGGGCTATATAGAGTCTGGTGGGAAGTCTGAGCGAAGGCACTTGGTCACGATCAGAAACTCTGTCGCAGTCAAAAAGCGATGGACGCCGTCGGGCTGGCAAGCGCGACTGGACCACGATGATTCGCAAAGACGCTGAGAAGGTCGTCAGATCCCAAGCACGGTCACCAGCGGGGGCGTAAAGTCCTTGAAGCCCACTCTCGGCCAGTCGCACCGCCTGTCAAACCGCGTCTTGGGTTCGTGGCGCTGGCATTGCGGATTCGTCTTGAAGGCGTATCCGGGCAGGCTGACATATCTGGCGCTTGGTGCATAAAGGGCGACCGCGATGCACAGCGTCAATGCGGAGCAGAGAGTCCTCATGGAACACCTCCAGGTGTAGCAAGCGCGGAGATTTTCCGGGCGGCGAATTCTCCCACTTTTGCCCGCGCCCATCCATTCGCCCAATAGGAGGTGGCGGGGCGGCCGGAGTAGTCCGTTCTGGTGGAGCGCTGGCTTTCAGGCGCCGCGCCGCATCGCGACCTGCCGGACGTCCCACTGGATCCAATTGGAATCCCAATTACATGACGACGCAGCTGAGGCGTCTGCCTGCGAAAGCTGCTATTTGGCACTAAAGGGAAAAATGGTGGGCGATGAGAGACTCGAACTCCCGACATCCTCGGTGTAAACGAGGCGCTCTACCAACTGAGCTAATCGCCCATCGCGAGCGAAGCCGGATCGGCCTGCCGCGTTGGTGGCCGTGATCTATGCGGATCGCGGCAAAACCGCAAGAGTGTTTGTGAAGAATTTTTGATTTTTTTGGTAGTGGTCCCGCTCCTTGTGATGGCGATCGGGCGCCGCTAGGCTGTGGATAAAGGGGAGGGGGCATGTCGGCTTCGACTGCGCCGGCAGCTTCGGTCGGGCGTCGGCGCCGTGGCGAACAACGGAATTGCCGGCTTTTCATTCTCCCCGCATGGGCCTTGCCGAAACAATTCAACGACTGTCATGGTTTTGTCTCCAAACCTGCTTGACACTAAATGGCGAACCCCGTAGTTAGCCGCTCATCGAAACGGGCAGCCGTTTTGGTGAGGGTGCGAAGGCATCCGGACTGCTTGAAATGAATTGCGGGTGTAGCTCAGTTGGTTAGAGTGCCGGCCTGTCACGCCGGAGGTCGCGGGTTCGAGCCCCGTCACTCGCGCCATTTCTTCTCAAAGCCATGCAGTTTCCAGTGGTCAGACATGCAGCTTCACACGGCTTGCGCGGATTTGTCGCGACATCGTTGCATCTGCTTGATAATGTCCGCGCGCGACGCGTCGAATTGGCTCTGTAAATCTCTTGCGCCGGGGCTTCGGCTGCGCTAACCACGGCTTTGTTGCAACGCACGTTCGCTTGCCGGGCATTTGCCCAAATGTGCCGCCTGGCGCCTCCGGCAAGCAGGGATGAACATGATGACTGAACTGCTCAGTTCCTATATTCCGATCGCTATCTTCATCGCTATCGCGCTCGTTATCGGCCTGGCGCTGCTCATTGCGCCGTTCGCCGTCGCTTTCAAAGCGCCCGATTCGGAAAAGCTCTCGGCCTACGAATGCGGCTTCAACGCTTTCGATGACGCCCGCATGAAGTTCGACATCCGCTTCTACCTTGTGTCGATCCTCTTCATCATCTTCGATCTGGAAGTCGCCTTCCTCTTCCCCTGGGCCGTTTCCTTCGGCGCCATCGGCTGGTTTGGCTTCTGGTCCATGATGGTCTTCCTCTTCGTGCTGACCATCGGCTTTATCTATGAATGGAAAAAGGGAGCCCTGGAATGGGAGTAGCCCCTGTGAGCAATCAGCCGCTCGTCGCCCCGCAGCCGAAGGGGATCATCGATCCCTCCACAGGCAAGCCGATCGGCAGCAACGACGCCTTTTTCGGCGAGATCAACAATGAGCTGGCCGACAAGGGTTTCCTCGTCACCTCGACCGACGAGCTGATCAACTGGGCCCGTACCGGCTCGCTGATGTGGATGACCTTCGGTCTGGCCTGCTGCGCTGTCGAGATGATGCAGCTGTCGATGCCGCGTTACGACGTCGAGCGCTTCGGTTTTGCGCCGCGCGCCTCGCCGCGCCAGTCCGACGTCATGATCGTCGCCGGCACGCTGACCAACAAGATGGCGCCGGCTCTGCGCAAGGTCTACGACCAGATGCCCGAGCCGCGCTACGTCATCTCGATGGGTTCCTGCGCCAATGGCGGCGGCTACTATCACTATTCCTATTCGGTGGTGCGCGGCTGCGACCGCATCGTGCCGATCGATATCTACGTCCCGGGCTGTCCCCCCACGGCGGAGGCGCTGCTCTACGGCGTGCTTCTGCTGCAGAAGAAGATCCGGCGCACCGGCACGATCGAACGCTAAGGGTTAAGGACAAGGCATATGAGTGAAGCCCTGACTGAGCTTGCGTCCTACCTTGGTGAAGCGCGCGGCAATCTGATCGCCGCATCGCAGATGAAGTATGGCGAGCTGACGCTGACGACGACGGGTGAAAACCTGATCGCGCTTTTGACCTTCCTGCGTGACGACGCCAAATGCGGCTTCGTCAACCTGATCGATATTTGCGGCGTCGACTGGCCGCAGCGCGAGCTGCGTTTCGACGTCGTCTATCACCTGCTGTCGCCGAAGCAGAATGTCCGCATCCGCGTCAAGGTCGCAACCGACGAAGATACGCCGGTTCCCTCGGCCTGCGCCGTCCATCCCGGCGCCGACTGGTTCGAGCGCGAAACCTGGGACATGTACGGCGTGCTCTTCACCGGCCATCCGGACCTGCGCCGCATCCTGACCGACTACGGCTTCGAAGGCCATCCGCTGCGCAAGGACTTTCCGACCACCGGTTTCGTCGAGGTCCGCTACGACGACGCCGCCAAGCGCGTCGTCTACGAGCCGGTTGAGCTGAAGCAGGAATTCCGCAACTTCGACTTCATGTCGCCCTGGGAAGGGACGGAGTATGTGTTGCCGGGGGATGAGAAAGCGAAGCAGTGAGTAGTGATTAGTCGGTAGTGAGTAGTGGGCAGATATTTGGGTGACAACCGGGAAAATCAGCTCCTATCGTGATTTGAAAGTCTGGCAATTTGCTATCGAGCTGTCTGTTGTTTGTTATGAGGTGACGAGAACCTTCCCGCGGGAAGAGATCTATGGAATGACCAGCCAGATTAGACGATCTTCCGCTTCCGTGGCCGCGAATATCGCGGAGGGATATGGAAGAGAAAATCGAGGCTCGTTTGCCCAATTTCTCAAAATCGCTCAGGGCTCGTTGAAAGAGTTGGAGACGCATTTGATCATCGCCGGACGAATTGGCTTTCTTCAAGCCTTGGCCTTGGACGAATTGCTCGACCGATGCGACGAAATTGGAAAGATGCTGGGATCGCTTATCCGAAGCGTTCAGCACAGGAAAGCTGACGAATAGTGAGCGGAAAAACTAACGACTACTCACTAATCACTACTCACTCTAAGCGAGTTGATCGCCATGACCGAACATAACGTCCGCAACTTCAACATCAATTTCGGACCGCAGCATCCGGCGGCGCATGGCGTTCTTCGTCTTGTCCTGGAGCTTGACGGCGAAATTGTGGAGCGGGTTGATCCGCATATCGGCCTGCTGCATCGCGGCACCGAGAAGCTGATCGAGACCAAGACCTACCTTCAGGCCGTGCCCTATTTCGATCGCCTCGATTATGTCGCGCCGATGAACCAGGAGCATGCCTATGCGCTGGCCGTGGAAAAGCTGCTCGGCATCGACATTCCGATTCGCGGCCAGCTGATCCGCGTTCTCTATTCGGAAATCGGCCGTATCCTCTCGCATCTCCTGAACGTCACGACGCAGGCGATGGACGTCGGCGCGCTGACGCCGCCGCTCTGGGGCTTCGAAGAGCGTGAAAAGCTGATGGTGTTCTATGAGCGCGCCAGCGGTTCGCGCATGCACGCCGCGTACGTCCGTCCGGGCGGCGTTCATCAGGACCTGCCGGAACAGCTCGTCCAGGATATCGGCGACTGGTGCGATCCGTTCCTCAAGGCGCTCGACGACATCGACAATCTGTTGACCGGTAACCGCATCTTCAAGCAGCGCAACGTCGATATCGGCGTCGTCTCGCTGGAGGATTGCTGGGCCTGGGGCTTCTCCGGCGTCATGGTGCGCGGTTCGGGCGCTGCCTGGGATCTGCGCCGCTCCCAGCCTTACGAATGTTATTCCGATCTCGAATTCGACATTCCGATTGGCAAGAACGGCGACAATTACGACCGCTACCTGATCCGCATGATCGAGATGCGCGAATCGATCCGCATCATGAAACAATGCGTCAACCGCCTGCTGTCGGATGCCAAGACCGGTCCCTTCTCGTCGATCGACGGCAAGGTCGTGCCGCCGAAGCGCGGCGAGATGAAGCGCTCGATGGAAGCGCTGATCCACCACTTCAAGCTCTATACCGAAGGCTACCACGTTCCGGCCGGCGAGGTTTACGCCGCCGTCGAAGCGCCGAAGGGCGAGTTCGGCGTCTATCTGGTCTCCGACGGCTCCAACAAACCGTATCGCTGCAAGATCCGTGCGCCCGGTTATGCGCATCTGCAGGCGATGGATTTCATGTGCCGCGGCCACCAGCTTGCCGACGTCGCAGCCGTGCTCGGCTCGCTCGACATCGTCTTCGGCGAGGTGGACCGCTGATGCAGCGTCTGCCGCTTGTCGTCGCACTTCTTCTTGCGGCATCCGGGGTTTCGGCCCAGGAGACCGATACGCTCGGCACGCCGCTGGGGCATAAGGAAGTGACGCCGCCGGCGGCGAAAACGTCCATGGGCGAGCTTTTATCCAAGGGCTATCAGATCAAGGCTGCCATTCCGAATGGCAGCAAATTCGTCGTATTTATGCAGAAAGACCAGTCGGCCTATGCCTGCGAAATGCAGTCTTTGACCGCTTCGCGGTGTGGAACCCTAAACTGACAAGGCGTGAGGAAGAATGTCCGTTCGTCGATTAGCCGAAGATCAATTTCAGCCTGCCGCATTCGCTTTCAGCGATGAAAATGCGGTCTGGGCGGACAAGACGATCCAGAAATACCCTGCCGGCCGCCAGCAATCGGCGGTCATTCCGCTGTTGATGCGGGCGCAGGAGCAGGATGGCTGGGTCACGCGCGCGGCGATCGAAAAGATCGCCGACATGCTCGACATGGCCTATATAAGAGTGCTCGAGGTCGCGACCTTCTATACGCAGTTCCAGCTGCACCCCGTCGGCACCCGCGCCCATGTGCAGGTCTGCGGCACGACGCCCTGCATGCTGCGCGGCTCGGAAGCGCTGATGTCGGTCTGCAAGAGCAAGATCCATGCCCATGCCTTCGAGCGCAATGCCGAGGGAACGCTGTCCTGGGAAGAGGTCGAATGTCTTGGCGCCTGTGTCAACGCCCCGATGGTGATGATCGGCAAGGACACCTATGAAGACCTGACGCCGGCGCGTCTCGAAGAGATCATCGACAGCTTCGCTGCCGGCAATGGCGCGAGCATCAAGCCGGGCACCCAGATCGACCGAGTGTTTTCGGCCCCTGAAGGCGGCCTGACCTCACTGACGACGGAAGAGCCGAAGACACGGACGCGCGCCAAGAAGGCCGATGCCGAAACCGTGTCGGCTCCGGTCGACGCCGCTCCGGTTCCGCCCTCCGAGGCTGCCCGCCCGAAGAGCACCGATGCCGAGACCAATGCGGCGCTGAAGACGCCGGCTACGGCGCCGAAGGCCGCGGCAAAGAATGCCAAGGCTGCCGAACAGCAGCCGGTATCCGGCACCGCGGCCGCCGAGCCGGCACCCGCCGTCAAGGCCGAAGCCGCCCCGGCGGCAAAGCCTGCGCTTACCGACAAGAACCGTCCGGCCGGCATCGAAAAGCCCGCCGCACCGGATGATCTGAAGATGATCTCGGGCGTCGGCCCGAAGATCGAGGCGACGTTGAACGAAATCGGCATCTTCACCTTCTCGCAGGTCGCGGGCTGGAAGAAGGCCGAACGCGAATGGGTCGACGGCTACCTGAATTTCCGCGGCCGCATCGAGCGCGACGACTGGGTCAAGCAGGCCAAGGCGCTCGCCAAGGGCGGCGAAGCGGAATATATCAAGGTCTTCGGCAAGAAGCCGCGGTAAGAGGTGAAGCATGTTACAAGATAAAGACCGCATCTTTACCAACATCTACGGCCTCAAGGACAAGTCCCTGAAGGGCGCGATGAGCCGCGGCCACTGGGACGGCACCAAGCAGATCCTCGAAAAGGGCCGCGACTGGATCATCAACGAGATGAAGGCGTCGGGTCTTCGCGGCCGCGGCGGCGCCGGCTTCCCGACGGGCCTGAAATGGTCCTTCATGCCGAAGGAAAGCGACGGCCGCCCGCATTATCTCGTCGTCAATGCCGACGAATCGGAGCCCGGCACCTGCAAGGACCGCGACATCATGCGCCACGATCCGCATACGCTGATCGAAGGCTGCGTCATCGCGAGCTTCGCCATGGGCGCCAATGCCGCCTATATCTATGTGCGCGGCGAATATATCCGCGAGCGCGAAGCGCTGCAGGCGGCGATCGACGAATGTTATGATTACGGCCTGCTCGGTAAGAACAACAAGCTCGGCTGGGACATGGACATTTTCGTCCATCACGGCGCCGGCGCCTATATCTGCGGCGAGGAAACCGCGCTGCTCGAAAGCCTCGAGGGCAAGAAGGGTCAGCCGCGCCTGAAGCCGCCTTTCCCGGCCAATATGGGCCTCTACGGCTGCCCGACGACAGTCAACAACGTCGAATCGATCGCGGTCGCGCCGACGATCTTGCGCCGCGGCGCCGGCTGGTTCTCGGCCATCGGCCGTCCGAACAATGTCGGCACCAAGCTGTTCATGCTCTCCGGCCACGTCAACAAGCCGTGCACGGTCGAAGAGGAAATGGGCATTACCTTCCGCGAACTGGTGGACCGCCATGCTGGCGGCATCCGCGGCGGCTGGGACAATCTGCTTGCCGTCATTCCGGGCGGCGCATCCTGCCCGATCGTTCCGGCCAAGGACATCATCGACTGCCCGATGGATTTCGACGGCCTGCGCGGCGTCGGCTCCTCCTTCGGCACGGCGGCCGCGATCGTGATGGACAAGTCCACCGACGTCATCAAGGCGATCGCCCGCATCTCCGCCTTCTTCAAGCATGAGAGCTGCGGCCAGTGCACGCCCTGCCGCGAAGGCACCGGCTGGATGTGGCGGGTTATGGAGCGCATGGCCAAGGGCAATGCCCAGAAGCGCGAAATCGACATGCTGTTCCAGGTGACCAAGCAGATCGAAGGCCACACCATCTGCGCGCTCGGCGACGCCGCCGCATGGCCGGTGCAGGGTCTGATCCGTAACTTCCGTCCCGAGATCGAAAAGCGCATCGACCAGTATACGGCAAGCGCACTCGATCACGGCGCGGTTCTGGAGGCGGCTGAATAGTCATGGCGGACAAGGCATCGAAGAGTGGACAGAAGGAAGACGTCGCCGATTTCGCGGCGGGCTTCGGCCGTCTTGCCGCCGAGATGCTGGAAAATGCACGCGCGATGCCGGTGCATCCGCTGATGGCGCATCCCGCCGCTGCCTTCGCCGCCGCAACCGCGATCGGCTTCGGTTTTTCGACACAGATGGCGGGCGCCTTCTTCGGCGCCTTCCAGAGCGCGCTGGAAACCACCGGCAAGGTCGCCGCCGCCCTCGATGACACGCCGCCGGATGCACTGGCGCCCGACGTCGAGATCCGGCCGGAGAATATTCGCCCTGCCGTCAAGGTTGTCGCCAAGCCGGCGACCGCGAACCGGCCGGCGGCAGAGACCAAGCCAGACGTCGAGAAGACGGCAAGGCCGAAACTGACTGTTGTAACACCGGTCAGCACACCGGTACCGGCAAGCCAGCCGAAGCCGGCCGTCAAGGCAAAACCGGTAGCGCGGACTGCAAAGGCCGACGATCTGAAGCTGATTTCCGGCATCGGCCCGAAGCTGGAGCAGGTGTTGAACGCCAAGGGCATACGCAGCTTCGCCGAGATTGCCGGCTGGAGCGCCGAGGACATTGCCCGACTTGACGCCGAGCTTGGCTTCAACGGCCGAATCGGCCGTGACGACTGGACCGGTCAGGCGAAAGTTCTGGCCGGGCGGGCGCGCCGAAAGAAATGAACTGTCCGGCCGTGCAATCGGCCGGAAAAGTTGGGCAGATCGGCGGACGGGCGGGGGCCTCACGCTGCAGATGCCGGTGCGGGTTCCGGACCTGGAACACGCGATAGAGAATTTGGGCGACATCAAATGTCGGCAGGACGAAAGATCCGGCTTGGCAATGAGACTGTTGCAAAAATAGGTTTGTTTGCCGTCATCAGGCAAACGGGAAACAGGACTGAGCGACGATGGCAAAACTGAAGATTGACGGCAACGAAATCGAGGTTCCGGATCATTACACGCTGTTGCAGGCGTGCGAGGATGCCGGCGCCGAAGTTCCGCGCTTCTGCTTTCATGAGCGCCTGTCGGTTGCCGGCAACTGCCGCATGTGCCTTGTCGAGGTGAAGGGCGGCCCGCCGAAGCCGCAGGCTTCCTGCGCCATGAGCGTACGCGACATCCGCGGCGGCCCGAACGGTGAACTGCCGGAAGTCTTCACCAACACCCCGATGGTCAAGAAGGCCCGCGAAGGTGTGATGGAATTCCTGCTGATCAACCATCCGCTCGATTGCCCGATCTGCGACCAGGGGGGCGAATGCGACCTGCAGGACCAGGCGATGGCCTTCGGCATCGACACCTCGCGCTACCAGGAAGACAAGCGCGCCGTCGAAGACAAGTATATCGGCCCGTTGGTCAAGACGGTGATGAACCGCTGCATCCACTGCACGCGCTGCGTCCGCTTCACCACCGAGGTTGCCGGCATTTCCGAACTCGGCCTGATCGGCCGCGGCGAGGATGCCGAGATCACCACCTATCTCGAACAGGCGATGACCTCCGAGCTGCAGGGCAATGTCGTCGATCTTTGCCCGGTGGGTGCGCTGACCTCCAAGCCCTTCGCCTTCACCGCGCGCCCTTGGGAATTGAACAAGACCGAATCGATCGACGTCATGGATGCCGTCGGTTCGGCGATCCGCGTCGATACCCGCGGCCGTGAAGTCATGCGCATCCTGCCGCGCGTCAACGAGGCAATCAACGAAGAGTGGATCTCCGACAAGAGCCGCTTCATCTGGGACGGCCTGAAGACCCAGCGCCTCGACCGGCCTTACGTCCGCCGCGACGGCCGCCTGCAGCCCGCCACCTGGGCCGAGGCTTTCGGCGCCATCAAGGCAGCCGTCGGCGCCACTTCGGGCGACAAGATCGGCGCGATCGCAGGCGACCTTGCCTCCGTCGAGGAAATGTATGCACTGTCCGAACTGGTGAAGTCGCTGGGTTCCGAGAACCTCGACTGTCGCCAGGATGGGGCGGCACTCGATCCGTCGCTCGGCCGTGCAAGCTACCTCTTCAACCCGACCATCTCGGGCATCGACCAGGCCGACGCGCTGCTGATCATCGGCGCCAATCCGCGCTTCGAGGCAGCCATCCTCAATACCCGCATCCGCAAGCGCTGGCGCCGCGGCAAGTTCCCGATCGGCGTGATCGGCGAGCCGGGCGAACTGCGCTACAGCTATGACTATCTCGGCGGCGGTCCCGACACGCTGAAGGATCTGGTCGACGGCACCCACGCCTTCGCCGACGTGCTGAAGAACGCCGCCAAGCCGATGATCATCATCGGCCAGGGCGCGCTGTCGCGCACCGACGGCGCCGGCGTTCTCGCCAGTGCCGCCAAGCTTGCCGGTTCGGTCGGCGCGGTCGTCGAAGGCTGGAACGGCTTTGCCGTCCTCCACACCGCGGCCTCGCGCGTCGGTGGCCTCGACCTCGGCTTCGTGCCGGGTGCCAAGGGCGTCAACGCCGCCGAAATGCTGACGGCGATGGATGTGCTCTTCCTGCTCGGCGCCGACGAACTCGCTTTCACCGCCAAGAAGGCCAAGCTCACCGTCTATATCGGTTCGCACGGCGATAACGGCGCTCATCATGCCGACGTCATCCTGCCGGCCGCAGCCTATACCGAAAAGTCCGGCACCTGGGTCAACACCGAAGGCCGGGTCCAGATGGGCAATCGCGCAGGCTTTGCGCCGGGTGACGCCCGCGAGGACTGGGCGATCATCCGCGCCCTTTCCGACGTGCTCGGCAAGAAGCTTCCCTTCGATTCGCTCAGCCAGTTGCGCGTCCAGCTCTATGCCGCTTTCCCGCATTTCGCCGCCATCGACGAGATCGCCGAAACCGATAGCGCCCAAATTGCCGCAGTTGCGAAAAAAGCCGGCAAGATGAACAAGTCAGGGTTTGCGTCGCCGGTGAAAGACTTCTATTTGACGAACCCGATAGCGCGTGCCTCGGCAGTGATGGCGGAGTGCTCGGCATTGGCCCGCAACAACTTCAAAGTCGCGGCAGAGTAAGGGCAGGGGACTATGGATTCTTTCTTTTCGACCTATGTCTTGCCGGCGATCATCATGATCGGTCAGTCGCTGCTGCTTCTGGTCTGCCTGCTCGTCTTCATCGCCTACGTGCTGCTTGCCGACCGCAAGATCTGGGCTGCCGTGCAGCTGCGCCGCGGCCCCAACGTCGTCGGCCCCTTCGGCCTGTTCCAGTCCTTCGCCGACCTTCTGAAGTTCGTCTTCAAGGAGCCGATCATTCCGGCCGGCGCCAACAAGGCGGTGTTCCTGCTTGCCCCGCTGGTGACGGTGCTTCTCGCACTGTCCACCTGGGCGGTAGTGCCGCTTGCCGACGGATGGGTGATTGCCAACATCAATGTCGGCATCCTCTACATCTTCGCGATCTCCTCGCTCGAAGTTTACGGCATCATCATGGGCGGCTGGGCTTCGAACTCGAAGTATCCGTTCCTGGGCGCGCTGCGCTCGGCCGCACAGATGGTGTCCTATGAAGTCTCGATCGGCTTCGTCATCGTCACCGTGCTTCTCTGCGTGGGCTCGCTGAACCTGACCGATATCGTCAATGCGCAGCATACCGGCCTCGGCACCATGCTCGGCCTGCCGGCGTCGTTCCTCGACTGGCACTGGCTGTCGCTCTTCCCGATGTTCATCATCTTCTTCATTTCGGCGCTGGCCGAAACGAACCGTCCGCCCTTCGACCTTCCGGAAGCCGAATCGGAACTGGTGGCCGGCTTCATGGTCGAATACGGCTCCTCGCCATACATGATGTTCATGCTCGGCGAATATGCGGCCGTCTGCCTGATGTGCTCACTGACGACGATTCTCTTCCTCGGCGGCTGGCTGCCTCCGGTCGACATCTGGATCCTCAACTGGGTCCCGGGCATCATCTGGTTCATGCTGAAGGCCTGCTTCGTGTTCTTCATGTTCGCGATGGTCAAGGCTTTCGTCCCGCGCTACCGCTACGACCAGCTCATGCGCCTCGGCTGGAAGGTCTTCCTGCCGCTGTCGCTCGCCATGGTCATCATCGTTGCATTCGTGCTGAAGCTGATGGGATGGGCTTGATGACGCCCTCTCTCGTTTCCGGCAAAATTGGAGGTTGAAGATGGCAAGCTTGTCCGGCTCCATCAGCTCGCTGTTTCTCAAGGAATTCGTCGGCGCGTTCTTTCTGTCGATGCGCTATTTCTTCCGCCAGAAGGCAACGATCAACTACCCCTTCGAAAAGGGTCCGGTTTCCCCGCGTTTCCGCGGTGAGCATGCGTTGCGTCGTTATCCGAACGGCGAAGAACGCTGCATCGCCTGCAAACTCTGCGAGGCGATCTGTCCTGCTCAGGCCATCACCATCGAGGCCGGTCCGCGCCGCAACGACGGCACCCGCCGTACGGTGCGCTACGACATCGACATGGTGAAGTGCATCTATTGCGGCTTCTGCCAGGAAGCCTGCCCGGTCGATGCGATCGTCGAAGGCCCGAATTTCGAATTTGCGACGGAAACCCGCGAAGAGCTCTATTTCGACAAGGCGCGCCTTCTCGATAACGGCGACCGGTGGGAGCGCGAAATCGCCCGCAATATCGCGATCGATTCGCCGTACCGCTGATTGGGTTTTGAAATGCCGCGATGGGGCTTCGCTGCTCCGGCCGCGGTCAATATGCACAGGAGCTTTGCCGGTCAGCCGCGCAAAGCTCTATCGGGCAGATAAACTCCCGGCTGCCCGGGGGAAGATGAAAAAGGCACCAACATGGGTCTGCAGGCTCTATTTTTCTATCTTTTCGCCTTTGTCGCGGTGGCGTCGGCGTTCATGGTCATCTGGGCGAAGAACCCGGTTCACTCGGTTCTGTTCCTGATCCTGGTGTTCTTCAACGCGGCCGGCCTCTTCCTGCTGCTCGGTGCCGAATTCCTGGCGATGATCCTGCTCGTCGTCTATGTCGGCGCCGTCGCCGTGCTCTTCCTCTTCGTGGTGATGATGCTCGATATCGACTTCACCGAGCTCAGGGCAGGGGTTCTCGAATATGCGCCGATCGGCGGGCTGATCGGGATCATTCTCGCAGCCGAACTGATCGTCGTCATCGGCGGCAGCGTCATCTCGCCCGAGATCGCCAAATCCGTCGCCATGCCGATCCCGGCGCTCAGCGAGCGCACCAATACCGCCGCTCTCGGCGATGTGCTCTACACCAACTACGTCTATTTCTTCGAGATCGCCGGCCTGGTGCTGCTGGTCGCGATGATCGGCGCCATCGTCCTGACGCTGAGGCACCGCACCAACATCAAGCGGCAGAATATCCCGAGGCAGGTTGCCCGCACGCCCGCCACCGCCGTCGAGGTGGTGTCGGTCAAGCCCGGGCAGGGCGTCTAAGGCAGGTCAAGGAACAAAGAACATGGTCATCGGACTTTCCCACTACCTGACGGTCAGCGCCATCCTCTTCACGCTCGGCGTCTTCGGCATCTTCCTGAACCGGAAGAACGTCATCGTCATCCTGATGTCGGTCGAACTGATCCTGCTTTCCGTCAACATCAACATGGTCGCCTTCTCCTCCTTCCTGAACGACATCGTCGGCCAGGTCTTCGCGCTGTTCATCCTGACGGTGGCGGCTGCCGAAGCGGCGATCGGTCTTGCAATTCTCGTTGTCTTCTACCGCAACCGCGGCTCGATCGCGGTCGAAGACGTCAATATGATGAAGGGCTGAGTGGCTCATGTTCCTCTATAAGGCTATCGTCTTTCTTCCCTTGATCGGTGCGATCGTCGCCGGCCTGTTCGGCCGCGCCATCGGCGCCAAGGCTTCGGAATATGTCACCAGCGGCCTGATGATCATCGCCGCCATCCTCTCTTGGTACGTCTTCTTCACCGTCGGCATGGGCCACGGCGAAGGCGGCCCGATTAAGGTCGAGGTGCTGCGCTGGATCCAGTCCGGCGGCATCGACGTCTCCTGGTCGCTGCGCGTGGATACGCTGACCTCCGTCATGCTGATCGTCGTCAACACGGTCTCGACGCTGGTTCACGTCTATTCGATCGGCTACATGCATACCGATCCGCATCGCCCGCGCTTCTTCGCCTATCTCTCGCTCTTCACCTTCGCCATGCTGATGCTGGTGACGGCCGACAACCTGGCGCAGATGTTCTTCGGCTGGGAAGGCGTCGGTCTCGCCTCCTATCTGCTGATCGGCTTCTGGTTCAAGAAGCCCTCGGCAACAGCTGCGGCGATGAAAGCCTTCATCGTCAACCGCGTCGGCGACTTCGGCTTCGTGCTCGGCATTGCCGGCGTCTTCGTGTTGTTCGGCTCGATCAATTTCGACACGATCTTCGCCAATGCCTCGAATTTCGCCCCGCATGAAGGCGGCGGCGAGGCGAGCGAGGTGATCCTCAACCTCTTCGGCATGCAGCTCGACAAGGCGCATGCGCTGACCGGCGTCTGCCTGCTGCTGTTCATGGGCGCCATGGGCAAGTCGGCGCAGTTCCTGCTGCACACCTGGCTGCCCGACGCCATGGAAGGCCCGACCCCGGTTTCGGCCCTCATCCATGCCGCCACCATGGTCACCGCCGGCGTCTTCCTCGTCGCCCGCATGTCGCCGCTGTTCGAACTGTCGCCGGATGCGCTCGTCGTCGTCACCGTGATCGGTGCGATCACCGCCTTCTTCGCGGCAACCGTCGGCCTGGTGCAGAACGACATCAAGCGCGTCATCGCCTATTCCACCTGCTCGCAGCTCGGCTACATGTTCGTGGCGCTCGGGGTAGGGGCCTATGGCGCGGCGATCTTCCATCTGTTCACGCATGCCTTCTTCAAGGCGCTGCTCTTCCTCTGCGCCGGCTCGGTCATCCATGCCGTCGATGGCGAGCAGGACATGCGCTACATGGGCGGCTTGCGGCCGCACATCAAGTGGACCTTCCGGATGATGATCATCGGCACGCTGGCGATCACCGGCGTCGGCATCCCCTTCACGCCGATCGGCTTTGCCGGCTTCTTCTCCAAGGACGTGATCATCGAGGCGACCTATGCATCGCATTCGCCGGTCTCGGGCTTTGCCTTCTCGCTGCTGGTCATCGCTGCTCTGTTTACGAGCTTCTATTCCTGGCGCCTGATCTTCATGACCTTCTACGGCAAGCCGCGCGCTTCGCACGAGGTGATGCATCACGTGCACGAATCGCCGCAGGTCATGCTGGTGCCGCTTTATCTCCTGGCGGTCGGCGCGGTGCTCGCAGGCTACTTCTTCGAAGGCCGGTTCTACGGCGAGGAATATGCCGAGTTCTGGAAGGGGGCGCTCTTTACCGGCGCCGAGAACGAACTCGTCGAAGAGTTCCACCACGTGCCGGCGCTGGTGGCCCTGAGCCCCTTCATCGCCATGCTGCTCGGCTTCGTCACCGCCTGGTACATGTATATTCGCTCGCCGCAGACGCCACGCGTCCTCGCCAGGCAGCACCGTGTCCTCTACCAGTTCCTGCTGAACAAGTGGTATTTCGACGAGCTTTACGACTTCCTGTTCGTCCGCACCGCTAAGGCGCTCGGCCGCTTCCTGTGGAAGAAGGGTGATGTCGGCGTCATCGACACCTACGGCCCGAACGGTGTCGCCGCCCGCGTCGTCGCCGTTACCGACCGTGTTGTCCGCCTGCAGACCGGTTACCTCTATCACTACGCCTTCGCCATGCTGATCGGCATTGCGGCGCTCGTTACCTGGATGATGCTCGGGAGTTCTTTCTGATGACCGATTGGCCTATTCTTTCAACGGTCACCTTCCTGCCGCTCGTCGGCGTGGTGTTCCTGTTGCTGATGAACGGCGACAGCCAAGCCGGCCGCAAGAACGTGCTGGGAATCTCGCTGATCACCACCGTCTTCACCTTCGTCGTTTCGCTCGTCATCTGGATCGGTTTCGACAATGCCAATCCGGGCTTCCAGATGGTTGAGAAGCATGACTGGCTCGGCACCGGCATCGGCTACCACCTGGGCGTCGACGGCATCTCCATGCTGTTCGTCATCCTGTCGACCTTCCTCATGCCATTCTGCGTGCTGGCGAGCTGGCTCTCGATCGAGAAGCGCCTGAAGGAATACATGATCGCTTTCCTCATCCTGGAAACGATGATGGTCGGCGTCTTCGTCTCGCTCGATATCGTGCTGTTCTACGTCTTCTTCGAGGCGGGCCTCATTCCGATGTTCCTGATCATCGGCGTCTGGGGTGGCAAGGATCGCGTCTATGCGAGCTACAAGTTCTTCCTCTATACGCTGCTCGGCTCGGTGCTGATGCTGCTCGCCATCATGGCGATGTACTGGCAGGCCGGCACGACCGACATTACCGCGCTGCTCGCCTATAAATTCCCGCCGGCGCTGCAGACCTGGCTATGGCTAGCCTTCTTCGCCTCCTTTGCGGTGAAGATGCCGATGTGGCCGGTTCATACCTGGCTTCCGGATGCCCACGTTCAGGCGCCGACCGCAGGCTCGGTAATCCTGGCCGGCGTGCTCCTGAAGCTCGGCGGCTACGGCCTGATCCGCTTCTCGCTTGGCATGTTCCCGGTCGCATCAGACTATTTCGCGCCGTTCGTCTTCGCTCTGTCGGTCATTGCGATCATCTATACCTCGCTGGTGGCGATGATGCAGGACGATATCAAAAAGCTGATCGCCTATTCCTCGGTGGCGCACATGGGCTACGTCACCATGGGCATCTTCGCCGCCAACATGCAGGGTGTTCAGGGCTCGATCTTCCAGATGCTGTCGCACGGCATCGTCTCCGGCGCGCTCTTCCTCTGCGTCGGCGTCGTCTACGATCGCACCCACACCCGCGAGATCAACGCCTATGGCGGCCTCGTCAACAACATGCCGAAATATGCGGTGGCGATGATGGTCTTCACCATGGCCAATGTCGGGCTTCCCGGCACCTCCGGTTTCATCGGCGAATTCCTGACGCTGATGGGCGTCTTCCGGGTCAACACGTGGGTCGCGCTCTTTGCCGCCACCGGCGTCATCCTTTCGGCCGCCTATGCGCTCTGGCTTTACCGCCGGGTGATCTTCGGCGCGCTGGAGAAGGAAAAGCTGAAGGCGCTGCTCGATCTTTCTCCCCGGGAGCAACTGATCCTCTACCCGCTGGTCGCATTGACCATCCTCTTCGGCGTTTACCCGGCTCCCGTCTTCGATGCGACGGCCGCCTCGGTGGATCTGCTGGTCAACAACTACACGGCCGCCGTGCACGCAGCGCAGAATGTTGCGCTGTCTATGAATTGATGACGGGACTTATCGGACATGACCGCTGAAACAATTCTCCTCAGTCTGCATCTTTCCGCGCCGGAGCTGATCCTCGCGGTCGGCGCCCTGGTCCTGTTGATGGTCGGCGTCTTCTCGGGCGAGCGGTCGGGCCCCGTCGTCACCGGCCTTGCCATCGTGCTGCTGCTCGCCGCCGGCCTGTGGCTGCTCTTCGTGCCGGCAGAAGGCCTTGCCTATGGCGGCGTCTACATGGCCGACGGCTTCTCGCGCTTCATGAAGCTGGTGGCGCTCATCGGATCGCTGGTCGCCCTGTTCATGACGATCGGCCACGCCCGCGAAAATCAGCTCGACAAGTTCGAGTTCCCGGTTCTGCTGGTGCTGGCGACCCTCGGCATCCTGCTGATGATCTCGGCCAACGACCTGATCTCGCTCTATCTGGCGCTGGAACTGCAGTCGCTGGCGCTCTATGTCGTCGCCGCGATCAACCGCGACAGCCTGAAGTCGACCGAAGCCGGCCTGAAATATTTCGTCCTCGGCGCGCTTTCTTCAGGCATGCTGCTCTACGGCATGTCGCTGGTCTATGGCTTCACTGGCCACACCCATTTTTCCGAGATCGCCCAAGCGCTTTCGGTCGAGGGCGCGCGTTCGCTCGGCCTGATCTTCGGCCTGGTCTTCATCCTCGCCGGCATCGCTTTCAAGATCTCCGCCGTTCCCTTCCATATGTGGACGCCGGATGTTTATGAAGGTGCGCCGACGCCGGTTACCGCCTTCCTGGCCGCAGCCCCCAAGGTTGCCGCCATGGCGATGATGACCCGCATCGTCATCACCGCCTTCCAGCCGGTTCTGGCGGACTGGCAGCAGGTCGTCGTCTTCATCTCGATCGCCTCGATGCTGCTCGGTTCCTTTGCGGCGATCGGCCAGAAGAACATCAAGCGGCTGATGGCCTATTCGTCGATCGGCCACATGGGCTATGCGCTGGTCGGCCTTGCCGCCGGCAATCAGACCGGTGTTTCCGGTGTCATGCTCTACATGGTCATCTATATGGTCATGACCCTCGGCACCTTTGCGATCATCATGTCGATGCGCCGCAAGGATGGCACCGTCGTCGAGGAGGTCAACGATCTCGCCGGCCTTTCCACCACCAACCCGTTCATGGCCGTGGTGCTGACGGCGCTGATGTTCTCGCTTGCCGGCATTCCGCCGCTCGCCGGCTTCTTCGCCAAGTATTTCGTCTTCGTCGCCGCCATCGAAGCCAAGCTGTATGCGCTTGCCATCATCGGCGTGCTCGCCTCGGTCGTCGGCGCTTACTATTATCTGCGCGTCATCAAGCTGATGTGGTTCGATGAGGCGACCGGCGAATTCGCCCGCGTCTCCGGTTCGTTGCGTCTGGTCTTCGGTCTCTCCGGTCTTTTCGTCACCGCCTATGTCCTCATCGGCGGCCCGATCGGCGGTGCGGCAGAGCTTGCCGCCGCGACGCTCTTTTGATGGCTTCCGACGGACGGCGCCGGATATCGCTCGGCGATTTCCGGCATGAGGCTCTGTCGGAAACATCGTCTACCAACAGCGAATGCCTCGCCCGGGCACGGGCGGGCGATGGCGGCAACCTCTGGGTGACGGCGGAACGGCAGACCGGCGGCCGCGGCCGCCGCGGCCGGCTCTGGGTTTCCGAACGCGGCAATCTCTATGCCTCTCTTCTGCTGATCGACCCGGCGCCGATGGAGCGCCTGAGCTCTCTGCCGCTGGCTGTTGCCGTTGCCGTGCACCAGGCGATCCGCCAGGTGCTGCCGCCGGGCTCCGAGCCGCTCGAGGTCAAATGGCCGAACGATATTCTCATCGGCCGAAAGAAGACCTGCGGCATCCTCGTCGAAGGCGAGCGGCTGCCCGATGGCCGCTACGCGCTGATCGTCGGCATTGGTATCAATGTCTCGGTGATGCCGGATAATCCGCTCTACCCCGTCACCTGCCTGCGTCAGCATGCAAGCGCGGCGTCGCCGGAGGAACTCTTCGCCCATCTCTTCGCCGCGATGGCTGAGGTGCTTGATCAATGGAACCAGGGCCGCGGCATCGCCGAGATCACCGCCCGCTGGCGCGCGATCGCCTGCGGCATCGGCGAAAAGATCACGGTGAATTTGCCGGACCGATCGATTTCCGGACAATTCGCCGGAATTGATGATAATGGCTTGTTGATGCTCGATACCGGCACTGGCAGGATAATGCCCATTGCTGCCGGTGATGTGTTTTTTGGATAGCGGAAAAAACGAAAATTATGGCGAAACAGGACGAGTTGGTATTCCTGCCTCTGGGCGGCGTTGGCGAGATCGGCATGAATCTCGCTCTTTACGGCTACGGCCCGCCCGAGCATCGCCAGTGGATCATGGTCGATTGCGGCGTCACCTTTCCCGGCCCCGACCTGCCGGGCGTCGACCTCGTGCTGCCCGATATCCGCTTCCTCGCCAGTGAACGCAAGAACCTCAAGGCGATCATCATCACCCATGCGCATGAAGATCATTATGGCGCGCTCGCCGATCTCTGGCCGGGCTTGAACGTGCCGGTCTATGCCTCGGGCTTTACCGCTGGCCTGCTCGAAGCCAAGCGCAATTTCGAGAAGGCGAGGATCGGCGAAGTGCCGGTGACGCCGTTCAAGGCAGGCGACACGATCAATGTCGGCCCCTTCAGCATCGAAGGCGTGGCCGTCAACCATTCGATCCCCGAGCCGATGTCGCTGATGATCCGCACGCCGGCCGGCAACGTCATCCATACCGGCGACTGGAAGATCGACCACGAGCCCTCGCTCGGCCCACTGACCGATGAGACGCGGTTCCGCCAGCTCGGCGACGAGGGCGTTCTGGCGCTGATGTGCGATTCCACCAACGCGCTGCGCGACGGCGTCTCGCCCTCCGAAAAGGATGTGTCGGAAAGCCTGCGCAAGATCATCGAGAATGCCGAAGGCCGGGTGGCGATCACCACCTTCTCGTCGAATGTCGGGCGCATCCGCACCGTTGCCGAAGCGGCCGAGGCGGCCGGCCGCGAAGTGCTGCTGCTCGGCAGCTCGCTGAAGCGGGTCGTCGACGTCGCCCAGGATATCGGCCTGATGGAGGGCGTGAAGCCTTTCATCTCCGAGGAGGAATACGGCTACATCCCGCGCGACAAGGTCGTCGTCATCCTGACCGGCAGCCAGGGCGAGGCGCGGGCAGCGCTTGCCAAGCTCTCCCGTGACGAGATGCGCAATGTGGCCTTTGCGGCAGGTGATATCGTCGTCTTTTCCTCCCGCGCCATTCCCGGCAACGAGAAGGCGATCCAGGACATCAAGAACGGCCTTGTCGAGCAGGGCGTGCACATCATCACCGATAGCGAGGCGCTGGTTCACGTCTCCGGCCATCCCCGCCGCAACGAGCTGCAGCGGATGTACGAGTGGACGCGGCCGAAGATCGTCGTGCCGGTGCATGGCGAGGCGACGCATCTGACGGCGCACAAGGAACTTGCCGAGCAATCCGGCATCGCGATCGTGCCGCGTGTGCGCAACGGCGATATCCTGCGGCTGGCGCCCGGTCCCGTCGAGGTGATCGGCGAGGCGCCGCATGGCCGCATCTACAAGGACGGTACCCTGATCGGCGATTTCGACGAGATGGGGATCGGCGAGCGCAAGAAGCTCTCCTATGTCGGTCATGTCGCGGTCAGCGTTGTGCTCGACGCTCGCTATGACATCATCGGCGATCCCGATCTCGTTTCGATCGGCCTGCCTGTTTTTGACGACGAGGGCGAGGAGATGGAAGATACGCTCTTCGAAGCGGCGATCAGCGCCATCGAAAGCATTCCGCGCGCCCGCCGCAAGGATATCGACATGGTGCAGGAGGCAGTGCGCCGGGCGATCCGCGCCGCTGCCAACCATGCCTGGGGCAAGAAGCCCGTCGTCACCGCCTTCGTCACCAAGGTCTGACCATGCTCGGCCGGGTAAACCACATCGCCATCGCCGTTGCCGATCTGGCAGCGGCGACGGCCGCCTATCGCGACACGCTGGGCGCTGCGGTATCGCAGCCGCAGGCTCTGCCGGAACACGGAGTCACCGTCGTCTTCGTCGAATTGCCGAACACCAAGGTCGAATTGCTGCAGCCGCTTGGCGAAGCCTCGCCGATCGCAGCCTTCCTCGAAAAGAACCCGTCCGGCGGCATGCACCACATCTGCTACGAGGTGGACGATATCATTCTCGCCCGTGACCGGCTGGTTGCGGCCGGGGCGAGGGTGCTCGGCGATGGCCGGCCGAAGACCGGCGCGCATGGCAAGCCGGTGCTTTTTCTGCACCCCAAGGATTTTTTCGGCACGCTGATCGAACTCGAACAGGCGTGACCCCCTGCGGCAGAATGCCCCCGAGGCGCTCAAGCGCATCATCCGCTTTGAGTTGGCTGCCATTCCGCCGTATAAGGGCGCCTAGCTCAAAGTGACAGAACGTCTGTTGCGTCCGTCGGCGCGACACTATCGGGAACCCCAATGCTCCAGATTTTTCTACAGGGATTTGCCGTCTACTTCATCGTCTGGTGGATGACGCTTTTCGCTGTCCTGCCGATCGGCCTGCGCACCCAGGCTGAGGACAATGACGTCGTGCTGGGCACTGTTCCGAGCGCGCCGAGCCGCTTTCGCGCCGTCTTCACCTTTTCGCTGACGACGCTGATTTCGGCTCTGATCTACGGCACCTGGTATGTCTGCGACACGTATTTCGGCTGGGGCTTCGATGCTCTTCCACAACTCGGGCCGAGCTTTTACTAAGGGTCCGCTTTTGCCCAAACTTTGGGCATATGTATATTATTAAAAAGCGAACTTCGTCATACCAGCGTCATGCCATTGCGGCAAAGAGCTGGCGTAAGGGAATGAGGATCATTCCCTTACGGAAGTTGGCCGGATTTCCAGGATAGGGTGAAGTCTAAAAGCCAAAAAAAAACAAGGCCAGAAGCCTTGTTTTAAGTATCGCGTGATCCGTAACCGTTGCCGGGGCAGCGACGAGCGCGCCTAAGATCTGATCCTCCCAAGACTTGACCGCGAATTTGGCAAGAATTTATCTCTCTTGCCTGTTTTGTGAGCTAAAGCTAGCTCAAACATTGGGCTTTGTCATCAGCTTTTTTTGCATTTTTGCTACACTCTAGTAAAATTTTTCTGTTGACAGGACTTTCGTTCAAGTCCTTATAAACACGCGCTTTTTGACGCCCTTTCATTTTGTGGCTGCGTACATGCGCTTCGGGGAGGTTGCCGGCATCAGTTGCGGGTTTCCTTCCTGCCGCGAAGCGGCTATGAACCTCCCGACGTTAACCATTGTCTTTCGATTCCGCCCGCTGCGGGATCTCAACTGCTTCGGAATCCGCCATGCGTCTGTCCCGTTATTTCATGCCCATCCTCAAGGAAAACCCCAAGGAGGCGGAAATCGTCTCCCACCGGCTGATGCTGCGCGCCGGCATGATCCGCCAGCAGTCGCAGGGCATCTATTCCTGGCTGCCGCTCGGCAAACGCGTGCTCGACAAGGTCAACGCGATTATCCGCGACGAGCAGAACCGGGCCGGCGCCATCGAGCTGTCGATGCCGACCCTGCAGTCGGCCGAACTCTGGCAGGAAAGCGGCCGCTACGACGCCTATGGCAAGGAGATGCTGCGCATCAAGGACCGGCAGGATCGGCCGATGCTCTATGGCCCCACCAACGAGGAGATGGTGACGGATATTTTCCGCTCCTCCGTCAAGTCCTACAAGGACCTGCCGCTCAATCTCTATCACATCCAGCTGAAGTTCCGTGACGAGATCCGTCCGCGCTTCGGCACCATGCGCTCGCGCGAATTCATGATGAAGGATGCCTATTCCTTCGATCTGACGCGCGAAGGGGCGGAGCATTCCTACAACAAGATGTTCGCCGCCTACCTCAGAACCTTCGACCGGCTCGGCCTGCGCGCCATCCCGATGCGTGCCGACACCGGCCCGATCGGCGGCAATCTCAGCCATGAATTCATCATCCTCGCCGACACCGGCGAATCCGAAGTCTTCTGCCACAAGGATTTCGTCGGCTTCGATATTCCCGACGACCGCACTGATTTCGACAGCATCGAGGGTCTGAAGTCGATCTTCGACAAGTGGACCTCGCTCTATGCGGCGACCTCGGAAATGCACGACGAGGCGGCCTTCAACGCCGTTCCCGAAGGCGACCGCCTGTCGGCACGCGGCATTGAGGTCGGTCACATCTTCTATTTCGGCACGAAATATTCCGAGGCGATGGGCGCGAAAGTGCAGGGGCCTGACGGCAAGGAACACTTCGTTCACATGGGTTCCTACGGTATCGGCCCGACACGCCTTGTTCCCGCCATCATCGAAGCATCGCATGACGACAACGGAATCATCTGGCCGGCATCGGTCGCGCCCTTCGATATCGTGGTGATCAACATGAAGGCGGGCGATCAGGCCTGCGACGATACCTGCGAGCTGATCTATGCCGCGCTGACCAAGGCCGGCAAGGATGTGCTCTACGACGATACCGACGACCGGGCCGGCACGAAGTTCGCGACCGCCGACCTGATCGGCGTGCCCGTCCAGATCATCGCCGGCCCGCGCGCGGTCGCCAACGGCGAAGTCGAGGTGAAGGACCGCAAGACCGGCGCCCGCGAAACGATGACCATCGAAGCGGCGATCAACAGGTTCGTGGCTTAAGGAAACGGAGGCGAAATGGCAGAGGCAGCAGTGGACCGGAGTTCAAAATCCGGCTTGGGTCCGGCTGGCAAGCCATTTTCCACCTTCGAACGCCTCGTGGCCTGGCGCTATCTGCGCGCCCGGCGCAAGGAAGCCTTCATCTCGGTGATTGCCGGCTTCTCCTTCGTCGGCATCATGCTCGGCGTTGCAACGCTGATCATCGTCATGGCCGTGATGAACGGCTTTCGTACCGAGTTGGTCTCGCGCATCCTCGGCATTAACGGCCATATGATCGTCCAGCCGTCGGATGGCCCCTTCACCGATTACGCCGACCTCTCCAGCAGGCTCGCTGCCGTGCCCGGCGTCAAGATGGCGCTGCCTTTGGTGGAAGGCCAGGTGCTCGCCTCCGCCCAGGCCGGCGGCAGCACCGGCGCGCTGGTGCGCGGTGCCCGCGCCGAGGACTTGACCAAGCTCAAAACAATCTCAGGGAACATCAAATCCGGCGACATGGTCGGTTTTGCCTCCGGGCAGGGCGTGCTGATCGGCACCGGCATGGCCAACCAGCTCGGCCTGAGCGTCGGCGACCTTATCACGCTGACGTCGCCGGATGGTGACATTACGCCGATGGGCGTCAGCCCGCGCGTCAAGTCCTACAAGATCTCCGGCCTCTTCGAGATCGGCATGTCGGAATATGATTCCTCGATCATCTTCATGCCGCTCGAGGAAGCGCAGCTTTATTTCAATGCCGAGGGATTGGTGCAGTCGATCGAGCTTTTCGTCGATCACCCCGACGATATCGACGCTTTGAGGCCGAAGGTGGAAGAGGCGGCTGGCCGCCAGATCAACCTCACCGACTGGCGCCAGCGCAATCAGACCTTCTTCTCGGCGTTGCAGGTCGAGCGCAACGTCATGTTCATGATCCTGACGCTGATCGTGCTGGTGGCGGCGCTGAACATCATCTCCGGCCTGATCATGCTCGTGAAGGACAAGAGCAGCGATATCGCCATTCTGCGCACCATGGGCGCCAGCGCCGGCGCGATCATGCGCATCTTCTTCATGACCGGGGCGGCGATCGGGATCGTTGGCACTGTTGCCGGCGTGCTGCTCGGCGTCCTCGTCTGCGTCAACATCGAATCCATCCGCCAGTTCTTCTCCTGGATTTCAGGCACGGTGATCTTCAATCCGCAGGTCTATTTCCTCAGTCAGCTGCCGGCCGAGATGCAGCTCAGCGAAACGATCTCGATCGTCGTCATGGCGCTGACGCTCTCCTTCATCGCGACCATCTTCCCCGCCTGGCGCGCCTCCAGGCTCGATCCGGTGCAGGCCCTGCGCTACGAATAAGGAATGCCGCCTTCATGAAACGCAACGTCGTTCTCAAGCTTACCGGCGTCGAGCGCCATTACGGGCAGGGCGATACGCTGCTCCCGATACTGAAGGGCGCGGATTTTTCGATGTCGAAGGGCGAGATCGTCGCTCTTGTCGCTCCCTCCGGCACCGGCAAATCGACCCTGCTGCATATCGCCGGCCTGCTGGAGCATCCGGACGGCGGCGAGGTCAACATCAACGGCCATGCCTGTGATGGCCTGAGCGATGAGAAGCGCACGGCGATCCGCCGCAGTGAAATCGGCTTCGTCTACCAGTTTCACCACCTGCTGCCGGAATTCTCCGCGCTCGAAAACATCATGATGCCGCAACTGATCGCCGGGCTGTCCTGGAAGGAAGCCGGCGAGCGGGCCGGCCAGCTTCTCGATTATATGCGCATCGGCCACCGCGGCGCCCATCGGCCCGGCGAGCTTTCCGGCGGCGAGCAGCAGCGCGTGGCGATCGCCCGCGCCGTCGCCAATGCACCGACCCTGCTTCTTGCCGATGAGCCGACCGGCAATCTCGACCCGGAAACGGCAAGTTACGTCTTCGACGCGCTGGAGGCGCTGGTGCGCCAGTCCGGCCTCGCGGCCCTCATCGCCACCCACAATCACGAGCTCGCCCGCCGCATGGATCGGCGTGTGACGATCTCGGATGGCAAGGTCGTCGACTTCTGACACTGAAATTAGGGGACGACCAATCCGCCGCGATATTCGAGCATATAGGCTTTCCTGAAGTCGACCATGATGCATTCATTGCCGCTGAACCGCTCGCAGTTCCCTTCGCTGCGATCGAGATAGCGGCCGAGCGGATGGTCGAATTCCATGCCGCCGAGAAAGCGTCCCTGCCGATACATGGCTGAAAGTGCCGCCTTGATCACCGCACCGGCGGCAGCGCCGTCGATGAGCTCAGGCGCAACGATCCAACCGAAATAATTCATCACCCAGACGGGTTCGCCGGCAAACCAGACAACCTCCTGTCCGGCGAAATCGGTGCCGCCGAAATAACTGTCGAGATAGCGCCAGTCGCCGCGCTCATAGCCGATATCGTGAGCGCCCGGCCGGCAGGGCGCGCGCGCCACGCCGCCGCCGACATAGGTCGCAGCCTTGGCCTCCACGACGAATTCATTGAGCATCGCAATGTCGAACATGCCGTTCTCCTCTCGACCGGATGCTGGCAAAGATGCTGTGGCATGTAAAGAACAAAAACAGAACGGAAGCCAAAAACAGGCGGTCGCCGTGAGAGGCGGTCGGGCGCTCGGGCAGCGTGTCCGAACCGTCACGGATCGGGAAGGGGAGGAGCCGCCCAATCGGATCGCTCGCTGCCGCCTGCCGATTCGCAATGCGCGTTTCGGGTTTTTCAAACGCAAGAAAGAAGGAAAAGATTCCTGTTGACAATGGAACATACATCGAACAAATTGAAAACATAACGAGTAAAGGAGAGCCAAATGACTGACATGATCCGTGATATCGCAGCATTCACCTCCATCGCAATGTTCGTTGCCAGCTTCTCGCTCATCGTCATGGCGATCTAAAGTTTTCAGGGGACCGCATGGCAATCATGCGGTCCGGACGCGGGACTTCTTCTGGACATCATCGCCCTCTATGCCGACAATGCGTTCGATTCATTCGGGTGATTGGGAAGGCATGACATGGCGGATACGGCAAAGGGTTCTACGGGTGAGGCGATCGGCGGCACGCCGGGCTTCATCCACCTGAGGGTCCACTCCGCCTATTCGCTTCTCGAAGGCGCCTTGCCGCTGAAGAAGATCCTATATAAGGCGACCGGCGACAGCCAGCCGGCGATCGCCATCACCGACACCAACAATCTGTTCGTCGCGCTGGAATTCTCCCAGAAGGCGATGGATGACGGCCTGCAGCCGATCATCGGCTGCCAGGTCTCGATCGACATGGAAGACGGGCTGGAAACGGAAAAGCGCGGCGGCCAGCAGGCGCTGGTCAAGCTGCCGTCGATCGTTCTTCTCGCTGCCACGGATGCCGGTTACGAACGGCTCGTCGATCTCGTCAGCCGCGCCTATCTCGGCGGCGACAGCAACCAGTCTATCCATATCCGTGCCTCCTGGCTGGAGGAAGCCGGCACGGAAGGGCTGATCGCCCTGACCGGCGCCCTGACCGGGCCCGTCGACGCGGCGATCAGGGAGGGCCATCCCGCGCAAGGGGAGGCCCGGCTGCTGACGCTGAAACGTCTTTTCGGCGACCGGCTCTATGTCGAATTGCAGCGGCACGGCACCTACGACAAACGTCACGAGCAGAAGATCATCGCGCTTGCCTATGCCCATGACCTGCCGCTGGTTGCCACCAACGAGGCCTTCTTTCCGACACGCGACGATTACGACGCCCATGATGCGCTGATGGCGGTCGCCCACAATGCCATCGTCTCCGACGACAGCCGCTTTCGCCTGACGCCGGACCATTATCTGAAGAGCCGGGCCGAGATGGCCAAACTCTTCGCCGATCTGCCGGAAGCGCTGGAGAACACGATCGAGATCGCCAGGCGCTGTTCCTTCGTGCTGAAGACGCGAAAGCCGATCCTGCCGCGCTTCACCGGTGCGACCGACGATGCCGAGGAGGCCGAACGCGCCGAGGCGAGCGAGTTGCGCCGCCAGGCGGTGGAAGGGCTGGACATGCGGCTTGCAACGCTCGGCATGTCGCCGGGTTACGAGGAGAAGGAATATCGCGAGCGGCTGGATTTCGAACTCAGCGTCATCGAACGCATGCGTTTCCCCGGTTACTTCCTGATCGTTGCCGACTTCATCAAATGGGCCAAGCAGCATGACATTCCGGTCGGTCCCGGCCGCGGTTCCGGCGCTGGTTCCCTGGTCGCCTACGCTTTGACGATCACCGACGTCGATCCGCTGCGGTTTTCGCTGCTTTTCGAACGCTTCCTCAATCCGGAACGCGTCTCGATGCCGGACTTCGACATCGACTTCTGCCAGGACCGCCGCGAAGAGGTGATCCGCTACGTCCAGGCCAAGTATGGCCGCGAGCAGGTGGCGCAGATCATCACCTTCGGTTCGCTGCAGGCGCGCGCCGCCCTTCGCGACGTCGGCCGCGTGCTTGAGATGCCCTACGGCCAGGTCGACAAGATCTGCAAGCTGGTGCCGAACAATCCGGCCAATCCGACGCCGCTCTCCAAAGCGATCGAGGAGGAGCCGAAGCTGCAGGAAGAGGCGGCGAAGGAGCCGGTCGTCGCGCGCCTGCTCGACATTGCCCAGAAGATCGAGGGGCTTTACCGGCATGCCTCGACGCATGCCGCCGGCATCGTCATCGGCGACCGCCCGCTGTCCAAGCTGGTGCCGATGTACCGCGATCCGCGCTCCGACATGCCTGTCACCCAGTTCAACATGAAGTGGGTGGAGCAGGCCGGCCTCGTCAAATTCGACTTCCTCGGCCTGAAGACGCTGACGGTCCTGAAGGTCGCCGTCGATTTCGTTGCCAAGCGCGGCATCAATGTCGATCTCGCGGCCATTCCGCTGGACGACAAGATAACCTACGAAATGCTGTCGCGCGGTGAGACGGTCGGCGTGTTCCAGGTGGAAAGCGCCGGCATGCGCAAGGCGCTGATCGGCATGAAGCCGGACTGCATCGAGGACATCATCGCACTGGTGGCGCTTTACCGCCCGGGTCCGATGGAAAACATCCCGACCTACAATGCCCGCAAGCACGGGGACGAAGAGCTGGAATCGATCCATCCTATGATCGACCACCTGCTCAAGGAAACCCAAGGCGTCATCGTTTACCAGGAACAGGTGATGCAGATCGCCCAGGTCCTGTCCGGCTACTCGCTTGGAGAAGCCGATCTTCTGCGCCGCGCCATGGGCAAAAAGATCAAGGCCGAGATGGACCAGCAGCGCGAACGCTTCGTCGTCGGCGCGGTCAAGAACGGCGTATCGAAGCCGCAAGCCGACAATATCTTCGAGTTGCTGGCGAAGTTCGCCAATTACGGCTTCAACAAGTCGCATGCCGCCGCCTACGCCATCGTCTCCTACCAGACGGCCTATATGAAGGCGCATTATCCGGTCGAATTCCTCGCCGCCTCGATGACGCTCGACATGTCCAACACGGAAAAGGTCAATGATTTCCGCCAGGATGCCAAGCGCCTCGGCATCGAGGTGATCGCCCCCTCGGTGCAGACTTCCTTCCGCCATTTCCAGACCGGCGACAACCGCATTTATTATGCGTTGGCCGCCCTCAAGGGCGTCGGCGAATCCGCCGTCGACCATATCGTCGAGGTGCGTGGCGATAAGCCTTTTGCCGGCATCGAGGATTTTTGCCTGCGCATCGATCCGCGCCAAGTCAACCGCCGCGTGCTCGAAAGCCTGATCTTTGCCGGCGCCTTCGATTGTTTCGGCACCGACCGCGCCCAGTTGTCAGCCGGCCTCGACCGCATCCTCGGTTATGCCCAGCGCGCCCAGGAAAACAAGCTGAGCGGCCAGTCGGACATATTCGGCAGCACTCTGACCTCGGGACCTGAAAAAATTTCCCTGCCGCCGTTTTCGCCCTGGCTTGCCTCCGAGCGGCTGCTCAAGGAATTTCAGGTGCTGGGCTTCTACCTCACCGCACATCCGCTCGATTCCTACAACAACCTCCTGCAGAAGATGCGGGTGCAGACCTTTGCCGAATTTTCCCAGGCGATCAAACAGGGCGCCTTCAATGCGCGCCTCGCCGGCACCGTCATTTCGAAGCAGGAGCGCAAGACCCGCACCGGCAACAAGATGGGCATCATCGTCTTTTCCGATTCCTCCGGCCAGTTCGAGGCGGTGCTGTTTTCAGAAATGCTCAACCAGTATCGCGACGTGCTGGAGTCGGGGAAATCCTTCGTGCTGACCGCGACGGGGGAGGAGCGGCCGGAGGGCATCGGCCTGCGCATCCAGACGATCCAGTCGCTGGAGGAAAAATCGCTGCAGATGCAGAAGGCGTTGCGCGTCTATGTCAGAGATTCCGGGCCGCTGAAGATGGTCGCCGGCCATCTCAACGCCAAGGGCGACGGCCTCGTTTCCTTCATCGTCATCAAGGAGGATGGCAAACGCGAGGTGGAAGTGGCGCTGGCGGAGAAATACCGCATCACCCCTGAGATCGCCGCCGCGCTTCGCGCCGCCCCCGGCGTCGTCGATGTCGAGCTTGTCTAGAAGTGATGCGCCTCACCTTAAGTGACGCATATCACCCCGGGTGATGGTTATCGCCACGGGCGATGGTTTATCCCGGGCGATGGTTAATCGCCCTAGGGATCATCAACCCCTTGTGATGGTGATGAAATCCGTGCCTTCGCCGGTCTCCCGGCCGAGGCCGGTATCGGAGATCGTCAGCGTCGAGCCGGGCGCGATCAGCGCCTCGATCCTGCGGCGGGTCTCGTCGGGGATCGTGATGCGGCTGAGCGACCGGGCGATCGGCCTGCCGCTGACGATTGAGCTTTCCTGATTGGTGACGCCGAGCCGTTTCATCGTCTCGCGGGAGAGATTGTTTTGGAGCGTGATGCCGAGCCAATCCGCCGTACCGGCATTTTCATCGAGTGCATGCAGCGTGAAGAAATGCGTGCCGAGCGCCAGTCCGGGATCGGCAATCGTCACCGGGGCTTCGAAGATCGGCTTGAACGCCTGGCGCACCATGATGACGCCGTTCGGCGGTTCACCCTTGCCGGTCGCCGCATAGACGGATTTGAGTAGCGTGTCGGAGACCAGGCTCCTGTCGCCGGCAAATTCCGCCGGCCGCAGCGTCTTGAAAGACTTGATCGCCTGCACGGTCGACGGCCCGAGCAAGCCGTCCGGATCGCCGGCGGAAAAGCCGAGCTGGTTGAGAAGTGTCTGGATGTCGATCACCGTCTCGCGCAGCGTGCGGCGGGCGATCAGCATGCTGATCGGCTCGGACGGCGGTTCGGCTTCGGGCGCGGCTACCAGCGGCGCTGCCGGCATCGGCATCGCAGCCGTGTCGTTCATCGCCACCTGCACCGGTGTCCCCGCGCTGTCGGGCATCGAGGGCCGCAGTTCGACATCCGAAAGCAGCAGCATCGGCGTCGGCCCCTGCGGATGGAAAAGAGTCGGATGGTCGATCGGCTGCGGCACCACTTCGCCGTCGCTGATGATGACGGGAATGCCGGGCTCGGTCATCCCGTAAAGCTTTTTTGCAAAAGTTCCGGGCATGCGCACGCAGCCATGCGACGCCGGATAACGCGGCACGGAATTGGATTCGTGCAGCGCAATTCCCGACCATGTCAGCCTTTGCATGAAGGGCATCGGCGCGTTCGAGTAGAGATTGGATTCGTGGTATTTCTGCTTTTCCAGCACCGAGAAGATGCCGCTCGGCGTCGTGTGCCCGTCCTTGCCGGTCGAGACTTTCGACGTCGCGACGACCTCGGTGCCGTCATAGACCGCAAGCGACTGCTTGTCCTTCGAGACGATGATCTGCAGCGTGCGCGCATCCGCCGCAAGAGCAGGGTGCACGAGTGCGGTGGCCGACAGCAAGCCGAGGCCGAAGACAAGACGCGAGAACATGATAGCCAACCATACGCAATACTAGCCGGCACATTATGGGACGAAGTTTAAGGAAGATTTTATAGGCCGCGCGGCGCGCACGGCTCACGCTTTAGTGATCGCGCTTGCCGCTGCCGAAGGTGTAGCCGGTTTCGACAGTGTTCTTGCCGAACTTGTCGCGCAGCTTGTCCATCGCCGCTTCGGCCGCCGCCCGCCGCCCCGACTGCCGGTCGATGAGGTCGGGCGGATCGGCGCGTGCGGCATCGCCGAGATCGCTGACGCCGATGCCGAGCAGCCGGAACTTCGTGCCGTCGGTCTCCTTTTCGAGAAGCTCGAGCCCGATGCGAAAGATCCGGTCGGTAAGCTGGGTCGGGTCTTCGAGCTTGCGGTTGCGCGTCCGTATCTTGAAGTCTGCGGTCTTCATCTTCAGGACCACGGTCTGGCCGGCGATGTCGTTTTTCTTCAGCCGCCAGGCGACCTTTTCCGAAAGATCGCGCAGGATCGGGACCAGATCGTCATAACGCCAGATGTCTTCGAAGAAGGTGGTCTCGGATGAAACGCTCTTGGCCGCATCGTTGAGATGCACTTCACGGTCGTCGATCCCGCGCGACAGCCGGGCGAGCCGCTGGCCGATGCTGCCGTAACGGCGCATCAGATCGTTCTCCTCCATCTGCTGCAACTGGCCGATGGTGCGGATGCCATCCGCCTCCAGCGTCGCCGCAAAGGCCTTGCCGACGCCCCAGATCGTGGTGACCGGACGCGGCGCCAGGAACTCGACGGCTTCTTCGCGGCCGATGACGGAAAAGCCACGCGGTTTCTGCAGGTCAGAGGCGACCTTGGCGAGGAATTTGCAATAGGAAAGCCCGACCGAAACGCTGATGCCGATTTCCTTTTCGACCCGGCGGGCGAATTTGGCGAGCGTGCGGGCCGGCGGGTCGTGATGCAGCCTCTCGGTGCCGCCTAGCTCCAGGAAGGCCTCGTCGATCGACAGCGGCTGCACCAGCGGCGTCAGATCCTGCATCATGGCGCGCACCTGCCGTCCGACCCGGGCATATTTCTCCATGTCGGGACGAATGACGATCGCTTCGGGGCACGCTTCCAGCGCCTTGAACATCGGCATCGCCGAACGCACCCCGTGGATGCGGGCGATATAGCAAGCGGTGGAGACGACGCCGCGTTTGCCGCCACCGATGATCACCGGCTTGTCGGCAAGTTCAGGATTGTCGCGTTTCTCGACGGCCGCATAGAAGGCGTCGCAATCGATATGCGCCAGCGTCAATGCGTAGAGCTCTCGATGGCGTACCAGCCGCGGGCTGCCGCAGGACACGCAGCGGCGCGCCTCGCCCTTCTGCTCGGCAAGGCAGTCGCGACAGAAGCCGGGTGTCTTGTCGGGCGCGGGCGTCATCATGAGAACAAAGATTGAACGCCGCGACATTACGCCCTAAGCTTCCGAGTCTCAAGAGAGGCCGGGAGCTTTGCTTTGGATAACGATCTTCGTTTCGAGCCGGTAACGGCAGAACGCTGGGACGATTTCGAAACCCTGTTCGGGCCGCAGGGTGCCTTCTATAATTGCTGGTGCGTCGCGCTGCGCCTGCCGCATGCGGTAAGAACGAAGATGGCGGCCGATGAGCGCAAGCTGCATATGCACGACCGGATCAAGGCCGGGCCGCCGCCGGGCATTCTCTGTTATGCCGACGGCGCCCCGGTCGCCTGGGTGCAGGTCGGGCCGCGCCATGACGTGCCGCAGTTCAATTCGCCGCGCACAGTCTCGCGGCCGCTGGAGGAGGGCGATGCATACGATCCGTCGATCTGGGCCGTCAGCTGCTTCTTCCTGCTGCCGAGCTTACGCGGCAGGGGAATGAGCCGTCGCCTGCTTTCCCTAGCGATCGATCATGCGCGGTGCCAGGGCGCGCGGTTGCTCGAAGCCTGTCCGATCGATCATGTGAAGCAGTCGAAATCGGTGACCCTCTGCATCGGCTCGACGGCGATCTTCGATGCGGCCGGTTTCGAGACGGTGGCGCGGCGCAAGGATGGCCGTCCGCTCATGCGGCTGGAGCTGCGGGGTTGAACGCGCCGGCAAGGAAATGCGCCTCGATCAGCGCGGCCGCATGCGCCCAGTCGCTCACGCGGGTGATGTCGTCGGCGGCGGCCGGCGCGAAACGATGGACGGGCGAATCGGGCATCAGGTGAATCAGCAGGCAATCGGCAACATGGTCCCTGACGGAATGCAGATTGCGCGCCATATCATCGATGAAGACGACGGGAAGGGAGCGGCTGGCATGCAATGCGTGAACGATCGGCCCCTTGGGCTCTTCGCTGGCAAGCAGCGGAAAAAGCAGGCCGATCCGGTCGAGCAGGCGGCGGCGCTGGTCCTGGAACCGCGGCTGCATGGCCGTCAGGAAAAGCACGTCGGCGGCTTGCGAAAGCCGGCCGAGCGTTTCGACGACGCGGTCGAGCGGCGTCTGCCACTGCTCCTGCGCCTCGAAAAATTCCTCGATCAGCCGGCTGACCTGCTGGTCCTCGATCTCCGCGCCATCGGCCTGCGAGACGATGTTGCCGTGGAGCCGGAACGAGCGCGGCAGAAATGCATGACCCTGGCTTTGCAGGAAAAGCTGGAACGGGCCGATGAATTGCAGCACGACATCGTCGACGTCGCAGACGATCAGCGGCCTTTCGCCGAGCCGGATATGCGAGATATCGAATTCTCTTACGCCGGTCACCGTCAGTATTCCCCGGAATCGAGGCCGGGCGAGGAGAAATGCTGCCAGGCGGCGGTCACCGTCTCCGGGCTGATGCCGCTCGCCGCGCAGAAAGCCATCGCCGTCGGTTCGTGGTTCATCAGGAAATCCATCATGCCGGCGAGGAAGCCGGGATCGTTGACGGCGCTGCGCACCTGGCCGGGAGTCACGCCCGTCAGCGCAAGGAAGCGGCCGAACATGTCGGGATCGTCGGCAAGCCAGCCGAGCACGGCGATCGCGGTCGCGTGCGGGTCGGCGGCCTGTTGTTTCGAAGTCTTGAAGTTGCTTTGCATTTCGAGGGGTAAGTTACCTTTTCTTCAACCAAATGCCGCTAGCGTGCGCTATCGGTTTCACGGAGCCATTGTCCGCATGTGCCTTTCTCATGGGGACCAACCGCTGCGCGAACGGACGTAGGGACAGCTTGTCATGCCCAAACAGGTGATGATTGTAGAAGATAACGAGCTCAACATGAAGCTCTTTCGCGACCTCATCGAGGCGTCCGGTTATACGACGATCCAGACCAGAAATGGCATGGAAGCGCTGGATCTGGCGCGCAAGCATCGCCCCGACCTCATTCTGATGGATATTCAGCTTCCCGAGGTCTCGGGCCTCGAAGTCACCAAATGGCTGAAGGAAGACGACGAGTTGCACGTGATTCCCGTCATCGCCGTCACGGCATTCGCGATGAAGGGCGACGAGGAGCGGATCCGCCAGGGCGGCTGCGAGGCCTATGTTTCCAAGCCTATCTCGGTTCCGAAATTCATTGAGACGATCAAGACCTATCTGGGCGATGCCTGACGCATCGGAAAGACGATTATGACTGCGCGAATACTGGTGGTTGACGATATTCCGGCCAACGTGAAGCTGCTCGAAGCACGGCTGCTTGCGGAGTATTTCGACGTGATGACCGCAGCCGACGGTTACACGGCGCTGGCGATCTGCGAGCGCAACCAGGTCGATCTCATCCTCCTCGATATCATGATGCCCGGCATAGACGGTTTCGAGGTCTGCGAGCGGCTGAAGGCCAGCCGCAAGACCGCCCATATTCCTGTCGTCATGGTCACGGCACTTGATCAGCCGGCCGATCGCGTCCGCGGCCTGAAGGCCGGCGCCGACGATTTCCTCACCAAGCCGGTCAATGATCTGCAGCTGATCTCCCGGGTGAAGAGCCTGCTGCGGTTGAAGACGTTGAGCGATGAGCTGCGCATCCGCGCCGACACTGCCCATACGATGGGCATCGACGACCTCATGCGGGCAGGCGAGGGCCGCGCCGACGAGACCGGCCAGATCCTGCTCGTCGACGGCCGCGCCAATTCGCAGGAGCGCATCATCAAGGCGCTGAAGCCCGTTGCCGACGTGCTTGCCCTTTCCGATCCGCAGGCAGCCCTCTTCGAAGCGGCTGAAAGCCCGTTCGATCTCGTCATCGTCAACGCCAATTTCGACGATTACGATCCGCTGCGCCTCTGCTCGCAGTTGCGCTCGCTGGAGCGCACGCGCTTTCTGCCGATCCTGATCATTACCGAGCAGGGTGCCGACGAGATGGTCGTGCGGGCGCTCGATCTCGGCGTCAACGACTACATCATTCGCCCGGTCGATCCCAACGAGCTGGTTGCCCGCAGCCTGACGCAGATCCGCCGCAAGCGCTGCAACGACCGCCTGCGCGCCAGCGTCAAGCAGACGATCGAGCTGGCCGTGACCGATCCGCTGACCGGGCTTTATAACCGGCGTTATCTCGACAATCACCTGAACGTGCTCTTCAACCGTTCGATGGCGCGGGGCCGGCCGCTCTCGGTGCTGATCACCGATATCGACCGCTTCAAGCAGGTGAACGACACCTATGGCCACGACGGCGGCGACGAAGTGCTGCGGGAATTTGCCAATCGCGTCCGCTCGACCATCCGCGGCGCCGACCTCGCCTGCCGCTACGGCGGAGAGGAGTTCGTCGTCGTCATGCCGGATACCTCGCCGGAAATTGCCGCCACTGTCGCCGAGCGCCTGCGCGCGGCCGTCGAAAGTGCGCCCTTCCGGCTGAAACATTCGGGAGAGGCGCTGAACGTTACCGCGTCCTTCGGCATCGCCTCGCGTATCGGCTCGGTGCTGACCCCCGATCAGCTGATGAAGCAGGCGGATCTTGCGCTTTACGAAGCCAAGAACACCGGCCGCAATCGCGTCGTCGCTGCGGCCGCCTGACGAATCATCTGCCGCCTTATGTGCCGTTTATGGGTTTTCCACCGTGGTAAGCGGATTGTTACACATTTTTAATGCTCGCCCGCACAGCGTGGCGTGAAAAGTTTGCGATCAAATAGCCCAAAAAAGGATTTTCGTCTTTGCTGCGGATGTGCCGCTGCCCGATAGTTTTGGAAGCGCCCGGCCATAGCTAAAAATGAAATTGCCACTATAAAAAGCGCTGTCTGCCGATTGGGGAAAATAGAGTGCCGCAGCCTCACCTCACCTAGGGGAAGGGGAGGTGTAAGTTATTAAGCTATATTGTCGAATTTCTTCGGTGGGTCGACGTCTAGGCTTCATCCCTAAGCAGAGTCGATAAATCTTTGTATGTACCAAAACTGCACTTTTAACCATAGAATCAAGTCCGCAAAAATCATCATTAAGAATTTGTTGATTTTCTTTCATTTTTGCGCAAATTATCGGCTCATAAGAGAAGCGCTCCCGCTGAGGAGTTGTCGATACCCCATGATGCTCAGGTCCGCCGCATCTCCTGGGTCGTGGGGTCGGTCGGCTAGTAGGCAAGTTATAGCGGTTCCTCGTGCCGTTTTGCATGCTGGCCGACCCCCTTTCAAGAAAACGCCGCCACTTCCCGAAGATGGAAGGGCGGCGTTTTTCTGTTTGCGCTATCATCTTCAAGGAGGGCATTTCGGGCAATAAAAAACGCGCAACCCGAGGGCGCGCGCTTTTTGCGAAATCCGCAGATCAAGTGATTACTTGATCTTGGTTTCCTTGAACTCGACATGCTTCTTAGCAATCGGGTCGTACTTCGTCTTCGTCATCTTGTCCGTCATCGTACGGCTGTTCTTGGTCGTGACGTAGAAGAAACCGGTGTCGGCTGTCGACAGCAGCTTGATCTTGATTGTTGTAGCCTTGGCCATGGTCGTCCTGCCTTTAAGAAAATGAAAGCCGTGGAAGCCGGATGGGCTCCACGGCAAATTCTGGCGCGAAACTACGAATCCCGCCCGAAAAGTCAAGTCCGTTTTCGAATGAACATCAGTCTGATGCCGGAAAGTAGGGCGTAAAAGCCGAAGAAGGCGGCAATTGCCCAGGCAAAACCGTTATTTCCGGCGACATCGATCGCTGCGCCGATCGCCTGCGGCCCGGCCACGGTTCCCATCGCATAACAGAAGACGAAGGCGGCATTGGCCGCGGCAAGATCGGAACCCGTCAGCCGCGAGCCGAGATGGCTGAGGCCGACCGTATAGAGACCGGAGACACAGCCGCCCCAGAAAAGCAGGAGCCCGGCCATCAGCAGCCAGTTGTCGAGCAGCAGGGGCAGCAGCATCGAGCCGATGAAGCCCATCAGCGCCATGCCGGCCAGAAGCGGCCGCTTGTCGGAGATGCGGTCGGAGAGCAGGCCGAGCGGGATCTGGAAGATGATGTTGCCGACGCCCATCATGGTGAGCAGAAGCGCTGCCTGTGATTCGGTGAAATGGGCGCGCACCGCAAAGATCGGGAAGAGCGACAGACCGCCGGCTTCGACCGCGCCGAAGATGAAAACCGCCGCCGTCGCCGTCGGAACCAGGAAAACGTAGCGCATGAAATGCAGCTCCGGTTTTTCCTCGAGCACAGGGCTTTCGTCGCGGGCGATGAAGATCGGAATGGCGGCAAGCAGGATGGCACTGGCGCCGATCAGGAAAGGGAAGATGCCGTCGCTGCCGAGGATCGAAAACAGCAGCGGCCCGGCTGCGAACCCGAGCGAAAGCACGGTCGCATAGATGCCGAGCACGAAGCCGCGTTTGGACGGCGGCGAGGCGGCGTTGATCCAGAATTCGGAGAGGATGAACAGCGTCGTCGTTGCCCCGTGGAAGGCGAAGCGCAGCGGAAACCACATCCAGAAATCCTCGGCATAATAGAAACCGAGTGCGCTCAGTGCCGAAATCAGCACCGCCCAGAGCATGGTCGGCGCAACGCCGTATTTATGGGCGAGCTTGGTGGTGATGGGCGCGGCGGCCATCGCCGCGACTCCTGCCATCGCTGTGTTGAGCCCGATCAGGGTGGACGAGATGCCGCGTTTTTCCAGGATGATGCTGAGAAGCGGGAGTCCGAGGCCGATTGCTATGCCGACGGCCGATATGGACGAGACGGCTGCCACCAGAGAAGGCCAATGGATTTCCTCGACATCGCCCGGTGTGCCGTTTCTCGGCTGAGACATTTATCCATCCTTAGAAAGCTGCGCGAGCGAATCGGCCGGTTCCCGTCGAATAGATAGACACAGACGTGCCAAATCCGGGTGACGGATGCCGCTTCGCAGTATTTTCCGATGTGAGGGACCATCTGCGGAATGTAAAGCCCGTTCGGCCAAGAAATGCTTACCATGTCGGGTCGTTGAGGATCGTCGGCTGCCGCATTCAGGTGGTGGTCGGTGGAGCGCTGGCACTACACGTCAAATATGTCTGGAAGGTGAAGGCGCTCAATCCGGGCGTCCGGCAATGTCATAATCATCAGGTCCGTCGCTCTCGCCGCCGAAACCGTGCATGCGCAGCGCCCATTGCAGGCCGATGACGCCGCCCTTGATCGGCTGGATCGAGGCAAGCGCGGTGATGACGGTGATCGGCGCCCAGATGGCAATATGCGCCCATACCGGCAGCACGAAAGTCAGGTCCGTCAGCATATAGCCACCGACCACGACATGGCCGAGAACGAGGATGACGATATAGGGCGGCAGGTCGTCGGCGCGTTGATGATGCATCGCCTCGCCGCAGGACGCGCAATGATCGACCGGCTTCAGGAAGGCGCGGAAAAGTTTGCCGCTGCCGCAGGCCGGGCAACGGTTCATCAGCCCGCGCATGATGGAACGCCCCAGCGGCCGCTCGGTCTCCGGCCTATCGCCGTAGCGCACGGTCGGATCGGTCGATGTGCCCATGGTAAGTTCCTCTTTTAGGCCGAAAGCATGGGCCTGTGATGCATGCCCGATGCAGTTTCGCAGAATACCCTAACGCCGCCCGCGCGGCGGCCGCGTTCCGGGCTTCTTGCGGACCTGGCCCCTGTCGCGGCGCCCCGCCTTGTGGAAGGAGCGCGCCGCCGTCGGCATCTCGCGGCCCTCGCTGATCATCTCGAAGCGCAGCGCGCCGGCAAGCGGGATCGCTTCGGCAAGCTTCACCGTGACGTTGTCGCCAAGGCGATAGCCGAGCCCCGTTCTTTCACCCGAGAGCGCCTGATGCGCCTCGTCATAGATGAAATAATCGGTGCCGAGCGTGGATATTGGAACGAAACCGTCGGCGCCATACTCCGGCAGGGCGATAAAAAGCCCGGATTTCGTAACGCCCGAGACCCGCCCGGCAAATTCCTCGCCGACGCGGCCGCTGAGATGATGCGCGATCAGCCGGTCGACCGTCTCGCGTTCGGCTGCCATCGCCCGGCGCTCGAAGGTCGAGATTTCGGCAGCGATATCGTCGAGAACAGCCTCTTCCTCAGTCGTGATGCCGCCGTCGCCGAAGCCGAGCGAGCCGACGAGGGCGCGATGCACGATGAGGTCGGCGTAACGGCGGATCGGTGAGGTGAAATGCGCGTATTTCATCAGGTTGAGGCCGAAATGGCCGATATTCTCCGGGCCGTAGATCGCCTGGCTCTGCGAGCGCAGCACCATCTCGTTGACCATGGTCTGGTGCGGCGTGCCGTCCGCCTTTGCCAGAATGCCGTTGAAATTGTTGGCGCGCATATTGCCGCCCTTGGCAAGGGGGATGCCGAGCGTCGCCAGGAATTCGCGCAGGATTTCCTGCTTGGCAAGCGTCGGGCCGTCATGGATGCGGTAGATCAGCGGCTGACGTTTCTTTTCCAGGGTCTCGGCGGCTGCGACGTTCGCCTGGATCATCATCTCCTCGATCAGCTTGTGCGCGTCGAGTCGCGGCGGCACGTGGACCCGATCGACGGTGCCGTCGGGTTTCAGCAGGATCTTGCGCTCCGGCATGTCGAGTTCCAGCGGCTGGCGCCGGTCGCGTCCGCGCTTCATCACCTCATAGGCGTGCCAGAGCGGCTTCAGGATCGGCTCGAGCATCGGCCCGGTCTTATCGTCCGGCTTGCCGTCGATCGCCGCCTGCGCCTGCTGATAGGAGAGCTTAGCCGCGCTCTTCATCATGATGCGATGAAACGTGTGGCCGATCTTGCGGCCTTCGCCGGAGAAGCTCATGCGCACGGCAAGCGCCGGCCGGTCGACGCCTTCCTTCAGCGAGCAGAGATCGTTGGAGATGCGCTCCGGCAGCATCGGCACGACGCGATCCGGGAAATAAACCGAGTTGCCGCGCTTCAGCGCCTCACGGTCGAGCGGCGACTTGGGGCGGACATACCAGGAGACGTCGGCAATCGCGACGGTGACGATGACGCCGCCGGGATTGTCGGGCGAGGGGTCGAGTTCGGCATAGACAGCGTCGTCGTGATCCTTGGCATCGGCCGGATCGATGGTGATCAGCGGCACGTCGCGCCAGTCCTCGCGATGCGACATGGTGGCGGGCTTTGCCTCCTCCGCCTCGGCGATAACGGCAGGCGGGAAGACATGCGGAATGCCATGCGCATGAATGGCGATCATCGAGATCGCCTTTTCCGAGCCGACCGAACCGACGACGGAAAGCACCTTGGCGCGCGGCAGGCCGAAGCGGCCGAGGCGGGCGACTTCAATCTCGACCAAGTCGCCATCCGTGGCGCCGCCGGTGAAGTCTGGATCGATCACCATTTCCTCGCCGCGCCGCTCGATCGGCAGCAGCCGGCCGCCACCGCCGGGTGCGGCGCGGAAAACGCCCATCGAGGCGCCGCGGCGCTTGTCGATTACCTTGATGATCCGCGCCGTATAGGCCGGTCCGCCGCGATCGACGGCCGGGAAAATCTTCGCCAGAATACGGTCGCCGAGGCCGGCGACGGGCGCCTTGCCCTTGCCCTGGCGGCCGGCCGGCGATTGCTGGCGGATGGCGACGGCGGGCGCGACACCCTGATCCTCAGGCCATTCCGCCGGCCGGCCGATCAGATCGCCGTCCTTGTCGCGCGTGGTGATATCGAGAACGGTGACCGGCGGCAGCGCGCCGGGACGGATCAGCGACTTGCGGTTCTTCTGCAGCATGCCTTCCTGCTCGAGCTCCTGCAGCATGTGCTTGAGCTCGACGCGGTTGTCGCCCTTCAGGCCGAAAGCCTTGGCGAGTTCACGCTTGGAAGCTTTCTGCGGATGATCGGCGATGAAGCGCAGGATCACCTCGCGCGACGGCAGCGCGCCATGGACAATGTTCAGCGGCTCGACGGCCGGAGCATCCTTGCCGGCACGGCCGATCTTGCCCGGGCGCTTGCCCGCGGGGTTCGTTCTGTCGCGCGGTATTCTGCTCACGTCAGCTCTTTTTCGATTTCGCGGGCGCTTTCGCCTTCGTTGCCTTCGGCTTGGCCGCCGTCTTGGTGGTCTTGGCTTCGGCGGCCGCCGCCTTCGGCTTGGCTTTCGCCTTGCTCGTTTTGCCGGCTGGCGCTTTGCCGGCCTTCTCCGTGATCAGCGCGAGCGCCTCCTCGACGGTGATTGCCTGCGGATCCTTGCCCTTCGGCAAGGTGGCGTTGACCTTGCCCCAGTTGACGTAAGGCCCGTACTTGCCGTCGCGAACGGTGATGGCGCCGCCATCGGGATGATCGCCGAGCGTCTTCAGCGCCGCCGGCGTGCCGCGCGAACCCCGGCCAGGCGCCTGGTTTGCCTTTTCGGCAATGACGGTCACGGCGCGGTTGAGGCCGACCGAGAACACGTCCTCGATCGTTTCCAGATTGGCATAGGAACCGTCATGCAGAAGGAACGGCCCGTAGCGGCCGATGCCCGACGAGATCATCTTGCCGGATTCAGGATGTTTGCCGATATCGCGCGGCAGCGAAATCAAAGCCATCGCCTTTTCATAGTCGATATCCTCAGGCTTCCAGCCCTTCGGCAGCGAAGCGCGCTTGGCTTCCTTGCCGTCGCCGCGCTGGATATAGGGGCCGAAACGGCCGGAACGCAGCGTCAGTTCCTCGCCGGTCGTCGGATCGGTGCCGAGGTTCTTCGGCTCGTTGAGCGCGGCACCATCCGCCTCTCCGCCGTTTTCGGAGGAGAGCTGGCGGGTGTAATTGCATTCCGGATAGTTCGAGCAGCCAACGAAGGCGCCGTATTTGCCGAGCTTCAGCGACAGGTTGCCGGTGCCGCAAACCTGACAGATCCGGGGATCGCTGCCGTCCTCCCGCTTCGGGAAGACCAGCGGCGCCAGCGCCTCGTTCAGCGAATCGAGCACATTGGTGACGCGCAGTTCCTTGGTGTCTTCGATCTGGGCGAAGAAATCCTTCCAGAAATCGCGCAGCACCTGCTTCCAGTTCAGCTCGCCGGCGGAAATCCGATCGAGCTTTTCCTCGAGATCGGCGGTGAAGTCGTATTCGACATATTTGGTGAAGAAGCTTTCGAGGAAAGCCGTCACCAGACGGCCCTTGGCCTGCGGGATCAGCTTGCGCTTGTCGATCGTCACATAGTCGCGGTCGCGCAGCGTCGCCAGCGTCGCCGCATAGGTGGAGGGGCGGCCGATGCCGAGCTCTTCCATCTTCTTGATCAGCGAGGCTTCCGAATAGCGCGGCGGCGGCTCGGTGAAATGCTGGGTCGAATTGATCTTCTGCTTGGCGAGCGTCTCGCGCGCATTGATCTCCGGCAGGCGGCCATCCTCGTCGCCGTCGTCACTCTGCTCGCCGTCTTCCTTCTGATCGGTATAGGCAGCGATGAAGCCGTCGAAGCGGATGACCGAGCCGACGGCGCGCAGGCCGGCCTTCTCGCCCTTGTTGTCGGCGGTGATTTCAGCCGTCGTGCGCTCGATTTCGGCCGAGGCCATCTGGCTGGCGATGCCGCGCTTCCAGATCAGGTCATAGAGCCGGATCTGGTCGGCATCGAGGAATTGGCGCACGCGGTCGGGCGAGCGGTAGAAATCGGTCGGGCGGATCGCCTCGTGCGCCTCCTGGGCGTTCTTGGCCTTGGTGGAATAGAAGCGCGCCTTTTCAGGCATGTAACGCTCGCCGAACTGATCGACGATGGCGCGGCGCGCAGCATCGATCGCCTCGGGCGCCATCTGCACGCCATCGGTTCGCATATAGGTGATAAGACCGACGGTCTCGCCGCCGATATCGACGCCTTCATAAAGCTTCTGGGCGATCTGCATGGTGCGCGAGGCGGAGAAGCCGAGATTGGAGGAGGCGGCCTGCTGCAAAGTCGAAGTCGTAAATGGCGGTCCCGGGTTGCGCTTGACCGGTTTCGCCTCGACCGTGTCGACGACATAGCTCGCACCGTCCAGCAAGGCCTTCAGCCGGCCTGCATCCTCGCCGTTGCCGATCGCGCGGGGCGGCAGCCGTTTGCCGCTTGCCGAAACCAGTCTTGCCTCGAACTCGTCGCCGCGCGGCGTCTTCAGCAGCGCCGAGATGTTCCAGTATTCTTCCGAAATGAAGCGCTCGATCTCGGATTCGCGGTCGCAGACCAGGCGAAGCGCCACAGACTGCACGCGGCCGGCCGAGCGCGCGCCGGGCAGCTTGCGCCACAGCACGGGGGAAAGATTGAAGCCGACGAGATAGTCGAGGGCGCGGCGGGCGAGATAGGCGTCGACCAGCGGCACGTCGATGTCGCGCGGATCGGCCATCGCGTCGAGCACCGCCTTCTTGGTGATCGCGTTGAAGACGACGCGCTTGACCGGCTTGCCGTTCAGCACCCGCTTCTTGTTCAGCATGTCGAGGACGTGCCAGGAAATCGCTTCGCCTTCGCGATCCGGGTCGGTCGCGAGAAACAGGCCGTCAGAGGATTTCACCGCGTCGGCGATGTCCTTCATCCGCTTGGCCGAGGCCCCGTCGACCTCCCAAAGCATTTCGAAATCCTGATCGGGGAGGACCGAGCCATCCTTGGCAGGCAGATCGCGCACATGGCCGAAGGAGGCGAGCACTTTGTATCCCGAACCCAGATACTTGTTGATCGTCTTGGCCTTGGCAGGCGATTCCACCACTACAACATTCATGATGATTCTCTAAAAAAGGAAACGACGCCAGCGTTGAAGCCAGCGCAACACACACCGCAACATGGATACCGGCCCTCCGACATGGACAGGGAAATCGCTGCGGTCAAGGGGTTTGCTACAATTTTACGTCTTGCAGCTGCTGTAAAGCGGCCCGCTCGTATCGTGCAAGCCTCAGTCGGAAAGCGAGATGAGACCGCCCTGATGCCGGTGCAGCCTGCCTGCGATGTCGAGCTCCAGCAGGATGAGATAGACCGCCGATGCCGAGAGCCCGGTATGGCGGATAATATCGTCGATCTCGACCGGCGTCGGCCCGAGCGCATCGATGATGCGGTTGCGATCCGTATCGCCGGGCGGCATCGTCATTGCCCCGCCGTCACGCGGCGGTTCCTCGGCCATCGACGACGGGAACAGCTCGAATTGCGCCAGCGGCGCCAAGGATTCGACGACATCGGCCGGTGTGGTGACGATCGAAGCCCCGTCCTTCAGCAGGCCGTTGGTGCCATGGCAGCGCGGATCGAGCGGTGAGCCGGGCACGGCAAACACCAGCCGGCCGAATTCGCCGGCAAGCCGTGCGGTGATCAGCGATCCCGAGCGCGTTGCCGCTTCGACGACCACGAGGCCGAGCGCGATGCCGGCGATCAGCCGGTTGCGGCGCGGGAAATCGCGGGCGCGGGGCTCCCAGCCGAAAGGCATCTCGCTGACCGCCAGGCCGTTGCCGCCGGTTATCTCCTCGAGCAGGCCGATATTCTCCGGCGGGTAGGGCTGGTCGAGACCGCCGGCAAGCGCCGCGATCGTGCCGGTATCGAGGCTTGCCCGGTGGGCCGATGTGTCGATGCCGCGCGCCAGGCCCGAGACCACGGTATATCCAGCCCGGCCGCAGTCGCGCGCCACCATCGCGGCGAACTTGGCGCCGGCGATCGAGGCGTTGCGCGAACCGACGATGCCGACGGCCGGCCGTTTGGCGGCGGCAAGCGCGCCTTTGACGGCCAGCAGCGGCGGCGCGCCGTCGATCTGCTTCAGCGCCTGCGGATAGTCCGGCTCGCCGATGCCGACGAAGCGGGCGCCGAAGCGATGCGCCGCCTCCAGCTCCCGATGCGCCTCGGCCTCGCTGGCGATGCGGATTGCCCGCGTGGCGCCGCCACGCGCCGAAAGCTCCGGCAGCGCCGCAAGCGCTGCCTCGGCCGAACCGAAATGATTGATGAGGTCGCGAAAGGTCGCCGGGCCGATATTGTCGGAGCGGATCAGGCGCAGCCAGGCAATTCTCTGCCGTTCGCTCAGCACAGTGCCTTTTGGTCCCGCGCTCAGCGCATCCATTATCCCTTCGCCCCGATCTTGCTTTCCGTACCGCCCATCAGGCGGGAGATGTTCGCCCGGTGCTTCCAGTAGGAGATCAGCGTCATGATCGCCATGACGGCTGCAACCTTTTCATTGCCCAGTATCCACAGCGCAACCGGAATGACAAGCATGGCAACCAGCGCCGACAGCGAGGAGTAGCGGGTGGTGAAGGCGACGGCCAGCCAGATGGCGGCAAAGAGCACGACCATGATCGGCGCGACGCCGAGCAGGGTGCCGATATAGGTGGCGACGCCCTTGCCGCCCTTGAAGCCGATCCAGACCGGGAAGAGGTGGCCGATGAAAGCGAAGAAACCGGCGATGATCGCAGCCTCCTCACCGAGGAAATAACCGACGACCCAGGCCGCTGCCGATGCCTTCAGCGCATCGAGCAGCAGCGTCGCCGCCGCAAGCTTGCGGTTTCCGGTTCTCAGCACATTCGTCGCGCCGATATTGCCGGAGCCGATGCTGCGCACGTCGCCGAGGCCGGCGGCGCGGGTGAGGATCAGGCCGAAAGGAATGGAGCCGAAGAGATAACCGATGACGGCGGCGGCAAGCGCGACCGGCAGCGTGATCTGCCATGACATGAGATTGGATAACATATGCCGCCTCAGCCCCTCCGTGGCCTATCCCCAGTATGCCGTTTCCTAGAGTGCGTGGACAAGCTTTCCCGAGACATATGTCGCGATTGCCCGCCCGCTGAAGCGCGCATCTTCGAACGGCGTGTTCTTCGAGCGGGAGAGAAGCATGTCTTTGGCGACAAGCCAAGGCTCATCGAGATCGATGAGCGCGATATCGGCCGCCGCCCCCGGCTTCAGCGTGCCGGCGGCGAGGCCGAAAATCTCGGCCGGGCGGGTGGACATGGCGTCGATCAGGCGCATCAGGCTCACCTGGCCGCCATGGTGCAGCCTGAGAGCCGCCGCCAGCATGGTTTCCAGCCCGACCGCACCGTCTTCAGCCTCGCCGAAGGGCAGGCGCTTGGTATCGACGTCCTGCGGGTCGTGCGAGGAGACGATGATGTCGATCGCGCCGCTTGCCAGCGCCTCGACCATCGCCACCCGATCGTCTTCCGGGCGCAGTGGCGGATAGAGCTTGAAGAAGCTGCGGTATTCGCCGATGTCGTTTTCGTTGAGCGCCAGATTGTTGATCGAGATGCCTGAGGTCACCTTGGCGCCGCGGCTGCGGGCGCGTTCGATCGCCTCGACCGATTGCGGCACCGAGATCATCGCGGCATGATAACGGCCGCGTGTCAGCTCCGCGATCCTGAGATCGCGTTCGAGCGGGATGAGTTCGGCTTCCCTTGGAATGCCGGAGAGCCCGAGCCAACTGGCGAAAAGCCCCTCATGCATGACGCCGTTGGCGCCGAGATATTTGTCACGCGTTTCGCAGCAGATGACGGCGCCGAATTCCCGCGCATAGGTCATGATCCGGCGCAGCACCTGCGTGTCGTGGACGCTGGAATGGGCATCGGTGAAGGCGACGGCGCCCGCCTGCATCAACAGGCCGATCTCCGTCATCTCCTCGCCGGCAAGGCCCTTGGTGATGGCGGCGGCCGGATAGACGTTGACCGCGGCGGTATCGCGCGCCGTCTTCTTGACGAATTCGACGAGCGCGATGTCGTCGAGGACGGGATCGGTGTCCGGCATCATGATGATCGAGGTGACACCGCCGGCTGCCGCCGCCCGGCTTGCCGAGGCGATCGTCTCGCGATGTTCGCCGCCGGGTTCGCCGATATGGACACGCGCATCGACGAGGCCAGGCGTGGCGACGAGGCCGGTGCAGTCGCGGATATCAGCACCTTCAGGCGCGCCCTGGTTCTGCGCTGCGCTGCCGGCGGCCAGGATCACGCCGTTTTCGGCGATGATCGTGCCCACCTCGTCGAGATTGCGCGAGGGATCGACGATACGGACGTTCTGGAGGACGATCGGGTTGCTCATGCCTTCAATCCATCGGTTCGGGGACCCTGGTTCTGCGAGACGAGCAGCGTCTCCATCACCGCCATGCGCACAGCGACCCCCATTTCCACCTGTTCGGCGATCACGCTCTGCGGGCCGTCGGCCACCTCGGAGGCGATCTCGACGCCGCGGTTCATCGGGCCGGGATGCATGACCAGTGCATCCTCCTTCGCCGCTTTCAGTGTTTCGGCGTCGAGCCCATAGAAATGATAGTATTCGCGCACCGAAGGCACGAAGGCGCCGGACATGCGCTCGCGCTGCAGCCGCAGCATCATCACCACGTCGGCGTCCTTTAGCCCTTCCTTCATCGAATGGAAGACCTCGACGCCCATATCGGCGATGCCGGCGGGCAGCAGCGTAGCGGGCGCGACGACACGCACGCGCGCACCCATGGCATTGAGCAGCAGGATATTGGAGCGCGCCACACGTGAATGCAGCACGTCGCCGCAGATCGCCACGATGATGCGCGAGAGCTTGCCCTTGGCACGGCGGATCGTCAGCGCGTCGAGCAGCGCCTGGGTCGGATGTTCGTGCTGGCCGTCGCCGGCATTGACGACCGAGCAGGAGACCTTTTGGGCGAGAAGGGCGGCAGCACCGGCGCTGGAATGACGGATGACCAGCACGTCGGGGCGCATCGCATTCAGCGTCATCGCCGTATCGATCAGCGTTTCGCCCTTCTTCACCGAGGAATTGCCGACCGACATGTTCATCACATCGGCGCCGAGCCGCTTGCCGGCAAGCTCGAAGGAGGCCTGCGTGCGGGTCGATGCCTCGAAGAACAGGTTGATCTGCGTCAGTCCGCGCAGCGTCGACGTCTTCTTCTCGCGCTGGCGGCTGATCTTGACGGCTTCGTCGGCCTTGTCGAGTAGATAGGTGATATCCTGCTCGGTGAGGCCCTTGATGCCGATGAGGTGGCGGTGGGGGAAAAAGACCATGACCCTGCCTCTTGCTGTCTCTGGCGGGTCTATAAAGAGTGCGGCCCGCCGGGGCAAGCATGCGCTGTGGGCAAAGGCTTATGTCCCCATGCATTTTCGCCAAAATTCCGATAGAGCAGAATGAACCGAATCATAACTTCCGGTTTCCCTTTGCCGGGTTCTTACACTAGAAGCGAATTATGACCTCCGCCAACCGGACTGACGAAAAACTCGCAGAACTCAACCAGCCGAGCCTGTGGTCCGGCATCAACGCCTATCGGTCCGATCCGCTGATCGTCGATCTGACGGCGGCCCTGCCGCGCGGCATCCGCGAAGACCTGGAAAACATGGGCCGCTACGTCACCTCGCCGGAGGCGCAGGAGTTGGCGCGCATGGCGAACCAGGGCACGCCGCAGCTGCGCACCCACGGTCCGCGCGGTGAGCGCCTCGATGTCGTCGAATTCCACCCCGCCTGGCATGCGCTGATGCGCCGCTCCATGTCGGTCGGCTTGCATTCCTCCGTTTGGGATCCGCAGGCCGATACCGATGCCAAGGATGAGGCCCACAAGGTTCGCGCCGCCCGCTTCTATCTGACGGCGCAGCTGGAATCCGGCCATCTCTGCCCGCTGACGATGACCAGCGCCTCGGTTGCCGCGCTTTCAGCTTCGCCCGCGGTGCAGAAGGACTGGGCGCCAAAGATCCTCTCGCGCAAATATGATTCGTCCAACAAACCAGCCATGCAGAAATCCGCCGTCACCATCGGCATGGGCATGACGGAAAAGCAGGGCGGCACGGATGTCAGGGCCAACCGGACCGCTGGCGAAAAGGTCAGCGAAGGCATTTACCGGCTGTCCGGCCACAAATGGTTCATGTCCGCGCCGATGAGCGATGCCTTCATCATGCTGGCGCAGACGAAGGAGGGCATGGGCTGCTTCCTGGTGCCGCGCCTGCTGGAGGATGGCTCCGCCAACGGCCTGCAGTTTCAGCGGCTGAAGGACAAGGTCGGCAACCGCTCCAATGCCTCCGCAGAAGTCGAATTTTCAGACACCTTCGGCTTCCTGCTCGGCGGCTCCGACGCCGGCATCCGCACTATCCTCGACATGGTGACGCTGACGCGGCTCGACTGCGCGCTGGCCTCGTCGGGTATGATGCGTGCCTCGCTGGCCGAGGCCGTGCACCACACCCGCGGCCGCAGCGTCTTCGGCAAGATGCTCGTAAACCAGCCGATCATGACGCGCGTGCTGGCCGACATGGCGCTTGATGTCGCTGCCGCCACCGCTCTCTCCTTCCGCCTTGCCGACGCCTTCGACAAGGCGCGCGGCAATGCCGAGCAGGCGGCCTATGCCCGCGTCATGACGCCGGTCGCCAAATACTGGTGCTGCAAGATCGCGCCGGCGCTGATCTATGAGGCGATGGAGTGCATCGGCGGTAACGGCTATATCGAAGAACGCCCGATCGCCCGCCATTACCGCGAAGCTCCGGTCAACGCCATTTGGGAAGGTTCCGGCAACGTCATGGCGCTCGACGTGCTGCGCGTGCTCAACCGCGGCAAGGATCTGTTCGAAACGGTTTTCGCGGGCCTTGCCCGCGATCTCGGCCCGGCCGGCAAGAAGACGATCGACGTGCTGCGCGCCGCAATTGCGCTGTGCGAACAGGATGAGGGGGCGGCACGCCTGCTCGTCGAGCAACTGGCGCTTGCCGCCGGCGCCGCAGAACTCTATCGGCTCGGGGCAGGGCGTATTGCCGATGCCTTCATCGAGACGCGCCTTGCCGGCGGCTGGCGCTCCACCTACGGCATGCTCGATTCCCGCTTCGACGCCAGCTACATCGTCGATCTGCTCTATCCGCCGGCGGCCTGACCGCAGGCGGGGGAATGATGGTTACTGCTCGCGCAAATAGCCGCCCTCACACTAACCCGTCCTGCGGACCCTCGTAAAAACGAGGTGATGGGACGCACCCTGCGAGAGGCGAACGACGGACGGAGAGGTTGCCGCAACCCTCTTCTCCCCAGCGGGGAGAAGGTGGCCCGCAGGGTCGGATGAGGGGGCCACACGGCACATCCTTCACGTAAAACCTATTCCGCCACGCCGACGATGACGCCGTTCCCTCGCGCCCTGAACGCCGTTGAGACAATGCCGGCTTGGTTGAAATCCGCCGGGCGTTGTTGAAAAAGACCGGCTTCGCCGGCCCCCTCATCCGCCCTACGGGCACCTTCTCCCCGCTGGGGAGAAGAGGGGATCGAGAGGTCGCGGCATGTCCCTTCGTCTGTTGGCGGGACGAAGGACAGAGACGAGTGGCTCAGGCAGGGTGGCAGCAGCCGGATGGGGCTGGTCTCGGCGATCTCCTTGGGCTGTGCGTCTTTTCAGACGCGAGAAAGACGCCGGATGGTCTCAAGATCAATGACGATACCCTCGCCACAAACAAAAATCCGGCCGCGTCGCCGCAGCCGGATTGATTATTTACGTCCAAAAATCAGCGTTCAAAAGAAGCCGCGGCGCTGCCACCAGCCGGCTTTCTTCGGCTTGCCGTCATCGCTTTCGCCACTTTCGCTGCGGGTGGATTTCACCGTCGGCTCGGAGGAGGTGATGTTGGATTCGCGGTTGGCGCGAACCGGCTTCGCTTCTTCCGGGGCCTCTTCCTGAGCGGGCGTTTCGAGATCGGCAGAGGCTTCGACCAACTCCGGTTCGGCCACGGCCGCAGGTGCCGTCTCTGCCACGGGCTCCTCGACCGGCGCTGCGGCGGCTTTGCGGCGGCCGCGGCCACGGGCGGGCTTCACATCCTCGGTGACGACGGCCGCAGCCTCGACAGCGGCGGCGGCCTGGTTTTCACCAGCCTGCTCGGCTACCGCTTCGACAGCTTCGGCTTCCCCGGGGGCGCCGTCGTTCGAAACGTCGTCGCCTTCGCCCTCATCACCGCCATTGTCTTCACCAGCTTCGCCGGCCGTCAGTTCGGAACCGTCCTCGGCGCGGTTGCGGCGACCGCCGCGCTTGCCACGACGGCGACGCTTGCGGCGCTGCGATTCCTCGCTTTCAGCCAGCGTCTCGGACGTGCCTTCGGCGGTTGCATCACCTTCGCCACCCTCGTCGTCGCCGTCTTCATCCTCGTCGCCGGCTTCGCCAGCCGCCGATGCCGGCTGCTCGGCATTGCCGTTGCGGCCGCGCCGACGCCGACGGCGCTTGCGCTTGCGGTTGCCGTCACCTTCGCCTTCCGAGCGAGCCGCAACGGGTCGCTCGGCAGCGGCCGGCTTTTCCTCGAGTTCCTCGTCTTCGTCCTCATCCATTTCGATGACGATGTCGTCGTCGTCATCCTCGGGAATGGCTGCGAAGTTGAAGAGTGTCTCGATCTTGACCGGATTTTCCACGGCCTCGCCGCGATCGATGGCGAAATGCTGCGCGCCGACCGAACCATCCGCATCGATGACGATAGCGACGCCGAAACGGTTTTCGTAGTCGATGATCGTCTGGCGCTTGTGGTTGAGCAGGTAGAGAGCAATGTCAGGCGTGGTGCGCACGCTGATGTTGTGCGTGGTATTCTTGAGCAGATATTCCTCGATACCGCGCAGGACATGCAGCGCGACGGAGGACTGCGAACGCACATGGCCGCTGCCGCCGCAATGCGAGCAGACCTGCGTGGTCGATTCGAGAACCGAGGCGCGGATGCGCTGGCGCGACATTTCCAGCAGGCCGAAATGCGAGATCCGGCCGACCTGGATGCGGGCGCGGTCGTTCTTCAGGCATTCCTTCAGCTTCTTCTCGACGGCGCGGTTGTTGCGCTTCTCTTCCATGTCGATGAAGTCGATGACGATCAGGCCGGCAAGGTCGCGCAGGCGAAGCTGGCGGGCGATTTCCTCAGCCGCTTCGAGGTTGGTCTGCAGCGCCGTGTCCTCGATCGAGTGTTCGCGCGTCGAGCGGCCGGAGTTGACGTCGATCGAAACCAGCGCTTCCGTCTGGTTCATGATCAGGTAGCCGCCGGAACGCAGCGTCACCTGCGGCTGCAGCATGCGGTCGAGCTGGGCTTCGATGCCGGAGCGCGAGAAGATCGGGTGAATGTCGCGATAGGGCTGAACCACCTTGGCATGGCTCGGCATCAGCATCTTCATGAAGTCTTTCGCTTCACGATAGCCATCCTCGCCGGCAACGATGATCTCGCCGATATCCTTGTTGTAGAGGTCACGGATCGAGCGCTTGATCAGCGAACCTTCCTCATAAACGAGGCAGGGAGCGGTGGACGCCAGCGTCAGCGTGCGCACGTTCTCCCACAGGCGCATCAGATATTCGAAGTCGCGCTTGACCTCGACCTTGGTGCGGTTGGCGCCGGCGGTGCGCAGGATGACGCCCATGCCCTGCGGCACCTCGAGCATGCGCGCGATTTCCTTCAGGCGCTTGCGGTCGGCAGGGTTGGTGATCTTGCGGGAAATCCCGCCGCCGCGCGCCGTGTTCGGCATCAGCACGGAATAGCGGCCGGCAAGCGACAGATAGGTCGTAAGCGCTGCACCCTTGTTGCCGCGCTCTTCCTTGGCGACCTGCACGAGCAGGATCTGGCGGCGCTTGATGACTTCCTGGATGCGGTACTGCTTGCGCGGCTTGCGCTGCACGCGATCCGGCACTTCTTCCATCGCGTCTTCGGCGCCGACGGATTCGATGACTTCCTCTTCGCCGTGATCGTCATCGTCGTCGTCATCATCGTGGCGACGCTTGCTGGTGTCGACGTCTTCGGAGATCGAGTCTGTTTCCACCATGGCGGCCATCGCGCCGCCGCTCGAACCGTCATCCTCGTTGTCGACGCTCGAAGCGCCTTCGGCTTCGACATCAGTGGGAACGGCGTCCTCGGTCGCGGTCGTCTCGGCAGCCTTCTTGCGGCTGCGGCGCGGTCTGGCCTTCTTGGCCGGCGCTTCCTCAGCGGCCTCGGGCGATGCAACTGCCTCTGCTGCTGCCGGCTCTTCCGTTACATCTGCAGTTTCCGGTGCCTCTGCCGGCACGATGCCGACATCCGGCTGTTCCTGCTTGGAAAGATCGACCATCGGCGCGGTTTCGACATGCTCGACGTCTTCGTCACGGCGATGCTCCTCGGCTTCGGCCCGAAGCAGCGCCTGACGGTCGGCAAGCGGTATCTGATAGTAGTCGGGATGGATTTCGGCGAAGGCCAGGAAGCCGTGCCGGTTGCCGCCGTAATCGACGAAGGCGGCCTGCAGCGAGGGCTCGACCCTCGTTACCTTTGCCAGATAGATGTTGCCGCGGATCTGCTTCTTGTGCTGGGACTCGAAGTCAAATTCTTCTATGCGGTTCCCGCGAACGACAACGACGCGCGTCTCTTCCTCGTGAGACGCATCGATAAGCATTTTGTCTGCCATGTAAGCTGTGCTCCTCGGCGTGGCCGCGAGAGCGCATTCCCGACTGCTGTTGAAACAGAAGGAATGCGGTCCACTGTAGCCGCGCCGAATAATGAAAGTCGCGCCTGATGCGAGGGGGAGGGCAGCAGCCAGACCGCAGCCGGAACCATTTCGGTCCGGGGCCTGTACACTTCAGATAAAACCTGCTGCGAAACCATCAACAACCAAGCGTGATCGACAAATACGAAGACCCGTTCGGGTCCGATGAATTTGCTCCCTGAGAGCGTGGTGGCTGATCCACCAATGAATTCCGACAATGAGCCGGAAAATCAGGATCCAGTTCTAGGGATGAAGCGCATGAGACGGCGGACGATGACCGGTGTGGCGCCAGGTCCTGATCTGGCTGGCAGCCTTTGCGGCGACTCTATCCCGTCAACACTTTACCCTAAAATTCGTTGTATGTTTTCTGTGTCACAATAGCAAGGGAAAAGCCAAATGTGCCATAATATTGATGGATTTCGTAACGCATAGAAGCTGGGGATAAAGTGATCGCGATTCGGCCGGCCGCAAAGGGTGTTTCGTCCAAGCGACGTTCGACGCGGCCGCGTCGGCTCCATCGCAATACAGATAGGGTGTGGCGGGTTATTGTTTAAGAGGGCTCGGATCGCGGCGAATTTCGCAGTGCGGCGATCGACATTCGCAAGAGCGGTTCTGACCGCGTTTCTGGCCGTCAGTCTGCTGCCTGCCGTTGCTGGTTCCGTCGAGGCTGGGGATCCGCTGCTTGCCTATGGCGCGCGCATCGTCGGCGACGATGCAAGGACCCGCATCGTCATCGATTTCGATCACGAACCGCGCTTCTCCATCCACTATATCGCCAATCCGGAACGCATCGTCATCGACCTGCCGGCGACCGCCTTCGGTTTTCCGGCCAAGGATCTCGCTGCCCGCGGCCTGTTCAAGGATATCCGCTACGGCAAGATGGACGAGGAGAGTGCCCGCATCGTCCTGACGACGGCAGGGCCGGTGAAGTTGGCGCTCGCCAAGGTGCAGGCCGACGAGGCCGGCAAGGGGCATCGCCTCGTGCTCGATGCCGAGATGATCGACAAGCAGGCCTTTGCCGAACTGGTGAAAACGCAATCCTGGAACGATGGGGCCTGGAACGATGGGAGCGAGGTGGCCCAGACGACGAGCGCCATTCCGGCGCCTCAGAAAGCCGCCCCCGGCGATTTCGTCATCGCCGTCGACGCCGGCCATGGCGGCATCGATACCGGCGCGATTGGCGTCGACACCAAGACCGAGGAAAAGCAGGTGACGCTTGCCTTCGCCAAGGCCCTGACCGAGCGGCTGAACAAGGAGCCGGGCATCAAGGCTTTCCTGACGCGCGAAGACGACGAGTTCCTGTCGCTGTCGCAGCGCGTGCTGATCGCCCGCCAGAACCACGCCGGGCTGTTCATTTCTCTGCATGCCGACACGCTGAAGCAGAAGGATATCCGCGGCGCCACCGTCTACACCATCTCCGACAAGGCGTCCGACAAGCTCGCCGCCGACCTTGCCGAACGCGAAAATCTCTCCGACCAGATCGCGGGCAAGGAGACGGTTGCCGAGCCGCCCGAGGTCGCCGATATCCTGCTCGATCTGACCCGGCGCGAGACTCAGGCCTTCTCGATTTCGCTGGCCGAAAGCGTGCTGAATTCTTTCAGGGATCAGGTCGGTACCATCAACAATCCGCACCGCCATGCCGGTTTCCGCGTGCTGCAGGCGCCCGACGTGCCGTCGATCCTTCTCGAGCTCGGCTTCCTCTCGAATGCCGAGGACGAGAAACTGCTGCTCGACGAGACCTGGCGCGGCAAGATCGTCGGTCTTTTGACCGACGCAGTGAAGCGCTACCGCGCCGCTGTCATGGCCAATGGCGGCTGATGTCTGCCGCCCCATGAAACCATGGGGTAACGGGTCGGCGGAATCCATGAAAACAAAGACTTAATGCGCGTTGCATGACTCAAATTCTGAGCAGGATGGCTCGGATGGGCGGCTGCGACGGGCGTTGCTTGGATGTGACAGTCCTGATCAAACGCGCCCGGAGCGATGAATGCGGCGGGCAGAGCCCTATTTTCCTCACAATCGCGCCGTTACTCCGGCTTATGTTTCGTAAGCCTGTGGCGCGGAATCGGCTTGTGGCGGTAGCGCTCATGGAGTAAGCCGCGCAACGTGCAAATTGCCTTGATCCGTGCAATCGTTGCGTTCTGCGCCGATTGAAGATCGAAGAGACCGGTAGCTGAAAATATGGTTAGACTTTTTGGATATTTCTTCGGAATGGCCTGCGTCCTGTTTCTGGTCGCGGCGGCGGGTGTTGCCATCTATCTCGCCAACGTCGCGAAGGATCTCCCGGACTATGCCGTTCTGAACAGCTATGCGCCGCCGGTGACCACCCGTGTCCACGCCGGCAACGGCGCGCTGATGGCCGAATACGCCAAGGAAAAGCGTCTCTTCCTGCCGATCCAGGCCATCCCCGACCGCGTCAAGGCAGCTTTCCTGTCGGCCGAAGACAAGAATTTCTACAATCATCCGGGCGTCGATCTCACTGGTCTCGGCCGCGCCATCCTCGTCAACCTGCAGAATTTCGGTTCCGGCCGCCGCCCCGTCGGCGCTTCCACGATCACCCAGCAGGTGGCCAAGAACTTCCTTCTGAGCTCTGACCAGACGATCGACCGCAAGATCAAGGAAGCGATCCTGTCCTTCCGCATCGAGCAGGCCTACAGCAAGGACAAGATCCTTGAGCTCTACCTGAACGAGATCTTCTTCGGCATGAATTCCTACGGCATCGCCGGCGCCGCGCTGACCTATTTCAACAAATCCGTCACCGAACTGACCGTCGCCGAAGCCGCCTATCTGGCATCCTTGCCGAAAGGCCCGGCCAATTATCATCCTTTCCGCCATCCGGAAGCTGCGCTCGAGCGCCGCAACTGGGTGATCGACCGCATGGTCGAGAATGGCTATGTGAGCCAGAGCGACGGCGTGGAAGCCAAGAAGCAGCCACTCGGCGTCACCGCCCGCACGACCGGCCCCTCGCTTTTTGCTTCGGACTATTTCGCCGAAGCCGTGCGCCGCCAGCTGATCGACCAATATGGCGAGAAGGTCCTCTATGAGGGTGGCCTTTCAGTGCGCACTTCGCTCGATCCGCAGATGCAGCTCGCTGCCCGCAAGGCGCTGCAGGACGGTCTGGTGACCTATGACGAGCGTCGCGGTTTCCACGGCCCGGTCAAGCAGATCGATGCCAGCGGTGACTGGGGCAAGGCGCTTGCCGATATTCCGGCACTTGCCGACGTGCCGGAATGGCGGCTTGCCGTCGTGCTCGCCGTCTCCGACAGCAATGTCGATATCGGCCTGCAGCCGGCCAAGGATGGAAGCGGCAAGGTTTCGCCGGACCGTCAACGCGGCACGATCGACGCCAAGAATATGCAGTGGGCCTTCCGTTCGGCCGACGCCGCCCGCAAGAGCACGAAATCGCCGGTCGGCGCCGTAGCCCCCGGTGACGTCATCTATGTCGCAAAGCTCGGCGACGACGCCTCGACCTCCTATCGGCTGCAGCAGCCGCCGAAGGTGCAGGGCGGCCTGGTCGCCATGGATCCGAAGACCGGCCGCGTGCTCGCCATGGTCGGCGGCTTCTCCTATTCGCAGTCCGAATTCAACCGCGCCACCCAGGCGATGCGCCAGCCGGGCTCCTCGTTCAAGCCCTTCGTCTACGCCGCGGCAATGGACAATGGCTATACGCCGGCCTCCGTCATCATGGATGCGCCGATCGAGATCGTCTCCGGCGGCCAGGTCTGGAAGCCGGAAAATTACGGCGGCGAAGTCGGCGGTCCGTCGACGCTGCGCTCGGGCATCGAGCATTCGCGCAACCTGATGACGGTGCGCCTGGCCAACGATCTCGGCATGAACATCGTTGCCGAATATGCCGAGCGCTTCGGCATCTACGATCACATGCTGCCGGTTCTCTCCATGTCGCTCGGCGCCGGCGACACCACGGTGCTGCGTATGGTCTCGGCCTATTCGGTCATCGCCAACGGCGGCAAGCAGATCAAGCCGACATTGATCGACCGGATCCAGGACCGCTACGGCAAGACGATCTTCAAGCATGAGGAGCGTCTCTGTGAGGGCTGCAATGCCGGCGACTGGCAGAACCAGGAAGAGCCGAATGTCGTCGACAACCGCGAAACCGTTCTCGACCCGATGACCGCCTACCAGATCACCTCGATGATGCAGGGCGTCATCCAGCGCGGCACTGCCGCCGGCAAGATCGATCTCGGCGGCCGCGACGTCGCCGGCAAGACCGGCACCACCAACGATGAGAAGGACGCCTGGTTCGTCGGCTTCACGCCGGATCTGGTCGCCGGCCTTTATATGGGCTTCGATACGCCGGCCCCGCTCGGCCGCGGCGGCACCGGCGGCGGTCTCTCCGCGCCGATCTTCAACGAATTCATGCAGGCTGCCGTCAAGGATGCGCCGGAATCGAAATTCGTCATTCCGCCGGGCATGAACCTGATTTCGATCGACCGCAAGACCGGCATGGCCGCCGTCGACGGTGATCCGAACACCATCATCGAGGCCTTCAAACCCGGCACCGGCCCAGCCGACAGCTTCAACGTCATCGGCATGGACAGCACCATGGCGCCGGAAGAGATCCTGAAGACCTCACCGCAGGCAAACCAGGCCGTCCAGACCGGCACGCCCGGCTTGTTCTGACCATCGCCGAATTTTGAACGCCCGCCGCGGCTCTTTACATCCGCGGCGGGCGTCTCTATGTCCACCAGCACCAGAAGAACCGAGACAGAGAAGCAGGAAAATGCGAGCGGAAATCGAAAACGTGGTCGATGAAACCAAGCAGGCTATCACCCTGCTGAGGAGGCATCTTTGACTGGGACCAGGCGATAAGACGGCTGGACTGGTTGAACAACAAGGCAGAGGATCCGAACCTCTGGAACGACGCTACCGAAGCGCAGAAGCTGATGCGCGAGCGCCAGCAGCTCGATGACGGCATCAGTGGCGTCAAGCAGCTGGAACAGCAGCTGAACGACAATATCGAGCTGATCGAACTCGGCGAGGAAGAGGGCGACGAAGGCGTCGTCAAGGAAGCCGAGGATACGCTGAAGGCCTTGAAGGCCGAGGCTGCGCGCCGGCAGGTGGAAGCCATGCTCTCCGGCGAGGCCGACGGCAACGACACCTATCTCGAAGTTCATTCCGGCGCCGGCGGCACCGAAAGCCAGGACTGGGCGAACATGCTGCTGCGCATGTACACCCGCTGGGCCGAACGTCAGCGTTTCAAGGTCGAGCTTCTCGAAGTCCATGACGGCGAAGAGGCGGGCATCAAGTCCGCGACCCTGCTCGTCAAGGGACACAATGCCTATGGCTGGCTGAAGACGGAATCGGGTGTGCACCGGCTGGTGCGCATCTCGCCTTACGACAGCAACGCGCGTCGCCACACCTCCTTCTCGTCGATCTGGGTCTATCCCGTGGTCGACGACTCGATCCAGATCGAGATCAACGAAGGCGACTGCCGCATCGACACCTATCGTTCGTCGGGCGCCGGCGGTCAGCACGTCAACACCACCGACTCGGCCGTGCGCATCACGCATATGCCGACCGGCATCGTCGTGCAGTGCCAGCAGGAGCGTTCGCAGCACAAGAACCGCGCCAAGGCCTGGGACATGCTGCGTGCCCGCATGTACGAAGCCGAGCTGAAGAAGCGTGAGGACGCCGCCAGCGCCGAGGCCGCCTCCAAGACGGATATCGGCTGGGGCCACCAGATCCGCTCCTACGTGCTGCAGCCCTACCAGCTGGTCAAGGATCTGCGCACCGGCGTCGCCAGCACCGCGCCGGACGACGTGCTCGACGGCGAACTCAACGAGTTCATGGAAGCGGCTCTTGCCCACCGCATCAGCGGCGCTGCAGACGCGGTCGTCGACGACGTGGACTGATAGACAAAAGCAGGGATTGAGACGAGAAAGCCCCGGAGACGGGGCTTTTTCGTTGTTCAGGCGATTGCTTTGACGTCGTTGCCCTGGAACAGCGCGGCCGACAGACCGGCAATCTCGTCGTGGATGGCGGCGCGCTCGATATCAGGGGGATCGGTGAAGAGCTCCGCCGCAAAGGCCATGCCGAGGGCGGTACCTTCAGGCACGAAGACATAATGCCCAAGCCCGCCGCCGAGGATTTTAAGACGGCTGTCGGGGAGCCGCGCATGCAGCCATGCCGAACATTCCTCGGCCGGTGCCGCCCTGTCGGCATCGCCGACCAGAATGAGGGCGGGCGCGTCGACGGTTTTCAGGCTTTCCTCGCTGAAACCGAGAACGGACCGGCCCGGCGCGCACAGGAGTGCGGCCTTGATTCTGTCGTCCCGGTAAGACGTCGACAGGCGCGACCATGAATCGCGAAACACGTCGCTGGTGCGAAGCAAGGTCGGGATATGATCGGCAAGGTCGGGAAATTCCCTCGGTCCGCGCGCCCCGCCCGGCTTCATCCTGGATGGGTCGAACTGCGAAGACTGGGCGACGGCGCCGAGAAGCAGCATGACGCTGTAGGCTCCGGCCGAAAATCCGGCCGCGAACACGCGGGTGGTATCGATATAAGAGGAGAGATCGCCGAGCCAGTCATCGCTGTGGTCGAGCATGAAGCTCAGATCCGGCGCCCGCTCCCAAAGGCAGGCAAAGCCCTCGGCGCGATAAGGCTCGTTGCCGGTATTGCCGTGATGGTTGACGCCGAGCGCTGCAAATCCGCGATCGGCGAGCCGTCGCGCCAGCCACTCCAATCCCGCCGCGGATCCGCCGGTGCCATGCGACAGCAGCACGAGGGGATAGGGCCGGGCCTGGGGCCGGATGGCTGCGTCGTGGGCGACGACCGCCTTCTTGAACCAGCTTCTTTCCGCCGTATCGTTTTCCCGCGCCGTATCGGCAGCGGGATACCACAGCGACCAACTGATGGGTCTGGGGCCGTTGGCGTCCCAGTTCGACCTGTTGTGGTCGTAAAGGACGCCGTCACGGAAGCCGAGTTTCATCTCTCCTGCTCCTTCCCGAACGATTCCCAGCGGTTCAATTCGTCGCTTTCTCGACGGTGATGTCGCCGAATTCGTCGATCAGCACGGTCCAGCCATCCGGCTCGGCATTGGGGTCGGTCTTCAGATAGATCGTGGCGAACAGGCCGGGCTGCTTGATGATGCCGTTCGAATTCTCGGGGCGGATATCGGTGATATAAGGCTTCAGGTCGCTGATCTCCTGCAGCTCGACGGTAGAGGCGATCGCCGGGCCGGTCTCGGTCTGGGCAATCTGCTGCAGGTAGACCTTTGAGGTCCTGTCTGCCTGGCGGACGGCAAAGAGCTTGTAGTACCCGTGGCGCTGAGCCTTTGCTTGCGAGTTGGCAACGCTCTCGGCGGCTGTCGGCGCCCGCTCGACATCAGGTGCGTTGCCGTCATCCTCCCAATACCCGGTGCTGGTCGCGAAAATCACCGATGCCGGCAGGATGACGTCCTGCGCCGGCAAGGCTGCGGCCGACCATCCAATGAGGAAAGCGGTTGTCATCACTATCCGTCGCATTGCCATCGTCTCAATCCTTGAACTGCTCGGCGAGAATACGGTCGGACCAGGAGCGGTCGGGATCGGAAAGAATACGCGCCGTCATATGCTCCGACTGGGCAATGCGGACATGCAGCACCGATTTCACCTCGGTATTGTCGGCCACCGCATTGACCGGCCGCTTCACCGGCTCGAGAACGTCGATATCGACGGTCACCTTGTTGGGCAGCAGTGCGCCCCGCCAGCGCCGCGGCCTGAAAGCGCTGACCGGCGTCATGGCGAGCAGCGGCGCCTCGAGCGGCAGGATCGGGCCATGAGCGGAAAGATTATAGGCCGTCGAGCCGGCGGGGGTCGCCACCATCAGCCCGTCGCAGATCAGCTCCTCCAGGCGCACGCGCCCGTCCACCGTCACCCTCAGATTCGCCGCCTGATAGGACTGGCGGAAAAGATAGACCTCGTTGATGGCCAGCGCCGTCGAATTGGTGCCGTCGGCGTTGGCGGTCGTCATCTGCAACGGCCGGAAGACGTTTTCCACGGCGACGCAGATGCGCTCCTGAAGCTGTTCGCTGCGATAGTCGTTCATCAGAAAGCCGACCGAGCCGCGATTCATGCCGTAGACCAGCTTGCCGGAGTTCATGGTGTTGTGCAGCGTCTGCAGCATGAAACCGTCGCCGCCGAGCGCGACGATGACATCGGCATCGTCGGCCGGCACGTCGCCATAGATGCGAATCAACTCCTCGCGCGCGGCGAGCGCCTCCGTCGTCGGCGAGGCGATAAAGGAAAGAGTCTGAAATGAACGGCCCATGCAATGCCCTTTGTGAAGCTGCTCTAGCTAACGGATAAAGGGCTGGCGCGACAAGGACGTTTTCTATCGCCAGGCGTTTGAGCGGCAGCCGACCTGTCCGCACAGACACGAATTTTCCTTTACAGAACCATAGAATCTGCTAGTTGGGCACCTGTTGCCCTTGTAGCTCAGTTGGTAGAGCACCTGATTTGTAATCAGGGGGTCCCGGGTTCGAACCCTGGCGGGGGCACCATCTTTTTCCGCGTCATATCCCTGCCCAGACGATCGCTATGGTTCGACGTCGCTTCGCTCGATCGCACCGGCAGATTTTTCCAGCCATCGCACATCGCTTGATGAACCTTGTCTGAAGGGCTGCTTCAGCGCCAATTCAGCCGCGCCGGTTTAACTTCGCCTCATCATCAATGAGGAAGCAGCCATGAAGCTCGCACATCTCTTTTTCGCCGCAACCATATCTGTCGGTGCGGCTTTGGCATCCGTCGCCCCGGCAACCGCCATGCCCGTCGACCGGCCGGCGGTGTCGGCCCAGGGCGATATCGTTCAAATTCGTGATGGCTGGCGCCATGATCGCGGCGGTGACGACCGTGGCTGGCGTGATGAGCGTGACGACCGCGGTTGGCGCCATCAGCGCGATTGGCGCCGGTCCGACTGGCGCGGTGATGACTGGCGCTGGCGCCGGTGGCGTGCCGAGCGTTGGCAGGAACGCCGTGAGTGGCGCCATCGCGATCGTGACATGCCTTTCTGGCTCTACCGCGGCTGACGCCAGCTGCTACAGCATCCATTGCGCGCCCGAGACGCGCGGCGAGAGAACGGCCCGGATCATCCGGGCCGTTTTTCAATGACTGACGGGTTCGTTGACACTTGCCTCGAGCTTGTTGCCGTTGCCAGTCTGGCCGGCGCCCGACGGCGACAGGATTGCGATGCTGAGCACGGAGGCGACCATGAAGGCAACGACGGCAATCATTATGCGCATAGGCGTTCAATCCTCGTTCAGTGGGGATTAACGCACCATCGTCGTCCGCGTTCCTGTCGGGACTAAAGCGCGCCGCATCGAATTTGATTCATGCTACGCGCTTTAGCCTTTTGTTTTTATGCATGTCGTTACTCCGGAACCGCTGCACACTTCCGGGCGACATGCATTATTGCACCGTCCCCGGCGTCGCGGGGCCGGGCGCCGTCGGCGACAGCGGATCGGGCTGGTGGACCGGGTGCGAGGTGTCCACCCAGATGATGCTGAGAATGATCCCGACGAAGACCGCGATGAAGAGGATACCGAAAATCAGCGGTCGAATAGCCATGATGGGGATCGTTCCTTCTTGCTTCCGACCGGTCGTTGCGATCGGTCATCGCCCGATCATAGTGCTCCAGGAGGTCTTTCCAAGGCAAAATCGAATTTCTCCGGCATCGCGCGAGCCTTGCGTGGCTGTCGCAGGCATCCGTTTTCCATCTGTCGCAGCGGGTTGAACTGTGTCAGGGATGCCTGAAACAGTTGGGGACGGACGTCGTGAAACGCACGGTTAAAGCATCGGTCATTGTCGCGGCATTCGTCTCCTTCGCCGGAGCCTCGGAAAACGCGCGAGCTTTCGACAAGCCGACAAAAGTCGATGTGGTCGCACTGCCGAAGGATGAGCTCAATCCCGATGCGAAACCGAAGATCACCTGCAACCGCTATCCCGCCTTCATGGTCAAGGAGGTCGATCTCGGCGAGGTCGGCGCCGACAAGCTGGCGCTGCTCGCTCCTGATGCGCCCTGTGAGCGCGCCGGCGCGCGCGAACGGGTGATCGCGGACGATACCGCCGGCTATCTCATGGGCGTCAGCGGCGGTTTCGTCCTTTTTCGTGCCGCGGACGGGTGGAACGGCGGGCTGCCTTTCGTCGTCTACGATGCGGCGACGGGCGAGCGGCTGCTCGACGATTCCCTGGCGGGCGACGATTTTGCCGCGATAAGGAGCGGGAAGGGGGAGCTGAGCCTCGATTTTCGTCGCGTCTACACGGCGTCCTGTTCGCTCTATCTGGAGCGTGCTGCCTGCGCGAAGACGATCGCCGCCGATACCGGTCTGTCGCAACTGCCGGATTGCACCGCCGCCTACAAGGCGGAAATCAGACGCAGCCCCGGCCATGCCGGCGAAATCGAGAAACTGCCGAGCGTGATCGTCTATCCTGTCGAACTGACTTATGCGGCTGGTGACACGGCGCGCCGGCCCTTGGAAGGAACGACGGTCTGCCGGATACCGAGCTGACCGGTGTGTTGGCGGATGCGCCGCTACTTTCGAATCATTGACGCACGAGCGATAGCGGCTTGCCGCCTTCTTCCTTCGATTTGTCGAAATTGCCGTCGGCGCGCATGTCGAAGCCAAGCGATGAGCCGTCACCGCCCAGCAGCGTCAGGCCGAAACCCTCGATATGCCAGACCGCGAGTTTCAGCCTGGCGACATTGGCGGCGCAGTCGCCGGATAGCGACAGCGGCGCATTGCCGTCCGCATCGGCATGGCCGTCGAGCGTCAGACCGCAGAGCCTTTCGCCGTCCGGTCTTTGCATCGTCCAGGTTCCGGCAAGGCCGCTGAAGCTCGGCAGGCGATCGATGCCGTCAGGGGCGGCGATCAGCAAAAGCGGCGTGCCGTCCTGCGTCTTCATCGGCGAGCCCTCGTTCTCGACGAAACGGGCGAGCACCTTGCGCGTCGCATCGATCAGGATGACGCCGCCATTGCCGTCGAAATTCCAGGCAGCGGCTTCGGCAAGAGCCGGCAGCGGCTTGGTGCAGGCGTCCTGGCCGGACAGCGAGTGACCGCCGATCGCCATGTCGGTTTCGAGCGTCATCCGGCATCCCGCGCGCCCGTCTTCCGGCGCGACGAGATAGGTTCCTGCCTGCGCCTTGAGAATATCGGCATCGATATCCTGTCCATGGGCCATGCCGCAAAAAAGCAACGCAGCTACCGGAGCCGCGAGCCGAAGGACGAAACGGGTCATGACAGTTCCTCTTTGTCGCAGGCCTGCCGCGGACCGGCCTATGCTTTCAAAAAGAGCCGCGCCGCATAAAGCGCGATTGCCGCAGCATTCGAAACGTTCAGCGATTTGATCGCGCCCGGCATGTCGAGACGGGCAAGCGCGGTAACGGTCTCGCGCGTCTTCTGCCTGAGCCCCTTGCCTTCGGAGCCGAGCACCAGCACCACCTTCTCACCCGAAAATGTGCCCTCGAGCGGCGCCGGCCCTTCCGAATCGAGGCCGATGGTGGAGAAGCCGAGCTTGTGCAGTTCACCGAGTGCATCGGCGAGATTGGTCACCTGTATATAAGGTATCAGTTCCAGCGCGCCGGAGGCGGATTTGGCGAGCACGCCTGACTCGGTCGGGCTATGTCTCTGAGTGGTGATAACGGCGCCGGCATTGAAGGCGACGGCCGAGCGCATGATCGCGCCGACATTGTGGGGATCGGTGACCTGGTCGAGGACGAGCAGGAGCGGGCTGTCCTTCAGGGCTTCGAGCCGGCGGACCGGCAGCGGCCGCGTTTCCAGCATGACGCCCTGATGGATCGCCTCGGGGCCGAGCACCTTGTCGATATCCTGCGGCGAGACGATCTCGAAGGGAATGCCGAGCGTTTCGGCGTCGACTTCGAGCCGCGCCAGCGCGTTCTGGGTCACGAAGAGCTTGATCTTCTTGCGCTCGGGATTGTCGAGGGCGGCGCGCACTGTATGCAGGCCGTAAAGATGCACCTGGTCTGGCGCCAGCGCCGGCGGCTTCCAATCGTCGCCGCCGCGCTTGCGCTTCTGCGGCTGAGGGGTCGGGATCTCGCCGCGTTCGCGCTTGGCGTCACGGTGGGCGCGCCGCAGCGTGGCGTAATGCGTATCCTTGGCCGATGGGTCTGTCGCGGCCGTGCCGCCGGGTTTTTTGTCTTTGCTCATGCGGCTTTATAGCCATGGCGCTCCCCGCCGCATAGGCTTTCTTTCATATGCCGGCTTTCGGCGGCGAATGAAATTTTTCGTGTTTTTTCCGTAGTCATCGTGTTGACAGACTGAAATGCTCCGGTCATATACGCGGCGCAGACGACGGGCGGCAACGCTTCGAAGTCTGACAAACTTGGTCTTCTAGATCCGGACGAAAAACTGGAGAGATGCCCGAGTGGTTAAAGGGGACGGACTGTAAATCCGTTGGCTCAGCCTACGTTGGTTCAAATCCAACTCTCTCCACCATTCGTCATCGGATCGGACCACCCCGCGGGTATAGCTCAATGGTAGAGCAGCAGCCTTCCAAGCTGAATACGCGGGTTCGATTCCCGCTACCCGCTCCAGTTCTTCCAAGCCCAATTCATGTGACCGGCACCGCGGCGATCATTCGGCATGCGGATGTTTTCCGAAGACGCCGGCGATAGCGCTCATCGACCGGCAGGCGAGGGCGCTCGGCGCCGGGCGCGGTAGCCCATCTCCGCCAGCCCACGCGATTTTCTCCAAGGATTTCAGTGATTTTCGAGGGGGCTTCGGCGAATCACCTTGCAGGCGGCGAATTGTCCCCCATATGCGCTGTCACACCAAGAATGGCGTCTGCAATTAAGTCTTGCGCAATTTCGCCGAAAGCCTTAAACGGCGGCACTAAACCGGTTCGCCGGGGCCCACCATTTCGTTCACAGGAAGCATTCAAATGGCAAAGAGTAAGTTTGAGCGCAACAAGCCGCACGTCAACATCGGCACGATCGGCCACGTTGACCACGGCAAGACGTCTCTGACGGCAGCGATCACGAAGTACTTCGGTGAGTTCAAGGCGTACGACCAGATCGACGCTGCTCCGGAAGAAAAGGCCCGTGGCATCACCATTTCGACGGCGCACGTCGAATATGAGACGCCGGCCCGCCACTACGCGCACGTCGACTGCCCCGGCCACGCCGACTACGTCAAGAACATGATCACCGGTGCTGCCCAGATGGACGGCGCGATCCTGGTGTGCTCGGCCGCTGACGGCCCGATGCCGCAGACACGCGAACACATCCTGCTGGCCCGCCAGGTCGGCGTTCCGGCGATCGTTGTGTTCCTGAACAAGGTCGACCAGGTTGACGACGCCGAGCTTCTCGAACTGGTCGAGCTCGAAGTTCGCGAACTGCTGTCGTCCTACGACTTCCCGGGCGACGATATCCCGGTTGTCAAGGGTTCGGCACTGGCCGCTCTCGAAGATAGCGACAAGAAGATCGGCGAAGACGCGATCCGCGAGCTGATGGCTGCTGTTGACGCCTACATCCCGACGCCTGAGCGTCCGATCGACCAGCCGTTCCTGATGCCGATCGAAGACGTGTTCTCGATCTCGGGCCGCGGCACGGTTGTGACCGGCCGCGTCGAGCGTGGCATCGTCAAGGTTGGCGAAGAAGTCGAGATCGTCGGCATCCGCGCGACCTCGAAGACGACGGTGACCGGCGTTGAAATGTTCCGCAAGCTGCTCGATCAGGGCCAGGCTGGCGACAACATCGGCGCACTGGTTCGCGGTGTGAACCGTGACGGCGTCGAGCGTGGCCAGATCCTGTGCAAGCCGGGCTCTGTCAAGCCGCACAAGAAGTTCATGGCAGAAGCCTACATCCTGACGAAGGAAGAGGGTGGCCGTCATACGCCGTTCTTCACCAACTACCGTCCGCAGTTCTACTTCCGCACGACGGACGTGACCGGCATCGTCACGCTGCCCGAGGGCACGGAGATGGTCATGCCGGGCGACAACGTCACGGTTGCCGTCGAGCTGATCGTTCCGATCGCGATGGAAGAAAAGCTGCGCTTCGCGATCCGCGAAGGCGGCCGCACCGTCGGCGCCGGCATCGTCGCTTCGATCGTCGAGTAATCCTGGGATTACCCGAAATTCAGGAAAAACCCCGCTGGAAACGGCGGGGTTTTTTCGTTTTGATGCCTGTTTGAGGGTTTAACAGGTGTTGTAAAAATATCGTTAAATTCGCCCGTCACAGTATTTTGTTCATCTCACATTCAGAAACCGGTTGTGATTGGTTCATTTTAGTCCAGACTCCTTCATGCAAAGAGGAGAGCCCGGATGATTCCAAAGGCCACGTTCGTTGCGACGATATTCGCAATGTATGTTTTCACGATGTTTTTCATTGCAGCCATCCCGCAGGAGGTTGTTCAGGCAGCCGGCGTGCAGATCGGCGACGTGAGCGTCGTTAAGTAACGATTTAGCAGTTTGCCGCAGGCTTCTGCGGTGATCGGAAATGATCGGCCATGTGCCCTGATAGGGTGCACCTGGCGACGCGAGGGTGAACCCTTGCAGGACGCTCGCTTGCTCTTCGCGCGGAAGCGTCTAACTATGCCTCCGATTTGATGACGCGGAGGACATTCCATGAAGAAGCGAATTCTGTTCACGGGCGGTTCGGGCAAGGCCGGTCGCCATACCGTGCCATGGCTCATCAATGCCGGTTACGAGGTTCACAATCTCGATCTCGTGCCGCTGGACAGTCCCGGCGTCACCAATCTCATTGCCGATATCACCGACAGCGGTCAGGTTTTCAACGCGCTGTCGATGCACCGCGATTTTCCCGATCTCGATGCGGGCAGGGGCGTGCAGCCCTTTGATGCCGTCGTGCATTTCGCCGCCATCCCTCGCATCCTGATCAAACCGGACAATGAGACTTTCCGCATCAACACGATGGGTACTTATAATGTCATCGAGGCGGCGGTGAAGCTCGGCATCAGGAAGATTATCGTCGCATCGAGCGAAACGACCTACGGCGTCTGCTTCGCCGAAGGCCATCGCGATTTCCACCAGTTCCCGCTGGAGGAAGACTACGACGTCAATCCGATGGATTCCTACGGGCTTTCCAAGGTGGTCAACGAAAAGACCGCCCGCGCCTTTGCCGAACGGTCGGGTTTCGACATCTATGCGCTGCGAATCGGCAACGTCATCGAGCCGCACGAATATGAGCGTTTCCCCACCTATTTCGCCAATCCCGAGATGCGCAAGCGCATCGCCTGGAGCTATATCGACGCCCGTGATCTCGGGCAGATCTGCCATCTCTGCATCGAAAAGGACGGTCTCGGCTACCAGGTCTTCAACGCAGCCAACGACACGGTCTCGGCCAACACGCCGTCGAAGGAGCTTGCGAAGCGATTTTATCCGAACGTGCCCTTCACGCGCGAGATCGGCGAATATGAAGGCCTGCTCTCCAACCGCAAGATTCGCGAGGTGCTGGGGTTCAAGGAGGAGCACGATTGGCGTAAATATGTGAACGTCTGAACGGATCCTGGTGGGGCGATGAGCGAGCCGATCGTTCGCATATCCGCAGAATGGCTATGAAAAACGAAAATCGTGCTTGCCAATCCGCTGCCGTCGTCTTAAAGGGAGCGCCATGCTTTTCAGCAGCGATTTGCGGACCTTGGTCCATACGCTGATTGATCGGTATGAAGGGGTATAGCTCAGTTGGTAGAGCGGCGGTCTCCAAAACCGCAGGTCGTAAGTTCGAGCCTTACTGCCCCTGCCATTTTCCTCCAAGCGGGACAGCGCGGACATGCTCGCGGCATTCCGGCCGGGGATTGATGGGTAAGACTAATTTCGTTAAACTTCGGTTTCCCTCTTGTGTATTCGGAAATCGGTGTTTATTTAGGGTTCAACAGACACGCGGTGCGTGGGGCTGATAGTTTCAGCTTTACGCGCCGTAATTGCGTGGGCAGTCGATGGCATCCAAATCCAATCCGTTTGCGTTTCTGCAGCAGGTTCGCTCCGAGACGTCCAAAGTTACATGGCCGTCGCGCCGCGAGACGATGATCTCGACGGTTATGGTGCTTGTGATGGTGGTTTTCGCTGCGCTGTTTTTCTTTGCCGCTGACCAGCTGATCGGCTGGGTTCTGAGCTTCGTGCTGAATACCGGCAACTGATACGGGTGGAGATGAAAATGGCGGCACGTTGGTACATCGTCCACGCATATTCAAATTTTGAAAAGAAGGTCGCTGAGGACATCGAGAACAAGGCTCGCCAGAAGGGGCTTGAGCACCTGTTCGAGAAGATCCTCGTGCCGACCGAAAAGGTGGTGGAAGTGCGTCGCGGCCGTAAGGTCGACAGCGAGCGCAAGTTCTTCCCGGGCTATGTCATGGTTCGCGCCAACCTGACGGATGAAGCCTACCACTTGATCAAGAATACGCCGAAGGTCACAGGTTTCCTCGGCTCCGACAACAAGCCCGTTCCGATTCCGGATTATGAAGCCGAGCGCATTCTCGGCCAGGTCCAGGAAGGTGTCGAGCGGCCGAAGGCCTCCATCACCTTCGAGATCGGCGAGCAGGTCCGCGTTTCCGATGGTCCGTTCGCGTCGTTCAACGGCACGGTTCAGGATGTGGACGAAGAGCGTTCGCGCCTGAAGGTTGAAGTGTCGATCTTCGGCCGCGCAACGCCGGTCGAACTGGAATACGCTCAGGTCGAGAAGGTCTGATTGTAAGAGATTGGAAGCAGGCCTTGCGGCCGGTTTCCTGCGGACCTGGTCCGCACCCGCGTGGAAGGTGAGGGGTCTTAGCCGGACCCTAACGATCCGCACCACGCAACCGCAGCCGCCGGAGAGATCCGGCATCACGGGCCGGGCGACCGGCCGCTCATGAAAGGCAGAGAGATATGGCTAAGAAAGTTGCAGGCCAGCTCAAGCTTCAGGTCAAGGCAGGATCGGCAAACCCGTCCCCGCCGATTGGTCCGGCGCTTGGTCAGCGTGGCATTAACATCATGGAATTCTGCAAGGCGTTCAATGCCGCCACGCAGGAAATGGAAAAGGGTATGCCGATCCCGGTCGTCATCACCTATTACCAGGACAAGTCCTTCACCTTCGCGATGAAGCAGCCTCCGGTCAGCTACTGGCTGAAGAAGGAAGCGAAGATCACGTCCGGTTCCAAGACGCCCGGCAAGGGCGCCAAGGCCGGCTCCCTCACCAAGGCTCAGATCAAGTCGATCGCAGAAGCCAAGATGAAGGATCTGAACGCAGCGGATATCGAAGGTGCAATGGCGATGATCGAGGGCTCTGCCCGCGCCATGGGCCTGGAAGTGGTGGGTTAAGATCATGGCTGGTAAGCGCACGCAGAAGATCAACGAAGGTGTTGATCCCACCAAGCTCTACGCTCTGAGCCTAGCCATCGGCATGGTCAAGGAACGGGCTGTCGCCAAGTTCGACGAAACCATCGAAGTCTCGATGAACCTCGGCGTCGACCCGCGCCATGCGGACCAGATGGTTCGCGGCGTCGTCAACCTGCCGAACGGCACCGGCCGTACGGTTCGCGTTGCCGTCTTCGCTCGTGGCGTCAAGGCCGATGAAGCCAAGGCTGCCGGTGCCGATATCGTCGGTGCTGAAGACCTCGTCGAAATCGTCCAGGGCGGCAAGATCGAATTCGATCGCTGCATCGCCACCCCCGACATGATGCCGCTGGTCGGCCGTCTCGGTAAGGTTCTCGGCCCCCGCGGCATGATGCCGAACCCGAAGGTCGGCACCGTCACCATGGATGTCGCCGGAGCCGTCAAGGCTTCCAAGGGCGGCGCTGTCGAGTTCCGCGTTGAGAAGGCTGGCATCGTCCATGCCGGCATCGGCAAGGCCTCTTTCGACGCCAAGGCTCTGGAAGAAAACATCCGCGCCTTCGCTGACGCAGTCATCAAGGCGAAGCCGGCTGGCGCCAAGGGCAACTACGTCAAGCGCGTGGCGATTTCTTCGACCATGGGCCCGGGCGTCAAGATCGAAGTCGGCTCCGTCACAGCAGCTCCGACTGCATAAGTTGATTGCCGGACCTCGGTCCGGTCACTGAATTCCGGCCTCGCAAGAGGCCGGAATATTCCGGAGAAATCCGGAATCCTGTCCGAGATTGCAGGTGGTTTTCCCTTAATCACTTTGCCTGCATGAGACGGGTAAGACCCGAATTGCTTGAAGTTCGCTTCATAGGAAATCGGTTCGAGCCTTGGATGCCTTGTGCCTCTCCAGCCTTCATTGGCGCGGGAGCGCGGGGGGACAGGATCCTCAAGCGTCGCTTGGGATCTCGCATGATCCCGGGAGGCAAAAGGCAACCCGGCGGGCCCGTTTTCGGTCCCGCCAACTGGAGATAGGCAGTGGAAAGAGCGGAAAAACGCGAATTCGTCACGGAACTGAACGAAGTCTTCAAGGCTTCGGGCTCAGTTGTCGTGGCCCACTATGCTGGTGCCACAGTCGCGCAGATGAACGATTTTCGTTCGAAGATGCGTGCAGCTGGCGGTACCGTCAAAGTCGCGAAGAACCGCCTGGCCAAAATTGCCCTTCAGGGTACGGAAGCGGAAGGGATCACCGATCTCTTCAAGGGTCAGACGCTGATTGCATACAGCACCGATCCGATCACCGCTCCGAAGGTCGTCATGGATTTCGCCAAGACCAACGACAAGATCGTTGTTCTGGGCGGCGCCATGGGAACAACCACGCTCAACGCCGATGCAGTCAAGTCGCTTGCGACCCTGCCTTCGCTCGATGAGCTGCGTGCGAAGCTGCTGGGCATGATCCAGACACCGGCTACCCGCATCGCTGGGGTTGTTGCAGCACCGGCAAGCCAGCTTGCCCGCGTGTTTGCGGCCTACGCCAAGAAGGACGAAGCCGCTTAAGGCGGTTTTTCGCTGTTTATAATCAACCGGTTCGAACCGAACAAAAGGAACTAGTAAAATGGCTGATCTCGCAAAGATCGTTGACGACCTCTCCTCGCTGACCGTTCTGGAAGCTGCAGAACTGTCGAAGCTTCTCGAAGAAAAGTGGGGCGTTTCCGCCGCTGCTCCGGTAGCTGTTGCTGCCGTCGGTGGTCCTGCTGGCCCTGCTGCCGTGGAAGAAGAAAAGACCGAGTTCGACGTCATCCTCGCGGATGCCGGCGCCAACAAGATCAACGTCATCAAGGAAGTCCGCGCCATCACCGGTCTCGGCCTCAAGGAAGCCAAGGACCTCGTCGAGGCCGCTCCGAAGGCTGTCAAGGAAGGCGTTTCCAAGGCTGAAGCCGCTGACATCAAGAAGAAGCTTGAAGACGCTGGCGCCAAGGCCGACGTCAAGTAATCTTGAAACGCTTTTGGGAGGCAGTCTCTGCTGCCTCCCATTTGCCGTTTTTCTGAACGAATTACCCAAAAGCCGCGTCAAACCGGCTTTTGGGTAATGGGTTCTTCAAAAGGATAGTCTCGCACCGAGGGCAGCACAGCAATCCGAGCTGAGCGTTTTCGGGTGTCGGACGAGATTGAACTACTCATTGATAGACGGGATCGACTGGCCATCGGTTCCCGTCCGTTGCAGGCCCGGGTGCAAGATTTTGAAGGAGCGACGATGGCTCAGACCCTTTCGTTCAACGGTCGCAGGCGCGTACGCAAGTTTTTTGGTAAGATCCCCGAAGTCGCAGAAATGCCGAACCTCATCGAGGTTCAGAAGGCGTCCTACGACCAGTTTCTGATGGTTGAAGAGCCGAAAGGCGGCCGGCCCGACGAGGGCCTTCAGGCCGTTTTCAAGTCGGTTTTCCCGATCACCGATTTCTCCGGCGCTTCCATGCTGGAATTCGTGTCCTACGAATTCGAGCCGCCGAAGTTCGACGTTGACGAATGCCGTCAGCGCGACCTGACTTATGCTGCGCCGCTGAAGGTGACGCTGCGCCTGATCGTGTTCGATATCGACGAGGATACCGGCGCGAAGTCGATCAAGGACATCAAGGAACAGTCCGTTTACATGGGCGACATGCCGCTCATGACCAACAACGGCACGTTCATCGTCAACGGCACCGAGCGCGTCATCGTTTCCCAGATGCACCGTTCGCCTGGTGTCTTCTTCGACCACGACAAGGGCAAGAGCCATTCTTCCGGCAAGCTGCTTTTTGCTGCCCGCGTCATCCCCTATCGCGGTTCCTGGCTCGATATCGAATTCGACGCCAAGGACATCGTCTACGCCCGTATCGACCGTCGCCGTAAGATCCCTGTCACGTCGCTGCTGATGGCGCTCGGCATGGATGGCGAGGAAATCCTCGACACTTTCTACACCAAGTCGCTCTACAAGCGCGACGGCGAAGGCTGGCGCATTCCCTTCAAGCCGGAAACGCTGAAGGGTGCCAAGGCGATCACCGAGATGGTCGATGCCGATACCGGCGAAGTCGTCGTGGAAGCCGGCAAGAAGCTGACCCCGCGCCTGCTGCGCCAGCTGTCCGACAAGGGCCTGAAGGCGCTGAAGGCCGGCGACGACGATCTCTATGGCAACTATCTCGCTGGTGACATCGTCAACTACTCCACCGGTGAGATCTATCTCGAAGCCGGCGACGAAATCGACGAGAAGACGCTCGGTATCATCCTGGCGAACGGTTTCGACGAGATCCCGGTTCTCGGCATCGACCACATCAATGTCGGCGCCTATATCCGCAACACGCTGACTGCCGACAAGAACGAGAACCGTCAGGACGCTCTGTTCGACATCTACCGCGTCATGCGTCCGGGTGAACCGCCGACCATGGAATCGGCCGAAGCCATGTTCAACTCGCTGTTCTTCGATGCGGAGCGTTACGACCTCTCCGCCGTCGGCCGCGTCAAGATGAACATGCGTCTCGACCTGACGGTCGAAGACACCGTCCGCATCCTGCGCAAGGACGACATCCTGGCCGTGGTCAGGATGCTGGTCGAACTGCGCGACGGCAAGGGCGAGATCGACGACATCGACAACCTCGGCAACCGCCGCGTCCGTTCGGTCGGCGAGCTGATGGAAAACCAGTACCGTCTCGGCCTGCTCCGCATGGAGCGCGCGATCAAGGAACGCATGTCCTCGATCGAGATCGACACGGTCATGCCGCAGGATCTGATCAACGCCAAGCCGGCTGCCGCAGCCGTCCGCGAATTCTTCGGTTCCTCGCAGCTCTCGCAGTTCATGGACCAGGTCAACCCGCTCTCGGAAATCACCCACAAGCGCCGTCTGTCGGCGCTTGGCCCGGGCGGTCTGACCCGTGAGCGCGCCGGCTTCGAAGTCCGCGACGTGCATCCGACCCACTACGGCCGCATTTGCCCGATCGAAACGCCTGAGGGCCCGAACATCGGTCTGATCAACTCGCTTGCGACCTTTGCCCGCGTCAACAAGTACGGCTTCATCGAAAGCCCGTACCGCCGCATCGTCGACGGCAAGGTGACGAGCGACGTGCTCTACCTCTCCGCCATGGAAGAGGCGAAGTACTACGTCGCCCAGGCCAACGCCGAAATGAACGCCGACGGTTCCTTCGTCGACGAGTTCGTCGTCTGCCGTCATGCCGGCGAAGTTATGCTGGCGCCCCGCGACAGCATGAACCTGATGGACGTTTCGCCGAAGCAGGTCGTTTCGGTCGCAGCCGCGCTCATCCCGTTCCTGGAAAACGACGACGCCAACCGCGCCCTCATGGGCTCGAACATGCAGCGTCAGGCCGTGCCGTTGCTGCGTGCCGAGGCCCCGTTCGTCGGGACCGGCATGGAGCCGGTCGTTGCCCGTGACTCGGGTGCCGCCATCGGCGCGCGCCGCGGCGGCGTGGTCGACCAGGTCGACGCGACGCGTATCGTTATCCGCGCCACCGAAGACCTCGAAGCCGGAAAGTCGGGCGTCGATATCTACCGCCTGCAGAAGTTCCAGCGTTCGAACCAGAACACCTGCGTCAACCAGCGCCCGCTGGTCACCGTCGGTGACGAGGTCAACCGCGGCGACATCCTCGCCGACGGCCCGTCGACCGATCTCGGCGACCTGGCGCTCGGCCGCAACGCGCTCGTCGCGTTCATGCCCTGGAACGGCTACAACTACGAAGACTCGATCCTGCTCTCCGAGCGCATCGTTGCCGACGACGTGTTCACCTCCATTCACATCGAGGAATTCGAAGTGATGGCGCGCGACACCAAGCTTGGTCCCGAGGAAATCACCCGCGACATTCCGAACGTTTCGGAAGAAGCGCTGAAGAACCTCGACGAAGCCGGCATCGTCTACATCGGCGCCGAAGTTCAGCCGGGCGATATCCTCGTCGGCAAGATCACCCCGAAGGGCGAAAGCCCGATGACGCCTGAGGAAAAGCTTCTGCGCGCCATCTTCGGCGAAAAGGCCTCCGACGTGCGCGATACCTCCATGCGCATGCCGCCCGGCACCTACGGCACGATCGTCGAAGTGCGCGTCTTCAACCGCCACGGCGTTGAAAAGGACGAGCGCGCGATGGCGATCGAGCGCGAAGAGATCGAGCGTCTGGCAAAGGATCGCGACGACGAGCAGGCGATCCTCGACCGTAACGTCTACGGCCGTCTGATCGAAATGCTGCGCGGCCAGGCTTCCATCGCCGGTCCGAAGGGCTTCAAGAAGGGCACCGAGCTTTCGAACGCCGTCGTCTCCGAATATCCCCGCTCGCAGTGGTGGATGTTCGCGGTCGAGGACGAGAAGGTTCAGAGCGAGCTCGAAGCGCTCCGCGGCCAGTACGACGAATCCAAGTCGCGCCTTGAACAGCGCTTCATGGACAAGGTCGAGAAGGTCCAGCGCGGCGATGAAATGCCCCCTGGCGTCATGAAGATGGTCAAGGTCTTCGTCGCCGTGAAGCGCAAGATCCAGCCGGGCGACAAGATGGCCGGCCGTCACGGGAATAAGGGCGTCGTTTCACGCATTGTGCCTGTCGAGGACATGCCGTTCCTTGAAGACGGCACGCATGTCGACGTCGTTCTCAACCCGCTCGGCGTTCCCTCGCGCATGAATGTCGGCCAGATCCTGGAAACGCACCTGGGCTGGGCTTGCGCCGGCATGGGTCGCCAGATCGGCGAACTGATCGAAGCGTACAAGGCCAATGGCAACATCGAGCCGCTGCGCAAGACCATCGGCGATGTCGTCGGTGACGGTCCGAAGGCCGAACAGGTCCAGGAGTTCGACGACGAATCCGTTCTGCGTCTCGCCGACCAGTGGAAGCGCGGTGTTTCGATTGCGACGCCTGTTTTCGACGGTGCGAACGAAGGCGACGTCAACGACATGCTGCGTCTGGCAGGTCTCAAGGACACCGGCCAGTCGACGCTCTATGACGGCCGTACCGGCGAGCAGTTCGACCGCCAGGTAACCGTGGGCTACATCTACATGCTGAAGCTCAACCACCTGGTCGACGACAAGATCCATGCCCGTTCGATCGGACCTTACTCGCTCGTGACCCAGCAGCCGCTGGGCGGCAAGGCGCAGTTCGGCGGACAGCGCTTCGGCGAAATGGAAGTCTGGGCGCTCGAAGCATACGGCGCGGCCTACACGCTGCAGGAAATGCTGACGGTGAAGTCGGACGACGTCGCCGGCCGCACCAAGGTCTACGAAGCCATCGTCCGCGGAGACGACACGTTCGAAGCCGGTATTCCGGAAAGCTTCAACGTTCTCGTCAAGGAAATGCGCTCGCTGGGCCTCAGCGTCGAGCTCGAAAACACCAAGCTTGACGAGGCGCAGGCAGCGCAACTGCCCGACGCTGCCGAGTAAGCACCTGATAGGGCGTGCGCTGCCAATGCGGCGCACGCCGGTCCCGCCGGGCGCCGTATCCGTATCGGCCCTGCAGGGAAGTTTCGCCGCAACTTGCGGTTATTCTCGTTTAAGCGAGGGAGGCGGCTCCCCGGGAATTTGCCGCCGGCCATCGCATTTTGAGGGCGCTTTAGCCCATGAAGGAGACAGGCATGAACCAAGAGGTCATGAATCTTTTCAATCCGCAGGTGCCTGCACAGAATTTCGATTCCATTCGGATTTCGATCGCGTCTCCGGAGAAGATCCTCTCCTGGTCCTACGGTGAGATCAAGAAGCCGGAAACCATCAACTACCGTACGTTCAAGCCGGAACGCGACGGTCTGTTCTGCGCGCGCATCTTCGGGCCGATCAAGGACTACGAATGCCTGTGCGGCAAGTACAAGCGCATGAAGTACAAGGGCATCATCTGCGAAAAGTGCGGCGTCGAAGTCACGCTGTCGCGCGTTCGCCGTGAGCGCATGGGCCATATCGAGCTCGCCGCTCCCGTTGCCCATATCTGGTTCCTGAAGTCGCTGCCGTCGCGCATCTCGACACTGCTCGACATGACGCTGAAGGATGTCGAGCGCGTCCTCTATTTCGAAAACTATATCGTCACCGAGCCGGGCCTGACGGCCCTGAAGGAGCATCAGCTCCTCTCGGAAGAAGAGTACATGCTTGCCGTTGACGAATACGGCGAAGACCAGTTCACCGCGATGATCGGCGCTGAGGCGATCTACGAGATGCTGGCCTCGATGAATCTCGAAAAGATCGCCGGCGACCTGCGCTCCGAGCTTGCCGACACCACGTCGGATCTCAAGCAGAAGAAGCTGATGAAGCGCCTGAAGATCGTCGAGAACTTCATGGAGTCGGGCAATCGTCCGGAATGGATGATCATGAAGGTCGTTCCGGTCATTCCGCCGGATCTGCGTCCGCTGGTTCCGCTCGACGGCGGCCGTTTCGCGACGTCGGACCTGAACGATCTCTACCGCCGCGTCATCAACCGTAACAACCGTCTGAAGCGCCTCATCGAGCTTCGTGCGCCCGGCATCATCATCCGCAACGAAAAGCGCATGCTGCAGGAATCGGTTGACGCGCTGTTCGACAACGGCCGCCGCGGCCGCGTCATCACCGGCGCCAACAAGCGTCCGCTGAAGTCGCTCTCCGACATGCTGAAGGGCAAGCAGGGCCGCTTCCGCCAGAACCTGCTCGGCAAGCGCGTCGACTATTCCGGCCGTTCGGTCATCGTCACCGGTCCGGAACTGAAGCTGCACCAGTGCGGCCTGCCGAAGAAGATGGCGCTCGAGCTCTTCAAGCCGTTCATCTATGCCCGCCTCGACGCCAAGGGTTACTCCTCGACCGTCAAGCAGGCCAAGAAGCTGGTCGAAAAGGAAAAGCCTGAGGTCTGGGATATCCTCGACGAGGTCATCCGCGAGCATCCGGTTCTTCTGAACCGCGCGCCGACGCTGCACCGCCTGGGCATCCAGGCCTTCGAACCCACCCTGGTCGAAGGCAAGGCGATCCAGCTGCACCCGCTCGTCTGCACGGCCTTCAACGCCGACTTCGACGGCGACCAGATGGCCGTTCACGTGCCGCTGTCGCTCGAAGCCCAGCTCGAAGCCCGCGTGCTGATGATGTCGACCAACAACATCCTGCATCCGGCCAATGGCGCGCCGATCATCGTTCCCTCGCAGGACATGGTTCTCGGCCTCTATTACCTGTCGATCCTGAACCAGAACGAGCCGGGCGAAGGCATGGCCTTCTCCGATCTCGGCGAGCTGCATCACGCCCTCGAAACCAAGGTCGTGACGCTGCACACCAAGATCCGCGGCCGCTTTAAGTCGGTCGACGAGGATGGCAAGCCCTACTCGAAGATCTATGAGACGACGCCTGGCCGTCTGCTCATCGGCGAACTGCTGCCGAAGAACGGCAAGGTGCCTTTCGACATCTGCAACCAGGAAATGACCAAGAAGAACATCTCCAAGATGATCGACACGGTCTACCGCCACTGCGGCCAGAAGGACACGGTCATCTTCTGCGACCGCATCATGCAGCTCGGCTTCTCCCATGCCTGCCGCGCCGGCATTTCGTTCGGCAAGGACGACATGGTCATTCCGGATGCCAAGGCCAAGATCGTTGCCGACACCGAAAGCCTGGTGAAGGAATACGAGCAGCAGTACAATGACGGCCTGATCACCCAGGGCGAAAAGTACAACAAGGTTGTCGACGCCTGGGGCAAGGCCACCGAAAAGGTCGCCGAAGAGATGATGGCCCGCATCAAGGCGGTCGAATTCGACGAGAACACCGGCCGTCAGAAGCCGATGAACTCGATCTACATGATGAGCCATTCCGGCGCCCGCGGTTCTCCGAACCAGATGCGTCAGCTGGGCGGCATGCGCGGCCTGATGGCCAAGCCGTCGGGTGAAATCATCGAGACGCCGATCATCTCGAACTTCAAGGAAGGCCTGACCGTCAACGAGTACTTCAACTCGACCCACGGCGCCCGCAAGGGTCTGGCAGACACCGCCTTGAAGACCGCCAACTCCGGTTACCTGACTCGCCGTCTCGTCGACGTCGCGCAGGATTGCATCGTCACGCACGTCGATTGCGGCACCGAAACCGGCCTCACCATGACCGCCATCGTCGATGCCGGCCAGGTCGTCGCCTCGCTCGGCGTCCGCATCCTCGGCCGCACGGCACTTGATGACATCGATCATCCGATCACGGGTGAGCGCCTCGTCGATGCCGGCAAGATGATCCTCGAGCCCGACGTCATCGAAATCGAGAAGGCCGGTATCCAGTCGATCCGCATCCGCTCGGCACTGACCTGCGAAATCCAGACGGGCGTCTGCGCAGTCTGCTACGGCCGCGACCTGGCCCGTGGTACGCCTGTCAACATGGGTGAAGCCGTCGGCGTTATCGCTGCTCAGTCGATCGGTGAGCCGGGCACCCAGCTCACCATGCGTACCTTCCACCTTGGCGGTACGGCAACCGTGGTCGACCAGTCGTTCCTGGAAGCCTCGTACGAAGGTACGGTGCAGATCAAGAACCGCAACATCCTGCGCAACTCCGATGGTAACCTCGTTGCCATGGGCCGCAACATGACCGTCCAGATCCTGGACGAGCGTGGTGTCGAGCGGTCTTCGCAGCGTGTGGCCTACGGTTCGAAGTTGCATGTCGACGAAGGCGACAAGGTCAAGCGCGGCCAGCGTTTGGCGGAGTGGGATCCTTACACCCGTCCGATGATGACCGAAGTGGCTGGTACCGTTCAGTTCGAAGACCTGGTCGATGGTCTCTCGGTTCTGGAAGCCACCGACGAATCCACCGGCATCACCAAGCGTCAGGTCATCGACTGGCGTTCGACCCCGCGCGGTTCGGACCTCAAGCCGGCGATCGTCATCAAGGATGCCAGCGGCAACATCATGAAGCTGTCGCGTGGTGGTGACGCCCGCTTCATGCTCTCGGTCGACGCCATCCTGTCGGTCGAGCCGGGCACCAAGGTCTCCCAGGGTGACGTTCTTGCGCGTTCGCCGCTGGAAAGCGCCAAGACCAAGGACATCACCGGCGGTCTGCCGCGTGTTGCCGAGCTCTTCGAAGCCCGCCGTCCGAAGGACCATGCCATCATCGCAGAGATCGATGGTACGATCCGCCTCGGCCGCGACTACAAGAACAAGCGCCGCGTCATCATCGAGCCGGCGGAAGACGGTGTCGAGCCTGTCGAATACCTGATCCCGAAGGGCAAGCCCTTCCACCTTCAGGAAGGCGACTATATCGAAAAGGGTGACTACATCCTCGACGGTAACCCGGCTCCGCACGACATCCTGGCAATCAAGGGCGTGGAGGCTCTGGCCTCCTACCTCGTCAACGAGATCCAGGAAGTTTACCGCTTGCAGGGCGTTGTCATCAACGACAAGCACATCGAGGTGATCGTCCGTCAGATGCTGCAGAAGGTGGAGATCACCGATGCAGGCGACTCGACCTATATCGTCGGCGACAATGTCGACCGGATCGAGCTCGAAGACGTCAACGATCACCTGATCGAGCAGGGCAAGAAGCCCGCCTACGGCGATCCGGTTCTTCTCGGCATCACCAAGGCGTCGCTGCAGACCCCGTCCTTCATCTCGGCCGCATCCTTCCAGGAAACGACCAAGGTGCTGACGGAAGCCGCGATCGCCGGCAAGACCGACGGCCTGCAGGGTCTGAAGGAAAACGTCATCGTCGGCCGCCTCATCCCGGCCGGCACCGGCGGTACCATGACCCAGATCCGCCGCATCGCCACCTCGCGCGACGAGCTGATCCTCGAAGAGCGCCGCAAGGGCACGGGTGCTGCCGTTGCCACGCCGATGCTGCAGGACATGGCCGAAAAGGCTCCGGCTGCGGAATAATCCGCGGCCGAAGGCCACCACTTGGTGGCACACGAATTGAAAAACCGCCCGGAGGGATCCGGGCGGTTTTTCGTTTTTGGTCTGGATTGGCCAGTCTTGGGGCCAGTCTGGGGGAGGGCGCTGCTCCCGCTTATGCTGCCTTTGGGCGACCCCGCAGCGTCAGCGGCGGCTCCCTTCAGTTGAAGCGGATGATCGCGACCTCGCCATCGACGGCGCCCTGGTAGGCGGAGGCGTGCGGCTCTTCGGCGGGCACCTCGGTCAGCATGCCGATCTGGTCGAGATCGGCCTCGATGAAGCCTTCCTCGGCAAGGGCGTTCAGGGCCTCGCGTACCGCGGTATCGTCGTCGGGTGCCTTCAGCATGATGTGCAGGTCGATGCCGTCGCTGTCGTCGGACTCGTAGCCTTTGCCGATGATGATGAAGATCATCGGCCCGTCGAAATTATTGTCGTTATCAGGTGTCGTAATCATCGCCTGTCCTTCGGCTCTTTGACGATTCGGTCGCTCGAATCCTGCTGTGAGGGCCGCACGCCGCAATTGCTGATTCCTTAACTGCTTTTGCCGCGATGCCCAAGTTTTTATCTTGGTGCACGGCCGTGATTTCGTCTAGAAGGATGAAATCATAGCGTTAGGCCCGCAGATCAAGGCGATACGGCGAGTTTATTTCTTAACCGGCCTTGACGAGAGGGGTGGAAACCAGTAGTACCCCGGCCATCAGATCCCATGTGAGGCTTGGCTGTTCGGGGCGACGCGCCCTGAAGTTCACCTCAAACAAGGTTCTAAACGCACGTTGAAGTCATGATGCTGCACGCACGACGCATATTTTATGCGTCCTCTGCTCCTTGTGGTCCATCTGCGGAAGCGGATCGGGCCATATTTTGCGCATTGACGGAAAGCGTGCGTCACTGCCGGAGACGGCGCGAGTTCAAGCCCGCAAGGGTACTGAGATAAAACGTAAGGGATGGTTGAATGCCTACCGTAAACCAGCTGATCCGCAAGCCTCGCCAGGCGAACGTAAAGCGTAACAAGGTTCCCGCACTCCAGGAGAACCCGCAGAAGCGCGGCGTTTGCACGCGCGTCTATACGACGACGCCGAAGAAGCCGAACTCGGCTCTGCGTAAGGTCGCAAAGATCCGCCTGACCAACGGCTTCGAAGTCATTGGTTACATCCCCGGCGAAGGTCACAACCTTCAGGAACACTCTGTCGTCATGATCCGTGGCGGCCGCGTCAAGGACCTTCCGGGTGTCCGTTATCACATCATCCGCGGCGTTCTCGATACCCAGGGTGTCAAGAACCGCAAGCAGCGCCGCTCCAAGTACGGTGCGAAGCGTCCGAAGTAATTCGGGTTTGAATAATCCGGCGCTGCGCGAGGTCCTCCGCGTGATGAAGCGCCTTAACGGTTGAAGAGACGAAAAGTATGTCCAGACGTCATAAAGCAGAAAAGCGCGAGATCAATCCGGACCCGAAGTTCGGTGATCTGGTCGTCACCAAGTTCATGAATGCCATCATGCTCGACGGCAAGAAGTCCGTTGCTGAAAACATTGTCTATGGCGCGTTCGACGTCGTCCAGGGCAAGTCCAAGCAGGAGCCGCTCACGGTATTCCATTCTGCGCTCGACAACATTGCCCCGCACGTTGAAGTCCGCTCGCGCCGCGTTGGCGGTGCGACCTATCAGGTGCCGGTCGATGTTCGTCCGGAGCGCCGCCAGGCTCTCGCCATTCGCTGGCTGATTGCTGCCGCCCGCAAGCGCAATGAAACCACCATGATCGATCGCCTGTCCGGTGAACTGCTCGATGCGTCCAACAACCGCGGCTCCGCCGTCAAGAAGCGCGAAGACACGCACAAGATGGCTGACGCCAACCGTGCATTCTCGCACTATCGCTGGTAATTCCGAACGGTATCGAAAGGCAGTCCACAATGGCTCGCGAATATAAAATCGAAGACTACCGCAATTTCGGTATCATGGCGCATATCGACGCCGGCAAGACCACGACCACCGAGCGTATTCTTTATTACACCGGCAAGTCGCACAAGATCGGCGAAGTCCACGACGGCGCAGCCACCATGGACTGGATGGAGCAGGAGCAGGAGCGTGGCATCACGATCACCTCTGCTGCCACCACGACCTTCTGGAAGGGCCGTGACGGCAAGATGCGTCGCTTCAACATCATCGACACCCCTGGCCACGTCGACTTCACCATCGAAGTCGAGCGTTCGCTGCGCGTTCTCGACGGCGCCATCGCGCTGCTCGACGCCAACGCCGGCGTTGAGCCGCAGACGGAAACTGTCTGGCGCCAGGCCGAGAAGTACAATGTCCCGCGGATGATCTTCTGCAACAAGATGGACAAGACCGGCGCCGACTTCTACCGCTCGGTCGAGATGATCAAGACCCGTCTCGGCGCAACGGCTGTCGTCATGCAGCTGCCGATCGGTGCCGAAACCGAATTCAAGGGCGTCATCGACCTGATCGAGATGAACGCTCTCATCTGGCGCGACGAGTCGCTCGGCGCCCAGTGGGATGTCGTCGAGATCCCCGAGGACATGAAGGCCAAGGCTGAAGAATATCGCGAAAAGCTGATCGAAACGGTCGTCGATATCGACGAAGCCGCGATGGAAGCCTATCTCGAAGGCATTCTGCCCGACAATGATCAGATCCGTGCGCTCGTTCGCCGCGGCACGATCGACGTCAAGTTCCACCCGATGTTCTGCGGCACCGCCTTCAAGAACAAGGGCGTGCAGCCGCTGCTCGACGCCGTCGTCGACTACCTGCCGTCGCCGATGGACATCCCGGCGATCAAGGGCATCGACTTCAAGACGGAAGCTGACATCGAGCGTCATGCCGATGACAACGAGCCGCTCTCCATGCTCGCCTTCAAGATCATGAACGACCCCTTCGTCGGTTCGCTGACCTTTGCCCGCATCTACTCCGGCAAGCTCGAAAAGGGCGCGTCGGTCATGAACACGGTCAAGGACAAGCGCGAGCGTGTCGGCCGCATGCTGCAGATGCACTCCAACTCGCGTGAAGACATCGAAGAAGCCTTCGCAGGCGACATCGTCGCTCTCGCCGGCCTCAAGGAAACCACGACGGGTGATACGCTCTGCGATCCGCTGAAGCCGGTTATCCTCGAGCGCATGGAATTCCCCGAGCCGGTCATCCAGATCGCCATCGAGCCGAAGACCAAGGGTGACCAGGAAAAGATGGGCCTCGCGCTCAACCGCCTGGCTGCCGAAGATCCGTCCTTCCGCGTCAAGACCGACCAGGAATCCGGCCAGACCATCATCGCCGGCATGGGCGAACTGCATCTCGACATCATCGTCGACCGCATGCGTCGTGAATTCAAGGTCGAAGCAACCGTCGGCGCGCCGCAGGTTGCCTACCGCGAAACCATCACGCGCCAGCACGAAGAAGACTACACGCACAAGAAGCAGTCCGGTGGTACCGGCCAGTTCGCGCGCGTCAAGATCGTCTTCGAACCGAACCCGGAAGGCGACGAATTCAAGTTCGAATCGAAGATCGTCGGCGGTTCCGTTCCGAAGGAATACATCCCCGGCGTCCAGAAGGGCATCGAAAGCGTCCTGTCTTCGGGTCCGCTCGCTGGCTTCCCGATGCTCGGCGTCAAGGCGACGCTCATCGACGGCGCCTTCCACGACGTCGACTCCTCGGTTCTCGCCTTCGAAATCGCATCGCGTGCCTGCTTCCGTGAAGCAGCCAAGAAGGCCGGCGCTCAGCTGCTCGAGCCGATGATGAAGGTCGAAGTCGTGACCCCGGAAGACTATGTCGGCGACGTTATCGGCGACCTGAACTCCCGTCGCGGTCAGATCCAGGGCCAGGAAAGCCGTGGTATCGCCGTCGTCATCAACGCGAACGTCCCGCTCGCGAACATGTTCAAGTACGTCGACAACCTGCGCTCCATGTCTCAGGGCCGCGCCCAGTACACGATGACCTTCGATCACTATTCGCCGGTCCCGTCGAATGTCGCAACAGAAATCCAGGCAAAGTATTCCGGTCAGAAGTGACCGGAATACCAATTGACCGATAACAAGAATTAGATCCCCTCGGGGACTAGCAAAACGGAGAGCCGAAAATGGCAAAGAGTAAGTTTGAGCGCAACAAGCCGCACGTCAACATCGGCACGATCGGCCACGTTGACCACGGCAAGACGTCTCTGACGGCAGCGATCACGAAGTACTTCGGTGAGTTCAAGGCGTACGACCAGATCGACGCTGCTCCGGAAGAAAAGGCCCGTGGCATCACCATTTCGACGGCGCACGTCGAATATGAGACGCCGGCCCGCCACTACGCGCACGTCGACTGCCCCGGCCACGCCGACTACGTCAAGAACATGATCACCGGTGCTGCCCAGATGGACGGCGCGATCCTGGTGTGCTCGGCCGCTGACGGCCCGATGCCGCAGACACGCGAACACATCCTGCTGGCCCGCCAGGTCGGCGTTCCGGCGATCGTTGTGTTCCTGAACAAGGTCGACCAGGTTGACGACGCCGAGCTTCTCGAACTGGTCGAGCTCGAAGTTCGCGAACTGCTGTCGTCCTACGACTTCCCGGGCGACGATATCCCGGTTGTCAAGGGTTCGGCACTGGCCGCTCTCGAAGATAGCGACAAGAAGATCGGCGAAGACGCGATCCGCGAGCTGATGGCTGCTGTTGACGCCTACATCCCGACGCCTGAGCGTCCGATCGACCAGCCGTTCCTGATGCCGATCGAAGACGTGTTCTCGATCTCGGGCCGCGGCACGGTTGTGACCGGCCGCGTCGAGCGTGGCATCGTCAAGGTTGGCGAAGAAGTCGAGATCGTCGGCATCCGCGCGACCTCGAAGACGACGGTGACCGGCGTTGAAATGTTCCGCAAGCTGCTCGATCAGGGCCAGGCTGGCGACAACATCGGCGCACTGGTTCGCGGTGTGAACCGTGACGGCGTCGAGCGTGGCCAGATCCTGTGCAAGCCGGGCTCTGTCAAGCCGCACAAGAAGTTCATGGCAGAAGCCTACATCCTGACGAAGGAAGAGGGTGGCCGTCATACGCCGTTCTTCACCAACTACCGTCCGCAGTTCTACTTCCGCACGACGGACGTGACCGGCATCGTCACGCTGCCCGAGGGCACGGAGATGGTCATGCCGGGCGACAACGTCACGGTTGCCGTCGAGCTGATCGTTCCGATCGCGATGGAAGAAAAGCTGCGCTTCGCCATCCGCGAAGGCGGCCGCACCGTCGGCGCCGGCATCGTCGCTTCGATCGTCGAGTAATTAGCGGCTGGGCCACCAGGCCCAAGGAAAGGATAGGGACGCCGATCTCGGTGTCCCTCTCGATCTTTGAAACCGGTGGCCCGCTAACGTAACTGAAGGTAAGTCGTGTCCCTGAATGGTGACACGCGGATAACAGACACAAGGATAAAGTCGAATGAACGGCCAGAATATCCGCATCCGCCTGAAGGCGTTCGATCACCGGATTCTCGATGCCTCCACGCGCGAGATCGTATCGACGGCTAAGCGCACCGGTGCAAGCGTCCGGGGCCCCGTTCCGCTTCCGACCCGCATCGAGAAGTTTACGGTCAACCGGTCCCCGCACATCGACAAGAAGAGCCGTGAACAGTTCGAGATGCGCACGCACAAGCGCCTTCTCGATATCGTTGACCCGACCCCGCAGACGGTAGACGCGCTGATGAAGCTCGATCTCGCCGCCGGTGTCGATGTTGAGATCAAGCTCTGAGACCTCGGGTCTTCGGGCTGAGTGAGAAGGATTGAACCGATGCGTTCAGGTGTGATTGCACAGAAGGTGGGAATGACCCGCGTCTATAACGACGCCGGTGAGCATGTCCCGGTAACGGTACTGCGTATGGACGGCTGCCAGGTCGTCGCCACGCGCACTGTCGAAAAGAATGGCTATACCGCAGTTCAGCTCGGTGCCGGCCAGGCGAAGGTGAAGAACACCTCCAAGGCGATGCGCGGCAACTTTGCCGTTGCCAACGTCGAGCCGAAGGCCAAGGTCGCTGAATTCCGCGTGTCGGAAGACCAGCTGCTGGAAATCGGCACGGAGATTAAGGCAGGTCACTTCGCCGCCGGTCAGCTCGTCGACGTGACGGGCACGACGATCGGTAAGGGTTTTGCCGGCGCCATGAAGCGCCATGGTTTCGGCGGTCTTCGCGCCACGCACGGTGTGTCGGTTTCGCACCGCTCGCACGGTTCGACCGGCTCGCGCCAGGATCCGGGCAAGGTTTTCAAGAACAAGAAGATGGCTGGTCACATGGGCCAGACGCGCGTCACGACGCAGAACCTGGAAGTGGTTTCGACCGACGAAGATCGTGGTCTGATCCTGATCAAGGGTGCTGTTCCCGGTTCCAAGGGTGCCTGGATCATCGTGCGCGACGCCGTCAAGTCGGCCGCGAAGTAAGGGAGCCAGATCAATGGAATTCAACGTCAAGACCCTCGAGGGAAAAGACGCCGGGAAGGTTTCCCTTTCGGACGCGATTTTCGGCCTCGAGCCCCGCGAAGACATTCTCGCCCGCGTCATCCGCTGGCAGCTTGCCAAGAAGCAGCAGGGCACCCACAAGGCAAAGGGCCGCGCTGAAGTTTCGCGCACCGGCGCCAAGATGTACAAGCAGAAGGGTACGGGCCGCGCCCGCCACCATTCGGCTCGCGCTCCGCAGTTCCGCGGCGGCGGCAAGGCCCACGGCCCGGTCGTCCGCAGCCACGAGCATGACCTTCCGAAGAAGGTTCGTGCACTCGGCCTGCGCCACGCTCTTTCGGCCAAGATCAAGGCCGATGACGTCATCGTCATCGACAACCTGGTTGCCGCTGAAGCCAAGACCAAGGCTCTCGCGTCTGTATTCGAGACGCTCGGCCTGACCAACGCCCTCTTCATCGGCGGCGCAGAACTTGACGGCAACTTCAAGCTCGCAGCTCAGAACATCCCGAACATCGATGTTCTGCCGATCCAGGGCATCAACGTTTATGACATCGTGCGCCGCGGCAAGCTCGTGCTTTCCAAGGCTGCGGTTGAAGCGCTAGAGGAGCGATTCAAGTGACCGATCTTCGCCACTACGATGTGATCGTCTCTCCGGCGATCACCGAAAAGTCCACGCTGGTATCCGAAAACAACCAGGTTGTTTTCAATGTCGCCAAGCAGGCGACGAAGCCGGAAATCAAGGCTGCTGTCGAGGCGCTGTTCGGCGTCAAGGTTACGGCCGTCAACACTCTGCTGCGCAAGGGCAAGACCAAGCGGTTCCGCGGTTTCGTCGGCAAGCAGAAGGACGTGAAGAAGGCTGTTGTGACCCTGGCTGAAGGCCAGACGATCGACGTCTCCACCGGTCTCTGAGGTATAAGAAAATGGCATTGAAAACATTCAATCCGATCACCCCGAGCCAGCGCCAGCTGGTCATCGTCGACCGTTCGGCCCTCTACAAGGGCAAGCCGGTCAAGGCGCTGACGGAAGGCCTGACCAAGAGCGGCGGTCGTAACAACCTCGGTCGCATCACCGCCCGCTTCATCGGCGGCGGTCACAAGCGTACCTATCGTCTGATCGACTTCAAGCGTCGCAAGTTCGACGTCGAAGGCACGGTCGAGCGTATCGAATACGACCCGAACCGCACGGCTTTCATCGCGCTGGTGGTCTATGCTGACGGCGAGAAGGCCTATATCCTCGCTCCTCAGCGTCTCGCTGCGGGTGACAAGGTCATCGCTTCCGAGAAGGCTGTCGACGTCAAGCCCGGCAACACCATGCCGCTGCAGTTCATCCCGGTCGGCTCCATCATCCACAACGTGGAAATGAAGCCGGGCAAGGGCGGTCAGATCGCTCGCTCCGCCGGTGGCTACGCACAGCTCGTCGGCCGCGACCAGGGCATGGCGATCCTTCGCCTGAACTCGGGTGAACAGCGTCTCGTGCATGGCTCCTGCCTTGCTTCGATCGGCGCCGTCTCCAACCCTGACCACGCCAACATCAACGACGGCAAGGCCGGTCGTACCGTTTGGCGCGGCAAGCGTCCGCATAATCGCGGTGTCGTCATGAACCCGGTCGACCATCCGCACGGCGGTGGTGAAGGCCGCACCTCCGGTGGTCGCCATCCGGTGACACCGTGGGGCAAGCCGACCAAGGGCAAGCGCACCCGGTCGAACAAGTCGACCGACAAGATGATCATGCGCTCGCGTCATCAGCGTAAGAAGTAAGAGAGGAAGTCTCCAATGGCTCGTTCAGTATGGAAAGGTCCGTTCGTTGACGGCTATCTTCTCAAGAAGGCTGAGAAGGTTCGTGAAGGCGGACGTGCAGAAGTGATCAAGATCTGGAGCCGTCGCTCCACGATCCTGCCGCAGTTCGTCGGTCTTACCTTCGGCGTCTACAACGGCAGCAAGCATATCCCGGTCAGCGTCAATGAAGACATGGTCGGCCACAAATTCGGTGAATTCTCTCCGACCCGCACCTACTACGGTCACGGCGCGGACAAGAAGGCGAAGAGGAAGTAATAATGGGCAAGGCAAAAGCCGAACGCCGGCTGAAGGACAACGAGGCGCAAGCAGTCGCCCGCACGCTCCGCGTCAGCCCTCAGAAGCTCAATCTGGTTGCTGCGGCCATCCGCGGCAAGAAGGTCGAGCGCGCACTCGCTGAGCTGGAGTTCTCCCGCAAGCGTATCGCAGGTGCCGTCAAGAAGACGCTCGAATCCGCGATCGCCAACGCCGAGAACAACCACGATCTCGACGTCGACGCTCTCGTCGTCGCCGAGGCCTATGTCGGCAAGTCGATCGTCATGAAGCGTTTCCACGCTCGTGGTCGCGGTCGTGCGTCGCGCATCGAGAAGCCTTTCGCGCACCTGACGATCGTCGTTCGTGAAGTGCAGGCAGTAGAGGAGGCCGCATAATGGGTCAGAAAATCAATCCAATCGGTTTCCGCCTCGGCATCAACCGTACCTGGGATAGCCGCTGGTTCGCGGACAATGCCGAATACGGTCAGCTGCTGCACGAAGACCTGAAGATGCGCAAGTTCGTCATGAGCGAACTGAAGCAGGCAGGGATCTCCAAGGTGGTTATCGAGCGTCCGCACAAGAAGTGCCGCGTCACGATCCACTCGGCACGTCCGGGCCTGATCATCGGCCGCAAGGGCGCCGATATCGACAAGCTCCGCAAGAAGCTGTCTGATATGACCAACTCGGAAACGCACCTCAACATCGTCGAGGTGCGCAAGCCCGAAGTCGATGCGACGCTGGTCGCTCAGTCGATCGCCCAGCAGCTCGAGCGCCGCGTGGCTTTCCGCCGCGCCATGAAGCGCGCCGTTCAGTCCGCGATGCGTCTTGGCGCCGAAGGCATCAAGATCACCTGCGCCGGCCGTCTCGGTGGCGCTGAAATCGCCCGTACGGAATGGTACCGCGAAGGTCGTGTGCCGCTGCACACGCTGCGCGCCGACATCGACTACGGCACGGCTGAAGCAGAAACCGCGTTCGGCATCTGCGGCATCAAGGTCTGGATCTTCAAGGGCGAAATCCTTGAGCATGATCCGATGGCTTCCGAGCGCCGTGCGATGGAAGGTGACGCCCAGGGTCCGGCAAGCCGTGATCGTGACCGCGACAGAGACCGTCGCCGCGACAACGCTTGATAGCGCGCGTGGCAGAGAAGTTCGGAGAATAAGAAAATGTTGCAGCCAAAGCGTACCAAGTACCGCAAGCAATTCAAGGGCCGCATCAAGGGCGTCGCCAAGGGCGGTTCTGACCTGGCATTCGGCGAATTCGGCCTGAAGGCACAGGAACCCAACCGCGTCAACGCGCGCGAGATCGAAGCGGCCCGCCGCGCGATCACGCGTTATATGAAGCGCGCCGGCCGTGTATGGATCCGCGTGTTCCCGGACGTTCCGGTAACCGCAAAGCCGACCGAAGTCCGCATGGGTAAGGGTAAGGGCTCCGTTGAATACTGGGCATGCAAGGTCAAGCCCGGCCGTATGATGTTCGAGATCGACGGTGTCAGCGAAGAAATCGCCCGTGAGGCGCTTCGTCTCGGCTCTGCCAAGCTCTCGGTCAAGACGCGCTTCGTTCAGCGCATTGCAGAGTAAGGGATTGAGCTCATGAAAGCCTCAGATGTTCGCGGGTTCACCGCCGACCAACTCAAGGACGAGCTTGCCAAGCTGAAGAAGGAGCAGTTCAACCTGCGCTTCCAGAAGGCGACCGGCCAGCTCGAAAAGTCCTCGCGCATCAACGAAGTCCGCAAGGACATCGCCCGCGTGAAAACCATTGCCCGCCAGAAGGCGGCAGAAGTTAAGGCCTAAAGGAAGAAAAATATGCCGAAGCGCATCCTGCAGGGCGTCGTCGTTGGCGACAAGAACGAGAAGACGGTAGTGGTTCGCGTCGAGCGTCGTTTCGCTCACCCGCTGCTCCAGAAGACCGTTCGTCGTTCCAAGAAGTACAAGGCCCACGACGAGAACAACCAGTACAAGATTGGCGATACCGTATCCATCGAGGAATGCGCGCCGATCTCCAAGGACAAGCGCTGGACGGTAATTTCCGCCCAGGGTCAGTAAACAGAATTTCGTGCGAGGCCTTGCGTCTCGCCGAAATATCTGTATGAAGCAGCGTCAGAACGCTCGAATGCCGGGCGTTCTTTTGCTTTGAGCGCACGGAAGGTCCTTCGGGAAACCACCCTGGCACGATCGATCCCGCGCTATTCAGCTATTGCCGCGTCTGTGCTGCCGTTACGGCGGTTCGGCCGGCGAAAATTTTCATAAGCCGGAGTAGGGGGCTAGCCCAACCATTCCGGTAAACCAAGAAGGCGACCTGATATGATTCAGATGCAAACAAACCTCGACGTCGCGGATAATTCCGGCGCACGTCGTGTCATGTGCATCAAGGTGCTGGGCGGCTCGAAGCGCAAGTATGCCTCGATCGGCGACGTCATCGTCGTTTCGATCAAGGAAGCGATCCCGCGCGGCCGTGTGAAGAAGGGTGACGTGATGAAGGCGGTTGTCGTTCGCACCGCCAAGGACATCCGTCGTCCGGATGGCTCTGTCATCCGCTTCGACACCAACGCAGCAGTCCTCATCGACAACAAGAAAGAGCCGATCGGCACCCGTATCTTCGGACCGGTTCCGCGCGAACTTCGCGCCAAGAACCACATGAAGATCATCTCGCTGGCTCCCGAAGTACTGTAAGGAGCGGAAGCGATGCAGAAGATTCGTAAGGGCGACAAGGTCGTCATGCTCGCTGGCAAGGACAAGGGCCGTACCGGCGAAGTTGTCCAGGTCATGCCGAAGGAAGATCGTGCCGTTGTTCGTGGCGTCAACGTCGTCAAGCGCCACCAGCGCCAGACGCAGACCCAGGAAGCCGGCATCATCAACAAGGAAGCCCCGGTTCACCTGTCCAACGTTGCAATCATCGACAAGGACGGCAAGCCGACCCGCGTCGGTTTCAAGGTTGTTGACGGCAAGAAGGTCCGTGTGGCCAAGCGTTCTGGAGAAGTGATCGATGGCTGAGGCAAAATACGAGCCGCGGCTCAAGAAGGAATATGTCGAGCGCATCCGCAAGGCGATGCAGGAGCAGTTCTCCTACGCCAACGAGATGATGATCCCGAAGCTCGACAAGATCGTGATCAACATGGGTGTCGGCGAAGCGACCGCTGACTCGAAGAAGCCGACGGTAGCTGCCGCCGACCTCGCAGCGATCGCCGGCCAGAAGCCGGTCATCACCCGCGCGCGCAACTCCATCGCAGGCTTCAAGGTCCGCGAACAGATGCCGATCGGCGCGAAGGTTACCCTGCGCGGCGCCCGCATGTACGAGTTCCTGGATCGCCTGGTCAACATCGCGCTTCCGCGCGTTCGCGACTTCCGCGGCCTGAACCCGAAAAGCTTTGACGGCCGTGGCAACTTCGCCATGGGCATCAAGGAGCACATTGTGTTCCCTGAGATCAACTACGACAAGGTTGATCAGATGTGGGGCATGGACATCATCGTTTGCACGACGGCGACGACCGACGACGAAGCACGGGCTCTTCTGAAAGAGTTCAGCTTCCCGTTCCGTCAATAACCGTAACGACGAGCGTAGAAAAGGAACCTGACATGGCGAAGACAAGCGCAGTTGAAAAGAACAAGCGCCGCCGTACTACGGTCGCCAACCAGGCCGCTAAGCGGGCTGCGTTGAAGGCGATCATCATGAACCAGGCTCTTCCGATCGAAGAGCGGTTCAAGGCCTCGATCAAGCTGGCATCCCTGCCGCGTGATGGATCGAAGACCCGTATTCGCAACCGTTGCGAAGTTTCGGGGCGTCCGCGCGCATATTACCGCAAACTGCGCATGTCGCGTATTGCGCTGCGTGAACTGGGCAATCTCGGCAAGGTGCCGGGCATCGTCAAGTCGAGCTGGTAAGGAGCAGGTTACATGACAATGACTGATCCGTTGGGCGATATGCTCACCCGTATCCGTAACGGCGCTTCCCGCCGCAAGTCGTCGGTCTCGACGCCTGCGTCCAAGCTCCGTGCACGTGTTCTCGATGTCCTGCAGTCCGAAGGCTACATCCGTGGCTATTCCGTTGTCGATTTCGGCAATGGCAAGTCGGAACTCAGCATCGAGCTGAAATATTATGAAGGCGCATCGGTGATCCGTGAGATCGGCCGCGTGTCCAAGCCGGGCCGCCGGGTTTATGTCTCGGTCAAGTCCATTCCGCAGGTCGCGAACGGCCTCGGCATCACCATCCTTTCGACTCCGAAGGGCGTGATGGCCGATCACCAGGCTCGCGAACAGAACGTTGGCGGCGAGGTTCTTTGCTCGGTCTTCTAAGATCGGGCAGAGATCTCCATAGCGAACAGACAGGATTGAAACATGTCTCGTATCGGTAAGAAGCCCGTTCAGGTGCCTGCTGGGATCACGGCTACGGTCGATGGCCAGAAGGTCACTGCAAAGGGCCCGAAGGGCGAACTGTTTTTCGTTGCTAACGACGAAATCAGCCTCAAGCTCGAAAACAACGCGGTCGTCGTGACGCCCGTGAACCAGACCAAGGATGCACGTTCGAAGTGGGGCATGTCCCGCACGATGATCGAAGGCATCTTCAAGGGCGTCAAGGACGGCTTCGAGCGCAAGCTTGAAATCAACGGCGTCGGTTACCGCGCCTCCCTGCAGGGCAAGAACCTGCAGCTGGCCCTCGGCTTCAGCCACGACGTGATCTATGAGCCGCCGGTCGGCATCACGATCGCCGTTCCGAAGCCGACTGAAATTGTTGTCTCCGGCATCAATAAGCAGCAGGTCGGTCAGGTCGCCGCCGAAATCCGCGAATATCGCGGTCCTGAGCCTTACAAGGGCAAGGGCGTCAAGTACGCTGACGAGCGGATCGTCCGCAAAGAAGGCAAGAAGAAGTAAGGATCACGCGAAATGGCTAGCAGGAAAGAAGCACTTGCACGTCGTGCCAACCGCGTGCGCCGTCATCTCAAGTCGGTGGCCAATGGCCGTCCGCGCCTGTCGGTTCATCGCTCCTCGAAGAACATCTACGCTCAGGTTATCGACGATGTTGCCGGCAAGACGCTTGCCGCTGCATCGACCCTCGACAAGGATCTGCGCGGTTCTCTGAAGACCGGTGCCGACACCGCAGCAGCTGCCCTCGTCGGCAAGCTCGTTGCAGAGCGCGCTTCGAAGGCTGGAGTCACCGAGGTCGTGTTCGACCGTGGCGCCTTCATCTATCACGGCCGCATCAAGGCTCTCGCCGATGCAGCCCGCGAAGGCGGTCTCACCTTCTGATCAGTTTCCGGCCGGACGCTTTTGGCGCCGGCCGGATTTTCGCCGGACCGCAGGCACTCTCCGAAAGGGGAGGCTGACGCGGTCCACATTTATTTGCCGATTGCACCCGGAAAAGAAAAAGGAAGAGGACAATGGCACAGGAAAGAAGGCCGCAGCGGGAAGACCGCCAGAGCCGTGAAGAGCGCGATAGCGAATTCGTCGACAAGCTGGTCGCGATCAACCGCGTCGCCAAGGTCGTCAAGGGCGGCCGTCGTTTCGGTTTCGCAGCACTCGTCGTCGTCGGCGACCAGAAGGGCCGCGTCGGCTTCGGCCATGGCAAGGCACGCGAAGTGCCGGAAGCCATCCGCAAGGCAACCGAAGCCGCCAAGCGCGAACTGATCTTCGTACCGCTGCGTGACGGCCGTACGCTGCATCACGACGTTCATGGCCGCCACGGCGCCGGCAAGGTTCTGCTGCGCTCGGCCAAGGTCGGTACCGGCATCATCGCCGGCGGTCCGATGCGCGCCGTATTCGAAACGCTCGGCATGCACGACGTCGTCGCCAAGTCGACTGGTTCGTCGAACCCCTACAACATGGTTCGCGCCACTTTCGACGCTCTGAAGCACCAGGTTCACCCGAAGGACATCGCAGCTCAGCGCGGCATCAAGTATGCAACGCTGCAGGCTCGTCGTAGCGCCTCCGGCAACGCCTCTGAAGAATAAGAGGAGTTTGACAGATGGCCAAGGCTACCAAGAAGGCTGAAGCGAAGACTGTCACGATCGAACAGATCGGCAGCCCGATTCGCCGTCCGGATGTTCAGCAGCGCACGCTGATCGGTCTCGGACTGAACAAGATGCACCGTCGCCGCACGCTGGAGGATACTCCTTCGGTTCGCGGCATGATCCGTGCTGTCCAGCATCTCGTTCGCGTCGTCGACGAGAAGTGAGACGGAGGAAACGCTCATGAAACTCAATGAAATTAAAGACAACGAAGGCTCGACCCACAGCCGGAAGCGCCTCGGCCGCGGTATCGGCTCGGGTTCCGGCAAGACGGCTGGCCGCGGTGTGAAGGGTCAGAAGTCCCGTTCGGGCGTCGCCATCAACGGCTTCGAAGGCGGCCAGATGCCGATCTATCGTCGCCTGCCGAAGCGTGGCTTCAACAACATTTTCGCTTCCGATTTTGTTGTTGTGTCGCTCGCTCGCATCCAGACGGCGATCGACGCCGGCAAACTCGATGCCAAGGCGACCGTTGACGCAGCTGCCCTCAAGGCTGCCGGCGTCATCCGCCGCACCAAGGACGGCGTTCGCGTTCTCGCCGACGGCGAGCTGAAGGCCAAGATCACCATCGTCGTTGCAGGCGCCTCCAAGCCTGCCGTCGAGAAGATCGAAAAGGCCGGCGGTACCGTGACGCTGCTTTCGGCTCCTGTTGCAGCCGAATAATAATCTGATGATATATCGCCCGGGGTGCTTCACACCGGGCGATTTTGCTCCCATATGTGGGCCTCACAAAATGTTGGCTGGCGCGCCCGCGTCATGCCGGTAAGACTAAAACAAGGGTGAGGCATGGGGTTGCGCTGCAATCCGTACTGAACCCGGTTTTGAATAATTTTCATACTGATTCCGGGCCGGCCTATCCCCCAGAGACGCCGGAATTGGTAGCGCGGAGAAACGCATGGCTTCTGCAGCGGAACAATTGGCATCCAACCTCAATTTTTCGACCTTTGCCAAAGCCGAGGATTTGAAGAAGCGCCTGTGGTTCACACTGGCAGCTCTCCTCGTATACAGGCTCGGCACTCATATTCCGCTTCCGGGCCTCAATCCCGAAGCCTATGCCCAGGCTTTCCGCGGCCAGTCAGGCGGCATTCTCGGCCTTTTCAACATGTTTTCGGGCGGCGCTGTGCAGCGTATGGCGATCTTCGCGCTCGGCATCATGCCTTATATCTCTGCTTCGATCATCGTGCAGCTCATGACATCGGTCGTGCCGGCGCTCGAAAACCTCAAGAAGGAGGGCGAGCAGGGCCGTAAGATCATCAACCAGTATACCCGCTACGGCACGGTCATTCTCGGTGCGCTTCAGGCCTACGGCATCGCCGCCGGCCTCGAGAGCGGCCAGGGCCTGGTCGTCGATCCGGGCTGGTTCTTCCGTGTTTCCACCGTCCTGACGCTGCTCGGCGGCACGATGTTCCTGATGTGGCTCGGCGAGCAGATCACCTCACGCGGCATCGGCAACGGCATCTCGCTGATCATCTTCGCCGGCATCGCCGCCGGTCTTCCGACAGCTCTTGCGGGCACGCTCGAACTCGGCCGCACCGGCGCGCTGTCGACCCCGCTCATCCTGCTGGTCATCCTTGTCGCGATCCTGGTCATCGCCGTCATCGTCTTCGTCGAGCGTGCGCAGCGTCGGCTGCTGATCCAGTATCCGAAGCGCCAGGTCGGCAACCGGATGTTCCAGGGCGATACCTCACACCTGCCGCTGAAGCTCAATACTTCGGGCGTCATCCCGGCGATCTTCGCCTCGTCGCTGCTGCTGTTGCCGGCAACGGTCGCAGGCTTCGCCAGCACCACGGCAATGCCTTCCTGGGCAACATCGATCGTCGCGGCCCTCGGCCATGGCCAGCCGCTCTACATGGTGCTCTATGCAGCGCTGATCGCCTTCTTTGCTTTCTTCTATACGGCCATAGTCTTCAATCCGAAGGACACGGCCGACAATCTGAAGAAGCATGGCGGCTTCATTCCCGGCATCCGCCCGGGCGAGCGCACCGCCGAATATATCGACTACGTGCTGACCCGAATCACGGTGATCGGCGCAATCTATCTCGTCTTCGTCTGCATTCTCCCGGAGATCCTGGTGTCGCAAACCGGCATTCCATTATCCCTTGGTGGGACTTCGCTTTTGATCGTGGTTAGCGTAACTCTTGATACGGTTGCACAGATCCAGGGTCACCTGATCGCGCAGCAATACGAAGGCCTGATCAAGAAATCGAAGTTGCGTGGAGGAAAGAGGGGGCGATGAGACTTATCCTTTTAGGGCCGCCGGGCGCGGGTAAGGGAACCCAGGCCCAGCGGATCGTGGAAAAGCACGGCATTCCGCAGCTTTCCACGGGGGACATGCTGCGCGCAGCGGTGAATGCCGGCACGGATGTCGGCAAGCGCGCCAAGGCGGTGATGGACGCCGGCAAACTCGTCTCGGACGAGATCGTTATCGCCATCGTCTCCGAGCGAATCGATCAACCCGATTGCGCCAACGGCTTCATTCTCGACGGTTTCCCGAGGACGCTCGTCCAGGCTGATGCCACCGAAGCGATGCTGAGGGCAAAGGGTCTCGGCCTTTCCGTCGTCATCGAATTCCGTGTCGACGATGACGAACTGATCCGTCGCGTCGCCGGTCGCTATTCCTGCGCACAGTGCGGCAGCGTCTATCACGATACCGATAAGATTCCGGCTGCCGAAGGCGTGTGCGACAAGTGCGGTTCGACGCACTTCAAGCGCCGTCCCGACGACAATCCGGAGACCATGACCGCTCGGCTGCAGGTCTACTACAAGGAAACCTCGCCGCTGATCGGCTACTACCATGCCAAGGGCAAACTCAGGTCCGTGGACGGCATGGCAGAGATCGATCAGGTGACGGCTGAGGTCGAAAGCATTCTTTCCAAGCTTTAAGGCTTTGAAAATAAACTTGGCGGAACGGTTGCTTTTCAGCAGTGATTCCGCTAAACACCGCGCCAACTCGCGACATTCCATGCGATCGGCGCGGATTTCCCAGGGAAGTCCGGGTGCGGTCGTTTTGACATGTTGCGGACGTAAATCTGAACGAGCGGTTCCAAAGACCGCATAACGAAGCCCACTTGCCGGATGGCAACTGGAATGCAAGGAGAACAGGCGTGGCACGTATCGCTGGCGTCAACATCCCGACTGCAAAGCGCGTTGTTATCGCGCTGACCTACATTCACGGGATCGGTCCGAAATTCGCACAGGAAATCGTCGAGAAGGTCGGTATCCCGGCTGAACGTCGTGTGCATCAGCTGACGGACGCCGAAGTCCTTCAGATCCGCGAAGCCATCGACCGCGACTATCAGGTCGAAGGCGATCTTCGTCGCGATACCGCGATGAACATCAAGCGCCTGATGGATCTCGGCTGCTACCGCGGCCTGCGTCATCGCCGCGGCCTTCCGGTCCGTGGTCAGCGCACGCATACCAATGCCCGCACCCGCAAGGGCCCGGCAAAGGCAATCGCTGGTAAGAAGAAGTAATTTCCGGGAAACCGGGGTGGGGAGGCTGGCGGTCTGCGCCGGCCTCTTTTGAGTTTGGAGCGGGACCATATAGGCGCCGTTCCGGTGTAGCCGCTGGCATTACGGCGGTGAAGAGATCAACGAAAGGAATACCATGGCTAAGGAAGCCGTCCGCGTTCGCCGTCGTGAGCGCAAGAACATCTCGTCGGGTGTCGCCCACGTCAACTCGACCTTCAACAACACGATGATCACCATCACCGACGCCCAGGGCAACGCGATCGCTTGGTCGTCGGCTGGCGCCAAGGGCTTCAAGGGCTCGCGCAAGTCGACCCCGTTCGCTGCCCAGATCGCTGCCGAAGACTGCGCCAAGAAGGCTCAGGAGCACGGTATGAAGTCGCTTGAGGTCGAAGTCTGCGGTCCGGGTTCGGGTCGTGAATCGGCTCTGCGCGCGCTCCAGGCTGCAGGTTTCATGATCACGTCCATCCGCGACGTGACCCCGATCCCGCACAATGGCTGCCGTCCGCGCAAGAAGCGCCGCGTCTGATCATCGCTCTCGTCACTGGTGAGCGCCTTGGCGCTCCCGGTGGTTTTCAAGCTCGGTTGCCACGATTGGATGGTGGCAACGAACGGAAGGCAAACTCATGATTCAGAAGAACTGGCAGGAACTGATCAAGCCGAACAAGGTGGAGTTCTCCTCGAGCTCGCGCACCAGGGCGACGCTTGTTGCCGAACCGCTGGAGCGCGGCTTCGGCCTCACCCTCGGCAATGCGCTTCGCCGCGTTCTGCTCTCCTCGCTGCGCGGCGCTGCCGTCACGGCGGTGCAGATCGATGGCGTGCTGCATGAATTCTCCTCGATTCCGGGCGTCCGCGAAGACGTGACGGACATCGTGCTCAACATCAAGGAAATCGCCATCAAGATGGATGGCGACGATGCAAAGCGCATGGTCGTGCGCAAGCAGGGCCCGGGCGTTGTCACGGCTGGCGACATCCAGACGGTCGGCGATATCGAAATCCTCAACCCCGAGCATGTTATCTGCACGCTCGATGAGGGCGCCGAGATTCGCATGGAGTTCACCGTCAACAACGGCAAGGGCTACGTTCCGGCGGAGCGCAATCGTGCGGAAGATGCTCCGATCGGTCTCATCCCGGTCGACAGCCTTTATTCGCCGGTCAAGAAGGTGTCCTACAAGGTTGAAAATACCCGCGAAGGACAGGTTCTCGACTACGACAAGCTGAACATGACCATCGAAACCGATGGCTCGATCACCGGCGAAGACGCCGTCGCTTTCGCGGCGCGCATCCTCCAGGATCAGCTTGGCGTCTTCGTCAACTTCGACGAGCCGCAGAAGGAAACCGAAGAGGAAGCAGTCACCGAACTCGCTTTCAACCCGGCTCTCCTGAAGAAGGTGGACGAACTCGAACTGTCGGTCCGTTCGGCAAACTGCCTGAAGAACGACAACATCGTCTACATCGGCGACCTCATTCAGAAGACCGAAGCAGAAATGCTCCGCACCCCGAATTTTGGTCGCAAGTCGCTGAACGAAATCAAGGAAGTTCTCGCTTCCATGGGCCTGCACCTCGGCATGGAAGTGCCGGCATGGCCGCCCGAGAACATCGAAGATCTCGCCAAGCGTTACGAAGACCAGTATTAAAAACCAAAAAGGCAGGCTCTTTACGACTGCCTTTCCCCGTCAAACAGCAGGCCGATCGCCTGCATGTGCCAGGAAACGGCAGGCCCACGTAACGTAAGGGCGCCTGCATTAAAGGAGAATAGCAATGCGCCATGGTAAAGCCGGCCGCAAGCTGAATAGAACTGCAAGCCACCGCAAGGCGATGTTCGCCAACATGGCGGCTTCGCTGATTACCCACGAGCAGATCGTCACGACCCTGCCGAAGGCCAAGGAAATTCGTCCGATCGTCGAGAAGCTCGTCACGCTCGGCAAGCGCGGCGACCTGCATGCTCGCCGTCAGGCGATCTCGCAGATCCGCGATGCCGCTGTCGTCTCGAAGCTGTTCGACACGATCGCAACGCGTTACGCCACCCGCAACGGCGGCTATCTGCGCATCATGAAGGCAGGCTTCCGCCAGGGCGACAATGCCGCCATGGCCGTCGTCGAATTCGTTGACCGCGACACCTTCGCCAAGGGCGCAGCCGACAAGGCCCGCGTCGCCGCCGAAGAGCAGGCCGTCGCCGCTTAATCTTCCGCTCCGTCGGAAACCAAACAGCCGGGCTCACAAAGCCCGGCTGTTTTTGTTTGTGCGTGGGACGTGGACGAACGTGGAAGCTGCGACGACAGGCAGCATCTCGCCGGGTAATTCGATATCTCCGCCCCAACACTCCAGCGGTTGATCTCTGCAGGACAGATTCCATTGCACGAAATCATTCAGCCTCGCTCTCAAGCGCAGCTCCTTCGCCTCGCAGCCCTGCTTGTGGTGATCGTCCTCGGACTGGCGCTCAGGCGTTTCGGCTATGCGGCCGATTTGCCCTTCATCGTCGTCAAATATGGCGGTTCGGCGCTGTGGGGCGCGATGGTCTATCTGCTCGTGGCGCTCTTTGTCGCAAGGTCACGGCCGGCAATCATTGCCGCCATGGCGCTGTTCATTGCGATCTCGGTGGAGTTGTTCCGGCTCTATCACACGCCCTGGCTCGACGCATTTCGACTGACGACCGCAGGCGCACTGCTGATCGGCCGGATATTTTCGCTCTGGAACATTCTGGCTTACGCGATCGGGATCGCAGCGGCCTGCGCCTGCGATCCCGCCCGTCGGGCGGCGGTTGGTCCTCGCCGGTAGTCTAAAGCATGTCGCGCAAAAGTGTGCAGCGGTTTTCCCAGGCAAAGCGCGAAGCGCTTTTGCCCCAACGACATGCGTAGAAACAAAGACTTAAAGCGCGAGGAGCGAATCTGAAAGATCGCGACGCGCTTTAAGGTCTCACGAAGCCGACGCCATGGCGCGATTGCGCGTCCGACCCTGGCCTTTTTTCCGGCTGCGGGCGATCGGCCGCCAGGAGCGGTAGAGGATGAGCGCGATGATCAGCCCGACATAGATATATTGCTCGAGATCGAGGATCTTGGTCGAGAGCGCGAAATGCAGCGCCCCGCAGGCGGCAATAATGTAGACGAGGCGGTGCAGCCAGTTCCAGTTCGCACCCAGGCGGCGGATCGAGAAGTTATTGGACGTCACCGCCAGCGGAATAAGCATCGCCAGGGCCGCCATGCCGAACATGATGAAAGGGCGCTTCAGCACATCGTTGACGACCGCTTGGATATCCATCGCCTGGTCGAGCACCATGTAGACGGTGAAATGCATCAGCGCGTAGTAGAAGGTCAGCAGTCCAAGCGCACGGCGGTAGCGCAGGTAGTTCCAGCCGAACAACTCGCGGGCAGGGGAGACGGCAAGTGTCAGAATCAGGAAGCGGATCGTCCAGATGCCGAGGAAGAGCTCGAAGGTCTTGACCGGATCGGCGCCGAGCTGATCGGTTGCGCCGAGATAGAAGGTCCAGGCCGCAGGTACCAGCCCCACGACATAAAGCAGCCAGACGGAAGCGGGCTGCCAGCGCTTCGGGATGGCGAGCGACAATTCCGCCATCAGAAATTCGCCTTCAGATCCATGCCTGCATAAAGCCCCGCCACCTCGTCGGCATAGCCGTTGAAGGGCAGGGTGGGGTGGCGGCTCGCGCCGAAGAAGCCGCTTTCGCCGATGCGCCGCTCGCTCGCCTGGCTCCAACGAGGGTGGTCGACCGCAGGATTGACGTTGGCATAGAAGCCATATTCCTGCGGATTGGTCACCTGCCAGGTGTTTTTCGGCTGCTGGTCGGTGAGCGTCATTCTGACGATCGACTTGATGCCCTTGAAGCCGTATTTCCACGGGACGACGAGGCGGATCGGCGCGCCGTTCTGGTTCGGCAGCGTCTCGCCATAAAGCCCGACGGCAAGCAGCGTCAGCGGATGGCGCGCCTCGTCGAGGCGCAAGCCCTCGACATAGGGCCAGTCGAGCGACTGGAAGAAACCCTTCTGCCCCGGCATTTCGTCCGGCCGCACGACAGTTTCGAAGGCGACATATTTGGCGCTGCCGAGCGGCTCCACCTTGTCGAGCAGCGATGCCAGCGGAAAGCCGTCCCAGGGAATGACCATCGACCACGCTTCGACGCAGCGCATGCGATAGGTGCGCTCCTCGATCGGGAATTCCTTCATCAGCGCCTCGAGGTCGAAGGTGCCTGGTTTGTTGACCATGCCGTCGACCTTGACCGTCCAGGGCAGCGGCTTGAAATCGCCGGAATTCGCTGCGGGATCGGCCTTGTCGAGGCCGAACTCATAGAAATTGTTGTAGGTGGTGACGTCCTTGAGCGGCGTCGGCTTCTCGTCGACCTTGTACTTGCTCCCGACGGCGGAAAGCGCGGCCGCGCTCGCCTTGCCGGCGCCGTAGAGCGCCATGGCGCCGAGCGCCGCAGCGCCGAGGAATTCACGGCGGCGCAGATAGAGCTGGCGCGGCGTGATTTCCGACGACGCGATCTTTGGGGGGCGATAGCTTGGCATGTCGAAAACCTCCAGGGCGGATTTCTTGACTATAGTTCTTAAACGAACCGCCCGCATGTTCGGATTAAAGCATGTCGCGCAAAAGTGTGTAGCGGTTTTGCGATAACGACATGCGCAAAAACTAAGGCCTAAAGCGCGGGGAGCGAATCTGAAAGATCGCGACGCGCTTTAGTCTCTATGCCTTGAATATCACCGACGGGAAGCCAATTTTTTGTGTTCGGCTGTGATGGAATAGGCTGTAACCAAACCCCGCGCCGAACCGTATATCACCAATGGCGCTCAAGGCGCTTCTCCCGGCAGCGTACCGGATTTGGCCTTGCCGGTAGTGACAGCTCCCGCCGATTGGATTAGGACAATTCCAAAAAGCAGCGTTGCCCGGCCGCAGGCTCAATGCCGCCCCGCTTCGCCTGATGATCTCCGACACGTCGAGGAAGACACCGATGCCAGCCTACCGCTCCAGAACCACGACCCACGGCCGCAACATGGCAGGCGCGCGCGGCCTTTGGCGCGCCACGGGCATGAAGGATTCGGATTTCGGCAAGCCGATCATCGCGGTGGTGAATTCCTTCACCCAGTTCGTGCCCGGCCACGTGCATCTGAAGGATCTCGGCCAGCTCGTCGCCCGTGAAATCGAGGCAGCCGGCGGTGTCGCCAAGGAGTTCAACACGATCGCCGTCGACGACGGCATCGCCATGGGTCATGACGGCATGCTCTATTCGCTGCCCTCGCGCGAACTCATTGCCGACAGCGTCGAATACATGGTCAATGCCCATTGCGCCGATGCCATGGTCTGCATCTCCAACTGCGACAAGATCACGCCCGGCATGCTGATGGCGTCGTTGCGCCTCAACATCCCGACCGTCTTCGTCTCCGGTGGTCCGATGGAAGCGGGCAAGGTCGTGCTGCACGGCAAGACCCATGCACTCGACCTCGTCGATGCCATGGTCGCCGCAGCCGATGAAAAGATCAGCGACGAGGATGTGCAGACCATCGAGCGCTCGGCCTGTCCGACCTGCGGCTCCTGCTCCGGCATGTTCACCGCCAATTCGATGAACTGCCTGACGGAGGCGCTCGGCCTGTCGCTGCCCGGCAACGGCTCGACGCTCGCCACCCACGCCGACCGCAAGCGCCTCTTCGTCGAGGCCGGCCATCTGATCGTCGATCTCGCCCGCCGCTACTACGAGCAGGACGACGTCAAGGCGCTGCCGCGCACCATCGCCTCCAAGCAGGCCTTCGAGAATGCCATGGCGCTCGACATCGCCATGGGCGGTTCGACCAACACGGTCCTCCACATCCTTGCTGCCGCCCATGAAGGCGAGATCGATTTCACCATGGCCGATATCGACGCGCTGTCGCGCCGGGTGCCGTGCCTGTCGAAGGTCGCACCCGCCAAGAGCGATGTTCATATGGAAGACGTGCACCGCGCCGGCGGCATCATGTCGATCCTCGGCGAGCTCGACAAGGGCGGTCTCCTGAACCGCGATTGCCCGACCGTGCATGCCGAGACGCTGGGCGATGCGATCGACCGCTGGGACATCACCCGCACCAACAGCGACACTGTCCGCAACTTCTATCGCGCCGCCCCTGGCGGCATCCCGACCCAGGTCGCCTTCAGCCAGGAGGCCCGCTGGGACGAACTCGACACCGACCGCCAGAACGGCGTCATCCGCTCGGTCGAACATCCTTTCTCCAAGGACGGCGGCTTGGCCGTGCTCAAGGGCAATCTCGCGGTCGACGGCTGCATCGTCAAGACGGCCGGCGTCGATGAATCGATCCTGAAATTCTCAGGCCCGGCCCGCGTCTTTGAAAGCCAGGATGCCTCGGTCAAGGCGATCCTCGCCAACGAGGTCAAGGCCGGCGACGTCGTCGTCATCCGCTACGAAGGCCCGAAGGGCGGCCCCGGCATGCAGGAAATGCTCTATCCGACGAGCTATCTGAAGTCGAAGGGCCTCGGCAAGGCCTGTGCGCTCATCACCGACGGCCGCTTCTCCGGCGGCACCTCGGGTCTGTCGATCGGCCACGCCTCGCCGGAAGCGGCAAATGGCGGCACGATCGGCCTGGTGCGCGAAGGCGACGTGATCGACATCGACATCCCGAACCGCACGATCAGCCTGCGCGTCGACGAGGCCGAGCTTGCCGCCCGCCGCGCCGATCAGGACGCCAAGGGCTGGCAGCCGGCCGAAGTGCGCAAGCGCAACGTCACGACCGCGCTGAAGGCTTACGCCGCCTTCGCCACCAGCGCCGACCGCGGCGCCGTGCGGGATCTGAACGCCCGCTAACTGGTCGAACCTATTACCCGCTGATTGAGAGTCAGCTGCTCAAGACCGGCCGCTTTCAAAGCGGCCGGTTGATGTTTTTATAGGTCTCGCCGAGTTGCTTCAGGCGCTCGTCATAGGCAGCCTTGATACAGGCGGTATCCGCAGCGCATTCCTGTCGTTTCTTCAGCCAGGCGGTCTGCTCGTCCTGCAATGTCCCGCGCGAGCCCATCGCCAGCAGGCCGGAGAGCAGCTCGAAGGTCGTCACCATCTTCACGTCGGCATCGTTGAGCGCGCGGTTGTCGCAGATCGCCTTTTCATCAGGCTTCAATTCCTTCGCATCGCAGTCGAAGCTTGCCGCCTGCGCCATATCCGATGCGAAGATGGAAATCGCAAAACCAAAACCCATCATCATCGCTCTTGCCGTCATCATTCCCATGTCCCTTTTGCTCCTGGTCAGCCCAGTTTGCGCAATGCCAGAGCCAGGAAGATGATGCAGGCAAGCCAGACGGCAAGGATGAAGATCAGCCCGGCCCGGCCGGAAGGACGCTCGATGCGTTTTGCCGCTTCATCGCGCAGCGCGCTCATAACTGCAGCCGGGATAAGCCGCGTCGCCAGCAGGATGCCGAGCGGCACGATCAGGAGATCGTCGAGATAGCCGAGCACCGGAATGAAATCGGGGATGAGATCGATGGGGGACAGCGCATAGGCCGCAACCGCGCCCGCCACCGCTTTCGCATGCCAGGGCACCCGTGGATCCCGGGCAGCAAGCCATAAGGCGATGATGTCACGCTTCAGTGACTTCGCCCAGTTTTTGGCTTTTGATATCAGTTGCATGGCCGAATTTCCTGAATCGAATTCGCAAAGGCTTCAAGCAAAATCTCTTGAGGTCGTCGGCTGCCTTATTCTTCCATGCTTCCGCCCTCTTTCCTTTCTAGCGTCGGACGCTAAAACAATTTTTCTAGAGGATTCAAAAGGGATAATCATGCAAGGCCTGTTCAAACACGCCTCCGTTTCGCTGCTCGCTCTGACGCTCCTTCTGCCGGCTGCCACTTACGCGCAGACGGCAAAGACGGTGCCCGAGAGCCAGATGCAGATGCAGCTCTCCTTCGCGCCGCTCGTCAAACAGACGTCGGGCGCCGTCGTCAATGTCTATGCGGAAAAGACCGTCCGGCGGCAGTCGCCCTTTGCCGGCGACCCCTTTTTCGAGCAGTTCTTCGGCCAGCAGATGCCGAATCGCTCGGAGAAACAGTCCTCGCTCGGTTCCGGCGTCATCGTCGAGGCGAACGGCACTGTCGTGACCAACAATCACGTCGTCGAAGGCGCCGACGACATCAAGGTTGCCCTGCCTGATGGACGCGAATTCCCCTGCAAGGTGGTGCTGCGCGATGACCGTGTCGATCTTGCCGTGCTGAAGATCGACACCAAGGAAAGTTTCCCGACATTGCCGATCGGCAATTCCGATGCGGTCGAGGTCGGCGATCTCGTGCTGGCGATCGGCAATCCCTTCGGCGTCGGCCAGACGGTGACGAGCGGCATCGTCTCCGCACTTGCCCGCAACCAGGTGGTCAGGAACGAGTTCGGTTTCTTCATCCAGACCGATGCCTCGATCAATCCCGGCAATTCCGGCGGCGCGCTGATGAACATGAAGGGCGAGCTGATCGGCATCAACACGGCGATCTTCTCGCGCGGCGGCGGCTCGAACGGCATCGGCTTCGCCATTCCGGCCAATCTGGTCAAGGTCTTCCTCGCCTCGGCGGACGCCGGCGTCAAATCGTTCGAGCGGCCCTATGTCGGCGCGAGCTTCGATGCCGTGACCTCTGAAGTCGCTGAGGCACTGGGGCTGAACAAGGTTCGCGGCGCGCTCGTCGTCAAGGTTTCGGAAGGCGGCCCGGCCGCCAAGGCCGGACTGAAGGCCGGCGAAATCGTCACCGCTGTCGACGGTATTTCGGTCGAACATCCGGATGCGCTGCTTTACCGGCTGACGACGGCCGGTCTCGGCAAGTCGGTCAAGCTCACCGTCGTCGAGAACGGCCGCGAGGAGCAATTGCCGCTGACGCTCGATCGTGCCCCGGAAACCTCGCCGCGCGATCAGCGCACCATTGGCGGTCGCACCCCCTTCAGCGGCGCCGTTGTCGAAAACCTGTCGCCGCGGGTCGCCGACGAACTCCGCATGCCGCCGGAATCGGCAGGCGTCGTCGTCTCCGAGGTCAAGGAGGATTCGCCGGCCGCCCGTCTCGGTTTCGAGCCGAAGGATATCATCGTCTCGATCAACGGCACCGATGTGAAGACCACCAGCGAACTGTCCGAAATCGCCGATAGCGACCCCGGCCTCTGGCGGGTGGAGATCGAGCGCGACGGTCAGCGCATCCGGCAGTTCTTCCGATGAGCAATGATCTCTTCGCGCCGCGTGTTCCGGAGGAGGTAGCCGCCAGGCGGCCGCTTGCCGACCGGCTGCGGCCGAAGACGCTTGCCGATGTCACCGGTCAGGAACATCTGACCGGTGAAGACGGCGTGCTGAAAAGAATGATCGAAAGCGGTTCGCTCGGCTCGATGATCTTCTGGGGCCCGCCAGGCACCGGCAAGACGACGGTGGCACGGCTGCTGTCGGGCGAGGCGGGGCTGGCCTTCGAGCAAATTTCGGCGATTTTCTCAGGCGTCGCCGATCTGAAGAAAGTGTTCGAGACTGCCCGCCTGCGCCGCATGGACGGCCGCCAGACGCTGCTCTTCGTCGACGAGATCCACCGTTTCAACCGCGCCCAGCAGGACAGCTTTCTGCCTGTTATGGAGGACGGCACCGTCATCCTCGTCGGCGCCACCACCGAAAACCCGTCCTTCGAGCTCAACGCCGCTCTGCTGTCGCGCGCCCGCGTGCTGACCTTCAAATCGCATGATGAGGAGAGCCTGGAGGAATTGCTGAAGCGCGCCGAGGCGATCGAGCAGAAGCCGCTGCCGCTGACGGAGGAAGCGCGTCTCAGTCTGATCCGCATGGCAGACGGCGACGGCCGCGCCGTGCTGACGCTTGCCGAAGAAGTCTGGCGCGCCGCACGCGAAGGTGAGAGTTTCGATACCGAAGGCCTGACGCGCATCGTCCAGCGCCGCGCTCCGGTCTATGACAAGGCGCAGGATGGCCACTACAATCTGATCTCGGCCTTGCATAAATCCGTGCGCGGCTCGGACCCGGACGCCGCCCTCTATTATCTCGCCCGCATGTTCGATGCCGGCGAGGATCCGCTCTATCTCGGCCGGCGGCTGGTGCGCATGGCAGTGGAGGATATCGGCCTTGCCGATCCGCAGGCGCTGGTGGTCTGCAACGCCGCCAAGGATGCCTATGAGTATCTCGGTTCCCCCGAGGGCGAACTGGCGCTCGCCCAGGCCTGCGTCTATCTCGCCACCGCGCCGAAATCGAATGCCGTCTACACCGCCTTCAAGGCCGCAAGCCAGGCCGCCAAGCAGAACGGCTCGCTGCTGCCGCCGAAGCATATCCTCAATGCGCCGACCAAGCTGATGAAGGGCGAAGGTTACGGCGAGGGTTACCGCTACGACCATGACGAGCCGGACGCCTTTTCCGGCCAGGACTATTTCCCGGAGAAGATGGGCCGCCAGACCTTCTATGACCCGCCGGAGCGTGGTTTCGAGCGCGACATCCGCAAGCGGCTGGAATGGTGGGCCAAGCTTCGCAAGGAGCGCAACCCGCGCTGACGCGTCTGGCCTGTTCGGTTGGTGAACGGGGCTCAGCCGCCAAGCGCGATCGCTATTGCAACCAGAAGCAAGCCGAGACAAGTCATCGTCATCCCGGCATAAAAAGGCCTGCCTCCTGAAAACCTCGCCCAGGCATAGCCCGTCACAAACAGCAGCATGATGAGAAACAGATTGCTGGTTCTCAGGGCAAGGTGCGCACTGTCGATGAGAAGGAAAGGGATCACCGCCGGAACGGCGGTGGCCGAGACCAGAACGAAGACCGCGATTGCGGCCAACAGATCCCGTTTCGGGAGGGACGTCTTCACAGGATCGGCCCGGCGTGCGAGCGTCAGGAGCGATCGATAGAGTGCGTCCGCGTCAGCGCCCTTTGCAGAGAATGGTGCCTCCGCTATCGGGAATTCCTTCGCAAGCACCGTCAGCGCCGCAGATTCGCTTCTGGCGGTTTTGATCTGTCGAAAAAGCCGCAGCCGCCTGCTTTTGTTAAACGTCGTACCCAGGAAAAACAAGACGGCGTCAATGATCCCCCAAGCGACGTTGCAGCCGATCGTTGCGACGATCAGATCGTGGACATTCAACCCTTCCTTTTCAAAAACCAGCCTCGAACCGACCGTCCACGTCAGCGCCATAATCAATCCGAAAAGGACTTCGCCGAGCGCATCGCCGGGATCAATGATATTGGTGATACGACCGATCAGTTTCGAAGTCATGGACCACTTCCCACGTGATGAAGACCACGGTCTGATGTTTCCACTCGCGCTCTGTCATGGAAGTTAAGCTGATTTGCATGGGTTCGCGCTCCGGGCGGCTACGGCTCGCAAGGGGATTGTGATCGACATAGCAGCCTGTTTCATTGATCGTGATCAAGGATCAGCACGATTGGACGTGAGCGCGTCGGCGCTACCACGACGCTTCGTCATCGAGACGCGCGGTGCTGTAAAGCTCAGGAGGCGCGCGGCGTTTTCTGGTTTGGCGGCGCGGCGATCACCTTGACGGATGAGTCCGCCAGCCCGTGATGGCCTTCCATATCGACGACGACATGCCAGTGGCCGCTTTCCGGAACGGCGATCTTGATCGGCGATTTGCGCGCCACGCCACCGATATATTTGAAATCGAGAACTTCGGTGAAGCGCTGGAAATTCGGCGCCGTCATCAGCCGGACATTGTTCACGGCATTCAACGACACCTCGATGATCGTTCCGGCGCGCTGTTCCTTGAGATCGTAATGTGTGAAGCGGAAATTCGGTTTCGGCATCGGTCTCGTGGTGTCTGAAGTCTCTGCGACGAGATTTTACCAGCATGCCGGTTAAGGAAAAGTTGGAAATCGGTCGCAAACCCCGATCGGAGAAATTTCGAAGCGCGGTGTCGGAAAAGTCCGGCCGCCGCCGTCCTTGCGGTTCGACTCAAACCGGAGCAAGGACATGTCAAAGATGAAGTAAGGGACGGCAGCGGGGGCTTCCGGCTGCCTTTGCCTCTCGCTGTCACGCCGCATCCCGAAATCCGGAATGCGGCGGTACTGGTCTTGGCTCTCAGGCCGAGGCTGTTGCCTCGCTCGGAAAATCCGTGGAGAGGGCAAGTTCCCGCCAGGCGGCAAGCTCCTTTTCGACGCTGGCATGCTGCGCTTCGATCATCGCCACCGTGTCGCTGCCGAACGGCATGCGCAGCGGCGGATTGGCCGAATTGACCATCGTCATGATGCCGGCGGCGAGCCTGGCGGGGTTGCCGGGCTGGGCATGATTGGCGTCGGCGGCGAAGTCGCGCATGTTGCCGGCCGGCGTGCCTTCGTAATCGGCGATGGAGGCCGGGCTGACCGCCAGTGACGTATCGGCGAGGAAGTCGGTGCGGAAGAAGCCGGGCTCGACGATCGTCACCTTTATGCCGAAGGGTTCGAGTTCGGCGGCCATCGATTCCGACAGGCCTTCGACGGCGAATTTCGTCGAGCCGTAGACGCCCCAGCCGGGATAGCCGAAGTAACCGCCGATCGAGGAGAAGTTCAGGACATGGCCGGAACGCTGGCGGCGCATATAGGGCAGCACGGCGCGTGTCACCTTCAGGAGGCCGAAGACATTCGTGGCATAGAGCTTTTCGATCTCTTCGGCCGTGGCTTCCTCGACGGCGCCAAGCAGGCCGTAGCCGGCATTGTTGGCGAGAATGTCGATGCGGCCGAAGCGGGCGATGCCGGCAGCCGCAGCTTCTTTCGCCTGCGCCTCGTTGGTGACGTCGAGCGCGACGGCCAAAAGGTTCGGATGATCGCCGAACTGCTCGGCCACGGTCTTCGGGTTGCGGGCGGTGGCAATGACGGCATCGCCTGATGCAAGGGCTTCCTTGGTCATCAGCGCGCCGAAGCCGCGGGATGCACCTGTGATGAACCAGACTTTCATGACGATTTTCCTTTCGAGGTCGATTTGCCTGTCTCGGCGTCGCATCTCTGTGCTGACGGGGTTGAATTTGACCGAAAATCCGTTGCTGTATAAGATTTGTTATTATTGAAACTACGATGAGTGTCATTCAGTAATGCGCGCCACCGAGCTTTCCGAACTCGCGGCTTTTGCGGCCGTTGCCCGGCATAAGAGCTTCCGCAAGGCCGGCGAGGAGAGGGGTGTCACCGCCTCAGCGGTCAGCCATGCCGTGCTCAACCTCGAAGACCGGATCGGCATCCGCCTGCTCAACCGCACGACGCGCAGCGTCTCGCTGACCGAGGCCGGCGAGCTGCTGATCTCGCATCTCGACCCGGCCTTCGGGGAGATGGCGGCAGCGCTCGATGCGCTGAACCGCTACCGCGACACGCCCTTCGGCAAGGTGAGGATCAACGTGCCGAATTCGATCGGCCCCTTCGTCATCGGTCGCATCATCGGCCCGTTGCTGAAAAGCAATCCCAATCTGCAACTGGAGATCAACGCGACCGACAGGCTGGTCGATATCGTCGAGGAGGGCTTCGATGCCGGCATCCGCTTCGGCGAACGTGTCACCGAAGGCATGATCGCGCTGCGCATCAAACCGCGCATCCGCCTGGTCGTGGTCGGTTCGCCAGCCTATTTCGAGGTCCGGCCGAAGCCGACGACGCCGCACGAGCTCAAGCGCCATCTCTGCATCCAGAACATGTTTCCGTCAGGCGCACGTTATGCCTGGGAATTCGAGAAGGATGGCCAGACGGTGAGCTTCCAGCCGACCGGACCGCTGTCGCTCGACGATCACGAACTGATGCTGCAGGCAGCGCTCGGCGGCGTCGGTCTTGCCTATATCTGGGAGCCACGCGTGGAAAAGGCGATCGCCGGCGGCGAACTGATCCAGGTGCTCGACGACTGGTGCCAGCCGGAGGAACCGCTCTATCTCTACTATCCGAGCCGCCGCCATATGTCGGCGGGCTTCAGGGCGTTCATCGACGCGATGAGAGCCGAGTAAAAAAGGTGAGGATTCGCATCCCTCGGCCTTTTGACTCCTGCGCTCGAACTGGCCAAAGATGCTGCCATGGCCGCCATGGCCAGCATTATCGGGAGAGGCTGATGAACGGTCGGATCTTGCCAACTGTCAATCGAAGCGCATCAAAGCGGCTCGGCGGTCTGTTGCCGGCATTGGCCGCGTTGATGCTGCTGGCCCCGTCGGCGGTCGGCAAGGACATTGGACCGCAAAGCCAGGCCTCGCGCGAGCAGGTCGAAAAGCTTGTCGGCCTCTGGAAGGATCATTTTGCCGATGCCGATAGCCTGCAGCAGCGGCGCACAGCCTTCCGGACGCTGATGGAAACGACGCCCGGGCCGACCCGCATCCAGGTCCGGCAGGTCGATGCCGATGGCGTTGATGCCGAGCTGATGTGGCCGGCCCGTCTGCATCACCCGATCGGCCACAGGGTGATCCTCTATATTCATGGCGGCGGCTTCTCCGGCGGCTCCATCCGCACGCACAGCCTGCTTGCCGGCTCGCTCGCCAAGGCCGCATCCAGCGACGTGCTGCTGATCGATTATCGGCTGATGCCCGAATATACCTATCCCGCCCAGATCAACGACGCGCTGACGGCCTATCGCTGGCTTCTCGACAACGGCTATCGCAACGACAACGTTATCATCGCCGGCGACGACGCCGGCGGCAATATCGCGATCGAGACGGTGCTGCGGCAGAAGCAGGCGGCAAAGCCATTGCCGGCGGCTGTGATTGCGCTCAGCCCGATCACCGATCTCACCGCGACCGGCGGATCGATGACATCAAATGCCGACAACGATCCGCTGGTCGGAAGCGCCTCGATCGAGGCCTTGCGCAAAGCCTATCTCGGCAACCGCTCGCCGACCGATCCCCAGGCATCGCCGCTTTATGCCGATATGACCGGTTTTCCGCCGCTGCTGCTGCAGGTCGGTTCCGGTGAAGTCCTGCTCGACGATACGCTGCGGCTCGCCGACAAGGCGCGCCAGGCGGGCGTGGACGTCACCACCGAGATCTGGCCCGGCATGCCGCATCAGTGGCAGTTGTTTCCCTCGCTGCTCGACGATGCCGATCGGTCGAGTCAGAATATTGCCGAGTTTGCGATCCGGCATTTTGAGGACAAGCCGGAAGAATAAGCCAGCAAGGGTAGGGGCTACTCTTTCATTGTGATGTGCCACGCGACTGTGACGGCGCCAGAGGCCGTTCGACTTCCCTGCCGACGCTGAGCGCCTTTCTGATATTCGGCTCCAGCCGCTCGATGTAGGCGTGATCGGGTGCGGCGCCCAGCGCATCCAGCATTTTCGAGAAGAAACAGCGAGCCGCTGCCGCGGCCGTGACGTCGAAGACTTCGGCGTCACTCAGCCCATGTTTCTTCAGCCCGTCTATATCCTGTTGGGTCACCGACGTCGCGTCGCGCGCCACCTTGGCGGCAAAGGCCATGATTGCCCTTTCGCCGGCATCGATCGGCGCTTTCTCCGTCTCGTTGACGACAGCCGTCAGCCCGTCGCTCGTAAACCCCTCGCGCAGCAGCACCGAGCCGTGCGCCAGCATGCAATAGGAGGATTTCAACTCCTTGGCCGCTGCCAGCGTCACCAGCTCGTAGCGCCTGAGGCTCATATGTCCGCGAATGCTCGAAAGCAGCGCTGCCCAGTTCTCCATCACCTCCGGCCGGTGTCCGAAGGCACGGTACATGTTCGGCAGGTAACCATAATTCGCCTCGGCCGACGCATACATCGACGTCGTCTTCTCGCTGGCGGATGCATTGGGGGTGTGAATGAAAGCCATGGCATGGTCCTCCTCTATAGCGAGAAGGATAGGGTAGATATGCGGGACAGCAATCCTGAAAAATCAGGCAGCGTCACTGTTCTCAGAAGCGTGACCAGTTCGCTTGATCGGAAGGGTTACGGTGAATGTCGATCCGCATCCTCGTGCGCTTCGAACCTCTATCGAGCCGTCGTGCAGTTCGACGATCTGCTTCACCAGGTTGAGGCCGATGCCCGTTCCGGCAATTCCGGTCGACGTCCCGGCACGAAAATAGCGCTGGAACAACCGCGGCACGTCTTCGGGATCGATCCCCACCCCGTCGTCGCTGATCGACACTTTGACGTTTCCGGTCTCCTGCCATGCCGTGACGCGAATTTCGGGTGTTCCGGGCGCGTATTTGACGGCATTGGACAGCAGGTTGGTAAAGACCTGCGCCAAGCTACGCGGATCGCCGTCGATGAACTCGGGCAGCCTGTCGATATCCAACACAAAGCTGTGCGTCTTGGCGATCGTCGACTGCCGCTCGCAACAGCTTCTTATCAAGGATCTCAAGGCGCAGGCGTCGTAGCTGATATCGATCTTGCCGGTGTCGAGCCGCCCGGCCGATAGGATGCTTTCCATGAGGTCGACGATCCGGTTCACCGATGCACGGATCTGATCGACCTTGTCGCTCAAGAATTCGGGCTCGACTGCTCCTCTTTTGCGCAGCAGCCGCTGGGCGGCAGCGTCGATGATGGCGAGCGGTGTGCGGAATTCATGGGACGCCATGGCCACGAACTGCCGCTGCAATTCGTTGATGTTGCGTTCCTGCGCAAGCATTCGCTCGAGTTCCCGCGCCTGACGCTCGACCTCGGCCGTGCGGCTCTGCACCGTCGTTTCGAGCTGATCGTGATGCCGGCGCAGCTCTTCCGTCAGCCGCACTGTCTTGGTGACGTCTTCGTGGGTGGCCACGTAGCCACCGTTTTGCATCGGATTGTGGGTGATTTTGATGACGCGGCCGTCGGAGAGCACGATATTCTGGCTGGCCACCGCACCACGCACCGTCGCTTCGAACACCACATCGAAATAGGTCGCGGTGTCGGCCGGGCCATTTCCCTCGCGGCTGCGATAGGCCAGGATATCGACAAGCGGCGTCCCTGGCTGCGTCAGTGAATCCGGCAGATTGTACATCCGCGCGTAGGAGGGGTTGCACAAGATCAGCTTCTTCGTCGAATCGAACATGCACAGCCCATGCGGCATGTTGCGGAGCGCCGCGTCGAAGCGGTGATGTTGTTCGGTGAGACTGTCTTCGACGCGGATCAGGGTAGAGATGTCTTCATAGCTGAGGATCCAGCCTCCCTCCTTCGAGGGGGCGCAGGTCAATGAGACCATCCGTCCGTCGGAAAGCGCAAACTGAGACGTGTGCGGCCTGCCGGTCGTCGACTGCCGGCATGCGGCTGCGCGGCAATCGGCGGTGCCCGGCAATCCGTCGATATTCATTCCTCTGCCGATGGCTCCATCGGGCAGCCCGAGAATATCCAGTGTGCGGGAGTTGAAAGCCGTCACCCTATCGGCAGGATCAAGGAGAACGATGCCCTGCGGCAGGTTCTCCAGAATGGATTCAAACGAGTGTGGCATCATCCGGCCCTGCTTCAGATCTGGCACGTTGCACGTATCCGTAGCATTGGTGAGAAACGATAAAGTTTCGCTAATGGCTATCGATCGGGCTTCCTGACGTGAAGAGAGGGCACTGTCACATCGTTCAAAGCAACCACCACCGATGGCAAGGACACTCATCTTTTCTCCAGAGGATCTTGATCGCTTTTCTGTCGATCGAGAATGTCGAGCGATGGCGCTGACGCCAGAGCATGGACGGCCTCAAGCCTATTGGATCCACGATGTCTGCCGCGATTTATCCTCGGAATTGAACAGCACGATCGCTGCCTTCGCATAGATGTTGTCATCGGGGACGAAGCCCATATCGAAGCGGCTATCCAGGCTGTTGTCGCGATTGTCGCCCAGCACGAAATAATGCCCGTCGGGGACAGTGAATTCCCGGGTGTTGTCGCCGCGAGAGTTGTCCACTTGCTCAACGATCATATAGCTGCGGCCAGATGGCAGCGTCTCTTTAAAGGCATGCACTGTCTCTGATTGATAGGTCAAATCACCTGCCGGTTCGCGCTCAACTGCGGTACCGTTCAAGTAGAGAATACCCGATTTCATCTGAATGCGGTCACCCGGCAGGCCGACGACGCGTTTCACGAAATCGATCCTCGGGTCCATCGGCTGGCGGAATATGACGACGTCTCCTCGCTCCGGCCCATATCCAAATATACGATGCCGCGGTCCAAGCCCGTACGGGAACGAATAGCGGCTGTATCCGTAGACATATTTTTGCGCGAACATGTAGTCGCCGCTCTGCAAGTTAGGCAGCATGGAACTCGCCGGCATTGTGAATGGCTGGAAGAGCAGACTGCGAACCAGCATCGCCAAGGCCAGTGGTGCAATCAAAAAGGTCAGAAAGAGACTATACCACCGCGAGTACCAAGGAAACATGGTCTCTGCCGGCATCTTCTTTGCCGTGCGATAGCCATGCAACAGACCGATCAGATGCCAGGCAAAGATCAGCAAATACCCAAAAACAGCAGCCGAAGGAACGCCAAACAACCAGAGTTGCGCGATCGAGATGATGATGCCGCCGATAAAGTAGGCGATGGCATTCCAGCCACGTCCGAGGTAGGCCATAACCACATCCGGACCGAATAGAAGTCCCAACGTCGCTGCGCAAATGGGACGACGAGCGCGAAAAGCTCAAAAAATTTGCATAAAAAATCTCAATAGGTTTGGCGAATATACTCAGGTCACGATCGTTCTTTGGCCGGCGCCTCATTTCGACTTGTAGTCGATGTCCTGAAAAATACCAGCCCCAGATTGGCAGCGTTCTATCGTAGAAAAATGTAGCTCTCTTGTGCCCGAGAATATCACCGGATGGCCCTTGGTCTCGGCCAAAATTTAGAACGTTCCAATTTTGTAAACGCTTCATTGCCACATGGGCGGCCAATAAATTCGCGAAAACCGTGAGAGAGAGTGGTGTCTATGCAAATTTCCCTTGACATAATTGGAACGTTCCAAATATTTATCCAGCAGTCGACGTGATGGTCGGAGAGGGAAATGACAAAGGCGCGGGTAACCGTCATTGATATCGCGAAGGCCGCCGGCGTCTCCAAGTCGACGGTGTCGCTGGTGTTGCAGGGCTCCTCCCTGGTCAATGAGGGCACACGCTCCAAGGTCAATGCGGTGATGCGCGAACTCGGTTACGTCTATAATCGCGGCGCAGCCAATCTTCGCCAAGCCGGCGCCAAATCGCGGATCGTCGGAGTTGTCGTCAACGACCTGACCAACAGCTTCTTTGCTGAGCTGGCGGTCGGCGTCGATATGGTCGTCCAGTCGGCCGGCTTCGTGCAATTCCTGTCGAACACTGGCGAGAGCATCGACCGGCAGCGTGAGGTTGTCGCATCGATGCGTGAGCATGGCATTTCCGGCCTCATCGTCTCGCCGGCCCGCGCCACCGATGCCGCGGATTTCAAGCCGCTCGTCGCCGCCGGGATTCCCGTCGTGGTCGTCGTTCGAAACCTGCCCGGCGCCAAGGTCTCGTCGATCGTCTCCGACAACCAGGCCGGCATGATGTCGGCGGTCAAGCACCTGGCGGGGCTCGGCCACAAGCGCATCGCCTTTCTTGGTGGATTTCCCGACACCGCCGTCTTCGACGACCGGCATGCCGGCTACCGAAGCGGCGTGGAGGTTGCCGGGCTCGATTATCACGAAGAACTCGTCATCTCCTCGGCGCCGTCGCGGGCCGGCGGGGTCGAGGCGATCGGAAAGGCCATTGCGCTCGGCCGCCGGCCGACCGCAGCCGTCTGCTTCAACGATGCCGTAGCCTTCGGTGTTTGCGACGGATTGCGTGCGCGCCGGCTGGAGCCTGGCGCCGACTTCGCCGTGGTGGGTTTCGACGACGTCATCGAGGCCCAGGCGGCGGTTCCGGCGCTGACGACGGTCTCGGTCGATCCGCAGGGTATCGGGCGCCGCGGCGCGCAGATGCTGCTCAAGCAGATCAATGCGGGCAAGGCCGAGGCGGAGGCGGTGACGACAGCCGTTCGGCTGGTCGTTCGCGAGAGCTGCGGCACCGGCAAGGCGGTACCGGCGAGGACCGGCAAGAGCGTAAAATCGAAACAGGACGCTGAGTAATGCAGACGAAGAAGCATCTCACCCCAGCCGAGGCGGCGGCGCTGATCCCGGATGGTGCCGTCGTCACGGTGTCGTCTTCGAGCGGCCTCGGTTGCCCCGACCTCATGCTGAAGGCGATTGGCGAGCGTTTCGACGCGACCGGCCATCCCCGTGGCTTGACCACCCTGCATCCGATCGCCGCCGGCGACATGAGCGGCATCAAGGGCGTCGACCATATTGCCAGGAAGGGTCTGCTCAAGCGCATCATCGGCGGCTCCTATCCGTCGGGACCGTCATCGTCCGAGCCGCCGCTCATCTGGCAGATGACCACCAACAACGAGATCGCGGCCTACAATATTCCCTCCGGCATCCTCTTCGACATCCATCGCGAAGCCGCCGCCAAGCGGCCGGGCGTGCTGACCAAGGTCGGGGTCGACACATTCGTCGATCCTCGGCGGCAGGGCTGCGCGATGAACCAGCTGGCGTCGCAACAACAGGTGGTCAAGCGCGTCAGCTTTGAGGGCGACGACTGGCTGTTCTTCCCTTCGATCGTTCCTCAGGTCGCCATCATCCGCGCCACCACCGCCGACGAGCGCGGCAACCTCACCTATGAACATGAAGGCGCCTATCTCGGCGGCCTCGATCAGGCGCTCGCCGCCCGCAACAATGGCGGCATCGTCATCGCCCAGGTCAAGCGGATCACCAAGGAGGGCTCGCTGAAACCCCATGACGTCCGGGTGCCGGGAATGCTGGTCGACTATATCGTCGTCGATCCCGAACAGAAGCAGACGACGCAGACGCTATACGATCCGGCGATTTCGGGGGAGATCTTCCGTCCGCTGGATAGCTTCCACGTGCCCGAGTTCAATGTTCAGAAGGTCATCGCGCGCCGCGTCGCGCAGGAGCTGCAGGCGGGAAGCTGCGTCAATCTCGGCTTCGGCATCTCGGCCAACGTGCCGCGCATCCTGCTGGAGGAGGGGCTCCATGGCGCCGTCACCTGGGTGATCGAGCAAGGTGCGGTCGGTGGCGTGCCGCTGCTCGATTTCGCCTTCGGCTGCGCATCCAATGCCGATGCCTATATGCCGTCCCCCTACCAATTCACTTACTTTCAGGGCGCGGGCTTCGATGCGTCGCTGCTGTCCTTCCTCGAGATCGGCAAGGACGGGTCGGTCAACGTCTCCAAACTTTCCTTCCGGCCGCATGTGACGGCCGGCGCCGGCGGCTTCGTCGACATCACCGCGCGGGCAAAGAAGATCGTCTTCTCGGGCATGTTCAATGCCGGGGCGAAGCTGTCGATCGCCGATGGGGCTCTCGTCATCGAGAGAGAAGGCAAGCTGAAGAAGCTGGTGAACGAGGTCGAACACGTCACCTTCAGCGGCAGGCGGGCGATCGAACAGGGGCAGGATATCATCTATGTCACCGAGCGGTGCGTGATGAGGCTGACGCCTGAGGGTATCGTTCTTACCGAGATCGCACCCGGCGTCGATCTGCAGTCTGAGATCCTCGATCAGTCCGAGTTTCCGCTGATCGTCGCACCCGACCTGAAGGTCATGGATGCGGCACTTTTCGGCGAGGCCGGCATCGGCCTGTCGCTCCCGGCCAAAAAGGCAAGGACGCTGGAGGGCAGCTTCCATGGCTAGTGGAACAGTCAAAGTAGACGTCGACGGACATGTAGCGACCTTGACGATTTCTCGTCCGGAGAAGCTGAACGCGCTCGATCTCGATATGCTGAAAGCCTTGGCGGAGGCAGCCGACGCGGTGGAGGCGCATGCGGATGTGCGCGCTGCCGTTCTCACCGGCGAAGGAAAGGGTTTTTCCGCCGGAGGCGATATCAAGGCATGGGGCGGAATGCAGCCTCAGGAGTTCGGTCACGCCTGGGTTCGTCACGGTCATCGCATCTTCGAAAGACTGGCGACGCTGAGGGTGCCACTGGTCGCGGCCCTGAACGGCCACGCTCTCGGAGGCGGGCTCGAGCTGGCGGGTGTTGCCGACATTCGCCTCGCAGAGGAACACGTCAAGATTGGCCTGCCGGAGACCGGCCTTGGAATGGTGCCGGGCTGGTCGGGGACCCAGCGTCTCGTGCGCCGCTTCGGCGCGCAGGCCGTCCGGCGCATGGCGCTCGGCGGCGAGATTTTTGCCGCAGAAGAGGCTCGCCTGCTCGGGATCGTCGACGCGGTGGTTCCAACCGGAAACGCGCTCGCCGCCGCCAGGGAATATGCCGAGCGGATTGCCGCGAGAGGTCCGGCCGCAATCGAGATCGTCAAGCTGATGATCGCATCGGCGAACGGCGAAGACAACGGAACCGCGGTCGAAGCCCTGGGCTCGATCCTCGCCGCCAAGACCGGCGATCTGAAGGAGGGCGTCGCATCATTCAGCGAGAAGCGCCCGGCAACGTTCAAGGGAGAATGGTAGTGACGGTCCTCGTCAACCCCACGGCGCTCAGCGACCACAAGGCGCGTGATTTCAAGATGCTGATCGACGGCAAATGGGAGGCTGGCGCCTCCGATCCGATCGAACGTATCGCGCCGAGCCATGGCGTGGTGGTCAGCCGCTTCCCGACCGGAAGCAGGACCGACGCCGAGCGCGCCATCGCTGCGGCACGAAAGGCCTTCGACCAGGGGCGGTGGCCGCGCATGACCGCGTCCGAACGCTCCGCCATCCTGCTCAAGGCGGCCGATCTGATCGCCGCACGTGCAGAGGAACTGGCATTTCTCGATGCCATCGAGGCGGGCAAGCCCATCACCCAGGTGCGAGGCGAAATTGCCGGTTCGGTCGACATCTGGCATTATGCGGCGGCTCTCGCCCGCGACCTCCACGGCGAAAGCTACAACACGCTCGGCGACGGCACGCTCGGCGTCGTCCTGCGCGAAGCGATCGGCGTTGTCTCGATCATCACGCCCTGGAACTTCCCGTTCCTGATCGTCGGCCAGAAGCTGCCTTTCGCGCTTGCCGCGGGCTGCACGACCGTCGTCAAGCCTTCCGAGCTGACGTCGGGATCGACGCTCGTCTTGGGCGAAATCCTGCAGCAGGCAGGCATTCCGGAGGGCGTCGTCAACATTGTCACCGGTACGGGACCTGAAGTCGGCGCGGTCATGACGTCTCATCCAGACGTCGACATGGTCTCCTTCACCGGCTCGACCGGTGTCGGAAAACTGACCATGTCGAATGCGGCGCAGACGCTGAAGAAGGTCTCGCTGGAGCTGGGCGGGAAGAACCCGCAGATCGTCTTCCCCGATGCCGACCTCGATGCCTTCATCGATGCCGCCGTCTTCGGCGCCTATTTCAATGCCGGCGAGTGCTGCAACGCCGGCTCGCGGCTGATCCTTCACAAGTCGATCGCCTCCGACGTCGTCGGGCGCGTCGCCGAGCTGTCGAAGGGGGTGAAGGTCGGCGATCCCCTCGATCCCCAGACGCAGGTCGGCGCGATCATCACGCCGCAGCATCTGGAGAAGATTTCAGGCTATGTCGCCGGTGCCAGGAGCAGCGGCGCCCGCGTCGCCCATGGCGGCGAGACTCTCGACCTCGGCATGGGTCAGTTCATGTCGCCGACGATCCTGGAAGCGGTCACCTCCGATATGGCGGTGGCGCGCGAGGAGGTCTTTGGACCGGTCCTGTCGGTCCTGACATTCGAGACGACTGCCGAAGCGGTCAGCATCGCCAATTCCATCGATTACGGCCTGTCGGCCGGTGTCTGGAGCCGCGATTTCGACACCTGCCTGACGGTCGGCCGGTCGGTGCGGGCGGGCACGATCTGGATGAACACCTTCATGGACGGCGCCTCCGAGCTGCCCTTCGGCGGCTACAAACAGAGCGGCCTCGGCCGCGAGCTCGGCCGCCATGCGGTCGAGGACTACACGGAGACCAAGACGCTGAACATGCATATCGGCAAACGCACCAATTGGTGGATGCCGAGAACCTAGGCCGGCTTAGCCGGCAATGAAACTACGCCTGAGGAGGGCGGGTGATCGGATGCGGAAATGGTTCCGCATCTTCCAAACGGGAACTGGGAGGTTCTTTGATGCGTAAGTTTCTGACCACGACTGCCGTGATCGCACTGGCTGTAGCCGGCGCCAGCGTGTCCGCTCGAGCCGCCGACGTGAAGGAAGTGCAGATGCTGCACTGGTGGACGTCGGGCGGCGAGGCGGCGGCTTTGAACA
>NZ_LFIO01001267.1 GCF_001187535.1 Rhizobium ecuadorense
CAGTCTTGAATCTGATTTGCTCACCTTTGGGAATCCCAAGAGTCCACGACTCCTAGCCCTTTGTTTTTATGCATGTCGTTATCCCGGAACCGCTGCACACTTCCGGACGACATGCATTAATAGGTTCTCGAACCGTTTTGAGACGTCTCTTACCGCCGTCGCAAAGTTGAGTTTTTTCAGTGGCTTGCCGGTTCTTGTGCTTTGGTCGACAGCTGCTTCAACACATCTACGAAGTCATCGAAGCGCTCCTTTCCAACCTCTTTGGACCATTGCTCATGCAACTGCCGAAGACATCCGAAAATGGCTACGACGACTTCATGTCCCCGTGGCGTCAGATAGACCAGTCGGCGATCGCTGCCGTCGGCTGCACGACGCTCGACATAGCCCAGGTCTTCAAGCTGGCTGAGCAGATAATTCACAGCTTGTCGCGACATCCGCTTCTGACGCGCGAGTTCGGACGGTCTCGTGCCATCCGGCAGCGGAAACGAGAACACAGCAAAATGCGCCTCCTGGAAGTCGGCAAAGCCCGCCTCGTGAATGGCTTGCAGCATGCGTTCGCGCACATGCTGCCAGACAATGCGCAGCAGCGCGCCAAAAAACGGCGGACCGGGCAACGCGTCGGGAATTGAATCCGGGGGCAATGGGATTGACATATATGTAAAGCCACTTTACGTTTTGATGTAAAGTTACTTTACATTGTGGGGGCCTTAGATGGAAGCGGTACGAAACGATATTGTGCGGATCGGGCAACTCGAACTGCGTTTTCTCATCAGTGAGGTCGGCGCGACGGTGTTCGAATTCACAGTGCCATCCCGGGCGCGCGTTCCCGCTCCGCACAGTCATCGGGATGCAGACGAATTCCTCTACGGCCTTGAAGGCGCGCTCACCGTCATTGTCGACGGGCAAACGCGCGAGATTCGCGCCGGCGACGCCATATTCATTCCGCGAGGGGCAGTGCACCATCACGAGAACCTGCATGATGGCACAGCCAAGGTCTTGGCGACCATCACGCCGGGTACAATTGGACGGCGTTATTTCGAGGAAATTGCCGAGGTGGTGAACGTGCCCGGCAAACCGGACCTCGCGAAGGCCAATGAGATCATGCTCCGCTACGGACTGGTCCCGGTCTGATCAGGTCACCCAAGCTTCACAATTTTGCGGTTGATTGCGCATCACCCCGCCGCGCGCGCACGTCACGCTGGAGAGTTGCCAGCTGGCCAGTTATTTTTTCAGAAGCTCGCTCAGCTTCGCCTGTTCGTCCGCCGTCAGCTTGCTGCCAGTCGGTTTGCCAGCCCTTTTGCGCGCAAAGACCAGCAGCGACAGTCCGCCGGCGAGCACCAGCAGCACCGGAGCGCCCCAGAGCAGCACCGTCTTCATACCGACACGCGGCTTCAGCAGCACGAATTCGCCGTAGCGCGAGACGATATAGTTCAGCACCGCCTCGTCGCTGTCGCCATCGGTGATGCGCTCGCGCACCAGCAGGCGCAGGTCCTTGGCGAGATCGGCGTTGGAATCGTCGATCGACTGGTTCTGGCAGACCATGCAGCGCAGTTCCGCCGAAAGGGCCCGCGCCCGGGCTTCCAAAGCCGGATCAGCCAGTACCTCGTCGGGATTGACGGCGAAGGCGGAGAAGGGTGTGAAGAGGATGAACAGGATGACGAGGAGTCGGGAGAGCAGCCGCATTCCCCTTCTCCCCTCGGGGAGAAGGTGCCCGACAGGGCGGATGAGGGGGCGGCCACTCGCAGCAAAAACGACCTTTCGCTTGCGCTCAAGCTCCTCGCGGCTCTGCCGCTCGGCCCCCTCATCTGCCCTTCGGGCATCTTCTCCCCTGTGGGGAGAAGGGGGAAAAAGGAGAGAGCCCATCATTCCGCCGGCTCCATTGCAGGCGCTGCCGGCTTTGCCGCCTTCGCCTTCCTGCGTGGCGCGCCGACGCGCAGACGGCGGTCGCTGAGGGAGACGAGGCCGCCGAAGGCCATGATCAAAGCGCCGCCCCAGATGCAGAGGATGAACGGTTTCCACCAGATGCGCACGACGATGCCGCCGTCCTTGGTGGCGTCGCCGAGCGAGACGTAGAGCTGGCTGAGGCCGAAGGTCAGGATGCCGGCCTCCGTCGTCGGCATCTGGCGGGCGGTGTAGAGGCGTTTGGCCGACCAGGTATCGGCAACCGCGACACCGGCGCGGCGGATGGTGAAGTGGCCGCGCTCCTCGGTATAGTTCGGCCCGGTCGCCGGCTGCATGCCGTCGAAATGCAGGCTGTAACCGCCGGCATCGGTGGTCTCGCCGGGCTTCATCTCGATGACATGCTCGGTCTGGAACGTCGTCACCGCGACGATGCCGAGCACGCTGATGCCGAGCCCGGCATGGGCAAGGGCGGTGCCGAAGGCCGAACGCGGCAGGCCGGTCAGACGGCGCCAGGCGACATTGCCCGCGACCTTGCCGACGCCGGCGCGATACCAGAGATCGGCGATGGACCCGAAAACCAGGAACAGCCCGGCCGCGAGCCCGAGCACTGAGAGTACCGGCCCGCCATGCTGGAGATAGAAGAAGATCACCGCGGCAGCGAAGGCGAGGCCGGCGACGACATAGAGCCGCTGCAAAACGCCGAGCAGGTCGCCGCGCTTCCAGGCCAGCAGCGGCCCGAAGGGCACGATGACGATCAGCGGCGCCATCAGCAGGCCAAAGGTCAGGTTGAAGAAGGGCGGCCCGACGGAAATCTTGTCACCAGTGAGCGTCTCCAGCAGCAACGGGTAGAGCGTGCCGGTGAGCACCGTGCCGCAGGCGACCGTCAGGATCAGATTGTTGACGACGAGCGCGCCCTCGCGCGAAATCGGCGCAAACAGCCCGCCGGCCGAAAGCTTCGGCGCGCGGAAGGCAAACAGCGACAGCGCCCCGCCGATGAAGATCAGCAGAATGCAGAGAATGAAGACGCCGCGGGAGGGATCGCTGGCAAAGGCATGCACCGAGGTCAGCACGCCGGAGCGCACCAGGAAGGTGCCCATCAGCGACAGCGAGAAGGTGAGGATGGCGAGCAGCACCGTCCAGATCTTAAGCGCCTCGCGCTTTTCCATGACGAGGGCCGAATGCAGCAGCGCGGTGCCGGCAAGCCACGGCATGAAGGAGGCGTTCTCAACCGGATCCCAGAACCACCAGCCGCCCCAGCCGAGTTCGTAATAGGCCCAGTAGGAGCCCATGGCGATGCCAAGCGTCAGAAAAGTCCAGGCGGCGAGCGTCCAGGGCCGCACCCAGCGGGCCCAGGCGGCGTCGATGCGCCCTTCCAGGAGGGCGGCGACGGCAAAGGAGAAACAGACGGAGAAGCCGACATAGCCGAGATAGAGCAGCGGCGGATGGATCGCCAGACCGATATCCTGCAGGACCGGATTGAGATCGCGGCCCTCGGCCGGGGCCGGATCGAGCCGCAGGAAGGGATTGGAGGTCAAAAGGATGAACAGCGTGAAGGCGACCGAAATCCAGGCCTGCACGGCCAGCACATTGGCCTTCAGCGTCTCCGGCAGGTTGCGCCCGAAGACGGCGACGAGCGCGCTGAACAGCGTCAGGATCAGCAGCCAGAGCATCATCGATCCCTCGTGATTGCCCCAGACGCCGGAATATTTGTAGATCAGCGGCACCAGCGAATGCGAATTCTCCCAGACGTTCTCGACCGAGAAGTCGGAGACGACATGGGCATAGGTCAGAACCGCGAAGGCGAAGCACACGAGCAGGAACATTGCCAGCGAACCTGATGTCGCCACATCCATCATCGCCCGGTCATGGCGGCGCGCGCCGATGACAGGGACGACCGAAAGAATGAGCGCCGTCGCCAGCGCCAGCACCAGCGCGTAATGGCCGATCTCGATGATCATTGCGTCGCCTTCGCCTCCTCACCCTGACCCTCTTTCCACAGCCCCTGCTGCTTCAGCCTGTCGGCCACATCCTTCGGCATATAGGTCTCGTCATGCTTGGCAAGCACGGTATCGGCGGTAAAGACGTTGGTCCCCGGCGCAAACATGCCTTCGGTGACGACCCCCTGCCCCTCGCGGAAGAGATCGGGGAGGATACCGGTATATTGGACCTTCACGGCATTGGCGCTGCCGTCGGTGACGGAAAATTCCACCGTCGAGCCGGCGCCGCGCACGACGCTGCCTTCGCCGACCAGGCCGCCGAGCCGGATGCGGGTTTCCGGCGCCACCGGCGTCTTTGCCAGATCGGCCGGCATGTAGAAATAGGCGACCGACTGGCTGAAGGCGAACATCACCAAAAGCACGGCGGCGGCAATGAAGCCCATGCCGCCTGAAATCACCGCCAGGCGCTTCTGCTTGCGCGTCATTCAGCCAATCCTTCCGTTGATATGCCGAGTTCCTTGGCCATCGCCAGCAATTGCCTGCCCTGTTCACCCGCCGGCGGAAAGGCCGCAAGCCCGCGCTTCAGCGCAGCGGCGGCATGATCCTTGTCGTTCAAGACGGCGTAAGAGCGGACGAGCCGCACCCATCCCTCGAAATTGTTCGGTTCTGCGCTGAGCTTGGCATCGAGGCTTTCAACCATGCCGCGGATCATCTGCTGCCGGTCGCCGGCGCTCATGTTTTCGGCCGCCGCCACATCCTGCGGCGTGGGATTGCCGGGGGCAGCCGTATCGGCGCCCGGGGCAGCCTGATTGGCGCCCGGGGCAGCCGCACCGGCCGGCGCGCCGCCATTCATGGCGATATGCTGGTTGACCAGCGGCAGCCAGGGCGCATCGGCCGGCGATTGTTTCGCCAGCGCCTCGAAGGCGCCGCGCGCCTCATCGGACCGCCCCGCCTGCTCCATGCTGAGGGCTACGTAGAAGCGGGCGCGCGGATTATCCGGTTCCAGCGCCAGCGACTGTTCCAGCACCTGACGCGTCTCCTCCGTCACCACGCCGTCGGCGACCGCCATCAGCGTCTCGGCAAGGCCGTCGAGCCGGGCGGGGCTTGGGCCGAGCAGCCGGATGGCGTTGCGATAGGCCACTTGCGCATCGTTCACCCGCATGGTGCGCAGATAGATCGGCGCCAGCACGTCCCAGCCCTTGCCGTCATCGGGGCTTTGCGCCAGATGCCGTTCCGCCTTGGCGATCAGCACCGCCACATCGTTGCCGGGATTTTCCAGCCGCGCTTCCAACGGCTGCGAGGGCAGGTCCGGCCTGCCCGTCGTCAGATAAAGACAGAGCCCGAGAAGCGGCAGCACCAGCAGCACGAAGGCTTCGGTGAAACGGTGGTGCCGCAAGGGTTTCGGTGCCTCTTCCGGCTCGCCGGCAGAAACGGCGATCAGCCGGCGACCGACTTCCGCCCTGGCATATTCGGCTTCTTCAGGCGTGATCAGCCCGCCATTGAGATCGCGGTCGAGTTCGCGCAACTGATCGCGATAGACCGCCGCCTCACCCGCACGGATATTCTCAGCCACCTTCGCACCGCGCAGAAGGGGGTAGAGCAGGACAGCGGCGACGACTGCCGTCAGAACGGCAACGAGAATCCAGAACAGCATATCGGCCCAAATACGTGAAGCGGGCCGCCATTCCAACTGCCAAAGCCGGAATGACGAAGATTTGAGGCTATAAGCCGCAATTCACCTGATTCAGCCGAGCGGCGACCAGCTGCCATCCTCGTTGCGGCAGGCAGCGCCCCGCACCACGGTGTCCTTGCCGTCGACGGTCAGCGTATGGGTATATTGCCGGCAGTTCTGCGAGCCGACCTGATAGGGTGCGGCGGCGACCACCTTGCCGGTGACGTCCTTGCCGGTCCACAGCACCGGCTGGCCGACGGCGGCACCTTCCAGCGCCCGATATTCCGCCTCCAGCGCCCGCTGCTTGTCGCTGTCGTTCAGCGTCACGCCGCTGCGGCCGGCGAGGCCGCCTTGCAGCGCGGTGAGGAAGGCGGCCGAGGCCGAGGGCTTGCTCGAAAAAATGCCACGTGAAGCGGCACCCTTCGTCGTCGTGCAGCCGGTGAGCGCGACGGCGACGAGGAGAGCGGAAGCGATCATGCCTTGCGAGCGTAAAATCATTGCGTCGAACCACGATCAGGGGTCAATTTCAGCCGATCGAAGTGCAGCGTCCCCGTGTCAGCATTAAGGCAAAGCATGCTATACATTTGCCAGTATCTTTGTGACATCAAGCAGTTGCTCATGCAACATCCTTTGTGATGCCGGGCAGGATAAGCTTCGCCTTGAGCCCGCCCCATTCGCCGCGGGACAGCTCAAGCCGTCCTTGATACTCACTCGAAATCTCGGTGACGATCGACAGGCCAAGCCCGGTTCCGGGCTTGCTCTCGTCGAGCCTGCGGCCGCGCTTCAGCGCCTCGCGGATCTGATCGGGCTCCAGGCCCGGTCCGTCATCCTCGACGGCGAGCTCCACCCAGTGGCGGCGCGCGCTCGCCTCCGCTCCCCTGACGTCGTCGCCGGCCTCGACGGCCGAAAGCCGGACCTTGCTCTTGGCAAAACGCGCCGCATTCTCCAAGAGATTGCCGACGGTCTCCTCGAGATCCTGCTGCTCCATGGCGACGGCCAGATGCGGCGGCGAGACGACGAGATCGAATTCGGTATCGACGTTCAACCGGCGCATGACGCGCACCAGCCGCTCGAGCGCCGGCTCGGCATCGGTGCGGGCAAGCACGGATTCGCGCTGGGCGGCGATACGCGCCCGGTTGAGATAGGACTGTACCTGCCCCTGCATCGATTCCGCTTGGCTGCGCACCAGTTCGCCATGGGATTTTTCGAGCACGCGCGCCTCATTGAGGAGCACGGCGATCGGCGTCTTCAGCGAATGCGCGAGATTGCCGACCTGCATGCGGGCCCGCTCGACGATGCGGCGGTTGCTGTCGATCAGTGCGTTGACCTCGTTGGCGAGCGGCAGAATCTCCCGCGGGAAATCACCTTTCAGCTGCTCGCTCTCGCCGGCGCGGATGCGCTCCAAGGCGGCGCGTGCCTTGTCGAGCGGCTTCAGGCCATAGAGAATCGCCAGCGCATTGACGATCAGGCTGCCGACGCCGAAGCCGGCGAGCGCCAGATAGAGGCTGTGGGAAAAGGTGCGCACGTCGTCCTCGACGACATCGACATTGCCGGTGACGCGGACGCGCGCCGCTCGCCCGTCTGTGTCGAGCACCACTTCGGTTTCGGCCACCTGCACGCGGTTTCCGGAGGCATCCGTCACCTGGTAGTAGCGTTCGTAATTCTTGTCGAAGGGCGCCTCGACGACTGAAGGAACCGGAATCAGCGCGGAGCCGAGCGAGGGCGATACCAGCGGCGCCGTCGTATAGGTGCCGAGCGGCTCCACCACCCAGTACCAGCCGGTCTTCGGCTGGGCAAAACGCAGGTCGCCGAGCTGTGGGCTGCCGCTGAGCGCACCCTGATCGCCTATCGTCACCGAGTTGATAACGTTATAGAGCTGCGCCCGCAACAGATCCTGGAAACCGCGCTCGGCGCTCTTGCGATAGAGGGTGGAGATCAGCAGGCCGATCACCACAAGCGCCACTGTCGACCAGACCGTGGTCAGTAGCAAAACACGTGCGGTGAGCGACTTAATTCGCATGTTTCGGCGCTTGGATGCGGTAACCGAGACCGCGCACCGTTTCGATCAGATCGACGCCCATCTTCTTGCGCAAACGGCCGACAAAGACTTCGATCGTGTTGGAATCGCGGTCAAAATCCTGGTCGTACATGTGCTCGACCAATTCGGTGCGCGAGACGACCTCGCCCATGTGATGCATGAGATAGGCAAGCAGGCGGTATTCGTGCGAGGTCAGCTTCAGCGTCGTGCCGTTGACTGTCGCCTTCGAGGATTTTGTATCGAGCCGTACCGGTCCGCAGATGATTTCGGATGAGGAATGCCCGGCCGCACGCCGGATCAGCGCCCGAATGCGCGCCAGCACTTCCTCGACATGGAAGGGCTTGGTGACGTAGTCGTCGGCCCCTGCGTCGATGCCGGCGACCTTGTCGCTCCAGCGGTCGCGCGCCGTCAGGATCAGCACCGGCACGCCGCGGCCGGCGCCGCGCCATTTTTCAAGAACGGAGACCCCGTCCAACTCCGGCAGGCCGATATCGAGAATGATGGCGTCATAAGGCTCGGTATCGCCGAGGAAATGGCCTTCCTCGCCGTCGAACGCCTGATCGACGACATAGCCCGCCTCCTTCAGCGTGTCGGCCAGTTGCCGGTTCAGATTGACGTCGTCTTCGACTACCAGAATGCGCATCGGTCCGCCTTCGTCCGCTTCATATCGATGATGTCCTGAATAGACCGATTCCGCCTACATCGGAACCTTTACCGTCACCTTGCGTGGGCGCTGGCCGTTGCCCGACACCAGAACGGTGATGATACAGGTATCGCCCACCGGCTGCACGGACAGGAGCTGACCGCCCGTCTGCTCGACGACCTGGGCTGCGGCAGCGCTGCAATCGCCTGCTACGCGATGAATGAGGGTGCCCGCGCCATCCGGTGAGGGCGCCGATACCACCAGTCCGGCGGCCAATGCTGCGACGCTCAGAGGAAAGGCCATGTGCTATGCTTTCAAGGTAATGCCAACGTGCCCCGAATATGTACTCACGCGACCTGAATGGCAAATGAATGCGCTGTAATACAGGGCATTTAGAACCATTCTCGATTGCTGGCGGCGGCTGCTACCGCGGCACCTTCGGCGACCTTCTCCGCGTGGGAAAAGTCTTCGGCACCAGGCGCATACGGAGCGCTGGGGGTGGATGCTCGGGTCAAGCCCGAGCAGGACGGAGGGTGGGGATAACGACCTGCAAGAAGCGGGATGTGCGGAGGAATTCCATCAAAATCGTCGGGGCGGATTTGCGTGGGAATTGCGCAAAACAAGGACGGCAATTCCAACAAAACCGCTGCGCACTTACGGTATTTTCTCCATAGGCTTCCCCACCCTCTGTCCTGCTCGGGCTTGACCCGAGCATCAGGCTTGACCCGAGCATCCATGCCACGGCAGCTGGTGGATGCTGCCGGGAATTGCCATCGCAGCTTTTACCGGCCGATTGAAACTGTTATGTCCTTGCGGCTCCCGCATTCAGGCCATTTCAGCACCCATGCCAAATTCCTTCCGCTTCCGCTCGGCGCAGACGGTCACCGTGCTTGCCGTCACCCAGCTGATCGGCTGGGGCACGACGTTCGACATGCTCGGGGTCATGGGCCGCATCGTGGCGCCCGCTCTCGGCTTGGCGAACGAGGTGGTGTTTGCCGGCCTGACGATCATGATGATGGTCAGCGCCCTCGTCGGTCCCACGACCGGTCGCTGGCTCGCCCGCTACGGCGCCGCCCGGGTGCTTTCGGCCTCATCGCTCACCTTTGCGCTTGGCCTGCTTCTGCTTGCGGCGACAAACGGCGTCGTGCTCTATGCCGCCGCCTGGGTCGTCATCGGCATCGGCGGGGCCTGTGGCCTTTCGGCGCCGGCCTATACCGCCGTTGTCGAGCGCGAAGGGGTAAACGGCAAACGCGTCATCGCCATTCTCATGCTGTTCACCGGCCTATCGAGCACCATCTTCTGGCCGATCCTCAGCCTGCTGAACGAAGCGGTGGGATGGCGTGTCACCTTCCTCATCTGCGCCGGCCTGCAATTCTTCGTCTGCCTGCCGCTGCATCTTTTCGCCCTGCCGAAACCAATCGTGACGCATGTCGACGGCAGCGGGGCAGACATTGCCCCAGTGCCACTGTCGAAGACGGCGCGACGCAAGGCCTTCCTGCTGATTGCCGCGGCGACAACGATCTCGACCTTCATCACCTTCGGCGTCTCGCCATCGCTGCTCGAAATCTTCCGCCAGTCCGGCGCCTCACCAGCCTTCGCGCTGCAGCTCGGTTCGGCACGCGGCATCCTCGGCATCTCGGCGCGTTTCCTCGACATGCTGCTCGGCCGGCGCGGCAACCCCATGCTCAGCGCGGCCACGGGCATCGGCCTGATGATGATCAGTTTCCTGATTTTGTTGGTCGCCGGTTCGTCGACACCGCTGCTCGTCACCTTCGTTCTACTCTACGGCTTCGGCGCCGGCGTCATGACCGTCGCCCGCGCGCTTCTGCCGCTGGCGTTGTTTTCACCCGCCGAATACGGCCTGCAGTCGGCCCGGCTGTCGCTGCCGCAAAACCTCGCCAACGCCATCGCCCCCGTCATCTTCACCGCCATCCTCGACCGTGCCGGCACCGGCCCGGCGCTTATCGTCTGCGCCGCTCTCGCAGCCTTGTCGCTGATCTTCGTGCTGATATTGATGACGATGGTGCGCGGCGCCCACGCGTCGCAGCTGAGGCCGGCCGCCTCTCAAGAACCCGGCCGTCAGGTCAGCCCTTCTTAATATGTCGTGATTATCATCGACATTAGAACGAGTGCGGCTCTCCGTCCACGCGCCGCGACCGTTGCCGCCGCCTGACCATCAGCACGCCGCCGTTTTGCCGAATCTTTTGAATCGCTTGCCGCCGCCTTTTCGAAAGTTGAGTCCGGCGGCTCGGAAGTTGATTGAGGTTCGGCGCGTTCCCGCTGCGCAAAATCATTCATCCAGTTGAAATATCAATGGAATGTGGCAACCGAATGCGGATATTCAAAGCGGCCGCGTCACCGCCGTGCGGCTGTCGTAATCGGCGGCAATGCGCTTTTCGCGGAGCGGCCGCACTCGCTCGATCGAAAGCTGATAATCCGGATGGGCCTTGTAGGCGGCAAGTGCTGCCTCATCGTCAAATTCGCCATAGACCACGAGATCGATCTCGGTGCCCAGCTGATCGGTCTTCACATTGGTGCCGATTTCCAGGAGCCGCGCATGCGGAATGGCGGTCAGGATCGAAAGCCCGGCCCTCACCTCCTGCAGATGTTCCTCCTGCACGGTGAAGAAGACGATATGGCGGATCACGCGAAGCTCCTGTCAGGTTTCAGAGGGTCAGCCGCGCGATAACACGCGCGCCCCAGGCCTTCAACCGCGCGATCAAGCCATGCGCAGCATTGGGACGCATCGCCGCATGGAAGGCCATGGCATAAGCCGCAAGCTTTTCCGCCCGGTCGGTGCCGTTGACGATGCGCCGCGCGTTCACCCAGTCCTCGGTCGCCTCGTTCAGGTGATCGGCAAGCTTGTGGCCGGTAAAGCTGCCTTGCAACATGCCGTCGATCAGGATCGTCACCGCCGCATCCATCTCCATCGCCCGGTCGGGATCGGCAACGAGGTCGATGCCGGTCAGCGTACTCATCGCCTCGTAGTTCCGCTTGTGGGTGAGCTGCACCAGGCCGCGCCCGAGCCAGCAGCGGCCATCTTCATCCGGCCGCCAGTAGGGCGTCTTCACCCAGGAAAGCCGGCCGGCGGCAAAGGCCGTTTCCAGGATTTCGACGGCGCGGGCATCGCTTTGCGCCAGGGTCTCGCGAACCGGCTGCATCGTATAGGCGGTCTCGTGATAGGCGGTTGCGAGGATATAGGCGAGCCACCGCCAGTCGGCATGGGAAAACCGCTCTTCCCAGGCGTCGAGAATCGCCGTCACGCCCACTACCTGAGGATGCGTCATCTCTCCCTTGAAGAGTTCGCCCCGCACCGCATCGAAAAAGACACTTCGGTCCATGTGGACAACCATTCCGCGCTTCCCAGAAATATTGTGGTTAAAACCGCCTTAATCGATTAAAATTCATTTAATCGTTTAAAGTGTTTAAGCCACTGATTTACACACCTTTTGTCTTGTGCAATGCATCTTCGTGCCCTGAAGCCTTGCCGCGAAAAGAGGAGACTTCCGATGCAGACGCCTGCGACTCCGCAAACCACCATTCCCCAGCACCTGGTCGACCAGATGGAAAACGAATGGCGCCAGATTCGCCTTGAACGGGAAAATCCGCGTCCGGCCCCGCAGCCTCAACAACAGCGCTGAGAGATACAGGCAAAGCGGCGCGGATGTAAGGCCAGCCCTCATCGCGTCGCAGCCTCAAACCGCTTCGCCAGCGTTTCCAGCGAGCGGGTAAAGATCAATTCGTCTCCCAGCGCCCGCGCCAAAACCAGCGCGCCTTGAATGCCGGCGACACCTTCCTCTGCGAGCGCTTGCGCCTCTGAACAGCCTGCGCGAGTCAGCGCCGAACGCAAGGCGCCAATCCAGCGGATGAAGTAGTCACCGATCGCCGCCGAAAACCGCTCCCTTGTGTCGTCAAGGGCAAAGGCGCCGACAAGGCAGATGCGGCGGCCGGATCTGAAGTAATCATTCACATTGACCCACATCGCCGCGATCGCCTGGTGGGCGTCGTCCTGTCTCAGCGGCCGATAGATCGCCTGCTCGAACCAAGCGTCGATATCGGCAAGCACGGCGTTAGCCATCTCCTCCTTTCCCCCGGGAAAGAAGTGGTAAAGGCTGCCCTTGCCGAGGCCGGTGCGTTGGGTGATGCGGCTGAGCGACGTCCCTTCGTAGCCGAGTTCGCGGAAAATCTCCGCCAGCAACGGCACGATGTCGGCGCGTTCGTGGACGGTCTTCACCGGCGGAGTTCCTTGGCCTCGTTTGCGTCAGAGGCCAAGCTCGGTCAGACCCGGATGATCGTCCGGCCGCCGGCCGAGCGGCCAGTGGTATTTGCGCTCCGATTCGCCGATCGGCAGGTCGTTGATGCAGGCGAAGCGGCGCTGCATCAGGCCGGCGGCATCGAATTCCCAGTTCTCGTTGCCATAGGAGCGGAACCAGTTGCCGCTGTCGTCGTGCCATTCATAGGCGAAGCGTACGGCGATGCGAGCATCGGTGAAGGCCCAGATCTCCTTGATCAGCCGGTAATCCAGCTCCTTGGCCCATTTGCGGGTGAGGAAGGCGACGATCTCGGCACGGCCGTTGACGAATTCAGCGCGGTTCCGCCAGCGGCTGTCCGGCGTATAGACGAGCGAGACACGCTCGGGATCGCGGCTGTTCCAGCCGTCCTCGGCAAGACGGACCTTCCGGGTGGCGGTCTCAAGGGTGAAGGGCGGGATGAGGCTGGACATTGACGCTCCTGTACTGAACGGCAATCATTGTACCGATCGGTACAATGATTGCAAGATGGCCGAGGCCGCGTTCTGTCTTGGAAGTCGAGAGGCAGCCAAGGCCCCCTCACCCGCGGGAACGGCGCAGCAGATCGGCGCTCTCCTTGCTCCATCGCAGCGGCAGGGCATCCGGGCGAAGCACGATCTTTTCGGGCGAGAAACGCCACAGCCTCTCCGCGTTTTGAAAGGCGGTGATGTCGGGCGAATCCAGCAGCACCTCGACCGTCCCCGTCAGTTGCAGCATGTCGCCGGTTTCGAAATCGATGAAGACCAGCCCGGCCTTCGGGTTGACGAGGAAATTGCCGAGTGTGTTGAAGAAGCGATTGCCGGAAAAATCGGGAATGGTCAGCACGCCGTCGGCACTGAGATGCACGAAGCCGGCATGACCGCCGCGATGCGAGACGTCCACCTGCCGCTCGCCATTGTCGCGATCGACATAGGAGGCGACGAAGAAGGTATCGGCGCCTTCGATCATCCCACGCATGCGATGGTCGAGTTGGCGGGAATGCAGCGGCGCCACCGCTGTCGGCCGATCGGGATCGCGGACAAAGACGGAAGAGCGCGGCTGGATATATTGCGGGCAATTGCCGAAGCTCTGGCCGACGCGCACGCGGAACGCTTCGGCATCCGTCCTGCGGATGACGCCGTTCAGCCGGTTGCGCCGCCGGGTCTCGAGCTGGATGCCGAGCATGGCAATCGCGTCGCCATCCTCCATGCCGTCATCGGCGGGATCGGCCGGGTCGCGCGGCAGGTCGACATCGAGGGCCTCCGGATCGGGCGAGGACATGAAACCCGGTCGCCCAGCCCGCAGCGTTGCCCAGACATCGCCCTTGGCATCGACGGCGCCGAGCACCAGGAAAGGCAGCATTGGAAAGAAAGCCCGGTGCTGCTCCGGCATCGCCTTGCGGACGAAATTCCGCCCAGGCCCATCCATGCGTTCGACGACGCCGACGCTGCGCTGCATGGCGAGTTCGCCCTGATGCCAGGGTGACGACTCGTCCTGTCTTGTCTGCTCCGGCATCACGGCCTCCCTACGAGTACCATTTGGGAAACCGGGACGGTGATCCGTCCCGGCGCAGTCTCAGGCGGCAAGGCCGATCTTCGTCTTGCGAAAGCCGACGAAACCCGGCAGCGCCTCGATACGCGCAAGCCAGGCGCGGACGTTCGGATAGGCCGAGATGTCGACATTGCCCTCCGGCGCATTGGCGATGTAGCTGTAGAGCGCGACGTCGGCGATCACAGGATCGTCGCCGAGCAGGAAGCTGCGGCCGGCGAGCTCCGCCTCGATCAGCGCGAGAATGCGGTGCGCCCGGGCGATCACCTCCTCAACGCGGAAATCGGCACCGAAGACCGTGACCAAGCGGGCAGCGCACGGCCCATAGGCGATCTCACCCGCAGCAACCGACAGCCATTTCTGTATTCGCGCGGCGGCCAAAGCGCCTTCCGGCAGCCAATCGGTACGGCCATATTTGCGCGCGAGATAGACGAGGATGGCAGAGGAATCGGCAATGACCGTGCCGTCATCGTCGAGCATCGGCACCTGGCCAAAGGGATTGAGCTTCAGAAACTCCGGCGCCTTGTGGGCGCCTGCCGCCATGTCGACCTCGACCAGTTCATAGGGCAGGCCAAGCAGCGACAGAAACAGGTGAACCCGGTGAGAATGACCGGAAAGCGGGTGATAGTAGAGTTTCATGATGGTTTCCTTTGGTCTTCCCGAACGACGGGCTTGATGATGGCCGCTTGACCATCTGCGCATAATTTATTGCCTTCCATCTGATTGCAGTAGAATGCTATTCCGGAAGGCATATTCCCAATTTGCGGAAGGATAGAATGGACCGCCTCGACGCCATGACCGTGCTTCTTGCCGTTGTCGAACAGGGTAGCCTGTCGGCCGCCTCCCGGCATCTGCGCTCGCCGCTGGCAACTGTCAGCCGCAAGGTTTCCGAACTGGAAACGCATCTGAACGCCCGGTTGCTGCAGCGAAGCAACCGCAAGGTAACGCTGACCGAAGCCGGCCGCTCCTATGTGGAGGCGGCGCGGGAAATTCTCGATCGGGTGGACGAGGCGGAACGGGCGGCGGCCGGCGAATACAGCGCGCCGAAGGGCGAGTTGACGATGACCGCGCCGATCGTCTTCGGGCGGCTGCATGTCCTGCCCGTGGTGGTGGATTTCCTCAAAGCCTATCCCGATATCAATCTGCGGCTGATGCTCGGCGACCGGCTGTCGAACCTCGTCGAGGATCACATCGATGTGGCGCTCAGGATCGGCAATCTGCCGGACAGCAACCTGATCGCCGTCAGGCTCGGCGCGATCCGCCGCACCGCCTATGCCAGCCCGGATTATCTGACGCGGCACGCCACGCCTCGGCATCCGGGCGATCTTTCCGCACATGACTGCATCACCTTCGAGAGCCTGGCCTCGACGCTGAGCTGGACATTCACCGAGCGAAAACGCGATCTCACCGTGCCGATCCGCTCACGGCTTGCCGTCAATACCGCCGAGGCGGCGGTCGATGCTGCGGTCGCCGGCCTCGGCATCACCCGGGTACTGTCCTACCAGGCCGCCCGCGCCGAGATGGCCGGGCAGCTGGTGCCGCTGCTTGTCGATTTCGAACCGCCGCCGGCACCGGTGCATCTCGTCTATCCCGCGCAGGGGATGGTGCCGTTGAAATTGCGGGCGCTCATCGATTTCGCGTCGCCGCGCCTGCGCGCGACGCTCAACAGATCTCAGGCCAGTCTGCCCTCTTCCGCCTTGTAGAAATATTGACTGGCCACCAGCCAGCCCTTCAGCGGCCTGAGCGGCGGAATGCAGGTAGCGAGCATGAAGGGGCCGGTGACCAGAAGCTGCACCCAGATCGGCGCCGTAAAGGCCACCTCCAGCCAAACGCCGAGCAGCACGCTCGGTATGCAGGCAAAGCAAATGACGAAAAAAGCCGGACCGTCGGCCGGATCGGCAAAGGAATAATCGAGGCCGCAGGCCTCGCATTCCGGCTGCAAGGTCAGGAAACCCTTGAACATATGGCCCTGGCCGCAGCGCGGGCAGCGCCCCCTGATGCCGGTCTGCAGCGGAGGAAGCGGGGGATATTCGGTCTCCATAATGATCACACCTTATTCTGCGCGGGCATAAAACCAATCAATGCCCAACAATGAATGCATTCAATGCAAATACATTGTTGGGACATTGCCAGTCAACTCGTCAGAATGCCGCAGATGTCGGCAGGGCGGCCGACCGCAGATCGCGCAGACATGATGGAAGGGTTGGAAGGACTTATAACTTGCCTAAAGGCTTCGCGGCGGCGTTGCCGGGTCAGAAGAATGAAGCCGCCATTTCCGGCGGACCCTGAAGCGCATGGGCCATAAATTCCAGCGCGCCCTGCAGTTTGTCCCGGGTGATCGGGCCGCCGAGGCAGACCCGCACGGCCTCGGGCGCTGCGCCCTCGACCGTGAAGGCATCACTTGCCACGACGCCGATGCCGGCGGAGCGCATGTGGCTGCCGAAGGTGGAGCGGGTCCAGCCGTTGGCGAGCGGCAGCCAGATGTTGAAACTGATCGGATCGGCGCGGTAGCTGCCTTCAGGCAGGATGGCGGCGACCATCTGCTGACGCGCGGCGGCCTCGGTGCGGATGAAGCATAGGATCGCATCGGCAGTGCCGTCCTCGATCCAACGGGTGGCAAGCGCCAGGGTCAGCGGCGAGGCCATGACATTGTTGGCGCGCATGGCGCTGACGAAAGGCCAGACGGCCTTGCTATCCGGCGCTACGACATAGGCAAGGCGCAGACCGGCGCCGATGCATTTCGCCAGGCCGCCGATATGCCAGGTGAGATCGGGGGCTATTGCCGCGAGCGGCGCCGGGCCCTGCTGCGGAATGAAGCCGTAAGCATCGTCTTCGACGATCGGCACGTGATATTTGCGGGCAACCGCTGCGATTTCCTCGCGGCGCCTGGCCGGGATGGTCAGCGTCGTCGGGTTCTGCAGCGTCGGATTAAGATAGAGCGCCTTCGGCTTCAGCCGCTCGCAGGCTCTCGCAAAGGCGTCCGGCAGGATACCGTCCTCGTCCATTGCCAGGCCAGTCAGATTGAGCCGCAACTGGGCAGCGACCGAACGCATGCCGGGATAGGTGATGATTTCCGAGAGCACGGTCTCGCCCGGTTTTGCCAGCAGGCCGAAGATCGCCAGCAGGGCCGGATGGGCGCCGGGGGTGACGAAGATCCGCTCCTGCGAGGGCCCGAGCCCGCGACGGCTGAGCCAAGCGGCGGCGGCCTCTTTGTCGATCTCGGAACCGCCGAAGCCCTGATAGCGCAGAAGCGGAATGAGGTTTGCTGCTACTGCCGCCATGCCCTCGCGCATGCGGGCAAGCAGTTCCGGATCATCCGGTTCCGGCGGCATGTTCATCGAGAAATCGACGACGGATGCGCGGCGCGGATCGGGCGCGGCGTCAAGCGCGAGACCCTGGCGCTCCCCGTCCGCGCGCCCGGTGACGAAGGTGCCGCGGCCGACATGCGAATCGACAAGTCCGCGCTTCTGCGCCTCGACATAACCTCTCGCCACCGTGGTGAAATCGACATTCAGCCGCTTGGCGAGTTCGCGCTGCGGCGGCAGCCGGTCGCCGGCCACCAGGTGGCCGCTGCGCAGATCCATTTCGATCACATCGGCGATCGCCATATAACGGGGGCTGCTGCTGCGCCCGAGATCGGGATGCCAGTCTTTCATGTCGTAATCCGTGCAGCCTGAGTCTTGATGGGATTGACTGTATATTGTTGCACGATGACGCTGTCACCCAAAATATCCTGTCCGGAAATTGGGTGCCGGCAGCGGATGGCATGGCGCGGCTTTTTCCATGCGATTTGATTGCCCATTGGATGCATTGCGCATTGGGTTCCAGCGGCTTGGAAATTCCATCGGCCATAGCCTTGCCGCCGCCCACCCATCTTCTTACCTATTCAAGACAGAGTGCGCCGGATTTTCCGCCTCTCGCGCCGGCGCCTATCGGGATGAAAGCATGAATATCGATCCGATCTTGCGGTCAGTCGTGGCCGTTCGTTCTTCCATTCCGGACGATGCCTTCACAGCGGAGACGCTGGGCACTGTCCGGGAGGGCAGCGGCGTGGTCATTCGCGACAATGGGCTGGTGCTGACCATCGGTTATCTCATTACCGAGGCCGAAGAGGTCTGGCTGACTACCCATGACGGGCGCGTGGTTCCCGCGCATGCCCTTGCCTATGATCAGGAAAGCGGTTTTGGCCTGGTGCAGGCGCTTGGGGTTCTGAATGCGCCGGCAGTGGATCTCGGCGACGCGGCAAGCGCCAAGCCCGGCGATGCCGTCGTGCTTGCCGATGGCATCGGCGAATTCGTCGAGGCTAATATCGTCGCCCGGCAGGAATTCGCCGGCTATTGGGAATATCTGCTTGATGAGGCGATCTTCACGGCGCCGGCCCATCCCTCATGGGGCGGTGCGGCGCTGATCGGTTCGGACGGCAAGCTACTGGGCATCGGTTCGCTTCGCCTGCAAATGAGCCAGGGCGACGAGGTCGCCGATATCAATATGGTCGTGCCGATCGACCTTTTGACGCCGATCCTCGACGATCTGCTGAACCGCGGCCAGGTCAACAAGCCGCCGCGGCCCTGGCTCGGCGCATTCTCCGCCGAGAGCAATGGCGGCGTGGTGGTGATGAGCGTGGCCGAAGGCGGTCCGGCCGCCCAGGCTGGTCTGCGCCAGGGCGATATCATCTCGGAGATCCGCGACGAAGAAGTCGACGGCCTGGCGGATTTCTACCGCAAGGTCTGGAGCAGCGGCCCGGCCGGCGCCGAGATCCCAATGCGGATTCTCAGGAACGGCCGGGAGGCCTGGCTGCGCATCAAGTCCGCCGACCGCAACAGCTTTCTCAAGAAGCCGCAGTTGCAGTAACTCGCCGCTGCTGCTTCCACGGATTCTACCGGCGGAGATCTCCGGCGATCCAGCCGATCGCGGCCTTCACCCGGCGCGGCACGAATTGCCGCGACGGGTGCACGGCATGGATCGGCAGGCTGTACTTTTCCCAATCGGCGAGCACCTCGGTCAGCCGCCCGGCGGCGATGTCTTCCTCTACCAGGACCAGCGGCGCATAGACTATACCGGCGTCCTCAACTGCGGCAACGCGCATGGCTTCGCCATTGTCGATACCGATATTGCTGTCGATCTTTGCCGCCAGCACCCGTCCATCCTGATCTTCGAAATGCCATTGATCGCGCGGGACGAGGTTGAGGCTTAGGATGCAGCGGTGCTGTTGCAACTGCTCGGGATGTGTCGGCACGCCGTTCTTGCCGAGATAACCGGGAGAGGCGCAGCAGACGAAGCGATAGGTGCCGATCCTTCTTGCGATCAAGGACGATGGCCGCAGATGCGCCACCCGAATGGCAAGGTCATAACCCTCAGCGATCAGATCGACGTTCCGGTCCGTAAGATTGAGATCCAGACTGATAGCGGGATGCTGATTGGCAAAGCGAGCAATGGACGATGCCAGCCGCTTGACGCCGAGCGTCGTCGGGCCGCTGATGCGGAGGTGGCCGGATATTTCGTGGTTGGCTGGGCCGGCGAGGTCGTTCAACTGCTCCAGCTCATCGATGACCTTGCTCGCTCTCTCCAGAAATCTGAGGCCGATCTCGGTCAGCCTCTGGGTTCGCGTGGTGCGCTCGATCAGCTTGACACCATAGTCTGTTTCCAAAGCCTGAATGCGCCGGCCGACCATGGCGGGCGACAGGTTGAGCCTGGCGGCAGCTTTGGCGAAACTACCTGATGTCGCGACGGCGACAAAAGTCTTCAAATTGGTGAGATCGGTCATTCGATACTTTTATGCAATTATATACCGCCATTCAATGCCATTCATGATGGGATCGCGGTCGGCTATATCCAAGTCATTCAACTCGATGAAGGAACCGACCACATGAAAACCGCTATTATCGGAACTGGAAACATGGGCGCCGGCTTGGCGCGTCGCCTGGCAGGCAAGCGCGATCTCATCCTCGCGTCGCGCAATGAGGCCGCGGCAAAGTCGCTTGCCGAAGAGATCGGCGCCACAGGCGCATCGATCGCCTCCGCCGTGGCCGAAGCCGATATTCTGGTGCTGGCGCTGCCTTATGCTTCGGCTCTCGAATTTGCAGGAACGGCGGCATTGCAGGGCAAAATCGTCGTCGACATCACCAATCCGCTGAAGCCCGATTTCTCCGGCCTGCTGTTTGGTCACGACACGTCGGCCGCCGAGGAAATCCAGCACAGGGCCAAAGGCGCCAAGGTCGTGAAGGCCTTCAATACGATCTTTGCCGAGCTGTTTGCGGCCTCCCCGAAGCACACCGCCACCATACCGGTCTTCCTGGCCGGAGACGACGATGCTGTCGAAACCTCCGCAGCGCTGGTGACGGACGCCGGCTTTGCTGTCGAAAAAACCGGCTCGCTCGATGCCGCTCGCCTGCTCGAGCCCTTGGGAATGCTTAATATCCGCCTTGGTTACGGCCTGGGTCGCGGTACCGGGATTGCTCCGAAATGGGCTGCCGTCGACGGCTGAGATCGCGGCTGGTCCCGCCCATGTGGGGCCAGTCACTCCTATCGGCTGATTGGACGGCTGACCGACTTCTCCAGCAGAACTCGATCGCCTGACATGAATGGGCTGCCGGGCCGTCAGACCCGTTCGTTGACTTGGGACGGCGGTTGAAAAATGGTGGCGTCGTGCCATCTTGAGGATGGGAGCGGTGATAAGGAGTTCTGCGGCCCATGTTCGATCATGTCTCCATTGGCGTCAAAAACCTGGAACGAGCCCGCCGTTTCTACGATGCGGCGCTGGCGCCGCTCGGATATGAGCGCCTGTCCAATTCCGACACCATGATCGGTTACGGCCTGGAACGGGTCGGGCTCTGGGTGATGCAGGTCGAGCAGCCCGTTCTTGCCGATCTGCGATCCGGGCTGCATTTCTGCTTCGTCGCGCCTGATGAAGCCGCAGTCGATGCCTTTTATGCGGCGGCAGTCGCCTCCGGCGGCACGGATAATGGCGAACCGGGCATCCGGCCGGATTACGGTCAGTTCTATTACGCCGCCTTCATCATCGATCCGGACGGCTACCGCCTCGAAGCCTATTTCCACAAAGGCGAGCTGTAACAGGCTCTAACTTTTTTACGCCGCAGCTCTCGATATGGAGACGCGGCAGCCGGCGTCTTCGAGCGCCTCCCCGGCGACGTCCAGGAATAGACCGCGGAACCAGCGTGCCCGGCCGTCGGCCTGATCGACCCGGCGATAGAGCATGGTCACCGGATCGGCCGGCAGCGACAGCGGCGGCGCTGCGATCGTCAGCCCATGCAATTGCGCCATGCAGCGGCCGATCGATTCCGGCACGATTGAAATGGCGGGCATCGCCCGCAGCGCCGTCGGCAGGGCGGAAAAGCGCGGCACTGTCGCCACCACACGCCTGACATGGCCGGTGCGGCTCAGCGCGGTGTCGATACTGGTCGAGGCATTGCCTTCGAACGAGACGGTGAGATGGGCGACGTTGGCGAAATCCTCAAGGCTCAATGGCGCCCTCAACTTGAGTTGAGCGTCATCGTAAATGCAGATCGAGGCCTGGTTGAACAGCGGCGCGCGGATATGCCAGGAGGCCGGTTCATCATGCACGGAAACGCTGAAGTCGAAGACCCCTTCGTCCAGCCGGCGGGCGGCATCGCGCTTTTCGGAAGCGATGCCGATCAGCCGGGCGCCGGGCGAAAGCTGGAGCAGGCGGGCGGCAAGCGGGCCGAAGAAAGCGGATTCGAGATTGTCGCACATGCCGATGCGGAACTCGCCCTGCCAGCTCGCCGGATCGAATTCGGCCTGCGGGCGGATGGCGCGCTCGATGCCCGACAGCGCATCCTCGATCGCCGGTGCAATCGAAAGGGCGCGCGGCGTCGGCTGCAGGCCGCGGCCGACGCGCACGAACAATTCATCATCCAGCGCCTCGCGCAGACGTCGCAAAGCGGCGGACAGGCCTGGCTGGCCAAGCAGCAGCCGTTCGGCCGCGCGGCTGACATTGCGCTCCTGCATCAACACCGAAAAGGCCAGCAGCAGGTTCAGATCGATTTTGCGAAGCGTGGCATCATTCATCATCGTGAGTAATACCTGGCATGGCTACTATCAATTTGCAATAGATCAGGAAGCTGTACATTTTCTCGTTCCCTGCCGTCCGCGCACCCTCCCTCGACGAGGCGGCAGCAAAGAAGGAACGATTTCGATGACGCTTTCCAAATCGAAAAGCGGAGCGGGGCTGGCATTACTGCTGCTCTGCGCCGCCAACTTTCTCGACGCCATGGACGTCTCCACCATCGGTGTCGCGCTTCCCGCCATCCAGGCCGAACTCGGCATGGAGGCGACATCGCTGCAATGGGCTGTCAGCGCCTATGTGCTCGGCTATGGCGGCTTTTTGCTGCTCGGCGGCCGGGTCGCCGACGTCTTCGGCCACCGCCGCGTCTTCCTCTGGTCGCTGGCGATCTTTGCCGCCGCCAGCATCGCCGGCGGCTTCGTCGGCAGCGGCCCGACGCTGATCGCCGCCCGCTTGATCAAGGGCATCGCCGCCGCCTTCACCGCGCCTGCCGCCCTTGCGCTGCTGCTCTCCGTCTTCGGCGAGGGGGCGGCGCGGGCCAAAGCGCTCGGCGTCTTCGCCTCCACCGGCGCCACCGGCTTCGTGCTCGGCATGGTGCTCGGCGGTGCCGCGACGATCTTCAGCTGGCGGGCGACGCTGGTGATGGGCGCGCCGGTCGCCATCCTGACGCTCCTTCTTGCGCCGCTGGCGCTGCCGGTCGACCCGAAAAGGACCGGGCCGCGACCAAGCTTCGACTGGGCCGGCGCGCTGACGATCACCCCCGGGCTGCTGCTTTTCGTCTTCGGCATCACCAATGCCGCGGCCGCCGGCTGGCAGGCTTTTGCGACCTGGAGCTCGCTCACGGCGTCGCTGGCGCTGATCCTGCTCTTTCTTCTGGTCGAAGCGCGCCACGCCGATCCGATGGTGCCGCTCGGCATGTTCCGCCGGGCGAAGCTCCGCCATGCCAATGCAATTGCCGCCCTCTTCCAGGGCGCCTATGTCGGCTTCCAGTTCCTGGCGACGCTCTATTATCAGAACGTCATCGGCTGGTCGGCCTTCACCACCGGCTTCTGCTTTGCGCTTGGCGGCGTCTTCGTGATGTTTCTGGCGCCACGTTTTGCGAGCCTCGCGCAAAATCGCGGCGCCACTGGCCTGATGGCAACGGGTGTCGGCCTGCAGGCCTTCAGCTATATCTTCTGGGTAACCGCACTCGGACATGTCGACCCGATCCTGCTTGTGCTGTTCTCGCAGATCCCGCTCGGCCTCGGTTACGCATTGACCTATCCTTCGGTACAGGTCGCAGCCCTTTCCGACGTCGAGGAGGACAAATCGGGGCTCGCCTCCGGACTGCTCTTCGCTTCCTTCCAGATCGGCGGCGGCATCGTGCTCGCAGCCGCCTCGGCGGTGTTCGGTGCCGCACCGCATTTCGGCTGGGACCCTTATGTCGCCGGCATCGCGTTCGTGGCGCTGCTTGCGATCGCGATCACCCTGCGTGCAGCCGCCGGCCCGCGGACACCGGCCGCCCGGACGTCGGCCTATCAGGCAGCGGAATGACGCTTGCGGCCCGCACCCCGAAACGGTGCGGGCCATTCATAAGAAAAAACGAATATTAGCATCAGAATCCCATTGCCTTGCCTCGGCGAAAGGAGCATGGTCTCGGCCTTCGGCAGCCATTGTACGGGCGCTGCCGACTGAGGGTTTCATACCCTCGCCCCGACGAAAGGAGGGCCCATGTCTTCCACTTCCGCAAAGCCGCACCTGACCTCGTCGGATCTCGACATGCTGCAGGGCGTGCTCGATGAGGCTGGCTACGATGCCAGAATCCCGACCGACGATGAGCGCGTCTTCAACGTGGCGGCCGTACTGCTGATCCGGCTGTTCCAGGAGGGCGTTACCTCACCGGCCATGCTCTCGAAGGCTCTCGAATACCATTTCGGCAAACCGAAGGCGCCGCCGAAACCGATCACCCCCATCTGCAACCGATATGCGATACAGGGATTGCCGCGCGAAAGACGCGCCGCCGGCTGATACCGGCATGTTCCGAATGGCGAGGTGACTTTCCGCAGATGAAGGTTTTCCTTCATCGAAGCCAGCCTGGCTGAAGGACAGGCTGGGGTGCTGAAATATGGCTTTCTTGCGGCAGCGCCTTAATGGAGTCTCATTTTCATGCCATAGGAATGTCATTGATGATTGACCGAAACATGCCGTGGCGGGTTTCCGGCGCTGCTGTTTTCCGGGCGAAAGCCCCGGCATCGGGTTCAGCCAGCGTTTTCATTCCATTCCCTGCGGTCCGCCGCTGCCGGGTTGCCTTCGCTACGATCCCGCGAACTTCGATCGCGACCGACAAGCGGGGGTGATTGCGGCGCAGCCCGCAGCTTTCAATTGCAATGAGAGAGGAGATTTCATCCATGGCAAAAGGGCAAATGAGAAGCAACCGCGAAGTCCGCAAGCCGAAGAAGGACAAGCAGGCGGCGAAGACGGATAGCACATTCTCCAACCAGATGAAGACGGCGGCCAATAGTGCGCCGCACGGCAGCGCCCCGAAGAAGTAGCGCCTCACATCTGCGCGGCGGGGACGGCTTGCGCCCCCGCTGCCGGCAGGACTGCATAATTCCTCATGGATCGTGGCAGCCTCGAAGCGGTGGAGCGTCTTTGGCGCATGCCGCCGGACGCGCCGCGCTCCGGCGCGGCACTATCACCCATTGACATGCTTTCAGAAAAACGGGAAGTGCTGCGACCATGACCTCTCTTGAAAGAATGCACCCGTTGGATCATCCGCCCTTCCTCCTTCGCTCGGCCTTCGGCCTTTCGAACATCGCTGCTTTTCACGGCTTCATTCTGTGATCGAATCCGCGCGCCGCAACGAGAGCGAGGAAATGCAGTTTGCCGCTTCGGGCCAGCCGGATGAAAACCCGGCGCGATCCGATGCTGATAAAGGGGCCTTCGCTGAAAAGCACTGGTTGAAGATCCTTGCCGTATATCGCCAGCCACGGACCGGACGCAGCGCTTTCGAGCTTGCCGTCACGGTCGTCCCGTTCGCGCTGTTCTGGGCTGCCGCATGGGCCGCGGTTCATTACAGCTTCTGGCCCGGCCTGATCCTCGTCATTCCCGCCGCCGCTTTCCTGCTGCGGCTGTTCATGATCCAGCATGATTGCGGCCACGGCTCGTTTTTCGCGCGTCGCCGCCTCGACGACTGGGTTGGGCGCATAATCGGCATCCTGACGCTGACGCCTTACGACTATTGGCGCCGGGCGCATGCGGAACACCACGCCTCGGCCGGAAACCTGGACGAACGCGGCGTTGGCGACATCGAGACGCTGACGATCGCCGAATATAATGCGCTGTCGCGCTGGGGCCGGCTCGGCTACCGGCTCTACCGGCACCCGGCCGTGATGTTCGGGATCGGGCCGGCTTGGCTGTTCATCTTCAAGCAGCGCCTGCCTTTCGGCATGATGCGCTCCGGCGCCCTGCCCTGGGTCTCCACAATGGCGACCAATCTTGCCATCGCGCTCGCCGCCGCTCTGCTGATCTGGGCGGTCGGGATCATCCCCTTCCTGCTGGTGCACCTGCCGATCGTGCTGCTTGCGGGTGCCGCCGGCGTCTGGCTGTTCTACGTCCAGCACCAGTTCGAGGAAACGCATTGGTCGAAGAAGCCGGAATGGCAGTTCCAGCATGCGGCCCTCCACGGCGCCTCGCATTACGACCTGCCGCCGGTGTTGCGCTGGATCACCGGCAATATCGGCATCCACCACGTGCACCATCTGTCGAGCCGGGTGCCCTATTACCGGCTGCCGGAGGTGCTACGGGACCATCCTGAACTCGCCGACCTCGGCCGCATCACGCTGATGGACAGCCTGCGCTGCGTCAAACTGGTGCTGTGGGACGAGCAGACAAAACGGCTGGTGTCGTTTCGTGAAGCGGCGGCCCGGTAACAGGCAGCCTCAGCGGTAGCCCGTGACATCCGCCGGTTTGCCGGACTCCTGCACCTCCACCATGTAGCGCCAGCAATCCGGCCGCGAGCCGTCGATGTCGTCGAAGCCATAGAGCCTGGCCAGTCCGCCGCTCGACAGCGACTGACCGTTCCAGCGGGCGCGGTCTGGGTCTGCGGCAATCGCCGCTACGGCGCGGCCGACGAAGCGCGGCGTTTCGGAAATGGCGAAATGCGGCTGCACCTTGGTCGCCTCGCGCCAGTTCTCCTCACGCACGCCATAGGCATCCAGCATCATTTCGGAGCGCAGCCAGCCGGGCGTGATCGAAACGGCGGTGGCACCGTGTTTTGCCAGATCCTGCGCATGCGCCCAGGCCATGCGGGTAACCCCCGTCTTGACGAGGTCGTAGAAGGGCGACAGCCGGTAGTGCGTGGCATTGTAGTCGGCCGTGCCGTCGGTCACCTCGACCAGCAGCCCGCCCCGCCGCTCGATCATCAGCGGCAGCGCGTAATGGGCGGTGATCAGATGCGTGTCGATACCGAGCCGCAGCATGCGCAGGCCTTTGTCCAGCGAATGCTCCCAGACAGCCTTGTCCCATTCGAACAGTTTTTCACCGCCCCAGATGTCGTTGACGAGAATATCGAGCCGGCCGGCCTCCGCCCGGATACGGGCAACCAGCGCCTCGACCTCAGCCTCGACGAGATGGTCTACCCGCACGGCGATCCCCTTGCCGCCCGCCGCCGTTACCAGCTCGGCCGTCTCTTCGATCGTCTCCGGCCTGGCATATTCGGATTGACGCGCGCGCGTCGTGCGCCCCGTCACATAGACGGTAGCGCCGGCAGCGCCGAGCTCCACCGCAATGCCGCGGCCGGCGCCGCGCGTGGCACCCGCCACCAAAGCCACATTCTCCCGCAAGTCCGCTGTCATGTCTCTATCCTCCACACCGAAATTGGAAAAAGTCCTTGTATATAAACGAACGTTCGTTCATAAATAAGGCAAATGCAAGAGGAATTACATGCCGCGCCGCCGCACGCTTTCCGATGAACAGCTTCTCGCCATGGTGCTGGCGCTAATCCATGCCGAAGGGCCGGATGCGGCGACCTTTGCGGCGGTGGCCAAAGCCAGCGGCCTTTCCGGCTCGACGCTGGTGCAGCGTTTTACGACAAAGGCGGCAATGCTGCGAGCAGCCCTGCTTTATGCCTGGGACAGGCTGGATTCGGAAACGGCAAGGCTTGCCGGCAGCGTTGAAAAAACGCCGGACGGCGCCGTCGCGCTGCTCGTCGGCCTGTCGCAGGATTACGGCGAGAATGCCGCCGCCTATGGCGAGGGATTGCTGGTGCTTCGCGAAGATTTTCGCGATCCGGTGCTGCGCGCCCGGGGGGCCGCCTGGGGCAAGGCGCTGACGGCGGCGATCGCACACTGTTTCGGATCGGCGAGCGCGCCTGAGACGATCGCCCGGCTGATGCTGTCGCAATGGCAGGGCTCGCTCACCTGGTGGGGTTTTGGCGCAGAAGGCCGAGTGGATGAATATGTGGAGACGGAGCTGCGGCGGTTCCTCGCCGCGATCCCCGTCCATTCGGCTTAAGAGGCCGTGAAGATCATCGCCTTGATAAAATAGAGCAAGGCGGCGGTCGCGACGATCGTCGCCGATGTGAGCAGCAGTCCGATCAAGGTGACGAGACCATCCCGCTCCATCAGGGCGACGGCGAGCACGACCAGCGACAACACCGGCAGAATATTGCCGAAGGGGATCGGCAGCGCGATCACCACGGCAAGCAGGAAGACAGGAATCCCAAGAAGTGCCTGCGCTGTCGGACCAGTGAGGGCCCGCAGCCGGCCGGCGCGCACGAGCTTTTCCACCCGGGCGATCATCGGGACGGCGTGCCCCACGATAAGATCAAACGCCGCGGGCGAAACCCGGCGATCGCTGACGATGGCGGGCAACCAGACCTTCCGGCCACCGGCGACGATCTGGAGAGCGACCAGCGCGAGCGCGATGCCGAAAACCATTCCGAACGGCCCGGGAATTGGGGTCAGCGCCGGGATTGCCAGAAACAGGATGGTGAAGGCGATGCTGGTCTGGCCCATCGCCTCCAGAGCCTCGCCGATGGAGAGGCCGCCCTTCACCCGGGCGATTTCCAGCATCTCCCGAAGCCGCGCAGTGGCGACACCGCGCGGCAGTTGTCCATTTCCGTCTTGATCGGTCACACGGTCTATTTTTAGCTGGTTGCCGTCACGCACCCTCGCCGTCCCCCTTCAGGGCACTGGCGAGGGCTGCGCATTTGGGGTCGCTGCCGTCGAGAAGTTCTGCCGGCGCGGTATGGCCGATCGCTATGCTGACGACTGTGGCCGCCGCCCAGCCGTAGTCGCCGGTGGCGCGCTCGATGAGCTTTGGTCCCTGGGATGTCAGGCAGGCCTGGGACTGGCGGACGATCTCCACGGGAAGCCTGGCGCGCTCAGCCTGTTGCTGTATCTCAGCCTGCAGAGGGCCGACGACGAGGAGGGCAAAAATCCAGCCGATGAAATCCGAAATCATTTCTGTTTCCTTCCTTTGTTAACGTATTCCTCGCAGAGCCCGCTCAGGCGGGCTGCTGCGGATCCCGCGTCTTGAGGAGGCTCCAGACCACGCCGGCGGCGATGATCGCGAAGGTGATGCTCAGCGAGAGCGCGGCCGGGAATTTTTCCAGGCCCAGCAGATCGGCGAGGAAGATCTTCGAGCCGATGAAGATCAGCACGATGGCAAGCGCGGGCTTCAGATAGCGGAAGCGATGGATCATTGCCGCCAGCGCGAAATAGAGGGCGCGAAGGCCGAGGATCGCGAAGATGTTCGAGGTGTAGACGAGGAACGGATCGGTGGTGATCGCGAAGATCGCGGGAACCGAATCCACGGCGAAGATGACGTCGGCCACTTCGACCATCACGAGCGCCATGAAGAGCGGCGTGATGAACCATGTCATCGCTCCCGTTTTGGGGTTTGCCTTTCTGACGAAGAACCGTTCGCCGTGATGTTCCTCGGTGACGTTGAAACGGCTGCGCATGAAGCGGACGAGGACGTTCTTCGAGACATCGGGCTCGGCCTCCTTGACGAACAGCATCTTGATGCCGGTGACGATCAGGAACGCGGCGAAGATATAGAGAAGCCAGGCGAATTCGGCGACCAGCGTGGCGCCGACGCCGATCATGATGGCGCGCAGTAGGATGACGCCGAGAATGCCCCAGAAGAGCACCCGGTGCTGGTAGATGCGCGGCACGGCAAAGAAGGAGAAGATCAGGGCGATGACGAAGACATTGTCGAGGGCCAGCGTCTTTTCGACGACGAAGCCCGTCAGATAGGCAAGGCCGGCCTCGGAGCCGAGATACCACCATACCCAACCACCGAAGGCGAGACCGAGCGCGATATAGAGGGCGGACAGTCTGACGCTTTCGGCGACGCCGATTTCCTTGTTCTGTTTATGAAGAATACCGAGGTCGAACGACAGAATGGCGATGACGAGGGCGAAAAAGCTCGACCACATCCAGAGCGGCGTTCCCAGCCACTCGACGAACAAAAAAGACAGATTCAAGGGTAGTCCCCTGTCGGCACTGGTTGTCGGAGAAGAGGTCCGACATCGCAAGAGTGCCGAAGCTCTCGCCAGAGGGGCCCGGACCAGCGGGTTGCACCGCAAGTGGGGTCTCACTTTTCAACAATCAAGCAGCGGCCGGTGCCAATTTTATATTTTTGCGCCGGAGAAAAGGCGGCCGTGCAAATGCGTCATTCGCCCCGCAGGAGAAAGCCGCGGCGCCGGCCGCTTCAGGCTTCTTCCTCGTCCTTCTCTTCGCCGACGGTCAGCGGCCAGTCGACGACGTAATCCTCGAGATCGTCGATATCGATCTCGTTTTCGTTGATCGTGCGGCCGCGCGCGGAAATGCCGGCGGCATGAACGGTTTCCGGATCACCGGAGATCAGCGGATGCCACCAGTAGAGGTCGTGGCCTTCATTGACCAGCCGATAGCCGCAGGTGGGCGGCAGCCAGGCGATATCGGGGACGTTCTCCTTGGTCAGCTGCACGCAATCCGGCACGAAATCCCAGCGGTTCTCGTAGCTGGAGCAGCGACAGCTTTCGCCGTCGAGCAGCTTGCAGCGGACCGAGGTGAAATAGATATCGCCGCTATCCCATTCCTCGATCTTGTTGAGACAACAGAGGCCGCAGCCGTCACAGAGGCTTTCCCACTCGGCGACAGTCATTTCGGCAAGCGTCTTGCGCTTCCAGAAGGGCAGATCGTTCATCGTTCGTTTCTTGCAACAGCGGCCCGCAAATTCGCGTGACCCTCATGCATCTCTCTTGTTATCAGCCGCAAAATCAATCAATTCTTCAGTATGCTCCTGGTACCGGAGAACTGTCTCCCGGTATCGGCGAGCTTTGCGGCCATATGCGGGCCTCGCGCTCTCGTCGCCTTCCGGCGGCAGGATATGACCGAAGTGCGATCAAGCGGGAATACAGGACGTGCAGGACCCGGACAACCCAGAAAGCGGCTCGGAAAACGAGCCGGGAAAAGCGGCGAACGGCACGGCGGGCAAACGTCCGGCGAAGAGTCGCCACATCCTGCTGCGCATCGATTCATGGATCGATTCGACCGTCTGGAACGCCGGCTTCCGCGCCGCCGAGATCTGGGAAGATATCACCATCTTCTTCCGCCGCTTCCGCGTGCGCGGCTGGAAGCGCATGGTCTTCGAACTGGCCGGCGAAGGGCTGACACTCGGGGCAGCCGGCTCGGTGCTGATGCTGCTGCTTGCCCAGCCCGCCTTCGAGGCGACCAAGGAGGACTGGCGCAACCGCGGCGATTTCGCCGTCACCTTTACCGACCGCTACGGCAACATCATCGGCCATCGCGGCGTCATTCACCAGAATTCCGTGCCGATCGACGAGCTGCCGGATTCCCTGATCAAGTCGGTGCTGGCCACCGAAGACCGGCGCTTCTTCGACCATTTCGGCATCGACGTGATCGGCCTCTTCCGCGCCATGGTCACCAACGCCCAGGCCGGCGAAGTCGTGCAGGGCGGCTCGACGCTGACCCAGCAGCTCGCCAAGAACCTGTTCCTGTCCAACGAGCGCTCGATCGACCGCAAGGTCACCGAAGCCTTCCTCGCCCTATGGCTCGAGTCGAACCTTTCCAAGAAGGAAATCCTCTCCACCTATCTCGACCGCGCCTATATGGGCGGCGGCACGTTTGGCGCGGCCGCGGCGGCGCAGTTCTATTTCGGCAAGAACATCACCGATGTGAACCTGGCAGAATCCGCCATGCTCGCCGGCCTGTTCAAGGCGCCGGCAAAATATGCGCCGCACGTCAACCTGCCGGCGGCGCGTGCGCGCGCCAACGAGGTGCTGACCAATCTCGTGCAGAGCGGGCTGATGACCGAGGGACAGGTGATCGCCGCCCGGCGCAATCCGGCCACCGTCGTCGACCGCAACGAGGTGGAATCGCCCGACTTCTTCCTCGATTGGGCCTTCGACGAGGTGCAGCGGCTTTCGCCGCGCTTCCACCAGCATTCGCTGATCGTGCGCACGACGATCGACATGGGCATCCAGCAGGCGGCCGAGGAATCGGTCGAAACGTCGCTGCGCGAATATGGCGAGGCCTATCACGCCAAGCAGGGCGCCATGGTGATGATCGAGAACGGCGGCGCGGTACGCGCCATGGTCGGCGGCCGCGATTACGGCGAGAGCCAGTTCAACCGCGCCACCAGGGCACTACGCCAGCCGGGCTCCTCCTTCAAGGTCTATACCTATTCGGTGGCCATGGAGAGCGGGATGACGCCGCAGACGACGATCGTCGACGCGCCGATCTCCTGGGGCAACTGGAGCCCGCACAATTATGCGAACCACTATGCCGGCCGCATAACCCTCGAGACAGCGATCGCCCAGTCGATCAACACGGTGCCGGTGCGGCTGGCCAAGGAGAAGCTCGGCATCCAGCCGATCCGGGCCATGGCCAAGAACCTCGGCGTCGAAACGCCGATCCGCGACGACGTCACCATCCCGATCGGCACATCCGAGGTGACGGTGCTCGACCAGGCGACAGCCTATGCCACCTTCCCGGCCGGCGGCTACCAGTCGCGCCGCCACGGCATCACCCAGGTTCTCGATTATGACGGCGACGTGCTCTACGATTTCGACCGCGACGAGCCGGCGCCCAAACGTGTGCTGTCGGAGCAGGCCGACGCCTATATGAACCAGATGCTGTCGCGGGTTCCCTATGTCGGCACGGCGCGCAAGGCAGCACTCGACAACGGTATCGTCACGGCCGGCAAAACCGGTACGACCCAGGCCTATCGCGATGCCTGGTTCGTCGGTTTCACCGGCAATTACACCTGCGCCGTCTGGTTCGGCAATGACGACTATACCTCGACCAACAACATGACCGGCGGCTCGCTGCCGGCAATGACCTTCAAGCGCGCCATGGACTATGCCCATCAGGGTGTGACGCTGCGCGCCATTCCCGGCATCGAAAATCCCCTGCCCTCGGAAAAGGATCTCGCCAAGACCGTCGCCGCCATGCCGCAGGACGGATTGCCGCAGCTCATCCGGCCGCGCATGCTCTCGGTTCAATCGACCGACATCATCAAGAAGCTCGGCGAAAAACTGAAAAATGCCGCCCCGCTCGCGCCGGCGAAGGTGGCGAGCGCGGAGTAGATGCTGCGTGGATGGCGTCGAATGATGCCCAGGAGATCGGCGAGAGAGTGGCCCCTCATCCGACCCTACGGGCCACCTTCTCCCGCTCGCGGGGCGAAGGGACCACGCTAGCGCCCTCTCTGTTCCCACCAATGTCTCGCAGGGCATGTCCCCTCGCCCCGTTTACGGGGGTCCGTAGGACGGGTTAGGGTGAGGGGCAGCTTTCGACGTTAACCGGACAGATCAACGTCCCATGTCGTCGCATGGCATTCCACCCTGCCAGAATCAGTGGTAACCCTTCATCTGATATGGTTTCCAAGGTCTTGACGTGTTTCGATTCCCCCTCTTCATCCTGGTCACGCTGATCGTCGCCTTCGGCGGTGGGATCATGATTTCGCTGTACGCGCTGGATGCGACACAGGGTTTCGGGGCGATCAAGCTCGGTGCCTGGGAGGCCTTCCCGGCGCTGCAGACGGTCGATGCCGATCCTTACGCCAAGTCGCACAGGGCGCGCGCCGGCAAGCTGCTTTACGGCAGCGCCGAAGGGCTGACCTTCACGGCAAGCGTCGATGACGACGGCGCGCGGCTGAATGCCGGCTGCCGCTACCGCATTAGCGGACAAACGCCACCTGCCCGGCTCTGGACGCTGTTTACCGCCGACAATGGCGGCAGTCCGGCGGCGGTCAAGACCGGGCATCCCGCAGCGCTCAATTCCTGGACGGTACTGCGCCAACCCGACAGCAGCTTCTCGATCGAAATCTCGGCCGCGGCGCAGCCGGGCAACTGGCTGGCCTTACCGGAGGCCGGCACCTTCAGACTGGTGCTGACGCTGTTCGACACGCCGACCGCCGGCAGCTCCGGCGTGATCGACCTCGCCATGCCGAAGCTCGCCAAGACCGGATGCGGCAATGCTTAGGATCTTCTTCGCCATCCTGACCGGGCTTTTCGGCGCAGCGCTGCTGCACCTCGTCATCATCCTGTCGCTGCCGCATTTCACCGGCAGGGATGCAGCGACCCGGGTGGCGGCGGAGGGCGACCTCAACAATTTCACTCTGCTCGGCGGCCAGTATGACGAGGCAGGCCTTGCCAATGGCGACCCCTTCGTGCGCACCGCCGTCTGCTCCTTCAACGTCGATGACGCGCCGGTGCATTTCACCGCCAAGGGCAATGTGCCGTTCTGGTCGATCGCGATCTACGACAGCGCCTCGAACGAGGTCTTCAGCATGAACGACCGGACCTCGGTCGGCGGCGCGCTCGACGTCGTGGCCGGCGGGCCGATCCAGCTGACCGACCTGCGCAAGAACCTGCCGCAGGAATTGCAGCAGGCGATCCTGGTGGAGATGGCGCGGCCGGACGGTTATGCCGTGCTGCGGACGCTGGCGCCGCAGGCAAGTTTTGACGACGCGGCGCGAAACTTCCTGACGGAAGCCGGCTGCGAGCAATTCAGCGCCCGCTGAAGTTGAACGGACGTTACTTCTTGTTGACGCGCGGCGCCGGCGCCGGGCCATGTCTAGGGCTCTCGGCCAGCCGTTCGTAGCGGACGCCGGTGAACCAGAGGATCTTGGCTTCGCGGGGCTCTTTGTCCGGGCGGCGCGGCGCCCGCGGCTGCCGATCCGCCAATGCGACTACTATTGCCATTCTCGTCTCCATGCACTGCCCGAGACGGATGAACTTGCGATGGATTTCACCCTGCCCGCCAAAGTGCGAGCCGGCGCGTCCTGCGGTGGCGGAGTGACCGGACCGAGGGCATTCGCGCCTTTCCCACGGCACCTGATTGAAATACCGTGACCAGGAGTTTCTACGATCCAAACACTCAAATCGCGTCGTTCCCATCCGAATTGAGACAGATGACAGTTAACAGTTTACTAATATTCGGCGAAAGCCAAACATAGTTCACGTCACTTCTTCTGTAACGCGCAACGAGTTGATTTGGTTTCACGCCGCCCGCTCAAAGCGCCGACCGTGTATCGATGTATAAACTTAGAAACAATTCATAGGGTTGGCATGAATGCTGCAAGCCTACTCACGGGCAAAGCGGCGATGTTGCAAAAATGCTTCATGAAAATATTTAATTGCGGCGACCTCGGATGCGCGTATGGTTGCTCCAGTCGATCACCTATTTCCGGCCCCGATCGATTGCGGATATGCACGCTTTCGCCGGAATGCGGAGGCTAGCGATGTCTTTGCTGGTGAATTCATATTTCTCGCCTGACGATCTCGACGTGCTGCGCGGCGCGCTCGATGCGTGGTGCGCGGAACGGCGCGTCGACATCAAAAGCGTCGAGGCGCAGTATGCGGCATCCGCAGCACTCGACCTCTATCAAGCCGGCCACGACAGCCGCGAAAAACTGCTGGACGCACTGCGCGATCGCAAGGCCGCCTGAACTTTTCCCCCATCGCGCCAGCAATGTGCAATCGTTGCAGTGGCCCCTTCAAACCAGGCTTTTAATATGCCGGCTCATCATCTGGCGACACGCTCCGCGTGTACATTTCTGTTACATTTTAATAAAATCTTCAGCATGCATTAACCCTGTCGGTGTAGGATTTGTTCATAACCCATGTGGCCCGGCATGCGTTCCGCCAGCGCATATCGGCCCGTGGATCCCCTTGGTTCGGCGTTTTCGGGGTGTTCTTGTGCGTGACCGGTTTCGAGACCTAGAGGGCCCATTGGCCGTCAGGAAAAAGGACGTGGTATTGATGGCGACCGTCAGCAGTTTCGAGAACCTGTCTCATCCGACACGGTCCGAACTGCGCCAATTTGCCGAGCTTTTCATGCCGCTCTTCCAGGCATCCTCCGACGAGGCCAAACGCCAGGCGGTCGCGGCACTCTCCCAATGCGAAAACATGCCGGCGGCCGTGGCGCTGTTCATCGGCAACCAGCCGATCGAGATCGCCGCCCCTTTTCTTGCCGCCTCCAAGGCAATCGCCGACGAGACGCTGATCACCATCGCGCGCATGCAGGGTGCAGCGCATGTCAAAGCGATCGTCAGCCGCGATTCACTCTCCCCGAAGGTCATCGATGCGCTGGTGGCGCTGCGCCAGAGCCAGCCGCGGCCGGCGGCCGCATCGGCGCCTATGACGGAATCACAGACGGTGCCGCTTTCACCGGCGCCTGGTGAAACCAACGAGGCGGATGCGCTGCAGGAACAGCGGGTTGCCAATGAGGAGGCGTTGCGCGAGCGTATTCTCGGTCTCGCCGGTCATCTCGGCCGGGCCGACGATGACAGGCTCGGCCTGCGTACGCTCACCGACATTCAGGAAGCGCTGCTGGTGCGTTTCGCCCGCTCGCGCGAGGCGATACATTTCGCAACCGCGCTTGCCGATGCGCTGTCGGCCAGCCGCTGGCTTGCCGAGCGCATCATGCTCGATCTTTCCGGCCAGCAGCTCGCAACGACGCTGACGAGCCTCGGCATGGGCTTTCTCGACGCCGTTTTCGTGCTGGAAAAGCTCTATCCGCATCTTGCCGAACAGCAGCACAATGTCACGCGCGGCTGGATGGTGCTTGATGCGCTCGATCCGGAAGAATGCCACGAACGGGTGGAAGCCTGGCGGCGCGCCGATCGCTACACCTACAAGCCCGAGGTGGCCAATGCGCCCGCGCTACAGGAAACGGCGAACCACCGCTTCCTCAATCAGGCGCCGGCGCAGCGCGACATGCGCATCCTGGGGCGGCGATCCCGCTGAGATCAGGAGCGCCGCCGGCCCTCAGCCATCCCGCGCAAGCGGGATCATGTCTCCCAGTTCCTCCGCCTCGAGCTCGACGATCCAGAGATCGGGGTCGAATCGGCGTTCACGCTCCAGCATGGCGCGCACTGCTTCCGGCTCGCTGCGCAACAGGCGGATTTCGAACAGACGGCTGCCCACCTCCCCCTCGCCGAAGGCGGTCTGCGGCGCCGGCGCGTAGAGGGTTTCCAGGCCGTCGCGAAAATGCTGGCGGATGAAGACCGCCCCCGCCTCCTCCGCCCCCTTCTTCTCGACGGCGGCGAAATCGCCGCTGGCGAAGACGCGGCGCAGCAGGGCGGAAACGAAGATATCGGCGCGTAATCTCATCGGCGCGGTATAGACCGGGCTGCCGTCGGCGGCAATGCGGCGCAAACATTGCCCCGGGCAATCAGACCTTGACGGCCAGCCGCACCCCTCCCCAATGCCGTCCGCGGACGGTGATCGGAGCGGAAATATCCTTCATCATCACGAAATTGCCGCCGCCCATGTCGCGCCGATAGGTCTGGACGAGGAAGGGCGCGGTGCTGCGGCCGGCGGCAAGGCCGACGCGATCGGCGAAGATGCGGCGATTGCGGCAATTGGCGGTGTTCCAGACGACGTCGCCGGGTCGTTGCCGCTGCGAGAATTTCCGGTTGTGGGTGGGGAGGTAGCCGTTTTCGTCGATCGCCGCGCAGAAGGCGATGCGCTCGTCCGCGGCTGCCGCGGGTTCCTGGATCGGCGGCAGCAGGCGGTCGGTGAGCTCGGTAAAGGCCGCCATCATCTGGGCCGGATCGGAGCCCGGTATCGGCCGATAGCGCCGGTCGAACAAAGCATCGAGACCGATCTGCCCCTCGGCGACGGCCCGTTCGAAGGCGCCGGAAATCTGCCCTGCTACCGATTGCGCTTGCTCGATCCAACGGCTGTCGGCGGTCTTGACGCCGGCGCTCGCCGTCAGCTGGATCAGCGTTTCGGAAAGGCCGACGACGCTGTCGACACGTTTGGCCGCCTGCTGCAGGGCGACATTCGAGCCGGTGACCTCGGCCGACATCTCGCCGAGTTTTTCGACGAAGCCGGCGCATTGCTGGTCGACCGCCTCGGTGGTGTTGGCCATGACCGTCGAACTGTCGAGGATGCGGGTGATGACATGTTCCATGCTTTCGAAGGCCCCGCGCATCGCCTCCGACTTGTCGCGCACGCCGCCGGCACTATCGCGCGCATCGCTGCCGACGGCCGATAGCCGGTCGATCTTCACCCGCAGTTCGTCCAGCGTCTGCTGGATCGAGCCCGTCGCCTTGGACGTCTGCAGCGACAGCGCCCGGACCTCGGCAGCGACGACCGCGAAGCCCTTACCCGCATCGCCGGCGCGTGCCGCCTCGATCGCGGCGTTCAAGGCCAGCAGGTTGGTCTGGCGGGCGATGATGCTGATCTCCTCGGCGATACCGTCGACATCGGCAAGCGACTTGGAGAATCCGGCAATCTCGGTGCCGATCTCTTCAGAGGACCGAACCATGTGGCCGATTTCGGCGACCGAGCCCGTCAGGCGGTCGGCCGATTCTTTCAGCATATGGCGGGCCTCGGCCGCCGTGCGGTCGGTCTCCCGCAGCGACATAGCGACCGAGCGGTTGGTCTCGGCAATCGACAGTGCGGTGCGGGTGACATGATCGAAGGCGGAGGCATGCCGGGCCGACATCGCCGCCATGTCCTGGATCGCGCCAGCGATATCGACGAGATCGATGCCAAGGGTGGAAGCCTCTTCGGCAAGCCGCATCAGGATGTGGCGTAGCGCCGCCTGATCAGTGCCTTCCGCTTCCGCCGGATCTCCGGCCAGATCGTCTATCCCTTTCAGCGCATGCATGACCGACGCTCCCCCGTCCCAATCGGAAAAGCTTCGGGCAACATGGTTAACAACTTGCAAACAGCAGCCGCACCTTAGACTTAGGTTGCAGGGCAAAGCCGCGGTATTGCTAAATTGCGCCGATTTCCTTGAGCTTTTTCAGCACCGCCTGGGTCGGCTCGCCGTTTTCGGGCAGGTTGTAGTGCTTCTGGAAATGGCGGATGGCCGCGCGGGTCTGCTCGCCGGCGACGCCGTCGACGCCGACATTGGCATAGGCCATGTTGGAAAGGCCCTTCTGGATCTTCAGCACCAGGTCGACATTGGTGATTTCGCTCGATGGTACCTGCTTTGCGGCCGAAGGAGCGGTTTTCACCGACTTTTCGGCGCTGCGGATCGCCGCGGCCACCGGGTCTTCGGCCGCCGCCTTCGAGCTCACATCCTCGGGCGGCCTTTCCACGGGCACGGTCGAAGGGCCTGATGCATCCGTCTGCAGCGCCGCCAGCACCTCCGGCGTCGGATCGCCGGTCTGGGCCATGCCGACGGTTTCCTCGTAGAAGAGGATGGCCGCACTGGTGCGTGGGCCGATGACGCCGTCGGGTATGCCATTATAGAGGCCGCGGCGCACCAGCTGCTGCTGGATGTCCATGACGAGCTGGCTCGGCTGCTGACCGGGCGCGGCAGGCGCCGGCGTCGCGTTGGTGGTGGTCGCGGCATCCTCCGGCCGTTCGATGCGGAAGGTGGTGACGTCGCCCTGCTGCTCCTCGGCCGGGCGGCGGGCGCCGAGCACATTGGGAGACTGCGGATCGCGGGTGCGGAAAATCGGGTGCGGATGCAGGCCTGGCTGATACCAGAGCGCGTTGGCGGCGACGAAGGAGAAGATGACGACGAAGGTGATCGTGCCGCCGGCAACCGACGGATTACGGCCGATGACGCCGCCGAGCACCGATGCGCCCTGCAGGCTAAGGCCGCCGAGCGCCGCCGCACCCGACATCAGGAGGCCCGGCTGCTGCCGTCCCCTTTTTCCCTTAGGCGATTTTCGCTTGCGCGCGGCCATCGAAACGCCCCTCCCCCAATTCTGCACCTGCATTGACCGCGCCCTTCAGCCGCGGCGGGAACTCGACAGTCGCACCATGACCGGCGTCTTCGGCGCATACGGCACCCGAGCCGTCCACCGCGATCTCGATGGTGATGATCGTGCCTTCGCCGGGCTGGCTGGCGATGGCGAAATGCCCGCCATGCAGCGCCACCAGCCCCTTGACCAGGGAAAGACCAAGGCCGGTGCCTTCAAAGCGGCGGGTATAATCGTTCTGGATCTGGACGAAGGGCTGGCCGAGCAATGCCAGCTTGTCGGCCGCAATACCGATGCCGGTATCGCTGACCGTCAGCTTGAGGATGCCGTCGCGCGCCGCCGCATCGACCGAGACGACGCCGCCGGCCTCGGTGAATTTTATGGCATTGCCGACGAGATTGATGAGGATCTGCTGGATGGCGCGCTGATCGGCGACGATCTCACCGAGGCCGCGCTGGATCCGGCTCGTCAGCGTCAGGCCCTTGGTCTTGGCCTGCAAAGCCAGCATCGATTCGCAGGATTTGACCGAGCTTGATATATCGAAAGCTTCGAGGATCAGCTCGTAACGGCCGGCTTCGATCTTGCTCATGTCGAGCATGGTGTTGACGACGGACAAGAGATGCGCGCCGGATTCGCGGACTAGGCCGACATATTCGCGCTGGCGGTCGTTTTCGAACTTGCCGAAATATTCACCGATCAGGATGTCGGAAAAACCGAGAATGGCGTTCAGCGGCGTGCGCAGCTCGTGGCTGACGGCGGCGAGGAAGCGCGATTTGGCGTCGTTTGCCGATTCGGCATCGGCGACGCGATTCTGGGCTTCGGCCCGCAGTTGCTGCTCGACGGAGACATCGCGCAGCTGGGCAATGACGGCGGCAAGCTCGCCGTCGGCGTCGCGCCGGGCCGTCATGTCCATTCTGAGATAAGCGAACTGGCGCTGATCGCGCGCGACCGAGGGGCGGTCGATGCGCAGATCGACGCACTCGGCATCCTCGCCCCGGCGCAGACTATCGAGCGCCTGCAGGAAAAGGATGCGGTCGGAGACATGCACCTGCTCCAGGAACCCCCTGCCCTTGGGATCGCGCATCCAGGCGAGAAAATCGCGGCGGTCGCGGCCGCCGATCGTGGCCACACTGCCATGCGGGTCGAGGAAGAAGACCAGGCCCGGCGTGGCGGCAAGGAAAAAATCCTCGGCCGACTGCGTCGCGATGCCGGCCGACGAACCCTGACGGGCGAGCGCGATGCTACCGACGGCGGAAAAGAGAAAGGCGGCGCAGACCATGGCGACACCCGCCGGCAAGGCGACGGCCGGACTGGTGACCGCCGAAAGGCCGATGGGCGCAGCAATAAGAGCGGCCGACGAGAACAGCACGAGGCGGCGCAGGATCGCGAGCTCACGCTGGCGCACGGCTTCGCCGCCGCCCGTCCGGGAGAGCCAGCTTGTCGCCGCCCGGTCTACGAGCGCCGTCACCCAGCCGCCAATGTTACTCAATACTCGCACGCAATACCCGCCCAAAAAGGCTGTCTGTCGATCCGGACAATAGGCCCCGGCGGCTTAAAGAAAGGATAAGGCAAAAGCGCTGTTCACAGCCGGAAAGGGCCGAAAATCCCGTTTTGAAGCATCCGGAAGCCTCTTTGCCTTTTGTGGTTAATAGCGGGTAAGCGACGGATATTCCTCATATTTCAGCATTGCGTTAACTCCTGTGGCAAGGCGAGCCGGCAAAAGCCCTGCAATTGCAAGCAGGTGCTGCCCTGATGCTTAACGGCGATCGCTCGCATTCGACTAAAACGCCCGTCAAATACCGTTCGCTAAAATTTGAACTAAATTTGCCGCAAATGCGCGTGAGTTTCGAAAAGCGGCATTCGCAACTTGGCGGTAGGGTGAAATGACACCGGACAACCGGCCTGATTCGGCGACAAGAACCGGACGGGAAAACAGGATGGGCAACGACAATGTGGTTTCTGATCAAAGGATCCTTCTGGTTTGGCCTTGTGCTCGTGCTTCTTTCCGTCTTCAGCACGGAGAGTTCCGACAAGCTCGCCGGCGGCCCGCAATTGCAGCTTTCCGACGCGTTTACGGCGGTAAGCGGCGCCTATGACTATCTCACCGGCATGTGCTCCGAAAAGCCCGAGGTCTGCGCCAAGGGCGCCGAAACCGTCACCGCGCTCGGCTACCGGGCCCGCGAAGGCGCCCGCGTCGCCTATGAACTGCTCGACAGCCAGTTCAAGGACGAGGCTCCGGCGACTGCAAGGCATGCCGAACCGCAGACGCCGGTGGCTCTTGCCATGCCTTCGCTGGCAGCGCCCGCCATCCAGGAAAAGATGCGCGAAGCAAAGGCCGCGCTGAACCAGCCGATGCCTTACCGCCCGCCGGTCGAGGATGACGCCTCCGCCGAGACTGTTGTCACCGGCGCGATCCCGCTGCCGACGCCGAAGCCGGCAATCTGAATTTTCCGACCTTGCATCGGTGGTCCGCATGACGCGGAAATGCCCCATGCCTGACGTGCCTGCCCTGTTTAATTCAGCATGTTGCTGCGCCGTGAGGATGCCCATCCCTCACGGCGTTTCTTTTTAATGCATGTCATCAGGAAGTGTGCCGCGGTTGCGGGATAACGACCTGCATAAAACAAAGAAACCAAGCCCGTCGCATGAATCCTGTTCGATGCGACGCGCTTTAACGGTTCAAATCCGCCGGTCTTTCACCTATATGCAGTTTAGAGCTTTTCCTGGCGCATTCCGGACGCAAAACCGCTGTGCACTTTTGCGGGAAGTGCTTTAATAGTGAAAGGCTTTTCCATGGCATCCCTCGACCAGATCATCGACGACTTCGCCTTCCTGGACGATTGGGAAGATCGCTACCGCTATGTCATCGAACTCGGCAAGGCGCTGCCCGACCTGGCCGAGGAGAAGCGCACCACGGAAAACAAGGTGATGGGCTGCGCCAGCCAGGTCTGGCTGGTGACGCATACGACAGGCAATCCCGACAATCCGGTGATGAGCTTCGAGGGTGATTCCGACGCCCATATCGTGCGCGGCCTCGTCGCCATCGTGCTTGCCACCTATTCCGGCAAGACGGCGTCCGAGATCGCCGGGCTCGATGCCTTCGAGATTTTCTCGAAGATCGGCCTGGTGGAAAACCTGTCATCGCAGCGTTCGAACGGATTGCGGTCGATGGTCAACAGGATCCGGGAAGAAGCAAAGGTCCGCGCCACAGCCTGAACGCGCTTGTGTGGAGGGGCTTTGCGAGATCTAGAGTCGAGTGATTCGTAAAGCCCTGACTCAGCAGATCAGTATATTAACACTTGCTCATAGTACAGGAATACATCCCGCGGCCGCCGGCGAAGCATAGTGCAGCGCCCCTGCCGCAAGCGCAGACAGAAAAGCCGGGCACAAGACCCGGCTTTTGTCGTTGGTGGCTTTCGAAAAGCTCAGCCGCGGCCGCGCTTGCGGCGCTGACCCAGGCCCATTTCCTTTGCCAGGCGCGAACGCGCTTCGGCATAGGCGGGCGCTACCATCGGGTAGTCGGTCGGCAGGTCCCACTTCTCGCGGTATTCTTCCGGCGAGAGGCTGTGATGCGTCATCAGGTGACGCTTGAGGGACTTGAAGTTGCCGCCGCATTCCAGACACGTGATCTGCTCGTCCTGTACGGACTTGCGGACAGAGACTGCAGGCTTCTGTTTTTCGACGATCGCCGCAGCAGGCTGCGGTACGGACGTGTTGCTGAGTGCCGAATGCACGTCGGAAATCAGATTTGCCAGGTCGCTGACCGGGACAACATGGTTGCTGACATAAGCCGCGACGATGTCGGCCGTCAGTTCCACAAGCAGCTCCGGCGCATTGCCGGTCGCCATTTCCGTCATATTTTTTCTCCTGTTAGCATGCTCAAACGGCCTCTGACTGTTACGTCAAAGACCCGCCTCGTAGAAGCGAACAGCAAAAGCACGGGAACCGACCTTCTGTTTCGAAAAACGCGAATCCACCCCTAGATTCCGAAGAGCGAGACCTGTTCTTATACTGCCTGACTGCAAACCACTACGTCATGCCCCAGGCGACGGCCTCAGTTTAGACATGAAAAATCAAAACTGAGGGACTTGGAAGCAGTACGATTGCGATTCACAATCAGAACTCTACTTGCATTTTCAAATACCATCGTTTGGTCGAAAGGCCAATTATTATTTGTCGTTTTTCTTGAGAAAAAATGACGGATGAAGAATTAAGGCACTCAGAAGCAAGCTTTACTCACATCTTCCTGTGCATAAGTTTTGCATAAATCTGGTAAAGCAGCGAAGTAGCACAGGCTCAGCGCTTGCGCATATCGTCGCGGACCGAGACGGCACCGAGCGCATGTCCCGAAAGGTGGGCGGCTCTGGCCAGCAGATGGGCAGAGACCGGCGCCGTCAGCAACAGGAAGAAGAAGCCGGCAATGGCGCGGGCAAGAATCGCCAGGTCCTGCGAATAGAGACCGGCGGCAAGGAGCAGCAGGCCGGAACCAACAGTCCCCACCTTCGAGGCGGCGTGCATGCGCGTATAGAGATCGGGCAGCCTGAGCAGGCCGATCGCCGCCGAAAGAGCAAAGAGCGCGCCTGATATCAGCAGCAAAGCGGCGACGGCAGCCAGGATATAATCCATCACCGCTTCTTCCCCCCCGCATGACGCCTTTTGACGCCGGCCTGTGGCGGAGATGCAGAGGCCGGCGATTTGATGTTGCCGCGCGACAGCACGAATCGGGCGAAGGCGACGGTCGCCAGGAAGCCGACGAGGCCGAGCGAGATGGCGATATCGATATAGAGCGAAAAACCGGTTTTGACCGCGATGACGGCGATGAAGCCGATGGCGATGCCGGTCAGCATATCGAGGGCGAGGATGCGATCCGGCAATGTCGGCCCGGCAACGACGCGCCAAACCGTCAGAATCAGCGCCAGGCCGAGGATGACGAGGGCGGCCGAGGATGCGGCCGCGACGATGGCGGCAGGGGTGATCACCGGAAAGCCTCCATGATCTTGCGTTCGAAACCATTGGCGATATCACGCTTGCTTGTCTCGGGATCGGAACAATCGAGCGCGTGGACATAGAGCGTGCGGCGATCGGCGGAGACATCGACCGAAAGCGTGCCGGGTGTCAGGGTGATGAGGTTTGCGAGCAAAGTGATCTCGAAATCGCTCGTCACCGTCAGCGGGAAGGCGAAGATGCCGGGCTTCAGCTTCATATCGGGCGAGAGGATGGTGAGCGTGACCCTCCAGGCCGACAGCGACAATTCCTTGAGGAACAGAAGGGCGAGCGACAGCACCAGGCCGGCACGTCGCAGATAAGCCTTGCCGCCGAAGGGCTCGCGGATGACGGTGAGCGAAAGGGCGGCAAGCAGGAAGCCGAAGACGAGATTGTGCAGCGAGGCGCTGCCGGTAACCGCGACCCAGACGATGGCGAGCAGCAGATTGAAGAGGAAGGCGATCACCTGAAGCCTCCGGGAAAGACCGACTGGAAATAGGCCTGCGGATCGGCAAGGCCGGCGGCTGATGATTGCGACAGCGCCAGCAGCCGTTCCGGCAGGATGCCGAAGCCGACGACCAGCGCCGTCAGCGCAGCAAGCGGCAGGCCGGTGCGCCAGACGGCTGCCGACGGCATCGCTGCTGTCGGCGCCGGCCGCCAATAGGCGAGCAGAAAGAGCCGACCGAAGGCGATCGTCGTCAGAAAACCGCCGACGAGGATGACGGCCGCCAGCCACCAGGCGCCGCTATCGAGCGAGGCTTTGACCAGAATGACTTTCGGCCAGAAGCCGGAAAAGGGCGGCAGGCCGCAGGCAGCAAGGAAGAGCATGAGGGAGAGCGCGGTGAAGCCGCCGCTTTGCCGATAGAGGCCACCGAGCCCCGACAATAAAAAGCCGCCGCCGCGCCGGGCGATCTCGCCGGCGGCAAGGTAAAGCGCCGTCATCAGCACCATCGAATGAACGGCATAGAAGACTGCGCCGGCGACACCTCCAACACCGCTGGAGTTGCCGCCGAGTGCAACGCCGGCCAGCATATTGCCGATGCCCGATATGACGACATAGCCGAACAGCCTGCGGATATCGTTTTCGGCAAGTGCCCCGAGTGCACCGACGAGAATGGTCGCACCGGCCGCAAGCGCGATCAGCAGGCTCAATTCCTGGCGCTCCACCGGCAGCAGCATGACCACTACCCGGATCAGCGCGTAGATGCCGACCTTGGTAAGCAGGCCGGCAAACAGTGCCGAGACCACGATGCGCGGCGTATGATAGGCGGCGGGCAGCCAGAAATTGACCGGGAAGGCTGCTGCCTTCATGCCAAACGCGAGCAGGAAGAGGCTTGCCAGCGTCATCAGCGGCGCCGTGGCCCGCAAATCCTTCGCCTTTGCCGCGATGTCGGCCATGTTGAGCGTGCCGAAAGCGGCATAGAGGATGCCGACGCCGATCAGAAACAGCGTCGTGGCGATGAGGTTCAGCACCGCATATTTCAGCGCGCCGTCGATCTGCTGGCGTTCGGAGCCGAGGATGATCAGCCCGAAGGAGGAGATCAGCAGCACCTCGAACCAGACATAGAGATTGAAGACATCGCCTGTGAGAAAGGCGCCCGTCACGCCGGCCATCAGCAGCATGAGCAGCGGAAAAAAACCATATCGCCGGCCGCTTTCGCCGATATCGGCCAGCGCGTAAATGCCGGCGGCGAGCGCCACAAGGGCTGATGTGAAGGCCATCAGCGCCCCGAAGAGGTCGACGGTGAAGGCGATGCCGAAGGGCGGCAGCCAGCGCCCCATGACCATGGTGAGCGGGCCTTCGGCTGCGACTTTGGCAAGCAGCGCCGCATCGATCAGCACCAGCATCGCAAGGCCTGAGATGGCAAGCCAGGCCTGCAGCCGGAGATGCGCGCGCAGCATCAGCAGGACGGCGCCGAGCGTGATGCAGTGAGCGACCGGCAGGATGGCGAGCCAATGGCCGATCGGCACCGGGGCGGTGACCAGGGCGGCGGAGAGATCGATGGTGGAGGTAGGAGCGGCCATCAGGTGCGGCCTTTGGTATTGCGGGGGGCGGCTGCTTCCCTCTTCTTTCCAGCGGGGAGAAGGTGGCCCGAAGGGTCGGATGAGGGGGGCCACACGGTATAGGCCGTCCTTCGCCGTGCCGAAAATACTGCCCTTTGCTTGCGCATCGGGCGCTCGTCGCTATTGCTCCTCACCCCCCTCATCCGCCCTGACGGGCACCAACCGGGGTCGAGCCACGGGTCTCGACCCGTCCTTCGGACCCCCGCTGGGGAGAAGAGGGAAGCAGCCGACAGCGCTTCAACCAAGCTCCACATCTCCATCCTCAATACCCCAATGGCGGCAGCGGCCGGTCGTCGGGTTCGGCGGCGCGCATTTCGCTGGTGTCGTCGGTGCCGAGGTCCTGATAGGCGCGATAGGTCAGCACCAGCAGGAAGGCAAGGAAGGAGAAGGAGATGACGATCGCCGTCAGGATGAGGGCCTGCGGCAGCGGGTTGGCGGTGCCGGCGGGCAAGGCGTCGAGACCGGCTGGGATGATCGGCGGAACCTCGCGCGTCAGCCGGCCCGATGTAAAGAGCAGCAGATTGACGGCATTGCCGAGGATGGCGATGCCGAGCATGATGCGAATGGTGAATTTCGACAGCATCAGATAGATGGCGGCGGCGAAGAACAGGCCGACGAGGATCGCCAGAAGCGGCTCCATCACTCCACCTCCTTTTCTTCCAATGTCACTTCCTTTTCTTCCAATGTGAGGGCGATCGAGGCAATGGCACCGAGCACGACGAGATAGACGCCGAGATCAAAGAGCATGACGCTGGACAGCGGCACTTCGAGACCGAAGAGGTTCGGATAGACCCAGAGGCCGGTCATGAAGGGAACGGCGAAGAGGATGGACAGAAGACCTGATAGCGTCGACAGCAGCAGGCCGAAGCCGGCGATCGACAGCGGATGGAAAAACAGCGCGCGGCGAACGGCGGCAACGCCGAGGGCGATGCCGTAAATCGCCAGTCCCGAGGCGGCGATCAGCCCGCCGATGAAGCCGCCGCCCGGCTCGTTATGGCCGCGCAGCAGCACGAAGACGGAAAAAAGCAGCATCAGCGTGGTGAGGAACGGAGCGATGGTCCGGAAGATCAGGGTGTTCATCAGCCCTCCGCCTCCAACGTGGGATCATTGGCGGCAAGCTTGCGCTCGCTGCCGGCGCGGATGCGGATCAGCGCCAGGATGGCAAGGCCGGTGACCGCGACGACGGCGATTTCGCCGAGCGTGTCGGTGCCGCGGAAATCGACGATGATGACGTTGACGACATTGGCGCCGTGGGCGATCGATTTCGAATAGGCGTTGAAGAAGAGCGTCAGCGCATCGTTGAACGGCGCCTGCGTTGCCCGCATCAGCAGAAGCGTGAAACCGAGGCCGCAGGCCAATGCAAGCGCGCCGTCGAAGAGCCTGTGTGCGAGCGGGCGCCGATCGCCCGGCGAGAGGCGGAGCCTGGTCATGACCAGAGCGAGAATGACCACCGCGAGGGTTTCGACCATGAACTGGGTGAAGGAGAGATCCGGCGCGCCGAACAGCAGAAAGATGATGGCGACGGCAAAACCCTGGATGCCGAGCGAGACAATCGCCGTCAGCCGGTCGCGGGCAACGAGCACGGCGGCAAGGCCGACGGCGGCGATCAGCAGGACCGCCCACTCATGGAGCCTGACATCGGAGGGCCAGGCGGGAAGAGCCGGCAGTTCGCCATAGACGATCGCCGGAATGATGAGGATGGCGGCGACCGAGAGGAAGGTGCAGGAGATATAGATCTGCAGCCGCCCTGGCTGGAGGATACGCATGAGGCGACCGGCCAAGCGCACAAGGCCCGATATGGCAAGATCGAAACCGTGATCCGGTCCGCGCCCGGCCGCGCGCAGGAAGACGGCCATCGCCGCACGGACACGGGCGAGCTGCCAATAGACGCCGATGCCGAGCAGCACCGTCAAAGCGGAGAGCGCCAAGGGCACGCCTGGATGCAGCGCCAGCGAAATGTCGATTTCAGCAGGGGTCTGGCGGATGGCGGCTGAGATCGGCGCCGACAGGACTGCGTGGGTGAAGGTCGAAAAGATCGCGGCAAGCAGGCCAAGGGCGGCGAGAACGGCCGGGCCGAGCCAGAGCAGGACGGGCGCTTCGTGCGGATGTCTCGGCGTCTCCACCGGCGGGCCGAGAAAGGGTGTCAGCGCCACCGCGAAAGCGACGGCGAACATCAGCGCATTGCCGAGGACAGTGATGGCGGTGAAGGTAAGCGCGCGGACATCGGCCCCGGTGAGCGCCGTATAGATCTCCTCCTTGGCGAGGAAACCGAAGAAGGGCGGCAGGCCGGCCATGGAGAAAGCCGTCGCAAGTGCGATGACCCATGTCAGCGGCATCACCCGCCCCAAGCCGCCGAGGCGGGTGATATCGCGTGTGCCGGTTTCATGATCGATGATGCCGGCGACCATGAAGAGCGCACCCTTGAAGAGGCAATGCGCCACCAGATAGAGGGAGGCCGCCGCCACCGCATGTTCCGAGCCGACGCCGATCAGCATGACCAGCAGGCCGAGCGAGGAGACGGTGGTATAGGCGAGCTTGAGCTTCAGGTCGGTCTGGCGAATGGCAAGCGCGGCGCCGACAACCAGCGTCAGCCCGCCGAAGAAGGGCAGCAGGATTTCCCAGGCGGATGTTGCCCCCATCACCGGATTGAGCCGCATCAGCAGATAGACGCCGGCCTTCACCATGGTGGCCGAATGCAGGTAGGCCGACACCGGCGTCGGCGCCTCCATGGCGTTCGGCAGCCAGAAATGAAAGGGGAACTGCGCCGACTTGGTGAAGGCGCCGGCAAGAACCAGAATGAGGGCAGCGAGATAGATCGGGCTTTCGCGCACGACATCGCCAAATCCCATAAGCTGCGACAACTGCGTGACGCCCGAGACGTTCCAGAGCAGCAGCAGGCCGGCCAGCAGGCAGAGCCCTCCCCCGCCGGTCACGACAAGCGCCTGCAGGGCGGCGCGGCGAGCCGCCTCGCGCTCGTGGTCGAAGCCGATCAGCAGGAAGGAGGTGATCGACGTCAGTTCCCAGAAGATGAAGAGCATCAGGAAACTGTCGGAAACGACGATGCCGAGCATGGCGCCCATGAAGAGGAAGATGAAGGAGAAGAAGCGGCCCTGATCCTTGTGTCCCTTGAGATAGCCGCCGGCAAAAAGCACGATCAGCGTGCCGATGCCGGTGATCAGCAGCGCGAAAGCCAGCGACAGGCCGTCGAGGAACCAGGAGAAGGAGAGATTGTAGCTCGGCACCCAGGCATAACCGCCGGTGACGACCTTGCCGCCGGCAATAACAGGCACGAAGCGCAGGAAATGCAGGAAGGCGAGCAACGGGGCGATCGCCAGGAGCCAGGCACCGTTGGCGCCGAAGATGCGGATCATGAAGGGAGCGGCAAGAGCGCCGGCAAGCGGCAGACACAGGGCCAGAAATGTCAGAGCCGTGACATCGGCCATGTCTCCTCCCCAACAGCGATAAACGAAGCACCAGCGAAAACCGGCCTGTCTTCTGACTTAGGCGAAACGGGAGGGCGTCTCAAGCGATTTCGGCGGCAAGAGATGTTCGACGCGATCAGGCGGCCGATCGGGAAAGACGCGTCAGCAGCCGGACGACGCAGCCGTGCAGGATAAAGACCACAAGCGTCAGCGGCCACAGCAGGCAGGCGAAAAGCCCGGCCAGACGATGGAACGTCAAGCCGTCATGATTGGCCCAGCCTTCCAGCAGCGTGACCGCCATGGCGGCTGCGGCTACGAGGCCGTAGAGCAGGACGATTGCTGCTTCAAACACCAGTGATTCCCCAATACACGTAACATTAACCCTAACAGAAAACCCCTCACGGATGTAAGAGCAAGCGTCCTCCCCAAAAAGCGGTACATGGCGAATGGGGCAGGATGGTGCCCAAGTCTTGATGAACTGCCGATGGCGCACCACATTTTCTGGCAAGATGGAACCGCCCCTCGGCGAAAGGAGCATGGCATGTCCGAAACTGCAACCACCGCCAAGATCCACAAGACCGATGCGGAATGGAAAGAGCAGCTCACCCCCGAGCAATACCGCATCACCCGCCAGCACGGCACCGAGCGCGCCTTCACCGGCCCCTATTGGGATTCCTTCGAGACAGGGCTTTACCGCTGCGTCGGCTGCAACGCCCCGCTTTTCCGCTCCGACACGAAGTTCGATGCCGGCTGCGGCTGGCCGAGCTATTTCGAAGCCGTCTCGCCCGATGCGGTGACCGAGCATCGCGACACGGCCTTTGGCATGGTGCGCACCGAAATCCGCTGCGGCAGCTGCGAAGCCCATCTCGGCCACGTCTTCCCCGACGGCCCGCCGCCCACCGGCCTGCGCTACTGCATCAACGGCCATTCCATGGTGTTCGAGGCGGGGGAATAGGGGTTCGGCGCAGAGCCGGCCTGCCCCTCATCCGCCTGCCGGCACCTTCTCCCCGTAAACGGGGCGAAGGGGGGTGTGCCGCACCCTCTCCATTCCCCACAAACCTCTCGTAAGGCACGTCCCCTCGCCGCGTTTACGGGGAGAGGGTTAGGGTGAGGGGCAACCTTGGGCGCGAACCAAACCCCGCCCGACTACTCATGCTCAGCAGGGCATGGCCAGGTCGTCGGTGCCGACAGGCCGGCGGGGAGCTTGGTCGAGGTGTCGCCGCAGGCGAGGTCGATCTGGGCCTGTTCGAGGCCGGATGCGGCCGAGAGGTCGAGGCCTTCGATGCGGGTCAGGAACATGAAAGCGCGCTCGAAGATCGCCGGGCCTTCGAAAGTGGCGTTGGAGAGATCGGCGCGGGAGAGATTGGCGAAAGCGAATTTCGCGCCTGTCAGCACCGCCTTGTCGAAATCGGCGCGGCCGAGTTCGGCCTTTTCGAAGCTGGCGCCGGCAAGCCGGGCGCCGGCGAAATTGGCGCGCTGCAGCTCGGCGCCGGCAAAGGACGCGCCGTCGGCGGCAATATTGGCGAAGCTGGCGCGATAGGCCTCGATCTTGGCGAAGTTGGCGCCTTCGGCGTGGGCGCCCTCGAGCGAGGCGCGCACCAAAGTCGCCTTTTCGAGATTGGCGGATTTGACATTGGCGCCGGCGAGATCGGTCAGCGAAAAATCGGTGCCGAAGAGGTTGGCGCCTTCGAGATCACTGCCCTGCAGCATCAGGTTCTTCTTGGTGCATTCCTGCCAGTCGAGCTTCGGCGAGGCTAGGTTGCCGCAATCGGCGGCCCGGGCGGCAGCCTGCGGAAATGCCAGAAGGACGAGGGCAAGGAGACCGAGCGACGATCCGTGCATTGCCATTGAACTGTACACCTCCATACCATTCTGAAGCCGCCCACGAAGCAGGCTACCTGCACTTTCTTACACAGCTCAGACTACAATAAAAAGATGGTGAGCGCCGTTCACAATGGCAATGCCGGGGCTTGCCCGGAGTGCCGGATCAGACCGAGGGCAGGCGAAGCTCCATGCAGGTGAGGTCCAGCCAGCGGCCGAACTTGGTGCCGACCTCGGAAAATCTGCCGGCGATGCGGAAACCGAGTTTTTCATGCAACCGGATCGAAGCGGTATTCTCGGCCTCGATGCCGGCGATCATCACATGGATATTGCCGGCGACCGCCCGGACGATCAGTTCGCGCATCAGCCGCTCGCCGACGCCGGCGCCGCGGCAATCCTTATCGACATAGACGGAATGCTCGACCGTGTGACGATAGCCGTCGAAGGCCCGCCAATCGCCATAGGAGGCGTAGCCCGCGACCTTGCCCGACAGCTCGGCGACGATGACAGGAAAGCCGCGGCCCTTACGCGCCCTCATCCATTCCCGCCGGTTTTCGAGATCGACCAGCGTATCGTTCCAGATCGCCGTCGTGTGTTCGACGGCGTGATTGTAGATATCGCGGATAGCGGAAAGATCAGCTTCGGTGGCGTCGCGGAGGAGGACGGCGTCTGTCATGATGGCCCGGTTCGAATTGACTGCCGGGATGGCATACGCCCCGCTCCTGAAGATGTAAACGGCGGATGCAGCATGCCGGCTGCTTCGGGAACAGCCCTTGTCAGACACCCGGCGCCGACAGGCTGAAGCAAGTGAAGACGGCCGAATAATGCACGGCCGCGGCGGTGACGACGAAAGCGTGCCAGATGGCGTTCTGGAAGCGCAGCTTCTCCCAGACATGGAAGATGACGCCGAGCGAATAGATGACGCCGCCGATGACGATCAGCAGCATCGAGGCGGTGGGAATGCGCGCGGCCACAGGGCCGGCCACCAGCACGCCGCTCCAGCCCATGGCGAGGTAAAGGAGGATGGCAAGACGGTCGTAACGGTCGGGGAAGACGCATTTCAGCACGATGCCGGCGGCGGCAAACAGCCAGATCGCCACCAGCATGAAGAGGAGCAGCGGATCGTCGGCGCCGCGTTCGAGGAAAGGCGTGTAGGTGGCGGCGATCAACAGGAAGATCGCCGAATGATCGAAGCGGCGCAGATACCATTTGGTGCGCGAGACCGGCCAGGCATTGTAGGAAAAGGAAATGGCAAGCGTCAGCACCAGCCCGACGCCATAGATCCAGGCGGCGGCGAGCGCGCCATTGGAACTCCAGAGCGTGGCGTAGAAGATCAGCACCGTGGCCCCGATCAGCGCCAGCACGAGACCGACGCCATGGACGATACCGTCGGCGATCAGTTCATATCTGTCGTAAGCCCAGCGAATGCCGTTGAACTCGGCCATGCACGCCAATCCGTTTCAGACCCGATTGCAATCGTCGCATCGAACGAACGGGCGCGCAACCGCGGCAAAGCGCACGGCCGGTAAATCTTCGTGACAGGCTGTTTGGCGGCGGGACGACTCGCGCAAATCAAACCTTTTGCCGGTCGACCAGCACCGAGCATTTGGCGTGGCGCACGACCCGGTCGGCGGTGGCGCCGATGAAGTAGTTGGAAAAATCCGGAACATGCGAAGCGACGATGATGAGGTCGGCACCGTAACTTTCGGCGGTCGAGATGATTGCTTTGGCGGGCGGGCCGTTGCGGATCTCCACGGTTGCCGCAATGCCGGTTGAGGCGATCAGCGCGTGCAACTGGTCGCGGCTGTCCTGCATGGCGTCCTCGACCATATTGGCCGGCAGTTCGATGGCGACATAGGTCGGCACATCCTCGATAACGTTGAGCGCGACGATTTCGCCGCCGTCGTCGAGCAAGGACGCGGCCTTGCGGAGTATCTTCTCTCCCTTTTCGATGCCGCCGAGCGCGATCGCGACGATGATCTTCCTGTACATGGCTCCCTCCATGACTGAGATGTATAAGTATCCTCTAAAGAAGATATGGACGCTTTGACCGCGATCAAGTGGGCGCAAATCATCGTCAACGCCTGCTCAACAGTTCATCGTCAAAAACCGGACTTCTGTGAACAATCGCAATCGGCCATATAGGTATCAAGTACGGCAGGCCAGAGGAGACAGTGGCGAATGAACCGGCGAAACTTCCTCGGCCTTGCTGCGGGCGGCACATTTGCCGCCACCGCCGGCGCGCCCTCCATTTTACAGGCCAGATCCGTGGCAGGAGAACAATCCATGACGACCGAAACTTCCTATGCGCTGACGCGGCCCGCCTATATCGACCAGTCGCATCTCGTCGTGGCGGACCTCGATCTTGTTTCAGGCTTCTATCAATCGATGCTCGGCCTGAAGGTCATCGAGAAGACGGCGAGCGGGCAAGTGTTGGGGGTCGGCGATCTGCCGCTGCTGACGCTGACGACCGCCAAAGATGCCGCCATCGCGCCGCGCAATGCCGCCGGTCTCTTCCACACCGCCTTCCTGATGCCGGATCGGGGCGAACTCGCACGCTGGCTGCGCCATGCGGCTCACAACAATGTCGTGCTCGACGGCGCCTCGGACCACCTCGTCAGCGAGGCGATCTATCTGTCCGACCCCGAAGGCAACGGCATCGAAATCTATGCCGACCGGCCGCATGAACAATGGAAGTTCCAGCAGGACGGCATGGTGGAGATGGCGACGCTGCGCCTCGACCTGCAGGCGCTCTATGACAGCGCACCTGACGAGCGCTGGGGCGGCATGGCTGATGGAACGGCGATCGGCCACCTGCATCTGCAGGTCGGCGATATTCCACAAGCGGACGCCTTTTACCGCGACGTGCTCGGACTCAAGCTGATGGCGAGCCGTCCCGGCGCAAGTTTCTTTGCGACCGGCGGCTACCATCATCATATCGCCGCCAATATCTGGAACAGCCGGGGTGCTACGGCACGCGCCGACAATATGACCGGGCTTTCGGACTACAAGCTCCGGTTCAACGACAAGGCGACGCTGGATGCGGCGATCTCCAAGCTCGATGCGCTGGAGATCAAGAGCGAGACGCGCGATGGCGGTACCTTCCTCAGGGACCCCTGGGGGATCGGCCTGACGCTTTCGGCGTAATTTCCGTGCCATGACAGTCGTTCACGCGGGATAATGCCATCCGCGTGAAGACACGCGGCAAGCGCCCTGGCGGCCCCCACGGAACCGGAACCGCGTCGGCGCGTTTCCGTCACGAAGCAATGGGGCTTCGGGGAACCTCACCGCATGGGCATCGCCAATGGCATCCGCAAACAGGCCAAGAAGATCGCGATCGGCGAACGCCGCACCAGCGCCTGGGCGCAGACGCTGAGGGAGGCAGCCGAAGAGCTGCCGGCGGCACCGCTGCATCGGCTGGAGAAGGACGGGCTGGATATCAGCATGGCCTGGGCGATCATCGGCATCTTCGGCATTCTGGGGCTGGCCGCCGTCTACCTGATGTCGCTGATCCTGATCCCGATCACGCTTGCCGTCGTCGTCGGCATGATCCTCGGCATGGCGGCGGAAAAACTCAGCCGGATGGGCGTGCCGCGGCTTGCCAACGCCGTCATGCTGTCGAGCAGCGTGGCTCTGGTGATCTTCCTGCTGATCAACTCGCTCGCCGGCCCGCTGATGACGCTTGCCAATGAGGGGCCGGCTTTTGCCGAGCGGACCATCAACCGCGTCATGCCTTATCTCGAGCGCATCGAATGGCTGCATATCACCCCGGCGACGTTCGAAAGCGGGCCGATGTCGATCGGCGCATTGCTCGAAAACACCGGCAACGTGCTGCATGTGGTGACAACAAGCCTGACGCCGGCGCTGGTGCAGGGGCTGATCTTCTTTGCGGCGCTGCTGCTCTTCCTCGCCAGCCGGGTCAACCTGCGCAAGACCGTCATCATGACCTTCCGTACCCGCACGCAGCGGCTGGCAGCGATCCGCGTCATCAATGCCGTCGAGCAGGTGCTCGGCTTCTATTTCGCCACCGCCTCGCTGATCTATGTCGGGCTCGGCGTCGTCATGACGATCATCGCCTATGCGGGCGGGCTGGCGGCGCCGGTGCTCTGGGGCTTCTTCGCCTTCCTGTCGAGCTTCATTCCCTATCTCGGCATCACGCTGATGACGTTTGCGGTCGCGGTCGCCGGCATCCTCACCCATGATGACCTCGTCATCGGGCTGATGCCGGCCGCGGCCTTCTTTACCGTGCATCTCGTCATGGAAAACCTGATCTTCCCGGCGGTGATGGGACGGCGGCTGGAAATCAATCCCTTTATCGTCTTCCTCGCCATCCTGTTCTGGACATGGATGTGGGGGGCCGTCGGCGCCATGCTGGCCCTGCCGCTGTCGCTGATCGTCATCACCATCATCGAGGAATTGCTGATCGAGGAAAAGCCGCAGCCGCAATTGCCGAAATGAGCAACCGGGGAGACGTCCGTGGCATCTGATCTCGATCTCGAGGACTCCGATCACGACCAGATGGTCAGCGGCCGCTCTCTCTGGGGGGAAAGCGGGGTTCGGCCGGAATGGCGGCCGATCGAGCAGAGTTTTTCCGCCGACGTCGCCGTGATCGGCGGCGGCATCACCGGCGCATTGGTTGCCGAACATCTGACGGCGCGCGGCTTTTCCGTTGTCATCATCGACCGAGAGCAACCCGGTTTCGGCAGTACCGCGGCGAGCACGGCGATGCTGCAATGGGAAATCGACAGCACGCTCACCGAGCTGGAGGATTATTACGGCTTCGAACGCGCCGCCGGCATCTACCGCCGCAGCGGAGCAGCGGTCGCCGGCCTTTCCAAGCTGATCGCCGCACACGGGATTGCCTGCGGCTTCCGGCCGCGCAACACGCTCTATCTCGCCGCCAACCAGGAAGGGGCGCGCGATCTGCTGGAGGAGCGCCAGTTGCGCCGCCGGGCCGGTCTGCCCGGCGTCTACCTCGAACATCCCGATCTCTTCACCCAGTTCGAATTGGACCGGGACGGCGCGATCTATTCGCCGGGTTCGGCCGAGGCCGATCCGCTGCTGCTGACCTGGGCATTGCTCGAAATGTCCGTCCGCCGCGGCGCGCGGCTGGTCAACGCTTCCGTCACGGCGCTTCACAGCGAAGGCGATCACGTCACCGCGGAGACGGACGCAGGCCATGTCATCGAGGCGCGGCGCGCCGTGCTTGCGACCGGCTATTCGATGCCGGGCATCGATATGCCGAAGCTGCACCGCACCAGTTCGAGCTGGGCGCTCGCCACCGTACCCCAGGACCCCGAAAATTTCTGGCGCGACAGGGCGCTGATCTGGGAGGACAGCCACCCCTATCTCTACATGCGCACGACCGAGGATGATCGCATCGTCGCCGGCGGCGAGGATGACGGCACGGCCGATCCCGAAGCCCGCGACCACAAGCTGCCGGCAAAGATCATGGCAATTCGCGAGAAGATGAAGCGGCTATGGCCGAAAGCCGATACGCGGGTGGAACACGCCTGGTGCGGAACCTTCGGCGAAACCGCCGACGGCCTGCCGCTGATCGGTCCCGTGCCCGGCATGCCGCATGTCCTTGCCGCCTACGGCTACGGCGGCAACGGCATCACCTTCTCCTATCTCGCCGCCCAGATGATCGGCGCCATGCTGGCCGGCATGCATCGCGACTGGTTCGAGGATTTCGCGCTCGACCGGGATGGGCCGGGCCTGCGGCGGTTTGGGGAGGATAGGCTGGGGGCTGGGAGTGAGTTGAGGTAAAGGCTTGGGATTAACGAGCGTGCCGTGGCAGCCCTTACAGAATTTACTCCGTCGTCCGATCGTCGCCCATATCCTCGACGTCCTCCAGACGAACAAATTCCGTGCCCTTCGCCTTCAGATCAACTAGCGCCTTCGCTACCCCCTCGCCTGCCGCATGGGTCGGCTGGTTGATGTGGGAGATGACGACATCGCCGTCCTTGGCCGAGGCGATGCGTTTTTCGGTGATCACGGCGCCGAGCAGCGAGCCGCCATCGCCGTTTACCGAATAACCGGCGATGCGATAGCCCATGGCGCGGATTTCGCCGATGGCGGAAAGGTCGTATTTGGCGGTTGAGCCGCGGAACCAGTGGGGTGCCGGAATGCCGGCCGCGGTCATCGCCGCGGCGCCGCCCTCGACTTCCTGCTTCACCGCCTGCGGCGAGCCGGCCGAGGCGATGCCGTAAATCAGCGTCGGCGTATCGACGGCCGGAATATGGTTCTCTCCGTGATTTTCCAGTTCGAACAGATCGGGATTCTGCAGGAACACGGCAAGGGCAGCGGGGTTGTGCCTCAGCCAGCGGGCGGTGACGAAGATCGTCGCCGGGATGCGCTCGCGCACCAGGGTCGACAGGATGCGCTCGTCTGCCTGCCCCATGCAGGCATCGAAGGTCAGCGCGATGCGGGCATGGCCGGCAAGGTTGGAGCGGGCGATATGCAGATGCGGCTCGACGAGTTTTACTTCAGGCGTCTTTGTTGCCGGAAGTGCGGCCGGCGGCGCTGGCGGCATTTCATCCGCCAAGGCGGCTGAGAGGGCGGCGAAAAGCAACGCCGAAGCGAGCAGGATACGGTTCATATGGAACTTCTACGATTTCGTCGGCCGATTTTAGCGGCTGCTTCTCTATGGCGCCATGTGGCCGGATGTCACCGCGGCTGCTCGAACAAAGGCAAAGGCATTAATCGTAGAGATAATATTTGTCCCACTTCTCGCGCGGCACCTTGTCGCCGATCTGGTAATTGAGCTCGCGCACATTGATATGCTGCGGGCCGGTGATGCAATTGTAGGAGAGATGGTACCAGTCGCCCTTGCTGCGGAAGACCGCGCCCGGCGCCTGCAGCGAATTGTCGCCGGGGATCGGGTCCTTGAAGGTATAGGCGATCACCTTGTCGGGCTTGAAACCGGTGCTGTCCTGGTTGATGCGGCTCATCGCCTCGGTGTCGCAGCTCTGCTCCAGACGCGTCGAGGGATCGAGTTTTTCCAGCTGCTTCTTGATGGCCGGATCGACGGCAAAGGCGGGGGCGGCAAGGCCGATGAGGGATACGAACAGGAGCAGACGTTTCGGCATTGCTGAGAAAATCCCTTGCTGTTGTCCATTCTTCACCCTGCCCCGGGCAGCTTGCCGGGGGCTTGGCACGTGCAATTTTCGCTCTGCGATAGCGGACATTCTTAAATATTGTGGTGACATCAAGGCAGGGCGAGCCGAGCCGCCGCCTTGCCTGTGGAAGGTCACCCGCACCCTTGGCGCAGTCTTGCCGCTTGATCCGGCGGCGGCGCGCCTCTATCTCTTGCCAACACGATATCCCGATCCGGAGCCATTCCTTGTCCGTTTTCAAGAGCCTGCCGACACCGCCCGCCGCCCCGAAGAAGCCCGTCTCCGATACGCGCCACGGCATTACCCGCACGGACGATTATGCCTGGCTGCGCGCCGATAACTGGCAGGCGATGTTCAAGGATCCTTCGATCCTCGATCCCGAGATCCGCCAGCATCTCGAAGCCGAAAACGCCTATATGAACGCGGCGATGGAGGACACCAAGCCGCTGCAGAAGGTGCTGTTTTCCGAAATGCGCGGCCGCATCAAGGAAGATGACAGCTCGGTGCCGATGAAGGACGGCGCCTATGCCTATGGCACGTTTTATGTCACCGGCGGCGAACAGCCGCGCTATTTCCGCATCGCCCGCGACGGCGACGTTGCCGACGAGACGATCCGCACGGTGCTGCTCGACGGCGACAAGGAAGCCGCCGGCAAAGCGTATTTCCGCCTCGCCGGCCTCGACCATACGAGCGATCACAGCCACGGCATCTGGGGCTATGACGACAAGGGCTCGGAGTTCTTCACGCTGAAGGTGCGCGACCTCTCGAGCGGCCAGGATCTCGACGACGTGATCGAGAATACCGGCGGCGGCGGCGTCTGGGCGCCTGACGGCAAGAGCTTCTTCTATTCGGCGCTCGACGAGAACCACCGGCCCTCGAAGGTGTTCCACCATATTGTCGGCCAGCCGCAATCGGCGGACCGGCTGGTCTATGAGGAAGCCGATGCCGGCTTCTTCATGGGCGTCGGCGGCTCGCTGCTCGACGATGTCATCTATATCGACATTCACGACCACGAAACCAGCGAATACCGGCTGCTGTCGACCAAGGATCTGACGGCGGAGCCAAAGTTGGTGGCGGCGCGCGAGGAAGGCATCGAATATTCGCTGACCGAGGGCGGCGACATCTTCTACATTCTCACCAATGACGGCGGCGCCAAGGATTTCAAGATCATGGAAGCGCCGGTGGACAATCCGGGCAAGGAAAACTGGCGCGAAGTGGTCGCCCACAAGCCCGGCACGCTTGTTATCAGCCATATGGCCTATGCCCGCCATCTCCTCTGGCTGGAGCGCAAGGACGGGCTGCCGCAGATCATGATCCGCGACCGCAAGACCGGCGAGGAACATGCGATCGCCTTTGCCGAGGAAGCCTATTCGCTGGGGCTTTCGGGTGCCGCCGAATACGACACCGATGTCATCCGCTTCTCCTATTCCTCGATGACGACGCCGTCGCAGCTCTACGACTACAATATGGTGACGCGTGAGCGCACGCTGTTGAAGACGCAGGAGGTGCCGTCGGGCCACAATCCCGACGACTACGTCACCCGCCGCGTCTTCGCCCCGGCATGGGACGGCGAGACGGTGCCGGTCACCCTGCTCTATCGCAAGGACACGCCGCTCGACGGCACCGCGCCCTGCCTGCTCTATGGCTACGGCGCCTACGGCATCACCATTCCGGCCGGCTTCAACACCAATTGCCTGTCGCTCGCCGACCGCGGCTTCGTCTATGCCATCGCCCATATCCGTGGCGGCAAGGACAAGGGTTTCGCCTGGTACGAAGACGGCAAGATGGAGAAGAAGACGAATACCTTCAAGGATTTCGTCGCCGCGGCCGATTATCTGAATCAACAGAAGTTCACCTCTTACGCGAAGATCATCGCCGAGGGCGGCTCGGCCGGCGGCATGCTGATGGGCGCGGTCGCCAACATGGCGCCGGAGAAGTTTTCCGGCATCATCGCCGCCGTTCCCTTCGTCGACGTGCTCAACACCATGCTCGACGACACATTGCCGCTCACCCCGCCGGAATGGCCGGAATGGGGCAACCCGATCGACAGCCGCGAAGAATACGAGCAGATCGCCGCCTATTCGCCCTACGACAATGTCGGCGCCAAAGCCTACCCGCCGATCCTGGCGCTCGGCGGCCTGACCGACCCGCGCGTCACCTATTGGGAGCCGGCCAAATGGGTGGCCAAGCTGCGTGAGGAGACCACCGGCGCCGCACCGATCCTGCTCAAGACCAATATGGACGCCGGCCACGGCGGCGCGTCCGGGCGCTTCCAGCGGCTGGAGGAGATTGCGTTTGAGTATGCGTTTGCGATCAAGGTGGCGGGGAAGATGTGAGGGGTTGATAGAGGGGAATAGCGTAAGGCGTGCCGTGGTTGCCCCCCTCTGCCCTGCCGGGCCCGGGGCGAGCCACGGGTCTCGCCCGTCCTTCGGACCCCCCACAGGTGGGGAGATCGGCAAGTCGCCAAACCTTCGCGTCCGTCTATCGTTTCACCGGGCCGCGACGTCACTTGTTTGGGCAAGCCAGCGCTCCCAGCCAATCTCCCCACCTGTGGGGCCGGCAGGGCAGAGGGGGCTGGCACGGTACAACAGCCGAGGGAAGAGGAAATGCCAATTTACATCGCCCTCCTGCGTGCTGTGAACGTCGGCGGCACCGGCTCCTTGCCGATGGCCGAGCTGAAGGCAACCTGCGAAGACCTCGGCTTCACGGATGTGAAAACCTACATCCAGAGCGGCAATGTGCTGTTCCGCTCGGGTGATTCCGCAACGGTCGTAGAGGAAAAGCTCGACGCGGCGCTCGGTCAGAAGATGGGCAAGCGGCCGGGCGTGATGGTGCGGAGCGCTAAGGAACTCGACGCGATTGCCGCCAACGCGCCCTTCCCCGACGCCAAGCCGAATTTTCTGCTCGTCTATTTCCTCCCCGAAAATCCGCCCGCCGATGCACTCGAAAAGATGGTGGCGCCCGATGGCGAGGAAGCGAAGCTCGGGACCTGCGAAATCTATGTGCATTATCCCAACGGTTCCGGCCGCTCGAAGCTGAAGCTGCCGGCGCTGAAGCCCGGAACCTCGCGCAACCTCAACACCGTGCGCAAGCTTGCGGACATGGCGGCAACGATGGAAGGCTGAGGGACCGGCGCAGAGTTTGATTCAAGCGAGGGACCTCAAGCCTTTGTTTTCACGCGCGTCGCGTCAGCCTTCAGCGGCAGGTTTCGTTCGCTTCGCCTTGTAACCGCTGATCTCCTCGCCGGCGGTCGCGGAGAAGCGCAAGTTCCAGAAGGTGGCGGTGATCGAGATGATGGTGACGACGATGAAGGCGGTGGAGAAATCGCTGAGCTCAGGCGTTTCGACATTGTTGAAGGCCATCGAGCCGTGCAGCGCCAAGGCCCCGATGCAAATGCCGAGCGACAGCATCAGCTGCTGGAAGGTGGTGTAGAAGCTCGTGGCCGAGCTCATCCGCTCCTTGTCGATCTCGTCATAGGCGATGGTGTTATAGGCGGTGAACTGGAACGACAGGAAGAAGGCGCTGAGCACCAGGACGATGAAGATCAGCGGCATCGGCCAATCCGGCCGGAAGGCGGCGCAGAGGCCGTAACCGACGGTGCCGAAGATGCCGTTGAGGACGAGGCTGCGGCGGAAGCCCAGCCGGCGGAAGACGAACTTCGCCATCGGCTTCATGGCGAGCGCGCCGAGCGCCGTGGCGATGACGATCTGGCCGGCCGCGGCAGCCGACAGGCCGAAGCCGATCTGGAAGAGCAGCGGCAGCAGGAAGGGCTGCGCGCCTTGGGTGATGCGCGTCAGCGAACCTGCAATGACCGATGTACCGAAGCTCGGCACCTTCATCAGCGAGAAATCCATGATCGGCGACGGATGCCGGCGGGCATGCCTGAGATAGGCGATGCCGAAGAGCAGGCCGAGGGCGATCAGGAAGATCGAGAAGGCGCCCTCGCCTTCGTGGCTCGACATTTCGAAGCCGAAAAGCAGCGAGCCGAGCGAGAGGCCGGAGAGCACGAAGCCGATCGTATCGAAGGGACCACTCGCCTTGCCCTTGACCTCGTCGATATAGATCGAGACGAAGATCATGCCGATGATGCCGACCGGCACGTTGATGTAGAAGATCCAGCGCCAGTCGAGATAGGTGACGAAGAAGCCGCCGAGCGGCGGGCCGACGATCGGGCCGATCAGCGCCGGCACCAGCAGCCAGGACATGGCGCTGACCATATCCTTGCGGGCGACGCTGCGCATCAGCACCAGGCGTCCGACCGGCATCATCATCGCGCCGCCCAGGCCCTGCAGCAGCCGCGCCAGCACCAGGAAGGACAGCGTCGGCGCCAGCGCACAGAGGATCGAGCCGATCACGAAGACGGCGATCGCCGCGCGGAAGACGGTGCGGGAGCCGAAACTGTCGGCCATCCGGCCGCTCGCCGGAATGAAGATCGCCAGGCTGAGGAGATAGGAGGTGAGCGCAATCGACATGGCAGGCGCGCTGACGGCGAAATCGCGCGCCATGGTGGGAAGCGCGGTCGCCAGCACGGTTGCGTCGATGTTTTCCATCAGCATCGCGCTCGCGACGATCATCGCAATCACCCGGAAATTGGGCGCGACGCGCCGAACCATCGGCGCCTGGTAAATCTGATCCGACATCGTCCGGAATCACTCGCGGTGGCGCGGCGGAGCACACGAGGCTGCAGGGCCGCGGGGGATGACATGGCGTAATGCCAAGGGGAGACGATTTGGTATACGCCTGCGATCATGGCGGCGCTATGTCCTTTATGGCAAAGCAGCTTTGACGAGAGGGAAAAGCAGATCACGATTGCTTGCATCGGCCTCATGCTTTGTGAAGAGCTTGCGCCGCAGACCACCCGGCCCTACCTATCGATCATGACCTCCGCTCTTGAGAAAAACCGGCCCCGCGCGGCCTTTGCCTTCGACAACAGCTATGCCGGCCTGCCGCAGCGTTTCTTTGCGGCGCAGGCGCCGACTCAAGTGGCGGAGCCCTGGCTGATCAAGCTCAACGAACCGCTGGCGGCCGAACTCGGGCTCGACGTCGAGGCGCTGCGGCGCGACGGCGCGGCGATCTTTTCCGGCAATCTCGTTCCCGAAGGCGCGCAACCGCTGGCGATGGCCTATGCCGGCCATCAGTTCGGCGGTTTCTCGCCGCAACTCGGCGACGGGCGGGCGATCCTGCTCGGCGAGGTGATCGACCGGAGCGGCAGGCGCTTCGATATCCAGCTGAAGGGCGCCGGGCCGACCCCGTTTTCCCGCCGCGGCGACGGGCGGGCGGCAATCGGGCCGGTGCTGCGCGAATATATCGTCAGCGAGGCGATGTTTGCCCTCGGCATTCCCGCCACGCGGGCGCTGGCGGCGGTGACCACGGGCGAGCCTGTCTATCGCGAAGAGGTGCTGCCGGGTGCGGTCTTCACCCGGGTGGCGGCCAGCCACATCCGGGTCGGCACCTTCCAGTATTTTGCGGCGCGGGGCGATACCGACGGTGTGCGGGCGCTTGCAGATTATGTCATCGACCGGCACTATCCCGCGCTGAAAGATGCTGACAATCCCTACCTTTCCCTGTTCGAGGCAGTCTCCGAGCGCCAGGCGGCACTGATTGCCCGCTGGCTGCATGTCGGCTTCATCCATGGGGTGATGAACACCGACAATATGACGGTTTCCGGCGAGACGATCGATTTCGGCCCCTGCGCCTTCATGGATGCCTATGATCCGGCGACCGTCTTCTCGTCGATCGACCAGCATGGCCGCTACGCCTATGCCAACCAGCCCGGCATCGGCCAATGGAACCTCGCAAGGCTCGGCGAGACGCTGCTGCCGCTGATCGACGAAGAGCCGGACGGCGCGGTCGACAAGGCGAATGGCGTGATCCGCGCCTATGGCGAACGCTTCCAGGCGCGTTGGCTGGCTGGGATGCGTGAGAAAATCGGCCTTGCCGGCGAAGAGGATGGCGATCTTGAACTGGTGCAGGCGCTGCTGTCGCTGATGCAGGCGCAAAGTGCCGATTTCACCCTGACTTTCCGCCGCCTGTCGGATCTTGCCGGTGATGAGGCGGCGGTGTCCGCCTTTGCCGCAAGTTTCCGCGAGGCGGAGGCCAGCCGTACCTGGCTCTCGCAATGGCGCGAGCGGCTGTCACGCGATCCACAGACCGCCGGCGAGCGCGCCGCCGCCATGCGCAGCGTCAACCCGGCCTTCATACCGCGCAATCACCGGGTCGAACAGGCGATCGAGGCGGCGGTCGAAAACGGCGATTTCTCGCGCTTCGAGGCGCTGCTTTCGGTGCTCGCCAGGCCCTATGAGGACCAGCCCGATTTTGCCCCCTATAGCGAGCCGCCGAAGCCGCACGAGAGGGTGCTCGCGACCTTCTGCGGGACGTGAGCGCCGTTAGATCCCTATCGGTTCGAGCCGGCGGCCGTCATTACTACAACCGCGCCGTGATTTCACCCTGCGGCAAATGCGGCCGTTGAAAGGCATCTCCCTCGCGCTATCTGGCTGATCGGCGGCGATTTTCCGCCGCCCCTTCACCCGGCTAAATCAAGCGGGAGACAGCCTTATGGCGATCGTCATCACCTCTATCCTCTTCATCATCATCGGGCTTACGCTCGGCGGCGGAGGGCTCTGGCTCGTCACGCTCGGCGGCAGCGTCTTCTATCTGTTCGCCGGGCTGATGTTCCTGATCACCGCCGGGCTGCTTCTGATGCGCAAGGCGGTGGCGCTCTGGGTCTATGCGGTGCTCGTCGTCGCGGCACTCGCCTGGGCGATCTGGGAGGTCGGCTTCGACTGGTGGCAGCTTGGGCCTCGCGGCGGCATGATCATTCTGCTCGGGCTCTGGCTGCTGACGCCCTGGATCCGCCGGCCGCTCGGCTTTCGCAGCCCGACCGGGATCACCTATGGCGCCAATCCCTGGCCGCTCGCCGTGCCGGTTCTTCTCGCCATCCTCGTCGCCCTCTATTCGATGACCACGGATCCGCACGATCTTGCCGGAGAGCTGCCGAAGGATCAGGTCGCCGCCAATCCCGCTTTCGGCGGCAATGTGCCGGATGGCGAATGGCATCAATATGGCCGCACGCCCTTCGGCCAGCGTTATTCGCCGCTCGACCAGATCACCACGGAGAATGTCGCCAGCCTGAAGGAGGCGTGGCGATACCAGACCGGCGACGTCAAGCGGCCTGAGGATGTCGGCGAGACGACCTATCAGGTGACGCCGCTGAAGGTGAAGGACACGCTTTATCTCTGCACCCCGCACAATTGGGCGATCGCCCTCGACGCCAAGACCGGCAAGGAGAAATGGAAATACGACGCCAACTCCGGCATGAACCCCGACCGGCAGCACCAGACCTGCCGCGGCGTCACCTACTATGCCGATCCCGATGTCGCCGCCGGCCAGCCCTGCGCCGAACGCGTCTACCTGCCGACCTCGGATGCCCGGCTGATCGCGCTCGATGCGGCGGACGGCAAGGTCTGCACCGGCTTTGCCGATCAGGGCGTGCTGCATCTGGAAGCCGGCATGCGCTATAATCCGGCCGGTTATTATTATTCCACCTCGCCGCCGGTGGCGGTGGCGGGCAAGATCATCGTCGGCGGGGCAGTGAACGACAATTATTCGACCGAGGAGCAATCCGGTGTCATCCGCGCCTTCGACATCAAGACCGGCGCGCTGATCTGGAACTGGGATTCCGGCAATCCCGATGTGACGACACCGCTTGCCGCCGGCCAGACCTATACGACCAATTCGCCGAACAGCTGGTCGGTCTTCAGCGTCGATGAGGGCCTCGGCATGGTCTACATCCCGCTCGGCAACCAGGTGCCCGACCAGCTCGGCATCAACCGCAGCGACAATGTCGAGAAATTCTCCTCGTCGATCGTCGCCCTCGATATCGCCACCGGCCAGCTGCGCTGGGTGCGCCAGACGGTGCATCACGATCTCTGGGATATGGACGTGCCGGCCCAGCCGGCGCTGATCGACCTGACGAAGCCTGATGGCACGGTGGTTCCCGCCCTCGTCGGCCCGACCAAGCAGGGCGATCTCTATGTGCTCGACCGGCGCAGCGGCGAGCCGATCATCCCGGTCAAGGAGATCCCGGCACCCGGCGGCGCGATTTCGGGCGATCATACCGCGCCGACGCAGCCGATCTCCGACCTCACCTTTTCGCCCGAGCCGCTCAAGGAAAAGGACATGTGGGGCGTGTCGCTGTTCGACCAACTCGCCTGTCGCATCGATTTTCACCGCTACCGCTACGAGGGCCGCTATACGCCGCCGTCGCTTGAAGGCACGATCGTCTATCCTGGCAATTTCGGAACCTTCAACTGGGGCAGCGTCGCGGTCGATCCCGAGCGGCAGATCATGTTCGGCATGCCGACCTATCTCGCCTTCACCTCGCGTCTGGTGCCGGCCGCCGACATTCCGCCGCGCGGCCAGGACGAGAAGGGCAGCGAACAGGGGCTGAACCGCAATGACGGCGCACCCTACGGCGTCTTCATGGGGCCGTTCCTCGGGCTCTTGAAAATCCCCTGCCAGGCGCCGCCATGGGGCTATGTCGCCGGCGTCGACCTGCGCACCGGCAAGATCGCCTATATGCACAAGAACGGCACCGTGCACGACATGACGCCCCTGCCCCTGCCCTTCAAGGTGGGCGTGCCCGGCATCGGCGGACCGATGCTGACCAAGGGCGGCGTCGCCTTCCTCGGCGCCGCGGTCGACAACTATCTGCGCGCCTATGACGTGACGAACGGGCGAGAACTCTGGCAGGCGCGGCTTCCCGCCGGCGGCCAGGCGACACCGATGACCTACACGACAAGCGACAACAAACAATATGTCGTCATGGTCGCCGGCGGCCACGGCTCGGTCGGCACCAAGCCCGGTGATTATGTGATTGCTTATACGCTGCCGTGATGGGAGGCTGCCCTCTCGTTGCGGAAGGAAAACCCCTCCCCAACCCCTCCCCACAAGTGGGAGGGGCTAAGATGCCGCACCGCTTCACATAAACTCTATCGTATCAATCCGTCGAACGGTAACAGCCAGCAAGACCTCTGCTTTTGGTTGCCGCCGGACAACACAGCTTAGTCCCTCCCCCTTGTGGGGAGGGGTTGGGGAGGGGTTTTCACTTGCACACCGAACAGCCGTCGTATCCTCTCCCGATTCAAACCATCTCGACAATCATCCGCCCAACCTCGGCAAAGACCGGGTTGAGCTCCTTCACCGGCGCGGTCGCCTCTGCGATATAGACGGCGGCGACGATCGGGCCGCGGTCGGGGGGCCAGATCACGGCGATATCGCCGAGGGAGCCGTTCGGGCCGGTTCCGGTCTTGTCGCCGACTTTCCACTCCTTAGGCAGGCCGGCCCGCAGCCGCTCTCCGCCGGTCGTGCTTGCCACCAGCCAGGCGATCAGCCGGTCCGAGGAGGCTTCCGTGAGGATCGAGCCGAGGGTCAGGTTGCCGAGCGTGTCGAGCATCGCGTCCGGTGTCGTCGTGTCGCGCGGATCGTCCTTTTTGCCCTCGTTCAGCGTCGGTTCGGTGCGGTCGAGGCGGGTGGTACCGTCGCCGATCGAACGCAGCCAGTCGGTCAGCCCGGCCGGGCCGCCAAAACTTTCGAGCAGCAGGTTGCCGGCGGTATTGTCGCTGACGGTCACTGCCGCCTCGCAGAGTTCTGTGATGGTCATGCCGTCGGCGCCGGCGTGTTTTTCGCTGAGCGGCGAATAGTCGACGAGCTTGTCCCTGCCGTAGGTCACCCGCCGGTCGAGGCTCTCCTGACCCTTGTCGGCGCGGGCAAGCGCGAAGCCCGCGGCCAGCGCCTTGAAGGTGCTGCACATCGGAAAGGCCTCGCTGCCGCGATAGTTGAAGGAGATGCTCGTCTGGGTATCGAGCACCGAGACGCCGAGGCGGCCGCCGGTGCGTTTTTCCAGCGCCGCAAGGCGCTTCTCGATATCGTCGTCGCCCTCCCCGGCCTTCTCCTCGGCACGGACGGGAAGCGTGAGCACAGGCAGGCCCAAGGTAGGCAGACAAAGCGCCGAGCCTATCAGCATGCGGCGGGTAAGATTGAGATCCATGATTCCTCCGGCGGTGAGGAGGATAGGGCTAAAGGGCGATTGCGGCGGCATCTCGTCACCGCGGCAACTCTGTTGTCCGCCGAGCGACGAAGTCGTCCGCCGAGCAATCCATCGTGCGCCGCGGCGATTACGCGGCGCGCGTGACCTCGACCGTCACATGCGACAATTCCGTCAGCGCCGACAGCCGGCCCTTGTAAAAAGCCGGTTCGCGTGGGCTCGGGGTGACGACGGCAACGATGGCGGCGTGGTGGCCGGGGCCGACCTGCCAGACATGCAGATCGGTGATCCGGTCCTCCTCGGTCTCGATCGCGTCGCGGATTTCTGCCGGCAACGTCTCGCCGTGCGGCACGACGTCGAGAAGGACGCCGCCCGAGGATTTCATCAGACTCCAGGACCAGTTGGCAATAACCAGGCCGCCGACGATGCCCATGATCGGATCGAGCCATAGCCAGCCATAGAGGCTGCCGAGCGTCAGCGCCGCGATGGCGAGCACGGAGGTCATGGCATCGGCCATGACATGCAGATAGGCGGCTCGGATATTGTTGTCGCCGCGCTTTGCGTGGTGGTCTTGGGAGTGATGATCATGGGCATGGGCACCATGACCGTGATGGGCATGGTCGCCGTGATGGTGCGCATGGTGACCATGCGCGTGGTGGCCGTGGTGATGTGCGTGGCCGCCGCCAAGCAGCCAGGCGCTGGCGAGGTTGACGGCAAGGCCGATCACCGCGACGGCGATCGCCTGGGCAAAGCCGATCGGCACCGGGTTCGAAAGGCGCAGCCAGCTTTCCCAGGCCATCAGCAGGGCGATCAAGGCGAGGATGATAGCGCTGGCGAAGCCGGCGAGATCGCCGAGCTTGCCGGTGCCGAAGGTGAAACGCGGATTGCGCGCCTGTTTGCGGGCGAAGAGATAGGCAAGCGCCGAAATCAAAAGCGCGCTGGCATGGGTCGACATGTGCCAACCATCGGCAACCAGCGCCATGGAGCCGTACGCCGTGCCGGCGGCGATTTCCGCCACCATCATCACCGCCGTCAGCGCGATCACAAGCCAGATGCGCCGCTCGTTCACCGCATGATCGGCACCGAGGAAGATATGATCATGCTCCAGGGCGTTCGTTCCAGCCTTCTCGATGCCAGCACTCATTACAGGTTCCTTCGTCACGGCACTCAGCGGATATAGGTTCTCAGCACTTCCGATATCTCCTCGACCGCCTCTGCTCTCGCGGCATCGTCATCGGCATTCAGCACATGTTCGCGCAGATGATCGTCCAGCACCTCGCCGGTCAGCCCGGTCAGGGCGCCGCGGACGGAGGCGAGCAACTGCAATATCTCGCCGCAGGGGCGCTCGGCCTCGAGCGCGCGTTCGACGGCTTCCATCTGACCCTTCAAGCGGCTGACGCGGGCGATGAGTTTCTTTTTCTGCAGGGTGGTGTGGGACATGGGCTCTTATGTAGCATAGGGGGGTATACTATCAAGACAGAAAATCGGCCATTGACAAAGACCGCGTTTCCGACGATTGATGCGTCATGATCAAAAACGCGCACCAGAGCCGCTCGTATTTTTGGCTGTACCTGTAAAGGGCGGCCGGACAGATCATATTGTCAACAAGCCGCCGTCAGGCGGCTTTGTTGTATCGGCAGCGTCCTGACGGCAGACTATCAAAGGACGCGAAGACCATGACCGAAATCGAAGACAGCGAAATTTCATTGATGCGCCCGTCGGTGGTGACGATCCGTACCGCCAAGCCGCGCGACCTGCCCGAACTCAACGCGATGATCGCCCTGCTGGCCGCCCATCACGGCGATGCGGCCGGGACGACGCCCGAACAATTGGAGCGCGATCTGTTCGGCCCCCTGCCCTGGATCCAGGCGCTGGTCGCCGAAACCGGCGAAGGGCTGATCGGCTACGCCATTCTCGTGCCGCTCTACAGGGCGCAGGAGGGCAAGCGCGGCATGGACCTGCACCATCTCTTCGTGCGCGACGGCCATCGCGGCCACGGCACCGGCCAGTTGCTCGTCGACCGCGCCCGCGAGACCGCGCGCAATGCCGGCTGCGGTTATCTCTCCGTCAGCGCCGCGACCGGCAACGTGCTGGCGCACCGCTTCTACGAACAGCTGGATTTCACCCCGCGGCCGGTCACCGGCATGCGCTACATGCAGTCGATCGCTTGAGGCAAATCTGTCCTACCGTCCCGGCACCGCCTTCAGATAGGCGGCAATCGCCTCGCGATCGGCGGCCGGCAGATGGGCGATGTTCTGCTGCACATCGACCATCGAGCCGCCGACGCTATCGAAATCGGGGGTGAAGCCGGTTTCGAGATAGCTGGCGATATCGGTCTCGCTCCAGCCGCCGATGCTTTTCGACGCCGGGGTGATATCGGGTATGCGGCCCTTGCCTTCCGGATTGGGCGCGCCGGCGAGCCACTGACCGGCCTCAAAGCCGCCGAGCGCATCGCGCGGCGTGTGACATTCGCCGCAATGACCGGGGCCTTCGACGAGATACTGCCCGCGCTTGATCTTGTCGTCACTCTTGGAAAGAGCGACGCGCGGCTGGTCGTTGAAATAGAGGAATTTCCAGCCGCCGAGCGCCAGCCGGATGCTGAAGGGGAACGGCAGCTCATGCGGGGGCGCGACGTTGGCGCTCTTCGGCAGCGTCTTCAGGAAGGCGAAGAGATCGTTGACGTCCTTGTCGCTCATCCGGGAATAGGAGCCATAGGGAAAAGACGGATAGAGATGCTGGCCATCAGGATCGACGCCGCGCTTCATCGCGTTGCCGAACTCGGCGAGCGTCCAGGCGCCGATGCCGGCCTTTTCATCCGGCGAGATGTTCGGCACGTGGAAGGTGCCGAAAGGGCTCTTCAGCGCCAGGCCGCCTGACAGCGTCAACCTGGCATCGCCTTCGGAACCGGGGGCTGAATGACAGCTGACACAGCCGCCCGCCCAGAAAACCATCTCACCGTTTGCCGGATCCGGCGCGCCGAGACCGGCCCAATGGCTCTCCGGCAGCGGATCGGGCGCGGTCACCAGATAGAAGGCGCCTCCGCCGAGCACGGCGACGCCGATCAGACAGAGCAGAAACCGGATGAACCTGCGGATCATGCTCCGCCTCCCCTTTTGCCGAGATTTCCCGGGCCGAACGATTCTGCCACCAACCCGCACGGGCGGAGAATAAGGTGATCCGCGCCAGCGGCAAGGCCGGCGCGGATCGATGTCTTTGCCTGCGCAATTCCGGACGCAAAACCGCTGCACACTTTTGCTGGAATTGCTCCTGATCAAAACGGCCTATCGCTCACTCCTTGATGCGATAGGCCTTATGACAGCCGCCGCAGCTGGCGCCGAGCGTGTTGACTGTGGCGCCGACAGCCGCGGCATCGGCCGGAAGCTGGGCGAGCGCGGTTTCGGCATCGGCGGAGAGCTTCGCGGCGCGCGCCTTGAAATCATCCATGTTTTCCCAGATTTTCGGGCTCGCTTCTGCGTCGCCCGTTTCCGTGCCCGGCTTGAACTGATCGGGGAAAACCTTGGCCGTTGCGGCGATCGTCGTCAGCGCCGTCTTCACCGCTTCCGCATCGTAAGGCTTGGTGCCCTTGGCGATGGCTCCCAAGGCGCCGGCCGCCCCGCCGATCTGCTTCATCAGGGCAATGCGCGAATCATGCGTGCCGTCGGCGGCGGTCACCGAACCCAAGGCTATTCCTGCCATCGCTGCGGCGGCAGCTACTGCTTTCCAATTCATATTTCCTCTCCAATATTCTGAAGGCCAAGGCGGCCGGTGGCCAATCTGCACCGGGAGCATGACAAAATCCATGCCCTCCGGGCAGTCACGTTTTGCCGGATCACCATAAAAACAATGTGATACGCAGCTGAAAGAAGCTTCAAATATTCGTGGCAGTGTAAAATTCAAACGGGACAATGTGCTGCGAAACTGTTGCCGATCGGCCGGTATCGAGAGCTTCCGCCATTGCGTGCACCAGAGTCTCTCCCAGCAACTTTGCCGGATGAGACAGGACGACCTTGATCAGCCCCTCGGCAAGCCCGGCTCTCGTTTCGTTCGTGAGCTCGTGTGCGATGACTACCAGGCGTTTAGCTGCGGGCCCGCCATCCTCCCGCAGGGCTCGCATCACGCCCGTGATGCCGCCGCCGGCAACGTAGAGTCCGACCCAATTCGGCTCGGTCTGCAGAAGGCGGCGCGTCGCCTCGTAGGCAATTTCGGGCTCTTCAAGAGTAGCAACGGTCTCCAGCATCTGTAAGCCCGGCGCACTCTCCCGGAAATACGACCGAAAGCCCATTTCGTTCAGGTCCTGGGCCAGATATCGGTGACTTCCGACGAAGACTGAAACTTTGCCACCGTTGCCATTCAGCCCGGCTATGAACCACGCGGCCGTGCGGCCCTTTTTGACGCAGTCGTTGCCGACATAGGCCGCACGGGAGGCGGTGGAAATATCGGAAATCATGGTCACAACCGGAATGTTTTCTGCCGCCAGACCATCGACGGCGTGGTTCACCTGCGGATGGTCGGAGGTGATCATGCCTATGACGTCGGCTTCGCGACTGAGAGCGTAGATCGCCTCGGCAGCCTTGTCGGGCGCAAGGTCATCCATGAATCTGACGATTGCTCGTCCATGAGCTTCGGGAAACGCCTCGGTCGCTGCAACGAGGACGTCGCTCCACATTTGATAGAGCTTGCGGTGAGACTGCTTGAGAAGAAAACCGAATTTGATCACCGGCTTGTCGTGCTCAAGTCGGCGAGCGATGGCGGTCACCCCGTGAAAGCCGATCTGGCGGGCCGCGCTAAGAACCCGTTCCGCCGTCTGCGGACGCACGGGATCGCGACCATTCAGCACACGATCGACCGTTGAAATGCTCACATTTGCGGCCTTTGCCAAGTCGGGGATCGTTGCACGAGACATCGGGAACCTCTCATTATCTGATGTTATTTATGAGAGGTTTTGGGAGAAAAATCCACCAGTTCGTTGACACGTTGTGAAATTTTCGCAATTTCGTCTTCCAGTAAAAGCCAGTTTGGCAGGAGGGCTTGGGAGAGCTCTCTCATCTGGAGGAAATACTCTCATGTCTGCGACCTTTCAAAAGGTGGCGCCGCCTTCGGGCGGCGAAGGCCATCGCACGCCTATGGATAGCGGAGCCGGTTTCGTTCTTGAAATGCGCTCAATCACCAAGGCGTTCCCTGGTGTTCTCGCGCTCGATGGCATGAGTCTGAAGGTTCGTGCCGGCACGGTCCATGTCCTCGTTGGGGAAAATGGCGCGGGCAAGTCGACGCTCATGAAGATTCTGAGCGGCATCTACGCCATCGACGGCGGAGAGATCCTTTTCAGAGGCGAGAAGCTCGACCACCAGAACGCCGCAGCCGCGCTGGATCGAGGGATCTCGATGATCCATCAGGAACTCAGCCCGGTGCTAGACATGACCATCGCCGAAAACATCTTTCTCGGCCGCGAACCCGCTTATGGCCGGACGGGCATTTTGTCCCGGTTCGTCGATTTCGATCGCATGAATTCGGACACGCAGGCGCTCCTCGATCGTCTGGGTCTGAAATACAGCCCCCAAACCAAGATGCGAGATCTGTCCATCGCGACGACGCAACTCATCGAGATCGTCAAGGCGATTTCGCGCGAGGCCTCTCTCGTCATCATGGACGAACCGACATCGGCGATCAGCGACACGGAAGTTACGATGCTCTTCAGGCAGATCGCAGACCTGAAAGCAGCGGGCGTCGCGATCATCTACATCACCCATAAGATGGACGAGATCTTTCAGATCGCCGACGACATCACGGTGATGCGTGATGGCCAGTTCGTCGCTGCCGCGCCGGCGAGCGACTACGAGCCCGCAAAGCTGATTTCTCAGATGGTTGGCCGCACGATCTCCAGCATCTTTCCGAAAGAGGAGGTGCCGATCGGCGAGATCGTCCTTTCCGTCGAGAACCTCTCTCGTGACGGCGTTTTCGAAAATGTCAGCTTCGAGGTGCGTGCCTGCGAGATCGTTGGCCTTTCCGGCCTGATCGGCGCCGGGCGGACGGAGGTAGCCCGGGTGATCTTCGGCCTGGACGCGGCGGACGCCGGTGTGATCCGCCTGAATGGACAACCGCTAAAGCTCACGTCGCCGAAGGATGCCATCGCCAACGGCATCGCCATGGTCTCGGAAGATCGCAAGGCGGAAGGCCTGGTGCTTTGCCGGTCCGTCGGCGAGAACATTTCGCTTGCGAACCTTAAGAAGTTTGCCTCCGGCCTTTTCATCAGCGAGCGGCAGGAAGAGGCAGCCTCGCAGCGCATGATCAGTATGCTCCAGATCAAGACGCCCGATACGGCAATGATCGTGGAGAACCTCAGCGGCGGCAATCAACAGAAAATCGTCCTGGCCAAATGGCTATTGGGTGATCTGAAGCTGCTCATTCTCGACGAACCCACGCGCGGCATCGATGTCGGGTCGAAATCTGAAATTCACAGACTGATGACCGAGTTCGCGCGTCAGGGACTCGCGATCGTCATGATCTCGTCCGAGCTGCCCGAGATCCTCGGCATGAGTGATCGCGTGGTGGTGATGAGCGAAGGCCGGATCACCGGCGAACTAACAAGAGACGAGGCCGATCAGGAAAACATCATGCGCCTCGCCACGGGAGGACACTGATGAGCATCGAACGCGCAGACGCGGCTGTGAAACGAGAAGGTCAGGTCACGTCACTCCCTCGGACCATCAGCTTCTCCCAGATTTACCGCAAGTACGGCACAATCCTGATCTTCGTCGGCATCTGCGTCCTTGCCTCGATCTTGAGCCCGACATTTCTGACAGAGGCCAATCTAACCAACGTCCTGCGTCAAGTCGTCGTGGTGAGCCTGCTTGCCTGCGGCGTTACCTTCATCATCATTCTGGGGCATATCGACGTCTCGCTGGGATCTGTCCTGGCGCTCTGCGGCGTCTTGGCGGCCAGCGTGATGGCGATGACCGGAAGCATCGTTCTCGCGGTTACTGCGGGTGTTGCGGTCGGGATCGTCACCGGCGTCATCAACGGCTTCGTCATCACCTTTTTCCGCATCCCGTCATTCATCATGACTTTGGCCATGACGACGGTGGCACGCGGCGCTGTGCTGCTTTACACGGGCGGTTCGCCAGTGACGGGACTAGGCGACTTCAAGGTGATCGGCCAGGGCTCGCTTGGCCCGGTGCCGATTTCCGTGACCATTCTTGCGGCCATCGTCGTCCTATCCTGGATTCTTCTCAACAAGACCAAGTTCGGCCGATACGTCTATGCGGTCGGCGGTAATGAGCGAGCCGCACGCGCTTCCGGAATCAATCCGGACAGTATCGTCGTGAAGGCTTTCATCTTCAACGGCATCCTGTGCGCTGTCGCAGGCATCGTCCTGATGTCTCGCATCAACTCCGGTCAGCCGGCTGGCGGCGTCGGCTACGAGTTCGATGCGATCACCGCTGTCGTCGTCGGCGGCACCAGCCTGATGGGCGGTACCGGAACCATCACCGGCACGATCATCGGATCGATGATCATCGGCGTCATCAACAACATGCTCAATCTCATGAATGTCAGCTCGTACTGGCAGCAGATCATCAAGGGTCTGATCATAGCGATCGCCGTGATCCTCGATGTCTGGACCAAATCTGCCCGCAGCAAAAAGAAGGCATGACCGACGTTCTTCGGCAGGCCAGCGCCTGCTTCCGAACCACCTCTTTGTCGGCGGGGATTTCCCGCATCTGGAATGAACCTGAAACTCTATGGGAGGATCCTATGAAAGCCATTTCCAAACTCGCTCTCGCCTGCGCCATATCCCTTGCTGCCATCTCCACCGGCGCCGCATTCGCCGCAGATAAATTCGTCGTCGGATACGCCAACATGGCGGATACGGACGTCTTCGTCATGGCGCGCAAGAACGCCTTCATCGAAGCGTCGAAATCCGATCCGGCCGTCGAAGTGAACTTCTCCGACGCCAACAACGACGTCAGCAAGCAACTCGATCAGATCGACAACTTCATAGCGCAGAAAGTCAACGCGATCGTCGTCGTGCCGGTCGACTACCAAGGCATCGTACCGGGCGTCGAGAAGGCGAACCAGGCCGGCATTCCCGTCATCGCTCTCGGCATCCAATCGGCAGGCGGCAAGTACACCTTCGTCGGCTCGAAGAATATCGATGCCGGCCGCCTTCAGGGCGAGTACATGAAGGAACACCTGCCGAAGGACGCCAAGATCCTTTACCTCGAAGGCACACCGGGGCTCTCCCACACGCAGGAGCGCAAAAAGGGCTTCGAGGATGCGCTCGGCCGTTCTGACGTGGCCACTCTCGCCAGTCTCTCAGCCAATTACGACCGCGCAGAAGGCATGAAGGTCACGGAAGACTGGATCCAGAGCTTTCCGAAATTCGATGCGATCGTCGCAGCCAACGACCAGATGGCGCTGGGGGCGCTGGAAGCACTTCAGGGCGCTGACCGCCTCAAGGGCGTGATGATCTCCGGTGTCGATGGCACGGCCGATGCTCTGAATGCGATCAAGGCCGGCACCATGTCCCAGACGATCTTCCAGGACGCTGCAGGCCAGGCGAAGACCGCCTTCGAGGTCGTGGAAGGGCTGAAAAAGGGGGAGGATGCTCCGGCCGAAAAGCTGGTGCCGTTCGCTTCGATCACCAAGGACAACGTTGACCAGTACGCAAAGAAGTAAGCCCTCCCAAGGGTGCGTGCCGGGATGGGGCTACCGGCACGCGTTTCCCACCAGGGGTCATGCTTGCAAGCCGCAAATCGCTGGTTCTCCAAACGACAGGAAATATCGAAATGACAGTAAGGATCGCCGTCATCGGGGCGGGACTGATGGGAGCCGATCACGCGCGGATCATCGCCGAAGATCTGCCAGGAGCAAGCCTCCAGGTCGTCTGCGACATGGATGCGGACCGCGCCCGCAAAGTGGCAGACGCCTACTGTGCTCATGATGTCGACTCCGACCCCGGCCGGGTCGCCGCTCGTCGGGACGTGGACGCCGTTATCATCGCAAGCCCCGATTTCACGCACGCGCCCTTGTCGCTCTCCTGCATAAAGTTCGGCAAACGGGCTCTCTGCGAAAAGCCGCTGTCGCAATCCTCGCAAGAATGCGTGGAGATCATGCAGGCGGAAGAAGCCGCGGGATCGAAGTTCATAATGCTCGGCTTCATGCGCCGCTTCGACCAGTCCTATGTCGAAATGAAACGGGCTTTAGAGCACGGTGCGATTGGCCGCGCGCTGATGATGCACAATTTTCATCGCAATGTCGCAACTCCCGCGTCGGACTTTACCGGAGCGATGGCGATCACCAATTCCGCCCCGCACGAGTTCGATGTCGTCCGACACGTCCTCGACACCGAATACGTCTCGATCTCCGCCTTCCAGCCGAAGCGTTCAGACGCGCTGGTCGCACCGGTCTATATGGTGCTCGAAACGGCGGATGACCAACTCGTCAATATCGAGATCAACAACAACGCGGCCTACGGCTACGATGTTCGCGCGGAGCTGGTGGGCGAGAAGGCGACGATCGCCATGAACGCCGTCAACTACACCCGCGTCGACCGGGAACTCGGCCAGAGCACAAGCTACGAGGCGGATTGGCGCAGCCGCTACGCCGAAGCCTATCGCCGCCAGAACCGCGCTTTTGTCCGGTTCGTCGAAACAGGGGTATTCCCGAACATCGCTTCGAGCAGTTGGGATGGATATTGCGCCGCAAAGGTCGCCGAAGCCGGCGTCAGAGCCTTGAACGACCGCCGCAAGATCCCCGTCGAAATGATTGCCAAACCGGAGTTTTACGCATGAAGCTTGGATTCGTATCAGACAGCCTCGGCGCGCTGCCCTTCGAGGCGATGCTGGATCACGCTCGAAGACTGGGTGTCTCCGGCGTCGAGGTCAACACCTGCGGCTGGTCGACGGCACCGCATTTCAATCTGTCGACAATCCTTCGGGACAAGAATGCGCAGAAGTCATTCCTGGGCGCTTTCGCCGATCGCGAATTGGAAGTGATAAGTCTGAACGCCAACGGAAATCCGCTGCATCCGACCGATCCTGCCCAGGGGCAGGGTCTTGAGGATACGATCCGCGCGGCGGGCGAACTGGGTATCAAGACCGTCTGCGCGATGTCGGGACTTCCGGCCGGAAATGCCACCGATACCATGCCGAACTGGGTGGTCTCCTCGTGGCCGCCGGAGACGCAGGCGATCCTTCGCTACCAGTGGGAGGAGAAACTCCTGCCTTACTGGACCAAGATCGTGGCACTCGCCAGGGATCACGGCGTGGAACGTATCGCGCTGGAACTCCATGGCAACCAGTGCGTCTATAACGTGCCTTCGCTGCTGAAGCTGCGCCAAGCCGTGGGCCCGATCGTCGGAGCGAACCTGGATCCGTCCCATCTCTTCTGGATGGGCGCCGATCCCCTTGTCGCCGCAGAAGCGCTCGGCGACGCCATATACCACGTTCATGCCAAGGATACCCTCCTCAACGCTCCGAAGCAGGCCGTCACAAGCCTTCTGGAGAACGGCAGCCTGATGGACATCCCGGCGCGTAGCTGGTCCTACATCACGCTGGGCTTCGGGCATGGCGAAGAATGGTGGCGGCAGTTCTGCTACAGGCTGAAAATGGCCGGTTACGATGGCTGGCTTTCGATCGAGCATGAGGACGTGCTTCTGAACAGTCTGGAAGGGCTGGAGAAGTCCGTCGCTCTGTTGCAGGGCGTCATGCCGGTTGCGGCCAGCGATTTCAAGCCGCAGGCGATCTAGCCGAGCGGAACGCACTAGATTTCACTTCGACCGCCGCAAGAGATCGTGACGCGCTTGCCCGAAAGGAGTTCTTTCGAAAGTGATTGCAATGCTACAGCATCAGCCCTCTCCTCCCTCAACACTGCACGAACTGAAGTGCCTGATCGCCCGCCGACAGCTCGTATTTCCCATTACTCTCGAAGGCGTCGCCAGGGAGATCCTGGAAAGGCCGGAGATGACGGCCTTTGAAAGTGCGGCAGCGGTTGCGCGCAGGTGCCGCGTTTCTCCAACGACGGTCCACCGAGTTATACGGCACATTGGGTTCCAGACATTCGGTGAGTTTCGCGCGATGATAAGAGAACATCTCCGCAGGACTGCCGCCGGTCACTGCTGAAGATGTCGCAATTTTTGCCGCCGCGTCGGGGACGCGAAGGCTCAGGCGCTTTTCCACCCCTGCCAGAGGCTGAAGGCGGAAACCGCAACCAGCAGCAGCCCGGCGAAGCGGCCGACAAAGGCCGTGGCGTCGGGATTGGCGACGAGAATATCGCGGCTGCGGCCGGCGGTCATCGCCAGCGTGCCGTAGATGGCGAACTGGGTGGCCACCGTCATAGCGCCCATGATCAGGCCCTGCATCCAGACCGGGCCGTATTCCGGCTTCAGGAACTGCGGATAGACGGCGAACATGAAGATATAGGCCTTCGGATTGACGAGACAGGTGACCGCACCCTGGCGGAAGGCGCGCCAGCCGGAGCGTGCCGTTCCCGGCCCGACCGCCTCGACGGTGATCGAACTGCGGATCAGCGAAATGCCGATCCAGATCATATAGGCGACGCCGGCGAGGAGCAGCACGTTGAAAAGCTGCGGCAGCATGGTGACGAGCAAGCCGACGCCGGCCGCGCCATAGGCCGAATGCACCGCGCCGCCGGCCATGATGCCGCCGGTCGCCGCCAGCCCCCGCCTGATGCCGCCGGTCAGTGAATTGGCGAGCACGAAGAGCATATCCATCCCGGGCACGATAATGATGCCGAAGAGAAGGGTGAAGAAGAGCCAGAGGTTTTCGTGGTAGTTCATGTCAGTTACCGCCTTGTCGGTCCATGGGCCGTTTTGAAAGACCCTGATTGATTTCAATTCGATAGGCGGCTCTATACGCAAACCCAACTGACAGTGTATTGTCAGGAGCCTAAGGGATGGGAGAGGCAAAATGCGCAAGGCCTCACGGCTTTTCGAGATCATTCAGATCCTGCGGCTCGCCAGAAAACCGATGACGGCGGCTGCGATGGCCGAGACGCTTGAGGTGACGGTGCGCTCGATCTATCGCGATATCGCCGCCCTTCAGGCGATGCGGGTGCCGATCGAGGGCGGGCGCGGCATCGGCTACATCATGCGGCCGGGCTTCGACCTGCCGCCGCTGATGTTCTCGATCGAGGAGATGGAGGCGATCGTGCTGTCGCTGGCGCTGCTCGAACGCACCGCCGACGAAGAGCTGAAGCAGGCCGCCCGCCGGGTCAACCGGAAGATATCCGGCGCCGTGCCGGCGCCGCTTCGCCAGGCGATGGACAGCAAGGCGCTCTATGCCTGGGGCTCGACCGCCCAGCCGGCGGGCTTCGACCTTGCGATCGTGCGCCGGGCGATCCGCGACGAATGCAAGCTGATGCTCGGCTACCGCGACGAACTCGGCCGCGCGAGCGAGCGGACGATCCAGCCGATCGCGCTGATCTACTATTCGCAGACCGCCAATATCGTCGCCTGGTGCGAGCTGCGCCAGGCAATCCGCAATTTCCGCAGCGACCGGGTGGAACACTGCGCGGCGCGTGACGAATTCTTCAAGGGCGATGGCGACAGGCTGCGGGAGTTGTGGACCAGCGGCTGGACGGAGAAGGCTGTGCCGGGGTGAAATGTGAGGACTGCGATCGCCGCCTGCCCCTCATCCGCCTGCCGGCACCTTCTCCCCGTAAACGGGGCGAAGGGGGCAAGCCGCAAGCTCTCCATTTTTCACCAACGTCGCGTAGGGCACGTCCCCTCTCCCCGTCAGAACGGGGAGAGGGTTAGGGTGAGGGGCAGCCATCGCACGAACCGGGCGTGCGAATCATCACCTAATAAGCCAGCGTCCGGCTCTCTTCCCGGCCGAAGCCGCGGATTTCGATTCGGTCGGGATGGACGTCGACGATGGCGAAGGCGTTTTCGCTCTCGGTGTCGACCACGCCCTTGAAATTGACGAAATGGCAGGCGCCGACCTTGCCGTAATTGCCGGCGTGGTTATGGCCGTTCAAATAGGCGACGACGTTGTCGTGCGCGGCGAGCAGCGCGACGATGTGGTCGCAGTCCCACATATCGTGCTCGCCGGCGGGATAGACCGGATAGTGGTTCATGACGATTACCTTCTCGCCGGCCGCGGCGGCGCTTGCGATCTCATCGCCGAGCCAGGCGAACTGCTCGTCGCTCAGCGCGCCGTTCCACGGATGGGCGTTTCTTTCGCCCCTCGCCCGCAGTTCCGCCAGCATCTTTGCCGCCAGGACGCGATGCGGATGCTCTTCGGGGGGCGCGAAGGTGCTGACCTCGTTGCCGTCGAGCACGATGAAGCGCCAGCCGTGGCGGTGGAAGCTGTAATAGGGCGACGGCATGCCGAGACGTGCGGCGACTTCGGAGACGATGACATCGCCGAGCGTCATGACGAAGCTCAACTCCTCGCCATTGAAGACCTCGATCGCCTCGGCGAGTTTGGCAAGGCTGTTGGCGTAATAGCGGTCCATGGTCGCATGCGGCGGGACTGCCGCATATTGCGGGTCGGCGATGATGCCGAAGCGGAACAGGGGAAGAGCGGAAGATGACATGGAGCGTGATTAGGAGCGGCGGGTGACAGGGATGTGACGGCTTTCATACGAAACGAAACACCCGGCGTTTGGGCGCCGGGTGCTGAACTAAAAAGGCTGAGACATCGCCGCCCGTGGGCTGCGAGTCCGGGGCCGCTTACTTCGTGGCTTCTTCGTAGCGCTCCAGGACATAGTCCCAGTTGATCAGGCTATCGACGAAAGCCTCGAGGTATTTCGGGCGGGCGTTGCGATAGTCGATGTAGTAGGAGTGTTCCCAGACGTCGACGCCGAGGATCGGGGTGGCGCCGTGGACGAGCGGGTTTTCGCCGTTCGGGGTCTTGGAGATTTCGAGCTTGCCGTTCTTGACGGAAACCCAGGCCCAGCCGGAGCCGAACTGGGTGGCGCCGGCATTGGCGAAATCGGCCTTGAACTTGTCGTAGCCGCCGAGATCGGAGGCGAAGGCTGCTTCGAGCTTGCCCGGCAGCTTGTTGCCGCCGCCGCCCTTCTTCATCCACTTCCAGAAATGGATGTGGTTGTAATGCTGGGCGGCGTTGTTGAAGAGGCCGGCATTGGTGCCGAAGGACTTCTTCACGACGTCTTCGAGCGACAGATCCGAAAGGCCGGCTTCGGCGGCGAGCTTGTTGCCGTTGTCGACATAGGCCTTGTGGTGCTTGTCGTGGTGAAACTCCAGCGTTTCCTTCGACATGAAGGGAGCAAGCGCTTCGTAATCATAGGGAAGTTCAGGCAATTCGAAAGCCATATCAGATCTCCTCTTGCAATAGATTGCGTCATCGGCAGGTGAGGCGGAACATAGGAGGGGAAAGGGGGAGAGGCAACCGGCGAAATGTCAAAAAACGATCCGTCGGAGGAAAATTTGCCTCAGTTGCAGGGCTGGAATCGGGCGGGAAAATCGCCCGGGATGCCCGCCCCGAAAACCGCTTCCCGGCGACACACCGCAATGGAGATCAATATGAACAGGAATATAATCCCGCTTCTGGCGATGGCCACGCTTCCACTGCTTTCGGGGCCAGTGCATGCCTCTTCGGACGATGCCTGGAAACGGCTGGCGGCCGACGTCGAGGCCAAGTGCAAGACGGCGGCTGTCGCGATCGAAAACCCTGCGGCCAGTGTCGATCCCTTCGGCACCAGCCATTACGGACTGGCTTTGGTGACGGGCAAGCCGAAAGGCGCCAAGGGCCTGGTCGTCCAGATCTGCGTCTACGACAAGCAGACGAAAACCGTCGAGATCGGCAGCGAGCTCGACCCCAAGAAACTTGGTCTCGCGCCGGCAAGATAGGCTGCCCGGTACGATCCGCTCTGCGAATATGTGCCTTCCGTCACATTTCTGGGGGAACCGGACGCTACCCTTAGGAGTTGAGGACTGGGCTTCAGGGAGGTGCGGGATGGCAGCGATTCGCGGCAGGGCGGACGATCAGCAGAAAATCTATCAGCGCTGGGCGCCGGTCTATGACCGCGTCTATCGCGGCATTCTCAGCGACGGCCATCGCAAGCTGGCCGCACTCGCCGCTGCGGCCGGCACCGATATTCTGGAAGTCGGCGTCGGCACCGGCCTGACGCTCGGTCACTATCCCAGCCGCTGCCGGGTGACCGGCATCGATATTTCCGAACACATGATCGCGCGGGCACGCGAAAAGGTACGCCGCGCCAAGCTGCAGCATGTCAAGTCGCTGGAGGTGATGGATGCGCATGCGCTGAGCTTTGCCGACCGGTCTTTCGATGCGGTTTGCCTGCCCTTCGTCATCACGCTCATCCCCGAGCCCGAGCGGGCGCTCGACGAATGCGCCAGGGTGCTGCGGCCGGGCGGCGAGATCATTCTCGCCAGCAAGCTCGGCGACGGCGCAGGCCTGCAGGGCGCGATCGAGGCGGCGGTGGCGCCGCTCGTGCGTCACATCGGCTGGTCCTCCGCCTTTCGCATCCATCGCATCCTCGCATGGGCGGAGCGGCGCGGTGATTTTTCCGCGACCGATATAATGCCGGTCTTTCCAAACGGCTTCTTCAAGATCGTCCGGCTGAAGCAGCGCGGACTTTCCGCCTGACATCAGAATTTTTCCCGCATCGCAGATTCTGATGCTACCGTTCGTCTGAGGGGACCGTATGACATCGGACATCTTCTTTTTCATCGTGGTGGGCTTCTGTGCGCAGATCGTCGATGGCGCACTCGGCATGGCATTCGGCGTGCTGTCGACGACGAGCCTTCTCGCCTTCGGCGTGCCGGCGGCCAATGCCAGCGCCATGACGCATGTGACGGAGATGTTCACGACCGCCGCATCGGGGATCTCGCATGCCTATCATCGCAATGTCGACTGGCGGCTGGTGGCGCGGCTGGCACCGGCCGGCATGATCGGCGGCGCGATCGGCGCCTATCTGCTGGCCAATATCGACGGCAAGGTGATCGCGCCCTTCGTGTCGGCCTATCTGATCGCCATCGGCCTGTTGATCCTCTACAAGGCCTTTCGGCCACCGGGCAAGCGTGAGGTGCGCGACTGGGCGGTGCCGCCCGTCGGCTTTTGCGGCGGCATTCTCGATGCGATCGGCGGCGGCGGATGGGGACCCGTCGTCACCAGCACGCTCGTCGGCCGCGGCCATGATCTCAAGCGGGTGATCGGTTCCACCAATTTCACCGAATTCGCGGTGACGCTGACGATTTCGCTGACCTTCATCCTGACGCTCGGCTGGTCGGAGCTCAATTCGGCGATCGGCCTGATCATCGGCGGCGTCATCGCCGCCCCTTTCGGCGCCATCCTCGTCAAGCGGCTGCCGGTGCGGGCGCTGATGGTGGCGGTCTCGATGGTCATCATCGCCACTTCGGCGATAAGGCTTCTTTAAACGGTACCGCCCGGACTACAGATTCCGGCCGAAATAGACCTCCACGGAAGCAATCTTATCACCACGGAAGCGCAGGCTCTCAACGTTGCCGAAGCTGCCGCCGTCGAGTTTATCGGCACGGTAGCGAACAACCGCCTCGTCGCCTTCGACCGCCAGGAATTCGATTGTGATAGCGCGGAAGACCGGCTGCTTCGGCCAGCAGCGCTCGAAATAGGTCGCCCGGTCGATATGATCGTCACGCGGACTGGAGAAGGTGAAATCCTCCGTCAGCATGGCGCCGACTTTATCCTTGCGGTCAGCCAGATAGGCGGCGTAGAGATCGCGGACGATCTGCCGCCTCGTGCGCATATCGTTCATGGCAATATCCTCCGATTAACCGATTGCATCTTGCAATCAGTATATCTAGCACTTTTATCCGAGATGATCCAGTTTCGGCGCAATCGCGCCCTCATGATCGATGCCGAGGCAAGGAATGACCGATACGCAATTGGACGCGGCGAGCGTCAGGACAGGCTCGATCTACTGGAAGCGCAACCTCGCCATCTCGCTGATCGGCTCCTTCACCACCATCGTGGCGATGACGCTGCTGCTGCCCTTCCTGCCGCTCTATGTCGAGGAACTCGGCGTCAGCGACCATGCGGCAATCGTGCAATGGTCGGGCATTGCCTATGGCGCCACCTTCCTGGCCGCGGCGCTCGTTGCGCCGCTCTGGGGCCGGCTCGGCGATATTTACGGGCGCAAGCTGATGCTGGTGCGCGCCAGCCTCGGCATGACGGTGGCGATTTCACTGATGGGCATGGCGGGCAATGTCTGGCAGCTGGTGGCACTGCGCCTCTTCGTCGGGCTTGCCGGCGGCTATTCCTCCGGATCGATGGTGCTGGTGGCGACGCAGACGCCGAAAGACCGCTCGGCCTGGGCGCTCGGCGTGCTTTCTTCCGGCATCATGGCCGGCAATCTTGTCGGGCCGCTGATCGGCGGGGTGCTGCCGCCGGTTATCGGCATCCGCGGCACGTTTCTCGCCGCCGGGGCGATGATCTTCCTCGCCTTTCTCGCCACCGCCCTGCTGATCAAGGAGGAGAAATCGCCGGCCCGCAAACAGGCCGCCAAGGCAAGCGGCGGCTGGAAATCCATCAGCGATAGGCGGCCTGTGATCGCCATGCTGGCGACCGGCATGCTGTTGATGTTCGCCAATATGTCGATCGAGCCGATCATCACCGTCTATGTCGCGCAGATCGTGCCGGCCGCCGATGAGGTGACAATGATCTCCGGCATCGTCATGTCGGCGGCCGCCCTCGGCAGCATTCTTTCGGCCTCATGGCTCGGCCGGCTTGCCGACAGGATCGGCCACTGGCCGGTGATCTCAGGGGCGCTCGCCGTCGCCGGGCTGCTGCTGATCCCGCAGGCCTTCGTCACCAGCTCCTGGCAGCTGATCGTCCTGCGTTTCCTGATGGGGGCAGCGCTTGGTGGGCTGCTGCCCTGCATCGCCGCCGTCATCCGCCACAGCGTGCCGGACAGTGCGGCGGGCAGCATTCTCGGCTTTTCCATTTCCTCGCAATATGTCGGCCAGGTGGCCGGCCCTATCCTCGGCGGCTTCGTCGGCGGGCATATCGGCATGCGGGCGGTTTTCCTCGGTACCTCGGTGCTGCTTGTCGTGGGTGCTGCCTATGCCTGGCTGGTGCGGCCGCGCGATCAGAAGACCCCAGGCTGAGTTTAGGCGGGTCCGCAGATCAGTTCGACGCCGGAGCGGGCGATCGCTTCCAGCGTCTCGCGGCTGTCGCCGGCGCGGGCGCGCACGGCAAGCGAATGCATGACAGCGGAGGCAAGCCTTGCCAGCATCTGCGGATCGGCGCCTTCGGCAAGCTCGCCGCGTTCCACCGCAAGGCGCATGCGCTTTTCGATCTCGCCGTCGAAATCGCCGAGGCTGCGGCCGAGCACCTCGCGGACCCGTTCACGCTCGACCGCCTCGACCGTCGCCGTGCCGATCAGCAGACAGCCGCGGGCGGCGGTTTCACCATGCAGATAAACCGCCAACGCGCCGGCATAGACGCGGGCGAGATTGTCGCGCAGCGGAAGCGACGGATCGAGTGCTTCGGCGAGCGCATCCATGCCGTCCTGCCGATAACCTTCCAGCGTATCGAGATAAAGATCCTCCTTGTCGCCGAAGGCGCCGTAAAGGCTCGGGCGGTTGAGATTGGTCGCCGCACTCAGATTGTCGAGCGAGGCGGCGGCGAAGCCCTTGTCCCAGAAGACGTCGCGCGCCTTGCCGAGTGCGGCCTTGGCGTCGAAAGCCCTCGGGCGGCCACGCTTCCTTCCATCCTTCATATTTTGTACCGTTTCGCATTAAATTCTTGACGAGAGTTATTTTATGCGGAACAGTACAAATATTCAATGGGATCGACAGGCGGCATCGACCGGCTGCGCCAAGAGAGGAACAGAGAGAGGAAATCGCCATGAAACTCTATATGAACGCCGCAGCCTGCTCGCTTTCGCCGCATATCGTCTGCCGCGAGCTGGGGCTCGATATCGAACTCGTCGAGGTCGACCGGCAAACCCACAAAGCGAGCGACGGCGAGGATTACCTCGCCGTCAACGGCAACGGATATGTGCCGGCGCTGGTGCTCGACGACGGCAAGGTGCTGACCGAAGGGCCGGCGATCGTGCAGTTCCTCGCCGACAGCGTGCCGCAGGGATCAGCCATGCTGCCCGAAGTCGGCAATCTCAGCCGCAACGAGGTGCAATCCTATCTGAATTTCATCACCGCCGAGCTGCACAAGCCGATGGTGCTGCTCTTCAACCCGCTTTATGCGAGCGTGCATGCCGAGATTCGCGCGTTGATATCGAAGCGGCTCGCCTGGCTGAACGGCCGTCTTGCCGTACCCTATCTCACCGGCGAGGCCTTCACGGTGGCAGACGCCTATCTCTTCGTCTGCCTGAACTGGTCGCCCTGGATCGAAATCGATCTCAGAAAATGGCCGGCGCTGCACGCCTTCATGGCCCGTGTGGCGGCGCGACCGAAGGTGCGCGAGGCGATGCAGGCCGAAGACCTCGAAGCCTTCGATGCCGGTGGCGTCTACTTCGCCCCGCATGCCTACGTCGCATCGTCCGGTCGGACCGGCTCGCCGGTTCGACCGTAAACCAAACCCTCAGAGGGCGTTGACGGCCACCGGCAGCGCGCGCTTGTGGCCGGTGGCGCGATAGGCGGCGAGGATGCGGCGGCGGGCGATCTCGCCGACCGGCCTGCCTTCGAGGAAATCGTCGATCTCGTCATAGCTGACGCCATAGGCCTCCTCGTCGGGGCGCAGCGGCCGCTGGTCCTCAAGATCGGCTGTGGGAACCTTGAAGACCAGCTCGTCCGGGGCACCGAGCCGCTTGGCCAGCAGGCGGACGCGGCGCTTGTTGAGGCCGGCGAGCGGCAGGATATCGGCGGCGCCATCGCCGAATTTGGTGAAGAAGCCCATCACCGCCTCGGCGGCATGATCGGTGCCGATGACGAGGCTGCCGAGCGCCCCGGCAAGCGCGAACTGGGCGATCATGCGCTGGCGGGCCTTGATGTTGCCAAGGATGAAATCCTGCCGGCCGGCATCGGCGAAAGCGAGGCCGCCGTCCTGAGCGGCGGCCAGCATCGCATCCGCCGCGGCCTTGATGTTGACCACTACCGAACGATCGGCGCCGATCGTTGCGAGCGCCCTCTGCGCATCGGCCTCATCAGCCTGGACGCCATAGGGAAGACGCACGGCGATAAATTCAGCAGTATGGCCGCTGTCACGCAGTTCGCGCACGGCCTTCTGCGCCAGCAAGGCGGCCGTCAGCGAATCGACGCCGCCGCTGATGCCGAGCACATAGCCGCGCAGCCCTGAGGCGACGAGATAATCCTTGAGGAAATTGGTGCGCCGCGCGATCTCGCGCTCGGGATCGATCTCGGCGGCAACGCCCAGTTCACGGATGATCTCGCCTTGTTCGTCGGACAGCACGGTCATAGGCCTTTTCCTCGGTATCTGAGTCGCGGGCACTATGGCGGAAAGCTATGGGGAAGCGAAGCCGTTTTGGGGCAAGCCTGCCCTGCGTTTCGTGCAGGTGCGCGCTGGTGGGCGGAGCACCGCACACCTACCGCACGATCGTAAATAGCTTCACCGGCTCGGCAAACCCCTTCAACCCATGCGCCCCGACCGACACCACATCCCCTGCCCCGGCCTCTTGGCAGAACGGCGCCGACATCAGCAGGGCCTCTCCCAATTCGCTGCAGGCGGTCTGGATGCGGCTGACCAGATTGACGTCGCCGCCGATCAGGGTGAAGTCGAGGCGGCGGCCGGAGCCGACATTGCCGTAGCTGACCTCGCCGTAATGCAGCGCGATGCCCGCCTTCACGCCGATGCCTTCATATTGGAAACGGTCGATCTCATCGAGCATGGCGCGGGCCGAGGCGAGAGCGGCGCCGCAGGAATGGGCGGCATCGTAGCCCGGGAAGAAGGCCAGTACGGCGTCGCCCATGAATTTCAGCAGTTCGCCGCCCTCGCGGGTGATGGCCGGTACGATCCTGTCGAAATAGGCATTGAGCAGGCCGAGCACGGTGCTGCCCGGCAGCCGGTTCGACAGTTCGGTAAAGCCGCGCAGATCGCAGAGCAGAAGGGCCGCCTGCATCGATTCGATCTCACCGCGGCGAATGCGGCCGGCCAGAATCCGGCTTGCCGTCAGCGGGCCAATATAGGTGTCGAGCAGGCTGAGCTCGACCTGGCGAAGAATGCGCAGCTCGCTGGTATTGCGCAGGGCCGGCAGGATGCGTTCGATCAGTTGCCGCTCGGAGGCGGTGAAACCGCCCGGCCGCGTGGTGCCGAAGACGGCGGCGCTGACCGGGCCGTCGCCATTGCAGAGCGGCGCGATGACGAGCTGCATCAGGCCGCGATCGGCAAAGACATCGATATGCTGCCAGCGGCCATGTGCGCTTTCGCCGGCGCCGACGACCAGCGGTTCGCGGGTGTCCATGACCTTGCGCAGCGGCGTATTGGCAATCGCAACGCGGGCGCCGTGTTCGCGGTCGTGGATCTCGACCGGCTCGCCCGGCGCCCAGGCGATGGTGCGGCCGATGAACTCCGGATGCAGCGTCATCAGATGCAGGGTCAACCGGTCCACCGGCAGGCCAAACGCCTGAAGCCTGCGGCCAAGGCCGGAGACAAGGCCCGCCTCGTCGAGCGCATGGCATTCGTCGCCGGAGAGCCATTCGATGATGGAGAGCAACGCGCCGGTGCTGACGGCATTGCCGGCAGCCCTTGGCTGAAACCGGTCGAGATCGGGGGCATGGATCGCAGTTGTCATCGTGTTCTCCTCCTTTCGGGCAGGCGGCGTTAGTGAGCGCCGCCACCGGAGAGTTGGCCGGGTTTCCGGAGCAGCAGGCTTGCCAGCAGGGCGACGACAAGGGCGACGCCGAGCAGGAAGAAGGTGTCGCTGAAGGCCATGATATTGGCCTGCCTGCGTATTTTGAGGGCGATGGCGACGACGGCCTTGTGGCTGGCGAGCGCCTGATCGCTGACGCCGTGGTTCATGAAATAGGCCGTCAACCTCGCGACACGATCGCGGGTCGCCTCCTCGAAGACCGAGACCGAGTTGGTCAGGATGTTCGAATGGAACTGTTCGCGCTTCGACAGGAAGGTCTGCAGCGAGGCAATGCCGACCGCCCCGCCGAGATTGCGCATCATGTTGAAGAGGGCGGACGCCGAGCCGGCATTCTCCTGCTCGATGCCAGATGTGGCGATCGCCGACAGCGGCGTGAAGACGAGCGCCTGACCGATGGCGCGCACGATATTCGGCCAGAACAGCTGGTCGCTGGCATAGTCGCCGGTCATATGCACGTTCATGAAGTTCGAGGCGGCAAACAGGGCAAAGCCGACGACGATCAGCAGGCGGACGTCGAAACGCTTCATCAGCCGCGGCACCAGCGGGATCAGCAGCAGCTGCGGGATGCCTGTCCATGCAAGCACCATGCCGATCTGCTCGGAATTATAGCCCTGGATACGGGTGAGGTAGATCGGCAGTACGAAGACCGAACCATAAAGCGCGATGCCGAGCAGGAAGTTGGCGACGATGCCGAAGCCGAAATTGCGGCGCAGCAGCAGACGCAGGTTCAGGAGCGGATGAGCCGCTCTCAGCTCGATGACGATGAACAGCGTCAGCGAGACAGCGGCGACAACCGTCAGCCGCAGGATGAAATCGGAGCCGAACCAGTCTTCCTTGTTGCCCTCTTCCAGCACGGTCTGCAAAGCGGCCAGGCCGATCGCCATGGTGACGATACCAGGCCAGTCGCCGTTGAAAAGCAGCTTCAGGTTCATCGGCGCCCGGTCGAGCGAGGCAAAGAGCAGGCCGACCATCAGCGCGCCGGGCACCAGATTGACGTAAAAGATATATTCCCAGCCCCAGTTCTCGGTGAGGTAACCGCCGATCGTCGGGCCGATCGCCGGTGCGAAGGTGGCCGACAGGGCAAAGAGGGCAAGGCCGATCGGCTGCTTCGCCTTGGGCAGCAGGGTGATGATGATGGTGAAGGCCATCGGGATCAGCACGCCGCCGGCAAAGCCCTGAATGGCGCGCAGGATAATCATCTGCTGCAGGTTTGCCGCGAAGGCGCAGGCAACGGAAAAGATCAGGAACAGGATGGCGTTGGCCAGCAGATAGCTGCGCAGCGAAAAGACGCGCGCCAGCCAGGCGCTGAGCGGAATGACGACGATCTCGGCGATCAGATAGGAGGTCGAGATCCAGCCGCCGTCATCCGTGCCGGCGCCGATGGCGCCCTGGATATCGGCAAGCGAGGCATTGACGATCTGGATGTTGAGCACCGCCATGAAGGCGCCGAGCGTCGAGCCGACAACAGCCATCCACACGCGTAGCGGGCTCATGACGGCAGGCGTCGCGGGCACTGCAGCGGCGGGGCGCGCAAGCGAATTGCCGTTTGCTGCGATCTGAAGAGTGGCCATGACCTATCTCCTTCCGACTGTTGCGGAAACTTTCCGACGATGGGGTTCGGCGATATTTCGGGAGGAGAAGGATCATCCAGCGTGGCTGGATAATTCCTCCTCGGCTTGTCCGGAGGCCTGGGAAGCCTCGCTCTGGGCAGCCTTGGTATCGACTTCAGGCTCGACCGACATGCCCGAGCGCAGCAGCCCGCTCAAAGCCTCGTCATCGATGACGATCTTGACGGGGATACGCTGGACGATCTTGGTGAAGTTGCCGGTGGCATTGTCCGGCGGCAGCAGCGAGAATTCCAGACCGCTTGCCGGCGAAACGCTGTCGACATGACCCTTGATGGCGATATCGGGAAAGCTGTCGACCTTGATCTCGACCGACTGGCCGGGACGGACATAGGTCAGCTGCGTTTCCTTGAAATTGGCGACGACATAGACGGCATGTAGCGGCACGACGGCCATCAGTTGCGTACCCGATGTGACATATTGGCCGACGCGGATCGAACGGGCGCCGACCGTGCCGTCGACAGCGGCGACGATATCCGTATAGGAGAGGTTGAGTTCGGCCTGCTGCGCGGCCGCGGCCGCCCGGTCGCGCTCGGCAGCTGCCTGCTGGCGCTGGCTGTTGAGCACCGGCACCTTGTTCTCAGCCGCAACGAGAGCCGCCCGGTCGCGCTCGACGGCGGCGGCGGCCTGGTCGCGGGCCGACTGGCTCTGTTCGGCGCGGGACTGGGTGCCGGCGCCGTTGGTGATCAGGCGGGCGGAGCGGGCGGCATCGGACACAGCAAAATCCAGCGAGGCCTGCGAGGCATCGATCGTCGCCTTGGCCTGGCCGATGACGGATTGCTGCAGGGCAATCTGGGCGTCGATATTGGTAATGGCGGCCTCGGCCGCCTTCACATCGGCCCTCGCCTGCGACAATGCGGCCTGAAAGTCGCGGTCGTCGATGCGGGCGAGAACCTGGCCTGATTTGACCTGGTCATTGTCATTGACCAGCACCTGCCTGATATAGCCGGCAACCTTCGGGGCGACGGTGGTATAGTCGGCCTTCACATAGGCATCGTCGGTGGATTCGATGAAGCGACCGACCGTCCAGTAGCGATGGCCGAAATCGCCCGCGAAAGCGGCGCCGGCAAGCAGTGCTGCGGCGATGACCGCACGCTTGAGCATCCGGCGGCCGGTCTTCTCAGGCGCTTGCGCAACCGGGGTTCCGGCCACGGGCATCGCGGGTGCCTCAGCGGTGGGCGCTCTAGCGGCCTCCTCGGCCAAGATCCGCTCGGCCTCTCCAGCGCTTTCGAAAACCTGCTTGCGGGGTAGCTCGACCATCGTCCGTTTCCTTCGTCTGTCACCCCGTTTCTGCGAGGCCCTGTTCGATGCGACGGAAAATGCACCCTGCCATTCCTTTTGATAATCTGCTTATATCGGGAAGGATCATCAACTCTCAGCGGATAATCCGGAGACAATATGGACCGACTGACAAGCCTCGCCGTCTTTGGCCGGGTGGTAGAATGCGGCGGTTTTTCCGCTGCCGCGCGCCGGCTGAACATGTCCGTGACCATGGTCGGCAATCACGTGCAATCGCTGGAGGACCGGCTCGGCGTGCGGCTGCTCAACCGCACCACACGCAAGGTCAGCCTGACGGAAACCGGCAAATATTACTATGAGCGCTCGTCGCAGATCCTGGCAGAACTCGATGAGGCGGATCGCACGGCCGGGGCGCTGAACACCACGCCGCGCGGCACGCTGAAGGTCTATACCAGCAGCGCCATCGTGCGCTTCCTGCTGCCCGTCGTCAGCGAATATATGGCGCTTTACCCATCGATCGCGCTCGATTTCAGTGTCGGCGAGCGGATGGTCGACATGATCGAGGATGGCTACGACCTGGTGATGCGCACCGTACCACCGCCGGATTCCTCGCTGGTCGCCCGCAAGCTGACGCCCTGGCGCCATATGCTGGTCTGCTCGCCGGCCTATTTCGAGAGCCATCCGATGCCGAAAAGGCCGGCCGAGATCGCCGATCACAATTGCCTGCAATATGCCTATTACCCCTATGGCGACGAATGGCGCTTCGAGGATGGCGAGGGCAAACAGGAGAGCGTCAAGATCGGCGGCAACGTCGTCTCCAACAGCGCGGAAATGCTGCGTTTTCTGACGCTGAACGGACAGGGCATCTTCCTGGCGCCGAGCTTCGTGGTGTTCGACGACATCGCCGACGGGCGGCTGGTGAAGATCATGCCGGACTACCGGCCGGTGGAATTCAACATCAACGCCGTCTACCCCAACCGCAGCCACCTGCCGACCAAGGTGCGGCTGTTCATCGACCTCCTGGCGGAGAGATTTGCGGAGCATCGGAAGTGGATGACCTGAGGGGAATTCACACAGCGGAGCTCGGCAGGAATGCCGATCGGACATCAAAATGCCTCGACTTCGCTGGACACCATTCGACGTTAAAAAACAATGAGGTGAATGTGTCGGTTGAGCGCATAGACATTTGGAATGTTCGGCGAATGGTCATCGCCGCTATTCTTGGCACCGCGTGGGCCGCCTACGGTCGCGCCTTAGATTTTTGGCCGCTTGATTTTGCCTTTGGGCTACGAGGAGTCTTCGATTTATTGGTAGGGCCGCTGCTCGTTCTTTCGATCGTGGGCATGCTGCTCGTTTGGTTTATCAGCGCGCTTGTCGCGCTATTTCGTCGTCGTCTCCGTGGGATGGCGAGTAGCTTCATCGCCATCATCATTGTTCCGGTTTGCTTTGGGACGATCGTCACCGTGCCACTATTCGATCCTTGGCTATGGTACGCCATTTTCAATAAATCGAGTTTCGAAGCTGCCACTGCCACGAGCGGCTCTTCACAGAACAGTCCAAAGTTTGCCATCATCGATGCGCGCGACGTGTCGACGGGCATCGTCGGCTCGGGTTACAATCATTTCGTCGCTCTCATTTACAGCGAAGGCGATCCACACAAACATGTTTATAGCGACAGCGATGAAGAAAAACTGGCATCCAATTCGGTGCTGACGCACCTCTACGGCAATTTCTACAGGCGGGATGAGTACTGGTGAGGCCCCATCGTTTTGAAGTTGTCATTGGTGGCTTTGCAGATGGCTCCAAGGGGAACGACCGCGCCAGCCCTGCGCTTGCGCTTCGGGCGTTCGTCACTGCAATCGATTCACTGGATCGATTGCTCCCGCTGCGCGGGACCATTCCTCACCCTCACTCCTCACTCTCGCTTCTGCCGTGGGCCCAGTCCATGTAGAGGTCCAGCGCCTTGCGGGTGACCGGGCCTTCCTGGAAATCGCAGCTGTCGAGGCGGGTGACGCCGACGACTTTGGAGTAGTTGCCGGTGGTGAAGATCTCATCGGCGGCGAGGAAATCCTCGACGGACAGCGTTGCTTCGACGACGTCGAAACCGGCCTTGCGCAAGAGGTCCATGACGCGGGCGCGGGTGATGCCGGCGAGGAAGGTGCGGTTGGCGGCCGGCGTCATCACCACGCCGTCGCGCACCAGGAAGACGTTCGACGAGGCGGTTTCGACGACATTGCCGTTGAGATCGCGCACAAGCGCATTGTCGAAGCCGCGGCCGCGGGCTTCGGCGATCATGCGGCCGCTGTTCGGATAGAGCGAGCCGGTCTTTGCCTCGGTCATCGCCGTCTCAGGCGACGGGCGGCGATAGGGCGAAACGGTGAGGCTGGTGCCGGCATGACCGCCCATCGGCGCCTCGAACAGGCAGAGCGCGAAGCGGGTCGATTCGGCATCGACGGAGACAATGCTGCCCGGTGCGCCGTGTTCGCCCCAATACATCGGCTTGATGTAGATCGCCGTCGCGCCATCGAATTTGCCAACGCCTTCCCAGGCGAGCGCAGCAATTTCCTCTGATGATTTCACCGGCTTCAGCCCCATGGCGAGCGCCGAGCGGTTGATGCGCTGGCAATGCAGGTCGAGATCGGGCGCTATGCCGTCGAACCAGCGGGCGCCGTCGAAGACCGTGGAGCCGAGCCACATGGCATGCGAGGTCGGCCCGATCAGCGGCGGATTGCCGGAAAGCCACTCCCCGTCGACATGAGTCCAGGTGGTTGAACGCGGTGATGTATCGACGGCCATGCTGCCCTCCCCTGTAAAGCTCGGAAGCAAAAACCGCCGCAGCGGGCGGGGTCAAGGACAAATCCGGATGGGAAATGCGGAAGCAAGAAAATGCCGGAGGATGGGTCCAGCCCGCAATATTCGTGCGCGACGCCCACGCCTTCAGCGATGGGTGCATCAGCAAAAATGATGGAATGGGATGTTGGAACGGCGGCCTGCCGCGTGCGATCATAGAGAAAAATCGCGGGACAGCAGCAAAGGAAGACGCCGATGAAAGCGATGTATTACGAAGCCTTCGAACAGGCGCCCGAAATCCGTACCCTGCCCGATCCGACACCTTCCGAGGACGGCGTCGTCATATCGGTCGGCGCCAGCGGGCTCTGCCGCAGCGACTGGCACGGCTGGATGGGACACGATCCCGATATCCGCCTGCCGCATGTGCCGGGGCACGAGCTTGCCGGGCAGGTCGTCGCCACCGGCCGCGGCGTGATGCGTTTCAAGGTGGGCGACCGGGTGACCGTGCCCTTCGTTTCCGGCTGCGGCCATTGCGGGGAGTGCCATTCCGGCAACCAGCAGGTCTGCCCGAACCAATTCCAGCCGGGCTTCACCCATTGGGGATCCTTCGCCGAATATGTGGCGATCGATTATGCCGATACCAATCTGGTGCATCTGCCCGACACGATCGACGATGCGACGGCGGCGAGCCTCGGCTGCCGCTTCGCCACTTCGTTCCGCGCCGTTGCCGATCAGGCGCGCACCAGGCCCGGCGAATGGATCGCCGTGCATGGCTGCGGCGGGGTCGGCCTGTCGGCGATCATGATCGCCACCGCCCTCGGCGCCAATGCGATCGGCATCGACATATCGGAGGAGAAACTCGCCTTCGCCAGAGAATGCGGCGCAGTGGCGACGGTCAATGCCTCTGGCGTCGCCGACGTCTCGGAGGCGGTGCGCGAGATCACAAAGGGCGGCGCGCATGTCTCGATCGACGCACTCGGCCACCCCGCCACCTGCTTCAACTCGATCAAGAATCTGCGCCGGCGCGGCCGGCATGTGCAGGTGGGGCTGATGCTCGGCGAACATGCCACGCCGCAGATCCCGATGGCCCAAGTGATCGGCCACGAGTTGGAGATCTACGGCAGCCACGGCATGCAGGCCTGGCGCTACGACGCCATGCTGTCGATGCTGGCAGCCGGCAAGATCGCCCCGCAGAAGCTGATCGGACGCCGTATCAGCCTGGAGGAAGCAGTGCCGGCGCTAATGACGCTCGACAAGGCGGAGGCGACGGGCATCAGCGTGATCACGCGGTTTTCGTGAGGCAATTCCGCTTCTCGTTCCTCCGATATGCTATGGCCAAAGAGAGCCGGCAATGCGTTGCCACGACTCCCCTTCTCCCCCAGCGGGGGTCCGAAGGACGGAGCCAAGCCGTGCCCCTAGCCATCGCTCTCTGGCTTCCCGCTTTGGCACGAACGCATGGCAAGGGCAGGCGGAGCGAACAACCAGCTCTTGCCACCGCCTGGCAGGTCTTGCGAAAGCGTCCCGCCGCACCGATATCGGGGCCATTGGTTTGCCAACACGCATTATTGCGGTGGTTGCCAAAGACGGCACAAAGGCCTAACGGCTGCGTCCGCAAGAAAAAGCCAAGAAGAAGAAAGAGACATGATGTCCAACTCATTTGTGAAAACGCATGCCGACGACGAAGCGAAGCGCTTCTTCGTCCTCGGCGACCGGGTCGAACGACGGGTTCGTATCCGCGGAAACTGGCTCAACATCTTCGACGTCACCGTACCATCAGGCAGCCGGACGCCGAAACATGCGCATGCGAGCCCCGAGGTGTTCCGCATTCTCGAAGGACGGCTCACGATTTGGCGGCTGACCGACAACGGCCCTGAAGAGATCGAGGCCGGCGCCGGCGACATCGTCAGCATCCCGCCTTTCGTGGTGCACGGCTATTCCAATCGCGGGACCGCCCCCGCAATCTTTTCCGCGGTCGTCGATCGCGACATGGCCGAATTCATCGAAGCGGAAGGCGTGACGGAGCCTCCGAAGGCCAGCCCTTCGGCGGAGACCATCGCCCGTATGACGGCAGCCGCCAATGCCTACGGGATTACGATCCTGGCGGCCTGATGCGCGCATACATGATGCCGGACCGTTTCGAGCGGTTCGGCATCATGCAGAAATGCGAAAAATCCCGCAGAAATTGCCGGCCGGAACGTGGGCCCGCCGACCTTTTCGAAACTGTCATATCAATGCGGTACTATGATTTTTGCTGGACGCCTCTTGCGTCGGCACCGTTTCACCGCCAAAATTGCGACATGCCCGACAGCGACCCGTCCAGTACAAGCTCCGCCCGTTCCAGTCGGGATTTCCCGACCGAGGAAGGTGGCAACCGCTGTAGACCGTGCGATGATCTCCGCCTCGCCTTGAGCATATCCCGCAGGGAGCAGCCTTCTTCCAGATCATTGCGAATGACGGGCCGCCTCGATGTTAATACGACGATGGAAAGACGAAGGGCGATGCTGATATAGCGTCTCTTCGAATGCTTGGCCGCGTCGCCTGATCAATGCGGCATTGAAACCTCAACGAATAGGGTCCCCGTGTTTCTGGAAATTGGAATTGTGGTGCTTCTCACCATCCTCAATGGTGTGCTCGCCATGTCGGAGTTGGCTGTTGTGTCTTCTCGAACGGCCCGCCTGAAGGTTCTCTCCGACAATGGCAGCAAGGGGGCGGCGCAAGCCATCAAACTTGCCGAAAACCCCGGCCGCTTTCTCTCCACGGTGCAGATCGGCATTACGCTGGTCGGTGTTCTCTCCGGCGCTTTTTCGGGGGCCACGCTCGGGGGCCGCCTCGCGGGATGGCTGCAGACGCAGGGAATGTCGTCGACGGCCGCGGACGCCGTCGGCGTCGGTTCGGTCGTCGTCGCCATCACCTATCTTTCCTTGATCGTCGGCGAACTCGTGCCAAAGCAGATCGCGTTGCGGGAACCCGAAGCCGTTGCGGCGAAGGTCGCACCCGCCATGGCGGTGCTTTCCAAAATCGCGCTGCCGCTCGTCTGGCTTCTGAACGCCTCCGGAAATCTTGTGCTGAAGCTCCTCGGCCAAACAGGCAAAAGCGGCGACAATGTCTCCGACGAGGAGATCAAAACCGTTCTCGCCGAAGCGCAGTCGGCCGGCGTGATCGAAAGCGAAGAGTCGGCGATGATATCGGGCGTCATGCGGCTGGCGGACCGCACCGCCCGGGCGCTGATGACGCCCCGGCGCGACGTCGAAATTATCGATATCGACGACAGCCTTGATGAAATCCGGGCGCAGTTGCACCGGACGAAACGGTCTCGGCTGCCCGTTCGCAAAGGCAGTTCGGACGAGGTGATCGGCATCCTTCCGGTCAAGGACTTTTACGACTCGATGTCGGAACACGGCAGCGCCGATATCAAGGCTCTGACGCAGGACGTGCCGGTGGTTTCCGACCTTTCAACCGCCATCCATGTGATTGAAGCCATCCGGAAATCGCCGGTCCACATGGTGCTGGTTTTTGACGAGTACGGCCATTTCGAAGGGATCGTTTCCTCAGGCGACATTCTGGAAGCGATCATGGGCGCTCTCCAGGAGGGACCGGTGGATGAACAGGCCATCGCTCGCCGGGACGACGGTTCCTACCTGGTATCCGGCTGGACGCCGATCGACGAATTCGCCGAATTCCTGAACCTCAAGCTCGATGACGATCTCGAATATCAGACCGTGGCCGGCCTGGTGCTGGAAGAGCTGAAGCATCTGCCCGAACTGGGGGAGAGCTTCACGAGGGATGGATGGCGCTTCGAAGTCGTCGATCTCGACGGCAGACGCGTGGACAAGATACTCGTGTCCGCGGAGTGAAGGTTGCGGGCGCCTTATGTCGCGCCTCGAAGCGGTCCGACCCGGCCGCAACGTCGACAAGATCCGTATTCGCCAAAGGGAAGACGTGGCCCGACACCAGGAGGTACCGCCATGGCATGGTCCGCCACCCAATATGTGAAATTCGAGGACGAACGCACACGACCGGCACGCGACCTTCTGGCGCAAGTGCCGCTGCAGAGCATCCGCCGCGCCGTCGATCTCGGCTGCGGGCCGGGCAATTCGACCGAACTCATCATCGAGCGTTATGGTGCCGAGGGCGTCTCGGGCCTCGACAGCGATCTCAACATGCTGGAGGCAGCCCGCAAGCGGCTTCCGGGCACCGCCTTCGCCGAGGCCGATCTCGGCAGCTGGAAGCCGACCGAGCCCACGGACCTGCTCTTTGCCAATGCCGTCTTCCAGTGGCTGCCCGATCATCTCGATATTTTCGACCGGCTGATGGACGGGCTTTCCCCAGGCGGGGCGCTGGCGGTGCAGATGCCCGACAATCTTGGCGAACCCACTCATCTCCTGATGGAGGAGACGGCGAATAACGGCCCCTGGAAGAGCGCCTTCGAGGGAAAGAGCGTACGCCGCAAGGGTTTGCCTGCGCCGTCCGCCTACTACTCCAGACTGATTGGCAAAGCCTCGCGCGTCGATATCTGGCACACCATCTACAATCACCCGATGGCGGATGCGGCAGCGATCGTCGAATGGGTGAAGGGCACTGGGCTGATGCCTTATCTCGCCCGGGCCGGTGAGGAGTATCGCGAGGCCTTTCTGGCGGATTATCTTGCACGGGTGGAAAAGGCTTATCCGAAGATGTCGGACGGGCGGGTGCTGCTGCGGTTTCCGCGGATTTTCATGGTGGCGGTGAAGAGGTAGGCGGGCGCTGATCAGTGCTCCGGTTTAGGCCGATCCAAGACCCCTCCCCAACCACTCCCCACAAAGGGGAGGGACTAACATGCTGCAATGCTTCACATAATTTCCATCGCAGCAATTCGTAGAAGGGTAGCAGCCAGCGCAGCTTAGCCCCTCCCCCTTGTGGGGAGGGGTTGGGGAGGGGTCTTGGGCAGGCGGATGAGGGGCAGGCCCCGCAAGCTGTCAAATGCCTGTTATCCCTCGCTCTCATATGTTGCGGCGAAACCGGCGCGCATTATAGTCGGCCGGAAAAGGAGATGACACATATGGACGCTACCCCTACCCCGCCGGTCACCCTCGTCATCTTCGGCGCCACCGGCGACCTGACGCGCCGGCTGCTGGTGCCGGCGATCATCAATCTGACGCGCGGCCGCCTCGTCGGTGACGATCTCCACATTCTCGGCATCGGCATCGAGCCGGGCGATGACGAATTCCTGCGCAAGCGGCTCGACGAATTCCTAAAGCATCTGAGCGGTGAGGAGCAGACGCAACAGGACGAGGTCTGGGAGAGCCTGCGCCGGCGCATTTCCTATATGGCCGGGGATTTCACCAAGGACGATATCTTCCTCGAGATCGGCAAACGGCTGGGGCCGGATGCCAACGCCGCCTTCTATCTCGCCGTGCCGCCGTCCTTCTTCGGCTCGATCGTCGAGAAACTCGCCGCCCATGGCCTGACCGATGAAAAGGACGGCACCTTCCGCCGCGTCGCCATCGAGAAGCCGTTCGGCACCGATCTCGCCTCGGCGCGGGCGCTCAATGCGCAGATTCTCGCCCAGATCGGCGAAAGCCAAGTCTACCGGCTCGATCATTTCCTCGGCAAGGAGACGGTGCAGAACCTGATGACGGCGCGTTTTGCCAATATGATCATCGAGTCGCTGTGGAACAGCCGCTATATCGACCATGTGCAGATCACCGCCGCCGAGATCGTCGATGTCGGCGGCCGCGGCAAATTCTACGATGCGACAGGCGCGCTGCGCGACATGGTGCCGAACCATCTGTTCCAGCTGCTGGCGATGATTGCCATGGAACCGCCGAACAGTTTCGATGCCGAAGCGATCCGCAACGAGAAGAGCAAGGTGCTGAAGGCATTGCGCATCTATACGCCCGAAGAGGCGAAGACGCATGGCGTGCGCGGCGCCTATGGCGCAGGCCCGCTCAACGGCGCCGACCTTCCGGCCTATCGCGACAGCAAGGACGTTTCGCCCGACAGCCGGACCGAGACCTATGTGGCGCTGAAGCTTTATGCCGATACCTGGCGCTGGGCGGGCGTGCCCTTCTACTTGAGGACCGGCAAGGCGCTGACGGCGCGCGACACCGAAATCGTCATCACCTTCCAGCCGGTGCCCTTCGCGCAGTTCCGCGAGACCGAGGTCAATCGCCGCCTGCCGCCGAACCGGCTGGTGATCCAGGTGCAGCCGGACGAGGGCATGAGCATGGAAATCTCGATCAAGTCGCCGGGGCTTTCGGTCGATACCACGCCGGTTTCACTCGATTTCCGCTATGCCGACAAATTCGATATCGGCAAGACCACCGGTTATGAATCGCTGCTCTACGATCTCTTCATCGGCGACCAGACGCTGTTCCAGCGCGCCGACGGCATCGAGGCCGGCTGGGCGGCGGTGCAGCCCTTCCTCGATATCTGGGCGAAGGACCCGAGCACACCCGACGCTTACACGCCGGGCAGCATGGGACCGGACTGCGCCGATCACCTCATCGAGCGCGACGGGCGGCAATGGCACGAACTTGGCGTCCTGCTGCATCGCAACGGCAAGGACGGCAAATAGAACGCTCCTGTGTTATCGATCGCGGCAGGCCGCGCTGACGGAGGCGCCGCTATTGCCGCCTTCGGTGGCAAGCGCGCCACGGGCCTTGCGCGGCGGGCAGCGCGCCCAATCGACCCGTCCGTTCGGGGCGCCGTTGTCGACGCTGCCGGTTTCGATCGAGTCGAGCGGAATGACCAGCCCGCTTTGGGTCTCGGCGCCTGGTGCTGTGCCAAGCGGCGGCGTGCCGTCGATCCGGCCGCTGGCGTCCATGCCCATATTCGACTGGGCAAGAACCGGGGCGGAGAGGCTGAGGAGAGCGATCGTCGTTGCTGCAATAAACCTGCGCATGATCCTATTCCTTCTGGTGTCGGCGATGCGACAGAAACAGACGATATGCGTTCATTGTTCCCCATAGAGCGGGCGCAGATGATCAAAGTTTGGCGAGCAGTATAGAGCCCCGCAGCGACGCCGCGAGGCTCCTTTCGACTCTGTGTATCAGACGAACTGGCTGAGCCCCGGCACCGAAGCCACGACTTCGTCGACGACCTCTTCGCCGGCATATTGCTTGGCGATGGCGATGGTTTCCTTGGCGAGCGAGGTGATCTCGCCCATGCCGAGGCCTTCAGCCATCAGCTGCTGGCCGAGGCCCATGATGCCGCCGCCGCCGAGCGCGCTCATCAGCCCGCCGAGCAGACCGCCACCGCCGCCGGCACTTTCGCCGTTGAACTGGGCGACGAGATCGGCGCCGCCGGGGATTGCCTCGATCATCCGGGCGACCGGGCCGTCGGCCGCCTCGCGCTGCAGAAAGCCGAGCATCATGCCGAGCGCCTTTTCGGCCAGATCAGGCGCGATACCCACACGATCGGCGATCTGGGTCACAATTTCATTCATCGTCAGCCTCCTGCTATTTTTTGACGTTAACGTCAGCGTTAATCGAGATTCGAGCGCAACTCAATGTCCGGTTTTGCTTTCGATGCAAACAGTTGTCCGCATCCGCCTGCCTGCTTATAACAGAGAAACGATGGTTCGATGAAGGCGGCGCAAGCCAGTCTTCCGACAAAGAGCGGCAGCGCCGAAGGGAGAATTGCGGATGATCGAGGATGGCAAGATTTTCATCGGCGCGAGCCGCAATCCCGACGACAGCATCAACAAGCCTGAGTATCTCGACCTCAAATTCGGCAACCGCCACGGCCTAGTCACCGGCGCCACCGGCACCGGCAAGACGGTGACGCTGCAGGTGCTGGCCGAAGGCTTCTCCCGGGCCGGCGTGCCGGTCTTTGCCGCCGACATCAAGGGCGACCTTTCCGGCATCGCCGCCAGGGGCGAGGCCAAGGATTTCCTCACCAAGCGGGCCGAGCAGATCGGCTTCACCGATTATGAATTCGACCAGTTCCCGGTGATTTTCTGGGATCTGTTCGGTGAGAAGGGTCACCGGGTGCGCACTACCGTCGCCGAGATGGGGCCGCTGCTGCTCGCCCGGCTGATGGATGCCTCCGAACCGCAGGAAGGCGTCATCAACATCGCCTTCAAGATCGCCGACCAGGCCGGGCTGCCGCTGCTCGACCTCAAGGATTTCACCTCGCTGCTCAATTATATGGGCGAGAACGCCACCCAACTTTCCACCCAGTACGGGCTGATCTCCAAGGCCTCGGTCGGCTCGATCCAGCGGGCGCTGCTCGTTCTCGAACAGCAGGGCGCGGAACATTTCTTCGGCGAGCCGGCCCTGAAGATCTCCGACATCATGCGCACCAGCAATAATGGCTACGGTCAGATCTCGGTGCTTGCCGCCGACAAGCTGATGATGAACCCGCGCCTTTACGCCACTTTCCTGCTCTGGCTGCTCTCGGAACTGTTCGAGGAACTGCCGGAGGTCGGCGACCCTGAAAAACCGAAGCTCGTCTTCTTCTTCGACGAAGCGCATCTGCTGTTCAACGACGCGCCGAAGGTGCTGACGGAACGTGTCGAGCAAGTGGTACGGCTGATCCGCTCCAAGGGTGTCGGCGTCTATTTCGTGACGCAGAACCCGCTCGACGTGCCGGAAACGGTGCTCGCCCAGCTCGGCAATCGGGCGCAGCACGCGCTGCGCGCCTATTCGCCGCGCGAGCAGAAGGCGGTGAGGACGGCGGCCGATACCTTCCGCCCGAACCCGGCCTTCGATTGCGCCACCGTCATCACCAATCTCGGCACCGGCGAGGCCCTGGTCTCGACGCTGGAGGCCAAGGGGGCGCCATCGATCGTCGAGCGCACGCTGATCCGCCCGCCCTCCGGCCGCGTCGGCCCGCTGACGGATGGTGAACGCCAGCAGATCATGGACCGGAGCCCGGTGCTCGGCGTCTATGACGAGGACATCGACCGCGAATCCGCCTTCGAGATCCTGGCGACGCGCGCCAAGAAGGCGGCGAATGCCGACGCCGCCAAGCGGGCACAGGAGGAAGCGGCCGAGCAGCAGCCGGACAGCACATCCGGCTGGAGCCTGCCGGGCTTCGGCGGCAGCAATGACGACAACCAGCAGGGTCGCGGCCAATCGCGCGGCCGCTCTTCCGGCTACCAGCGCGAAACGGTGGTGGAGGCAGCGATGAAGAGCGTGGCGCGCACGGTGGCAACCCAGGTCGGCCGGGCGCTGGTGCGCGGGATCCTGGGGAGCTTGAAGCGGTAGTTATTCGCAGGCGGCGCGCTGTAAGCCCCTCATCCGCCTGCCGGCACTTCTCCCCGCTTGCGGGGCGAAGGAGGCTTGCCGCGACTCTCCGTACTCACCAGCGCCTCGCAGGGCACGTCCCCTCGCCCCGTTTACGGGGGTCCGAAGGACGGGTCGAGACAAGCGGCTCGACCCCGGCAGGGTTAGGGTGAGGGGCGGCTTTCTGGAAGAAAGCGTGATTGTTCCCTGCCTTGAATCACCTGCTTTCCTCCCCTAAATTACCCGCCATCGACCATTTCAACAGGATGTGTGCCGCAATGGATTTCAACCCGATCGCAATGCCAGTTCGCCTTGCCAACGGGGAAATCCACATCCATGCCTGCATCCATCACTCTCTCGCAAATTTCATGGGCCACGCCTGACGGACGGCCGCTTTTTTCCGATCTCGACCTGAGTTTCGGGACTGACCGCACTGGCCTCGTCGGGCGCAACGGCGTCGGCAAGACGACGCTGCTCAAGCTCGTCTCCGGCGGCATCCGGCCGCAGTCGGGGACGCTGTCCGTCAGCGGCAGCCTTGGCATCCTGCGCCAGAACGTGCAGGTGGCACCCGATGAAACCGTCGCCGATCTGTTCGGCGCGACCGATGCGCTCGCCGTCCTTCAGCGGGCCGAAACCGGCACGGCAACGGCCGACGAACTTTTATCCGCGGACTGGACGCTGGAGGCGCGCATGGCCGCTGCGCTTGATCGCACGGGGCTCAACGCAGAGCCGCAGACGCCGCTTGCCGCGCTCTCCGGCGGGCAGCGGACCCGGGCCGGGCTTGCCGCGTTGGTTTTCACCGAACCGGATTTTCTGCTGCTCGACGAACCGACGAACAATCTCGACCGCGACGGCCGCGAGGCGGTGATCGCACTGATATCGGGCTGGCGGGCCGGCGCGGTCATCGTCAGCCATGACCGGGAATTGCTCGAAAGCATGGATGCGATCGTCGAGCTGACCTCACTCGGCGCCACCCGCTATGGCGGCAACTGGAGCCATTACCGCGAGCGCAGGGCACTGGAACTTGCGGCCGCCCAACACGATCTCGCCGATGCCGAAAAGCGCATTTCCGAGGTAGCACGGAAGGCGCAGGCGACTGTGGAGCGTCAGGCGCACAGGGACAGCACTGGGCGCAAGATAGCCGCCAAGGGCGGCATCCCCCGCATCATGCTCGGCGGCATGAAGGAGCGGAGCGAAACGACCGGCGGCGACAACGCCCGTCTTGCCGAACGCCGGCGCTCGGCGGCACAGGAAGACGCAAAGGCGGCGCGCGAGAAGATCGAGGTCCTCCAGCCCTTGTCGGTGCTCCTGCCACGGACCGGGCTCGCCACCAATAAGACCGTGCTGAAGATGGAAGGCGTTGCAGTCGGCTATCGGCCGGGTGACCCGGTCATCCGCGATCTCTCCTTCGAGGTGAAAGGGCCGGAACGCATTGCCGTCACCGGGCCGAACGGCTCTGGCAAGACGACGCTGCTTTCGCTTCTCACCGGCGAACTCAAGCCCTGGGCCGGCACCGTCGCCGTGATGACCGGCTTTGCGATGCTCGATCAGAAGGTCAGCCTTCTCGATCCCTCAGCCTCGATCCGCGACAATTTCCGCCGGATCAACCCGCAGGCCGATGAAAACACCTGCCGGGCCGCCCTCGCCCGCTTCATGTTCAGGGCCGACGCGGCGCTGCAGGTTGTCTCGACGTTGAGCGGCGGACAATTGCTGCGCGCCGGCCTTGCCTGCGTTCTCGGCTCCGCACCGCCGCCGCTGCTGATCCTCGACGAGCCGACCAACCATCTCGACATAGATTCGATATCAGCGGTCGAGGCCGGGCTGCGTGCCTATGACGGCGCACTGCTGGTCGTCAGTCATGATGAGACGTTTCTCGAGAGCATCGGGATAGGGCGGCGGCTGGAGTTGGCTGGCGGTGTCGGTGGGTGATTTCAGAGGAAGCAGCAATGCCTCCGCCAGTGGCACCTGTCCATTCCCACCCGCCTTGGGGAGAGCGCGGCATCCTCCAACCTCCCCTCACGCTACGAAGCCCGGGAGGGCGTAGCCTCGAGTAAATGACGGTATCGATGGAAGGCTGCCTCGTATTGGCAGGGACGTGGTGCGCGACGTTCCATGCAAGCTTCAGCGCGCCCGGACTGCGGAAACCCTGTCACCACTTGCTTCCGCCAGATCGGCCAGCCTTCGCAGATCAGCGATGATGCTCTGACGGCTGCCCCGGGGTATTTTGCCTTTCGGCCTGCCATCAAGTCTTCGCTCAATCTCGATTGCTTCATTAGCCCGTTTCGCCATGAAAAGGCTTCATGTCCCCAGTTCGAAAGCGATGCCATACTTGCAAGATATAACGAATTCAACCTATGACAGCTACTGCGGCGACTTGGAGGAGAAGGGCATGACTATGGACGAGGCGATCGGGCATCGTGAGGCGCAAAGGTGGAGCCTTTGGAGAAGCGCCAATATTGGCGTTGGTCTCAGCGCTGCCATCTTGTTACTTCAGGCCGTGAACGGTCGAGGCTTTGAACTAGCAAACTACGCCCACACTCGGAGTGCGGAAACGATTAGCGCTTTAGGTGGGCAGGTTCTCGCCGCGCCATTATTATTTGTGGTGATTGCAGCCATACGAAACGTTTTCAAAAGGGAGCAAGCTAAGTCGAACGCAAGTGCCATCCGGGGGGCAGTCACGTTCGCGGCGCTCTTTGTCACAATTTTCGTCGGCCTTTTTGCCTACGGAGAGTTTGTGTTCTCTCGCGACGAAGCAATCGGTGGCGAAGCTCGAAAATCATTCATCGCCGACGCCCAGTTTGCTTGCGTTCGAAAGCAGGCCTCACTCAACCAAGCTATTACCCAGCAGCAAATCCAAACCTATTGCACCTGTTTCGCCGAAAAGATGGCCGACATCACGACGTACAAACAATTGGGTACTGAACTGGCTGCCAAAGCCCTTGCGGACCTGCAGCAAAAGGTTGGAGCAATAAGTAACCTTTGCCGTCAATGACTTCTGAACGGCGCATCGACGTTTCTCGAGAGCATCGGGAGCCTCCGCCAGCGGCACCTTTCCATTCCCCTACCTTTCGGGAGCGCGGCACCCTCCCTCATCCTGAGGCGCGTAGGCCAAAGGCCGGAGCCTCGAAGGACACGCTCCAGCGCTGCTCCTTGCGTCCAACCACCAGTGCACCCGCCTCGTCCTTCGAGGCCCCTGCGGGGCACCTCAGGATGAGGCTCTCTTGGGCGCCGGGCAACGGCGCCTCCCTTGCCTCCTACTCCAGGCAATGGTATTTCAATCCTGCAACCCTTTCGAGAAAGGAGGATCACGCCATGCAGTATTATTTCCGGTTTAATCGCCAGCGTGGTCCCGTCGACGCCCTGCAAATGCGTTTGCAGGGCTGACCCAGAGACCGTTTCCCGACATCTCTTCCTGGTCTGCCCTTCGTGGCCAATGCGGCGCCGTAACCTATGGTTGGCTCCCGCATTCCTGTAAACTTCCCGGGCCCGATAGGCGCAATTCCGTGATGGCTGAACGCCCCGGATCGCGTCCCCGGTCAAGACCAGAGAACGATCATGACCCTCATCAATATCCGCAATCTCGGCGTAACGCTGGGCAATCCGCTGTTTTCAAAACTCAATCTCGTCGTCAATTCAGGCGACCGCATCGGCCTCGTCGCCGCCAACGGACAAGGGAAATCGACGCTGCTTGCCTGCATCACCGGCGCGCTGGAGCCGAGCGCGGGTGAGATCACCAAGGCGCGCGGACTGACCGTCGGCCATGTCGCCCAGAATGTGCCGGCCGCCCTTTTCGACACGCTGTTCTACGATGCAGTGCTGCAGGCGTTGCCGGTCGATCAGGCCGAAAGCGAAAGCTGGCGCGTCGACGTGGTGCTGGAATCGCTCGAGGTGCCGGAGGTCATGCGTCGGCGGCCGCTGAAGCAGTTGAGCGGCGGATGGCAGCGGCTTGCCATGCTTGCCCGCAGCTGGGTCAGCGAACCCGACGTGCTGCTGCTCGACGAACCGACCAACCATCTCGACCTCGAAAAGATCGCCCAGCTGGAGGGTTGGCTGAACGCGCTGCCGCGCGACGTGCCGGTCATCCTCTCCAGCCATGACCGCGCCTTCCTCGATGCGACGACCAACCGGACGCTGTTCCTGCGGCCAGAGCAATCGCCGGTCTTCGCCCTGCCCTATAGCAGGGCGCGCGCCGCCCTCGACGAGGCCGACGCCTCCGAAGCCCGGCGCTACGAGCGCGACATGAAGGCGGCGGAGCAATTGCGCAAGCAGGCGGCCAAGCTCAACAATATCGGCATCAATTCCGGCAGCGATCTGCTCGTCGTCAAGACGAAACAGCTGAAGCAGCGGGCGGAGAAACTGGAGGATGCGGCAAAACCGGCGCATCTGGAACGCACTGCCGGCGCCATCCGGCTTTCCAACCGCGGCACCCATGCCAAGGTGCTGGTGACGCTGGAGGATGCGGCGGTGACGACGCCGGATGGCACGCTGCTCGTCAAGACCGGCCGGCAGTTCATCTGCCAGGGGGACCGGATCGTGCTTCTCGGTCTCAACGGCACCGGCAAATCGCGGCTGGTCTTGATGCTGAAGCAGGCGATCGAAAGACCGGAGACCGCTCGGGATGGCATCAAGACGACGCCGTCGCTGGTTCTCGGCTATGGCGATCAGGCGCTTGCCGACCTTGCCGATACCGACACGCCGATCGGCACGATCATCCGCCGCTTCGATGTCGGCGATCAGCGGGCGCGCGCGCTGCTGGCCGGGGCCGGCATGACGATCGACATGCAGGCAAAACCGATCGGCCAGCTTTCCGGCGGCCAGAAGGCGCGGCTCGGCATGCTGGTGCTCAGGCTGACGGAGCCGAATTTTTATCTGCTCGACGAGCCGACCAATCACCTCGACATCGACGGACAGGAAGCACTCGAAAGCGAGCTGATGGCGCAGGAGGCGAGTTGCCTGCTGGTTTCGCACGACCGCAGTTTCGTGCGGGCGGTGGGCAACCGGTTCTGGCTAATCGAGAAGAAGCGGCTGGTGGAAGTCGACAGCCCGGAAGGGTTCTTTGCTTCGGTGGCGGGGTGACGGGTGGTGAGGGGGTGCCGTGCAGCCCCCTCATCCGCCATCGCGGCCCGCAACAAATCTCCTTCGGCCCCAAACGGAGGGGACGTGCTCTACGCGAGGTAAATGGGAACCGAGAGGTCCTGGCATATCCCCTTCTCCCCGTTTTACGGGGAGAAGGTGCCGGCAGGCGGATGAGGGGCCACGGTTGAAGTCAACTGTCTACCGCTTCGGCGCCACCAGGCAGAAGAAGGCGCCTTGCGGGTCCGTCGCCTGGATGATCCAGCTGCCGCCGGGGACTTCCATCGGGCCGTTGACGACCTTGCCGCCGCCTGAGGTGACGCGTTCGATCGCGGCATCAAGCGCCGGCACGATGAAATAATAGCACCAGAAGGGCATCGGCATGTTGTCCGGCTTGGTCATCATGCCGCCGATCTGCTTGCCGTTGCGGGCGAAGAGGTAGTAGACGCCCATCGGGCCCATGTCCATTTCACTGTCCTTCGTCCAGCCGAACAGCTTGGAATAGAAGGCGACGGCGTCTTTGCCATTGCCGGCATAGAGTTCATGCCAGCCGATATTGCCTGAAGCATCGGGGGCCAGTTCCGGCCAGGCTTTGTCCATCGGCGCCGGCGTCATTATGCAGAGCACCGCGCCATGCGGATCGGCAACGACGGCAAAGCGGCCGACGCCCGGGATGTCGTCCGGCGGACGGCGGACCGATCCGCCATTGGCGGCGAAATCCTTGGCCGCCTGGTCGACGTCGTCGACATCCACATAACCCGTCCAGTTCGGCGGGATGCCGGTGCCCTCGAGTTCGGCCGGAAATTCCATCAAGCCGGCGACGCCGATGCCGTTCGCCTCGAAGATCGTATAGGGCGGCATGCCCTCTACTTTCATTTCGGAAGTCGTCCAGCCGACGACAGAGCTGTAGAATGTCACGGCAGCCGATGTGTCGGGGGTCATCAGTTCGCACCAGATAAACTTTCCATGCGTCTCAGACATCATACTCTCCCTTTGGAGGCGCCGCTTTTCCGATATTTGCGCGCCGTGACTGTCAGATCTTGCGGGTGTAGCGCGCTTCCATGAACTGCTTCCATGAGCCGTCGGCCTGCTTGACACTGGAGATAAAGGTGCGGTGATCGGCGTCGACGAAGGCAATCTGCTCGCGGTAATCGGCAAGCCCTTCGCTATTAAAGTCGGGCCCTGTGGTATAGAGATCCAGAATGTTGCCCGAAGCGTCGAGCTCGCCCTCGTAGACCCACATGTAGTCCATCATGCTGCCGATCCAGCTGCCGACATATTTGCCTTTGGCGGCGTTGTAGCCAAGCGTCAGGATGCTGGTGCCTTGTTTGCCATCCGGCATGCGGCCCGTGCCTTCGGCAACCCACCAGATGCCGTGCAGCGAGCGGACGGTTTCGGTCCAGGGCTCGTCGCCGGACATTTCCGGTGCGGTGACGGTCCATTCGCCGATCAGCCTTTCCAGGAAGGAATGTTCCTTCAGCGCTTCTGCGGTCTTCATCGTCCTTCTCTCCCTTGCGTGATGTTGGCTTTAACTTCAGTGACAGCAGGATGGCGTCTTGGCGGTCTCCTCATATTCGTCGTGGCGACGCACGAAATTCATCGTGCCGTCCTCGTTGCGGCCCTTCGGGGCACGGTCGAGGATCATCAGGGTGCCGATCAGTTCCTCCGGCCCACGGGCATAACTCGAATAGGTATGGAAGACCTCGCCCTTGTCATTGCGGTAGAAAGCGCTCAGCCCCGGCAGTTCGTCATGGGCCTCGGCCGGCTCGATAGCAGTGAAATTGTAGAGGACCTTGTCTTTGGCAAGGTCATCGGGGCTGAAAGAGACGTGATAATCGAAATTGAATTCGCTGCCGAAGGACGAGACCCAGGGGAATTTCCAGCCCATGCGGCTTTTGTAGGCGGCGATCTTGTCAAGCGGGGCGCGCGAGACGGCGACCCAGGTGACGTCGTGATGGTTGAGATGCGGCAGGGCGCCGTCCACGTGATCGCACAGGAAGGAGCAGCCGGGACAGCCGGCATCCCAATCCGGGCCGAGCATGAAATGGTAGATCAGCAGCTGGCTGCGGCCATCGAAGAGATCGGCGAGCGACTTCCTGCCCTCGGGCGTGTCGAAAACATAATCCTTGTCGACCCTCACCCAGGGCAGCGCCAGGCGGGCGGCATTGACGCTGTCGCGCAGCCGCGTCGCCTCTTTTTCCTTCAAGAGCAGGGCACGGCGGGCCTCAAGCCATTGTTCACGGGACACAACCTCATTCTGCATGGGATGCGCCCTCCTCCGGCGCTGCCGGCGAGCCGGCACATCTCCTTCTCCTTGACTAAATACATTGATATCAATAGAAATGAGGCATGTCAAATTCGGTTGAAATTCCTTTCTCTACAACGCTGCTGGTGCGCGATACCTGCCTCTGCCTGCATGCGCAGCGGGCGGCACGGGCGCTCGCCCGGCTGTTCGACGACGCGTTGCGGCCGGCCGGGCTGACCAACGGGCAGTTTTCGCTGATGATGTCGCTGAACCGGCCGGAGCCGCCGCCGATGGGGCCGGTCGCCTCTCTGCTCGCCATGGACCAGACGACACTGACGGCGGCGCTGAAGCCGCTGCAGCGCAAAGGCTGGGTGATGGTGATGGAAAATCCGAAGGACCGACGCCGCCGGCTGCTTGTTCTCACCGGCGAAGGCAAGGCGGTGCTCGCAAGAGCGCTGCCGATCTGGAAAGAGACGCATGCGATGCTTGACGGCAGGTTGCCGGATGGCGGTTCGGCGCGGCTGCGGCAGGAGTTGCTGGCGGTGTCCGGGATGGCGGTCGAGACGCCGAAATCGGCTGCATCGCTGCGCCGGCCGCGCCACAGCGGACGGGCGATGGGCGAGTAGGACAAGCCGAACATCGCCGTGGATCTTCGAGAAATCGCGTCGTTCACGCCATGCAACCAGAGTGGGCATGTGGGTCCTCGGGTCAAGCCCGAGCACGACGGAGATTGAGGAGCACGATTGGCTGGAGGCGAGAGGCCTCCCCTTGCTCCGTCGTCCTCGGGCTTGACCCGAGGACCCATGCGACGAGCACTACGTTGATATCAGCAACAGAAAAGCGACGGCCCCGGCCGAAGCCGAAAGCCATCGCCCGCATTTCACTGGACGCGCCCGGATCAGGCGACCGTGACCGGAACTTCGGTCGAGGTGCGCATGGCGTGGCTGTAAGGGCAGACGATGTGGGCAGCGGCGGCGAGCTTCTCGGCGGTTTCACGGTCGAGGCCGGGGATGTCGACCGTCAGGGCCACTTCGATGCCGAAGCCGGTGCCATCCTCGCGCGGGCCGATGCCGACCTTGGCGGAGACCGTCGTTTCCTCTGGAATCTTGACCTTCTGCTGGCCCGCGACAAATTTCAGGGCACCGAGGAAGCAGGCGGAGTAGCCGGCAGCGAAGAGCTGCTCAGGATTGGTGCCGGTTGCGCCGTCGCCGCCGAGTTCCTTCGGAACGGCCAGGGTCACGTCCAGAACGCCGTTTTCGGAAACGGCGCGGCCGGCGCGGCCGCCGGTGGCAGAGGCTTTGGTCGTATAGAGAATAGGCATGACGATCTCCTTTGGTTGACCCTTCGATCGGGTTGGATTTTTATTATCGCACAATTAAATTGTACGCAAGTGAATTTTGCAAATTGCATTTCGACAAGGAAAAGAAGACAATCACGGCCTTAAGAGCAGGATGATTTTAGGCCGGCTCGGCCTACGTTAAAGAGTGAGAGCATGATGTCATCCGAAAATCGCTCACACTTTTCGGCATCATGCTCTGGGGATGATGGATATGAAAGCGCAGACGATAAAAACGATGGAGATACCGCAGGAGGAGAAACGGCTGGAAAAGCAGTTGTGCTTCGCGGTCTACGCGACGGCGCACGCCTTCACCCGCGCCTATAAGCCGATCCTGGACAGGGTGGGTCTCACCTATCCGCAATATCTGGTGATGCTGGTGCTGTGGGAACGCGGCGAACTGCCGGTGAAGACGATCGGCGAACAGCTCGATCTCGATTCCGGCACGCTGTCGCCGCTGTTGAAACGGCTGGAGCAGAGCGGGCTGATCAAGCGCCTGCGCGACCTGCGCGACGAACGGCAGGTGATCGTGTCGCTGACCCCGAAGGGCGAGGCGATGAAAGGGGAGATCGATACGATCATGACGGCGATCGGCCAAGCTGCCGGCTGCACCCTCGAGGAACTGGCAGCGATGCGCGACATGCTGCATCGGCTGCGGGGCAATCTCGGCCGGGCCGCCACGAGCGGCGACTGACCGCATCCGCCGGGCCAGCCCAAAACGGGTGTGCGCCCGAGGATCAGGGCCGCTTCACAGCCGCCTTGGCCGGCGACCGGCGTTTCTTGGCAGGCGCCGCTTCAGGTGCTGCCTCGGCCTCCTGCTGCAGACGCAGGGCCTTCAGCTTTTCCGTCTTCTTGTCACGGGCCGATGCCTCGGCCGCGATGATGGCGCGCGCCGTGTGATCGGTCGCTTCCGCCTTGTCGCGCGACGAAAGCTTGGCGGGATTGAAGAATTCTCCCTTGGTGGCGGTCATGTGCCCCTTTCTCAGGTGATGACGGCTGATTTAGCCATGGCCCCGTGGCCGAAACCATGGTTCCACGGCTGTTCACGGCGGGGGCCGTGATTCCACGTTGGCCGCGATTCCGCGGCCGGGGATCAGCGGGCGCGGAGAACCTTCTTCGGTGCCGGCAGCAGGCCTTCGCGCTGCAGCTTCTTGCGGGCAAGCTTGCGCTGGCGGCGAATGGCCTCGGCCTTTTCGCGGGCGCGCTTCTCGGACGGCTTTTCAAAAGCGCTGCGCGCCTTCATTTCCCGGAAAAGGCCTTCCCGCTGCATCTTCTTCTTGAGCACGCGGAGCGCCTGATCGACGTTGTTATCCCTGACGAGAACCTGCAAAACGATATCCTTCCTGTCGGCGGCCAAGCCGCGCTGTGATAGTGAAAACGGCTGGACTACTTGCCCGTCCGGATGCTCGAAAACTTCAGCCAAGGCTCGGCGCCGTCGGATTTGGCCACCGCCTCGGGGGAAAGCCTGGAGGGCGATTCCCCGGTATCGATGTCGGCCTCGGTGATGCGGCGCTCGAAATTCTCCGCATCGAACCGGACGCGATATTGCACATGCCCGTGGTCGTTGGGCAGGATGCTGGCGATCCGGCAGCGCTTATCGGCTTTCGCCGTGCGGGTGAGACCCGATTTCAGCACGATCATATCGCCGATTTGATAGTTTGGTCTGCCCATTTCAGGGTCCCTTCAACTCTTCGGCTGCTCAACCGGTCAATCAGAACGACCGGGAGCCGTTCCGATGACCAGCGATCAAAGCAAAAAGGCCGGGTTGGCACCCGACCTCTTCCAGTCACTCAGCCATTTCTCTGCCAATAGGTCAACTCGCTGCCAGTACATCCGTGGTCAGCGCGCTGCCAGCATCTGGTCAGCATAGGCGAATGACAAATCATGCGGCCTGAAGGTTGTCGGCCGAATTCTTGCCCGACTTCTTGTCGCGAACGAGATCGTAACGGATCTTCTGGCCTTCAACGAGTTCGCGCATGCCGGCGCGTTCGACCGCTGAAATATGGACAAAAACGTCCGTAGAACCATCATCGGGCTGAATGAAGCCGAAACCCTTGGTGCCATTGAACCACTTGACGACGCCTGAATTCATAACGATCTCCTTTTCAACCGTTTGTGTTTCGCTTGCGGAATGTCCGACAAGCCGTATCGATGTTGAGAGGATATCTGACGGAGCGCTTCAGCGCCTGGACAAAGGTCGCAAGCAATTCGATACGCACGATGTAGGTTATTTAGCGAATTAAGCAATGGTTTTTTGAAAATAAAACTTTCCAAGCGGTGGAAAGCGGAAGCTTTTACCCCTGAACGGCCGTCTGGATCAGGCAAGATCGGGCGACCGGATCTCGGCCGCCCGGATTGACATCACTGCCAGACGACGATCGGCGCCTTCGTCGGAACGCGATCGTAGAGATCGATGATATCCTGATTCATCAGCCGTACGCAGCCGGAGGAGACCGCCTTGCCGATCGAGCGCCAGTCGGGATTGCCGTGCAGGCGGTAGAGCGTGTCTTCGCCATTCGAGAAGATATAGAGCGCGCGGGCGCCGAGCGGGTTCTTCAGGCCCGGCTCCATGCCGCCGTTGTCGATCGAATATTTGACGAGTTCCGGCTGGCGGGCGACCATCTCGTTCGGCGGCTTCCAGCGCGGCCATTTCTGACGCCACTGAATGACGCCCGAGCCCTGCCAGGCGAAACCCTCGCGGCCGATGCCGACACCGTAGCGCATCGCCATGCCGTCACCCTGGACGAGATAGAGGAAACGCGACGGCGTATCGACGACGATGGTGCCGGGCGGCTGGCCGGTTGGGTCGAGAACGCGCTGGCGATAGTAGCGCGGGTCGATCTGCTCATAGGGAACGGCGGGGATGAGAAAGCCGCCATCCTCGACGGGGCCATACATGACGGCAAGCTCGGCCCCGCTCGGCACGCTCGATGCTCCCGGGGACTGGAACAGGCGCATCGGCGAACGGTAGATGATCGTCGTATCGCCCGAAGTGACCGTATTGGCCGAAGAGGCGCAACCGGTGAGCGCGGAGGCTGCGGTCAATGCCGAAAAGGAAAGAAAGCTGCGGCGGGAAAGATGTCTATCGAAGCTCATGACGCGGGACTGATTTCCTCTGATGCGGGAGCCGGACGAAACCGCGCGTGAACGGCGATTCGCCCGATGCCGAGAACAACATCAGAAGATCTATCGGCTTGCGCCAAATAAACCATAGCTTCACGCAGACGTGTCCGGCCTCGATCGGACGATATCAGCGGCGCTGTTGCAGCGCTACATCACAACGATCTCCGCCTTGGCGGGAAGCCGGTCATAGAGATCGACGACGTCCTGGTTCAGCATGCGCACGCAGCCCGACGAGGTGGCCTTGCCGATCGACTGCCAGTCGGGGGTGCCGTGGATGCGATAGAGCGTATCCTGCCCGTCCTTGAAGATATACATGGCGCGGGCGCCGAGCGGGTTCTGCAGCCCCGGATTCATGCCGCCGTTTTCGGCCGAAAAGGCGCGAACATCGGGCTGGCGCGAGACCATTTCGACCGGCGGTGTCCAGCGCGGCCATTTCTGCTTCCACTGGATGACGCCGCGGCCCGACCAGGCGTAACCCTCGCGGCCGAGGCCGACGCCGTAACGCATCGCCTTGCCGTTAGCCTCGACGAAATAGAGGAAATGCGCCTTGGTATCGACGATGACAGTACCGGGGCGCTCGGTCGTCTGGTAATCGACTTCCTGGCGCAGGAACTGCGGCTGCACCCGGCTGACCGGGATCGCCGGCAGGGTGAAATCCTCATCGCGCAGCGCGCCATACATCGCCATGTGCACCGGATTGCTGACCGGCAGGCCGTAGGTCTGGTGGAACTGGGTCTGGTAGAGCTCGCGCGTCTGCGGCACCGGCTGATCGGGAATCGGGCGCACCCGGCGCGGATCGACGCCCGGCGGCTGATAAAAGACCGGCGAGGTTTCCTGGACGAAACGGGCGGGCGAATCGGCGGCGACATCGGGAATGAGGATATTGCAGCCGCTCAGCGACGCGACTGCAGTCACGAGCCCGGCAAGCGGGAAGACCCGGCGCAGAATATTCATGGAACCACCCTTATCAACGATCGGCGAGACAGCGAGATCTGGCGCGACGATGGCATGCGCGGCTGGCGCGAGGCTGGTGTTGAGGCGGAAAATCAGGAGACGAGCAGAACACCGTTGCCATAGGCGGCAGCGAGATCGGGATCAGTCGCATCTCCCGCTCAGTCAGTTTGCCTGTATCGACGAAACGCCAGTTGCGTTCATACAACGCGAAGGCCTCGCGGGCAGGCATCGCGCGCAAGGGATCCCGATTCCAGACGAGCGATTTCAGCTCGGGGAAGTCGTTCGGCACGATCACGGTCTCTGCGTTCGTCGTCATGCCAGAAATATAGGCCTAATTGGTCTGCATCTGACGCGACGGCGAAAAATCAGGCCGCCACCCCATGGAAGAAGCGGATGCTCTGTTCGATCTCGGCCGGCAGCGCCGAGGTGTGGTTGCCGGCGACGGTTTCGGTCTCGATATGGATGCCGGCGGCGCGGGCGCGGCGGGCGAGCAGATCGGCCCGGTCGTTGAAATGGACCTCTTCCGTGCCGTGGACGACACGGACGGGACATTTGAAGCTTTCGGCGTAACAGAGCGCCGAACGCACCTCGAACTCATGCGCATTGCTGTCGTCGAAGCGGATATCCTGGGGATAGCGGTCGAAGAAGCGGAAGGCATTGGGATTGCCGGAAATCGGCGCGGCGGCGCGGAATTTATGCGTGCTCATCGCCGTCAGCATGGTCAGCGTGCCGCCGATGCTGTGGCCGGCGATGAACAGGCGTCCGGAATCGACCCCCGGCAGATGCGCCATGCGCTCGGCGGCGGCGAGAACGTCGTCGACCTCATCGTAGAAGCCGGAGAAATTGCCCATCTGGCCGTTTTCGCCGCGCAGTGACGGCATCATCACGACATAGCCGGCATCCATATAGGGCTTCATCAACTCCCAGTGGCCGATGCCCATGGCGTTGCCGCCGTGCAGAAAGAGCACGGCCGGCTTGGCGGTGCGCTCGCGCTTGTACTTCGACACCCAGGCGGCCAGTTCGAGTTCGCCGTAGCCGGAGCGGTAAAAGATCTTCTCGGCGTCGGCAGGCGCGCTCAGCGGTTCGTATTTGTCTGGCGCCGGCCCCTTCTGCAACAGCTTCGTGCGGAAATGGCTGCGCACCTTGGCGTAATCATGCTTGGCAAGGCGCGGCTCGTCCGGGACATCGAAAGCGGCCGCCATGCGCGGCAGGACGAGCGCACCGGCAAGCCCCGCCAGCACGGCGCGGCGTTGGCGGAAAAAGGAATTTCGTTCATGCGAGCTCATAACGCAGCACCCAAATCATTTTCCCGGCACACAAGATTTGCACCGGAAGATCGTTGCCGCCAATACACATCCTGTTGAAATTTTGGGACTGCGTCATTGTTGCGCAGGGCGATCGGAGATTATTCCGGCTTGGCGTCGATCATGGCGATCAGCGTGCGCAGCCGGTCGGCCTCGTAAGGCGGCTTATCGGGGCGAAGGCGGGCGATGCGGGGGAAGCGCATGGCGACACCCGATTTGTGCCGCGTCGAGCGGTTGATGCCCTCGAAGGCCACCTCGACGACGAAGCCGAAATCCTTGTCGGCGCGCACGGCGCGCACCGGCCCGAAGCGCTCGGTGGTGTTGTTGCGCACAAATTTGTCCAGCACTTCGAGCTCGGCATCGGTGAAACCGAAATAGGCCTTGCCGACGGGCACCAGCTGTTCGCCATCCTCGTCGTCGGCCCAGACGCCGAAGGTGAAATCGGAATAGTAGCTCGAGCGCTTGCCATGGCCGCGCTGGGCATACATCAGCACCGCATCGACATTATAGGGATTGCGCTTCCACTTGAACCAGGGACCCTTCATCCGGCCGGCCTGGTAGATGCTGTCGCGGCGTTTGATCATCACGCCCTCGATGACCGGATCCGGCGGGGCGGCGCGGAGGCGGTCGAGCTCGTCCCAGGACGAGAAAGGCACCAGCGGCGAGAGGTCGAAACGGTCGTGGGGGGCGCGATCGATGATTTCGGTCAGACGGTCGCGGCGGTCGGTATAGCTCCGGCCGCGCACATCCTCGTCATCGTCGAAGAGCAGGTCATAGGTGCGGATGAAGGCCGGATAGTCGGCCAGCATCTTCGGCGTCACCGTCTTGCGATTGAGGCGCTGCTGCAGGTCGGAGAAGGTGCGGGTCGGGCTGTTGGAGCGGGCGGTGCCGCCGACCAGCAGCTCGCCGTCGACGACGCCGGAAAAACTGATGGCGTCGAGAATATCGGGAAAAGCGCCTGAAATGTCGTCGCCGGAGCGCGAATAGATCTTGCGCCGGTCGCCGGAACGGGAGAGCTGGACACGGATGCCGTCCCATTTCCATTCGGCGGCGTAGTCGGCGGGATCGAGACCGCTCAAGTCCCCCTCCTCCACCGCGTTGGCGAGCATGACGGAATGGAAGATCGCCGGTGTCGCCAGCACCGGTTTTTCGCCACCGTCCGCCAGCCATTCGAACAGCGTCTCATAGGGCGGCTGCAGCCCGTGCCAGAGGGTTTCGATTTCGGTGACGTCCTTGTCGCCGAGATCGGCCAGCGCCTGTTTGGCCAGACGGGCCGAAACGCCGATGCGCATGGCGCCGGTCGCCAGCTTGATGAAGGCGAACCGGCCGGACGAATCCAGCCGGTCGAGCAGGTCGCGGACGAAGCTGCGCACTTCGGTGCGGCCGAGCGCATTCATGCCGGCGACGACCTCGCCGAGCCGCGGCTGGGAAAGGGCGGAGCGGTCGATATCGCGCTCATTGTCCCAGACGAGCGAGATGGTTTCGGCGAGATCGCCGACATAGTCGTAGGAATAGCGGAACAGCACCTCGTCCATGCGCTCCAGCACCAGCTCGCGCAGCATGGCGGGCTTGACGTTGCGCACCTCCAGCGTGCCGGCGATGGCGGCAAGGCCATAACCGCGGTCGGGATCGGGCGTATCGCGGAAATAATCGGTCAGCAGCTTGAGTTTGCCGTTGCGGCTGGGGGTGAGGACGAGGCGATCGAGGAGGTCGGCGAAGGCTTTCATGAGAGCCGCCTCATTCCGGGGAAAGACCCCTCCCCAACCCCTCCCCACAGGTGGGAGGGGCTAACCCGCGGCACTGCGCTGCCCTCTTTCGACCTCAGCGTTCCCGGCAGTGATTTTGTGGTGGGACGGGTCGACAAGTTAAGCCCCTCCCCCTTGTGGGGAGGGGTTGGGAAGGGATTTTCAGGCAGCACACGGCTCATCTCAATCCGCCTCATCTTCATAGCCCACCAGATGCAGCGGCTTGGCCTTGATGCCCTGCAGCTGGCACCAGCGCACCAGCGCCTCCTCGCGGCCATGGGTCACCCAGACTTCGGCCGGGTGCAGTTGCCGGATGGTTTCCGTCAGTTCCGGCCAATCGCAATGATCGGAGATAACGAGCGGCAGTTCGACGCCGTGCTGTTTGGCGCGCTGGCGCACCATCATCCAGCCGGAGGCGAAGGCCGGCAGCGGCTCGTTGAAGCGGCGGGCCCAGCGGTCGGCGAAGGCCGAGGACGGACCGATGACGACGGCACCTTTGAAGGTGGATTTGTCGCGGCTCTCGATCGTCGCCGGCAGCAGCTCGCCGAGATCGATGCCCTCACCGACATAATAGTCGCAGAGCCTTTCCATGGCTCCATGAATGTAGATCGGCTCGGTGTAACCGGCATCGCGCAGCAGCCTGATGACGCGCTGGGCCTTTCCCAGCGCATAGGCGCCGACCAGATGGGTTCGCTCGGGAAACTGCCGGAGCGAGGCCAGCAGCTTGGCCGTCTCGTCCATCGGATCGGGATGATGGAAGACCGGTAGGCCGAAGGTCGCCTCGGTGATGAAGACATCGCAGGGAACCGGCACATAGGCGGCGCAGGTCGGGTCGGGGCGGCGCTTGTAGTCGCCGGAGACGACGATGCGGGTACCGTTCTTTTCGATGGCGATCTGGGCCGAGCCGAGCACATGGCCGGCCGGATGAAAGCTCACCTTGACGCCGTTGACCAGCAGCTCCTCGCCGAAACCGGTACTCTGCTCGCTGGCGCAGAAGCCCTCGCCGTAACGCAGGCGCATGATGTCGAGGGTCTGGCGGGTGGCGAGCACGTTCACATGGCCCGGCCGGGCGTGATCGGAATGACCGTGGGTGACGAGCGCCCGTTCCACCGGCCGCACAGGATCGACATAGAAGCCGCCTTCCGGGCAATAGAGCCCTTCCGGGGCGGGATAAAGCAGTGCATCAGGTCTCATACAGCAAGAGATAGCGGCAAATGGGCGCGAGGCCAGAGGGAGCCATTCAAGACGGGAGCCCGTCGAGGAAGGACAACACTGCGGCGTTGAACTCGACCGGCCGCTGCAGCGGCGCAAAATGGCTGACGCCCTTGAGAGTGATCATCCGAGCGTCCGGAATGCTGCGGGCGAGATATTCGGCATGTTCCGGTTTGATGAACTCGTCATGTTCGCCGAGCACGATCGCAACCGGCACGCGGATGCGGCCGAGATCTTCGGCCCGATAATTCGGCTCCGTCCGCATCATCAGGCTGACCGCCTCGACGAAGCCATTGAAATCGTCCGGCGTGGCGGACAATGCCGCATAATCCTTGGCGTGGCGACTGAAGCATCGGTCGACGACCGGGGTCGCAACGAATTCCAGCGTGCCGCTCGGATCCATGTTGCAGGCGAAGAAGAAGACGCCCGCGACACGTGACGGCGCCGTCGCGGCGAGAATCAGCGCGATGCAGGCGCCATCGCTCCAGCCGACAAAGGCCGCTTTCTCAAGAGAGAGCTCGTCCATGACATCAAGCACGTCTGCAGCCATCAGCTCATAGGTATAGGGACGTGCATCGCGGCTGCTGCGGCCATGGCCGCGGCTGTCGATCAGCACGACGCGGCGGCCGCTTTGGAGCAGCGCCGGGACCTGATAGCCCCAGTTGCCGCTATGGCCGAGGCCGCCATGCAGCAGGATGACGGCAGGCCCGGCGCCGTAGCTCGCATACCAGATGCGGGCGCCGGCGCGTCCGACATGACCTTCGACAGAAGCCGGTGGCAAGGGCGCGGCGCCATGGGCTTCGAAACGGATGAGTTCGTCGTCCTGTTGTTCCATTGTGATGCCAATCCTCTCCTGAGATAACCGCGCATAGAAAAGCCGGAAAACAGCCCAAGAACAACCAGAATCGCTTTCTAGCTGTTGTCTTCTTCGATGCAATCAGGGGGAGCAATATGGGCAGGAAGCTTTTCTATGGCGCGGTCGCGGTCGCGCTCGCCGCGGCCGGCATCTATCTCAACAATAGCAGCCTGCTTGCCGCGCATCGGCCGGGAAAGCCGGTGCTGCTCGCCCATCGCGGCATCGCCCAGCGGTTCGACGAGACCGATCTGAAGAACGACACCTGCACGGCGAGCCGCATGCTGCCGCCGAAACATGATTACCTCGAGAATACCATCCGTTCGATGCAGGCCGGCTTTGCGGCCGGCGCCGATATTGTCGAGATCGACGTGCATCCGACCACGGACGGCGCATTCGCGGTCTTTCACGACTGGACGCTCGACTGCCGCACCGACGGCCACGGCGTCACCCGCGAGCATTCGATGGCGGAAATGCGAAAGCTCGACATCGGCTACGGCTATACCGCCGATGGCGGCAAGACCTTTCCCTTCCGCGGCCGCGGCATCGGCATGATGCCGACGCTGGCGCAAGTCCTTTCGACCTTTCCGGATCGGCGCTTCCTGATCAACGTCAAGAGCCGCGATCCTTCCGAGGGCGAAAAGCTCGCCGCCGTGCTCAACGGGCTTCCCACCGAGCGGCGGGCAGAGATCATCGTCTATGGCGGCGACGAGCCGATCGATGTCCTGCGCCGGCTGGTGCCCGAGATCAAGACCGCCTCGCGCAAGAGCCTGAAGAGCTGCCTCTTCGGCTACATCGGCTATGGCTGGACCGGAGTGCTGCCGGATGCCTGCAAACACGCGATGATGCTGGTGCCGATCAACATCGCGCCATGGCTCTGGGGCTGGCCGGACCGTTTCCTCAACCGGATGCACGATGCCGGAACCGAGGTCTTCGTGCTCGGCCCCTATCGCGGCGGCGATTTTTCGACCGGCATCGACGACGCCGCGCACTTGGCGCGGCTGCCGGAGAACTATGCGGCGGGTATATGGACGAACGAGATCGAGGCGATCGGCAAACATTTCAGGTAAAGCTCAGAGATCCCGCGCCCGTAGCAATGCCGGGATTTCCCCTGGGGAAACCGGCTTGGAGAAACGGTAGCCCTGCGCCTCCTCGCAGCGCGCGTGACGCAGGAAATCCATCTGGGCGTCGGTTTCCACACCTTCAGCGAGAACCGAAAGCTTGAGCGTCTGCGCCAGCGAAATCACCGCCGAGGCGATGGCGACGGCGGTTTTGTCGCCCGGCAGGGCCTCGACCAGCGAACGGTCCATCTTCAGCCGATCGAAGGGGAAGGTCTTCAGCGCCGCGAGACTGGAATAGCCGGAGCCGAAATCGTCGATCGACAGGCGCACACCGAGCGCCCGCAGCGATTCCATCATGGCGAGCGCACGTTCGGCATCCTGCATCACCACGCTTTCGGTGACTTCCAGCTCCAGCCAGCGCGACTGCAGGCGATGGCGCTCCAGCGCCTCGGCGACATGACTTGCGAAATCCGGATCGGCGAACTGCTTGGCCGAGACGTTGACGGCGATGGTCAGCGGCGCCAAGCCCATATCCTGCCAGTGGCGCGCCTGGCGGCAGGCCTCGTTCAGCACCCAGAGACCGAGGGGAACGATCAGGCCGGTCTCTTCGGCGAGCGGGATGAAATTGACCGGCGGCACCCTGCCCTTGGCCGGATGGTTCCAGCGCACCAGCGCCTCGATGCCGGTGATGCGGCCGGTGGCGACATCGACCTGCGGCTGGTATTGCAGGAGCAGCTGGTCGCCGGTGATCGCCTGGTGCAGTTCCTCCTGCTCGCCGATCGGCATTCCCACCGGCGTGCCGCCGCCATCGTGATGCTGCAAGGTGTTACGGCCGAGTTCCTTGGCGCGGTACATGGCGCGGTCGGCATTGGCGAGAAGCTCTTCCGAGGTCGCGCCGTCGAAGGGGAAGGCGGCGACGCCGATGCTCGAAGTGACGGTGATCTCGCCGCCATCGAAGGGGATCGGCCTGTTGATCGCCTTCTGCAGCTCGCGCAGGCGACGCGTGATGCCGGCATCGTGGCTCGACTGATGAACGAGCACCACGAGGAATTCGTCGCCGCCGAGACGCACCACCATATCGGATGCCCTGACACTGTTGGCCATACGGGCCGCGGTTTCCTTCAGCACTTCGTCGCCGGCGGCGTGGCCGCGGCCGTCGTTGATGTCCTTGAAATTATCGAGATCGATATAGGCGACGGTGACCTTGCGGGTGTTGCGCCGGGCCTGGTCGAGGATATTGGCCAGCCGCTCCTTGAGGAAGGCGCGGTTCGGCAGGCCGGTCAAATCATCATGATGGGCCATGAAATGGATGCGGTCATCGACACGCTTGCGCTCGATGGCAATGCCGGCAATGTGGGTGGCGAGCGCCACCAGCTTCATCTCGTGCTCCGTCGGACGGCGGACTTCCCTGGAATAGAGGGCGAAGGTGCCGAGCACATTGTTCTGCGAGGTGGCGATCGGCGTCGACCAGCAGGAGCGGAAACCAAAGGGCGCGACCAGCGCGCGAAAATCCTCCCAGAGCGGATCGCTCATCACATCCTCGACGATCACGGTCTGGCCGCGCCAGGCGGCGGTGCCGCAGGAGCCGACCTTGGGACCGATGGTGACGCCGTCGATCAGGCGGCTATAGCCGCCGGGCAGATTGGGGGCGGCGCCGTGATAGAGCCTGGTACCCTCGCCGTTCAGCAGCAGCACCGATCCGTCGATGCCGGTCAGTTGCGCCTCGATCATCAGCACCAGCGCCTCGAGGATCATCGGCAGCGGCTCGTTGCGGGCGATCATTTCCAGCAGGTTCGCCTGCTCGCGGTGGAGATCCTCCTGGCGCTTGCGTTCGGTGATATCGCGGGAAACGCCGATCAGGCCGACAATCTCGCCGCGATCGTTGCGCAGCGGGATCTTCGAGGTCAGCCGGCATATCGGCCTTTTGCCGCCGGGCAGGACGTAACTTTCCTCCATGTCGATGCAGGCTTGCCCCGTCGCCATGATCTGCTGCTCGATATCGAAATGGCGCCGTGCCGTCTCGAAATCGAACAGGTCGAAATCACGCTTGCCGGTGATCAGGTCGGCGCTCTCCAGGCCGAGGCTGCTGGCGGTGACGGCGTTGGCGAAGACGAAGCGGCTGTCGCGATCCTTGACGTAGAGGAAATCCGGAAGCTCGTGGACGATCGCCTTCAGGCGCAGGTTCTCGATGCCGTCGGAAAGATGATGGGCGGTCGAGGCCATCATCGCTTCCGTCGCAGCGACGATGCGCCGCGTTTCGGCCGACAGGGCATCGGTCGATTCCCATCGCCTGGCACTCGGTTCCTGCATGCCGCCATTCTCCCCGGCGGGCCGAAGGTCCGCATCCCGCATAATCACCCCGTAAATTTCCCTCTAAAGTAGTCCCCATTCCCTTCGGCTTGCTTAAATGAAAGGGTGAACAAGAGGACAAAATCCGCGGCGATATCCTGCCCTTATCAGAGGCCACAACCGCAATTTCGGTCGCCTGTGCCAGAAAGGGACAGGCCCGTCTGGCATGTTTCGTGCTACAGGCGCCTTATGACTGGAGAATCCGGAATGCCTTCACGCCGCGACATGCTGTTCTTTCTCGCCGCCGCGGCGGTTGCGGGAGGTACAGTGCCGCGCGCATCGGCCGCGACGCTTGCGGCCGCCGGACAGCCCGATCTGCGCGGCGCGATCGACGCGGTGGAATATCGCGCCATTCCCGAAAGCGGCGACCGCAAGACCCGCAACCTGCAGCAGATGGTCGAACAGGCGGCGGCCGAGAATGTGCCGGTCTTCCTGCCGCCCGGCACCTACCGGATCTCCAATCTCAACCTGCCCGACAATACGCGCCTTACCGGCGTGCCCGGCGCGTCGCGGATCGTCTATACCGGCGACGGCCATCTCTTTGCGGCCGAGAATGTGCGGCGCATCGAGCTTTCCAACCTCGTCATCGACGGCGGCAATCGCTGGCTCGGCGACTATGCCGGCGGACTCGTCCAATTTACCGGCGTCGACGAGGTGCTGATCGACAATTGCGAGATCGGCGGCAGCCGCAAACACGGGCTGCAGCTGGAACGCTGCGGCGGGCGGATCGAGCGCAGCCGCATTTCGGGGGCGGCCGAGGCCGGGCTTTATGCGGTCGATTCCGCCAATCTTTCGATCACCGGAAATACGATCGCCGATTGCGGCAATGGCGGCATCCTGGTGCACCGCTGGAACAAGGCGGAGGACGGCACGCTTGTCTCAGGCAACCGCATCTCCAACATCCGCGCCAATGACGGCGGCACCGGCCAGAACGGCAACGGCATCAACATCTTCCGAGCCGACGGCGTGATGGTGGTGAACAATCACATTTCCGACTGCGCCTTTACCGCGATCCGCGCCAATTCGGCGTCGGACATCCAGATCAGCAACAACCAGTGCCGGCGATCCGGCGAGACGGCGATCTATGTCGAATTCGCCTTCGAGGGCGCTGTCGTTTCCGCCAACATGATCGACGGGGCGGCGAACGGCATCTCGATCGCCAATTTCGACGAGGGCGGCAGGCTGGCAAGCGTCACCGGCAATGTCGTGCGCAATCTGACGCTGCGCGGTCCATACAAGCACGAGGTCGGCTTCGGCATCGGCATTGCGGCGGAGGCCGATACGCTGATCTCGGGCAATGTGATCGAGGGCGCGCCGCGCTGGGGCATGCAGATCGGCTGGGGTCCCTATCTGCGCAACGTCGTCGTCAGCGGCAATGTGGTGCGCAAGGCGCCGGTGGGATGCGCCGTCTCGGTCGCCGATGGCGCCGGCACCGCCATCATCACCGACAACGTCTTTCAGGATACCACGGAAGGTGCGGTTTTAGGCTTCCAATGGGAGAAGAAAGTGTCGGCCGAGATGGCTGGCGGCGGCACGTCCTACAAGCAGCTGACGGTCGAGCGAAACCGCGTCTCCTGAAGAGCATCAAAAGCTTTCATCATCTCATCAGCGGCAAGGACTTTCCCGCAGCCGCTGCGGCCTCTACCCTTCCGGACAGTAACATCGAGGGGACAAGGTCATGCTGACAATCTACGGAGTCTATCGATCGCGGGCGTCACGCGTCTACTGGATGGCGGAGGAGCTCGGGCTCGAATTCCGCTCGGTGCCGGTGCTGCAGGCAAGGCGGCTGGCGGAGCCCCTATCCGAGGACGCGCCGCTCAACACGCATTCGCCCGATTTCGCTGCCGTCAATCCGATGGCGCAGATCCCCAGCATCAAGGACGGCGAACTCGTCATGCACGAGTCGCTGGCGATCAATCTCTACCTGGCCCGCAAACATGGCGGGCCGCTGGCCGGACAAACCGTCGAAGAAGACGGATTGCTGACGATGTGGACCGTCTGGGCGGCCTCGCAGGTCGAGCCGCATTCGGTCAGGATCGTGCTGACCTATGATAACGGCCTCGAAAACAGCGAAGAGGGCAAGCAGACGATCGCCGCCGCCTGCCAGGCGCTGCGCCGGCCGCTGGCCGCTCTCGAGGCCCAGCTTGCCGGCCGGCAGTGGATCGTCGGCGACCGCTTCACCGTCGCCGATCTCAACATTGCCGAGGTGCTGCGCTACGCCCAGAGCGAGGAAGCGCTGTTCGATGCGCATCCCAACGTCAAGGCCTGGATCGGACGCTGCCAGTCCCGCGCCGCCTACAAGAGAATGCAGGAGACGCGCGGCAAGGAGCCGATCGAGATCTGAGTTACCGGAACAAGGTGAGCGTGCCGGCCATTTCCTCGCGGATCCAGGCCTTGAAATCCCTGACCTTCTTCGGCTCGCGCGTGCCTTCGGCGGTGACGAAATAATGGCCGAAGCCGGTGCGCGCCCGAATGCCGAAGGGGGCGGCCAGCCGGCCTTCGGCGAGCGCGAAGGCGGCAAGGGTCTGCCAGGCGAGCATGACGCCCTGGCCGGCGATCGCCGCATCGAGGCAAAGCGAGGCGTCGTTGAAGACGTGGCGGGTCGCAGGTGTCGCGCCTGACAGCCCCGCCTCGCGCATCCAGACCTCCCAGCCGAACATGGCGCGGCCGTCGACGACGGCGGGCAGCGTCAGAATATCGGCAGGCTCCTTCAACTGCGCCGCCATCTCGGGCGAGCAGACGGGAAAGACCTCCTGCTCCAAGAGCAGTTCGGCCTTCACGTCAGGCCATTTGCCGGCGCCGACGCGGATGCCGATATCGACGTCACAGATGGCGGGATTGACGAGATTGGTCGTTGCATCGAGCCGCAGCTTGATCTCGGGGTGGCGCTCGGCGAAACGGTCGAGCCGGCAGACGAGCCAGCGGGCGGCAAAAACCGGCGCCACCGAGATGGTCAGGATCGTATCGTCCTTACGCCCTGCGATCGACACCGCCGCAGAGAGGCGGGCGAACCCCTCGTCGAGCGCATGAAGCACCGGCCGGCTTGCTTCGGTCGGGATCATTCCGCGGGCGGTGCGCTCGAAGATTACCAGGCCAAGCTGCGCCTCGGCCTTGATCACCTGCTGGCTGACGGCGCCGACCGAGACGCCGAGCTCGTCGGCGGCGGCCTGCAGCGAGCCGAGACGACCGACGGCTTCGAGCGCCCTGAGGCCGTTGAGATGGACGGAATTCAGGTTCTTCATATAGTTTTTCTATAGCAGCGCCACACTAATCTCAATTGAAAATCCGCTTGGTGGAGCAGACATTATAGCCTGCGGTCACGATCCCATACTGTTGGAGAAAGCGAGGCATACCATGTCGTTGCTGAAGTTTTTCTTGAAGCCTGCCCATGCCATGGGCGACGCGGACACTGCCCTGGCCTGGAAGGACGATCCGCTGCGGCATCCCGAAGTCGAGCGCATGTCGATGCGGGAAATTGCCGATCTGCCGCTCGGAACGGAGACCGGCCTTGCCACCGAGGCCAAACCGCCGCTGGCGAAATGCGTGACGGTGCGCGCCGTTTCAGCCGGCCTTAAAGCGCGTCGCATCACTCGTTGACGCGACGCGTTCTCTGGGCGACTTGCCTCAGTCGATCGATGCCTGCCAGCAAATCAACGGACCGTCTTCCGGATCGATACGCTCCCCCGTTTGGACGAAGCCGTTGCGCTCAAGGACACGCTGCGAGGCGATGTTTTCCACGCCGGTATCGGCCGAAACGAGCCTCACGCGCGGATCCTTCCGGGCCCATGCGAGCAATTCTCCGATAGCGCGGGTGACGTATCCACGCCGCTCGCGGCTCGGAGCAATCCCATAGCCGATATGGATTGCGCCGTTCTCCGGCACACGGATGATGGAGCACAGTCCGACGATTTCGCCCTCCTCGACCATCATCCAGGCGGACGGGGCAAACGCCGCGCCGACCTCGGCTGCAATCCTCGCCAGCATCTCCAGTACCTCAGGCGGCGCGATGGCGCTATCGGGAACCAGCCGCAGATTTTGCGGGGCGAAGCCTTTCAGCAAGGTGGCGAAATCATCGGCAGTCAGTTCGACGATCATGTTTTTCTCGGGGTTCGGGAGGCGCGTCGGCTTCGGCGGATGAGGGTGTTTGCGGGCCGGCCGTAGAAAAACCGCACTTGGCACTTGCATTCGCGCGACGTCACGTCAACCCGGCGTCGCAAACCTACCCATTTGAGCCCCATTTGAGCAAAGAGATTTTCAATGTCAGCAATTCGCAAGACCCTATTCGGACTCGTCGCAATTTTAACGGTCGCGGTTGCCGTCGGTGCCGGCTGGCTCTGGCAGGTCGCGGGTGCTTACGGTTTCAACACTGTCTTGCGGCGCGGCGGGACCTATTGGACCACTATGAAACCTGACGACGAGCGCCTTTCCGCCTCCATGCGATTGGCGTTGAACACGGTGATCCCAGCGGTTCAGCCCGGGCCGCTGACCTGGCAGGAGCCGGAGGCGGGTTTCGAGGTGGCGGAACTGCCAGTTCTTGCCGACGGCCGCGAAGTCGACCGCATTTTTCTCAGCAGAATTGACCCGGCCCGCTTTCGATTCGTCACCCGCAATGCCGCTGCCGGCGATACCGGCATCGACGAATGGGAAAAGGCTTTGCCCAACGCGGTGCTCATCGTCAACGGCAGCTACTACGACATGCACGGCAGGCCCGACACGCCATTCATCAGCGAGGGCGTTGCGATGGGTCCCCAGCAATATGATGCCAAGGCCGGCGCCTTCGTTGCCGATCAAAACGCTGCCGACATCCGTGACCTTACCCGTCAAGACTGGCAGGCCGCCTTTGCCGGCGCGTCGAACGCCATGGTCTCCTATCCCCTGCTCATCGGCGATGACGGGCAGACCCATGTGAACGTGAAAAGCCGCTGGCTCGCCAACCGCACCTTTGTCGCCAAGGACGCGCTGGGGCGTATCGTCATCGGCACGACAAAGGAAGCATTCTTTTCGCTCGACCGGCTGGCAGAGTTTCTGAAGACCTCGCCGCTCAATCTCAAGGTCGCGCTCAATCTCGACGGCGGCCCTATCGCCTGCCGGAGCGTTCGGCTGAATGGCTATCGGCAAAAATTCTACGCTAGATGGGAGGCCCAGGTGGACGACGACAGCGTAAACCTGCTCCGCTGGCCGATTTCCGAGGCCAACTGGGCCATGCCGATGGTGCTGACGGTCGAGCGGAAGTGAGTGGGCCTCATGACCTCCGCAGAAACGAAGTCGCGCGGCTTGCCACGCTGCATATTATCGCGAGCATCGATGTCGGAATCGCCTTTCGCCAGCCGTCTTCAAGCCACAGTATAAATCCCTGGATCGGCATCGATCCAAGGATAAAATCATATGGAGGACGCGATGACGATTACCATTACCGCCTTTGAACGCTCGCCCGATCGCGGCCGGGGTCTGGCGCGCGACATGCGCGTTCGCTGGGCGCTCGAGGAAGTGGGTGAGCCCTACGAGGTTCGTCTCGTTTCGTTCAAGGCGATGAAGGAACCCGCGCATCTCACGCTTCATCCTTTCGGGCAGATTCCGACCTATGAAGACGGCGATCTCGCTCTGTTCGAGTCCGGCGCGATCGTGTTCCATATCGCCGAACGCCATGCGGGTCTGCTGCCTGCGGATGCGAATGCCCGCGCGCGCGCTGTCGCCTGGATGTTTGCCGCGCTCAATACGGTGGAGCCATCGATCTTCGAGCGCAGCCTCGCCACGATCCTCGAGCGCGACGAGCCCTGGTACGAGCAGCGCCTGCGGCGCCTCGAGGACAGCATCCGCAAACGGCTGGGCGGCCTTTCCGCGCGCCTTGGCGACGCCGACTGGCTCGATGGTGCGTTCAGCGCCGGTGACTTGCTGATGGTGACGGTGCTGCGCAGGGCGCAGGGAGCGGGTCTCTTGGAGGACTATCCGAATCTTGCCGCCTATGTCGCCCGCGGCGAGGCGCGGCCGGCCTACAAACGGGCTTTCGCCGCTCAACTGGCAGTGTTCACCGCCGCATCGGGCGACTGACAAAGGTTTGTTTCGAGCATGGTCCCATTGACCCATCCCGCTTCCCCGCCTACATATCTAGACAGTCTAGCTAGGAGCGAAAGATGGAATGGCAGCTGCAGGAGGCCAAGAACAAGTTTTCGAAAGTCGTGCAGAAGGCGCGAGATGAAGGACCGCAGGTGGTGACGCTCCGCGGCGAGCGGACGGCTGTCGTGCTGTCCGCCCGCGACTATGACGCCCTGCGCGCCGGCCGGCCGTCGCTGGTCGACGACCTGCTCGGCGGCCCCACCTGGGACGACGAGCTTGCCGATGCGGTCGAAGCGCGCGTTGCGACGCCAAGCCGCAACGTGACCTTCTGATGTATCTGGTCGACACCAATATCGTTTCGGAGGCGCGACGCGGCACGCCGCAGGCAGTTTCCTGGTTGCGCTCCGTCGATCCGCTGAGCATTCATCTGAGCGCCTTGACCCTTGGCGAGATCATGCGCGGCATTGCTCTCAAACAGAGGTCGGACCCGAAGGCCGCCGCCCACCTCGCCGAGTGGCTACGCAAGCTGCGCCACGACCATGGCGCCCGCATCCTGCCGGTGACCGATCAGATCGCCGTGGAATGGGGCCGCATCGCCGCGATCCGGCCACGCGGCGATATCGACGGGCTGATCGCAGCGACCGCGATCGTCCATGATCTGATCGTCGTCACCCGCAATGTCGGCGATTTCAACGACACCGGCGCATCGGTGATCGATCCTTGGGAGATACCGGCATGAACTCCGCAGCCCCTACGCCCCAAACCGCACCGGGTATGCCAGCCTATCAGCCCCGATCATAGGCCACCGCCCGCTGGACGGCGGGGCGCTGCAGCATGCGGGCATGGTGGTCGCTCACCTCTACGAAGCGGGCGGGATCGACGCCGTCGGAGGGCAGCCAGTCGGTCATGACGAAGAGATAGGGATCGGCAAGCGAATAGGTCTCACCCATCACCCACGGACCCTTGAACATCGTCTCTTCGATCAGGGTGAAGCAATCCGCCATGTTTTGCGGCACCTTGGCCTTCATCGCCTCGATCACCGCCGGATCGTCGGACCAGCGGGAGCCGCGCGGGCGATGGGCATGGTTCACATGCACGGTCGAGCAGAGATAGCTGCTGAAGGACTGCAGCCGCGCCATTTCGAAGGCATCGCCGAGCGGCGCCAGTTTGGCGGCCGGCGCGCTTTCCGCGATAAAACCGAGGATCGCCGGCGTTTCCGTCAGCACGCCGCGATCGGTGACCAGTGCGGGCACACGGCCCTTCGGGTTGATCTTCAAATAGTCCGGCGAGCGCTGTTCGCCATTGGCGAAGCTGAGCTTTCGCGTTTCGAAGGCGAGGCCTGATTCCTCAAGGGCAATAAGGCTTGCGAGCGCGCAGGTTCCCGGCGCGTAGTACAAAGTCAGCATGGTGGTCCACTCCCTTTCGGCCGCTGGTATAGCGCAGGGATGGGTGCGCCGGAACTGGGGAGATGGCGTTTTGTCTCTGCGTGGCGGGGACGAGGAGCAATGATCGGCGTGCCGTGCGGCCCCCTCATCCGACCCTTCGGGCCACCTTCTCCCCGAGGGGAGAAGGGATATTAGGCAGCGCCCCACTCCCTCTCAAAGCGCCTATCGTGGAAACCGGGAAACCAGCTTGCTCTCTCTTCTCCCCAGCGGGGAGAAGGTGGCCCGAAGGGTCGGTTGAGGGGGTGAGCGGCCTAGCCGCGAATGCGCTGAGCGCAAGCGAAGGGCAAAGCCCTTCAACCGCAGCCCGGCACGTCTTCCAGCCGGTGCCAGACCGGGATGCCGCGTTCCCTGGCGATGCGCACGTCATTGTCCGCCCCCTTGGAATCGCCGGCCAAGCGCAGCACGCCTTCGCAAAGCTGCAGCAGCCGGCCGGCGACCGGGTGGAAGATCTCCTCGTAGAGGGTATCGCCGACCGACTTGCCGCCGGCGGCGTGCCAGATCGGCAGGGCCACCCATTCGCCGATCATCGGCACGTGGCCGGCGGCAAACAGCGCGTGCGAAGGCTGCTCCAGCCGCTTCAGATTGGCGGTCATCTTTTCCGGGTCGTCGCCGGTTCCCGACCTGTAAGGGCCGGCAATCAATATCAACATCATCCACTCCATCGCTGAGCATTCCCGGCTTCATGCACGGGATTTCGTGAAAATGCACGGAATTTCTTGAATGTCGAGTCTGTTCGTGCAATATCGGGCCATTATGTTTAACTTCGTGCAGAGAGCTCATGCTGACGTCACAACGCAAAACCCTCATCCTCGACATATTGCGCCGTGACGGCCAGGTGATCGCCAAACGCGTCGCCGAGGATTTTTCCCTTTCGGAAGACACGATCCGGCGCGATTTGAGGGAAATGGCGGCGGAGGGGCTGTTGAAACGTGTGCATGGGGGCGCGATGCCGCTTTCTCCCGATCTGCCCGATTTCACCGCACGCCGCAGCGTCGCCTCAGAGATCAAGGCGCGGCTGGGGGCTGCGGCGGCGGCGATGATCAAGCCGGGGCAGATGATCTTTCTCGACGGCGGCACGACGACGGCGGAGATCGCCCGGCGCTTGCCGCGCGACATGCCGCTGACGGTTGCGACCCACAGCCCGACGATCGCCGCCGAACTCGAGCACCACCCGACAGCCGAGGTGATCCTGACCGGCGGACGGCTCTACAAACATTCGATGGTGGCAACGGGTGCCGCCGCGGCAGCGGCGATCTCGCAGCTGCGCCCCGATCTGTTCTTCCTCGGCGTCACGGCGGCGCATCCGGTGCACGGGCTTTCCACCGGCGATTTCGAGGAAGCGGCGATCAAGCGGCATATCGCCCGCTGTTCGGCCGAAACCCATGCGCTGCTGACGCAGGAAAAGTTCGATCTCGTCTCGCCCTGCCCGGTGCTTGCGATTTCCGAAGTAGCGGGGATGATCGTGCCGGCGGAGATGCCGGCAGAACGGCTGAAACCCTATCGCGACCTCAATGTCGCGATCGCCGCGGCATAGTCACTCAGTCAGGGCCGAGGTGACCCTGATATCGCCGACATGGATGCCGTTCCAATTGCGCATCGAGGTTGCGGCAAAGGCCGTCAGGGCGGCATGAGCCTCGTCTTCGGTCTCGAAGAAGCGGGCGAGCGTGGCGGCGACCATGGCTTCGGCGGCACGGGTGGCGCCATCCTCGCATTTCAGCGCGATGGCGATGCCCTTTTCCGGGATCGCGGCGCAGAAGACGCCCTCGGCGCCGGTTTTGACGAAGATGCGGCCGGGGGCGATCTGCATCAGTTTCGTGCAGACGCGGCCGGAGCCGGCGACATAAAAGGGTTCGGCCATGCAGGCCTCGATCAGCCGGCGGGATGCCCTGGCGCGCAAGGGCTCCAGACCGGTGCCGGTCGCCATTTTGGCAAAACCGTGGGCAAGGCTCCTGAGCGGCACGGCATAGGTAGGGATCGAGCAGCCGTCGGTGCCGCAGCTCTCGGCGCCGAGCACGGCACCGGTCAGGCTTTCCATCGTTGCGCGGATCTCGACCTGCAGCGGGTGCTGATAGCCGACATAGCCTTTCGGATCGATATCCTGGTGGCAGCAGGCGCAGATGAAGCCGGCATGTTTTCCCGAGCAATTGTTGTGCAGCGCGGTCGGCGCATCGAGCGTGCGGGCCTGGTGGATCAGGACCTTCTGGTTCATCGACCAATGGGCGCCGCATTCCAGCGCTTCGCCATTGCGGCCGGCCCGCGCCAGCATGGAGGCCGCAAGCGCCACATGCTCGTCCTCGCCATTATGCGAGGCGCAGGCCAGCGCCAGCTCCTTATCGCCGAAACCATAGGCGTCGGCCGCACCGCTCTCGACCAGCGGCAGCGCCTGCATCGCCTTGCAGGCCGAACGCGGGAAAACGGCGGCGTCGATGTCGCCGAGCGAGAAAACGAGCTTACCGTCGCCGTCGACGACCGCCACCGCGCCGCGATGGCGACTTTCGACGAGCAGGCCACGGGTAACTTCAACGGTGACGGGATTGGTCATGGGCTCTCTTCCGGGTGCTGGCGGGATGCGGCAGGCATAGCGTGTCAGGGCGCGAAAGCCAACGGGGTTTAGGCTTTGCCGGAGTGTCGCAACGGCGTGCGCGGACGGCGGGTTTGGCGGAAACACACCGCCAGTCTCCGTCATCCCAGGCCTTGAGCCTGGGACCATGGTCGCAGTTGATGGAGACGGCGTGGATCCTCGGGTCAAGCCCGAGGAGGACGGAGGGTGGGGTGGGCTTCTGGAGCAAGTACCGCGACAGATGGCGTAATGGGAGATTAGTTGCGTCCCCTGCCGCGCTCAGACCGGCCTTGAAGTTGGATGCCTTGAGACGATATCCTGCAACACAGTTCGCATTCGCAGGAATCGTTTTGCAATCAGGCCTATCCATTTCAGAGTCCATATTGTGGGTATTTTTCACGGTCGCCTCTCTCAGCCTGGCGTGCTGGTTGGCGCGCTGGCCCAAAAGGACAAGCGTTGGAATCATCCTTGGAGCACTTCTGGGGTTGGTCTTGATGTCCATTGCCTCAGTCCTGGTCGGCTTCCTCGCAAATGTTCTGCCCCTCGGCCAAATCGACTTCTGGCTCTCCAATTTGACAGCGCAGATCTGAAGCGGCAACCATCACAGGAATTGACCGCGCCGATCGAAAACTATCGTTTCTCTGATGTACCCGATCCAGCTAAAGGAGGTGCATCAGGAACCGCCCCATGTCATCCACCTTTTCCTTGATCCTGCGCGATAAGCGGATCCGCATTCCGGCCGTGACGCTCGTCGCGCTCGCCTTTACCTATGCCTCGACCGCGCCCTATCAGTCGATCATCGGGATCAACGAACTGGGCTTGAGCAACGGCACCTATTCGGCGCTGATCTTCTTCTCGGCGATCGTCAACGTCACCACCAGCCTGACGCTCGGCATCTGGTCCGACAGGCTGAAAGAGCGGCGGCCGCTGGTGCTGGGGCTTTGTGTCGCCGGCATGCTCGGCTTCGGGTCGATCGCGATCTTTCACAGCCCTGCCGTCTTCATCGTCTCGACGCTGTTGCTGGTGCCGATGAGCAACTCCACCTACTCGCTGCTGTTTGCCAGCCTGCGTGCCAGGACCAACCAGATGGATCGCGGCCAGGCGGCGGGAATCACGGCAACGGTGCGGGCGCTGTTTTCCGGTTCCTGGGCGCTGGCGCCGGGGATGATCGGCCTCTATCTCGTCAATTCGCCGTCGATGACGCCGGCCTATGGGATTGCGGCCTTCGCAAGCCTGACCTGTTTCTGCCTGTATTTTTTCTTTGCGCCCGGAAACGGCACGGCCGGTCCCTCCCCCGATCAGCCCGGGTTCCTGGCGTCGCTGAAGCGGATCTTCATGCCGTATGTCTTGGTCCGTGTCATCGTCATGGCGCTGCTGTTCGGGCTGCAGCGGTTAAACAGCATGCTCCTGCCGCTGATCATCACCCATGCGGCTGACGGAAGCGTGGTCGACGTCGGCTTCATCGCCGGGCTGACGGCCTTTCTCGAAATGCCGTTCATGGTGATGTGGGGCATGGCGCAGCGGCGGTTCCGCACCGTGCATGTGCTCGCCTTCGGCGCGCTGATCTATTGCTGCTATCTACTGCTGCTCGGATTTGCCTCGGCACCCTGGCACATCTATGCGCTGCTTCTCCTCAACGCCTGCGGGGCGGCGGCGATCCTCAGCGTGCCGATCACCTATCTGCAGGACCTGATCGCAGACCGGCCGGGGCTCGGAACTTCGCTGATCTCGCTCAATACCTTCATCGGCACCGGCATCGCCGCCGGGTTGTTCGCCTTCGGCACTGCGATCACCGATTATTCCGGAACCGCCTTCGTCGGCGCTGCCGCCGGTCTCGCGTCGATCGGGGTCTTGCTCTATCTCGAAAGCGCGCGGCGGCAGGCGCGGCAGCCGGCCTGACGGCCGCTTGCGAGCGGTATCGTTCAACGCGGCGTGATGCGATAGGCGCAGCGGCGGGCGCCCAAGAGGATGTGTTCGCTGCGCTCGACGTCGGCGCCGAGAGCGGCGCGGAAGGTTTCGAGTTCGGAGCGGCAAAAGCCGGCGCAGGCAGAAGCGGCTGCGCAGATCGGGCAGTGGTTTTCAACCAGCATGAAGGAGCCGTCCGCCTCCTGCCAGTGATCGGCCATATAGCCCTCGCGGGTGCGGATGGCGGCAAGGCCTGCGACACGCGCGGCAAGGTCGCCGGCATTTTCCAGTTCCTGCCGATAACGCTGCAGCGTCTCGGCCTCGCGGGCGGAGATGACGGTGTCAAGGGCTGTGGGTCCGAGCTGTTCGGTGAGAGTGACGAGCAGGTTTGCCGTCAGTTCGGCATGGCCGTCCGGGAATTGCCGGTTGCCCGCGGCAGTCAGGTGCCAGAGCTGACGCGGCCGGCCCCTGCCCGTGGTCCCGACGGTGACCGGCTCCACCAGCCCCTGCTCCGCCAGCTTGGCGAGCTGCTGGCGGGCGGCCTCGCCCGAAATGCCGAGCGCATCGCCGATCGCGGCGCCGAGCTGCGGTCCGTCGGTCTTTATCAGGATCAGGATGCGGTTGGCGGGCGACTGGCGCATATTTTTCCAAGTCACGTCTTGTTTTAATCGGGGTGGCATGTAATTTTCCAACTTATAACTTGGAAAATAATCCTTCGCCAGCAAAAACATCGAGATCGTCCCATGTCGGATATCGACCAGACTGCAACCGTTCCCAATGCCAGCTCCCTCCTTCGCCTCTTCCTGCCCGAGCATCTGCCGGCAACGTTGATCCTTGCCGGCGGCGTGACGCTTTATGCGGTGGAGACTTACATCATGGCGACGATCGCGCCTTCGATCGTGCGCGACATCGGCGGGCTCGCACTGTTTTCCTGGGTCACCAGCCTGTTCGTCGCCGCCGCCGTGCTCGGCTCGATCTTCGTCGCCATGCGGCCGCGGGGGATCGGGCTTCGCGCCGTCTATGTGATCGCAGCGCTGGTCTTCGGCGTCGGCAGCCTGATTGCCGCAGCCGCGCCGTCGATGCCGATGGTGTTGGTCGGACGCGCGGTGCAGGGTCTCGGCACCGGGGCGCTGGCAGCGCTTGGTTATGCCTTCATCCGCTTCGTCTATCCCGAGCCGCTATGGACGAAGGCGTCGACGCTCTATGCGGCGATCTGGGGTGTGTCGACCGTCATCGGGCCGACGCTTGGCGGCTTCTTCTCCTCCGGCAGCAACTGGCGTTATGCCTTCATTGTGCTGGTGCCGCTCGGCCTGGCGATGGCGGTGCTGGCGCCACGGCTGCTGCCTGAGGTCGAAGACGACCGCGAGCAGGCGAAAACGCCAATTGCCCAGATCGGGCTGCTGCTCGGCGCCGTGCTGATGGTCAGCACCGCCGGCACGATCGAGACCACGGCTGCGAAAATCGCTTTGATCGCGGCCTCGGTCGCCGCGGTCGGCGGCATGCTTTTCATCGAGAGCCGAAGCCCCAACCGGCTGCTGCCCTCCGGCGCGGTCAGCCTTTCCCGGCCGATTGCACGGGTGTACCTGATCATGCTTGCGATGACCGTCGTGCTCGTCAGCGACGTCTTCATTCCCTATTTCCTGCAGGTGCTGCACGGGGTGACGCCGCTTGTCTCGGGTTATCTGGTGGCGCTCGTCGCCCTCGGCTGGACGTTTTCGGCTTTCCTCAGCGGCTCGCTGACCGGCGGCCGCGCGCGGGCGGCCATCGTCGCCGGGGCGCTGATCGAAGCGTCCGCGACCCTTTCGCTGGCGGTCTTTCTCGCGCGCGACAATCCGCAGGCGCATATCCTCTTCATCGTGCCAGCGGCTACGGCCATGTTCATGATGGGTTTCGGCGTCGGGCTCGGCTGGGCGCATCTCGTCGCCATGGTCCTGACGCTCGTCGCCGACAGCGAGCAGGACAAGGCGTCCTCGGCGATCCCGACGATGAGCTCGCTCGGCGGCGCTTTCGGCGCGGCCTTTGCCGGCCTCATCGCCAATGGCGCCGGCCTCGTCGATCCGGGCGGCGTTGCCGGCAGCATCTCGGCGGCCTACTGGCTCTATGCCGCAATGGCGCTGCCCGGCTTCGTCGCGATTGCGGCGGCGATGACGCTGAGAGACGGCCGAAATTAAAAAAGGCGCCTCGGTTCGAGGCGCCTTTCACGCTTGAACGCAGAACCTAAAGCGCGCCGCATCAAACCTGATTCATGCAACGCGCTTTAGCTCATTGTTTTATGCATGTCGTTATCCCGGAACCGCTGCACACTTCCGGCAACATGCATTAGTCGTACTCTCAGGCAACGTTGCGGTCCGGTTCCGGCTCCTGCTGGACGGCCTGCTGCTTTACGCCGAGATAAAGGACGGAGTTGCGGCCGATGCCATAGGTATCGCAGACCTCGGGTGTCAGGAATTCGGTAACCGGAATTTGCTGGACCCCCAAACCGGCGCGACGGATCACATCGATGAACCCGGACTTTGAGAAGAGACGCACATGGTCGTCCTGGCCGAAATGCGCCCAGCGGCCTTCCGGCGTCGTCACGTTGGGATCTTCATGGGTGTCCTCGATCGACAGGCAGATCGGTGCCATCAGGATGGCGACACTGTCCCGCTTGAGAACACGCCGGATTTCGGCGTTGGCACGCACCGGATCCTCGACATGTTCGAGCACATGGGAGCAAAGCACGAAGTCGAAGCTCTCGTCTGCATAGGGCAGGTTGTGAATATCAGCCTTGTCGTCTGCCTCGGGCAAATACATGTCGCAGCTGCGGTAGAAGACATGTGGGTGGGTCTTGAGCCAGAAGGTCAAGGCCCGGCCCGGCGCAATGTCCAGGAAGCGGACGGCCTGCGCCTGATCGAGGCGCTGGAACACCGGCGTCAGGAACAGCGCGAAGAGCCTGTCGCGATCGGTCGAATGACAATTGGGGCAGCTATAGGCCTGATGGTTGATCGTCTCGAATTCATCGACGCGATAGGGAAACCCGTGCTCGACCGCCTTGTCGATGTAGTAGCGCGGAAGCGGTACGAAATGCGGAATTCTGCTGCGGCAGATGGGGCAGGCGTGGAATAGGGCCATTGTATTCCTCGTAGGGACCGTACAACGCGCAAGCAACACCACATCAAGATGCGCAGTTTCGGGGCCGGGTTTCGATCAGACAACTGTTCAACGACCCCGGAGACTCACAAACAACCAAGATCGGCTTCACCTTGCACATGAATGCTGGTCTGAAGCTGACCTCAGAGGGTGAGCATGATCTTGCCGATATGGCTGCCGTCCTCCATCAGCCGGTGCGCCGCGACGACCTCTTCGAAGGCAAAGACCTTGTGGATGACCGGAGCGACGGTGCCAGCCTCCAAAAGCGGCCAGACCTCGGAGAGAAGATCGTCGCGGATGGCGCGTTTTTCCTCCGCCGTGCGCGGGCGCATGGTGGAGCCGGTCACCGTCAGGCGCTTGACCATGATCGGCGAGAGGTTGACCTTTTCGGCAACGGCCCCGCCGAGGAAGGCGATGATCGACAGGCAGCCGTCTTTTCCAAGCGAGGCGAGATTGCGCTCGAAATAGGCCGCACCGATCATGTCGAGGATGATATCGACGCCCTGGCCGGTCTCGGCCTTGATCACCTCGGCGAAATCCTCGCTGCGGTAATTGATCGCGCGCTTGGCGCCAAGCCTTTCGCAGGCCTCGCATTTCTCGCTCGAGCCTGCCGTCGCATAGACCTCGGCGCCGAAGGCGCGGGCGAGCTGGATCGCCGTCGTGCCGATGCCGCTCGTGCCGCCATGGATCAGCACCCTCTCGCCTTCCGTCAGCCCGGCCATCTGAAAGAGATTGGCCCAGACGGTGAAGAAGGTTTCGGGAAGAGCCGCGGCCTTGACCGCATCATAACCCTTGGGAAAGGGCAGGATCTGGCCGGCCGGCAGCAGGCAATATTCGGCATAGGCGCCGCCATTGGCCAGGCCGCAGACCTTGTCGCCGATGCCGTAGCCACTGACGCCAGGGCCAATCGCAACGATTTCGCCAGACAGTTCCAGGCCGAGGATCGGGCTCGCATCCTTGGGCGCGGGATAGCTGCCCTGGCGCTGGGCGACATCGGGACGGTTGACACCGATCGCCTCGGCGCGCACCAGAACCTGACCTTCGCCCGGGACAGGCAGCGCCTGTCTGCCAATCGTCATCACGTCAGCTGCCCCGAAGGACGGCAGATCGACGAAACGCATTTCCTGAGGCAGTGACATTTCCCGAGGCAGTGACATGGCGCGACCCTCCCTGATCGGAGCAATGAAATAAGTCAGCCCCGCGGGCTTGGGAAGGCTTGATGTGGCAAGGGCGTCAATTCGCCTCGCCCACCCTTTGCGCGGCTAAAGGGACGCGCTGCGCTGCAGGAGATGGAAGACGAGACCTTCGTCGCTCTCCTTGGCGGCCGACTTGATGACGGCGATCTCGGCACTGACCCGGTTGATATCGTCGATAACAAGACCTTCCGGCAGTTCGATGACGCCGATCGAGCAGCGCATCAGCGGAAACAGAGCTTCGGCGCCGCTGCGGTCGTGGCCGAGGATGCGGCCGGCGGCGCGATGTTCGTCGGAATAGAGATCGAGCACATCGTCGTGAAAATCGCTGATCAGCCGGTCGAGAATCTCGGTCAGTTCCTCCTTCGTCCAGCCGACGACGCCGATGAAGAAATCATCACCGCCGACATGGCCGAGAAAGTGCCGCTCAGCGAAGAAATAGCGGCGCATCAGCGCGGCAAACAGCGAGATCGCGTGATCGCCGAGATGGAAGCCATAGGCATCGTTGAACGGCTTGAAATTGTCGAAATCGCAATAGCAGAAGTGGCGAACCTCATCGCCGTCGCGGCCGGACTGGCGCATGAAATCGCGGATGGCGCGATTACCAGGCAGGCCGGTCAGCGGGTTCTGATCCTGGGCAGTTTTCAGCTGCTTCTCGTTGATCACCTTGATCAGCGAGGCGGCGGAGACGACGCCGGCATAGCGCATATTGTCGGTCAGGATCAGGCAGTTGCTGCCTTCCATATTGGCGAAGATCGCCATCAAATGCTCGGCGTCGCTGTCGAGGCCGACGATCGGCGCCATCTCGACGAAATGCGAGATGCTGCGCTCATACATCTTGTTCTTCAGCAGATCGCGGCCGAAGGGCTGGTAGATATATTCCTTGAGATGCTGCTCGTGAATGATGCCGCGCGGCTCGCTATTGGCGTTGAGCACAGGAAAGAAGGCCTGGCGCGGGTTGCGGCGGAAGAGTTCGAAGACGCTGTCGATGCTGTCGTTCTCGTACACCGCCGGCAGGAGTTCGATCTGCTTGCGGATAAGGATCTCGTCGAGCGACTGGCTGCCGCGCTTGGTCTTTCCGAGTTCCTGCAGATGCGGGAACGACGGCGCCAGTTCCGACATGTGAGTCGTCGGGCGGGAGATGAACCAGCCCTGGACGAGGTCGACGCCATATTCGCGGCAGGCGATGAATTCGGCCTCGGTCTCGATGCCTTCGGCAATGACGCGGGTGCCGAGCACATGAGCGATGTTGACGATGCTCTTCAAGAGATGGCGCTTGCGCGGGCTGCGGTCGATCTCGGCAACGAAATGGCGGTCGATCTTCAGATAATCGACAGAATGATCGCAAAGCAGCTTCATCTCGCCGTGACCGACGCCGAAATCATCGATCGCCAGCTTGAAACCGGCCTTGCGCAGCTTCGAAACAAGGGCCGCAAATTCCGGCACGCTGGTATTGTCGAAGCGTTCGGAGAATTCGAAACAGACTGAGGACGGCGGAATATTGGCCTTCCGCAAGTGCTGCAGCAGGTTCTCGACCAGGCGTTCGCCATGCGGGATCAGCCGGACATCGAGATTGAGGAACAGTGTCGAGGTGGAGAAATTCGACAGCGTCGCAAATTTGGCGAGCGCGCGGCTAGCGAGCATCTGCTCGAACTGCAGCAGTTGGCCGGCCTGATGGGCCTCGTCGAGAATGTCGACCGGCGTGTCGTAACCGATGCGCTCCTGGCCGCGCATCAGGGATTCGTAACCGAAAACCGTGCCGGTTCCGGCCTCGACGATCGGCTGGAAAGCATTCTCGACCACGAGCTTGGCAAGCGTGACGATCTGATCGCTGGCATAGCGGCGCAGGACGCCGGGCTCGACGGTGGCCGCCAGGGAAGTCCCGCTCTTCATGTGGCTGATCTCCACTGCGACGTGTTCTTTTTCATCCGGAACATGCCGCGGAAGGATCAATGAACCCTTTCGCCAATATGAAAGTTTTGTGAAAGACGCAGGCCGTCGCCACGCGCTCCGCGTTTATCCGAATTCTAAATTACAATCAGGCGCTTATTCAAGCTGAACGACGGCGCTGTGCCTCATGATCGGCGAACATGTCGGCGACGCATCTGCCGCCGGATGGCGTGTCCTCGTCGTCGAGGACATCGTCGCGGAATTCGTTGAGCTTGCGGGCGGCATCCCAGAGGCGCAGCGCCTCGCGGACGACCTCGCTGCTCGAGGCATAACCGCCATTATCGACGGCGGCGCGGATGCCCGCTGCCTGTTGCGGAGAGATGGAAACGGTGACCATCGGCATGAACTTCCTCCCTTTTTTATTCAGGCAGAACCCTGCCTTTGGGGGACGCATGACCATTTGCGGCGATCGTACACAGGACCACCCGCTTTTGGCGAGCGGTCCATACCCCTTAAGTCTAATCCCCTGTCATGCCCTTGTCAAAATAGGCGTATCAAAAAGGTTTCAACTGCGGATGCCGAGGCCGAAGGCGATCATGGTCGAGCCCTGGACGATGAGATCGGCGGCCAGGAACAGGCCGAGGACCCAGAGGCTGTTGACCGGCCAGCCGAGCGCGATGACGAAGCCGGCCAGCGCTGTCATGACGCCGCTGGCCGCGATCCAGCGCCAGCCCCTCAGCGGCCGCATCCGCATCCCGACCCAGAGACGGAAAATGCCGGCAACGAGCAGCGCAATGGCCAGAAACAGCGTCAAGGCCGCCGAGGTGAAGATGGGATTGATGAAGGCGCAGATGCCGGCAAGCAGGTAAAGCACGCCGCTCAGAGCCCAGAAGAGCACTTGATCCCAACGGCGCACCTGAAACGCATGGACGAGATAGATGACGCCGCCTGCCAGCATGAGCATGCCGACATAAAAGACCGAAGCGACGGTCGCCATCAACAGATTGCTGAGAGCGATGATGCCACAGATAAGAAGCAGCACGCCGAGGCCGAGGAACCAGACCCATTTCGACCGAAGCGGTCCGGGCATTTCGTTGAAGACGCTGGTCATGGCACACCTCCTGATCAACTTCGAATATGTTGCGCTCGTTTCTGCGGAAAAGATCTGCGCGAAATCAATTCGGCCAATATTTTTGTTGATTGATCAGTCAATCAAAAATATCCTTATCGAAAATTCGTGAGGAGTTGGCGTTTTGCCGAAAGTCGGAATGGAGCCAGTGCGCCGCAAGGCGCTTGTCGATGCGGCGCTGCGGGTGATCGGCGATCACGGCTCGCTTGGTGTCACCATGTCCGATATCGCCCGCCAGGCCGGCGTCTCCCCTGCTCTCGCGCATCACTATTTCGGCAGCAAGGAACAGTTGTTGATCGAGACGATCCGCTCGCTTCTGCGGCAGCTGCGCCATGATACGGTGGCGGCGCTGAAGGCGGCGCGCACACCGCGTGCCCGGCTTTCGGCCGTCATCCGTGTCAACTTCCACGCCGACCAGTTCGCGCCCGACACGATCGCCGCCTGGCTTGCCTTTTATGCCGAAGCGCAGCGCTCGGAGGAAACGCGGCGCTTCCTGGTGATCTATGCCCGGCGGCTGCGCTCCAACCTGCTTGCCGATCTCAAGGCGCTGCTGCCGGCCGACGCCGCAGAACGCATCGCCGAGGGCGCTGCGGCGATGATCGACGGGCTGTATATCAGGCAAAGTCTGAAATCGGCGCCGATCGGCATCGAAGCCTCGATCGCGCTGACGGAGGATTATGTGAACGCGCTTCTGGCCGCCACCTCCCCTTCCCTTCCCTTGGACACCCCAGGGGAGAAGGGAAAACCATATCGCACCACCCAAGGACAAATGACATGAAAGCCCAACCGAAAGCCTCGCACTTCATCGACGGCGAATATGTCGAGGACACAGACGGGGCCGTCATCGAGAGCCTCTATCCGGCGACCGGCGAAGTGATCGCCCGACTGCATGCGGCAACGCCTGCAATCGTCGAGAAGGCGATCGCCGCGGCCAAACGCGCCCAGCCGGAATGGGCGGCGATGAGCCCGATGGCACGCGGGCGCATCCTCAAGCGCGCCGCCGAGATCATGCGCGAGCGGAACCGGGCGTTGTCCGAACTGGAAACGCTCGATACCGGCAAGCCGATCCAGGAGACGATCGTCGCCGACCCGACCTCGGGCGCCGACGCATTCGAATTCTTCGGCGGCGCAGCACCCGCAGGGCTCAACGGTTCGCATATCCCGCTCGGCCAGGATTTTGCCTATACCAAGCGTGTCCCTCTCGGCGTCTGCGTCGGCATCGGCGCCTGGAATTATCCGCAGCAGATCGCCTGCTGGAAAAGTGCGCCGGCGCTGATCTGCGGCAACGCCATGGTCTTCAAGCCCTCGGAAAACACCCCGCTCGGCGCCTTGAAGATCGCCGAGATCCTGCATGAGGCGGGGCTGCCGAAGGGGCTCTTCAACGTTATCCAGGGCGACCGCGACACCGGGCCGCTGCTGGTCAACCATCCCGATGTCGCCAAGGTCTCGCTGACCGGTTCGGTGCCGACCGGGCGCCGGGTGGCGGCCGCCGCCGCCGGCAGCCTCAAGCATGTGACGATGGAACTCGGCGGCAAGTCGCCGTTGATCGTCTTCGACGACGCCGATCTCGACTCGGCGGTCGGCGGGGCGATGCTCGGCAATTTCTATTCCACCGGCCAGGTCTGCTCGAACGGCACCCGCGTCTTCGTGCAGAAGGCTGTTAAGACCGAATTCCTGAGGCGGCTGAAGGCGCGCACCGAAGCGATGCTGATCGGCGACCCGATGGATGAGGCAACGCAGATCGGCCCGATGGTTTCCTGGGCGCAGCGCGAGAAGGTGGTCGCCTATATCGAAAAGGGCAAGGCCGAGGGCGCAACGCTTGTCGCCGGCGGCGGTATTCCCAACAACGTTTCCGGCGAAGGCTATTACGTGCAGCCGACGGTGTTTGCCGACGTCACCGACGACATGACCATCGCCCGCGAAGAAATCTTCGGGCCTGTCATGTCCGTGCTCGATTTCGACGATGAAGACGAAGTCATCACACGCGCCAATGCCAGCGAATTCGGCCTGTCTGGCGGCGTCTTCACCGCCGACATCACCCGCGCCCACCGCGTCGTCGATCGGCTGGAGGCCGGCACGCTCTGGATCAACACCTATAATCTCTGCCCGGTCGAGATCCCCTTCGGCGGCTCGAAACAATCCGGCTTCGGCCGCGAGAATTCGCTGGCGGCGCTGGAGCATTATTCCGAGCTGAAGACGATTTACGTCGGCATGGGGCCGGTGCAAGCGCCTTATTGAACGGCGCAAGACGCGGCCCCTCACCCTAACCCTCTCCCCGCTCGCGGGGAGAGGGGACGTGGCAAACGGGGCGGTCAAGAATGCCGAAACGGTGCGGCATATCCCTTCTCCCCGCGAGCGGGGAGAAGGTGGCGGCAGCCGGATGAGGGGCAGGCGCGGCGAACAAACAGCCGGCCGAAGGGCAAATCGAGAAAGACAGAACCATGCAAGCAGATTTCGTCATCATCGGCTCGGGCTCGGCGGGGTCCGCGCTTGCCTATCGCCTCTCCGAAGACGGCAAGAATAGCGTTCTCGTCATCGAGGCGGGCGGCAGCGATTTCGGGCCGTTCATCCAGATGCCGGCAGCGCTTGCCTGGCCGATGAGCATGAAGCGCTATAACTGGGGTTATCTCTCCGAGCCGGAACCCAACCTCAACAACCGGCGCATCACCGCACCGCGCGGCAAGGTGATCGGCGGCTCCTCCTCGATCAACGGCATGGTCTATGTGCGCGGCCATGCGGAGGATTTCAACCGCTGGGAGGAGCTTGGCGCCGGCGGCTGGGCCTATGCCGACGTTCTCCCCTATTTCAAGCGGATGGAGCATTCGCATGGCGGCGAGGAGGGCTGGCGCGGCACCGAAGGGCCGCTGCATGTCCAGCGCGGCGGCTTCACCAATCCGCTGTTTCGCGCCTTCGTCGAGGCCGGCAAACAGGCGGGCTTCGAGACGACGGAGGATTATAACGGCAGCAAGCAGGAAGGCTTCGGGCTGATGGAGCAGACCATCTTTTCCGGCCGCCGCTGGTCTGCTGCCAACGCCTATCTGAAACCGGCGCTGAAGCGGAAGAATGTCGAGATCGTCTACGGTTTCGCGCGCAAGGTGATAATCGAGAACGGCCGGGCGACGGGCGTCGAAATCGAACGCGGCGGCAGGACGGAGGTGGTCAAGGCCAATCGCGAGGTGATCGTCTCGGCCTCCTCCTTCAATTCGCCGAAGCTGCTGATGCTGTCGGGCATCGGACCGGCCGAGCATCTGAAGGAGATGGGCATCGAGGTGAAGGCCGATCGGCCGGGTGTCGGCGCCAACCTGCAGGACCATATGGAATTCTACTTCCAGCAGGTGAGCACCAAGCCGGTATCGCTCTATTCCTGGCTGCCGTGGTTCTGGCAGGGGGTGGCGGGGGCGCAATGGCTGCTGTCGAAGGGCGGGCTCGGCGCCTCGAATCAATTCGAAGCCTGCGCCTTCCTGCGCTCCGCGCCGGGGCTGAAGCAGCCCGACATCCAGTATCATTTCCTGCCGGTGGCCATCAGCTATGACGGCAAGGCGGCGGCCAAAAGCCACGGCTTCCAGGTGCATGTCGGCTACAACCTGTCGAAATCGCGCGGCAGCGTGACGCTGCGTTCGGCCGATCCCAAGGCCGATCCGGTGCTGCGCTTCAACTATATGAGCCATGCCGAGGACTGGGAGAAATTCCGCCACTGCGTGCGCCTCACCCGCGAACTCTTCGGGCAAGCGGCCTTCGACCACTATCGCGGGGCGGAGATCCAGCCCGGAGAGGGCGTGCAGAGCGACGAAGAGATCGACGCCTTCCTGCGCGAGCATCTGGAAAGCGCCTATCATCCCTGCGGCACCTGCAAGATGGGCGCCAAGGACGATCCGATGGCGGTGGTCGATCCGCAGACCCGGGTGATCGGCGTCGAGGCCCTGCGCGTCGCCGACAGCTCGATCTTCCCGCACGTCACCTACGGCAACCTCAACGGCCCGTCGATCATGACCGGCGAGAAGGCCGCCGACCACATCCTCGGCAAACAGCCGCTGGCGCGCTCGAACCAGGAGCCATGGGTCAATCCAAGGGCGGCGGTCAGCGATCGGTGATTTAGCGGCCCTCAAAGAAATCCGATCCACCGCCCGGCAACCACGGCGGCGATCCAGATTGCCGCCGATAGGGCGGCGGCGAGGCGCAAGCCGGGCCGGACGATTCCTGTTGAAACCAGCGTTTCCCAGCCTTGCCCCAGATGAACCGTCAGCAGGTTGAGCAGGCCGAGCCCGATCAGGCAAAGCTTGGCGAGGAAGGCGGGATTGGCGGCATATTCGACCGCCCGGACGCTGAAGAGGCAGAAGCCGGTGAGAATGGCGGCGGCCAGGCCGACGGCCGCGGAGCGGGAGAGGAACGGCGCGATGATCTCCGCCGGCACCTTGCGGAAGAAGCCGGCGAGCCTCAGATCAAGCGGCAGAATGGCGCCGACGAGCAGGCCGATCGCCAGGATATGGCCGGTATTGACGAACATGTAGAGTGTTGCGGAGCGCCGGAGCGCGACCGCCGGTGCGGTGGCCGACAGCCATTCGAGAATGTCGATCACAGCTCGGCTCGCCCTCAGTCAGTTCGTCCGGATGCGATCCGGATAGATATCGTAGCGCTTCTCGCCGATGGTGATGCGCACCGCCTTCATCCGCTTCTCCTGCGGATCCTGCGACCGGTTTCCGAGTGCCGTCACCTGGTCGCCGGGCTTTGCGACGCCTTCGACGAAGCCCGAGCGTTCCGTCTGGCGCGGATTGCCGAGTTCGACACGCCACAGGCCGTCATCGGCGGTCGCGACATCGAGGGTCGGATGCGGGCCGCCCATCGAGATCTTCTCTATGGTGCCGCGCAGCTCGATCTGGTCCGCCTCGGCCCAGGACCAGCCGTGATGAGCGGCAGCGCCTGTGGCAAGGGCAGCCGACAGACCGACGACAGCCAGCACATGCTTTGTCGAAAGTGCAAACATGGTTGTTCTCCCTATCCCAATGGACAGGCAGGTGGAGCACCGCACCAGCGAAAAAAGGCGTTTCACCAAATGTTGAAGGAAGACAGATCCCTCGGCTCTCCCCGAAGTCCGATGCTCAGGCGAGCAGTCGGGTGACTTCGGCGCCGTGCCTCGGGCCGACGGCGTCGGCGATGGTGGTGGAGAACAGCACCTTGCGGGTGGCGTCGGCCACCTTGGCGAAGACGTGGCGGATCTGGCAGTTCTGTTCGCCGTCGCAATCGTCGCACTTTCGGTAGGCGGTGATCGACAGGCACGGCAGCGGCGCGATCGGGCCGTCGATGATGCGCAGGATTTCGCCGAAGGTGATGGTGTGGGCGGGCTTCAGCAACAGATAACCCCCCTGCTTGCCGCGGCGGCTGACGACGATGCCGTGATGCTTCAGGTCGAGCAGGATCTGTTCGAGGAATTTTTTCGGGATCTTTTGCTGCGCGGCGATGTCGGAAATCATCACCGGTTCATCGGTATCGGCATCCGCCAGGACCGTCAGCGCCCGCAGCGCATATTTCGCCTTTTGCGTAATCATCTCAGACCATCGACACACAGGCGGCGCGAATCTCCGCGCCGCTACGGAAGTACTTTCGCCTCTATGGCACAACCAGCATGAACGGAATTTGAACGCGCCGGAGAAAGCCTTGAGGAGCAAGTGTTTTCGGCCTTGTTTTTCCCTCTCGGCCAAGCTGTCACAATCTACGCTTAAACCGCTCTCTCCGCACCTTTTTCGGCATCACTTCAGATTTCGGATTGACAGGCCGCGTGTAACTCTACTATTTTTATAGACATACCAGCTGTTCGCGGGGATTTTTATCTCCGGGCGGCTGTTTTTTTGCATTGCGGCAGCTTCGGAGAGATATTTGCTCCTCCGGCCGCAGCTTTCGAAATCCCTTTTTCTGTCCGATCCAGGATTGAACTGCGATACTCCCGTCAACAAAGGACAGGATTCTCATGACTGTTATCAATAGGATTGCGGAAGAAGGGTCGATTGCGCAAGCCGAGGCGCTGAACGAGAAGCTGGCGGGTCTCGACCTGGCCGGGCGCCTGTCGCTGGTCGCGGGCCTTGGCGGCCGCGTGGTGTTCACCACCTCGCTCGGCATCGAGGACCAGGTGATCACCGCCGAGATCGGCACGCATCGCCTGCCGATCGATGTCGCGACGCTGCAGACCGGCCGGCTGTTTGCCGAGACGCTGTCGCTGATCGAAGAGACGGAAAGCCAGTACGACATCCAGATCCAACGCTACGAGCCCGAGAAGGCCGACATCGACGCCTATGCGGCGCAATACGGCCTCAACGGTTTCTACGAGAGCGTCGAAGCACGGCATGCCTGTTGCGGCGTGCGCAAGCTGAAGCCGCTTGCGCGCGCACTCGAAGGTGCGACGATCTGGATCACCGGCCTGCGCCGCGGCCAATCGGCCAACCGCGCCGAAACGCCGTTTGCCGAGTATGACGCCGAACGGCACCTCTTGAAGGTCAATCCGCTCGCCGATTGGGACCTGGAGGCGATCAAGGCCTTCGTTTCCGACAATGGCGTGCCGGTCAATCCGCTGCATGCCCGCGGCTATCCCTCGATCGGCTGCGAGCCCTGCACCCGGGCGATCAAGCCCGGCGAGCCGGAACGCGCCGGCCGCTGGTGGTGGGAGCAGGACGAGACGCGCGAATGCGGCCTGCATGTCGCCGAAGAGGCCTCAGTGATCGCCGCACAATAATCCACTTCACGGCTTACCCGATCAGGGCGCGGCGATCGCCGCAGCCTTGGGGAAGCTAACGCTTAAGAAATTGCCTTGCGGGCAGCCGTAAGGATCGACAGTCTGGAGTAAGACATGCCCGATAGCCGTCCGGATACGGAACTCAGCAATCCCCAGAGCGCCAAGGCGCCGCTCGACCCGCATCTGAAGGCGCTGGAAAACGAATCCATCCATATCTTCCGCGAGGTTGCGGCCGAGTTCGAGCGTCCCGTCATGCTCTATTCGATCGGCAAGGATTCGTCGGTGCTGCTGCACCTGGCGCGCAAGGCCTTCTATCCCGGCCGCGTGCCCTTCCCGCTGTTGCATGTGAACACCGGCTGGAAATTCCGGGAGATGATCGCCTTCCGCGACGCGACCGCGAAGAAGTACGATCTCGACCTGATCGAGCACATCAATCCGCGCGGTGCGGCCGAAAACATCACGCCCTTTACCCATGGTTCGGCGACCTTTACCGACATCATGAAAACCGAGGGCCTGCGCCAGGCGCTCGATGCCGGCCAGTTCGATGCCGCTTTCGGCGGCGCACGGCGCGACGAGGAGGCCAGCCGCGCCAAGGAGCGCATCTATTCCTTCCGCACCCCCGACCACCGCTGGGATCCGCGCAACCAGCGGCCGGAACTTTGGAACGTCTATAACGGCATGATCCGCAAGGGCGAAAGCGTGCGCGCCTTCCCGCTGTCGAACTGGACCGAAGTCGATATCTGGCGCTACATCCAGGCTGAGGACATTCCGCTGGTGCCGCTCTATTACGCCAAGAAGCGGCCGTTCGTGGAGCGCGACGGCATGATGATCCTGGCCGAGGATCCGCGCCTGGAACTGCTGCCCGGCGAAGTCCGGCAGGAAGGCATGATCCGCTTCCGCACCCTCGGCGACTTCCCGCTGACCGGCGCCATCCGCTCACAGGCGACCACGCTGGAAGAGGTGATTGCCGAACTCGAAATTGCAACGGTGTCCGAACGCCAGGGCCGCGCCATCGACCGCGACCAGTCCGGCTCCATGGAAAAGAAAAAGCGTGAAGGATATTTCTGAGATGACCGCAGCCAACACCGCCGTCTCGGCCACCGCCGTCAGCCTGCCCGCGGCCGAGCCGCAGAAGGCCCAGCGCGACTCTCGCCCGCTGCGGCTGATCACCTGCGGCAGCGTCGATGACGGCAAGTCGACCCTGATCGGCCGCCTGCTCTGGGACACCAAGGCGGTCAAGGAAGACCAGGCCGCCACGCTGCAGCGCGATTCCACCGGCAAGCAGAACGATCTCGGCCTGCCCGACTTCGCGCTGCTGCTCGACGGCCTGCAGGCCGAGCGCGAACAGGGCATCACCATCGATGTCGCCTATCGCTATTTCTCGACCGACAAGCGCTCCTTCATCGTTGCCGACACGCCCGGCCACGAGCAATATACCCGCAACATGGCGACCGGCGCCTCGACCGCCGATCTCGCCATCCTGCTCGTCGATGCGCGTTTCGGCATTCTCGAACAGACGCGCCGTCACGCGACGATCGCCTCGCTGCTCGGGATCAAGCAGTTCGTGCTTGCCGTCAACAAGATCGATCTGACGGGCTATGACCGCGCCGGTTTCGACAAGATTACCCATGAATTCCGGGAATTTGCGCTGTCGCTCGGCGTCAAGCAGATCACCGCCATTCCGATGTCGGCGCTGAAGGGCGAAAACGTCGTCTATTCCGGCCAGGCCGCCATGCCCTGGTACACCGGCCCGACGCTGGTGGAGACGCTGGAGCTTGCGACCGTGCGCTCGTCGCAGACGGTCGGCTTCCGGCTTTCGGTGCAGCGCGTCTCGCGTCCGGGCGAAAGCTTCCGCGGCTATCAGGGCACGGTTGCCGGCGGCTCGGTCAAGCCGGGTGACAGCGTCATGATCCTGCCGTCGGGCATGGTCGCCAATGTCTCCAAGATCGTCACCTTCGATCTGGTGCGCAATGCCGCCGTTGCCGGCGATGCGATCACGCTGGTGCTCGACCGCCAGGTCGATGTGGCGCGCGGCGACATGATCGTTTCGATCGACGCCCAGCCGCAGGTCGGCCTTGCCTTCGACGCACAGATCGTCGCACTGCAGCCCGAGGGCATCGAACCCGGCAAACGCTACTGGCTGAAGAGCGGTTCGCGCCGCCAGCGTGTCCAGGTGCAGCCGCTCAGCCAGCTCGAGCTGAAGACCGGCACATGGACTGCCGCCCAGCGGCTCTACATGAACGCCATCGGCAAAGTCCGGCTCGTCTTCGATGAAGCGGCAATCTTCGACCCCTATGAGCAGAACCGGCTGTCCGGCTCCTTCATCCTGATCGACCCGGAGACCAACAACACGGTCGCCGGCGGCATGGTGACGGGCAAGCGCACCGAACTCGGCGGCCTGCACAATGGCGAAGGCCGCGTCATCCTCTCGCTTCCGGCCGATCTTGCCGAGCAGATCATGGCCAGCGAACTCTTCGCCAGCCGCAGCCACGAAGCCGAGGTGCGCCGCATGACGGCAGCCGAGGCGGCCGACCTCTGGTCGAGCGCTGCGAGCGATATCTGACAGGAGATAAGAGGCCAGCAAGGCTGGCCTCTTATGGGAGGCCCGAACCCGCTGGCTGCTGGCTGGCGGATTCTCTGTCGAGCGGCAGGGAACCGATGAGAAGCTGAGACTTTGCCATGCTGCTTGACGCGCAATTGGCAGATCCCTCAGCTCAATTCTCTGTGTCGGTCTCTCCAGCCGCTAAAGAATCAGAGTTTGCGGAAAACAGGCTTTCTCGGTTCACGATTCGCTGTTTGCCGCTTGCCCGCGGGCCAATATGAGCCCATTTTAGATCGGATCCTGGCGGTGCGGTAAGGACAAGAGGTCAGGCCTGCAACGCTCACTCTCGACCTCGAAGCACTGACGTGGCGCCTTTTCTCGACTGATCCCCGAGCGAGGAGGTTGTCCATGTCCACGCGCTATGTCGACCATCCGCTGCAACCGGGCGACCGGGTGCCGAACGTTGAGTTTGATGCGATCTCGCACGAGGGGAAGATCGCACTTGATGATTTTCGCGGCCGCAGCCCATTGTTGATCGGGTTGTTTCGAGGCCTGCATTGCCCGTTCTGCCGGCGCCATGTGGCGGCCATGGCATATCTCAACCCGATGCTGCGTGAGAAAGGCGTCCAATCGCTGGCTGTTGTTAACACCCCGGTCGAACGCGCGCGGCTCTATTTCCGCTACCATCCGATACCCGATCTTCTTGCTGCTTCCGACCCGGTACGGGCTTCGCACCAAGCCTTCGGCCTGCGCGAGATCGGGATCGACGCGGTCATGGCGATACGGATCGATCTTCCGGGCGAGTTGCCCGAGCCCTTGAGCGTGATGGCAATGGACGAATTTCTCAACGACAAGGAAGGATATCAAATTACGGAAGCCGATCAGCAGATGATGACTGCCGACCATGGGCAGCTTGTCGGTCAGTTCCTGATAGACCGGGAGGGCATCGTGCGTTGGAGCTTCACCGAAGTTCTGGAGGCTGGGCTCCAGACATTCAAGGCACCCAATTCCCAGGAATTGATGTCGGTCGCTTCGGAAGTCGCCCTTTAAGCTGTCATTGTCACAGGAGCAGTCCGTCGGGGCCTTTTGCGGTAGAACACCCGGCATCCCCCGGTTATAAAGCTCGTGCTGCGTAGGCCTTTTTAACGGTAACCGATGCCCAATTCCTCCGAATCCTCAGGTGAAAACGTTAGCAGCTCGAGCCGCAAGCAGACCCTGGATTCGCCAGCGCCAGCAGCCGCCTCGGATTCGCCAGGCACCACTCAAGGCGAAGACCCGCAGCCGCCCCATGGATCCTTCGACCAGACCAGACGGGCCGCCAGAACTCTATTTCGTGCGATACGCCAGGATGTGCAGGCAAGTTCTGCCTTGGCAAAGGTCAAGACGACCGGATTGTATTGGAGGACGAAGCTCAGGAGGGCGACGCGGCTTGGGATCACGTCCGCTCCCTACAAAGGGATGACGACTGCTTTGGTCAAAGCCGGGCGCGGTATTCGCGATCGGCGTTCAAAGCCGAGTGAAAGTCGCCGGAGCGCATCGCTCGTTGCCGGCTGGCGGAAATTCGCTCTCGGGTCGATCCTTCTTGTCTGCCTCCTCGTCGGAAGCGTGCTGGTGTGGGCACTCAAAGACGTGCCCTGGAGCGAAATCCGGGATGGAACGTTGAAGCCGGTCGTGGTGCTCGAAACCGCCGATGGCGCGCCGTTGGTAAGACAGGGACCTTATCAAGGGCCCTATGCCCGATACGACCAGTTTCCACCGCATCTGATCGATGCCGTGCTCTCGATTGAGGATCGCCGGTTCATGGATCATTTCGGCGTCGACCCCAGGGGCATCGCGAGAGCGTTTCTGCGGAACCTGGAGGCTGGCTCGGTGGTGGAGGGTGGCAGCACGATCACCCAGCAACTGATCAAGCTGCAATATCTCGACAGCGACCGAACAATAAAACGAAAGATTCAGGAGGTCGTCATCGCCTTCTGGCTGGAGTGGAAGCTCGGCAAGGCGGAAATCCTGACGCGCTATCTCAACAGCGTCTATCTTGGCGCGGGCGCTACCGGCATGCCTGCCGCCGCGCGCATCTATTTCAACAAGGATGTCGGCGCCCTCAACCTGCCGGAGTCGGCGATGCTGGCGGGATTGCTGCGGGCGCCGAGCCAATGGAATCCCATCGACAATTTCGAAGGCGCGCGGCAGCGCACCCTGGTCGTTCTCGACGCGATGGCGGCCAATGGCAAGATCACCGCGCCAGAGGCGGCGGAGGCCAAGACGAGCTTTGCCAGGCTGCATCCGACGACGCCCACGCCGCGCTCCGGAAGCTGGTTTGCCGACTGGATTTCGCCGCAGGCGAGCGAAATCGCCGGCTCGTCGCCGGGCTCGACGACAGTGCGCACCACACTGGTGCCGCAGTTGCAGCAGAGTGCCGAACGAATCGTGAAAAAAGCCCTGGACGGTGAGGGAAAGACGGTCGGCGCATCGCAAGCCGCCTTGGTTGCAATGACGCCCGACGGCGCGGTCGTCGCGATGGTTGGCGGGCGCGACTATAAGGCCAGCCAGTTCAACCGCGCCGTCACCGCGATGCGCCAGCCGGGTTCCACCTTCAAGCTGTTCGTCTATTACGCAGCCTTGAAGGCTGGGCTCACTCTGTCCGACCAGGTTCTGGACGCGCCAATTGACATTGACGGCTGGTCGCCTGAAAATTCCGGCGGCGACTATCGCGGTTGGGTAACACTTGCCGAGGCCTTCGCGCGATCGCTCAATGCCGCATCCGTGACGCTTGCCCAAGAGGTCGGTCTCGACAATGTGATCGCCGCAGCACGCGAACTCGGCATCGATGCGCCCCTGGCCAATACGCCGTCCTTGGCGCTTGGCACATCCGAAGTCAATCTGCTTAACCTCACCAGCGCCTATGCGTCCGTCCAGCTCGGCAAGGCCCCTGTCAAACCCTGGGGCATCATCGACTTTCAAGCGGCAGGGCAGCCCAAGACGTTTCGCGTCGGCTCACAATCCAAGCCGAATGTCGATCTTTCGCCCTACCAGTCCGATCTCCTCGGCCTCCTGCAATTGGTGGTCGAGCGCGGTACCGGACGCGGAGCAGATCCCGGTGTGTTTGCGGCCGGTAAGACCGGCACGAGCCAGAACAATCGTGATGCCTGGTTCGTCGGCTTCACGGAAGCCCTCGTCGTCGGTGTCTGGGTTGGCAATGATGACGACGCGCCGATGAAGGGGGTGACCGGCGGCGCCCTGCCGGCGCATATTTGGCGGGACTTCATGCGCGAGGCGACGAGCGAACCGACGCTGAACGGAGTGCGATCGTCGGAAGCAGTCGTCGACGGCCAAGGCGCACCGCAATCCTGCAACATCAGCGCCTGCTCGCGCAGCTACCGCTCCTTCCGGCCGTCCGATTGTACCTATCAGCCATATTCCGGCGGCCGACGGCTTTGCGAAAAGTGATGTAGTCCGGCGGGCGTGGGGCGGCCTGCCGCCACTTATCCATAAAATGGCATTATCTTATGCATTTCGGCCATCTACAGCGATAAACCCTGTTTCGCTAGAGTGCCCACCGTCGAGGCAGGGCGATCGGCCCTTCCTTGCCAAGACGCCCGCCGTTCCGGTCGGCGCGAGCGACAGGGAAAGGATCAAAGCCATGTCTACAGACAACAAGCCGTTGATCGCGGTTACCGGTGCAACGAGCAAACAGGGGCGCAGCGTCGTTGCGACACTCCTTGAAAGCCAGCGCTTCCGCGTCCGCGCTTTCACGCGCAGAAAGGATTCGCCGGAAGCGTTACGTCTCGGGAAACTCGGCGCTGAAATCGTCCCCCTACCTCTCGAACTCGGCCGCCAGAGGGAGCTCGTTGCTGCATTCAAGGGCGCGGATGGCGCCTTTCTGATGACGCCGCCGATCGCCCCGCCGGAGACAAGCGAGGCTCCTCTCGGGCGGCAGCTGGCGGACGCGGCGGTGGAGGCCGGCGTCGGGCACATTGTCTTCAGCACGCTCGAGAATGTCGACAAGATCACCGGTGGAACGAAATATGCGCCGCATTTCACCGATAAAGCGCGCGTTGCAGATCACATTCGCGACCTGCCGATCTCGCATTCCTTCATCATGCCGGCATTCTTCTACACCAATCTTCTCGAATATTATGCGCCGCGCATGGAAGGCGACACCCTGCTCTTGCCGATTTATCTGCCGGAAGATTTCGCCGCACCTTTTGTCGATCCGCTGACGGCGACCGGGCCTGTTGTCCTCGAGATCTTCTCAAACCCCGAGCGCTACAACGGCAAAACGCTGCCGATCGTCGGCGATATCATTTCTCCGCGCGAGATGGTCGAAACCTTTCAGCGCGTGACCGGCCTCAAGGCCGAGTATCGGAATGCTTTCACGAGGGGCGGCTTGCTCGCCTATTTTCCGGAGTTTGCCGCCAACGATTTTCTCGTTCGAGAGCTTCTCGGCATGGTCGAATATGCCGTCGAGTATGGCTATTTCGGCAAGGAGCACGATCTCGAATGGAGCCGTCGCCTGCCCCCCGAGACGCTCAATTGGGAGCAGTTTCTGCGGACGACAGGGTGGCGCGGCGACAAGCGCTCTTTCGGAGGTTGAAGGCTTACGATGGCCGGATTCCGGGCAGCTTGGCGATCTCCGCGGCAAGAAAGTCGACGAGGAGGCGAACGCGAGCAATGGCTGCACGCTCCGGCACGATCAGCAAGCTCAGCGGAACCGGCGAAGGCCGATAGTCGCCGAGCACCACCTCGAGCCGGCCATCGTCCAGAAGATCGTGAACCAACCATAGATGTGTCGGACCAATGCCGCGTCCGGCGGCAAGGGCTGCGCGCGCCGCAAGCCCGTGATCGACGCGCAGCCGGCCGCTGACGGGGACCGTCAGGCTGGTGCCATCGGGCGCGGAAAGAAGGAGCTGATTACTGCCTGCGACGTTGGACATCACGATGGTTTCGTAGCGTGACAGATCGGCCGGACGCTCCGGCCGTCCCCGGGCGGACAGATAGGCCGGAGCGCCGACCAGCAGCCGCTGGCTCTCTCCGACCGCATGAAGTTTCATTGAGCTATCGGCGAGCGGTCCAAGACGCAGCGCCACGTCGACGCCTTCGCGAACCAGGTCGATACGCTCGTCCGTCAGGTTGAGGTCGACGCGGATATCAGGGTGCCTGTCCTGGAAGTCGAAGATCATTCGCGTGACATGCATGACTCCAAGCGCTGCCGTACAGGAGAGGCGAACCGCGCCAGCCGGCGCCTGACGTGCATCTCTGGCTTCCTCAGCAGCCTGTTCGACCAGACGCAGTATCTGAAGGCAGTTGGTATAATAGCGACTGCCTTCTTCCGTCAGGGCGACCCGACGCGTGGTGCGGCTGAGGAGGGCCACGCCGACAGCCTCCTCGAGTTCGTTGAGGTGCCGCGTCACGGTGGATTGGCCGATGCCCAGCTCCCTTGCGACCATCGACAGGTTGCCGCGCTCGGCGACGCGAACAAAGGTGTGCATCCTGTCAAAAAACAGCGCCGCCTTATCCATATTTCAGCACAGTAAACGTCATTTCGCCCATATACGGAATAATCCGGACTGTGGCTAGCGCCAGCTTCAGCGGCGCTCGGCTTCGCTTCTATTGTCGCGGTATCCTAGCCGATTACCGCGTCGAACCCCGCGGAATAATGGTAAAGCCGACGTCGCTCTTGTCTTCGCTAGGGGGCTCGTCGCGGACGGCGCGCAGCAGCATGTCGGCGGCGCGGTAACCGATATCGTAGCGCGGAATGTGCACCGTCGTCAGCGACGGCTCGATGAAGGGCGAGAATTCCAGATCGTTGAAGCCGCAGATGCCGAGATCCTCCGGCACGCGGATGCCGCGGGCCTTGCATTCGATGAGGACGCCGAGCGCCATTTCGTCGCTCTGGGCAAAGACGGCATCGACATCGGGCACGCGCTGCAACAGGCCGGAGAACAGCTCCCTGCCGAGGCCGGTGCGGCTTGGCGCATCACCGCCGATGATGAGATCGGGTTCGAAGCGCCCGGCTTCCCGCATCACATCCTCATAGCCTTCTATGCGGCGGCGCGAGCGGACATCGGCGCCGCGGCCCATGAAAGCGATCCTGTTATAGCCGCGCGACAGCAGGAAGCGGGTGGGCCCGGCACCGGCCGTATAATGATCGAGTCCGACGACCAGCGCTTGCGGCTCCTGGCTGAGATCGGCGATATGGGCGATCGGACAGGCAGCGCTGTCGATCAACGGCAGAAGATCACGATAGGATTCAGCGCCGGCGATGATGACGCCGGCCGGCTTCTGCGTCAGGAGAGATCTCAGCAGGCCGGCCTCCCCCTCGGCGTGGCGCAGCGTATTGGAATATTGCACGGTGAACTCGGTGTCGCGGAAGCGATCCTCGATGCCGATCATCAGGTCGGTGAAGCCGTACTGGTGCAAGGCCGGCGTGATGACGCCGACGACGCCGTTGTGGCGGCCGGCGAGCGCGCGGGCGGCAAGATTGGGGATATAGCCCATTTGCTCGACCGTGCGCAGGATCACCTCGCGCAGATCTTCCGAAACGATTTGCGGATTGCGAAGCGCGCGCGAGATGGTGATCGGGCTGACGCCCACCTTCTTCGCCACATCGCTCAACCTCACATGCGGGCCGCCCTTGCCGTTGCGCCCCCGCTCCACTGCCTTGCTCATTGCCCCTCATATGCCACCGCGAGACTCGCCCACCCACGATTCGCGGTCTTCACTTTCTGAAGAATAAATAATTTAGAGTCTACTAACATTTTATATTCGCAACAGATTTCGAAACGGAATTTCCGGAAACAGCGGCGTGATCGTCCGTCGGCAAAATTACGGGCGCATGCGGCGGGCGGATCACCGCCTGCGGGAATAAGTCCATTTATTTTCGAAGGAAATCGCCGCGGGGAAGGCGCGGCAAAATGCAAGGCCGGCCGGTTCTTCCGGCACGCGGCAGATGGCTGAAAAGCCGTTGCCGCCAAGATTAAATTCCCGTCATATCTTACAAATCGGCAATATAAACATGATCAATATTTAATTTGCAAATCCATCGGCCGCGATCATATGAATCCCGAGCGCGAATTCTTCCATTCGCCCGGTCGCCCCAACGACTGCGCTGCGATGAGAGGCATTGGCGCCAAACGCCATCCGACGCCAGGTCCCACGACATGAACCACGACGCCATGGAACCCCGACGCCATCTGAAGCCAACGCTCTCGCAAGGGACCATCCCCATGTCACACATCCTCCGCAAACATCGCACTGCTGCCCTTTTCGGCGCTGCCATCATCGCCGGCGCGGCATGCCTGCCCTTCGCCATCAACACGTCGAACGCCATTGCAGCGCCTGCCGATGCCGGCGGCATTCTTGCCGCGAGCGGCTCCTTCGCCTCCATCGTCGATGCCGACAAGCCTGCGGTCGTCACCATCACCACCACTGTGAAGGCGACCGATGTCAGCGCCGGCCAGCAGGATTCGCCGATGGACGAGCAGTTCCGCCAGTTCTTCGAGGATCAGGGCATCCCGCTGCCGCGCCAGGCGCCGAAAAACCGGCCTTCGCAGCAGGCGATGGCCCTCGGCTCCGGCTTCATCATCAGCCCGGACGGCGTTGTTGTCACCAACAACCATGTCATCGACAATGCCGTCGACATCAAGGTGACGCTTGATGACGGCACGGAACTGCCGGCCAAGCTGATCGGCACCGACCCGAAATCCGATGTCGCCGTCGTGAAGATAGAGGCGGGAAAGCCGCTGCAGACCATTGCCTGGGGCGATTCCGACCGGCTGAAGCTCGGCGACCAGATCCTGGCGATCGGCAATCCCTTCGGCATCGGCACCACGGTGACGGCAGGCATCGTCTCGGCCCGCGGCCGCGACCTGCACAGCGGGCCCTATGACGATTTCATCCAGATCGACGCGCCGATCAACCACGGCAACTCAGGCGGGCCGCTGGTCGACCGCAGCGGCAATGTCGTCGGCATCAACACCGCGATCTATTCGCCGAACGGCGGCAGCGTCGGCGTCGGCTTCGCCATTCCGTCCGACGAGGCCAAAGCGATCGTCGCCAAGCTGCAGAAGGACGGGTCGATCGATCACGGCTATCTCGGCGTGCAGATCCAGCCGGTCACCAAAGACGTCGCCGATGCCGTCGGCCTCGACAAAACCGGCGGGGCGCTGGTTGCCGCCGTCACCGCCGATACTCCGGCAGCCCATGCCGGGGTGAAGCCCGGCGATATCATCACCTCAGTCGGCGGCGAGACCGTCAAGACGCCGAAGGACCTGTCGCGGCTGGTGGCAGACCTTTCGCCGGGCGCCAAAAAATCTCTCGGCATCTGGCGCGACGGCAAGACGCTCGATCTCAACGTCACCGTCGGCACCAATGAGGACGGACAGAAGCAGGCCGCCGCCGAAAGCCCCGATTCCCAGGGCCAGCCCTCCGGCCAGCCGAGCCTCGGCATCGGCCTTGCCGAGCTGACGCCCGACCTGCGCCAGCAGCTCGACCTGCCGCGCGCCGTCAGCGGCGCGGTGGTCGCCAGCGTCAACCCCGACAAGGCGGCCGCGGCCGCCGGCATCCAGTCGGGCGATGTCATCGTCTCGGTCAACGACAGACCGGTCCACAACACCCGCGATGCCAAAGCGGCGATCGCCGAGGCCGGCAAGGCCGGCCGCAAATCGGTGCTGCTGCTGATCGAACGCGACGGCAATAAGACCTTCGTCGCCGTGCCCTTTGCCGCGGCCTGAAACCGTCGTGCATGTCGAAACTTGCCTTTACAAGGAGAAGCCCGTGAAAGCGGGCTTTTCCCTCGCGGTGTGCGGTCCCGATACAGATGCCGGCGCTTTGCACGTCAGCGCTGCCGCAGCGCGCGGCGAACATCGGCATTTCCCGGTAAAATTGAAAAAACGCCGCCTTTTTCGTCCCGGAAAGCGACACGCAAACAAAGGGTTGCGCCATAGCCTGACATACCGGTTGAGGATCGATCAACCCTCGGTGGACGAATTAACCCTACTGGCTTACCTTAATATCAGCCTCACCTTGATTACGCCGAGCCCTGTGCCATCGTATTTTCACGATCACTAATTTGGTTCCGGGAAAGCTCGCCGGAACCGTGGCCCGCCTCCTCGAAGAGACCGGCTTCCATGCAGAAGGGCCGAGCTCGATCAGATGGAGGGTATGCCATGAACAACGTCTTGCAGTTTCGTCCCAAATGCCCGCATGCCGAAAGCTTGGCAGACTGCCGGGAAGCGCTCGAACCTCTCGTCATGAAAATCCTCGGCGAGGCCATCGGCAAAGGCTATCCGCCAGCGGAAGCCGCCATGGTGGTCGCCGATATCGCCGACGACTACATCCTCATGCTGTCGCGCCAGCTGACGCATTGATCGGATTTGCAGCCTCGCGCCTCGGGCCGGGTGGGACGGCACGGACCAAAGGATCGTTTGCTCCATCCCGGATGGGTCAGTGGACCGCGCAGCGACTGCAGGGGTAGCAGTTGGTACAGGAGACGAGACCTGCTACGCGGTCCGTTTCGCCCCAACGTCGCTATTTGCCGGAAGTTCCGCCAATATTGGCGCTGCGGATACGCCCTTACCCTTGCAAGTCGGCCGGAGGAACAAGCGAAAATTGCTTCGGTCCGCTTCAATCGTTAGACTGGTATGCTTCGACGGCGGCGAAAATCAAACGCGCATCACCACTCCAACAAAAAACCCCGGCGAAGCGGGGCTTTCAGCTGGTTATCGTGGAGTAACCATCACAATCGGCCTTACCTGACGAACAGGATCAGCCTCCGAGACCCGAAAACAGGATCATCTCCCCTCGCCTTTCCCGCTTCGCTCAATCTTTGAATCAAGGTGGTAACGGAGCGTGAAACAAGTCTAGCGCCACCGCGGCTGCCGCGGCGGCGCATTGGCCTGAATTTCATGCAGCGGCGCCCGGCACCCGAGCAGTTTTTTCAGCTTCCTCTCCTCGGCCGGGCTGATCCCAAACTTGCGGCAATGTTCCGCGACATCATGCTCCCGGGGACCCGGAATGCGAACTTGGCGATTGTTCATGCTTTTCATGACCGTTTCCTCCTGAGAGGAAAACCAGCACGGCGCGGATTTGTTCGTTAGCAAAGTCTAAAATTTGGTTCTGCTTATTCTCCTGTCGGCAAGAAGATGCTGCGGGAGAATTTTCCGGAACATCGAGGCGGAAGCGGCGGAGTAACTTGATTGCTCAACTGATCTTCAACCAATGCCTGAGCGCCGCCACCGCACCATCGCTGGCATAGGCGATCATTCCCCCGATCGTCAGCCCGGCAAAGGCAATCAATCCCGATATGCCGTAACCGATCGATTTCATCCGTTTCCATTCTTCCAGCGCCGGCCCCACCGCCTCCTGGTTCTTCTCGACGGTCTCCTTGAGGCTCCTGATCTCCTCGCGGATCTGGGCGTCGGTGCCGCCGCTGATCGCCACCCTGGTGTCGAGATGGGCGATCTGCCTTGCCTGTTCGTCGAGCCGGGTGTGGATCACGGCGCGGCTGTCGTGAGCATTGGCCTTTTCGTCGCTGACCTCGTTGCGCAGCAGCGCCACGTTTTCCTCGATGCCTGTCAGCCTTCCCTCGACGCGCCCGAGAGCGCGGAGAATATCGTCGTTGGATGTCATGGATAGAACTTCGCCTTGTGCGATTGAGGCAGGCGGCTGACGAAACGCAGGACGCCGTAGAGAGCCGGGTGGACGAAATCGGCGGCCGTATAGGCGTGGCCGAGCAGGGCGGCGTTATCCTGCACGTTGGTCGCCAGAACTTCGGCGACGCGGTAGTTCGCCGTGCCGTCTCCCAAATCCGTTCGGTCTACGAGCGTCCGGCTGGTCCAGAGCCCAGGCTGATATTCGAACATGACGCGCGCGCCGAGCTTCGTCGTGCTTGGCAGGCGCATCGTGTCCCATGTCGTCACGCCGTCTTGGTTGCCGGGATGGCCGATGACGTTGCCGAGCGGCGTCAATTCGGCCGCCGCCCCCTTCGTCGGATCACTGTCCGACATGAAGGCCGGCACGATATCAATCGTCTTGGCGAACCGCGACGACGCGATGAGTGACGCGTTCATGCCGGCAAGCGTGCCCGTGCTCGGGTTCCATAGCGCGCTCGTCGCGGAATATCCGGCGACCGTGCGGCCGGCGTCAGACGAGCCTGCCAGCGTCGGCAGAATGGTCATGCCCACCATATGCGCGCCGGGATACCGGGCGATGATCCGATCATCGAGCCCGAACTTGCGCGACTGCCAGAGCGAAAGCGTCGTGTTGTTGTCGTTGCGGCCGCCCTGGTCGAGGCAGAAAGTCCAGATATCCTTGCCGCCGTTGAACGTCGTCTTGATGGCGTCGATCATCACCCATCGCTTGGTAGCGTTGGTGGCAAGCTCGAATTCGTTATGCTCACCAGGCACGCCCATGACGAGCGGGACAGTGCTCCCCCATACCTGGTCGCGCTGGTCGAGCCATCGCCGTATCATGCCCATATTGCCGCGCTCGTCGGCCGACGCGGCGATCTCCTGCCGCTCGATCAGGCTGTCACCGACGACGAGTGGAACCGGCCGGCCGTCCCATCCTTTCGCCAGGACAAGCGCGGGCCCGTAAGCCTGGATCTGCGAATTGGTCGCGTTGCCGATCGTGTTGTAAAGGCTGTCAGGATCGAGCGCCGCCGTCGACGCCGCGTTGGCGGCCGCCAGCGCCTGTACAGACGCCAAGTCGGCCGCGCCCCAATACTTTTCGCCGCGATGGCGCTGGATGCGATAGGAACCGCAGCGCTGCGCACCCTCTGCGCCGTGATAGACCGTTCGGACGCCAAAGATCGACCATGCCGGCAGAGCAACTGGCAGTACGACCTGCCCGTAAACAATACCGGTTGCGGCGGTGACCGTCGCCGGCACCAGACCGCCAAACAAGATCGGGTATTCCGTGCCGTTTGGCATCACGAAGAACGCCTCGTCGATCACGGTGTCGGCGTTCGGCGACTGCGTTTCTTGCGGCGCATTGCCGCCTTCGGTCAGCGCGAAGCCGACGAACGGGATAAGAAAGTCGTTCGTCGGATAGTCGGGCGCGCCGAAGAACAGCTTGGAGCATTGGTAATTCAGCCCGGCCGGGAACGTCCATGGCGTGGCGGTCGCGCCGGTCGGCCAGCGCGTGCGCGTCGCCGCCGGCATATAGCGATCAGGATCCGGCACCCAAGGCGGTGGCGCCAGAACAGCTCCACCCCTCGGATTCGTCAGGGCAAGCGAGATGGCGTTCATCATCGGGGGGCTCCATATCTGGTGGTGAGGTCGTCGTAGAAGTGCACGGTGCGCCCCTGGCGGGCATTGGCGCGGTCGAGCGCCTGGCGCTCGCGGGCGAGGACGGCGATGACGGACTCGCCTTCCACGACAGGCGCATGCGCTTCCTGCCGGCGGAGATCATCGGGCAAGGGCGGCAGCGCCATGCCGGCCGCCGCCTGCCCCTTCGTCACTGCCGCCCTGTTCAGCCGCTCAGTGGCGGAGCAGCCACTGACGATCAGCAGCAGTGACAGCGCAAGCGCGGTTCTTCTCGGAAAGCTGAAGCTCATAGGATTGGATCTCGGTTTCCAGGGTGTCTCTGGCCGCCTGCTCTGAGGCTTCGGCGGCTGCCAGGCGCTTGCGGTGCTCTTCGGTGGCTTGGGCGGCGGCGTTGCGCTGGCGCTCCATCTCGGCGGCTCGCGCATCGGCTGCGCTCTTTTCGGCCAGCATGATATAGCCGGCCCGCGCCTCACGGGCCGCCGAGGGATAGCCGATCGAAACGGCATAGAGGTGATAGAGCACCAGGCCGGCGGCGATGCCGGCGCCCATCTTGAGCGTGTCGAGCAGGGAGAACATCAGATGCCCTCGAGGCAGAAGGCGCGCTCTTTCTGCCGGCGCCGGGTGAGGCCCGGAAAGGTGATGCCGGCGGCGCGGTTCCATTTCAACAGCGCCTCGCAGCCCTCGGCCGTCCTGCCTTGGTTGATGAGCCTGACTGCGCTCGAGCCGCAGGCCGCCGTAACGCCGACATTATAGGCGAACGAGGTCAACGCCACGAAACGCGCATCCGGCAGCGGCACGCGCACGCAGCTTTCGACGCCGCTCGCATAGGTCTTCAGCTCCAGCGCCAGCAGCGCCTTGCACTGCTCCACCGTCTTGTGGTCGCCGGGTTTGACGCCATTGGTGCTGCCGTAGCAGATCGTCCATGGCTGCCCCTTTGTCGCCGGATCGGGATAGGCATTCTGGCGCAATCCCTCGAACGAGCCGACGAGCGCCACAGCCATGGCCGCGGCGGCACTACCCTTCTGCAGGCGGTTTGCCATTCAATTCTCCTGAGACTTTCTGTTGAACAAAGATGCGGGCAACGATCGCCGCGACGGCCAAAAGGCCGGTGATCGCCGACATGGCGAGCTGGATGTAGAGATTGCGCGACACCCAGGTGGCGGCGACGAACGTGTAGATCGGCTCAAGGATGATGAAGAACAGCGCAAGCACCATCAGCCGCACCGACCAGGCGTGCTTGATGATTGCGCGCCAGTTGCTGACGAGCATGGAGGTCTCCAGGGATGTGAGAGAGTTTCAGGTCACCGCGCCTGGACGCATGACGGGAAGCAGCGGCATGCCTCATATAAGGGGCTGCGGAATTCGGCTGAGAGTACCCTGGTCTTTGACCTGTCTCTCCCGCCATCTTTAGTTTAGGATCTGGGTCGATTGCCTTTCGCTCTCGGAGGCGGTAGGGACGACCAATCACCAATTATGCCGAGGTTGAGGTTTCGCTGTGAAAAACGGGTTTATATGGTTGCTAATGGCAGTTGAAATGTCCTTCATGCAGCCACTGCGAGCCAAAGCCTCCGCGCGAGAAGAGAAACGCCGACTCGAGGCCCCCAGAGCGACGGACCGGAATTAATCTAGCGGCGTCGGTATTGATGGCTACCGTCTAGAGAAGATTGTAGAAAGTAAAATGCAAACGCTTGAACAACAGAAGTCGACAGTATTGCAGCTGCGGGAAGAAATTGAGCAGGCGCGCGACGTCGAGGCGCTGAAGCCAATTTTGAACCGAATCTTGGATATCGTCGCCATCAGCCTGGATGAAGATTTGGGCGGGTGGGCCCGTGATCAGGCGACATCTACAGAGTGATAGTTTCGCCCGTCGTCACGTTTACGACCGGAAGGCCATTCAACAAATTTTTAGCCTCGCTGTATGTTTTAAACGCGAGGCTGCCGTCCCGGTTGCGAACCTCTCGCATGCGACATGGCCATTCGTGGCGCCGGGTCAGTTTATTATGTAGCTTTCCGGAGTAGATGTTGTCGATAAAGAAGGCGTTCGTTCCGGCCCGATTGGTGCCGATGAATTCGTAACCCCTCTCTTCAAGAAGGTGCCGGAATGCAGCCAAAGATGCGCCCCAATACATCCCGGAGTAGTGCTTGCTCAATCTGACAAAGGACGGGTCGTAAGGTACGCTAAGAGGCGCGTCTCCGAAGATCTGGTTGTATTCCACGACAACAATTGCAGCCTTCTCGCGAATTTTCTCAAGCACCCAGTAATCGACGCCATCGATGTCGACGCTGAGTAACCCAAGTCCCCCGACAAACCCTGCCGACGAGATCAACTCAGCGATATTGTCGCGGTTGATAAATGCCGCCCGGGTTTGCAGATCATATTTGTAGGCGATGTCATCAGATCGAATGGAGGAGATGTTGTCTTCGGAGCCGTCGATAATCAAGCCTGACCAGTAACGCGAAGTTAGCAAATACCGCGTGTTGCTCTCGCGATAATCCTCTACGCCGAATTCAACGAAGTTTGTGACGGGTGGTTGGATCGTATCCACCAGCCAAGAGATAATCCCGTCCTCTCCCCATTGTGAAAATACCGAAAATTCGGCGTCGGCCAGAGTGTCCAAGGCGTCTCTCTGGGCTATCTGATGGCCGCGGGTCTCCCCCTGCAGAACAAGCAGTTTTTCCAAGCCAATGAGCCGTCGCGCCTGAAAGGCAAAGTCTCGGAATTTGCGACGAAGGCGGGTTTTCATGGATTGGGCTCGCTTGTGGGGGATGGCACAAAACCATCCGCAGGAACGTCTGTCTTGACAACTGATCGCGCACCAATAATCGCACGGTCGCCGATTGTCACGCCCTTCAGAATGATAGCACCCATGCCAATCCACACATCATTTCCGATACGAACCGGCGCCGTCTTTACGCCCGGGTTCTCGCGCGGATGCCCACTGGTCAGAATTTGCTTTGTCTGCGCGAAGCGCATCTGCGGATCGGTCGGGTGGCTGTCACTGTCATGAATTGCAACCGAATGCGATACGAGAACCCTATCGCCGATGATGACTTCACTCGCTGACCAGATTGTTGACATCGGGCCGAGGTAAAACCATTCACCGATCTCGATCCTCCCTCCGAAACCGAAGGTTAAAAGTTCGCCGCGGATCGTTCCGTTGGCGCCCACTTGGATCGCTGATCGGTCATTGCGGATGTTGAAGACTCTGCCTTCGGAACTCAACTTGGTGGACATGCCAAGGACGGCGTCCCTCCTAGCGGCAGAAGTGACAAGGCTTGCTAAAAGCTTTTCGCGAGCAGTTAATATCAGACTTGAAAACACTTGCCGCCCTTACCGTCTCAACTGGAAAGATCATTATCGCCAACGACTGGTTTTAATGGTACGCGGGTTCAACTGCGAGCCACCACATCGGTTAAGTAATGCGCGTCTTTCAGAATTTTGGCCTATACCCTGCATATATGCACCGACTCAATAAGCTTGCAGGATCAGCGAATGCTTTTTCCGAAAGACGGCAGGTTTTTCTCTCGGATTCGTTCGGCGCGTGCCACCTGCTTAAGGCAGTGGTCGACGGAAGTAGCGATGCATTCTTCACAACCGGTGACGATCCCATTACGCAGAGATTTTGGGCCCAAGAGCATGGCCTTCCAGCCTCCACGGCGTTGGAGCAAATACTGCTTAGCCAGATCGAGGATCACCGCACTGAGATTTTCTACAATCTTGATCCTATTCGATACGGCAATGAGTTCGTCAGAAAGTTGCCGGGAACGGTAAAAAGGTCGATAGCTTGGCGAGCGGCGCCTTCAGGAAACGTCGATCTGGGTGCTTATGATCTTCTTGTCTGCAATTTTCCAACGATCATAGAAAGCTACAGAGGCCGCGGATGGCGGGCAGAGTACATGGCGCCATCCCATGACCTCGCAATGGACAGCTATGCGGCAAACAGCAGCCGCCCGATCGATATTTTATTTGTTGGAGGATATAGCCGCCATCATAGCAGACGCGCGGAAATTCTTGAGGCGGTCTCCGAACTTCGCAAGGATTTTCGGGTTGTCTACCACTTGGACCGATCTCGCCTTACGCGACTTGCTGAAAGCTCTCTGGGATGGCTCTTGCCTCTTAACGATCATCGGCGTCCTAAGGGCATTCGCGCGGTTTCCCGTCCGCCTGTTTTTGGGCGCGACCTGTATCGCGGAATCTCGCAAGCAAAAATCGTCTTGAACGGAGCTGTCGACATGGCCGGCTCAGATCGAGGCAACATGCGCTGCTGGGAAGCGTTGGGCTGCGGTGCTCTGATGATCTCCGACGCTGGCAACTACCCCAATGGAATGATCGACGGTACCACCATAGTGACCTATGGCAATGCGCAGTCGGCAGTGGCATCAATTCGAACTGCACTCGCCGACCAAACCAGACTGAGAGAAATCGCGGCAGCTGGCAACATGATGATCAAGAGCCGATACAGCAAAGAGGCTCAATGGGAGAGTTTTACGCAACTCTGTCGGTAAACTGCGGATCTTTTTGATGGTTAACCTGTTCTATAGCGCTTTGATTTTGACTGGATTTTTCATGCCCGCCGGGCCTACCATTTTTTCATAAGCTGCCGTTTCCGCTGACCTTTGACTTTGATGTCCCCCTTTTCAAGGTTTACCTCGTCAAGGGGGACACTTTTGTCTCGTTCCGTCTGGAGGAAGCAGAGCCATCGTCGACGCTTCTTTCGGCGGGCCGCGCGTGTGAATAGATCGGTATGCTGGCTCGTCGCCCCTGTTTTTCGGCAGCGATCAAAGTGCCCGCTTCAAAGTCCATGGGCGAAGAGTCCAATGATCCGGCTCGTCGCGCATTGCGCATCTTGTGGCCGAATAAAGGCGCTCACGGAACGGCTAATCAAGGGCAAGGACTATAGGTCATCGATCGCGTCTTGTGCGATTTCCCGTCTGCCGACGAACACGCCTTTGATTGCGCCATTTTCGTCGCGCATCACGTAAACCAAAGTCATGATCAAGCTCCATTCAGGCGCGGTACGGTATAGTCGTTAAAGCCGATTGATCGCAATGTATACGATACGCTACCGACCGTCGTGATGGCGTAAATGGTTACAATCCCCGTTGATCGTGATCGGCAGCGAGCAGATACGCGGCCCGCTTGTGCCGTGTTGCCCGCGTTAACATTGAAGACTGCAACAGGAGATGTGACAGCATCAGCCCCGGCGCCAAGCTCGCCGGATGAACTTGCCGAAGAATTAACCGCAAGCAACCAATAAACCTCTGTAGAAATCCCAGCTGGAGCGCCTATTGGCTGTATATCGTTCGGCGCTATGCCGGTTCCGTTGTACTCCTGCACAGCTGCAGTAATTCTATATTCGTTACCATCTTGGATATATTGGCGAATCACATTTGCAGAAGTCGTTAATACGGCATTTACACGCACAATAACTTCCCAACCTATAAGATTTACCGTTGCAACGAGCGCCGGGACAGATTGCAGACTTGCAACCCAATCGCCAACGCCTGTTGCCAGGTTGCGCACAGAATGAACAAAATAGGTTTTGCTCGCCTGCATGACGCCAGTGTCAAGGAATCCGCCGCTATTGCCGGCCGTGAAGGTGGTGGACAGGGATTTTGTCAGCGCGGAAGCATAGATGACGTTCTTAGAATTGAAGAACACCTCGCCGGTTTTTATCTGAATAGAAGTGCTGGATACATAGACGGTCTCACACCCGACGACGTTGTTGATCTCCGACTTCGCCTGGATCTTGGCAATCAGCTTATCCGTGAAGAACGCTGTCCCACTGCAGACGATGAAGGTGGAATACCCGTTCGGAACGACAAGCGTTGCCGCCCCGTCGATCGTCTCCAAACCGTTCGGATCAATCGTCACATCGCCGCCATCGGCAATGACGCAATAGTGCCAGTTTGCGCCGAGCGTTGCCGCGGCGGTGAGCGTGAGCGTGGCCGCCGCGGTAAAGCGATGGATAGCATTATCGTCGGATGCGAGCGCGGTGTAATCGCCCGACTTGGCCGCATAGACCAGATCCTGATCGAACGCGATATCGACGCCGTTCTGGGCAAAGCCAAGCAGGCCGCCGCCTTTCAGATAGACGCCGGTCTGCGGGTTCGAGGCGAAGCCGACGCCCGGCGCGGACACCGTTCCGCCGGCCGCCTTGAGCGGCGCGATCATCGGCGCCGAGCCGTCGCGGGGCAGCGAATTGGTGATTTCGTTGCCGAGGTCGGTGGTCAGCGCGTTCCACGGCGCCGGGTCGATGACCTGGCCGACGGAGGGTGTCGTGCCGGCGGGTTTGGAATAGACGCCGGTTGATGGGTTTCTGGGCATTTACCTTGCTCCAAAAGAAGGGGTTGATTGTTGCCGCAATGCACTCGGATAAAGTGAGTTGCATTCTTTTTCTTCTCCACTGGATGGAGAATACCTGTGAGAGTCGCGCCTTATGATTGCTGACCGCAGCGCTCCCATTCTGGGCCGTCAAAGGGATCGCCGTTCTTTTTATCGGCGGCCTGCTGGCATGCTGCCTACTGATGGTTGCTGCCTCACCCGAGCGGCGTTCTGCGAAAGAAGAACTTCAGCAAGCGCGGCCATCCGTGGGTCAGTTAGACGCGTGGGCTGAACCAGTTGGTTCGCGAGGTAGGCGCGAACCCCGGGGCAGATAGATACAAAGCATAAAGCGGCGGGATTTTTGCTCTTGCTTACGACAGTGATTGATTTAGAAAACCGCTTCGCAAAGGCGTGGCTGGCCCAATTGGCCCTGAATTAAAAGGCAGCAGCCCACGGACTGAAAGCAGCTCCGTCGCCACTGCAACTCCTGTGAAAGGAAGAGGTCACGGGGTTGCCCCTGATTGTTGTGATATGTTAGGGGCAGCGATCCGAGTAGACACTTGCGGTTTAAAGTCGGCGCGGCTTCGAAAGAGAACATCAGAAAACGTGACAACTGGCCTCTTCAATCATCAACGCCTGCAGATGCTTATAGCCTCCGCAATAAGCCTTGTCCTCCTGATATTCCTGCTAAGGGCGGTGGATTGGGAAGAAGCCATCCGCATTTTTCGCAGCGGAATATCCGTCACATCGCTCCTGTGGTTTATGCTCGTTACCTTCAGTATCGCTGCAGCTTATGCGGTGCGATGGCGCCTGTTGCTGGATGGCAAGATCGGTTACGGAACGTCCCTCATGGCCTCCCTACTCGGCCTGGGCGCCAACATGGTCCTTCCTGCGAGAGGCGGAGACCTCTTGCGTGTACATTACAGCCGAGTTGTCGCGACTGTCCCCTACGGAGACGCTCTTGGCAGGCTTCTGGTCGAAAAGATGGTTGACCTGGTGACGATCATTTCAGTCGGCATATTTTCTTTGGTTTTACTGAGTCATACATTGAATTCCGAATACCGAAATGTTCTTTTGGTCATCATGCTTGGTGCATTGGTTGGGATATTTCTATCGGCAGTTTTGATAAGGAATTTCGGCGATCGGCTTGTCCCGATATTGCGACCTGTCTTCGGTCTCCTGCGACGTCAGGATTTCTTTGACCGTCACGTTATTTCTTTTATCCGAAATTCCGCACGAAGCTTAACTCTGTCCGTGACTATCGTTCCGGCCTTTCTCACACTAGCTTTGTGGCTTTCGGCATACGCCCTTGCGTATATCTTCGTCGCCCGGTTTGTCGGCATCGCGCTGAGTTATCAAGAATCGTTGTTCATGTTGTTTGCCGGCGGGTTGGGCCTGATGATCCCGGCTGCGCCATCGGGAGTCGGCACCTTCCATGCATCCGTCGTTTCGGCATTCGTATTACTAGGGCGTTCGCCGTCGGAGGGGTTGCTCCTGGCGACGGCCGTTCATTTTCTCTTTTTTGTGGTGTACGTTGTGCCTGCAGCCCTCATTCTGGGACATTGGCGCTTGAACCGCTTGGCGCCGAGGTAACTTATGCGGGACTATTTCTATTCTCAATTGAGAAAGTACATTGGCCTCTTTATCCTGGGCCAGAATTCCGTGGTCGAGATCGATCCGACGACGCCTCTGCTGATTGGTAAATTTCCTCAGGGCAAGATAGCGTTTCGCTCGAGAACGCACCCTGCAGAACCTGTGAATGAGTTTGACGAGCACAAGGTCGTCAAGATCGAAGACGTCGCTGACACCAAACCCGATTACCTGGTCATCAGCGGCCTCATCCATTACGAACGAGACATACAGAGCATGTTCGCTCAGGCACGTGCATTGTGTTCGCCTGAGACACGCCTTGTTCTTACCTATTACAGTAGTATGTGGCGGCCGCTTGCGACTCTCGCATCTAAGCTCGGTCTGCGCCGGCGGGTTCCTGAATCGAATTGGCTTGCCCATGAAGACATCGAGAATCTTTTGACGCTCGAAGACTTCGAATTGATACGACTGGACCAGAAGATCCTGATCCCGCTTTACATCCCACTTATCAGTGCCTTTGTTAACCGCTACCTTGCTCCTCTTCCGCTTCTTCGAACTCTCTGCCTTATCAACATCGCGATTGCGAGGCCGAACGGCGATGCCGCGTCGAAGACCGTGCCGTCGGTGTCAATTGTAGTTCCGGCGAGGAACGAGGCAGGAAATATCGAGGATATTGTCAAACGGTTGCCGTCTATGGGGCCGGATGATGAACTTATTTTTGTCGAAGGCAATTCGACCGACGCGACGTGGAAGGCGATCCAGGAAGCGCAACAGCGTTATGGCGGCGAACGCACCATCCTGATTGCCCAGCAGGATGGGAAGGGTAAAGGCGATGCCGTCCGGAAGGGCTTTTCGCTGGCCTCAAAGGACGTCTTGATGATTCTTGACGCGGACATGACGGTCCCGCCCGAGGATTTGCCGAAATTCTACAATGCCATCAAGGACGGGAAAGGCGAGTTCATCAACGGCACGCGCTTGGTCTATCCCATGGAAAAGGAGGCTATGCGTTTCTTCAACCTCCTGGGCAACAAGTTTTTCGCATTGGCTTTCTCCTTCGTTCTTGGCCAGAGATACAAAGACACCCTATGCGGAACCAAGGTGATCAGCCGCTCCAATTATCTGAAGCTTCAGGCAAACAGATCCTACTTCGGTGATTTCGATCCCTTTGGTGATTTCGACCTGATCTTCGGTGCGGCGCGGATGGGCCTTAAGATCGTCGAGGTTCCGATCAGCTATCGTGAAAGACTCTACGGTGAAACGAACATCTCGCGTTGGCGCCACGGTGCCATTCTGTTGGCCATGCTGGTTTTTGCGGCAAGACGAATAAAGTTTCTCTGACGATGGAATCCGAAAGCGCTCTCTATGAGGCCGATCTTGCTCAGACGCTGGCAAATCGCACGCGGCTAAGCGCAAATCCGAACCTGATGCACTGGTATGGTGAGCTCTACCAGGAGATGTTTCGGCAGGAACCGGATATTGCCACGAATACCGTTCTGGAAATCGGGAGCGGAACATCGCCTCTCAAGGGCTTCCTACCGAATGTCATCACCTCCGATGTGCTGAAGTTAGACTATCTGGACTTTGTCTTCGATTGCCACGAGATCGCGAGCTTGCCTGACATCGCGGACCACAGCGTCGATGTGATTACCATGACCAATGTTCTGCATCACCTGAAGGATCCCCTTGCTTTCCTCCGCGGAGCAACGCGAAAGCTCACAAAGGGCGGCAGGGTGTATGTGACGGAACCCTATTTGTCCTGGCTATCCTACCCGATGTATAAACTTCTCCATCATGAGCCGGTGGATTTCAGTATCCACCGCCCGGTTCTGGATACCGTTCAGGGTCCTCTTTCGACCTCAAATCAGGCTATGCCACATATGATCTTCTTTCAGCGGCCGGACTGGCTCGCTGAGCTTGCAGATTGCTATAGCCTCGAGAAGACGAGGATCAGCTATTTCACCTCGCTCTCCTATATGGTGACAGGCGGGATATCGAGAAAGTATCCTGTGCCTGGTTGGGCTTATAAGCCTTACTTCAAGCTCGACAGAGCAATAGGCACCGCGCTGCCCAAGGTGTTCGCCTCATTCTTCACGGCCCGCCTCACATCAAAAGAAGAGGTGTAGGGATGGTTTTGCTACGTCTCGCCGATTGGCTCTATCGACACTGTTATCCCCTTTATTACCCTCTCTATTCCGTATGGAAGGCAGTTTCAGAACGACGTGAGCGCGCACTGATGCGCGAGATGCTTTCGCCGGGCATGATCGTCGCAGATATCGGTGCAAATATCGGAATATATACCCGTATGTTCTCCGCTCTGACGGGAGCGACCGGCCATGTGCATGCCTTCGAGCCGGCGCCGGCGAATTTCGAAAAGCTTGAAGCGACGGTAAGCGGCTTGTCGAATGTATCGCTGCGGCACGCCGCGGTCGGAGCGGCCAGCGGCACCACCAGGCTGTATGTTTCGGCCGAGCTGAATGTCGATCACCGAACATTCGATAGCGGCGACGGGCGAGTAAGCATCGACGTCCCATTGGTGAAGCTCGACGATTACTTTTCGCCAGGGCAACGGGTCGATTTTATCAAAATTGATGTTCAGGGATACGAGTTGAGCGTTCTGCAGGGTGCCGAGCGGGTGCTGCGAGAGAACCGCGACATTCGGGTTTTCATGGAGTTCTGGCCTTACGGCCTGTCGAAAGCGTCAGTGAATCCGTCCGAGCTCACCCAATTCCTAAAGATGCTGAATTTCGAGTTCCACAACATTGCGGATCCACCTGGTACTGCTTTCAATGACGAGAGCCTCGATCCAGAAAACGCGGGCCAATATTGCAATCTGATCGTTGCAAGAAGAGCGCCTGCCCATCCCAATATCACTTAAAGGCGACGTGCGGACAATGTTATCCACCAGCAACAAAATCCTGATCGCTCGCTCTCTATCTAAAGCTGTCTTGTTCGTCCGGGGTTGCGTTGGCTTACCCGCCACCGTGATCGCGAAACGGCGGGGAGTAAATTGGTCGCTGGACCTGAGAGACGGCGTTGATTTCGCGATCTACCTGTTGGGCGGGTTCGAGGTCAGAACGCTCGATAGGTATAGAGAGCTGATAGGGGATGGAGACATCGTCCTCGATATCGGTGCCAATGTCGGTTCTCATACGTTGCCCCTGGCGCAATTGGTGGGCGGAGCCGGCAGGGTAATCTCCTTCGAGCCGACGGCTCATGCATTCGCGAAACAGAAAGCCAATATTGCGCTCAACCCGACGCTCGCCCAGCGGATCGACGCTTACCAGATGATGCTTATGGCAAGTGCGTCCGAAGCGATGCCCGAGGCGGTCTATTCAAGCTGGCCGCTCGAAGTTGCCGAAGATTTGCATAGTGAACACCACGGTCGTCTCATGTCGACAAAGGGCGCGCGGCTCGGCACAGTGGACGAAACACTGCGGGATCTTGGGGTCGGCAAGGTCGATTTCATAAAACTTGACGTCGACGGCAATGAGCTGGCGGTTCTACTTGGGGCGACGGTGACTCTCAAAGAGTTCCAGCCGCGGATAATGCTTGAATTGGCCCCCTATGTTTATGCTGACAATCCCGGAGACTTCGACAGGTTGTTGGAGCTTCTCTGGGAGGGCGGTTACGAAATTGGCGAAATGGCATCTGGCAGGAAGCTGCCCGAAGACGCCGACAAAGTACGCGCGATGATTCCGGAAGGTGGCGGTATGAATGTGCTGGTTCGAAGCAAGCGCTCAAAGGAAGCGAGATAACTCAGTTCGAGCGGGCTGCGCTTGGGGCGGATATTATTTCCCGCGGCATTTGAACCTTTACAATTTTGAGCGATTGGCCGAACTCCTGCGCAGAGTGGGGTTGGCTGTCGAAGCTCAACGCAATCTTCCCGCTCCTTTGATCTGGATTTACTCCCTTCAAGGGCGCTGTGCAGGCGCGTTTCGGCTGGAAGAGCTCCTTGACGAAGATATTCGGCGTCAAAAATATACCTTTGGTTGCTGCCTTTGCTTTTCTTGATATCGCCGCCATCGCGATGAAGTTTACAACGTCAAACCAACAGGCAATATCGAAGAAGGTATAGCCGCCGTGGTGTCTGCGCCGGGGCCGAACGAGCTTTCTCGCGTTGCGGCCCCGGAAGCCTGAATTGGCGGGGATAGGTCACCAGCCACCACCACCGCCATTTCGACCGCGTACTCTAAGAAGCGCGCGTGTAAGAGCAGCCTTCGCGCCGGCTCTCCGACCACCTTCGCTGCCGGCTTCGGCCGGCATCATACGACGCCCCGTTAAAGCATCCATAGCGAGTCCTTTCACAGCCTCTTCGCCAGCGCCACGAATGGCCTGCTCAACTCGGTTCCCAAAACCACCTTCCCCGTTCCCGAAACCTTCAAAGGCACCGCGCGCGATGTCGGCTTTCCTCCCTGACGGCAACTTAAAAGCTAGGTCAGAGGCCAAACCTCCGGCGCGCTGCAGCGTTTCGGAGACATAGGGATGCTGTTCGTCGAAGGCTCTGTCCATCCCGCGCTGAATAGCGAGTGCGTTATCATACCGCTCTCCAAGCGTTTCGCCCGGCAGCGGCGGAAACAAAAAATCAGGCAGCAGTGGGTCAACAACGGGCGCCAGGAATGCAGCTGTCCCAGCGTCCATTTCGTCGAGATAGGGACCGGCGACAGTGCCGCGGCTGAAGGCGCGTAAGGCATTGTTGACCGAGAGGTCGCCGGACTGCCCCGCATAAGGGTCATTTCTAAGCTCGGCAACTTTTCTCGGTGGTACAACCGGTGTTCTGTTATCTGGCATTATAATCTCCTGTGGATGGTGATTGGGTTCGACAAGGCGTCTGAGCAGCAGCTTGGAGGTCTGTCTCAGTCTTAGGATGCAGGAGCGAACCTGAGCCGCACGCCGGCTTTCAGCCTTGCAAAGATTGAATCGCCACGGCGTGCGCCTCGGGGGACGTTCGCAATGGCAATGGCCTTCAGAAGGGCCGAACTCGCAGGCTGTTCATCGGAATTTGGTTTGAAGGAATGGCCACTGTCCGTTCGGCAGAAAAGGCCGACAACAGCAGGTGGAGCCTAAATCGCGGGCGCTAGCGACCCTTGACAGCAAAAGGGCTCCGGCATCGTCATGGAATACTGCGCTGTCCACCGAACAGCGACGACAGGAAGCCAGGGGGCTTCGCCGGCGGAGTGGCGGGCACGCCGGGCGGAATGGCAGGCGCGGCCGTCGGCGCCGCGGGAGCCTTGGCCGCAGTAGACTGCCGCTCCTGATCCTGCTGCCTGATCGCCAGCCCACCCATCAGCGCCTGCGCCAGCCGCGCCGCGCCCTGCCACGGCGACTGCACCGGGCTCGCATCCATGCCCTGCTCCAGCATGGCGTAGGCCAGTTGCTTGCGCTTGTCGTCGATGTCGCTCTGGGTCCTGCCGGTATTGCCGGCGAAGATGGTTGGGATCATGCCACTGCCCTTCCGTAGAAGACGCGGTCGAAGCCGTCTTCGTGTTCGAACACCGCGTCCGGATGGATTTTTCGCACATCGTCGGACATCAGGCCGAGCTGCATCGGGCCGCCGTCCTTGTAGCGGTAGGCGTAAACAGGCAGGCCGTTATCCAGCGTGCCGACGCGTTTGATGTCCTCCTTCAGCCGCCGGTCGGATTTCGCCCAGCCGCCAAGGAGTGTTCCGCCGAGCCCGAAAAGGCCGCCCATCGCGGCGTTGGATTGGGCGACCTGGCGGTCGTAGAGGCCCATTTTCTGGTTGAAATTGTCGTTGATCAGCCCCGCCTGGTCGACGTTCGGCAGCTGCGTCGTCGGCGTGTTGACGTAGCTCGGCTGATGCACCTGCGATCCCGACATCAGCGCCGAGATCTCGTTCAGCGGCTGGTTGCGCTCGGTCAGGATGGCGTTCTGCGCGTTCGAATACATATCGCCGAGATACTGGTCAGAGGCGGCCTGCTTGCGGGTGGAAAAATCGCGCATGGCGTTGTCGTAAGCCGCCGAGCCCATCGAGATGCCCTTGTCGGCCAGGCTCTGGTCGAGGCTTGCCTGATCGCGGTCCCATTGGTTGTTGAAGCCGGACTGCCAGTGATTATTGACGTATTTGTCGACATTGCCGGCGCTCAAATCGACATTGGTGCCGAGGATGCCGGAGATCTTGCCGGTCTGGTCGTTGGCGAGCCTGGCGAGGCCGAGCTGGGTCTGCTGCGTCTGGTCGTAGATCGCCTGGTTTTCCGGCGAATAGGTCTGATAGGCCGAATAGGTCGGCAGTTGATAGGTCTTGCCGGTCTGGTCTTTCATCGTCTGGTAGCCGCTGACCTTGTATTCCAGCGAGCCATCCGGCGTGTACTGGTTGGTGTGGCTCAAGCCGGCATTGGCGATGGCGGTGTCGACGTTGGTGGCCGTCTGGGCCGCCGCGGTCTGGGTCGGGTCAGGCGCCTTGGGGGCCTTCGGCGTGGAGACCATAGAGAAAATCCTCCTTCATGATTGCGTAAAGCAGCGCGTCGCAGTCGCCGAAATAGGCCTGCTGGCGGCCTTCCAGCCGGGCGCCGAGCCTTGCGAGCATCGTCTGGGCGTCGAAATTGTCGGCCCGGGTCCTGGCGGTTGCGCGCCGGCAGCCGAGCTGATGCACGACATATTGAAAAACCGATCGCATCAGCGTCCGCGTCAGCCGGTCGGCGGCAAGCGAGACCTCGACGTCATGCGCGGTCCAGACGTTGAAGACGAAGCCGGCAATGATCCGGCCGCGGTCGACATGGGCAAGCGTGGTGTAAGGCGGGTGGAAGCTGACGCCGATCCGGCCGCCGACCCAGGCGGCGATTTCCGCGCGCGGTTCGGAGACGATCAAATCGGCGTGCCCTTTTCGTAAAGCACCGAGCCGCCGACGACGGCGGCTTCCGAGACGGAGCCGGAGGAGCCGGAGATCAGCGCGCGGATCGTCGGCGCCAAGGCCGAACCGGCGCCGCCGGCGGAGGCGAATTTGCGCACCAGCGAAACGCCGGGAAATTTCGACACGCCCCAGACCGCCGTTCCCCATTTAGCCGCCGCGTTGTTTTCGACGGAGGACAAAAGGGCCGTCGGAATCTTGGTCTGGTAATCCACCGAGATCCCGCCATACATCAGCGAGGAAACGCCGATCTGCGCCGTCACCCCGATCAGCTTCGAGAGCTTGGTCGAGAGCCCGTCGCCGTAACGGCTCCAAGCGCCGACCATCAGTGCGTCGATCGCCACGCCATTGTCGTTGGCGCCGACCTCGGCCTCATAGACCGTGCCGTCGCCGGCGCCGAAGAACAGCCGATCCTGCCAGCTCGCCCAGCAGGAGGCCGGCATGCCGACGAAGCGGCACCAGGCGCCGGTTTCGGTGTTCATCACATATTGATAGGGGCCGAAGGAGGACGGCAGGTTGACGATCGCCATCTGCCGCGCGGGGAAGCTCGAAAGCTGCCATTCCTGCGAGGTCGTGCCGGTTGCCGCCACCGTCTCGCGCCATGTCGGGCCGATCCTTGAAGTAATCGCCCCGAGGCTGGTGGCGCCGCGGTCGAGCTGCACCGCCTTGGTGATCGGCACGATGCCATCGGTCGTCATGATCGCCAGATCCGCGCCGACCGACAGCAGGCAGCGGTCGCTGCCGAGCGGCCGGCCGAGCTTGAAGGTGCCGATCAGGCCCCAGTTCGCAACACTCGAAGGATCGGAACCCTGGAAGACGATCACCTCGCCTTCCGAAGAGATCAGCACCAGGCACTGCTGCAGGCCTGTGGAAACCGGGATCGTCCAGACATTGATCGCAACCAGCGTGCCGCCATATTTCATGTTGCCGCCGACCGGCAGAACCGTCGCCGCGCCGCTGACGGCGTCGGTGGCGAGATACCAGACATTGGTCGAATTCTTCTCGATGAACCACAGGCGCGAACGATAGGCCGTCACCGCGATCAGCAGTGACGAGTCCGATATGCCTGATATCATCGTCGAGGCGACGTAGGGGGTGGCGGCCGCGCCCTTTTCCAGCTGCGCATTGGTGACCGTTCCCGTCACGGTGACGACGAGCGTGCCGGCCGCCGGCGTGAAGGAAAGCGCGACGCGGTTGTTGACGCCGGTGCCGTTCAGCGTGCCTGAAAAGGCGCCGGAGAGCGTGACCGAGCCGGTGCCGAAGAAGCTCAGCGTATAGGCCGTGTTGCGGACGGCGACGTTCTGGGTGGCGAGTGCGGCCGTGCCGACCAGAAAATTGTTGGTCCAGGAGGTGCCGTTGAAGAGCAGCGGCGTGTCCAGGCCGTTGACGAGGCGCAGGAACTCCTGGCCGGCCGGGTTGGTGTATTGCTGCACCGACCAATGGGCGCTGGCCATGCCGGAGACGACGGGCGCACCGGCAGCACCGCCCACCGTCACGTCGAAGATCTTGTCGCCGGCGGCGGCAAACAGCCTGTTGCTGACGCCCGAATAGGGAATGACCGTCTGCACGTCGCCGCCGAGGCCGGTTGAGAAGGCGAGAAAACCATAGCGGGCGCGGACGCGGTTGGCCTCGGGAAAGAAGTTGTCGAGCTGAAACGCCGCATCTGCGGGCATATCGGCCATCTCGACATCGGTTCGCCAGCCGCCGATCGGCGCGATCCAATCTTTGCTCGGCGAAACGCGGCCGGTGCGCCCATTCGGAGGGACAGGTCTGCGGGTCATGGATTTGCCCCCGTGATCGTGCCGGGCCAATAATTCTCGGGCGCCTGACCCCGCGCCGGCAGCGACAGGTCGACGGGGCTTGCGGCGCGGTCGGCGCCGATCGCCGCTTCCTTGGAGCGCTCGAAGCTAGCGATCTCCTCGCCGTAATCGAGGCCCTTGGCCCGCTTCCAGCGCCAGATCAGCGAGAGTTCGAGGAGATCTTCGGGAAGACGGGCGGTATCGCTGTCATCAGCCCAATTGCCCGCCGTGGCCGCGCCGCCATTCACCGTCACCCAGAAGCCGGAGATATAGGCATATTCGACCGTCTCGCCTGGGGCATTCGGGTAGATGTCGAGCTTGCCGCCGGCCATGCGCCAGATCTGCGGCACCGGGTTTGAATTGAGGATCGTGTGGCGCTGCCAGGTCTGCGGCTCGACAGGGCCGTTGAGCTGCCAGAGGCGCGCGGCATTCCAGATCGTGGCGTTGGCGGCGAAGCGGTTCCAGTCGGCAGGCGGCTCTGCCGGTTCCGGATTTGCACCGGTCGCCACGAACTGCCGCCGCACCATCAGCGCCGACCAGTCATGCTGGCGCATCAGGTCGCGGCCGGCGCGGGTGGAGAGGATGCGCAGCTGCATGATCTGCGGATCCGCCGAGGACATGACGGCCGTCGGCGGATCGAGGTCGATTTCCGCGCAGACGTTCTGAATGATGGTCAGGAGCGACATGCGGGGGGTCTCCGGTTCAAAGCAGTTGTTCAGGCGGCCGGGCGGCTGCGGGCCTTGCTGCCCTGGCCGTCGTTTTCCAGCGCCTCGAAACGCGAGGCCATCTCCTTCATCTGCTCCTGCAGACGGATGACCTCATCCTTCAGCCGCTCGTTTTCGGCGGCAAAGGCGGACGCCGCGCTGGAGTTTTCGGCGGTGGCGAGATAGGCCCGGGCGGCGGCAGTCAGCTCGTTGGCGCCCATGCCGATCTTCTGCTTGGCGGTGTCGGAAAGGGCGGCGAGCTGTTCGACGGTGTAGATATTGACCGCCTCCAGCTCCTTGATCTGGCTGGGCTTGAGATAGGGCCATTGCGAAAGCGGCGTGCCGGTCAGCTGTTCGCGGGCCGCGGCCCCGTCCTTGAACCGCTTATAGGCGTCGGCAAAGCGCTGTTTGTCGTTGTCGGTCACCTCGCGGTAGACCTCGGTGTGTTTGTCGCCGGCGATGAAGATGCGGACGAATTCCTTATCGGCAAAAATCGGCCGGCCTTCCTTCTCGGTCAAAAAGGTCTGTTCGACCGGCTCGAGGCTGAAGGAGGCATAGATTCCGGTGTTGTCGGGCATGTGCTGGTCTCGCTGTTGATGGCGGGGAGATGCGGGCGCCGAAGCGCCTGCTGTGATGTCGCGCAGATGGCTGCCCCTCACCCTAACCCTCTCCCCGTAAAAACGGGGAGAGGGGACGTGCCCTGCGAGAGGTCTGTGGGGACGGAAAGCTCGCGGCTTGCTCCCTTCTCCCCGCGCGCGGGGAGAAGGTGCCGGCAGGCGGATGAGGGGCACACCGAACATAGAAAGGTCGACGGCTTTAGTTCACCTTCGACAGAAACGGCCGCATCAGCGTCGCCTCAAGCACGCCCGTCGCGGTGACGGTAATGCCCGTGCCGTTGGCCGTCGCATTGGCCGAGAGCGTGATGCTCTGCACGACGCCGTTCGGGCTGTAGGTGATGCCCGCAATCGTCGTGCCGCCAGCAATGCCGGTGCCGGAAACCGCCGCACCGATGAACGGACCGGAACCGGCACTCAGACCGGCGATACCCGCCAGCTGGTTGGAGCCGTTGACGGTGTTGGCCGTAAACGTCTGGTTGGCGGCGGCAAAGTTGACGTTGGCAATCGCCTTGGTGGTGGCGGTGGCCGAGGCCGGGGCGCTCGCCTGGCCTACGGTGGCGGTGGTTTCGGCAACGACGAGGGCCGCCGTTGCGGTTGCCACCTGCGACGGCGCCTGGCCGTTGCGCTGCAGCCAGATGTAGTAAGTGCCGGCTGCGAGCGTAATGGCGCCGACCGGACCGCCGGTCAGCGTCGGCGGCTGGGCGGCACCGGAAAAGACGCCGCAGCGCTGGCCGACGACGGCCGCCGCCGTGGTCAGCAGCGAAGCGACATAGTCCCGGGTCCACTGGAACCACTGGCCGGGCTGAAGGGTCGTCTGCGCGGCCAGCACCAGCTGGCAATAGACCCATTCGGATTCACGATCGCCGCCGGCGATCGCGCCGAGGGCGAAGTTCGGACCCGGGATGCCGGATCCAGCGACGATCGGGCCTTCGACGACGAACGGGTTCGCGCCAAGACGATCGGTCTGGGAAGTTGCGATAGTCATGGAGGTGATCCTTTCTTCGACTTAGGCGAACAGCACGCCCTGCAGGAAGGCGTTGTTCATGGTGAGGTTGCCGGCAAAGCCCATCAGCTGGACGAAGGCATCCTGGTTGGTGTTCATGCGCTCGTCGCCGATCGGCGCCATGTCGCGGTCGCGGTGCGGGCGGTAGAACAGGTATTTGGTGTTCAGGAAGAACATCTGATTGAGCGGCGCGCCGCCGCCGAAGCCGCCGTCGAAGATCACGTCGGCGCCCATGTATTGCAGCGACTGGAAGCCGGCCATGCCCTTGTCGGCGGAAGTGATGCGCTGGATCGCCTGCAGCGATTCCCAGTAGAGACGGAAGAAGTTGTTGTCGGCGACGACGAGATCGGGCGCGTCGGAGCCGCGCACGCAGGACATATAGAGCCGGTTCATATAGCTCTGGATGTTGGCATTGGTGGCGGCCGCACCACCATCGGCCGAGGCCGAGAATTTCTGGTTGCGCCAGAAACCCCAGGTGGCGCGCGAGATGCCGCCGACGGTGCCTGAGGTCGGCGAGGTCGAGATCAACAGCTGCAGGCCGCCGATCTGCCGCCCGCCATCGGCCGTGCCGTCGGAATAGCAGTCGAGCGCGATGTTGTTCTTCAGCGTCGTTTCGGCGTTCTCGATACGCTGCTCGAGCAGATCGAGGATCGCATCCTCGCCGGAATTCTGCAGCTGTTCGAGGCCGGACATGGAGACGGCAACCGCAGCCTGCTTGAGATCGTATTCGGCGGCGGTGATGACGTCGGAGGGCTGCACGTTCAGGATATCGTAGCCGGAATACCGCTTAAAGGTAGAATTTTCCTGATACTGCAACTCCTGGACGATGGTGCGGCCGCCGGAGATCGGCTTCTTGCGGCCGCGGCTGTTGAGACGGGTGAGAAGACCGTTGTTCTTCGTCACGTCGTCGGCGACCGTGCCGCTGCGGTTGCGCAGCGTCGTGGTGACGATTTCAGAGAGGTTGGGCGAGATGGGCATCGATCGTTCCTTTAATCAGACTTGGCCTTTGATCAGAATTGGCCTTTGATCAGACTTGGCCGCGCGAAAAACGCATGGCGTCGCGCAGCGAGTCGCGGATGGAGGTGGGCTGGCCCCTTGCCGCATCGCGGGTCGGGCCCGGCGCGGAAGAACCAGAGATGGATCGCGAGGCGCGGCGGGCTTGATCTGCCGCTGCGGCCCTCTGGGCGTGGAGTTGTGGGACGGAGGCCTGCGCAGTCTGACTGATCAACTGCCGGCGAATGTCCGGGCGCATCCAGCATGCGGCGTCGTAGGCGTCCTGGAGCGAGAATGCCCGCCCTGCGTTGACGAGGGCGATCATGTCGTCGAGCACATCTTCGGCGTGCGCGTTTGCCGGGTCGGAAAGGAAGGCATCGACTTGAGTTTCGGTGTCCCTTTTCCGCAATACATGTTCGACCGTCGCCTCGACATTGAAGGCGCCGGTCTGGCGTTGGGGCTGTGCCTGCTGCGAATTCCGCTGCAGGATCTCTCCCGTCTGGCCATTGACCAGGGCGTGCAGATTGACCCCGGCCATCCTGGCGACGTGAACGACGGTGTTGACCGGATCGTGGATGAGCGCCTTCTCCCAGTCGATCGCCCGGCGCATGACATCGGCATGGGTCACGCCGGCCTGGCGGATGATCGGGGTGAATTCCTCGAGCCCCTTGTAATCCTGCAGGACGCGGAAGCCGTTATCGACCTCCTGCTCGCGCTTGGCGATCGCCGCCTGCACTTCATGGGGAAGGCTGGTGAACTGCGCCTTGGCTTCCGCCGACCAGCCGGGCGGAACCCGGCTGCCGCTGGCTGCCGGCTGTTCGCTGCCCTGGCCGCGGTTCTGCAGCGTCTGCTTCTGGGCTGCAGCATTTGCCGCCGGCGCCTGCCCTGCCCGCGTTGCAGCACCGGCCTGTTCCTGCCCCTTGGCCAGGAAACGGCCGTTTTCGCCGTCGCGCGGCTGGCCTGATATATCGCCCGGGCCATTGGCCTCGACGGTGTCGATCGCCGCTTTCAAACTGTCGCGGATGCTGACAGGCTTATCGCTCAATGGCTTGTCGTCGAACGCACCAAAATCTTCGCTGCCGTTGCCGGCCTCGTTGAGGTCTTCCATATCCATGGGGAAATTTCCTATGTCGGGGATTGATGCCCGTTAGAGCTTTTATGCATGTCGTTATCCCGGAACCGCTGCACACTTCCGGGCGACATGCATTAGGCGTTGTACTCGGTGTAAACCCGCCGCAATTCGTTCCGGATCGCCATTCGATCCGCCTTCGGCTGCTCGATCGGCAACGGCTTTTCGTTGCCGATCTCGATCACCCCGGCTGCCCGGTAAGCCGAACGCAGCCTGGCTTTCGAGGTGTAATGCTTGCCGTCATGCATCGACTGGATATCGATGTTGTCGCTGACGAAATGCGGCGCCGGCAGATCCGACTGCGCCGGGTTTTGCACCGGCAGGCAATCGTGTGGCCATTGGTCGAGTGGATGCCAGCCGCCGCAGACGCGGCAATAGCGTTCTCTCATGCTGTTGCTCCCGTTCACTGATAGGGCGGCTGCGCCTGGAATTGCTGCCCCTGGAATTGCTGGCCCTGGATCTGCTGCCCCCCGATCTGCTGCAATGCCTGCGCCGCCATCTCACCGCGCGCCTGCTCCACGGTGGCGCGATGCTCGATCTCGGCCTCTGCCACACTGAGTTCGGCCTTGCGCTGTTCGGCGCCGGCCTTCACCTCGGCGGTTTTCAGCTTGAGCATCTCGCCGGGCGATGGCTGCGGCTCCGGTTTCGGCGCGCTTGCTGCCTGGGAGAGCTGGGCGCCCACCTGCTCCAGCGTGCTTTCGAGCTGGCGGCCGGCCCGGAAGCCGCGGGCGGCAAAGAGAAGCGTCTCGACCATCACCGGCACCAGCATCGGCGACTGCTGCGCCATGGCGCCCGCCTGCTGCATGAAGCCGCCGACCATCTGGACGAATTCCATGCGGCGCTGCTTTTCGGCGTCCTCGTCGGGCTCGATGGTCGAATCCGTCTCGATCTCGATCTGGAAGCCGCGAATGCTGTCATTGCGCAGGAGCTGCACCACCTCGTCGATCGTCGGCTGCCCCATCATCTGCTGCAGCTGCGGCGGCATTTCGGGCGGCGCCATTCCTGGGGGCGACTGGGCGGGTTGCCCCATCTGCTGCGCCCGCATGGCCGCCTGCTGCGCCGCCATCTGCATCTGCTGCATCTGCATCTCGACCTGCTGCTTCTGAGCCATCGTCGGTAGCCGGATGCCGCTGACGAGCATCAGCGTTTCCGGCTGGAACTGGTCGCAGATGATTTCGCCGGCAAGGCGGATGATGTCGCGGGCAAAACGGGCGAGCTCCGCCTGGCGGTCGCGGATGCGGATCGAGCCCCATTGGCTCTTGATGCGCTGGGCTGTGGCCGTCTCCGATGCCTGCGTGTCGCCGCGCACGATGTCGGAGATGCCGGTGATCTGATATACATCCTCGATCAGTTGCTTGCGGGCCGACATGCAGGCGACGATCACCTTCTGCACCTCGTCGATCGGCAGCGTCACGATCGCCTTCGAGCCGCCCTTGTCGGTAAAGGCCGCCCATTCCGGGATCGGCACCATGACCATGTCGTTCTCAGGCCGCATCGCCTTCTCGATCGCCGGCGAGATCGCGCCGTCGCCGGAGGGATAGAACACCTTTAGTCGGAGCTGGTCGGTCAGCTTGTTGATGCGCTTTGTGAGAAGATCGATCTCGTCGCATTGCTGCTGGTAATAGACATAGTCGGGAACCGGGATCAGCGAGCTCGTCGACATCGTGCCGTAGGCCGGGCGCGGGCAAGGCCAGAAATGTGTCAGATCGAGCGGCGGCTCGGAGACCTCCAATGCCACCGGCGAACCGTCGGCAATCCAGACGGTATAATTCTCGCTCTTGCACCAGATTTCCCAGACATGGGTCTTGCCCTCATTCTCCAGGCGCTCGGCCTGGCTGGTGCCCTTATTGCCGGCCGCACCTTCGGCCGCCCGCGATGCCGTGGCCTCAGCGCCGAAGCGCTTCTCCATTTCCTCGTCGGTCATCGGCACACGCCGCGCCACCCAGGTCACGTCCTTCCAGCGCCGCGCCGGCGAATGCAGGAAATCCGACCAGTGGACATAGTCGATGCAGACACGCTCGTCGCTGATCGCTTCCGGCTGAGCGCCGCCCATCCGACCTGGCAAACTCTCGGGTAGGTTTTGGGCTGCCGCCGGGTCCGAGGGCTGGACGCCCATATCGAGCGGCTCGAAATCGGCCTCGTAACGCAGCCACACCGTGCCCCGGGCGCAAAGCAGAAAATCGTCGCGCACCGCCCGCATGATCGAATCGAGATCGGCCTCATCGCCGGTATAGGCGAGATTGCGTTCGACCAGTTCCGAGGCGATGCGCGCCACCGGCTGGGCATCCTTGAAGCGGCGCTCGACGACCGGCTGCGGCACGCGGGCATAGACGGCCGGCTGCATCACCGAGGTATTGGCCCAGAGCATCGGAAAGCGGCGCTTGGCGGCACTCGTCTGGTCGGACTGCTGGTCGAGATAGATCTTTTCGATCTTGACGCAGCGGTCGTGCCAGGACTTGAAATAGCGCTGGGCGCGCTCGAGTTCCTGCTGCCAATGGGCGCCGACCTTGGCCGGATCCCAGCGCTGCCCGTCCTCTGAAGCCGTTATCTCGTCTTCCATCAAACACGCTCGCTATGTCTAGGGGTGGCATCGGCAAATTCGTTGAATGTCATCGTCTGGAACGTCGGCAGCGACTTACGCTCGGACTTCAGCGGTTCGGGCGCCAATCCGGTGAAGATGATCGCCAGGCCGCCGAAAGCATCAGCGCCGTGTGACGCCCAATTGTGCAGCGGTTCGTCGCGGAAGACGCCGAGATCCTCGTCCCAGTCCTTGCGGTAATTGCGCAGGCACTTGATGCCCTCGATGCAACCGGCCTGGTCGAACTCGACCTTGGCCAGAATGCGCCTTGTGCCGTTGATGCGGTCATGCACATAGGCACGCTCGACCTTGCGCACCGTGCCGAGGCCGCGCGCCCTGACCTCTTTCAGCATGATCTCGATGCGGGTCATGCCGCCGCGCGTCCACTCCCGCACCTTGATGTCGTGCGGCATGTTGTGCACGCCGTAGACATAGCCGTGCTCGGTACTGCGCCGCGCCAGCTCGTCGAGCATGCCGTCCATGCCGGTGCCGGTATGCTCGAAATAGCCGATCATCCGCACCCGGCCGGGCAGCACCTGGAACAGCCAGACGCTGTTGGCATCGTCCATGCCGATGTCGGAGATGGTGTGAACCGGATAACCTTCGACATGCGGGAAAACCCCGATGCGCTCTTCGGCGTCGGCGACCGCCATCTGTTCGGCATAGTAGGCGCCCTCGACGCTCGCCTCGAAAGCCTCGGCCGGCGTCGAGGGATATTCGCGCTTCATGTCGCCGAGCTGGGTTTCGGCCTTCTTGACGTACCAGGCCTTCTGCCCCTCCGTCAGGGTGATCCCCTGCTCGGCCAGCTGGCGGAAATATTTGGCGAAAGCATCGCTGACGATGACGCCCTGAGGCGCGATCGCATAGTGCGGCTCCTTCCACCAGGGGAAGAAATGGAACTTGAAGTCGAGTTCGGTCAGCTCCAGCGCCTGGCGCTGCTTGACCTGGGCATCGTCGCAGAGCGCGTAAAAATGCCCTTCCTGGCCTTCCGCCGTGCTTTCGATGAACACCAGCTGGCCGGCCTGCACCGTGTTTAGTGCGCCCGTCCTGACTTCCCGCGCCTTGTCGGGATATTTGGCGCAGAGCTTTCCATATTCGGAAATATGCAGATATTGCAGCGTTCCCGAGCGCAGCGAGGTGCCGACGCGGATGCTCGAATTGTTGGCGAGCAGCAGTTCGGCCTGGTTGCCCCTGACGACGGGCACGGCGTTGCGGATACCCTCCGGCAGATTGTCGTAGGGATATTTGACCTTGTCCCTGAAGATCGTCTGCACGTCGCCGAGCGTGTGGGCGATGGTGCCGGCCCGGATATCCCGGTTGAAGACGCAGGCGTCGAGCATGAAGATCTGGATGAAGGTCGTCAGGCCCAGCTGGCGGGCCTTCAAGAGCACGTTGAGATAATGCATCTCCTCGAAAAACGTCGTCTGCGTCCAATTCATCTCGAACCTGACGCGCCGGCCGGCTTTGTCGGTGATCCAGTAAAGATTGTTCAGCCGCCAGCGCCAGTCGGAAAACTGGTCAACCGCCGTTTGGAAGTCCGCGGGTTTTGCCATTGATATCTTCCAGCAATTGCGAGACTTCGCCGCTCACGCCCTGTTCGGGCTCGGCCTTCGAACCGTATTTCTTCGGCCTGAGCTTCTCGGCGACCCATTGGCGGGTGGCGATGCGCAGCTGCGAGCGCCGGATCGCCTCGCCATTCTCCTGCCAGCCGGTGGTCTCGCCGCTCGCGTTCTTCTTTTCGATCCAGTCATTGCTGCGGTCGTCGGCAATCTCGACCAGCTCGTCGACGAAACCGTCGGCGAGGATCTCGCGCGCCAGCGCATAGCGCGCCCGAAACGCCGCCTTGCCGTCATCAGCGAGCCAGGAGAGCACCGTCGATTTCGCCGGCATATCCTCATCCCGGCAGATCGACCGCAGGCTTTCCCGGTCGGCAATGCGATCGCAGATCTTCTCGGCCAGCGCCTGGGTGAACTTGGTCGGTCTGCCCATGGGGTCTGTTGCTGAACGCTCAGAACAGCGCGATGATGTTGGACGCCGTCGTCCCGGTCAGCGCCACGATGGCCGCATGCACCGGCAGGATCGTCCCGGCCGGCACGCTCCTGAAAATCACCGGATCCATATCCCGCCGCGGCGCAATCGCCACATCGCCGGCAGTGCCGATATAAAGCGACCGCGCCCCGACAATCGCACTGTCATTCGGCGTCACCACTGCGGCGCGGGAGGCCGGCGCAATCGAAGCGTCCATTGCAGTTCTCCTTGTGAGAAATGGGTTTCCATGCCGATGCGGCCACAGAGGGGCACGTTTAGCTCCGGTAGGTTTGGCGAAAACGACCCTCCACCCTCCGTCATCCCAGGCCTCGAGCCTGGGATCCATGCCCACGTCTGGCGGAGGCCAACGTGGATCCTCGGGTCAAGCCCGAGGAGAACGGAGCAAGGGATGAGCACTGTGCCAAACCCGCAGTGGCGTTCGGTAACGCTGGCCGGGGAGCCTCGGCGAATGCATGCGATCGAAGAGCGATACCGACTAGATCATCGACATTGCCTTCGGATTCAATATTCGCAGTTTGGATTTGCGGTAGTGATAAATGATCCGCCGGGGGGTGATCAAGCGCTAATTGGCCCAGTTTAGAATCAAGCCTGCCCGACCAAGTGGCGGCAGAATGCCATCCGCTATCCGGCAAGTTTGGCAAAACCGCTAGCCCCACCCTCCGTCCTCCTCGGCCTTGAGCCGAGGATCCATCCCCGCCACTTGATGGAAGCCAGCTTGGATCCTCGGGTCAAGCCCGAGGAGGACGGAGCAAGGGGGAACTCCGTGAGAAATAGCGGTTGCACTCATTGACCGCGGCCGGTTCGCAAGCCTTAGCGAATGGCGCAGCCAACCGCAGGCCGACGCCGACTTTGCCGACCTCACCTCTGGATTCAAATCTCACAGCTTGGATTTACGGTAGGCTTAACTGACTTGCCGGGGGGTGATCAAGGCCTTTCCAACGTAGTCCCGAGTCAGCCTAAAACTCTGCTCTGCCGACCCAGTAGGCGGCAGAATGCGCCGCTATCCGACAAGTTTGGCAAAACCGCCACCCCACCCTCCGTCCTCCTCGGCCTTGAGCCGAGGATCCATGCCCGCCACTTGATGGAAGCCAGCGTGGATCCTCGAGTCAAGCCCGAGGAGGACGGAGCAAGAGGTGAACTCCGTGAGAAATAGCGGTTGTGAACTCTTCCCCGCCCAACCCCATCCGCTTTGCCAACCTTCAGCTCCGGCGTACAATGAGCATTCTGTCGCTCAAACGATGGAGGCGTCAGTGAAAACCGCGAGACTTATTGTTTGCTTTGCCGCCCTTCTCGGCATCACGCTTGCCGAAAACCCAGCCGATGCCGACGAATTGGTGCGGTTCGAAAGCGCTCCCGTCAAACTCAGCGCCTTTCGAATACGCAAGGCCGCGGAACAGGGAGAAATTCTCGCCCAACCGCCAGGCATACCGTTGCTCGGATATTTGTCTCGCCCTGGCGGTGACGGCCCCTTCCCGGCGGTCGTCGTCATGCATGGATGCGAGGGTATGCGTCCGAGCGTCAAGGACCTCTGGCCGAAACGGCTGGTCTCCTGGGGTTACGTCGTGCTGGTGGTCGACAGTTTCACCCCCCGCAACATCCAGGACACCTGTCGAAGCGCCCTCCCCGATCGCGTCTTCGACGCCTATGGCGCTTTGAATTTCCTATCGAAATCGAGCTTCGTCGATATCAGGCGCGTCGCGCTGATGGGCTTTTCCACGGGCGGCACCGCAACCCTGGAGGCCACAAAAATCGAAGGCAACGAACAGTTGATGGAGCACAAGTTCAGGGCGGCGGTCGCCTACTATCCGGCCTGCGCGGCCAGTCAAGGCGATGCGACGGTACCGACCCTGATCTTAAGCGGCGACCGAGACAATTGGAGCCCGGCTGAACGATGCCGGAAGAGGCTGGCCGGTCTTGATGACGATGCCCCGCCGATCGAGTTCAATCTCTACAAGGGTGTTTATCACAATTTTGATGCCCCGGAGTTCGCGATGGGAAGGAGGGTGTTGGGTCACATCGAAAAATACGACCCCGACGCCGCGACAAAGTCCATCCGCAGCGTCTACACGTTTCTTCGGACATCCCTGTCGAAATAAGTCTGCCATCCGCCAACAGCGAGCGTGACACCCAACACACCCCCAACCTCCGTCATTCCAGGCCTTGAGCCTGGAATCCATGCCCGTTGCTGATGGGTGGTCGGCGTGGATCCTCGGGTCAAGCCCGAGGAGGACGGAGCGTGGGGTGAACTCTGCGGTAAATCAGCGACGTATGGCGGAAGGAGAGCGTCGGTGCGCTCCCTGATCCCTCCTCAGCCATGCCCACCCGCCAGCGGAGGCACTACCGCGAGAGCATCGCCTTCAGTCGCCGTTGCAAGGCAGGATGTTCGGCAGAGATTCGAACCTGGCCAAGCGCGTAACGCATGGCGGGCGTGAACGGCAGCCAATGCTGCAGATGATCCAGCAGTTCATCCGACATCATGTCTTCAAGCGGGCCGGCGCCCAATTGACCGAGCGCCTTTTCGTGATCGGGCAATTTGGCTTGCTCGACAATGGCGAGAACCCGCTTCAACACCATCTCTTTCGGATCGTGAAGCAGGATCGTCGACCAGTACCATGCGCCGGGATCCGCCAGATAGGCCTGGATATAGGCTTCAGCGGCAATCGATGGCTTTCCAAGGGCAACCATGTCAGGCAGCCAGGCAGGATCTGACGCGATGGCGCTGCGTGTGAAAACATGGGTTGGGGAAGTATCGGAGCTGCGGTGTCTCTTGTTCACTTCCGGGCGATCCGCGTTGATGGCAACAGGTGATTTAGCGCGCCGCAGAATCCTCATCAAGTCCGACCGCAATCATCACGCGCGTCAGCGGCGAGTGTGGCACCAACACACCCCCAACCTCCGTCATTCCCAGGCCTTGAGCCTGGAATCCATGCCCGCCGCTGATGGGTGGCCGGCGTGGATCCTCGGGTCAAGCCCGAGGAGGACGGAGCGCGGGGTGAAAGCTGCGGCAAATCAGCGATAAATGAGCTGACGCGCGCCGGCTGCCTGCCGGCCGCGCGCCCCTTAGAGCAAACCTAAATGCCGCCCGGCCGCGACGTGGTCGAATTGCTCGCCGACGACAAAAAATCCTCTTCTGGTGTCGGCAGCTTCCCTTCCGGCGTCAGGTCGTCGACGGCCTTGGGGAGATCGCGGCTCAGCCGCCCGAGAATCTCCTCTCGCGACAGGCCGGTGTTCCGGGCAATCTCGTTCAGAACATCCGGGCCGAGGGCTTCGGCGAGCTGGCCGTCATTAATATCGGCATTCTGCCCGGGTTTTACCCATGAGTCGATCTTGTCGCCATGGCCGTTCTGCTGAAAGGTTTTCAGGAGATCGCCGAGACCGCCGCTGACGATGCTGCCGGAGGTCAGCCCGCCGAGAAGTCCGCCCAAACCGCCGGAGCCGCCGAGCCCCCCGAGGATGCCGCCAAGCCCGCCCGGCTGCTGGCCTCCGGCGCCTGATTGCTGCGGGTTCTGAATGCCGCGCAGGAGTTCCCCGATCTTGTCTCTGTTCTGGTAGCCGGCAACGGCAAGAACGGCGAGAAGCGCCTTCAATTGACCGCTCATCATGATGAATCCTCCCATGGTTCAAAGACTGCAGCCGACCCATGCAGAGCGCTGCATGGGCAGCAATGTCCGGCGCGCCCAAAGGTTCCGCCGGCATCGGCACGACGGCCGTCTTCTCTCTGTCACCAGGCTTTGCCGCCTACCCCGCCGCTCACACCGCGGGTCAGATTTCCGGGCAGCCGCGCCGGTTGGCAAAGATCATCCGCTCCGGCCCACGGCGCGTCATCCCCTGGACGACGACGCTGCGCGGCGACATGCGAACGACCTGCGCCCGGCGAAGTCCTTCGCTGCGGGCAATATCGAGCGCATCGCCCGGATCGCAGCCGCGCGGACCGCGGCGGTCATATCGGTCATAGCGATCACGGTCGCGATCGCGATCGTAAACGCCGACGCCGCCGGGGCCGACCCGCAATTCCAGATTCTGCGCAGCCGCGATCGTCGGCGAGATCGTCGAGCCGGTCATGGCGGCGAGGCCGACCAGGATGAATTGAAGAGATTTCCGCATGAGTTTCTCCCAGGGTTTTGCGCTGTATCGCAAACCCAACCTCGCCATGCGGAGTTTGTTCCTGAAGACAGAGGGCCCGGGCCTTTAGTCGGAATGTGCGGCGGGGCTTACCCCATGCGGGAGCTTCTGATTGCCATGGGAAGTGTAAAGCTCTCTCCGGCGAGGAACGCGCGCCCCATAAAGGCGCGCGCAACCAACCAGCCTTAGCGGAAACCGCCGCTGGCATTCAGCCGTTCGCCGGTCAGCCAACGGGCGTCGTCGGAAGCGAGGAAGACGGCGACGCCGGCAATATCGTCCGGCTGGCCGACGCGGCCGAGCGGCGTCTGGCCGACGATGACCTGCTCGAAATCCGAGCCGATGACGCCGGCCGTGTGCGTTCCCTCGGTCTCGACCACTCCCGGCAGGATGGCGTTGACACGGATTTTGCGCGGGCCGAGTTCCTTGGCAAGCACGCTGTTGATGCCATCCACGGCGCCCTTGGTGCCGGTGTAGACGGCAGAGGCCGGCGGCGCCACGCTGGTGACCACCGATGAGATGTTGATGACGCTGCCGCCCTCGCCGAGATGTTTGACCGCAGCCTGGGTGGTCAAGAGAACGCCGAGAACATTGACGTCGAACATGCGGCGATAATGTTCCTCGGTCACCTCTTCGAGCGGCGCGAATTCATAGACGCCTGAGTTGTTGACCAGCACATCGAGCTTGCCGAACTGCTTGACCGCGGCATCGACCAGGCCCTGCGCCTGCTCGGCCTTGGAGACATCGCCCTGCACCGCGATCGCCTTGCCGCCGGCCGCATTGATTGCCTCAACCACGGCGTCTGCCCCGGCCTTGCTCGAAGCGTAATTCACCACCACGTCAGCACCTTCGGCCGCAAGCGCCTTGGCAATCGCGGCGCCAATGCCTTTGGAGGCCCCGGTGACCACAGCGACCTTTCCCGTAAGCTTAGCCATATCCAATTCCTTCTGATCCGGACTGCCGTCGAAACTGGCGGCCTTGTTCCGTAGTTCAGAAATTCGGAACTGTTGATCTTAATGTCAAGGGTCGCTATATAAAATTCATGAGACCGCTCTTTCACCCAGCCCTAGAGGACATCCGGCCCGAGGCGATCCTTTATGCGCTTTCCGATCCGGAGCGCGCCGCAATTTTCGCCTGGCTTTCCGGTGCCGGCTGCGGCGGGACCTGCTCGGCGCTGGGCCAACTCGGCGAGCGGGTCATCCCGAAGTCGTCGCTGTCGAACCATTTCAAGGTGCTGCGCGAATCCGGCCTGATCCTCAGCGAACGCCAGGGCGTGGAGATGCGCAACCAGACCCGCTGCGCCGAACTCGACGAACGCTTCCCGGGGCTGATCAAGGCCATTCTGACGGCCTACGGGCAGCTTCCCGAGCAGCCGAAGGCGGATTGAACCGCCGGCAGGCCGTTTGCCAAACCGCGTGCCCTGCCCGCGATGATCGAGCAAATTCACTCGTCGGCATGACGCTCGATCGCCTCGGCCAGACCGATCCAGTGCGGACGACTATTCCACCAATGAACATGATCCGGCGCGGGAAAGGATGGATCAGCGAATGTGCCGCCCGCGATGACGACCGAGCCGGGGAAGTACGCTCCGGATTTCGAAAATCCACCGCCGCCACAGATCCGGCAAAACGCTTTCATCACATCAGCTGTGCTTTCGCCTTGCGGATACCATACGGAATAGTCTCCGGAAACGACCCGGAGATCCGCCTCGCGGAACCACACATTGTGTGAAAGCGCGCTGCCGGATGCACGCTGACAACGTCTGCAGGTGCAGATGTGGTTGTGCAAAGGATCGCCATCGACCTCCAGGGACAGGGCGCCGCAGCTACACTTGGCATGAAAGATCGGCATCTGATTGTTCCGTGTTGACAGACGGTTGTTGATCTTACGGTTCTGCAATCGACAAGGTCCATCGGAAATTTTCAGGCCTTTCGATGCGAGATCGTCTGTCCGGTAGTTCCCCTGCATCCGCGCACAATTTCATAAAGCTCGCGGGCCAGTCCACCGCGTCGCGAGCTTGCTTCGCTTATGAAACCTGTCGAGCTGCAGGCCTGGCCCAGTCGGCGCCGTGTGGAACTCTTCCGTGCCGATAAACCGGAAGTGCAGCTTGCCATTTCGATGCTGGCGCAAATAATCTCATGCATTGCTGAATTAACCATATGCATAATCAACCTAACTCTATTGTATAGTTTGTAGCACTACATGTATTGCATGGATTACTATTTGTAAAAATATAATATACCGTCAATATGGGCATGTTTATTCCGCGATTGCGTCGGCGATGGGTGGGCGCGCCCGGATTAACAATAACAACTGGGGCGAACACTTTCATCGTTTGCAGTATCACTGGGGGGAAATTTGTAATGGCGACTACGACAGTTTCAGGCACGACCGTCACGTTTTCGAATTCAGGCGCGGCAGCCGATCTGACACAATCCGGCACCGAGGACGGCAGCCTTCAGTTCACGTTCGACGTCTTGGCCGCAAGCGGGGGCGGCGTGAAGACGACGATCTATTCGGTCGATGACGGCGTCAAAAACGACGACGGAGGGGCAGCGATCGTCGTTACCAACAAGGCGTTTGTCGATTACAACAAGGACCTGCTGATCCAGGACGGCGTCGGCGTAAGCTTCAGCCAAACCAGCCAAATGGGAGCAACATTCTGGATCGGCAATGACAACAAGATCCACTATGACGCAGCCGGTCTAAGCGCGCAGATCAACGCGCTCAATGCCGGAGAAACGTTCCAGGACACGATCCAGTATACGATCAAGATGTCGAACGGCACGCTCAGCGTCGGCACGCTGAAGGTTGTGATCAACGGAGCCAACGACGCCCCCGTTCTCAGCAGCAATGCGGCGACGCTTGCGGCGGGAACCGAGGACACGCCCTACACGATCAGTACCGCTGCCCTGCTGGCCGGCTTCACCGATGTCGACGGCGACCAGCTGTCGGTCTCAGGCCTCACCGCCAACCATGGTGCGCTCGTCAACAACAACAACGGCACCTGGACCTTCACGCCGGATGCCAACTACAACGGCCCGGTCAGCCTCAGCTATACCGTCATCGACGGCCATGGCGGCAGCCTGCCGGCAAGCCAGAGCTTCACGCTTGATGCGGTCAACGACGCACCCGTCCTCAGCGGCAATGCGGCGACGCTTGCGGCGGGAACCGAGGACACGCCCTACACGATCAGTACCGCCGACCTGCTGGCCGGCTTCTCCGATGTCGACGGCGACCAGCTGTCGGTCTCCGGCCTCACCGCCAACCATGGTGC
>NZ_LFIO01001763.1 GCF_001187535.1 Rhizobium ecuadorense
CGATCTCGTTGGTGAATTCGGGAGGCGCAACCAGCCCGCCTCCCTGAATGAAGCCGGAAAACTCTAGCATCCGGTGGTCCAACGTTTGGGAGCGGTTCCAAGACCGCCGAGGCTCTAATCGCCGCCGGATGAAAATTCAGTGGCAGGTCATTTGAAGGCCAACCACCTACCTTCCTGCCGAACACTGGCAGACCAGAAAACAAGGGGCGCAGCCAATACACGTCGCTTGATCAGTGCTTGTGAGATACGCCGGAGCCAAAGAGGAGCCGTAGTGAGTAGTGAACGCACTGTCATGCAGGTTCCTCCATGTCGCCCCCCCCCGCGCCAAGAACGCTAGGGCACACCCCCGGATTGCTTGATTGCTGGGCAGATTAGCGAAGAATTCCGCCCTATATGAGCCGTTTCAACCGCACTTAAACGCGCGCTACATCTGAATAGGTCTTAATTGTTGTTAAGCCATTATCGACCAGGCCAGTTCCCGCCTCGGCGAGCTTTTGGAGGTTGTCGAAGCCAAATCGATGTACGTCGCGGAGCGTCTTCGAGAGTACTACGAGCCGCCCCGCCGTGAGTAATATCCGACCGAATCCCTCATGGTTCACAGTCAACACCGGTGACGCCATCAGTCCGGACTGCTCCTCTATAGCAAGTGCTACGGCGGCATAGAAGATCTCAAGCCGCCACTGCACCTCTAGGTCAGGTCCCCCGATGAGAGGAATCGCCCTACGCTGCTGCCTCGTCACGATGAAATCACAGAGCAAATCGGTGTCCGATTTCTCTTGCCACAATTCAAAGGTGTCTTGAGCACGCATCAGACGCAAGAGGCACTTAATGAAAGGCGTGGCGAGAGCATCTTTCTCATCTAATCGAGCATTGTTGGGGACAGGGGTGACGTTTGACATCAGTTAAAATCCTCCTGAGTGCTGGATGCGGTTTGACTAAGGGCCACACCCGCTTCCGGTAACACCATCCCTTAAAATGGTGCGGCAGATGGGACCTGTGGCGACGCAACTTGGCCCGGACGAATGACATGGCCCCTCGAAACGGGGCGGCCGCAACAACAACGGCAAGCGGCGGGCAACGCTGGCGGGCTTGACGAAAAGCGCTTCACAAGCGAGATTTCCGTCTCGATAGTCCAGTGGCGGTAGGTTTCGCCGCGAACTCCACCCTCAACCTATTCGCCGCCAGGTGTAAAACCGTGTCTCGGGCTTTCGAATTGAGGATTAGGCGGGGGGTGGAATCAGCTTTTCGAGGTCGACAAGGGCAGTGAGAGTATCTTGAGAGGCCGTGTACTTGCCGATACCCCCTTTTCCGTGCGAACTGATGCAGACCTGCCATGTATTTTCCCTTTCAAGGTTCAAATCGACTTCGACCGGACGCCACACGTTCCACCAGGCGATTGCCCGCCGCGTAGTTCTGGGAGTTCAAGACTCATGCCAGTCTCCTCCGCTGAGGTCCGGAACACGGCATCTGTATTGTTTCCAGCTTCTTAGCTAGCCCATGAAGAATTGATCGAGGACAACGTTGTCGTGAACCGGACAAGACGCGGTGGGGATCGAAGAAATGGCATCCCGGTGCAGCGGCGGAAGCCTATTCTCCGGCCACGTCAGCAACAAATGACACCCGCCGAAGCCGCTCCGCTCTCAATTCGCGGATTGGGCGCAATGTCCGGCCGCTTGCCGAGGTGCAGCCGGTCGATCTTCTTTGCTTGGCGATCACAGCGCCTCCCAGTGATGGACTCCGAGACCCGCATGCATCACTGGCTGGAGCTCCCTTCCTCGACAGTTAGCGCCGTCATTTGGGGGAATGCCGCGGGCAAATGGAATGCAGGCATAGGCCCCCGCGACGCCGGCGACAGCTCAACAACGCTCTGAATTTCCACAGTGAACGGCTGTTAGACGTAGCCGGCAAAGGGGAAGCTCACGAAGATCAGATGGCCCTTCAGGGCCGGGTCCTGGTCCGATGCCCACCGGATCGACCGGCCGCAAGGTTTTAGGACCGTTTCAACAACCAGCCCCTGGGCGCCTCGGCGGCGTGTATCTTAAGTTGCCGGCGTGCGTCGGCCGCGTTCACTCTCTATCCGCACCAGAACACGGCACCCGGGGGATCATGCTGCCGGCACGACCTAGCTGGCCGGTACCGTCGGCGCCGGCAAGAGGATGACTGTGGCAGCGGCCGTCATGGAGCAGTGCTGCCTCGGTGTGACCGCTGAGGCGATACTCGCTGTTTCCGGTCATTGCTTAGCACAGGCCGGAAAAGCGTTTCTGGTACCTTAGCGAACGCTCGCGATTTTAGCAGGGACAACGGGACCTGGCGGCAAGCGGACCCCAAACAAGTGCGAAGCAAACCGAATCTTTGGCAACCTCAAAGAGGGTGGAGTCGATACCCTGGGGGTCAAGCGCCCGCGTCGTCGCGGAGCATTGGGCGCGGAGGGGTTTGCGGATTCTCGATACGTGATTGGCACATCAGTCGGACCTCAGCCGATCTTCGTGCAAAAGGATCCTTTAAAAATGGGCCCCTTAACGCGTGCCTTGGCATGCTTGCTTGCTGACGAAGTTTAGGTTGAGAATTGAACACCGCTAGTTATTCGCAGGATTGCTCGGCAAACGAACGAGGCGGGGTGGCGTTCCAAGCATGAGCTGGGACAGATAGGGAATGTCGCGCACGCTCCAGCGAACTGCTAGTGCTACGGCAATGATCATCGTCCCGAGAATTCCCGCCGCGCCAGACCTCATTGTGGGAGCCCATTGTTCTCCGTAATGTATCAAATCCATGAGACGGAATACCGTAGCCTGCACCAGGTACAACACGAGCGTGCTCTGCCCCACTTCCACGGCGATAAAGCGAACCACCCGGTTCGAGCGTCCAATTTCCAGGATTGAAGCAGAATCTCGATCATCACTGCAGAGGCCACTGTCGAGCCAAAAAACATCAGAAGGATATCTTTTGCCGACTGCAGATCCTGGATTAAGGCGAGATTGTTGTAGACATAGGTGTCCTCGCGCCACGCCATGAAGCACAAGCTAGCCGCGATAGAGGCGGACATCATCAGGAGTGGCTTATGATACCGCATTATGCTCGTCCACCAATCTCTCGACTGCGCAAATGAAAATCCCATGCAGAAAAAGGGATAGGTGTACTTTATGAGAGGGAATATAGAAAACGTCACGGGGGCAACTGCGACCAGTATGGATGAGACAAGCAAAGAGCGTGCCGACCCGGAGTTGAAGATCGAAATAAGTTTGACCAAAAGAAAAGAAGCAAACGCAGCCCAGATGAACCAGTATGTGCCGACGAAATCGTGCATGAATTGCAACAGGTTGCCAGGTGCGTCCGGCGGCCGGGGAAACATGAGCAATTTGACTGCCTCCAAAAGGGTGAACCAGAACAGCGTCGGCACCAGGAGCTGCAGCGCGCGATCACCGATGGCTTGCCTGAACGATTTGCCTAGTAGCCCTGATCTAGAGAGATATCCGCTTATCGCCATAAAGAGAGGCATGTGAAACATGTAGATCGATTTGAAGCATGCCGAATCCCAGAAGCCATCACCCTCGTAAAAGATATATTGTATCAGGTGACCGAAAATCACCAAGACAATGAGTATTCCTTTGGCGAAGTCTAAAGCTAGATCGCGATCGTCGGCCTCTGGCGCCTCAGGCACTGTCTTTCCACCTACAATTCTTGCTCGCATTCTCAACATCTCACGATGCCTACGGGAGCCTTTGAAAGCGGCATTTTCCAACCTCTCGTTCATCATGCAGGCTAATCCAGCTTCCGATCAGCGCTCCGACTTCGGCATGCTGAACGACGGCCAACGGTCATACAATTTGCCTGGGTTCCAAGTTCACAGGGCGACCGTGGCGACTTAGGCCCAGTAGCCGTTTTCGGCGTGTCCATTGGCTGTTTTTCGCCGCAACGTACGCCCCGCCTAAACTCGCTGCCGCGCAACTGCTTGGGCTGCCACGTCGTCGAAATCTTCTAACGGACATTTGCGCGTATGCAAGTAGCGCTGCTTGACTCTGCACTCGGCTATTGTTGCGATTGCATATGATTCTCCATGCCAAACTTGCGCGACACCGTATCAAAAGAACATATTGCCGATTCAATGGCTCCTAGCCGCTGTGGGTATCGTCTATCACCTACCGGCGCTTGGGTGTGGATCGGCACCCCAGCGCAACCCCCAGACGCTGGAGATTTGCTCCATTAGATCCGCCGCCCAACGTGTCCTATATGGCAGCCTCACCATTGTAAAATTCATGCTCCTAATGACACGCATCTGCGGTATGGATGAGTATCGCGGACCCTTGACAACCTTGAGCGGAAGGTCGGTGAGTATCGCGATACACGAGGCTTTGGCCGCGATCGCCGCCGTTTTGGATCGCCGCCAATGATAGCTGGACGTTGGGCTGCCATTGTCGATCCGTATGCGACGTTTGTCGATACGTCAGAGACGACCGTGGTCCCAATCCGTAGGAAGATCGCAGTAAGCGTCAAGATATGCGGGATGCAACGGCCAGTGTCTGGGGATGCGCTCCCCTGTCAAGGTCGAGACCCCCTCCTCGATCAGTGGCTTTCCCTTTTTGGGATACCTCTCCTTCGGTGGCGAAAGAATGAAACCGGGCTGGATATGTCGCTGGTCATTTCGCGCGATTCAAATTGGCGCAGACTTTGCGGCTCGCTTGACGCGACGATCCCCCTGAGCTGAAGAAGGCCGGCCGCAATAGCGCCGAGCATTGGCGCACATATATAAAGCCAGAGTTGAGAGAGTGCCGCCCCTCCTGCGAAAAGTGCTGGGCCGATCGATCGTGCTGGATTCACAGAAGAACCCGAAACGGTGATACCGCCAAGGTGGATCGCAACTAAGGCAAGTCCAATCGCCAATCGTGCAACAGCGCCGCGTCCAGCCGTGCATTTGAGGAATACAGTTACGAACAGGAACGTGGCGATAAACTCGAATAGGAACGCAGCTCTCCATCCGTAGACTACCCAGCCGGTTTGGGCGAAACCTTCTAGGGTGATATCGTAACCGCCGACCTTGTTCATAGCGATAAGGTAGAGCGTGCCTGCCGCCGCGATAGCTCCTGCACATTGGGCGGAGACATACGCGAGAAAGTCCCACACTCTCAATCGGCGCGACACGAGGAAACCCAGGCTGACCGCCGGATTGAGATGCGCGCCCGAGACTGGGCCAATCGTGTAGGCCATTGCAACCACGGTCGTCCCGAAGGCTAAAGCGACACCCAACAGGCCCACCTCTTGACGCATATAAAGCAATGTGCCGCAGCCGAGGAAGACAAGTGTGAAGGTCCCGAAGAATTCGCAAACATACTTTTTCATTTTTCACTCCATTGATTAGACCCCACGTACTTTTCGGTGTCATCCTCGTGCCGCCAAGCGTTCCGCATGCACCGAACCAATCATCGTGTCAGGTCCCGAAAACCTCCGTAGTTGACTTCAATTGCGTCCTTGTCCGACGAGATCGGCATCAGAGCCTATGGTCAACCAGCGTCACCGATCACCAGCAAACGTCGTACCAAATGAAATATGTTGCGCATCACAGCGATCGCTCTGGTGACGTTCGGTCTTTATGTTCGAAAGTGCCGTGAACAGGATAGGCAGGCGAACCGTACCGAGACGTATGGACCCGAGCTGGGCTACGAACAAATCGCCAAGCAGCCCATCCTCAAATTATCGAAACAACGACCCTCTTCATGGCTCCAAGCGGAAGGTGGTGCAAAGCAGGAACCAGGACAAGGGTTGATAAGACCGCCAGGGACGTTCACGAGAAGTCGAGTAACGCCCCTTAGCGACGAACAGGCACATGATCCTTGGCGCGATTTGAAGTCCACGTGAATTCCCTTGTC
>NZ_LFIO01000799.1 GCF_001187535.1 Rhizobium ecuadorense
GCTTTAAAAGCACCGTATTGAATTGTCAGGGAATCTTCGGGATCTTCCATGCGCGCACCTCTCCTTAAAAAAGAAATAGTGCTCGCTGCTGCTGCTGCTGCGCATAAACCACACACTTCATATTTCATCAAGCACTACATTTTTGCATGCTAGCTTTGTTCCCTCTGCGTTCCGAGATGTCTGGGTGGCTTTTCTCACGTTATCTAGCTGACATCGTTTAGTTATTTGTCGCAATCCTAGAGCGCTATCCATCGA
>NZ_LFIO01001874.1 GCF_001187535.1 Rhizobium ecuadorense
AAAGAGATCGATACCGACGACGCCGTCGCTCTCAAGCAAAAGGTTTCCGACTGGTTCCACGCACAGGTGGAAAACAGCTATACGCTTGGCGACATCGACATCGATACATCAAACCATAAGATCACGGCGACGGCGAGCGGCACGGTTCCGACGACGCTGATGAAGATCGCCAACATCGACACCGTTGACGTGAGCGTGGCAAGCGCCATCAAGGGGCCGGCCACCTCCTATCTTAACGTCTATATCGTCATCGAC
>NZ_LFIO01001563.1 GCF_001187535.1 Rhizobium ecuadorense
CCCCGAGCGTTTCGACCATGTTGTCGAAGGACGAACCGCTAAATCGGAATGAGAATGGCGCAGTGCTATTTTCCGTCATGCTGCTCCCATTGTTCGATGTGGCTGTTTCGACATGCTTTTCTCCAGCGCTCGCAGGTGCCAGCGTGCGGCGCGGCCGGCGAGAGTGTCGGATTGGTGCACGTACCTCTGCCGGCCTTGCCAGTCGTCATGGATGGTCGTCCTGCGCTGCGGTGCTTCATCAGAGCCTGTAGACGG
>NZ_LFIO01000690.1 GCF_001187535.1 Rhizobium ecuadorense
GAAGAAGCGGGCCTGGGACAAACGATGCATCCCCGCCATCTGCTTCACCGATCCGGAGATCGTCAGCGCCGGCCTGTCGCCGGCGGAAGCGAAGGCGCAAGGTTATGAGATTCGCACCGGCCAGTTTCCGTTCAGCGCCAACGGACGGGCGATGACGATGCTATCCGAAGAGGGCTTCGTGCGCGTCGTGGCCCGCGCCGACACCAATCTCGTGCTCGGCCTGCAGGCGGTGGGAGCCGGGGTCTCCGAGCTCTC
>NZ_LFIO01000603.1 GCF_001187535.1 Rhizobium ecuadorense
GCTGTCCAGCGCAACTCGATTTTCGATGTCGTCGGCGTGCGCCCACTCGTCCATGACAGCTGCCACAAGCAGGTCGGCCAAGCCGCCATAGAAACCCATGGCCGGGATGACGGCTGTGCCCGCTTCCCGGGCCGCAACCTCATGCCTCTCGAACGTGGCCTGCACACTCGGTTGCTCGGCCGTCACGTCGAGGTAATGAATCCCCGCTCGCAACGCGGCACGCACCACTGCGTCGGCCGTGTCCATGAACGGGCC
>NZ_LFIO01000658.1 GCF_001187535.1 Rhizobium ecuadorense
CGGCAATTCTCCATGACCGAAGCCGGCCATACCTATTACCGCACCGCCTCCGATATCTTAAAGGAGATCGACAACCTCGCCGATCTCGTGCGTGAGAACAATGCACAGCTCAAAGGACGGCTACGCATTTCCGTGCCGCGCACCTTCGTTGATGCCGATGTCGGCCAGTCGCTGATCGATTTCGCCAAGGAGAACCCGGATCTTTCACTGGAGATCGCCGCCGATGACCGGTTCGTCGATCTGATCGAGGAAGGC
>NZ_LFIO01000484.1 GCF_001187535.1 Rhizobium ecuadorense
CCTGCAGTGCTCCACGCCAGGGTGATGAGGCGGAGAGCCCGAGGGCTGGAATGCCCCTCGCACGCAAAGCATGGTCCAGGAGCGCCGTATCGCCGTCGGAAGCGAGAATGACGCTTCCGCGCAGGTCCTCCGACGGCAAGGCTGCTAACCAGTCGGCGATCGTTTCAGCAGCCATGAGCTCCGTATCGGCTTCCACCATTGTAAGAGTGCCGTCGCCTGCCAGTGGCTGGACGGGCTCCCCTGATAGAACCCTCT
>NZ_LFIO01000025.1 GCF_001187535.1 Rhizobium ecuadorense
CGCAGCGCGTGCCGAAACCCTCGCCCGATGCTTGCTGTCGTTGACGTTCCCGATCTCGGCCGCGAACTCGAAGGGGCGGTCCGGCCCGGGCATTTTGCCGGCGTCGCCACCGTCGTCTGTAAGCTTTTCAATATCGTCCAGCCCCAGACCGCCTATTTCGGAGAGAAGGATTACCAGCAGGTCGTCATCATCAAGCGCATGGTGGACGATCTGGCCGTGCCGATGCGCGTGATATCAGTGCCGACTGTCAGGGAT
>NZ_LFIO01001584.1 GCF_001187535.1 Rhizobium ecuadorense
GACGTTGGCCTGATCGGTGCCGCCGCGTCCGTCCGACAGCGTATAGGTGAAGCTTGCCGGACCCGAATAATTGTTGGTCGGCGTGAAGATGACGGTGCCGTTCTGCCTATTGAGCGTCACCGTCCCGTTGACGGCATTGCCGACGGCCGAAATCGTCATTGCATCGCCATTGGGATCCGTATCGTTTCCGATGAGCGAGGCGATCGAGATGACGACGCTGTCGTTGCGGGTGATGGTCAGCCCCATATCGTCGG
>NZ_LFIO01000233.1 GCF_001187535.1 Rhizobium ecuadorense
TCGGTGCGGCCAGCGCGTTGACGAGTTCATAAATTCGGGCAACGGCTTTGTTGAACCAGAGCTTGTCATAGTCGTTCTGGACCGCCTTCAGCGTCTTGTGGGCAGCCTGGGAGATTGACAACGCGTCCCCATCGATTGCCGGCGCCGGTGCGACGGCGGAGAGCGCGTCCGCGGCTTCGGAAATCAGGCGCCACAGACGCTGGGTAAAGCGATGAGCGCCCTCGACGCCTGCCTCGGACCAGATAACATCACGC
>NZ_LFIO01000959.1 GCF_001187535.1 Rhizobium ecuadorense
CTCGCGCGCTTGCTTTCAAACGGTTGACCTGTTCGAAAACATAAGGCGGCAAACGTTGAATTCTGTGAAAGTCCAGCACACTATTTCCAATCAAATCGCAGATACCTCCCGCGCCGATTATAGAAACCGACGCGGGAGGCTGGGAGGTCTCCTTCCGGAGAACATTCATTACTTCTTCGGCCGCCAAGCTAACGGATCTTCAGGACGTTCGAAGTAGTTTGCAGCGACGTCTGCAGGCCACCAGCCGTTGTTCTTCGGCTCGATCCAATCCGTGGAATTGGGATCGCAATCTTCCTTCAGCACTTCCTTCACGTCATCAATGGTGTAAGGAAGCGCAGGACGAAGAATCGACTGGATCTTTGGTCCCTGGCCTTCGAGCGTTCGCATCATGACGTCCCACACAAGGCGGGCATCAGACCGCGGCGGCCAGAAATGGAAGCTCTTGCTTATGAAATCAGGGTTCTTACGCCAGTAGCAGGCTGCCGAAGCCTCACCCCCGAGCACGATAGGCATCATGTCGCGGCCGGATTGCTGTACTGCGTTCACGACACCGTTTTCTGAAGCGGACTGAACGAGAATGCCATTAACCTCAGCAAGATTGGTGGCAAGAAACTTCTGAACCTCAACCTGGGCGACCTGGTCGGTCCATTTGCCAGCTATCGTGCCTACAATTTTGATACCGGGGAATTTATCGAACGCGTTCTTCGCGCCGATGTCGAAGCTGTCCGATGATGCGAAACCGGGGATGCCCGATACCATCAGGACGTTGCCTTTTTCACCGATTTCCTTGGCAAGCCATTCAGCAGCCTTGTAGCCACCGTCGGTGTTATTCTCTGTGGCATTGATTGCGTAGGGTGATGTGACATAGCCCGAGACTGAGAAGACTGGCACGCCTTTCGAATGAGCATACTCTATGGTCTTGTTAAGTGCGGTAATGTTCGAGCAGCAAATGACGATCGCATCAACACCGTCGTCAACCATCTGCCGCATCTGCTGGATTTGGACAGCGTCTTTGAGGTCAGACTGCGTGACGATTAGATCGGAGACTAGGCCTGCTTCCTTATATCTCGGAAGCAATACGTTGGTGAATTCGTCCAGGATGTTCGCGCGCCAGGTATTACCGGCATATGTGGATGCATAACCAATTTTCCACGGCGGTGGACGTTTTGGAACAAAATCTTTGTACACCGTCCCCCCGAGCGGAATGGCGGGATCGATATTCTCGTAAAGCGCCTTTTGGTCCGGCGGCAACGAATCGAGGCCGTCAGCCTTCGCCACGCCGTTCATGTGATAAAGGCTCGACAGCGTAAAAAGCGCTGCAACGATTTTCTTCAGCATTCAGGGCCTCCTCCCCTTGTGGTTCCGCTCAACCGCCGGCCCCTTTGGCCGCCAGCCGCGAAAATCCTGCCAGAATCTGGCAGAGTTCGTGTCGGGACGGCAATCGCCGTCCCGAGGACTGGTTCAGTTGCGCAGACCGGCTTGCTTGAGCAGCGGCATGACACGGTCGTTAAAGAAGGGAAGTTCCTCGTTGTAATCGACCATTGTCAGCAAGGCGCCGTTGACGCCTGTATTGCTGAGATCCACGAGCTTGTCGGCGACTTGTTCTGGATTGCCGACGATCGGGTATCCACCCCAGCCAGCGACGAAGCGTTCCTTGAATTTTTGATACATTTCGGCAGAATGGTTTTGAGATTGCACCTGCAGAACTTCACAGATGTTCTCGCATGCCTCCCAGTCACCCTTCTGGTTGACGTAGTAGTCGTAGTATTCCTTTGCTTCCTTCTCCGTTTCGCGAACGATAACGGGGCAAGCTGTGAATGTGCCAAGATCACGGTTATATTCAGTACGCGCCAGGTCCTTCACCTTTTTGACCCAGGCAGCGCCGGATTCCATGTCTTGCATGAAGCCGAAGTTGAAGTCGCAGAACTTGGCGGTGAAATGCAGTCCCTTGCCCGAGGCGCCGGCGCAGATCAGGAGCGGGCGACCCGCCTTGTTGTAGGGTTTGGGTTCACTGAAGGCGTCTTTGACTTTGAGGAACTCGCCTTCGAAGGTAACGCCATTGCGTTTCCAGAGCGTCTCGACGATATCCATCCATTCAGTGGCGTATTCATAGCGGGTGTCGTGCTCCATCATAGGAACTCCGAACATTTCCATTTCGGGAGTGAACCAGCCGGTAACGAGATTGAGGCCGTATCGACCCTTCGAGATGTGATCGATTGTTGTCGCCATCTTGGTTGCAACAATCGGGTTTAGCGTCGGAATGTGAGTCGTTGAGAAGAACTGGAGCTTCGTGGTGACCGCCGCGAGAGCGGCCGCCCAGGTGAACGTATCCATGTTCACGCCATTGAAGTTTGAAGGACCGCCAAAACCACGCCAGCGTGCAATCGGCACCATGCATTCCCAACCGGCTGCCTCAAGCTTCTTTGCAATCTCGACGTTGTGGTCGAAGGTAGGTTCGAACGTTGTCTCAGCGAGCGTAATCGCGCATGCATTCGAGCAATTCGTGCCAAATACGCCGAGCTTGAGCTTGTTATCATTGAACATTGGGTTTCCGGCAGCGCGGAAATCGTCTTGTGCGGTCACTGTAGTCCCTCCTCGGGCTGGCAACGGATGATGCTCAGCCCACTCAAATGCGTTGAATAACTAGATGCCCATCTCGTCGAAAACTTCCGCTGCCACGCGGAAGCTGTCGATGGCCGCAGGAACACCGCAGTAAATCGAAACCTGGAGGAAAACCTCCCGAATTTCCTCTTTGGTAAGACCGTTGTTGATTGCTCCGCGAACATGCAGTTTCAGCTCATGCGGACGATTGAGGGCCGAAATCATCCCGAGATTGAGGATGCTGCGCTGCTTGCGCTCCAGGCCCGGCCGATTCCAAATCGCGTCCCAGCAGTATTCTGTGACGAGGGTTTGCATCGGCCAATTGAAGTCGGTGGCTTTGCTGACCGACGCATCAACATAGCCCCCCCCCAAGACTTCGCGCCGGGTCTTTAGTCCGCGCTCAAAGCGCTCTGTGACTTCACGTCCATGAATTTCTCTTGCGGGTGCCATATTGCTCACGCTTTTCTCCTTGCCGCCCTTGGGCTTTCGATGAGTGATGTGATTGGTGGTTAAAGCCACCTACTATGCGGCCGATCCACTGATGGACGACGACCTGACGAGTTGACCGTTTTCGTAGAGAAGCGGCGCGATTGACTCGATGAACCGTGCTTCGAGCACTTCTCCGAGCACAACATCATGCGTTCCAACGTGAACGACATCTTTTAGCTTGCAGACAAACGCCGCCTGCGCATCGGACAGGACCGGCATGCCGTCGAGAGACAGCCACTCGCCGTAATGAAAGCGCTCTTCACCCTTCAATTGCCCACTGAACAGCGGCACAAGATCGGCATGTGAAAGATGCAGCATGTTCACGGCGAACTTCCCGGAGATCTTCAAAGGCTGATTCACCGAAGCCGATTGGTTGATGCAGACAAGAACAGTTGGTGGGTCCGCGGTAACCGACTGGACCGCGGTGGCGGCCATGCCATGACGGACCCCGTTGAGTTCGGTCGTGATCAAGCAGATGGTTGATGTGAACCGACGCATAGCTGCCTTAAAAGCCAACTGCGCCTCAGTGCTGGTATCGGCCATATTGTCCTCCCACGGCCAAATTCGATCGAGCCTAGATAAACAGATCAGCAGACAATCTGTCAACTGGATTTTCACAATTGACAGATTGTCTGCTAAAATGTCTTCTAAGGCACCCAAAAATGAGGAGATGGTCGATGGATTTGAATCAAAGAGTTTGTATCGTCACAGGGGGCGGCAGCGGCATTGGTCGTGCGACAGCCGAGCTTTTCGCAAAGAACGGCGCCTATGTGGTTGTTGCTGATGTCAATGAAGACGCCGCGGTTCGTGTGGCGAACGAGATCGGCTCGAAGGCTTTCGGTGTTCGCGTCGACGTCTCGTCCGCCAAGGACGCGGAAAGCATGGTTGAGAAGACGACCGCAAAGTGGGGCCGGGTCGACGTGCTCGTCAATAATGCCGGGTTCGGAACGACGGGGAATGTGGTGACCATTCCTGAAGAAACTTGGGACCGGATTATGTCCGTAAACGTCAAAGGGATCTTCCTTTGCTCAAAGTACGTCATTCCTGTTATGCGACGGAACGGCGGAGGTTCGATCATCAATACGACTTCCTACACCGCAACCTCAGCAATCGCGGACAGGACTGCCTACGTAGCATCGAAAGGAGCAATATCTTCGCTGACGCGCGCGATGGCCATGGATCATGCGAAAGAGGGAATTCGTGTCAACGCGGTCGCTCCAGGGACAATCGACTCTCCTTACTTCACGAAAATCTTCGCCGAAGCGAAGGACCCCGCGAAGCTTCGCAGCGATTTCAACGCCCGTGCCGTCATGGATCGGATGGGGACAGCTGAAGAGATTGCTGAAGCAATGCTTTTTCTTGCGTCCGATCGTTCGAGGTTCGCGACCGGTAGCATTCTGACGGTCGATGGCGGCTCCTCGATCGGAAACCACCTGGTCAAGTGAAGGAAAGGGCGGCACTCGTCATGCCCTTACATTTGAGGCAGGAACACCGGGTATAAGGCTCCAGCCTCGTTGATCATTGACGTGTTCCTAACCCGTCAATGACAGCACAGAGCTGTTGGCCTAGGCGCAGCTCTTGTCGGACTTGCGGCACGCTCCAGCAAATATGATAGAGAAGGAGAAGGACTGCCGGCGACAACTAGATCTAACAGCGGAAACTGGATCAAGGACATTTCGCAATTTTTGTCGAATAACCCCACGATGTCGGTCAGATGACGTCATGCGAGTGCCGACCTTCCGGAATAGCCGCATGCTGGTTCCGAATGCCCTCTATCGCAACGCTGTCGGCATAAGTTTAGTCCGGAATACAAGGTGATACGATCGTGTCCCGGGAGGTGGTGTAGGTCGCGGCTGATGGCCGTGCTTTCCCGACATGGGTCGGAAGGGGATATCAGCGTGCCACAGCGGGGCAGGCTGATTTGGGGCTCATCTCATTTGGGCCATGGTCTCAAGCGTCATATACTTGGCGCGTTGAACGGCCCATTCGTCATTCTGTTCGAGCAGCAGTGCGCCGACGAGACGGACGATGGCTTCGTCGTTCGGAAAGATGCCGACGACCTCGGTGCGTCGCTTGATTTCGCCGTTGAGACGCTCAATTGGATTCGTCGAGTGCAGCTTTGCCCGGTGCTCTTTGGGGAAGGTCATGTAGGCGAGCACGTCCTCTTCAGCGTCGTCCATGATGGTGGCAAGCTTCGGCACTTTCGGCCTGATTTGATCGGCGACACTGCGCCATTGTGCGGCTTGCTGCCTCCGGGGTCTCCTGGGCAAAGGCCGTCGCGATGAAGGCGGATACGACCCGCCTGCCGCTCTTTCCAGCATGCGCGAGCACGTTCCTCATGAAGTGAACCCGGCACCTTTGCCAAGTGGCATTGAGAACCTTGGAAACGGCAGCCTTGATGCCCTCATGTGCATCAGAGACAACCAACTTCACCCCGCGTAGACCGCGGCGCGTTAGCCTGCGCAGGAATTCCGTCCAGATCGGTTCGGCCTCCGAGGTGCCAACTTCCATACCCAGGACCTCGCGCCGACCGTCGTTATTGACGCCGACCGCGATAATGACGGCGACTGAGACGATGCGGCCGCCACGCCGGACCTTGAGATAGGTCGCATCCACCACAGGTCGTCGACAGAACGAGTCGAGATTCCCTGGATATACGCTTCCTGGATAACGGCA
>NZ_LFIO01000538.1 GCF_001187535.1 Rhizobium ecuadorense
CCGCCTTTCCGGAAAAGAACGTACGCGCGTCTGCGTTGGGCGCGGGCATCGTCGGCTGCCTGACAAAACCGTTTGGCGAACAGGTTTTGCTCGATTGCATCAGTTCCGCGCTGGCTCTCAATAGCGGTGGGGAAAGCGGTTCATGAGGTCGCACACCGGGTCCTGGACAGCCTCACATGCGTCGTGCCGTGATGTATAAAGGGCTCGCGGCCGGTCCGCCACCGTCGTCAAAGCCTCAATGCCACCCTCAACGG
>NZ_LFIO01001661.1 GCF_001187535.1 Rhizobium ecuadorense
GTCCGGATCATCCGCCGGAATGTCGGTCGAACCAACCAGTGCCAGCCCGAGATAGTCGTAGACCAGGCAGATTCGGCCGTCGTCGGCCTCGAAATAGATCATGTGGCCGTTGAGGCTTCGCACCAGCTCGGGATGGTCAAGCAGGATATGGGAACCCTTGGTGCCGCCGATCAGGTGCGATGGGGCGCCGAGTAAATTGTTGACGTGATCGATCCAGGGACCTGCCGCATTGACGACCAGTTTGGGAGCAACGG
>NZ_LFIO01000827.1 GCF_001187535.1 Rhizobium ecuadorense
CGGCAAGGCAGTATACAGTCAAGCGGATCCCCACTGTCGAAAGCCATACATGCAGCGCCTGCCCCGTACTCCCAAAGCCGTCCTGTTCGACATGGACGGTTTGATGTTCGATACCGAAGCTCTGTATCGCGATGCCACGATCACGGCTGCACGGAATGCAGGCTTCGAATTGCCTCTGCCGGCCTATCTTGAAACCATTGGTTTGCCGGCTTCCAGTGTCCGCGAACTTTTGTTGGCCCGGTTCGGCAAGGATG
>NZ_LFIO01001442.1 GCF_001187535.1 Rhizobium ecuadorense
AAGAACGTGAAGCGATGCCGTCGGTCCGTAGAGCATCAGCAGGCGGTTCTCCTCGCGTTTGGCGAGACGATATCGTCGGGCGAATTCGAAGACGCTCCACAATTGCTCGCTTGGCCCCGGCCTTTCCTCATCGGTGATCGTCTCTTCCTGAGATCGAGCCATGGTGACGATCCTTACTCGGCTGCCGCCAGGGCCGGATTTGCGCCCGGAAAGAACGCCGCCAATTCGCCGATCACGTCGTTGATCCGCAAATC
>NZ_LFIO01001072.1 GCF_001187535.1 Rhizobium ecuadorense
CTTTTACCACTCCTCCGTCACGGCGATGGCCGAGATGATCAAGCATGGCTGCACTACGGCCTTCGATCACCAGTACAATTTCCCCCGGCATGCCGGTAAGCGGCTGATCGACCGCCAGTTTGAAGCAGCCGAGCTGCTCGGCATGCGCTTCCATGCCGGTCGCGGCGGCAATACCCTGCCGAAGTCGGAAGGCTCGACCATTCCCGACGAAATGCTGGAAACGACCGACGAATTCATCGCTGACTGCGCCCGAC
>NZ_LFIO01001052.1 GCF_001187535.1 Rhizobium ecuadorense
CGGTCGGCGCATGAACCAATCAACCCTGCTGACGACTCCCTCTGAGATGAGCAACGGATGCGAAAAACGGTACAGTCTGTCCGACTCACCTTCAACACTGCAAGTGTGAAGTCGCGTGTGTGGAGCGTCAAGCAGCAACCCCAGTGGATGGCGCTCGTCCCCTAATATTCCTGTGGCGGCTTTGCAATGTCGACAGCATCTGCGAGCGTTTCAAAAGAACGAACGCACGGGTTAATCTGCGAGCAGACGGCAGC
>NZ_LFIO01001674.1 GCF_001187535.1 Rhizobium ecuadorense
TGTCGCCGAGACGGTCGCTCTTCGACAGGTCGATCGGTTCGAAACCGACCTTCGCCGCATGCGCCAGACGGTCCTTGTTGAAATCACCGATCATCACGACAGCAGCGCCGAGAATGCGAGCCGAAGCCGCAGCCGCAAGGCCGACAGGGCCGGCACCGGCGACATAGACGGTCGAGCCGACCCCAACACCTGCACGCACTGCGCCATGGAAGCCGGTGGGCAGAATGTCGGAGAGCATGGTGAGATCACGGATC
>NZ_LFIO01001470.1 GCF_001187535.1 Rhizobium ecuadorense
GATCTCCACAGGGCGAGCGACGTCGCCACTATGATGGAGATCCAGCTCGGGATGGGAGACGGCCTTTCCTATTTCAATCTGAACTCCTTCCAGCAACGAGATCGTGTCCGCCAGAACAACGCGGCGGTTGCCGCCCGCGTCGAGCGCGTTCTCCGTCAGGAAATGGAGCGAAGCCGGGAGATCGTCACGCGGTTCCGTGCGGCCGTCGAAAAGATTGCCGATATCCTGGTGGGGAAGGCAATCATCGAGGGTG
>NZ_LFIO01000141.1 GCF_001187535.1 Rhizobium ecuadorense
GCGTTTGCCTTCCAAATTGAGAAAGTCAGTCATTATTGGATCTCCAGGCTGACGATCTTGCCGTCTTTGATGGCAAAGTCGTAGGTGAGGGTCACCGGGCTACCGGGAAACTGGCCGCTCACCTTGGCTCGGATGAGCGCTTTGTCACCGTCGACCGTGCATTCCAAAGGTTTAGCAACGTACTGAGCCGCCTTCTTCGCAGCCACCCACCATTCTCGGATTGCGGCGACGCCTTGATGGCGCGCTCGTTCGT
>NZ_LFIO01000245.1 GCF_001187535.1 Rhizobium ecuadorense
GCGTCGGCCAGAGATACTGGTTCCAGCTTTCGATGCCCATGAGGATCGAGACCGTGGCGAGCGCCGGCAGGCTGAGCGGCATGTAGATTGACCGGTAGATGCGGAAGACCGATGCACCATCCATTTCCGCCGCTTCATAGAGTTCCTTCGGCAGCTGCGCGAAGAACTGGTAGAAGAGGAAGACATAGAGCGGGCTTGCCACCCAGGGCAGGATCTGCACCGCGAAGGTATCCGTCAGCCCCGCCCGCGACAT
>NZ_LFIO01001865.1 GCF_001187535.1 Rhizobium ecuadorense
CGTCCCCTCGCCCCGTTTACGGGGAGAGGGTTAGGGTGAGGGGCAGCCATCGGCACGAAACCGGACAGCCATGGTATTGAGAAACCACGCAGGCTTTCGTTTTCGAACTGCGCAATTCCAATTATTGAATGCATTGCAATCTATAATTAAATGCATATCCTTGTCGGCCTGAAAGAGGATATGCCATGGCCGCGGAAACCATCGATCATTCGACACTTTCCCGCCTTGTCGATGCAGGCGCGGTCGATGCCGCGCATGTCATCGGCAAGACCGGCGGCTGGTCCATTGTCATCCGCTACGGCAAATCAGAGCGCCCGCTCGCCGCCCAGCGCAGCCGGCAGGTGCGTGTGTTCAAGCGCATGGATACGCTGGTGTCTTATCTCAAGGATATCGGCATCTCGCAGTTCGATGTCGATGCGGCCGATTACGTTCCCGAGACGGCATCGCGGCCGGATCGGGCCGCCGCTTTGCGTCGGACCCATGAGGCGGCGGAATACGACAAATGGTTCCGCGAACAGGTCGAGGAAGCGATCCGGGAAGCCGATGATCCGAACGCGGTCTGGATCTCGCACGAAGTCGTCAAGGAAGAGATGGCGCGCGAACGGGCGGAACTGTTGGCGCGGCTTAAGGGCGAGAGCAAGTGAAGCTCGTCTGGCGTGCGAAAGCTGCATCCGATCGCAAAAGAGCCATTCAGTTTATCGCCGACCAGAATGTCGGCGCCGCGATAAGCCAACTTGATGAGATCGAGCGTCAGACCGATTTGCTCATCGATCAGCCGGAGATCGGCCGGCCCGGACGAATCGATGGAACGCGCGAACTTGTCATCTCGCGCACATCTTTTATCGTGATCTATCGTGTCCGCCAAAAACTCGAACAGGTGGAAATATTGCGCCTCGTCCATGGCGCGCAAAAATGGCCACCGACATCCTGACCTGAAATCTTACTGCGCCATCTGCGGCTGCTTCGCCGCCCGTGCTGCGGTCAGTTCCGCCGTCGTGTGGTTCAGGCGGTCGGCGAGCACGCGCATGATTTCGACGGCCATTTCCGGAAAGTCGCTCAGCAGCTTCAGGAAGTGCTCCTTGCTGATACGCAGCACTTCGAGCGGCGAGGTGGCGCGCACCGTGGCCGTGCGCGAGACATCGCAGAGGATGGCGATTTCGCCGACGATGGAATTGAGCTCGACATCGGCGACCTTGATCTCGCCGGCCGGCGAGGAGACGATGATGTCGGCGCTGCCGGAGAGGATGACATAGGCGGCGTCGCCGACATCGCCCTGGTGGAAAAGATCCTGGCCGGCCTTGTAGGTCATGCGATCGGAGGTGAAGGCCAAAAGCTTGAGCTTGGCCGGCGCAATCCTCGAAAAGATCGGCACCCGGCGCAGCATTTCGACTTCGTCTCTCAACAGCATGAGCGTTTCAATCCCCTGACGCAGGGTTCTTGGAACCAGGCGCCTTCAATTCCGGGCGTCCCCCCGGGAACACCTACCATAATCGCCGCCGCAATAGAATATTACGATAACAGTTCCTTGAACATCCCGTTTTTCTCGGAAAGTTCCGGATAGTTTCCGGCTTCCGCCAGCCCGCCGCGGTCGAAGAGCAGGATCCGGTCGAACATCTCTGCGAGCCGCGCATTGGAGAGCACCCAGATGATCGCCGGCCGCTTGCCTTCTTCGTGCAGGTCTTCGACGATGTTGCGGGTGATCTGATCCTGAACGCGCTGATCGAGCGCCGACAGCGGCCGGTTGAAGATGAAATAGTCCGAGCGTTTCAGCAGCGCACGGGCGAGATTCAGCTTCTGCCGCTGCACCATGGTCAGCCGCTTGCCGCCGGAGCCGACGTCGAATTCCAGCCCGATCGACAGCACGTCGTCATAAAGATCGAGCGCGTCGAAGAGTTCGCCCATGATGGCGCGGATGCGATCGGAGGCGTCGGCCTGCTGATAGGCGATGCGGCCGAAGAGCACGTTGTCCATCAGGCTGGCCGATGGGGTGAAACGCTCGGCATCGTAGCGCTCGATCAGCTCGGCGAGATCGGCCGGGATATGCTCGTGGAACTGCTTGCGGGCGCTGACGATCTTGTCCATCAGCTCGTCGGTCAGCAGGCCGAAGCGGTGGCGCGGCTCGATATAGGCGAAGCTCAGCCGGATGATGGCCGAACGCTCCTCGGGTGTGGCATCCTCGAAGCGGCGGCTTTGCAGCTTCTGCAGCAGCGCCTGGTAGGTCGGAATATCGTCCGCCGTCATGAAGGTCAGCTGCTGGAAGAACGGATGGTCCGGCGGCAGGTCGTGGAAGAGTTCGACGGCGTTCTCGGCGATCTCCAGGCCCATGGCGTAGAGATCGGTGCTTAGGCCCGTCTCGCGGAACAGCTGCTGGAAATAGGGATGGGCAGCCAGCCGGCGGTTGGTCATCAGCGGCCGCTTCATCGTGCCGAAGAGCAGGTTTTCGCCGACCGTCGCCTGGGCGTTGTAGGCGTCGAAATCGAACGGCACGACGATGCCGTCGAGCCCCTCGTCACGCAGCCGGTCTCGCAACGAGGCGCGCAGTGCGACGACGTGGTCGCTGACGGCCACATGCACGTCGGTGTTGACGTTCGAGCGTAGCGCCAGATCGAGAATGTCTTGCGAGATCAGCACGGCGTCGAGCACCGGGCGGATGGCTTTCAGCAGATCTTCAGGTCCGCTGGCGCCGGCCGCCTGATAATCCACCCAGTCGCTGTTGAGGTCGAGCGTTGGATTGCCGGCCTTTACCGCTTCGACGGAATGCCATTTATATTCGAGTGCTTGCTTCTCGTCATAGACGGGATCGGTCATCGGCGCGTGTTTGAGGCCGTAGAGCAGATTGCTGGCGAGCGAGCCGTGGAAGAAGAAGGTGTCGGCCGAGGCATAGGAGATGCGCCGGCCGGTGATCGATTCCGGCAGGTCCAGAAGGTCGCGCCCGTCGATGGTGATGCGGCCGGAATCGGGCCAGACCATGCGTCCGAGCGCTTCGGCGAAGGCTTCGGCGCCGCTGCCGTTCGGGCCGACGATCGCCACCGTTTCGTTCGGCTTGATCTCGACGGAGACGTGCTCGACGAGGCGGGCGCCGCTGTCGTCGGAGAGCGAGAGATTGGTGACGACCAGTGCGCTGGTCAGCGCGCCGACGGGGGCGGTCGCCAGTTCCTGGATACGGCTGTCGATCAGCGGCTCGACGTTGAACTGCTCGTAGACCTGCTGGTACTTCACCTGCACGTCCTGGCGCATCTGGTCCCAGTCGATCAGTTCCTTCAGCGGCCCGGGCAGGTCCTTATAGGCTGATATGACGGCAACCAACTGGCCGATGTCGAGCCGGCCCTGCAATGCCAGGTAACCGCCGATCGCGTAAAACAGGAAGGGCGTGACCTGGGCGAGGAAGTTGTTGATGAACTTCACCAGGAACTTCCACTGGTAAAGGTCGTAGCGGATCGAGAAGATCCGGCCGAGCCGCGAGGCGATGTCGGCGCGTTCGAGGTTGGATGTGTCGTTGCCGTGGATCGTACCGATGCCGTCGACAATTTCGCCGACGCGGCCGGAAAGTTCGCGCGCCGTCAGCTGCCGCTGGCGGCCAAGGTCCAGCAGCCGCTTGCGCATGCGGGGAATGACGACGGCCTGGACGCCGACGATGCCGGCGGCGATCATGCCGAGCCAGAAATTCTGGACGATGATAAAGGCGAGCGCCGTGATCGCCTGGCCGCCGAGAAGGGCAGGCGAGACGAAGGCGTCACCGGTGAAGCCGCCCATCGGCTCCACTTCGTCCTTGATCATCGTGGCGATCTCGGCCGATTTCACCCGCTTGAAGTGAATGGGCGGAAAACGCAAGACCCGGTCGATCAGTTCGAAGCGGATGCGCCGCAGCATGCGCTCGCCGAGCCGGCCCTTATAGGTGTTGATATAGAACTTGAAGAGGCCGTTCAGCACCACCAGCGCCAGAAACACCAGGCTGAGGGCCATCAGCATCTGGAAGCGGTTGAGCTGCAAGCCTTGAAAGAATTCGACATGGCCGATCAGCGGGATGTCGTAGGCAATGTGCATGAAGGTCTGCCTGGCGCCTGGACCTTCGAAACCGTCGCCCTGGATCGGTCCGTTGACGATCTGCTTCGGCAGATCGAAGGACAGGAAGTAGGGCACCATCGAGGCGGCGACGACAGCCAGAATCCACAGCTGCTGCAGCCGCGTGTTCTTCCAGATGTAGCGGGCGAGGCTTTTTTCCATGGCTAACCGTCAGCGTGCTGGGAAATTCCGGGGGCCGGGATGGGGAGGAATTCTGAGAACAGGATCATGCAGCCGGACCGCCGATATTGCAATGAATACAAGGCGAAGCGACCGGCTGCAGACGTGCCGATTCTCGCCGGAATATTGCTTATATCACAGGAATTTTGGATTACAGCGCCGCGCGTCCGAAAAGACGCGCAAAGGAGGCTGTAGGGCTTGCAATTGCTGGATAATTTTATCCGTGAACAGGTCCGTAATCATGCCGGGATCGGCGCTGCGAGCAAAGAAACCCCCGGAAAAATCCGGGGGCCGGTCATTGGTCCGGGCGGTCAGGTTCACGCCGCGACGTCGCGAAGCATGGTGGTCGGCTCGGCATGGCTCATCGCTTCCGCGATCATATCGGCATCCTCATCGCCGATGCCGAACAAACCGAAGCGGAGCTGATAGCCCCAATTGGGGGCCACCCGGGTGAAGGCCAGCCGGCCGAGCAGCGGCCGGATCGGCGTTTCCTCCGCAAGGCGCCAGTCGACATCCCGCCGCCAGGGCCTGAAACCGCTTTCCATCTCCACCTGGTAGGGCGCGCCGTTTCGGGCCTGGCCGATCGCGGTGAAAGCCTGCAGGCGGTCTTTGCCGCCGAAGACGACGGTCGGCGAATAATAGATCACGCGATCCCCAGGCGTAATCCGCCGGAGGGGTGATGCCTTGCCGTGACAGACCTGCATGAAACCGGCTTGACGGCCGATGCGGACATGTTCTGCGGAGGCGACGGCGATCCAGGCTTTGGCCATGGTTCAACCCTCCTCGGCCACGGTGTAGACACGCAGGCGATGCCCATCGGGATCGGCGGCGACGAAGCTTCGGCCGAAATCGAGATCGGTCGGCGCCATGACGATATTCGCGCCCTTGGCCTGCCAATCGGCGTGGGTGGCATCGACCTCGTCGGATTTCGCGACCTTGAACCCTATATCGCAGCCGCCGCCGGCTGCTGCCGGCGCGGGCGCGACGCCGGCCTTGCCCCAGAGACCGAGCCCCAGGCCGGAGGGCAGGATGAACATGGCGAAGGTCTCGCTCGCTTCCACGGGCTCCTTCCCGAGCAGCTTGGCGTAGAAGCGGGCGCTCGCTGGCGCGTCGGTCACGTAGAGAAGAATGCTGTTGCTGGCGGTCATAAGGATCTCCTGTTGTTCGTTGGACAGCAGAACCTTATGACCTGATACTGCCAAATTCTGGCAGTATCATCCGTCCCGATGCGATATTGCCCCCGAACATTAAAGGGGCACAGATATACGGTATGGTGATACGGGCGGCATTCGCCGTTGCCATCCGAAGGCCAACCTTCCCGAAAATGCACACTGGCTGCCAAGATCAACAGGCCGGCGACGGACGGTCGGTCGCCGGCCGACTGCGGTTCATCCCCCCGTAACGTTTTTCATGACGGCTCGCTGCATTGAACGCGGTGTCAGGC
>NZ_LFIO01000831.1 GCF_001187535.1 Rhizobium ecuadorense
GTAGGATCTATCGCAGAGGGACGATGAAGCTCGAAAGCGAACGTCTGATTTTGAGGCCCTGGCGACAGGATGATCGCAAACCCTTCGCTGCGATCAATGCCGAGCCCGATGTCGTCAGATATCTCAATCCTCTGACCGACGAACAGTCGGATGCGATGCTCGACCGCATCGACCTTCACTTCGAGCATCATGGCTGGGGGTTCTGGGCGCTGGAGGAGAAGGCAAGCGGCGCGTTGATCGGCCTCTGCGGCCT
>NZ_LFIO01000237.1 GCF_001187535.1 Rhizobium ecuadorense
AAGGCATTGCAGTTGTATACCGATGCCTCCCAGAGACGAGAGGTTGCCTGCAGTTTGCGTATATACGCAACTGTGTCGTTATATTCATTATCACTCAGCATCACACGCCAGCTTGCTGATCTGTACTGCTCTTCCAGGTCACCATCCGTTGGTCCGGTCGAGGCCGGAACCGGTATGAAGTGGCCTATTACATACTGCGCGGCATCGGGAGAAGCTGGGGCAAGCCCTGCAACTTCGGGATTGATCATATTTC
>NZ_LFIO01001116.1 GCF_001187535.1 Rhizobium ecuadorense
GGTCGATACCACTGAGCAGGAACTGACCTTCCCGATCAAGAAATAGGCGATCTGGCCGGGCACGATGCCGTGCCCGGCAGTTCATTGGCACAAACCATGATCGGTGAACCTAGCTATGTCTAGTGATGACAACTTCCAGCCGGTCGTCCTGATCAACACTCTGGGAATCGCCGGGATCGTCGTGTGGCACACAGGGCGGAAACCGTCCGACAGGTCGCCTGATCGTCCAGATCCTTTTCTTTAACGGCATGAG
>NZ_LFIO01000452.1 GCF_001187535.1 Rhizobium ecuadorense
GCCCTACGCCGCCGAGCGCAAACAGTTCGGCAAGCCGATCGGCGCCAATCAGGGCGTGTCGTTCAAGCTCGCCGATATGATAACCGAGATCGACGCGGCCGACTGGCTGACGCTCGCCGCCGCCTGGCGGCTCGATGCCGGGCTCTCCGCAGACCGGCAGATCGCCTCGGCCAAGCTTTACTCCTCCGAAATGTTGGCCCGCGTCACCGATGAGGCGATCCAGATCTTCGGCGGCATGGGCCTGATGGACGAC
>NZ_LFIO01000268.1 GCF_001187535.1 Rhizobium ecuadorense
CGATTGGACAGAACACTTCTTCGCGGATGTCGTCACGCCTAGCAGACGTGGCACGACGGGACGAAGGCGGAAGCCCATCGAGCTTCACGAATACAGTTTATCGAACCTCAAGCAATATTTGCGGGCCGCCGTATCAGCTTGCGAAAAAGAAGACTGGGAACACTCCTTGGCAGAGTTACGGAAGCGGTTTCTGTGGGAATGGGATATGCCCAACATGTGACCTTAAGCGCAGGCCTGCTGAGGCTTAAGGTCC
>NZ_LFIO01001441.1 GCF_001187535.1 Rhizobium ecuadorense
ATGTGTATAAGAGAGTTCGGGTGAACGGTGGCGGTGTAAACGACGAGGCAATGCGGCTTTGCGACTCCGACATCCAGGACGGCGTGATCCGGCTATCAATTGGCAAGAAGCGACACGTCCTCCTTCAGTCGGTTTAGTGTGGTGTCTTCAACTCGGGGAGCGGGCCAAGTCGACCACTTCGTCGCGCTCCCCATCGATACAGGCTTGATGTGGCAGCGTGTGTGGCCGCGGTCTTCATTCAACAAGAAACAGC
>NZ_LFIO01001554.1 GCF_001187535.1 Rhizobium ecuadorense
CGTCGATGAAGCGCAGGTCGCTGTCGCTGACAGCCCAGGACTGGCCCTGCTTGCGGGCAAGCAGGATGGATTCGTAGACCGTCAGCACCGCGTTTACCGAGGTATCCTGCGGCATGTAGCTGATGGCGTTTTTTGTCTTCGAGCCTTCGACGACGACATGGCCAGGCCCTTTGAGCAGGCCGGTGATGCGCTTGAAAAGCGTCGACTTGCCGGCGGCGTTCGGGCCGATCACCGCCACGAGCTCGCCTGATTT
>NZ_LFIO01000537.1 GCF_001187535.1 Rhizobium ecuadorense
GTTAAAAGGAGGTCAACTCGAGCTGGTTATCGAGTTGACCTCCTTTTAACTCCACCGTCACGAACACGGCTGAAGCGCTACGCTGCACTCGTCATGATTGATCCCGCTCGCACCGATGAACTAAATTGCTGCGACGAAGCGGTCGAACTCGGCTTGGCGCTCATTGTCGACGTCAGTATGCCGGAAGGGGCCTCACCTGGCAGCCAGAACCGCTCAAGCGCAATTTCAGCGATCACTCGTAATTGCTTGGCGA
>NZ_LFIO01000334.1 GCF_001187535.1 Rhizobium ecuadorense
CCTGTACCGCGCGGGGTTCTGCTCTTCCTGATCATCACCCACCTGTTCGCCGCTCTCTGGTGGATCCTGTATCCGACCTGGCCGCTTGGAAGCACATATACGAGGGGCCTGATCGGCACGAGTCAAAAACAGGCGGTAGAGCGAAAGATCATAGAAGCCGATGCTTCGCGCGCGCCCTGGATCGAGAAGATCGAGACCAGTTCCTTTGATGAAATCCGTGCCGACGAAAAGCTGATGGAGAAGGTGGCCTCCA
>NZ_LFIO01001173.1 GCF_001187535.1 Rhizobium ecuadorense
AGATCGCAGCGGACAAGATCGTTTGGACCGTCCGGGAGGCGCTTCGCTTGCAGCTGACCGGTGTCGATCTCAAGGAAAATGCCGAAGGCGCCATAGAAGCGCTGCCACACCAAGAAACATAAAGTTCAATCTAAAAAAAAGGGGAACAATCATGTCAAATTCTCAACCGACGCTCGCCAAGAGCCTGACCGGGCTGCATTTATGGGGACTTGCAGTCGGCTTCGTCATCTCGGGCGAATATTTCGGCTGGAGC
>NZ_LFIO01000322.1 GCF_001187535.1 Rhizobium ecuadorense
CCGGTGGACAAGGCCGAAGGAACCTCGATCTCAATCAGCAGCCCATCATTCGACCACGTTTTCTCGACATGTCCCTTCAGCTGTTTTTCGATGAGCGCTCCGATGATCGCTGTACCGAAACCTCTTTTGGTTGGCTTGGGCGCTCTTCTGACGCCGGCCTCCCGCCATCGAAGTTTAAAACCTGCTCCTGACGGCCCGGGTGTCCAGCTGATCGAAAGCCTCCCTTGCGAAGCCACAAGAGCGCCGTGGCGGGCCGCGTTGACGGCAAGTTCGTGGAGTACGAGTGCGACCGGTTGAACCACCGGCGGCGGCAGTCGGATATCAGGCCCCCTAAAAACGGCACGGGTTGATGCGAATGGTGTCACCTGCAGCCTAACGAGCTCCTCAACAGAAATGCTCGTCCATCTTCGCTCGGCAAGCAGATTGTGTGCGCGGGCGAGCGCCTGCACCCGGTGTTGGATAGCAGCGGCATAAAGAGCCGGATCGTCGGCGTTGGAGAGGCGAACGATGCTGTCAACGATGGCGAGGACGTTCTTCGACCGGTGGTCGACCTCCATGAGCAGCCGATGCTCGGAAGCCTCAAGCGCCTCGATCCGCCGGTACTCCGTCACGTCGATTTGCGATCCGAAAAAATATAGGATCCTCCCGTCGTCCGCATGGATGGGACTTAGATGCAAGCGGTTCCAGAACTGCTCCCCATTCTTCTTATAATTCAAGATCTCGACGCTGACCTCCCGCTCGTCGGCGATCCCAGCGCGAATTTCAGCGACGGCGATCGGAGACGTCGCCGGTCCCTGAAGGAACCGACAATTGCGGCCCAGCACCTCATCCGCGGGGTAACCTGTCAACTCGAGAAATGATTTGTTGGCCAGCACGATCGGCAGATCCGGTTTGCGGGCGTCGGCGACGACCATTGGCATCCTTGTTCGTTCGAACGCTATCGCCGCAAGTTCTTTCCGGTCGGCCAAGGCTGCTTTTGACGATGCCGACGGTAAGTCGCCGTGCAGTTTTTTTGTCGAATGGCTCGTCATGCTTCACACTTAATCAGAGGTCGCCCAATAACGTTGCACGCCTTCGATTGTTTCCAAGACGATCAACCGATTTGGCCGATGCGGCACGCTTCCCGACGAATCCGCCCGGACATCACGAGTTAATGGCCATGCCAGGGCGCCGGTATAGGATTGAGGTAAGGTCAATTCCACTTGCGCGACCGGAAGGATCAGGCGCAGAATAACATCATGACCCCCATTTCCAGTTCCAGCCGCGCCCGGGAGCGATTTCTCGAAGCCATCCTTCAGAGTGCCATCGAGTATGCGATCATCTCCGTGGATCTCGAATCTCGGGTGACCACCTGGAATGAGGGAGCGCGCCGGATTCTCGGGTGGGATGAGACCGAAATCGTCGGCCAGCCCGTGGCCGTTATTTTCACGCCGGAGGATCGAGAAGCCGGGGTTCCCCAGCGGGAAATGACCGCCGCTTTGACCGAGGGCCACGGAGATGATGAGCGCTGGCACGTTCGAAAGGACGGTTCGTTATTCTGGGCCTCGGGCCAACTGATGGCGTTGCGGTCGGATGAGGGCGAACTCGAGGGCTTTCTGAAGATCCTGCGGGATCGAACCGAGCAGCGAGAGAATGAGGAGCGACAACGTGTCCTGATGCATGAACTCTCTCACCGCATCAAGAATACGCTGACCGTCGTTCAAGCGATTACCAACCAATCATTCCGAAGTGCGAACAGCATGGAGGAGGCAGAGCAGTCGATCAGGGCGCGCATCAATGCCTATGCAAACGCGCACGATATTTTGCTGCAGAAGAACTGGCTGTCGGCGACCATGGATACGATCGTCGAGGCGACCGAGATCAACCTCGGACTTGAGCCGAACCGTGTCAAAGCAAGCGGTCCTGCGGTTAATCTGAGCCCTCAGGCGGCCCTTGCCTTCTCCCTCGTGCTGCACGAGCTTGCCACAAACGCGACAAAGTACGGGGCTCTGTCGGTGGATTCCGGATCTGTCGAGATCGAGTGGTCCGTGCGCAAAAATGCCGGCGACGATCGCTTTGACCTCCTTTGGCAAGAGCGCGGCGGGCCGGTGGTGGAGGCTCCAAGCAAGAAGGGCTTCGGCTCCCGGCTGGTCAATACGAGTCTCTCCGCCTTCGGGGATGTCTCATTTGACTACGCCGCGACGGGCCTTACCCTCAAGCTTGATGCATCGCTTCAGAAGCTGCAATATCAGAATTGCCCGGACGCTGAAGCGTAGCCAGGGCGAGATCGCTTTCACCGAGTGCGCCGTTTGGCCGGGATTTAACGCTTGCTTTGAGCAGCAGCAGACACCGAAATTGGTCATTCCACTGATCATAATGTTTCCGCAGTTCCTCGTGCGCATATTGGTCTCAAAGATCCAGAACGCCTCTGACACGAACAGCAAGATCTTTAATCGAAAAAGGCTTCTGCAGGAGATGGACACCTTTATCGAGGCGACCATGGTGCACTATGGCGTTGCGCGAGTAGCCGGTAGTAAACAAGGCCTTGACGGCGGGCTGCAGCTCCCTTGCCTTCGCGACCAGGTCGGCGCCGCTCATTCCCCCGGGTAAGACGACGTCGGTGAATATAAGGTCAATCGGCAGGTTAAACGCCAAGACCTTTAAAGCCGTCGGACCGTCCTGGGCCTCAAGCACGCGATACCCGAGCTCCTTCAACGACTCTGCGGAATAGGCCAGGACATCCGGGTCGTCCTCAACCACCAGGATGATCTCCCCAGAACCCGCTTCAGGGAGGGGGAGCCGGTCGATGGTTGCCTCATCAACTTGGCCCGCTAGGAGCCTCGGCAGGTAGACCTTGACGGTCGTTCCTTGCCCAAGCTCCGAATAGATTTTCACATGCCCCTTCGACTGCTTGGCGAAGCCGTAGACCTGGCTTAGTCCCAGCCCGGTGCCTTTCCCCTGATCCTTGGTCGTAAAAAAAGGCTCGAAAGCACGAGCGGCGGTTTCCACATCCATGCCCGACCCGGTATCGGAGACAGATATCGCAACATATTGTCCCGGCAACACTTCAGCATGATTTACCGAATAGACGTCATCAAGGTGCGCGTTGAAGGTTTCGATCGTGAGCTTCCCTCCGTCAGGCATCGCGTCTCGCGCATTGATGGTTAGATTGAGGAGTGCGCTTTCCAACGCATTCGGATCTGCCTCCGTCTTCCAGAGGCCGCCGGCAAGAACGATCTCGACCTCGTAAATTTCTCCCAGCGTTCGATGTAAAAGTTCCGACATTCCGCGAATAAGGCCGTTGGCGTCGACGGGTTTCGGGTCGAGTGGCTGGCGCCTGGCGAAGGCGAGGAGCCGCTGTGTCAGCGCCGCGGCTCTTTCGGCACCGTTCATCGCCTGCGAGGCGGCGCGGCGAAGCCGTCCTGCATCGGCCGGCAGGTTCCGCAGCAGCGTATCGAGATTTCCAACGATGATCTGCAGCAGGTTATTGAAGTCATGAGCGACGCCACCGGTCAATTGCCCGACCGCCTCCATCTTCTGGGCTTGTCGCAGCGCCTCGGCGTTGCGGGTCAACTCGTCGCTCTTCTGGATTACAAGATCTTCGAGGTGAGCGTTCAATTCCTTGAGCGCCTCTTCCGCGCGCCGCCGCTCCGCGAGTTCGCGTTGCGCAGCCTCGAAAAGCCTAGAGTTGTCGATGGCAACAGCGGCCTCACCCGCAAGACCGAGTAATCCTTGCTCCGACTCCTCGCTGAACATGCCGGTATCTGCGTGTCCGAAAAACAATCCTCCGATGACCTCTCCCGTGCGCGAAATGACAGGGACCGCAAGATAACTCCGGACGGGAAGATGTCCTTTCGGCATCCCTTGGTGAGGAGGATTTTGTCCGTAACGAGGATCCTGCGTGATATCATCCGACCGAACGATGCCTTCCCCGCTGAATGTTGCCGCAAACACAGCGGTGTTGCGAGGCATGGGAAAGTTTGAGAACGCCTCTTGCGGCATGCCTGCGAGCGAATAGAGCATGTAGCTTTCGCCCGCGTGATCGATGATGTTGTAGAAAAACGCGCCGAACTGCGCTCCGGTCAGTTCGACACCTGCGTCCGTTACCGCCTGCACGAGCCGTTCTAGATTATTTTCGCGTGCGAGAATAGCTCCCGCACGATTGAGCACCTCAAGCGCGCGCGTGCGCTCGCGCAGTGCGGATTCCGTGCGCCGTTGCTTGGTGCGATCTCTGAGAATTTTTACGAAACCGATCAAGCCTTGGCCATCGGCAAACAGCGGGGTGGTTTCGCCGACCGCCCAGATTTTGCTCCCGTCCTTGCGAAATCGCCACCCCTCGCCGCCACCCTTGCCGTTCGCCTTTGCATCAGCAAGCTCAGTGGCGAGCAGGCTCGCGGCATCCTTATCCGCCGGGAAAATCTCAAGCAGAGTCTTTCCCAGCATCTCCTCTTCGGTCCAGCCAAGCAGATTGCTAGCCCCTTTGCTCCACCTGACGACGAATCCGTTTGGATCCAAGATGATGATGTCGGTGTCGACCGCACTGTCGAGAATCTGCTGAAGTCGCTCGGCGGGCAGGTACGTGGACGAGGTCATCTTCTACCATCGGGAGTGGAATAAAGGCGAATTGGCTTTCAAAGTATCACAAGCACCTTCCTGGTCCAGCAGTTGCTCCGATGCTGCCCTAGGCTATTCTGTCAAATCGTGCATGGGAACGCCGCCGGCCCCTTTCGTTCAGCTACGGGAACGCGCAGTTTGTTCCTCATTTACTCCGGTGCGATGCGCGGACAAACAACTTGCTTGTTTCAATGCTTTTTTACGGCATCGAACGGGAACCTCGACGAGCCAACAAGATTACTTCATCGGATCGCAGGAAAGGCGCTATTCGTCGGAATTTAAACGCCTTTCCCTGGCGGTCCAGCTCATCCCAGAGTTGGGTCGTGCGGAGGCAAGTTATGGTCCGCTCCCGATCAAGCGATGCTCCGCGCGGCCCGACAACTTCCAGAAGTGGCGCAAGGACGCCCGCCGCATTTATCGTTTCATCATCCCGTCGGCGCTTGTCGAAACGACGAGCGCCGACAGGATCGCTTCGACAGGCGGCGTTCGCTGGACCAGGCCATCAAACGGGTCGCCATGCCGATGAAGCAAGCCCGCGCCGCAAGTCAGAAGCCATAGCGCCGGTCGAGTTCGGCAAGCGCTGAATGAATTTCATCGATTGGAACCGGCTCCGGTGTTCCGGGAATGTGACGGAACGTCGGCTTCGAATCGACCGCGTAAAAATCAGAAGCCCATCCGGCCAGGATGGTGCGCTTGTCGTCGGCAGACAATGCTGCCGTTTTCACCACGTCGATCGGCCGCCGAAGCTGCATGCCCTGGAGCAAAGTCGCCGGGCCGGTTGCCATGGCATTGGTCGCGACCTGCTGCAATATGTCGTGCATGTCGAGCCTCCTTAACGCACATGTGGATCTCTGTCCCGCCGCAAACGATTGGCGGCGATGGCATCGATCTCCGGCGCCAGCAAATCGTGCCGTTCGGCAAAAGCACTAAACAGGCCGCGCGCGGTCTCCGCGTCGATCTCTCCACGCAGTGCCGCGCGGCAAGCCTGCAGCGCAACCGAATGCGCGGCATCCCTGAGCGAGGGAGGCCACTCGGAAAGATGCCTGTAGGCGTC
>NZ_LFIO01000476.1 GCF_001187535.1 Rhizobium ecuadorense
CCACCAGACAGGGCACAACAGCGGCGTCATCCACGCGGGAATCTACTATGCGCCAGGCAGCTTGAAAGCGCGCCTTTGCAGGGAGGGGGCCGATGCAATCAAGGCGTTCTGCAGGGAGAAGGGTGTACCCTATGAACAATGCGGAAAACTGGTGGTTGCCACCAACGAGCTCGAACACCGCCGACTGAAGGACCTGGCCGAACGGGCAAAGATCAACAACATCGATATCGAATGGCTCGATCGGAATACGCT
>NZ_LFIO01000444.1 GCF_001187535.1 Rhizobium ecuadorense
GAGCAAAGGACGTCGGCCTGGTGATTACCGGTTGCACCCACGTCATGCCGAATGGCGTCGGCTTCACGGGCGAGTTTGCTTCTTGCGACGATAGCTTCACGCCGAGCCTGCGCCGCCTGGCAGGGGCGGCCAAGAGTGGCGGCGCGCCGGCGATCCTCCAGATCTTCCATGCCGGCAACAAAGCTCTGCCCGAACTGGTTCCAGGGGGCGAGATCGTCAGCGCGAGCGCCGTCAAGGCTGCTGCGGGTGCAT
>NZ_LFIO01000125.1 GCF_001187535.1 Rhizobium ecuadorense
GGCATATCCTGTCTCACGTTTCACATTCGGTGATTATCAGCACGTCGGTGGCATTGTGCTACTGTCGCTCGCTGTCTTCTTCCGGCTGGTGTCTGCGGGGCAGAGCGCATTGATCCAGGGCATGCGCGGCATTGCGGATCTTGCCCGCATCAGCGTGCTTGCCGGGCTTTTCGGCACGGCTGTCAGCATCCCGCTGATCTATCTGTTCGGCCTGCAGGCGATCGCACCATCGCTCGTCGTGATCGCGGCCGC
>NZ_LFIO01001432.1 GCF_001187535.1 Rhizobium ecuadorense
GACAATCATATGCTCTCGATGTCGGCGAACGAGGAGATGAACGCCCTCATTGAATTGTTGAAGCGCATGACCTGATCTTTGGGCCGACGAGGGTTCTCACCGGCCGGAACATTCGGCCTTTAACTCGATTAATCTACCTCCACATAGGAGGAAGCAATCATGGACCACACCAACCACGTCCGCCTCACGACTTCGGAACTTACCCTGCCGTCCTCGAAGGTGCCACCATCTATGGAGCCGACGATCACAAGG
>NZ_LFIO01001179.1 GCF_001187535.1 Rhizobium ecuadorense
GGCTTGATATAGGTGCGTCCAACCCCGCCGAGATCGCCGTGGCCATATTGGCTCAGGTCATCCAGGCGCTTCACTCGCGCCGCCCTTCGCCCTCCTGGGATGGGCCGCAATGAAACGCCGTCAGTTCTTGCCGACGCTGGCTGGTCGCCTCATGCGCTACGACTTGCGGAAGAAGCCTTTTCGAAGCGGCATATACTGTGCCAAGGCGACCTTGTGTAGCTGGAGCGGGCTGGCCTTCGTCAAGGTGACGGC
>NZ_LFIO01000236.1 GCF_001187535.1 Rhizobium ecuadorense
ACCGTACACGCCAGAGACGTTAAGACGACGGAATGAGCCCTGCGACGCGGGGCGATCGGAAAAGGTGGATGACGATGATCGGCAATCGCAAGAAGGTGAAGTTTCGGGACCTGGTTTCCCGCAAGCAGGTGTTCACGCCCTGCGTCTGGGATTGCTACTCCGCCAAGGCGGCGGAAATGGCCGGCTTCGAGGCGATCCTGCTCAGCGGCGCATCGCTGGGATTCAGCATGTCCGGCGTGCCGGATCTCGGCC
>NZ_LFIO01000752.1 GCF_001187535.1 Rhizobium ecuadorense
CGAGCGGGTGGCGCAGGTGCTTGATCCCTTCGGTCATCGTTGGATGTTGTCGCAAACCATCGAGCAGGTCACGCCTGAGGAGATGCAACGCCGCTGGAACGAGGACATGTCGGCGTAAGTGCCGCAGCCCTTGAAGCGCTCGAGGAGGCTGAGCGCGCCTTCAACGCGGCGATGGTTTCCAACGATCCCACCCAGATCGCCGCCTGAATCACGCAGGATTGGGTGCTGGTGACGCCTGGGCGTGGCCCAATC
>NZ_LFIO01001643.1 GCF_001187535.1 Rhizobium ecuadorense
GTCCCAGTAGGGCTGCCTGGTTGGTCAAACCCAGGCGATAATAACATTACCGTCGATGCCGCCCAAAAATGGCGTATCGATCCGACCCTGCCCTGTCCCTCTCTGTCTCCAAGTCATTGTCGCTGCCATTGCTGCAGGCACTCACTGCGCAGGACGCCGCAGCGGCGACGTCACCAGTTGACGCCGGTTTCTGCCCGTCTGCGACTGGACCCTTCCACGTCCCTTTTGCAACCGCTCGGCACTTACTCGTAA
>NZ_LFIO01001012.1 GCF_001187535.1 Rhizobium ecuadorense
GGGTGGGGTCCGAGAAGCTCTTTGAAGCTCAACAAGAGCGAAATGCACAATATTTCTGATCGAGCCCTGCGGGACATCAGGGATATGATCTTGCCGAAAGCGAAGGCCGTTACCAGCCTTGAGGCCTTCGCAGATCAGATATTGAAAGACGAGCCTTGGCTACCCTGGATTACTTCCCACGGAGCGATGCGAGCTGCCGAGTATATCTATGCCGCGCGACGGATCGGGACCGATCCGTCGACCATCCGCTCC
>NZ_LFIO01001588.1 GCF_001187535.1 Rhizobium ecuadorense
GCATATGGGGGACAATTCGCCGCCTGCAAGGCGATTCGCCAAAGCCCCCTCGAAAATCGCTGAAATCTTAAAGAAAATCGCATGGACCGCCGAAGACACACCATAGTCGTTCAGCGTCGAGCGCCCTTCCCTGCCAGTCGATAATCGCAATCGTCAGCTTCTCCGCCCGCGCCGGAGACATCTCGGGGACTACGGCAGCAGCGGTCGAATAAAGTAGCGTAACGGAAACTGGAGCGGGTAGCGGGAATCGAA
>NZ_LFIO01001753.1 GCF_001187535.1 Rhizobium ecuadorense
TGCTGGAATCGTCTTGCTGCGGGTGATCTGGTTGAAGTCGGCATATTTGACCTTGAGGGTCACCGTCTTGGCGCCGATCGCATTGGCCTCGCAATAACTCCACACCTTTTCGATCAGCGGCTGAAGCCCTTCACGCGCCGGCTCGTAGGCATGGAGGTCATGCGAGAAGGTATCTTCAGCGCCGACGGATTTGCGCACCCGATTCGGCTTGACCTGGCGCTCGTCAATGCCGCGGGCGATGCCGTAAAAGTATGGCCCCGACTTCCCGAAATGCTCGACCAGGAACTCGAGGGTCTGCCGCTTGAGATCGCCGCCGGTGTCGATCCCGAGCCGGTGCATTTTTTCGGCGGTAGCGGGGCCGACGCCATGGAATTTCTTGACGGGAAGCGCTTCGACGAAGAACGGCCCGTTCTTCGGCGTGATGACCGCCTGGCCGTTGGGCTTGTTAAGGTCGCTCGCCATCTTGGCGAGGAACTTGTTGTAGGAAATCCCGGCCGAGGCGTTGAGGCCGGTGACTTGCTTGATCCTGGCGCGGATCTCCAGCGCGATCTCGGTGGCGATTTCCATGCCCTTGAGATTATTTGTGACATCGAGATAGGCCTCGTCGAGCGACAGCGGTTCGATCAGGGGCGTGTATTCGGCGAAAATCTCGCGGATCTGCTGCGATACCGCCTTGTAGACGTCGAAGCGCGGCGGCACGAAGATCAGATCCGGGCATTTTCGCTTGGCGGTTACCGACGGCATGGCCGAGTGAACGCCGAAGGCACGAGCCTCGTAGCTCGCCGCCGCCACCACGCCCCGGGCCGCCGATCCGCCAACGGCGATCGGCTTGCCGCGCAATTCCGGATCATCGCGCTGTTCGACCGACGCGTAATAGGCATCCATGTCCACATGGATGATTTTTCGGACGGGGGTCGAGCTCATGTCGTTCATGGCGGCTTCAGCGATCGCGATAGGATCGGCTTTGAAATACGCCGAAACAAAGCAAGAACATAGCAGGCTTCGGCGCGATATCAATCATTTCAATGGCGCCTCGGCCCCGCGGCGGAAACTACCAGCCGCCGGCGCCGTTCTCATCCCTAAGGAAATCAACATCAGGAGACCCCCAATGGCGGACGACAGCACCACGACGATCAGAGCCACGTTCGAAACCCGGGAAGCAGCCGACCTTGCCGTCGAGCATCTGGTTCAGCAACACGGCATATCCCGGCCCGACATCTTCATCCAGTCGGCCAGCGACCGCAATACCGCCGGCGCCGCGCCATCGGGCGGCGATGCCTCGCATGACGATGGCGCCCGTCGTGACGCGCCGCTCGAAGGCGAGATAGAGGTCTCGGCGGATATCGCATCCAGCCAGGTCGCCGCCGTCCAGCGCAGTCTCGGAGATGCCGGCGCGCTGCGGGTGTCGCAAGGCTGAGCGGAAAACGGATGCCAGCGCCGTCCGCTCGTACGACTAGGAGATCATGAGTCTCATGACCGACAATCTCTCGAAATACCGCGCCAAGCGCAATTTTCAGAAGACCAGCGAACCGAGCGGAGAGGCGCACGTCAAACCGTCGAACCGCCGGCGATTCGTGATCCAGAAGCACGACGCCACACGGCTGCATTATGACCTCAGGCTCGAGCTCGACGGCGTGTTCAAGAGCTGGGCGGTGACCAAGGGACCGTCGCTCGATCCGCATGACAAGCGGCTGGCGGTCGAGGTCGAGGATCACCCGCTCGACTACGGCGACTTCGAAGGCACGATCCCCAAGGGCCAATATGGCGGCGGCACGGTGATGTTGTGGGATCGCGGCTATTGGGAACCGGAAGGCCGGAAGTCACCGGAGGAGGCCTTGAGGAAGGGCGACTTCAAGTTCACGCTGGAGGGCAAGCGCCTGCATGGCAGCTTCGTCCTGGTCCGGATGCGCAACGACCGCGATGGCGGTAAGCGGACCAACTGGCTGTTGATCAAACATCACGACGATCATTCCGTCGAGGAAAACGGTGCGGTGATCCTGGAGGTGAATGGGACCTCGGTCGCGTCCGGCCGCAGCATGGATGAGATCGCCGCGGGCCGGGGCAGAAAGCCGCGGCCGTTCATGATGGCGAACGCCGATGTCGAGGCGGACGCCGTCTGGGACAGCAAGCATGGGCTAGCGGCCGACGAGCGCAAGAAGCGGTCTCGCAAGGATGTCGCGACCTCGACCGCCGCCGACCTGCCGGATTTCGTCGACCCGCAACTCTGCGAAAAGCTTGACCGGCCGCCGGCCGGCGACGATTGGCTGCACGAGATCAAGTTCGACGGTTATCGGATCCAGATGCGTGTCGCCGATGGCCAAGTGACGCTGAGGACACGCAAGGGCCTCGACTGGACCGCGAAGTACCCCGAGATCGCCGAGGCTGCTTCCCAACTCCCCGATTGTATCATCGATGGCGAGATCTGCGCGCTCGACGAAAATGGCGCGCCCGACTTCGCGTCCCTGCAGGCGGCACTGTCGGAAGGCACGACAGGGACGCTGGTCTATTTCGCCTTCGACCTGCTGTTCGACGGCGGCGAGGACTTGCGATCGATGCGCCTGGTCGAGCGGAAGGAGCGGCTGCAAAGCCTACTCGCCGCTGCCGGCGACGATCCCCGCATCCGCTACGTCGAACATTTCGAATCCGGTGGCGACGCCGTGCTCCGCTCGGCCTGCAAGCTCCATCTCGAGGGCGTCATCTCCAAGCAGATGGACGCTCCCTATCAGTCCGGCCGCACCGACAGCTGGGCGAAGTCGAAATGCCGGGCCGGCCATGAGGTGGTGATCGGCGCATATGCCAAGACCAATGACCGGTTCCGTTCCCTCCTGGTCGGCGTTCACCGCGGCGATCACTTCGTCTATGTCGGTCGGGTCGGAACCGGCTACGGCGCGAAGAAAGTTGACATGCTGCTTCCGAAACTGAAAGCGCTGGAGACGGCGAGATCGCCGTTCACCGGGATCGGCGCGCCGAAGAAGCAGGCAGAGGTCGTCTGGGTGAACCCCGACCTTGTCGCCGAAATCGAATTCGAAGGCTGGACCGCGGATGGCCTCGTCCGGCAGGCCGCCTTCAAAGGCCTGCGCGAGGACAAGCCGGCCAAGGAGGTCGAGGCCGAAAAGCCGGCGCCGCCTGCCAGGACTGACACCGCTGATCCCGCGGCGACCGCAAGGCACAGGCCTGTCCGCCGCAAGGGCGCGAAGGCCGAAGTCATGGGCGTCCTCATCTCCAACCCCGATAAGCCGCTCTGGCCGGACGCCGGCGATGGCGAGCCGGTGACCAAGGAAGACCTTGCGCGATATCATGAAGCCGTCGGAGCCTGGCTGGTCGAGCATATCAAGGGCCGGCCGTGTTCGATCATTCGCGCGCCGGACGGGATTGGCGGCGAACAGTTCTTCCAGCGCCATGCGATGCCCGGCACCTCCAATCTCCTCGAGCTGGTGAAGGTCTTCGGCGACAAAAAGCCCTACTTGCAGATCGACAGGATCGAGGGCCTCGCAGCCATCGCCCAGATCGGCGGTATCGAACTGCATCCGTGGAATTGCGAGCCCGGCAAGCCGGAAGTGCCCGGCCGGCTGGTGTTCGATCTCGATCCCGGCCCCGACGTGGCTTTTTCGGCCGTGGTCGCGGCCGCCCGCGAAATGCGCGATCGGCTCGACGAGCTCGGCCTCGTCAGTTTCTGCAAGACGACTGGCGGCAAGGGGCTGCATGTGGTCACACCGCTCGCCGTCAATAAACGGAAACCGCTCTCCTGGGCAGAGGCCAAGGGCTTTGCGCATGACGTCTGCCAGCAGATGGCGCGTGACAATCCCGACCTCTATCTCATCAAGATGACCAAAAGCCTGAGGGGCGGCAGGATTTTCCTCGATTATCTCCGCAACGATCGCATGGCGACTGCCGTGGCGCCGCTCTCTCCGCGCGCGCGTCCCGGCGCCACGGTGTCGATGCCGCTGACCTGGGGCCAAGTGAAGTCCGATCTTGACCCGAAGCGGTTTACCGTGCGCACGGTGCCGGCGCTGCTTGCGAAAACCTCCGCCTGGCAGGACTATTGTGACGGCGAGCGACCGCTGGAGCAGGCGATCAAGCGGCTCGGAAAGTCAAAGCGGGCAGCGTGATTTTTGAGAGTGCCCTCGGGACGATGTCGCATGGACGACGCAACGAAAGAACCATCAACCCCGCTCCCGCGTGAGGGGGCAACGACCGATCTGCCGCACGACCGCATAACGGTGCGGCGTTTTCGGGAAGCCTTTCCGCGAGCACGGTGGAGCGACAGCCTCAACGCTTGGTTCGTGCCCGGCCGCACCGCGGAGAAGCGCATCGGCCGCTGGCTGGCAGAGATGGAGGCGGAGGCCGACAGATTTGCCGACGACAAGGGCAGGGACGCCTTCGCCTTCGAGCCGATCGAAAGCCGCTATCTTGAACCAGCCCCTGCGACCTTCCAGATCCGGACTCCCTATTCGCGCACCGTCGTCAACGAAATCCGGGAGATTCCGCTTGCCCGCTGGGACGACGATCGGCGCCTGTGGACCGTCCCGTATCGCTCGTTCGAGGAATTGCGCCAGCATTGGCCGGCGATCGAGGCTGCCGCGGAACGGAGCGAGCCGGAAGCCCGCCGCGCAAGACGCGAGGCAATCAAGGGGACGGAGGAAGACGAGGCATCCAAGGCGAGGATGAGGGAGCGCCGGCGCAAGCGCTATCCGGTTCCCGCCGATGACGGCCCGCCCTTCCAGCGCGCGATCGGCACCCATGCCGGCGTGGTCTTCTTCATCGGTACGGACGGCGAACTGGCGGACCCCGCGACCATCGGCAACTTCTATTTTCCCGCGGCCGAGGGCGAAGAATATGTCTGGGTGTCGTGGCGGTCGGGCTCGCTGGAAGAATTGGTGACGACCTGGCCGGCGAAAACACCGCCGGATCAGATAGAGCTCACGCGGGGCTGGTGGATGCCGACGCTCGACGAGTTGCGCATCGCCCGGCGCGATGCCAAATCCAGGCGCCGTGCCAGGGAGCGCAAGCAGAAGGACACGACTTCCGTTGAGAGACCAGCAGACAGTCCTTGAGGAATTTCAGAGCTTTCCGCCGATTGTACCGCGCGAACTCGTCGGCCTGTGGAAGGGGCGTGGCATACCGTCTGGACACCCCTTCGACGGCGTCCTGGAAAATCTCGGCTGGTTCGGCAAGCGGTTTACGCCGGACATGCGCGCCGATGCGCTTCTGTTTCGGTCGGGCGAGCGCCGGCTGGTTGCCATCGATCCGAGGTGGATTCCGCTTGCCCTCGCGCTGCGCTTCCATCACATCGGCCGGACGTGGATTGCGAAAAACCTGTTTT
>NZ_LFIO01001404.1 GCF_001187535.1 Rhizobium ecuadorense
CGTCGAGCACGATCTTGTTTGCCTCCGCAAGCGTCATCTTCATGTTGGTGCAGAGCTGGTAGATGCGGGAATTGACGTCTTGCGTATTGGCGGTCGCCTGGTCGTCGAGCGGAGCAACGTTCGGTTCGGTCATGATCGCTTCCTTTCGTTTGTGCGGAGCGGACGCAACCGCCGCCACCATGGGAAGACCCATTGCCTTCCGCTCTGTCGCCAGCCTCTTCAGGCGATCTGGCGCTTTGGCGTATGTGCGAT
>NZ_LFIO01001013.1 GCF_001187535.1 Rhizobium ecuadorense
GTTATTCGTCTGCTCGGCCTCGTCAAACCCCCTGATGGCGGCAGATTTTCACGCTGGAATGCAATGCTTCTGGAATCGGTCATCGAGAAGTATTTGTTTTAAAACCGCTTTTTCTCGAGCACCCTATCCATTCGAATAGGTTCTCCACCATCCGTACCGGCCGATGACCCATCCGAATCACATCCGCACCTACTCATTTCAGAACTTCCAAGCCGGGGCGGACTGCGGCACCGTAAGCCCATGAATTGCTC
>NZ_LFIO01000174.1 GCF_001187535.1 Rhizobium ecuadorense
GTTGTCATCCAGGAATGTCAGGCGGGTTTGATCCGGATCAGAAGAGACGGCGATATCCTCTCATTTCTGGCTCCAGATTTGATCAGGACTGGACATATCGATAACGATCTAATGAAACGAGTTATGAGCGGTCTAAGTCTGTCACCTGAGATGATAGTCAATGCGAGTTGGGTAGACAACGGTCCCGGTTGGATGGCCTTGCTCCTGAAAAGCAGAGACGATGTCCTACGCGTCCGTCCGAACTACCAGAG
>NZ_LFIO01000746.1 GCF_001187535.1 Rhizobium ecuadorense
CCTGTCTCTTGGGCTCGGAGATGTGTCTACGAGACCGCCGCTGCCGGCCCCGGCATTGCCGGCGCCATCCTTTCCGTCACGACCTGGCCTTGGCTGTTTGCAGTCAATATACCACTCGGCGCCATCGTTCTGCTCGGCGGCGGTCTGCTTGGGCAAATTCAGGGCGCAAAGCGAAAGCTGAACGCAAAGGTGATGCTGGCCAACACGCTGATGTTCATCCTTTTCTTCTGCGGCGCCGACCGGATAGCGAT
>NZ_LFIO01001213.1 GCF_001187535.1 Rhizobium ecuadorense
GGAAGGGCTCGTCAAGCCGCGGGAGCCGGGAAGGGTTGCCATCGAGACGCCTGCGGGAAGGGTCGATGTCACCTATGAGGAAAAGGGCGGATATGTCGAATCCGTTCGTCTCCACAATGTTGCAAGCTATCTGCACGAGGCGGATGTCGAGGTCGATGTGCCGGGAATGGGCCGCCTGCGCGTCGATATATCCTATGGCGGCAACTATTATGCGGTCATCGAACCGCAGGATAACTGGAGCGGGCTCGACG
>NZ_LFIO01000461.1 GCF_001187535.1 Rhizobium ecuadorense
GCGGCTGCCTTACCCGGTGCACTTAGGCTCCAGTCGATAGACGGTGTATCTCCTTCAATGGAAGGGAGACTGTGACGAACGAGAACGATCCGAGATTCCATGGTTTCGATACCGGTTCGTCGTTGATTGGTGGCAGGTTGGTGTAATTTCCTTCTCAGTCGCCAAGTCGGTCGATCAGTTCATCAACAGCCGCTTCCACCGTTTTCAAAGCCGTGTCGATGACGATTGCATCGTGCCATTCGTCATAGGCT
>NZ_LFIO01000849.1 GCF_001187535.1 Rhizobium ecuadorense
ATAATGATATCATTCTTCGCATCGACAGACAGAAAATCGCGGAACTGTCAGTCGCGATTTCAATCGAACCAAGGGGCCTCGTGCCGGAATACATTGAAGCCGTACTTTTCCCTGACGATGATGTGTCGTTCGAAGACGGCAGCCGCAGAGCGAAGCTCTCGACTTCGCCCCTCTATTTTGCAAACCAGTTTACCGCTTCGGTGAAGTTCGGCGCGAGCTGGACGGATGCCTCTTCAAAGGGGGCCGACAAC
>NZ_LFIO01000788.1 GCF_001187535.1 Rhizobium ecuadorense
GCACTACGGCGTCTATACCCGTGTTGCCGCCTTCCGTGACTGGATCGCCGCAAAGACCGACGGCGACGTGCCGAATGTTGAAGGGCCAGCTGCCGACGATCAGGTCGCGTCCACCACGACCGGTGGCGGGACGAAGCAGAGGCAGTCCGGACAGGAAGAGGCCAATCTCGCCATCACCACCCCGCCCGCCAGCGATACCGCGCCTGCCACTTCGACCGAAACGCCCGACGCGCCCACCGGCGATACTCCGC
>NZ_LFIO01001838.1 GCF_001187535.1 Rhizobium ecuadorense
GATTTCCGCCTCGACCTTCTTGCGAGAGTTCCCAGCACTCTTCACGGCCTTCTTGACCGTTTCCTTTGGAACGCCTTCCTTCTTCGCCTCGTAGCGAATCTCGTGATCCTGTCCGCCAGCGACCTTCGCGCGATCCTGAGCACGGCCTCGGGAAGTGGTTGCCATCTTCATATCTCCTGATGAGATCGATCACCTGGAAACGGACGTCGATTCAAGAAGTTCCGGGATCCCGCGGTTCGCGAGGATGAAGC
>NZ_LFIO01001121.1 GCF_001187535.1 Rhizobium ecuadorense
CTCCACCGCAACGTGGCGATCCAAGCGACCCGGCCTGCGGAGCGCTTCGTCGATATCGTCCGGGCTATTGGTGGCCGCGATCACGACGACGCCTTCGCGCCCCGCAGCACCGTCAAGTTGTTCGAGAAGTGCATTGATGACTTGAAGGCCATAAGCCGCGCTGTCTCCTCGAAGGTTTTTCCGGGAACCAAAAGAATCGAATTCGTCAATGAGTAGAATCGCTGGCGCGGCAGCGATCGCATCCTTGCATC
>NZ_LFIO01000853.1 GCF_001187535.1 Rhizobium ecuadorense
AGAGGTGTATAAGAGATAGGTCAAGACGCGATTGCGGCGTGGACCCCGCCATAGGGCGGGCATGTCCAAGCCTTTGAAAAAGATTGGACAACCCAGCGGTAGGGTGTTGTTAACCCTATTTGCCTTGCCACCCCTCCAGAATCGGCGCTAAATGCGGTTTCAAAGCTTGCAGGGCTTTTAAATCGCATTTTCGAGATTTCCATGAATATGGCGCCGCAGATAGAAAAAGCAATTTCCGATGTCGACCAACTGATTATTGGTCAGGCGCAGGAGCTATCCGACAAGCTGAAGCAGCATCGGCTCGAAATGTTTCCGCCGCGCGCGCTGAAGGGTTTGAGGGAATTTCAGCTTGCCGAGGTGGCGCGTTTTCTCGGCGTGACCAGTGGTTATCTTCGCAATCTGTCGCTGGAAGGCAAGGGCGCCCTTCCCCAGGTCACGCCGTCGGGCCGCCGGTCCTATACGGCCGAGCAGATGGAAGAGATGCGCACCTTCCTGGAGCACAATGCCCGGGCCGGAACGCATTATATGCGTCACCGCCAAGGCAGCGAACATCTCCAGGTCGTTGCCGTCGTCAATTTCAAGGGCGGCAGCGGCAAGACCACGAGTGCCGCGCATCTTGCCCAGCACCTTGCGCTGACCGGCCACCGTGTGCTCGCCGTCGACCTCGACCCGCAGGCCTCTCTCTCCGCCATCCACGGCTTTCAGCCTGAATTCGACGTCAACGAGAATGAGACGCTCTACGCCGCCATTCGCTACGACGATCAGCGGCGACCGCTCCGGGAGATCATCCGGCCGACGAATTTCCCGAACCTGCATCTGGTGCCGGGCAATCTCGAGCTGATGGAATTCGAGCATGATACGCCGCGCGTGCTTGCTCAGGGCAAGGCGGGCGACTATGGGCGCGTCTTTTTCGCGCGGCTTGACGAGGCGCTGTCCTCGGTCGCCGACGATTACGATGTCGTCATCATCGACTGCCCTCCCCAGCTCGGCTTTTTGACCATGAGCGCCATTTGCGGCGCAACGGCGGTTCTGATCACCGTCCATCCTCAGATGCTCGATGTTATGTCGATGTGCCAGTTCCTGCAGATGCTCGGCGAAGTGCTGAATACGCTGAAGGGTGCCGGCGGCGACATGAACCTCGACTGGCTGCGTTATCTCGTCACCCGCTACGACCCGCAGGACGGGCCGCAGACGCAGATGGTCGCTTTCATGCGTTCGATGTTCAAGAACCATGTGCTGACCAATCCGATGTTGCGCAGCGTTGCGATCTCGGATGCGGCGATGACCAACCAGACGCTTTATGAGGTCGAGCGGAGCCAGTTTACCCGCGCGACCTATGACCGCGCCATGGAGGCGATGGATGCCGTCAACAATGAGATCGGCGATCTCATTCATAAGGCCTGGGGGCGGAAATGACCGAGAAGTTTACTGCGGTAAACCGCGGCGAGGAGCTAGCTGATGGCGCGTAAGAATCTCCTCTCGGGCCTGATGGACGATTCCAAGAAGTTTACTGCGGTAAACAATGAGGATGAGCCGCTCCAGAGGGACGAGAAACAGCAGATCACCTATAAAGGGATCGGCGCTCTCGGAGCGGTCACCCGCAGTATCGATGCGCTGGCCGCCAAGGCGGATGCGGCCAAAGCGATCGAAGAGAAGCTGGCGACCGGCGAGACGGTGATTGATCTCGATCCTGCGCTGATCGAAGATTCGTTCGTCACGGACCGGCTGGCGCATGCCGACGAACAGTTTCGCGAGTTGGTCGAGGCGATCCGTCTGCGTGGTCAGGATTCTCCGATCCTCGTCCGCCCGCATCCGGAGAAGGATGGCCGCTATCAGATCGCTTTCGGCCATCGTCGTGCCCGGGCTGCCAAAGAACTCGGCCGGCCTGTCCGCGCCGTGGTCAAGAAACTTGACGATCGCGACCATGTCATCGCGCAGGGTCAGGAGAATTCGGCGCGCGCCGATCTCTCTTTCATCGAGCGGACGATGTTCGCCGACAAGCTCGACACGCTGGGTTTCGATAGGGAAACGATCATGTCGGCGCTCAGCGCCGACAAGACGACGGTTTCCAAGATGCTGTCCGTCACCAAGCGAATCCCAGCCGAAGTCCTGGCCGCAATCGGTGCGGCAAAGACCACCGGCCGTGACCGCTGGCACGACCTATCGGTAAAATTCGAGACCGAAAACATATCTGCCCGGGCGATCGAGTTCAGCAGGTCGGCGGAATTCGAGACGGCGGAACCGGATGCCCGCTTCGATATGCTGGTTGCCTTCGTCAGCAGGCGGCAGCAATCGACGTCATCGATCGCGGCGCCTCAGCCCGCGGCTCACGCATGGCAGCGCAAGGACGGCGCGGTCAAGGCGAAGTTCAAGGATGACGGGAAACAGTTCACCATCGCGCTGAAGGCGGAGAAGGCGTCTGCCTTTGGGGCCTATATCGCCAGCAATCTGGATCGTCTCTACGAGGCGTTCGAGAAGACACAGGATTTGACGAAGAACGGAGATCAATAAGCAAAAGAAAAGGCCCCCGAACGTTGCCGTCGCGGAAGCCCTCTCTGATCTAGACACCCAGAGAATCACATTTCCGCGAATCATAGTCAAGAGTCTTTGGCACCGAATTTGGTGAGCTGTGATCTTTTGCCTTGAAGAAGGCGAAGACAATGGAAAGCGGAAGTGTGACGACGCCCTTCGGGCGGCGGCCGATGACGTTTGGCATGCTGGCAAGCCAGGCGACTGCTCGAAAGATCGAGCCCGGCCAATCAATTGATAAGTGGAAACTCTATCGTGCGCTGTGCGAGGCCAGGCCGCTGCTCGGCGTCACCGACCGGGCGCTCGCTATTCTGAACGCCTTGCTGAGCTTTTATCCGAAAGGAGAGATCTCTGAAGACAACGGGCTTGTCGTGTTTCCTTCCAATGCACAGCTTTCCCTGCGTGCGCATGGAATGGCGGAGCAGACCATCCGCCGGCACCTGGCGAGCTTGATCGAGGCCGGATTGCTGATCCGCAAGGATAGCCCGAACGGCAAGCGCTACGCCCGCAAGGAGCAGGGTGGAGGGCTGCGCGAGGCATTCGGTTTCTCGCTGGCGCCGCTGCTCGCGCGCGCCGAGGAGATCGAGCGGCTGGCGGCGGAGGTGGTTACGGAACGACTGCACCTGCAGCGGCTCAGAGAGCGGCTGACGCTTTGCCGGCGCGACGTCGCCAAGCTTATCGAGATGGCGTTGGAGGAGGGGGCTGCCGGCGATTGGGATGCGATCCATCTGCACTTTCGCCATGTCGTCGAACGGTTGCCGCGGTCGCCATCCGCCGCGCAGGCCGCATCCGCAGTCGACGAGTTGGAACTGCTGCGCGAGGAAATCACCAATCAGTTGGAAATGCAGATTAAAACCCACAATCAAAGCGGCAATGCCCAACATTCTGAGCGGCACATACAGAATTCAAACCCACATTTCACTTCTGAATCTGAACCAGGCTTCGAACCGAAGCAGGGCGCGACGGCAGAGGATCGATCTGCAGGTCGGGCCGAACCGATAGCCCAGATACAGAAAGACGGAGGGAGGAACGAGTATGTCTCCGGGACACGGGCTTCCTCCGTCGCCAACGGGGGGCTCAAATCCTTCCCGCTGGGGCTGGTGCTGCAGGCCTGCCCTGAGATTGCAGCCTATGGGCCCCAGGGCTCGGTCGGCACATGGCGCGATCTGATGGCCGCGGCTGTCGCGGTACGTTCGATGCTCGGCGTCAGCCCGTCGGCCTATGAAGAGGCTTGCGAGATCATGGGCAGCGAAAACGCTGCCACCGTCATGGCCTGCGTCCTGGAAAGGGCAGGGCATATCAATTCCGCCGGCGGTTATCTGCGCGATCTGACACGCCGCGCCGAGAAAGGTGAATTCGCCATCGGTCCAATGTTGATGGCCCTCGCCCGCACCAATTCGCCGGTGAGAGGGAAGACAGGATGAAAGCTTCACTTCGCGGCCTATCCGGCGCAACTTTTATGGTTAACGAAATGTGACGGAAATGAAGATGGAGATAACTTCTGATTGGGAGCTTCTCGGCTTGAGATCAATGAGTTAGAGGCTGCTCGGCTTCGCGAAGCCAGGGGGAGGGACAAGTGGTGATTGACCAAGCCCGTCCATCGCGGAACACGATGGACTGCAGTTGACTGGAGATGCTTTTTTGACGATACGGCAAGGCGATGGCGCAAAGGCAGAAACCGCCGGTAAGCATGGAAGAGCTGTGGAGCATGGGTTTGAAACGGGCGGTGGATTTTTTCCTGGCTTTGATAGCGTCTGCGATCCTGCTCGTCCCAATTCTCGTCGTCGCTCTTTGTGTTCGCCTTACCTCGCCGGGACCAATCCTCTATTGGTCAAAACGTGTCGGTCGCCTCAACCAGATCTTCCTGATGCCGAAATTCCGCAGCATGCGCGTCGATACGCCAACCGTCGCCACGCATCTGCTCGAGAACCCGGATCGGTTTTTGACACCTATCGGATCGTTTCTGCGCAAATCGAGCCTCGACGAACTGCCGCAACTCTGGTGCATTCTGGGGGGCAAGATGAGTTTCGTCGGCCCACGGCCGGCGCTCTACAATCAGGATGATCTGATCGAGTTGCGGACGGTGCATGGGGTCGACAAGCTTCTGCCCGGATTGACCGGGTGGGCGCAGATCAACGGCCGCGACGAGTTGCCTGTTCCGGAGAAGGTGAAATTCGACGTCGAATATCTTAAGCGGCGTTCATTCGGCTTCGACATGCGCATCCTGTTTCTGACCGCAGGCAAGGTCATCCGCCGCAAGGGAATACGGCATTAGGCTACCTACTTCTGATAGATAAGCGGTGCGGAAGACCTTGATT
>NZ_LFIO01001614.1 GCF_001187535.1 Rhizobium ecuadorense
AAAGCCACCGGGAGCCCTGCTTGAAAGACCGTATTCCACGGCGTCAGGTCATTGTGGCAGACCGTTTCAACAGGGTGGCGGGCGTCAAGACGCCATTCGCGATCTCTCCATAAGAAGCTGGCTGCGGCATCGTGGTAGGATCGCAGCAATTGTCCCAGGCGCTCGAGGACGTTGTCGCGCCAGACATAATCCGGGAGACGGAGGTCAAAGCGACCGCCTTTATCGGGAAGGAAGCCTTCGCCGTTGCCGAC
>NZ_LFIO01000429.1 GCF_001187535.1 Rhizobium ecuadorense
ACGTGAAAGTTGAGGCATGACATCTTTCTCCGGATCAGTAGCACGATGGGAGCTATGTCGAGCCCCTTGACGACGCGAATGCTATGACATCCACAATCAACCGGGTATCTTGGCAATGTGGAAACATTCTTCTCATTTTATGGAAGGCTTCGATGGATAGTTTTGACGCGATGGCGGTGCTATTGGCGGTGGTCGACGCCGGCAGTCTTTCTGCCGGGGCACGGCGGCTGAATGCGCCGCTGGCCACGGTC
>NZ_LFIO01000951.1 GCF_001187535.1 Rhizobium ecuadorense
CCTCCAGAATCTCCCGATGCTTGCCGATCGAGCCTGCATCCTCCCAGATCGTGTTGACCTGTTCGTCGTTCATCCAGCGATGAAATGCTGCAAGATCGGTCTCGGCATCGGCCACGGTGAAGGCGATTTCCCGTTCCAGCCAGGGGATGAAACGCTGGTAGACCGTGCCCTTCGGCTTTGCAGGTCGGCGCGGATGATACCGGCCCGCGGTCATCTCCTGCACGGGCAACAGCGGATAGGACAGCTGCGGC
>NZ_LFIO01001355.1 GCF_001187535.1 Rhizobium ecuadorense
ACTCTCCCTCGACGAGACCTTCAAGGCAATGAGTGCCGACGTCGACAAGGTCAACGAGGCGCTCGCCGCCAAGTAACCGGTCACGCGTTGTCCCGCACAATGCGCGCATGCAGCAGCCACGGCCTCGCAACAGGGCCGTGGCTTTTCTTTTCCCAACGGACACTTCGACCAGTTTCGAATTGTCGATGGCCATAGCTACGCTACGTCTTCCTTCAAAGTGTTACAGCGTCCTTTACGCATCTAAAAAGACG
>NZ_LFIO01001150.1 GCF_001187535.1 Rhizobium ecuadorense
AGAGGGTGGTGAATGACAGGAACATCAGCGCGATGATCGCGAGCGATGCTTTGCCTACGGAGCCAACGTATTTATCGCCACCGATCATCTTTTTGGGCCAATTTCCATAGTGCGGCGACGGCCAGACGGGGACATTGCAACGCATTCCGAACCATATCCGATAAGCTGATTTCTGACTCTCGAAAATTATGCAGTGCTCACTACTCGGCGTCCTCAAAAGTACGACTGAGGATTGTATGTCCACAGTCACC
>NZ_LFIO01001054.1 GCF_001187535.1 Rhizobium ecuadorense
CTTGATATTGCCAGACGCCGTCCGAATAGGCGGCAATCGAGATCACCCGACCGCTGCGGCTGCAGCCGAAGGATTAGGCCTCGAAAAGCGCCTAGCATCGTGAGACAGAGGATATTTCCTACGCAATATTGATCAATGGTGGCCTGTGGACGTACATAAAGGACAAAATATCTCTAATCGGGTGTTATTGTGGACAGTCTCGCAAGCGTTGTCGCCTTCGTCCACGCCGTCGAACAGCAGAGCTACGTCGC
>NZ_LFIO01000224.1 GCF_001187535.1 Rhizobium ecuadorense
TGGCAATGTTTGCCGCCGATGCGCTTGGCGGTCATGGCGATACCACGGAAGCTGAAGCCTTCCCGGATTATCTCAGGGCCTTCGCTGTCATCGAGGCTTCGCCCGACCAGACACTTTACGTCGCAGAGCGCGGCGGCGAGGTGGTCGGCACGTTTCAGACGATGGTGACCACGTCGCTCACTGGCCGTGGCTCCTCGGCGATGATCATCGAGGCGGTGCAGACGCGTGCCGATATGCGCGGGCAGGGGGTC
>NZ_LFIO01000809.1 GCF_001187535.1 Rhizobium ecuadorense
GGAGAAGGTCTGCAGGTCGACGTGAATGCCGGTTTCGGCCTCGAAGTCAGAGGCAATATTCGGTCCCTGCGGCGATGGCATGAGCACCGTGATCGACTGGCCGGCAAGCGGCTTGGCGTCCTGGCCAAGAGCGGGTACGGCGATTGCCAGGGCTGCTGATGCAAGTAGAGGCAAGATCAATTTATGCATGTTCCCATCCTTCATTATTCTTGAGCTCAATTCACTGGGATGCGCAGTCACCGCCTTCGGC
>NZ_LFIO01000024.1 GCF_001187535.1 Rhizobium ecuadorense
GGATACCGGTACGCATGTCGGCTCGCTCTGGACGGCGAGCGGCCAGGTTCTGGCCCAGGCGACCTTTATCAACGAGACGGCGAGCGGCTGGCAGACGGTTTCCTTCACCCAGCCGATCAATGTTACGGCCGGCGCCACCTATGTGGCGAGCTACCATTCGAACGGTTTCTATTCCGCAACGGCGAACTACTTCACGACAGACCATACGAATGGCGCGCTGACGGCACCGTCGAGTGCTGCAAGCGGCGGC
>NZ_LFIO01001287.1 GCF_001187535.1 Rhizobium ecuadorense
CCCATCGCCGACGCGGACATCAGCGATACCATCAAAGCAGTGGAGACAGTGCCGCGCAGGACGGCACCGCCGAGTGAAATCCTCGTCATAAGGTATCCTCCAGGTTCTCCCATGCCGCTCTGCATCGAGGCGAGCGGTCTTTGCTCATCGGCCGCGGGACGCTTTCAGCCAATGTATCCCTTCGATATTTTTATACATTTTCAGATCACGAATTGCCTGTCAACTAGACAAATCGTACATTGTTTATAGC
>NZ_LFIO01000724.1 GCF_001187535.1 Rhizobium ecuadorense
ACCTTCACGCCGGATGCCAACTACAACGGCCCGGTCAGCCTCAGCTACACCGTCATCGACGGCCATGGCGGCAGTCTGCCGGCAAGCCAGAGCTTCACGCTTGATGCGGTCAACGACGCGCCGACGGCGGTTGTGTTGTCGAACACAGTCACGTCGACGCTTGAAAATGGGGGCGTGATCAAAGTTGCCGATATCGCGGTCACCGATGTCGATTCCGGAAACAACGTATTGTCGCTGTCTGGCAGTGACGTCGCTTCATTCACGATCTTGAATGGCGCGCTGTACTTCAACGGTGGCGCGGACTTCGAAGCGAAGGCCGGCTACGACGTGACCGTGAACGTGAATGATGCAACGGTCGGCGGCACGCCGGATGCCTCGCATAACTTCCATCTCGGCATCATCGACGTGATCGAAAGCGACAGCGATACGAGCAATGACCACGATACCGACACAGCGACCGCCACAACGACAAATTGGGGCGAAACCAACGGTGTCGATACCAAGGTCGGAAATGGGGCGGACAATACAATCAGCGGCGGCAACTCCGGTGATACGCTTTATGGCCAAGCAGGTAACGACACGCTGAATGGAAATAACGGGGCCGACAAGCTCTACGGCCAGGCGGGCAACGACATACTGATCGGAAGCCAAGGCCTGGACACGTTGTACGGCGGCTCCGGCAACGACACGCTCAACGGCAGCGGCGAGCAGGATGACCTTTGGGGTGGCTCCGGCAATGACACATTTGTGTTTACCGCCGTGGGCGACAGCGCGTCCGGCGCCCCGGACACGATCTTTGACTTCCACCATGGGTTTGACAAGATCGATGTTAGCGCGCTCGACGCCTATACGGCCAACCCCAACACCCCCGGTGATCAAGCCTTCGCCTGGGCTGGAACAACGGTGACGACCCACAGTGCCTGGTACACGGAAAGCGGCGGCAACACGATCCTTCACTTCGATAGCAACGGAGACGCGAATACCGACGAAACGACGATCGTCTTGACAGGCACAAACCTGGGCTTAACGAGTTCGGATTTCATCCTCTGATCAAAACGGCGGCCGCTTTCCGGCCATGTCGCCACCGCGGCGGTTCGCGGTGGCGGGCTCCACAATCGATCTTTGCGATCAGCATGACGGAAGCACGGTAAAAGCCGCCTGCGGTACTGTGAAAGAAGAAGTATCATGTTTGCTTTCCTGAACCTGCGTGTTTTCGGCGGTCTTGTTGTCGCGAGCTTCGTCATCAACTTGCTGGCGCTGACCTCGCCGCTGTTCATGCTGCAGATCTACGACCGGGTTCTGGCGAGCGGGAGCGTTCCGACGCTGGTCGGCCTCGGTGTTCTCGCGCTCTGGCTTTACGGTTTTCAGGCGGCGCTCGACATCCTTCGTTCGCGCATCCTGCTGCGCATCGGCGAGCGCTTCGACCGGGAACTTTCGGACCGGGTGCATGCGGCGGTGACGTGCCTGCCGCTCATGGCCCGTATGCCCGGCGACGGCCTGCAGCCGCTGCGCGATCTCGATAATGTGCGAGGCTTCCTGTCGGGCGCCGGCCCGACGGCGCTCTTCGACCTTCCCTGGATCCCGCTCTATCTCGCCATCTGCTTCATCTTCCATTTCTGGCTCGGCATGACGGCGCTTGCCGGGGCGATTGTGCTGGTGTCGCTGACGCTGCTGACGAACATCCTTTCGCAGAAGGCAATCAAGGAGGTGACGGCCCACAACATGGCCCGCAACGGGCTCATGGAAGCCGCTCGCCGCAATGCTGAGGTCGTCCATGCGATGGGTCTCTCGCGCCGGATTGGCGCGCGTTGGCGGAAAGCCAATTCCGACTATCTGACGGCGAACCGCCGGGCGGGCGATGTCACGGGGGGCCTTGGCGGCCTTGCCAAGGCGCTGCGCGTCATCCTGCAATCGACGATCCTCGGCGTTGGCGCATGGCTGGTCATCAATCAAGTAGCGACACCCGGCGTGATGACCGCCGCTTCGATCATGATGGGCCGTGCGCTTGCCCCGGTCGATCTCGCCATCGCCAACTGGAAGCCCTTCCTTATGGCGCGGCAGAGCTGGGCCCGGCTGCAGGACATGCTGAGGAAGGTGCCTGAACAACCGCAGGCCTTGCCGCTGCCGAAGCCGGTGCGGGAACTGCGCGCCGAAGAGCTCACCATCGTTCCTCCGGGCGAACGCAAGCCGAATGTCGGCGGCGTCGGCTTTGTCATGGAGCGCGGAACCGCACTCGGCATCATCGGGCCGTCCGGCTCGGGCAAGTCGAGCCTCGCAAGGGTGCTGGTCGGGGCATGGGCGCCGGCGGCCGGGAATGTCCGCCTTGACGGGGCCAGCCTCGACCATTGGGACAAGGAGGCGCTTGGCCGCCACATCGGGTATCTGCCGCAGGGCGTGGAACTGTTCGACGGCACCATCGCCGAGAACATCGCTCGATTCGAGGATGATCCCGATCCGGCGGCGATCGTGGCAGCGGCGAAAGCGGCGGGCGCGCACGAATTGATCCTTTCCTTCGGCAAGGGCTATGAAACTTGCATCGGCGAAGGCGGCTCCGCGCTGTCGGCCGGTCAGCGCCAGCGTATCGGCATCGCCCGCGCGCTTTATGGCGATCCCTTCCTCGTGGTGATGGACGAGCCGAACGCCAATCTCGACGCTGAGGGCGAGGCAGCCGTGGTCAGGGCCATCGTCTCGGTTCGCGAGCGCGGCGGCATCGCGATCGTCGTCGCGCACCGGCCGAGCGCGATCAGCGTCGTCGACAAGGTGCTGATGATGGAGGGTGGCCGCCAGCGCGCCTTCGGTCCGAAGGACGAGGTGCTGTCAAAGGTTCTGCAGGTGGCTCCTGCTCCGGAAAGGGGCCGTGCAGAGGCAGGAAACAGGCCGCAGACGAATACGGCGCGCAGACGATGACCGGAGACGCCGAATGGCAGCTTGGCAACGCTTGCCACAACATGACGATGGGGGACATCCATGACCGGGACTGACAGGGACGGCGGCCTTTCCGCTTCCATCCGTCGGCACTTGCTCGGCAGCCTCGTGATGTGTGGCGGCCTTGTCGTCGGCGTTGGCGGCTGGGCATCGACGACGAACCTCGCCGGAGCCGTGGTGGCGTCCGGGAGCTTCGTGGTCGACTCCTATGTGAAGAAAGTTCAGCATCCGACCGGCGGCGTGGTTGGCGAAATCCTGGTTCACGAGGGCTCGGAGGTGAAAGCCGGCGACGTGGTGCTCAGGCTCGACGCCACGGCGACGCGCGCCAATCTGGCGATCGTCACGCGACGGCTGGATGAGTTCCAGGCGCGCGTCGCGCGGCTCGCGGCCGAACGCGACGACCTGCCAGCGATCGTGTTTCCTGACAGCCTGCTGACTCGGCGGGACGATCCCGAAATCGCCGCGATCCTGCGCGGAGAGGAACGGCTCTTCGCCATCCGCCGCGAGGCGCTGCGAAGCAAGACGGCGCAACTGCGCGAACGCATTCTTCAGTACCAGCACGAGATCGAGGGCGTGAAGGCGCAGGAGATCGCCTATACCGAGGGCATCGAGGTGCTCGACAAGGAAATCGCCTCCCTCACCTCCCTGCGCATGCAGGGTGCGGTTTCGGACCAGCGGCTCAACAGCCTCAAAACCCAGCGCGCCACCTTCGGCGGAGACCGCGGCGAGCAGATCGCCGCTCAGGCGCAGGCTGCCGGCCGCATCACTGAGACGAACCTCCAGATTCTCCAGGTCGATCAGGATCTGAAGGCCGAGGTCGGACGGGAACTGCGCGATACGCAGGCGCAGATCGGCGAGTATGTCGAGCGCAAGATTGCCGCCGAGGACGAGCTGAAGCGCACCGACATCGTTGCTCCGCAGTCCGGCATCGTCCATTCGCTCCAAGCGCATACGATCGGCGGCGTCCTGACGCCCGCGGATCCGATCATGCTGGTCGTGCCGGAAAATGACAACCTGGCGCTGGAGGTGCGGATCGCGCCGAAGGACATCGATCAACTCCAGATCGGCCAAAGGGCGGTGCTGCGCATGTCGGCTTTCAACCAGCGCACCACGCCGGAGCTGAATGGCCATGTAAGCCTCGTCGCCGCCGACCTCACCACCGACCAGCGCACCGGGCTTTCCTACTACCTCGTGCGTATAGCCGTGCCGCCTGAAGAACTGAGGAAGCTGGATGGTCTGACGCTGCTGCCGGGCATGCCGGCCGAGGCCTTCATCCGGACCAGCGAGCGTACCGCGCTGTCCTATTTGATCAAACCGCTCACAGACCAGATCAACCGAGCCTTCCGGGATGAATAGGGCGCCCGAGATGAATAGGGTGTAAGGCGCATCGGTCTTACAGAGAGCAGTTTCTACTTGCCGACTTCCCGGCAGCGCCTTCGGCCACCCGATCCATCCGATGTTGATCCCGTTCCCGGTCGCCTTCTGGATTGACGGACGGCGCTGCCGCCGCCCGCTATTCCAGCCACCGCTAGAGCCTTTCCTGGTTAGATTGAAGCATTCTGTTGGCTCAAACGGAGTCGGA
>NZ_LFIO01001098.1 GCF_001187535.1 Rhizobium ecuadorense
GTCTATCTTGATCTCGCGGTTACACAGCTAAAACGTGCGGGCCGAGGCATTCCAGATACTCTGTTGAAACACATCTCGCCACTGAGTTGGGAACATATCAACCTGACAGGCATCTACACCTGGGATGCGGAACATCAGATGCACAACGGATTTCGGTCGCTCCGCCTTCCGGCTGGGCTGCGGCGCGCCGCATAAGTTCCCGGTCCGTTCGCCCTATCGTACGATTTCGCACCGCTCTTGTTCCGACCCC
>NZ_LFIO01001688.1 GCF_001187535.1 Rhizobium ecuadorense
GGATATCTATCGCTTGAGCCGGTTCGACCCGGAACGCAATCCACTGTAACATGGCTCGCCGTTAGAGCGCCGCGCGTCCAGGACGCTCTATCACTTTAGATTGGCGCATAATCCCTTTCCGAAAATCGAATCCGGTTTTCGGGGTTATGCTTCAGAGGAGATGACATTGCAGACGCTCAACGAAAGCCGCGAAGACGGCATCGAGCATGATGATCTAAGCATTGCCCGCGCGCTGGAGGAGGACATCATT
>NZ_LFIO01000821.1 GCF_001187535.1 Rhizobium ecuadorense
GTGCTGAATGCAGCGCTGCTCTATTCCGGCACGCGAACGAAGACCACCGACGAACTGGCGTTCGATTGGGAGACTGTGCCGTTCCTTGGCGGTCCCGGCACCGATATCCGCCCTTTCGCGCAGATCAGCCAGGACCAGAGCTCGAAGACCTATGTCGCAGCCCTCAATCACGACATTGGGGCGGGACCGCTGACCTTCCGCTACGGCATCGAGGGCGGCTGGATCGATGCCCACAACAGCAGCTTCCTGC
>NZ_LFIO01000250.1 GCF_001187535.1 Rhizobium ecuadorense
TCGGTCGATGCGAAGATCCTTGAGAAGGGAAAACTGTGCTGCAGTTTCGACGCCTTCCACCAGGATCGTATTCCCACGATTGCGGATGAGAGCAATCATGTCCTGAAGCATCATCAGACCGCGTGGGTTCGAGCAGTCGTGCAGGAAGGTTCTATCGACCTTGACCGTCTGAAACTCGATTGCCCTCAGCCAAGAGAGGCCCGCGAAACCGCAGCCGAAGTCGTCAAGCCATATCTCGACGCCGAGTGCC
>NZ_LFIO01000899.1 GCF_001187535.1 Rhizobium ecuadorense
CCTTACGGCTTCGTCGCCGGATGAAGCCCGGTCTAGGACGAACGTTACATCCAAGAGAAGCGGCGACTTAACACAAAATGGTGGGTCCAAAGTCATGCTGATCTCTGATAGGATCACGCGGGGAGCGGTGTGGCGACCGAAACGGAAAGATACGATTGCGTCGTTGACAGCGATTGTCGCCCACGCAGCGTCGTACGGGCGGCAGAGGGGGGCACTGATGTTTTCGTATAGTCGGCTTTGCGTCTTCTTC
>NZ_LFIO01000152.1 GCF_001187535.1 Rhizobium ecuadorense
GAACCATGTCCCGTCTGCCCGAACTCACGCTCTTCGCCGAACGCCACAACCTACCCCTCGTCACCATCGAGGATCTGGTCGCCTACCTCGACCGCCAGGCGGAAAGAGACATACGCGAAGTCGCCTGATCGATGCCTTAGTTGCGGCGGCATAGCCCCCGCCGCAACAAAGAACGTGCCGCAGTGATGACACTGACGGCACCTTCCCTTGCCGGTCCTATGTCCGGCTGATCGAAACCCCACCATCCGCC
>NZ_LFIO01001789.1 GCF_001187535.1 Rhizobium ecuadorense
ATCTCATCTATATCGCCGTCAATATCTGGAGGAGCGCCGGTCAGCCGCTCGAAGTCTCTGACGCCGTCAACGGCAACCGCGCGCTGAAATTGAGCTTCACGACTGCGCTGCTGACCCAGCTCAGCAACCCGAAAACCATCATTGTCTATGCCAGCCTCTTTGCGGCACTTCTGCCGAGGACGGTGCCGCTCGATCTCATTGTCGCGCTGCCGCTCGGCGTCTTTGCAGTGGAGGCCGGGTGGTATTCGAT
>NZ_LFIO01001631.1 GCF_001187535.1 Rhizobium ecuadorense
GTCCAAGTGGTCAGTGCCGCGCTCGAAACGCTTTCGCGAATCCCCAAGGCCGAGCCAGCCGACACGCTCGTAATGCACGCCCTGTCCGGCGGACAGCACGTCGGCACCTTTGTCGGGCCGCTCTGGGGCGATCTATCGATCCGGGCGCAGATCAGGCTGATCATGCATGAGATGCAGGCCGAAGAGCATCTGCAAACCCCGCCCACGCTCGCCTATATCAGTTCCTGGACAAGGGAGGCACTGCGCGGC
>NZ_LFIO01000433.1 GCF_001187535.1 Rhizobium ecuadorense
CTGTCCATCAGATCCGCCTTGGTGACGACGCGGCCCTCAGCCTCCAGCAGCAAACCGAGCAGAGCTGCCGGTCGTGGTCCCGTCGCAATGGACTTCCCTTCCCGCCACAGGCTTCCTGTCACGGGATCGTAAAGGAACGGACCAAAGGAAAGCGTCGAGCTGCCCATGCAGAAGCATAGCGTCAAAATCTCGCAAACGAAAAGCGATCAACGCGCCGATGCGCTGGATAAGCTGCCGTCGGATGAACGG
>NZ_LFIO01000295.1 GCF_001187535.1 Rhizobium ecuadorense
GGGTTACGACGAAATGAAGTATGTCGGCCTCTATCACCTCAATGCCTACACCTATGCCGACCCGACCTGGTTCCCTGATATGGATGCGGAAACCCGCGCTTTGTTCCAGAAAGTGACAAAGGGCTCGCTGTCCGGCAAGGCCGGAGGTGAGGTAAAGGAAGACTTCAAGATCAACGGTCAATATGTCGATACGCCCGTGATCGACGGCAAGGAAGGCGTTGTCGGCATTCCGTTCTTCGACGGCTACGT
>NZ_LFIO01001152.1 GCF_001187535.1 Rhizobium ecuadorense
GAAGTGCAGATGCTGCACTGGTGGACGTCGGGCGGCGAGGCGGCGGCTTTGAACGTTCTGAAGCAGGATCTGTCGAAGGAAGGGTTTGCCTGGAAGGACGTGCCGGTGGCCGGCGGTGGCGGTGATGCGGCGATGACGGCGCTGAAGGCGATGGTGGCGGCCGGCACTTATCCGACCGCCTCGCAGATGCTGGGTTACACCGTGCTCGATTATGCCCAGGCCGGTGTGATGGGGGATCTGACCGAGACGGCCAAGAAGGAAGGCTGGGACAAGTCGGTGCCGGCGGCGCTGCAGAAGTTCTCCGTCTATGACGGCAAGTGGGTCGCAGCCCCCGTCAACGTCCACTCGGTCAACTGGCTGTGGATCAACAAGGCGGTGATGGACAAGATCGGCGGCACCCAGCCGAAGAGCTTCGACGATCTGATCGCGCTGCTCGACAAGGCCAAGGCTGCCGGTGTCATCCCCTTGGCGCTCGGCGGCCAGAACTGGCAGGAAGCGACGATGTTCGATTCCATCGTGCTGTCGACCGGCGGACCGGAATTCTACAAGAAGGCCTTCAACGACCTCGACGAGGAGTCGCTGAAGTCGGACACGATGAAGACGTCCTTCGACAACCTGGCGAAGATCGTCAAATATGTCGATCCGAACTTCTCCGGCCGTGACTGGAACCTGGCGACCGCCATGGTCATCAAGGGTGATGCGCTGGTGCAGGTGATGGGCGACTGGGCCAAGGGCGAATTCGTCGCCGCCAAGAAGACCCCGGACACCGACTTCCTCTGCTACCGCTTCCCCGGCACCGACGGCAGCGTCATCTACAACTCCGACATGTTCGGCATGTTCAACGTTCCCGACGACCGCAAGGCCGCACAGGTGGCGCTGGCAACGGCGACGCTGTCGAAGAGCTTCCAGTCGGCCTTCAACGTCGTCAAGGGTTCGGTGCCGGCCCGCACCGACGTTCCCGACACCGACTTCGACGCCTGCGGCAAGAAGGGTATCGCCGATCTGAAGGCGGCCAATGAGGGCGGCACGCTGTTCGGTTCGCTGGCCCAGGGTTATGGCGCGCCTCCGGCGATCGCCAATGCCTATAAGGACGTCGTCTCGAAGTTCGTCCACGGCCAGATCAAGAGCTCCGACGAAGCCGTCAAGCAGCTCGTCCAGGCGATCGACGACGCCCGCTGAGATCGGTCGATACACATGGCTTCCCCACGTGATCTCGCGGGGAAGCTTCAGGCTCCGCAGTGATTGATGCCGAGCGATCCTGCGGCAAGGGAGATGATATCCATGAGCACCGTTGCGACCACCGATCCGGTTCTGACGCCCGGGCGATCGACACCGATCTCGCTGCGCGGCCGGCTGCAGGATGCGCTGCCGAAGATCGTGCTGGCGCCGAGCTTCGTCATCACCCTCATCTTCGTCTACGGCTTCATCGTCTGGACGGCCTATCTGTCCTTTACCAATTCCAAGACCTTTCCCTCCTATGCGCTGACCGGGGCGCGCGCCTATCAGCGGCTGTGGCGCTGGACCTTCGAGAGCGATCCGCCGTCTTCCTGGTATACCTCGATCACCAACATGGCGATCTTCGGCTTTCTCTATGTCGGCATCTGCCTGGCGCTTGGTCTCTTCCTCGCCATCCTGCTCGACCAGAAGATCCGCGGCGAGGGCATATTGCGGCCGATCTTCCTCTATCCGATGGCGCTGTCCTTCATCGTCACCGGGGTGGCCTGGAAATGGTTCCTCGATCCCGGCCTCGGGCTGGAGCAGACGCTGCACCACTTCGGCTGGACGAGTTTCCACTTCGACTGGATCAAGAACAAGGACTTCGTCATCTACACCGTCGTCATCGCCGGTGTCTGGCAGGCCTCCGGCTTCGTCATGGCGATGTTTTTGGCCGGGCTTCGCGGCATCGACGGCGAGATCATGAAGGCGGCGCAGATCGACGGCGCTTCCGCCTTCCAGCTCTATCGCCGCATCGTCATTCCGCTGTTGCGGCCGATCTTCCTGTCGGCCTTCATCGTGCTCGCCCACATGGCGATCAAATCCTACGACCTCGTCGTGGCGCTGACCTCGGGCGGGCCGGGCGGCTCGGCCTGGCTGCCGTCCAACTTCATGTATGAATACACCTTCAAGCGCAACGAGATGGCCGTCGGCTCGGCCAGCGCCATCATCATGCTGATGACGATCTCGGCGATCATCGTTCCCTATCTCTATTCCGAACTGAAGGAGAAGGCGCGATGAGCAGCGTCACCGCTTCGACCGCAATCTCGACTGCATCTGCACCGCTCTCGCAGAGCGGCGACAGCCGGAATAACACCCGCTTGATCGGCCGCCTGGTCATCTACGGCCTGCTGGTCGTCTTCGCCATCCTCTACCTGATGCCGCTCTTCGTCATGCTTACCACCTCGTTCAAGACCATGGACGAGATCCAGAACGGCAACATGCTGGCGCTGCCTGAGGCGCCGACCTTCGATCCCTGGATCAAGGCCTGGGGCGAGACCTGCGTCGGGCTGACCTGCGCCGGCATCAAGGGCTACTTCTGGAACTCGATCAAGATGGTGGTGCCGGCCGTCGCCATCTCCACCATCATGGGGGCGCTGAACGGTTATATCCTGACCAAGTGGCGCTTCCCCGGCCATACGCTGGTGTTCGGGCTGATGCTGTTTGCCTGCTTCATCCCGTTCCAGTCGGTGCTTCTGCCGATGGCGACCATTCTCGGCTCGCTCGGCCGCTTCGGGGTGACGCTGCAGAACGCCACCGGCTGGAACTTCGGCTTCGGCAATCCGACGGTCAACCTGGTCTTCGTCCATGTCGTCTACGGCCTCGGCTTCACCACGCTGTTCTTCCGCAATTTCTACGAGGCCTTTCCGACCGAGCTGGTCCGGGCCGCCCAGGTCGATGGCGCCAGCTTCTTCCAGATCTTCCGCCGCATCATGCTGCCGAACTCGCTGCCGATCATCGTCGTCACCGTCATCTACCAGTTCACCAATATCTGGAACGACTTCCTGTTTGCCTCGGCCTATGCCGGCACCGGCGATTCCATGCCGATGACGGTGGCGCTGAACAATGTCGTCAACACCTCGACCGGTGTGGTCGAATACAATGTCAACATGGCTGCGGCGATGATCGCGGCCGTTCCGACGCTCATCGTCTATATCCTCGCCGGCCGCTACTTCGTGCGCGGTCTGATGGCGGGCGCAGTCAAAGGGTAAGCCATGGCCTTCCTGGAAATCTCCGGTCTCAGAAAACGTTTCGGCGCCGTCGACATTCTCAAGGGGATCGACCTCGAACTCGAAAAGGGCGGCTTCCTCGTGCTGGTCGGCCCGTCCGGCTGCGGCAAGTCGACCCTGCTCAACACCATTGCCGGGCTGGAGACGATCACCTCTGGCGATATCAGGATCGACGGGCGCGCCATCAACGGTCTGCATCCGTCCAAGCGCGACATCGCCATGGTGTTCCAATCCTATGCGCTCTATCCGAACATGACCGTTGCCGGGAATATCGCCTTCGGCATGGAGATCCGCGGCGTTCCCAAGGAGGAGCGGGCCAAGGCGATCAAGCAGGTCTCCGACATGCTGCAGATCGGCCATCTGCTCGACCGCAAACCGAGCCAGCTCTCCGGCGGCCAGCGCCAGCGCGTTGCCATGGGCCGGGCGCTGGTGCGCAATCCGCAGGTCTTCCTGTTCGACGAGCCGCTCTCCAATCTCGACGCCAAGCTGCGCGTCGACATGCGCACCGAGATCAAGCGGCTGCATCAGCGCATGGGCACCACCTTCGTCTATGTCACCCACGACCAGATCGAGGCGATGACGCTGGCGACCAAGATCGCCGTGCTCAAGGACGGGGTGCTGCAGCAGTTCGGCACGCCGGCCGAGATCTATAACAGCCCGGCCAATCTCTTCGTCGCCGACTTCATGGGATCGCCGGCGATGAACCTGCTCAACGCCACCGTCGAGGCCGGCACCAGTGGGCTGGCCGTAGCACTCGAACGGCCGAATGGCGCGCCGCTGAGGCTACCGATCGTCTCGGGCGCCAACGGCGGACTGTCGGACTATGCCGGCAAGCAGGTGATCTTCGGCATCCGCCCGGAGGCCCTGACCGATCCTGACGGCGCCGACCGCAAGGCGCGTTCGCTGACCGAGGACGATTGCCTGATCGAGGTGGTCGAACCGGCCGGCTCCGACACCTTCGCCGTCACCAAGCTCGGCGGCAAATCCGTCGTCGCCCGCCTGCGCGCCGATGCCGGCATCGCCCCCGGACAGACCACACGCCTCGCCTTCAATCTCGACAAGGCTGTGTTCTTCGATCC
>NZ_LFIO01000681.1 GCF_001187535.1 Rhizobium ecuadorense
GGGTCCTCGTAGACCCGGCCTATAAGGGTCGTGTTGCCATGGACGACGACGCCATCATCAATGTCGGTGTCGGCGCGCTGATGAGCGGGCAGGACATCAACGATCCCAAGGATCTGGCTGCTGTCACGGCCGCGCTGAAGTCCATCAAGCCGAACGTCAAGTTGCTGTGGTCGACGGAAGACCAGTGGAACAAGTCGTTCGCCGCCAAGGAATTCGACCTGTCGCTGTTCTGGTCGGGCGGTTCAGTAC
>NZ_LFIO01000581.1 GCF_001187535.1 Rhizobium ecuadorense
ATCATGGACCGACGGTGGCCGCCAAGGCTGAGATATTCTTTCGCAAGCTTCAGGCTTGGGGTTTCAGTGCCGCTATCGCGATCTGATGTCGAACTCACGTTGCGCCGGGCATTTTCCAATGCTCGCTTGCGATCGGTCTCGGCTCGCTCCGTATCGGCGGAACGAGCGTCATCTGTCCCGCTCTCGGGCGGCACGTTGGATCTGGAAGTCATCATGGATCACCTCTCGATGTTGTGATCCAATAACCTT
>NZ_LFIO01001776.1 GCF_001187535.1 Rhizobium ecuadorense
TTCCTGCACCAAGCGAACAAAGGAGCCGTTCGTCAAAGTGGAGAAGTACTCGCTTGCCCGCGCGAGCAGCGGATCTGCCTGTGACTCTCTGTAGCGTTCCAAAGACGTCGATAGCAGTTTTGAGGCGAGCCGCAGAATAGCCCACTGACGGGCCAGATCCTGTGTCTCTTGTTCCGCAGATGCCTTGTCGAAAGCAGCCTGCTCCGCGCTCATTCCTGTTTCGAACGACTCTTTTGTCGATGCCAGTTC
>NZ_LFIO01000825.1 GCF_001187535.1 Rhizobium ecuadorense
GGAGTCTGTGCGACAGAAGATGTCATTGCCATCCGGCTAGCTCAGTCCAATTAGTTCGGAGCACATACTTAATGGGGGCGATTTTGAGTTCGCAACTAGCGAGACCAACTGGAATTCAATACATCGAACTAAGTAATTTGTCTATGTCCTTGACAAATGGGAGGCCAGCTGTAGGCTTTGGATTAACGTGCGATGAAAATGCGCGATGAAATAAAGAGGGTCGAGTAGAAGTATGCGCCATACGTATCG
>NZ_LFIO01001264.1 GCF_001187535.1 Rhizobium ecuadorense
CGATCCTGGATCTCGCGCGGGATTACAGGCATGCTTTCGATGTCTTCCAGCGCAGCGGCGACAACCGAGGCCGCGCCATGGAATTCTGCCTTGGCACTTGCAGGCATCGCCAGCGTGAGTTCTCCTTGCTCGATATCCAGCGACTTTTTCGAAGCGATCGGCAACCGCGCCCGCAGCTCGAGGAGAATTCCCTTGACGCGGACCGAAGATCCCAGGGTCGCTGATGGCGGCAGCACCCACGTCCTGACC
>NZ_LFIO01001357.1 GCF_001187535.1 Rhizobium ecuadorense
CAACAAGATGCGCAGCGAGCGTGACCACCGCACAAAGAACGAGTCCCGGCAGGACGGCAGGAAACGACGGGGAACGGGAGGCGGAAACGAGCATCGGCAAGACCTTGCGGAAGGACTGCACTGTCCCACACACAATTGTCGACTTCCATTGAATAGTTTAGTATGATTCATTCGGTATAATCGAACGATTGATCATGACATTTGAACAACTTTCCATTTTCGTCGCGGTTGCGGAACGCGAGCATCTGA
>NZ_LFIO01001064.1 GCF_001187535.1 Rhizobium ecuadorense
TTGTCTCCGGCGCCTTTTCGGCGACCCGCGCCTGCGTCATCATGTAGGCGTAGAGCGCCTGAAGATCGGCTTCCTCGGCGGCCGCGAACGAGGTGTAGGGATGGGCGGGATAGAGGTGATGGCCGTCGCGGCTGACGCCCTCTCGCATGGCCCGTTCGAAGGCTGGATACGACCACGCGCCGATGCCGCTTTCAGTGTCCGGGGTGATGTTCGTGGCATAGACGGCGCCGAACGGCGTGTCGAAGCGCC
>NZ_LFIO01000939.1 GCF_001187535.1 Rhizobium ecuadorense
GTACGATGCGCAACTGGAACACCGTGCGCGGCCTCACCGAAATGATCATATAGCCCCGCTTCTTCTTTACTCAGACAGGAAATGATGCCGCTACTGACGGTCGGTATGCTGCGCACTGGAACACGGTGCGAACTCTGATGGATATGCTGGATTAGATGCAAGGAAAACACGTCTTCAAAGGTTTTTATCACTCGAGAAAAAATGTACTTGCAGTTGAATAAGTGACAGATATCAGTGTATTTCCTGTCC
>NZ_LFIO01001731.1 GCF_001187535.1 Rhizobium ecuadorense
ATCCGTGAGCGGCCCGACGACGTCAAGCAACTCGAAGACCGAACCCGGCCAGCCGTGGGTCATGATCAGCGGCAGCGCGTTTTCATGGCGGGAGCGGACATGGATGAAATGAATGTCCAGTCCATCGATATTGGTGAGAAACTGCGGAAAGCTGCCAGTAACGCACCAGTTCCTTCAGCCTGTCCGGCTGAACGCCCTGCGAACGATCCATCACGGTTTCGCCGTCGGGCCAGCGGGTCTCGGTGAGAC
>NZ_LFIO01001638.1 GCF_001187535.1 Rhizobium ecuadorense
CGGCTACTTCATCACTGGGCCGGCCGGCACCGGCAAGACGACCGGATTCAGGCACGCGCTTTCGAAGGTTCCGGAACTCCAGCCGAGGGTTGATGAATACGGCGAACTTATCCAGCCCGTCATCGGCGCCAAGCTGCCGAAAAAATCCCTGACGCGCGACATCATCGTTGAGCTCCTAAAAGCCATGAAGCTTCCCTTTGAAGGCAAGAACGAGGGAGAGCTGACAAGGTTTTTTCTGGACCAGATCAA
>NZ_LFIO01000446.1 GCF_001187535.1 Rhizobium ecuadorense
GGACATGCCCGCCCTATGGCGGGGTCCACGCCGCAATCGCGTCTTGACGGGCCGAATCGCCGCAACGAAAATCGCGTCGGCATCATAGCCGATCGCAATAAGCAGGAATCCAAATATCGATGCGCGTAGCGCGCCGAGCTTCAGTGCCGCGTGCCGAGCAGACTACTGTCCTGGCCGCTTTCGGGAGAAAGGGATACGCCGCTTCTGTCGAGGTCCTGCAGCAGGGCGCCGAGCGCAAGGTCCAGGCAATAGGCGGAGAATTCGGCGTTCAGGTCTTTGGCGTTCTCTCGGGCATAGGCAACGAGCCTGGCGAGCGATACCAGCTCCTTGAGCTCTTCCTCACTTTTCGGCGTGATTGTTGCTTCGGTTGCGTCGTACATCTGAGAACTCTCCTGCTTCCCTTGCCGGTGTATGCCGGCAGAGCAAAGTCAGTTTAATCCTCTTGAACGAAAAACGCGCGTGACACAGGCGTGACAGGATCTGCCGGCTTACAGTTTCGGGGCCAGACTTCAGAAGCCGGCCCTGCGCAACGCCTCGCGATACTGTTCCTTCTGCCATTGCTCTTTGAAAGGGACGACCGAAAGCCATTTGTCGACATCGAAATCCGGATAGATCTCGCGCACCTTGCGCATATAGATACGCGCGTTTTTCATATCGCCGAGCATGGCCCAGCAGGCAGCCGAAAGCCGGTCCGCCGGTGTGCGGTCGTCCATAATGGAGATCTGCTCGAGCGCCTCGGCATAATGGCCGAGGGCGAAATTCGCCCCGGCCGCCGTCCAGAGATAGTCGGTCGGGCACAGCGGGTTGAGGGAGATGGCCCGCTCGATCTTGGCCAGTGCATCGGCAGGGCGCGACGCGTGGACGAGCGTATCGGCATAACTTGCGATGCCATCGGCATAATGCGGGCTCAGCTCTTCGGCGAGCTTCAACGCCAGGACGCTTTCATCGATGTCCCCGAGATAGAGCTTGGCAACGCCGAGTTCACGAAAGCCGGCCGCAAACGAAGGATCGGCGACGATTGCCCGGTTCGCATAGTCCTCCGCAAGGCCGAGCAACTGGCTGTCGCCGCGTGCCGTCAGCAGCCACTCGACGAGATACGTGCGTGACAATCCGCTGAGCGCAGGGGCAAAATGTGTGCTGTGTTGAAGCGCCTCGCGGAAAGCCTTTCGAGAGCGGCGCACGTCGGGGAGGGCAAGCCGCTTCACATCCCGCAGACCGAGAAGGTAGCTGTGATACGCGGCCGAATTACCCTCGAAGGAATCGCGCATGGTTTCATGCCGGCGGACCTGACCGGCAAGCTCTCTGGCAATCTGCCGTGCGATGTCGCGCCGGTGGCTTATCAGTTCGTATTTCTCGAGGCTGAAACGCTCGGCCCAGATGACTTCATCGCTACCGGCATGGATCAGCTGGACAAAGAGCGCAGGGATGCCCGCGCTATGGCTCAGCCTGGTGTCGAGAACGTATGAAATCGAATGGCGCTTGATCAGCTGATCCTTGTCGGCGTTGCGTGCGATTCGGGCGGCCGTATGGGGCGCCACCACCGAAACCGTATTCAGCGCGCAAAGACCGATGGTCACGTCCTCGATCAGCGCGTCGGAGAGCATCGGCAAAGCACCGATCGCATCCGTCCCGCCCGGCGGCAGCAGCACCAGACGGGGCAGGGGGCAACGGGGTAGGGGACCAGGAACCCGAACGCCGTCGGTGAGCGGCACCGCGAAGCTCTGCAGTTGTTGACCGCCGTCAAAAATTTTGCGGACCTCTCCCAGCGCCTGGACGTCAAGGCCGATATCGAATGCGCTTTCCAGCTCATGCTTGCTCGTCTCGAAAAGCCGGCGGGCTTTCTCCAGCTGTCCTTCGGACTCATAGGCCTCAAGAAGGATACGACGAATGTTTTCGTCATCAGGCGCCTCGCGGAAAATCCTGAGCGCCGCCTCCTTGATCAGGCTCACATCCTCTCGCGACCGCGCCATCGGCAGCGCCGTCTTCAGCGCATCCACAAGAACCGCCATGTGCCGGTCGCGCTGGCCGGCGATCCATTGCCGCGTACTGGCGCTTTGGTCGGTGAGCCCAGCCAGGAAATCCTGGCGAAAGATGGCAACCAGCCGCTGCAGCTTGCCAAGGGCGCCTTCGCCTTCGGGGTTGGCAAGTTCAAAGAAATCACCGGAAAAGGCATCCGGCCTGACCCGCACACCGGTCGCCGTGAAGGCCAGAAGTTCGGCGCCCAGCTCGGTCTGACGCATCTGAATACGCGATATGGTTTTGCGCAGGTTGGCCATGATGTCAGAATTGTCATGGCTGTCCCACAAGAACCGCGCCAGCGCCGAGCGCGGATATTCGCTCCCGGCTCCGTCCCGCAGATCACGGTCCAGCAGATAACAAATCGCCAGCAGGCCTTTTTCCGGGAACGCCGCAGGTCGCCCTGCCTGGTCGATCAGTCGCAACTCACCAAATGACTCGAGCCTGAGCTTCATGCGGATAGTGCCTGCCGATATGCCTGACTATTCTCCGAGCGGAAGGGTGATATCCGCCACAGGGACACCCAATGTTACACCGCCGCTTTCCGCTTGCGCCATCGCCTTCACCAATTGGATGATGGTTTCACGGATATTCCGGTCGGCGATCTTCAGAAAGGCGCGATTGAGCACCAATCCCTCTTTCGTTCGCAGGAATTCGGCGACCGGATCGGTATTTGCGGGCAGATCCAGCCCTTGCAACGTCAACGGCTCGGAATTTTCCTGTTCGAAGAAGAAGCTCGGCGACGTGTGAAGCACATCGGCTATCCGCTGCAGACGGCTCGCACCGATGCGGTTGATGCCCTTCTCGTATTTCTGAACCTGCTGAAAGGTCACGCCGATTTGCTCGGCAAGCCGTTCCTGGCTCATTCCGAGCAACTGCCGGCGCATTCTAATGCGCGCTCCGACATAGCCGTCTATTGCATTCGGTGTCTTGACATTCATCGCGTGTTTCAGCCTCGATCGCATTTTCAATCAGCGCAGCTGTAGTATTCCCCGCCCCGGTTTTCCATGGTTGTTTTCACATCGCCTACCATATAGCCGATGATCGCAACCGAGTGTGGTAGGAAAACCCCCGTCCGGCAAGAGGTGAAGCGACGCAGAATGAAGCGGCAAAAGGGCAAATCGAACAAAAGCCGTACCGATCCTGATGAAACTGGGCTGTAATTGCCGCCCGCCTTACGCTAAATCCACGTCAGCGACCGTCGCTTGATCATCTTCCCCAGCCCCGATCGCCCGAAATCCATCGAACAAAGCGACGCGGCACGGCAACCAACCGGGCCGTCCAGGAGAAATGCCCATGGCAACCGTTGCCGAGCGTGCGCCCCGTTTCGAAAAAACTACGATGTCCATCCTGGTGGCGGTCAGCTTCTGCCACATGCTGAACGACATCATGCAGTCGCTGCTCGCCTCACTCTATCCGCTGTTCAAGGCGAACTACGATCTCAGTTTCGCGCAGATCGGCCTCCTCACCATGACGTTCCAGGTCACGGCGTCGCTGCTGCAGCCGCTGGTCGGCATCGTCACCGACCGCTGGCCGATGCCCTATTCGCTGCCGGTCGGCATGGCGAGCACTTTCTGCGGGCTCATCCTGCTCGGCAATGCCGGCAGTTTCGCCCTGCTTTTGGTTGCGGCCAGCCTGATCGGCTTCGGCTCGGCGGTCTTCCATCCGGAATCCTCGCGCGTCGCCCGTCTTGCCTCCGGCGGCCGCCACGGTTTCGCTCAGTCGTTTTTCCAGGTCGGCGGCAATGCCGGCCAGGCGATCGGTCCGCTGCTCGCCGCCTTCATCGTGCTGCCGCTCGGCCAACATAGCGTCTCCTGGTTTGCCGCCATCGCCATGATCGGCATGGTCGTGCTGAGCTGGGTCGGAAACTGGTATATTGGCCATCGTCGCCAGAACGCCAGCAAGCCGGCGGTGAGCCGGGCTCTGCCGCTGCCGCAGAACAGGGTCGTCTGGGCGCTGCTGATCCTCGTGCTGCTGACAGCGACGAAGAATGTCTACATGGCGAGCGTGTCGAGCTATTTCACCTTCTATGTCATCGACAAGTTTGCGCTGAGCGTCCAGCAGGCGCAGCTGATGCTCTTTCTGTTCCTCGGCTCGGTCGCCGTCGGCACGTTCCTCGGCGGGCCGATCGGCGACCGAGC
>NZ_LFIO01001797.1 GCF_001187535.1 Rhizobium ecuadorense
TCTTTAGGATCTGCGCGTCATCGAGGCGCAGGCTCTCATAGGTCATGAAGACCTTCAGCGACGGATAGCCGTCGGTCACAAGCGCTGGCAACTCCTGGCCCAGCACGGCGTCGCTCGGGTCGGATATGATCAGATGAAAACTGACGTCGGTATAACACTGGCCCTCTGCGAGCGCATGATAGGCCGTTAGCACCTCTCGCAGCGATTTGCCCTTTTCCTGAAGGCAGAACGGCATGATGGTCGTATTG
>NZ_LFIO01001881.1 GCF_001187535.1 Rhizobium ecuadorense
GCGCTATATGGACGCCGCCCGTCCCGGCATCTATTGCCGCGTCATCAAAGGCGGTGTGGTCGAGGCCGGAATGCCGGTCGACCATCGGCTTTTTACGGGAGAGAAGGTGACGATGCCGGAGCTGATGAAAACCCTTGGCCGGCGGCTTTCGGAGGCGGACCGGGCGCGATATCTCGCCTCAGCGATCCACTACAAGCTTCGAGCGTTGTTGGAAGCCGGGCGCTGACCACCGGGCATAGGCGGCGTAT
>NZ_LFIO01001773.1 GCF_001187535.1 Rhizobium ecuadorense
GCCCGATATCGTGGATGCCGTTGCGAAGTGTTCTCGATCCGGCAAAGACACGGCAATTTCCATGATTGGTATCGTGATCACGTCGTGCATGATGTCACCGGGCCTTGCTCGATTTCAGCTCTGCGGCCACGGACTTTTTCAACGCGTCCATGATGTTCACGACATTCGAGCCCTGAGTGGCGTCCGGCTTGCCCTTCGCGGCCTTCTTGGTGGGCTTGAGAGCCTTCTTCTTCTCCGCAATGATCTTC
>NZ_LFIO01001833.1 GCF_001187535.1 Rhizobium ecuadorense
CCGTGAAGGTGATGCCGATGCCAATCGTCGAGACCAGGACGGGAAAGAAGACCAGCGTGCGCAGGAAGCTGCGGGCGAAGATATTGCTGGTCAGCAGCACGGCGAGTAGCAACCCGCAGACCGTCTTCAGGCCGGATGTCGTCACGGCGTAGATCAGCGTGTTGACCAGTCCCTTGACCAGGAATGGTTCGGAAAAGAACTGCTGAAAGTTTTCGAGCCCGATGAATTCGGCGGTCGAAAGATCCCAG
>NZ_LFIO01000457.1 GCF_001187535.1 Rhizobium ecuadorense
AGTATGGGCATGAAGTCCGAGACAGGTCGGACCTTGGTCTGAGCTTGCTGCGGCGGATGAGCGCCGGGCTCATTTATCCCCGCGCACTGAGCGCAGCCGGTAAGGGATCGCCGGCGTTCGGGAGGCCTGCGCATCAGTTGATTGAAGAAGGGTCGGGTAGGACTGAAGATCAGCCTGGCCGGCCCCTTCGCATTGACTATCCCATGCCAACATGATTTCCCGTCCGGATCACGACAGCGCTGTGCGTC
>NZ_LFIO01000860.1 GCF_001187535.1 Rhizobium ecuadorense
CATTCACGAAGCTCGAATCGTCTGAAGCAAGAAACAGCGCGGCCGCCGCAATTTCCTCAGGTCGACCCATCTTTCCCCGCGGGATCAGGGATTCGAACATTTGCTTCGCCTCCTCGGTGAGAACTTGGTCCTGCATCGGTGTGGCGATCGGCCCCGGATGCAGCACGTTCACCCGTATATTCCTGCCCTTGAGTTCGTTGAGCCACCCGCGTGCGAACGCGTGCAGCGCCGCCTTGCTCGCCGCATAC
>NZ_LFIO01000448.1 GCF_001187535.1 Rhizobium ecuadorense
ATGCCCGACCACATGTTCGGCATCCCTACCGACGCTGAGGAACCGGCCCGAGCCCCAGGTCCAGAGCCAGGGAAGTCCGAGCACGTAAACGCCATCGACGACAGTGACGCCGCGGCGATGAACGGGATAGGCATTGCCATCGAAGATCGGCAGTCCGATGAAGGACCAATCTGGACTGAACCCCGTGGCCCAGATGACCGAGGTGATCCCCTCCGCCTTCAGGTCGAGTTCGGCAATCTCCGCCTCAG
>NZ_LFIO01001687.1 GCF_001187535.1 Rhizobium ecuadorense
ATAGTGCTCGATCGCGCCGGCCACGGCCTTCTCGCGACCGCTCAAGCCGCTCTCGCCCCATCCGAAGATGCCGTTGTCGGTCTCGACCTTGACGAGCATCTGGTTGCGCGTTCCAACCCATACTGGATAGGGCTTGATCGCGGTGATTTTAAGCTTCGTAGTCATCCACACCCTCGTTCCAGACGCATCGGCTCTGTCTCAGTTGGCCTTGAGGGCCATTTCTGTTTCGCCGTCGAACAGATGCATCC
>NZ_LFIO01001032.1 GCF_001187535.1 Rhizobium ecuadorense
CTGCTCCCGTTACAGGGTCCAGCCATTTGAGGCGCAAGAAGTATGCGAACACAAGCCAATAGATCCCGGCGAAGCTCACGGGGGTGATGATAAGCCAGAAAGGACCGCCGATGGAATTACCATAACGGGCGGCGATATCGCGATATGCGAGGTCCCACGCCAGCCGGGCGTTGCGTGCTATCCCGCGGATTGTTTGTCTCATTGCTCGGACGACCTTCTCATCGCCGGAATCTAAGCTGTGCACCAGT
>NZ_LFIO01000231.1 GCF_001187535.1 Rhizobium ecuadorense
AGCCGCCCATTTGAAGGTACTACCCGACGACGAACAGCGGCTTCGGAGCCGTGCCGCGTCTCCGCGCCGGAAAGTCGTTGTGCGAAAACGCGAATTGGAAGCCGGATCGGTCGACGGGTGATCATTATACACCAGATGACGACCTGGACGAGCTGAGGCATTCTCATTTCTGGGGTTTCTGCTATCGTCCACAGGTCACGGGAGTAGGCGTCATGGTTGCAGTGAGTTTGGTTCCGCATGCATTTTAC
>NZ_LFIO01000529.1 GCF_001187535.1 Rhizobium ecuadorense
GCGGGCCGATCGGCGATCGCTTCGGCGCCCGTTTCGTCATCTGGTTCTCGATTCTCGGCGTCATTCCTTTCGCGCTGCTGCTGCCCTATGCAAACCTGTTCTGGACGAGCGTGCTCAGCATCGTCATCGGCCTGATCTTCGCTTCGGCTTTTTCGGCGATCGTCGTCTTCGCACAGGAACTGGTGCCCGGCCGCGTCGGGCTGATCGCCGGCGTCTTCTTCGGTTTTGCGTTCGGGGCAGGGGGGCTGGGTGCAGCACTGCTCGGCAGTTTCGCCGATACCCATAGCATCGATTTCGTCTACCGTATCTGCTCCTATCTGCCGCTTCTCGGTCTGCTGACGATCTTCCTGCCGCGCATCCCGAAGCCAGTCTGAGGCGATATAGCGCTTCGACAACGCATCGACCTGGAATATCCGCCATATTCCGGGCTCAATGCGTGATGCGGTGTCGCAAGCAGGCGATCACCTGCGGATGAGAATGTATTTTTCTCCTCATCATGATGAAGAGGATAGGCTTGCTTTAATCCACTATTTTTATAGATAATATCTGTCCAATAATCGGTCGCGGCACGATATCGGAAGGAAATGGCATGTCTGCTTACAAACTGGTCGGCCTGGCGGGTAGCTTCAACCGTCCCTCGAAGACTTTCGCACTGGTCGAAAACATCGCCGCCCTTGCCGGTGAAAAATACGGCTTCGAGAACACCCTCTACGACCTCTCCGATGTCGGCCCCTCGCTTGGCCAGGCGCTGCGCCGCGGCGATCTCGACAGCCGCGCAAAAGAAGTCATCGATGACATTGTCAATGCCGATCTGCTGGTCATCGGCGCGCCGACCTATAAGGGCAGCTATCCCGGCCTGTTCAAACATCTGATCGACCTGATCGACCCGCATGAGCTACGCGCCAAGCCGATCGTCATCACCGCGACAGGCGGCGGTGACCGGCACGCGCTGATGGTCGAGCATCAGCTGCGCCCGCTCTTCGGCTTCTTCATGTCGCACACGCTGCCGACGGCCGTCTATGCGTCCGATCGCGACTTCACCGATTACCGCGTCTCATCCGAACCGCTTGCCAAGCGAATTGGAGAAGTCATCGGCGAGCTTTCGGCTTTCTTTCCCGCCCGCACGCAAGCCCTCATTGCTGCCGAGTAAAAGGTCGCGGAAACAGGCTCGAAGGCGGCGCTCCGAGGGCGCCGTCTTCATTTTTAGAATATGCTTATAAGCCGCGATCAATCCATAAATTTGGTAGAAATTTATCCTGCCGATATCGATGGCAGGGCAAGAGTTTTTCCGACCCTTCCTTCATATCAGACTTTCCTGCTTCGCTCCCGGTCCACGCATTTGCCAATATTCGCCTGCTCGGGGCGTTCGGCCTCATTCAGTCAGACGGGATATAACAATGAGCAAGAACAAAAATCTTCACGGCTTCCACCTTTCGCGCCGCGCGGCTCTGGCCGCCGTCGCCGTTTCTGCTGCCACACTTTTTGCTTTTGCAGCACCTGCTCCTTCCTTTGCCGAGGACAAGTCGATCAAGGTCGGCATCATGGCCGGCGAGGAGGAGGATATCTGGCGCGTGGTCACCAGCGAGGCGGCCAAGAAGGGCCTCAAGATCGAAACGATCACCTTCAACGATTATACGCAGCCGAATGAAGCGCTGGAGCGCGGCGAACTTGACGCCAACGCCTTCCAGCACCAGCCCTATCTCGACAACCAGATCAAGCAACACGGCTACCACATCACTCGCGTCGGTTATACCGGTGTCTGGCCGATTGGCCTCTACACCAAGAAGTACAAATCCGTTGCGGAGATTCCTGATGGCGCCGTCATCGGCGTGCCGAACGATCCCTCGAACGAAGGCCGGGCGTTGCGCGTTCTCCAGAGCGAAGGCCTGATCAAGCTGAAGGACGGCACCGGCATTCTGGCGACCGTCGCCGACGTCACCGACAATCCGAAGAAGATCGAAATCAAGGAACTCGACGCCGGCATCGTCGGCCGTTCGATCGACGATCTGGATGCCGGTGTCGTCAACACCGACTGGGCGCTGAAGAGCGGTCTTTCTCCGGCCGAACGCATTGCCCAGGAGCCGATCGCCGACAATCCCTATCGCAACTTCATCGCCGTCAAGGACGACAACAAGGATGCGGATTGGGTGAAGACACTCGTCTCTTCCTATCAGAACGACACCGTCAAGGCCGAGTTCGACAAGGTCTACAAGGGGACGGGTCTCAGCGCCTATTGATCCGCAATAGGGCCGGGGTTAAGGCCTGCCGAGAGGCGGTCCGGGCGTTGATTGCCCGGGCCGCCTTCGGTCTTTGTAAGGAAAAGCACATGAATTCCTTTGTTTCCACCACGGCGATCGCGGCACAGCCGCAAGCGGCCGCTGCCGAAGAGGTGGTGAGGCTGACCGATGTGAAGCGGCGCTTCGGGACCACACCCGCGCTCGACGGCATTTCGCTGACCGTGAGGAGAGGCGAGATCCTTGGCATCATCGGCCGTAGCGGCGCCGGCAAATCGACGCTGATCCGCTGCCTGAACGGCTTGGAGCGCGCCGACAGCGGCGAGATCCTCATCGAAGGCCGCGATATCACGGCGCTTGCCGAACATGAGTTGCAGCCGCTGCGCCGCCGCATCGGCATGATCTTCCAGCATTTCAACCTGTTGTCCGCCAAGACAGTCGAGGAAAATGTCGCGCTGCCGCTGAAGATCGAGGGTATCGCCAGGAACGAACGCTTGAGGCGGGCGCATGAACTGCTCGATCTCGTCGGCCTTGCCGACAAGGCGAAAGCCTATCCCGCATCGCTCTCCGGTGGCCAGAAACAGCGCGTCGGCATCGCCCGTGCGCTTGCGGCGCGCCCGGCGCTGCTCTTGTCCGACGAGGCGACATCGGCGCTCGACCCTGAGACGACCCGGTCGATCCTGGCATTGCTGAAGGACATCAACCGTAAGCTTGGCCTGACCATTCTGCTGATCACCCACGAGATGGAAGTGGTGCGCGGCATTGCCGATCGCGTCGCGGTCATCGACGCCGGGCGGATCGTCGAGGAGGGGCAGGTCTGGTCGGTCTTTGCCGATCCGCGAGAGACCATCACCAGGAGCCTGCTCGGCGGCATCCGTCCCCAGCTTCCCGATCATATCGCCGGCCGGCTGTCGGCGACTGGAGGCAGCGAGGCGATCCTCAGCGTCGATCTGGCCGGTCCGCAAGCGCAGGGTGCCCTGTTTGCCGAACTCTCGGCGGCGCTGCCGCATTCCTTCCGCCTCGTCCATGGCGGCATCGACCATATCCAGAACCAGCCGGTGGCGCGGTTCTTCATCGCCGTTCCCGCACGCGACCCCGCGCTTGCCGGAAAGGTCGAACAATTTCTGACGGCCCGGTCCGCCCGGGTGGAGGTACTTGGTTATGACACCGATCATGCTTGAACTGCTGGTTCGCTCCCTGTGGGAGACGGTGCTGATGACCGTCGCCTCGGGCGTGATCTCGCTGGTCGCCGGCCTGCCGCTCGGTCTTGCCCTTGTCGTCACGGCGCGCGGCGGCATCGCCGAAAATCTCTGGATCAACCGCACGTTCGGCGCCACCATCAACGGCTTCCGGTCGGTGCCCTTCATCATCCTGCTGGTGGCGCTGATCCCGCTGACGCGGCTGATCGTCGGCACGGCACTCGGCACCTGGGCGGCCATCGTGCCGCTCGCCATCGCCGCCACACCCTATTACGCCCGCATCGCCGAAGTGTCGCTGCGCGAGGTCGACCGCGGGTTGATCGATGCGGTGCGCGCCATGGGCGGCAATCGTTGGACGATCATCCGCGAGGTGCTGGTGCCCGAAGCGCTGCCCGGCATCGTCGCCGGTTTCACCGTCACGCTGGTGACGTTGATCGGCGCTTCGGCGATGGCCGGTGCGATCGGCGCCGGCGGCCTGGGCGATCTCGCCATCCGTTATGGCTATCAGCGCTTCGAAACCAGCGTGATGATCGCGGTGGTGGCCGTGCTCATCGTGCTCGTCTGCGGCATCCAGTGGTTTGGCGACCGGCTCGTCGCCAGGCTGGACCGGAGATAGGTC
>NZ_LFIO01000482.1 GCF_001187535.1 Rhizobium ecuadorense
GCATAACCCAACAGCGCGAGAGGAATGCTGCACGCATTGTAGACGATAGCCAAAGCGAAATTTTGGCGGATCAGCACGGCCGCACGACCCGCCGTCGTCAGCGCGACCTTTATTCCGTCCATGTCTCCGTTGAGTAGGATGAAATCGGCGGCGCTGCGACCGATGTCGCTTCCTGACGCCGGAACCATGGAAACATGCGCGGTCTTCAGCGCGACCGCGTCGTTTATTCCGTCACCAATCATCATCAC
>NZ_LFIO01001262.1 GCF_001187535.1 Rhizobium ecuadorense
GTCGTCGACTACCTGCCGATCCGCGAGAAGGCCAAGGGCGCGCCCGTAGAGTTCGTGTTCCCGAGCGAAGGCGTTTCGGCCGTCACCGAGCCGGTCGGTATCCTTGCCAGCACCAAGAACGCCGATGCCGCCAAGAAATTCGTCGATTACGTGCTCTCCGAAAAGGGCCAGGAAGGCTTCGTGAAGCTCGGCTACATCCCGGCCCGCAACGGCATGAAGCTGCCGGAAGGCTTCCCCGCGCGCGACAC
>NZ_LFIO01000682.1 GCF_001187535.1 Rhizobium ecuadorense
GTTCCGGAATGACGCGTTCGTAACCCGGAGGCGCATCGGGCTTTTCAAGCCGCCGCTCCATCAGCTCGACGGCGCGCAGCGCCATGGTCAGCGGGTCCTGGCGGAAGGTGGTGAGCCTGTAGCTCAGCCAGGAGGATTCCGGCACGTCGTCAAAGCCGATGACGGCGACGTCCTCGGGGATGCGCAGCCGGGCTTCCAGGCGCACGACATCCATCAGTCCGAAGGCAATCTGGTTGTTGGCGCAGAAG
>NZ_LFIO01000176.1 GCF_001187535.1 Rhizobium ecuadorense
GTGCTCGGCAGCCGGATGAAGCCGATTGTGGGCTCACCCAACCAGATCGCCGATCATCTTACGACATGGATCGAAGAGGGTGGAATCGACGGCTTCAATCTGGCGCGGACAGTGGCGCCGGAAAGCCTGCGCGATTTCGTCGAGCTGGTCGTCCCGGTGCTGCAGGAGCGCGGTACCTTCAAGGCGGACTATGCTGCAGGACCCTTGCGGCAGAAGCTTTTCGGCGGCGGGAACGGCAGGTTGCCCGC
>NZ_LFIO01000905.1 GCF_001187535.1 Rhizobium ecuadorense
CGTCCAGACGCTGACGATGGATCAGGCCAACCTCGAGGCAAAGTCGATCGCCAATGAAATCGCCGCCAATGTCGGCGAACTCGCCAGCGCCGCACGCACCATGTCGGGCGTCATCGGCCGCGGCCATCAAGGCAAATCGCTCGATCGCAAGGGCATGATCAATGTGTTGAAGGCCAATCTCGAGCAGAACGCCTTCGCCTTCGGCAGCTGGTTCTGCGAGCAGCTCGGCGCGCTTGACGGCAAAACC
>NZ_LFIO01001811.1 GCF_001187535.1 Rhizobium ecuadorense
CAAGCCGCTGTACGTCGGAAGCCTGGTAGAGGCTGCGGCGCGGGTCGGTGGGATCGGGCTTGGCACGGATGCGCCCGCGACTGACATTGGCGTAGAGCGTCTGCGGCTTGGTCTTCAGCGCCCGCAACGCCTCCTCGGCAGTCAGCCACGACATTGGAGCCTCACATTGATCAATTACGTCAAGATTGACGTCAATGAGACTAGGTTGGATCATCCCGATCGTAAAGGAGAAAACAACATGAAAAAT
>NZ_LFIO01000308.1 GCF_001187535.1 Rhizobium ecuadorense
ATAACGTTCTGCGCTTCATGTTCACTCCTCCATTTTGTTTGTTATGAAATGCCGGGTTGAGCCGGCATCCTCATTTCGATGCGGGTGTGATCCTCCTCACAGCTCCGCGCTTGCGCTGGGCGTAACCTGCTATGCCGATGGCAATCAGCAGGGTGACGCCGTTGAACAGCGGTTCGACGAAGAACGACCCGCCGAATTGCTGAATTGCTGATATTCCGACCGCCAGGATGATGACACCGATCAAGGT
>NZ_LFIO01000246.1 GCF_001187535.1 Rhizobium ecuadorense
GCCTGATTGAATGTCTGCCAAACGCGAAATGGCCGGGCTGGTGCCCGGCCATCTCATGCATGGCTTCCGGTCGGGAGAGGGCCGTCAGCCGATCTTGATAAGCTTGCCTTCCTTAACGGACTGAACCGCGGCATCGGCGAGCGCGAGCGCTGCGAGACCATCGGCGCCTGATGGAGAGATCTTGGAGCCCTTCTCGATCGCGGCGATGAAGGCTGCGATCTCGTTGGCATAAGCTTCGGTATAACGG
>NZ_LFIO01001175.1 GCF_001187535.1 Rhizobium ecuadorense
GTCATTCTGCTCGGGCAGGCGCGGCCGCTCGGCATTCCCTCAGGCATCATTCTGTGGCTCGTTGTCTCGATCGCCGTTCTGCTGCTCGTCCACCGCATGCCGATCGGCGCGCGTTTCCTGGCGCTTGGGGCGAACCCGCTGGCGGCCCGGCTTTCCGGCGTCAGCGTCACGCGCAACACGCTGATCGTCCATACCCTGTCCGGCTTTTTTGCAGGGCTCGCTGGAATTCTCGTGCTCGGTATGAACC
>NZ_LFIO01001462.1 GCF_001187535.1 Rhizobium ecuadorense
CGGCCGCCCGGGTTGCGTGGTGACCGCGAGGGTAAAGCCGAGATTGCGGGCGATGCGCGCCTCGCGGGCGGTCGCAGCGTCCGGCGTGCCATAGGGATAGGCGATCGTCTCGGGACGGATACCGGTCACCGCTTCGAGGTAATCGGCCGAAGCCTGCATTTCTATTCGTGCTTCGGCTTCCGGCAGCCGGGCCAGCGCGCGGTGGCTGATCGTATGGGCGCCGAGCGTTGCGAGCGGATGTGCCACC
>NZ_LFIO01000207.1 GCF_001187535.1 Rhizobium ecuadorense
GTTACAATTGGCATCGGCCGCATGGCAGCCTACAATCCAAACCGCCTATCAGCAGGCTCGGCCTGATCGAGGACAACCTGTTGAGGCTCCACAGCTAGCCGGGAGGCTCGGCGGCGGACCCCAGCCAGGAAGCCGGGTCTCCCCGTTACGCTATTTCCGTGAAGGAGATCGCATCATCGCGATGCCTCTCCGGTCTTCACTTTGCCCTGAACTAGCGATTTGGGGCTAATCCTGTGAAAAACCCCAATTATCGAATTCGGACTCGACAATGCTTTATTAGGATGATTGCATAAACCTATCGGATAAAAACCGGGGGATGACGATGTTCGAGACTCTGCTTGAGATGCAGGAGCGTGGCGTACGGGACCGTGCGCGTGGCCGCAGCCTCGCCGACAATCCGATGTCGAAGCCGGATATCCTGCCGATCACCGATTTCCAAGAATGGTACTCGATGTTCGACGCCTGGCGCTTCGGCTGGTCGATCGAGGATGCGATGGCCGGGCATGGCAATATGCCGCGGGATGGCGGCACTATGCCCCTCGCCTACACCAGGACGGTCTGATCGATCCTGTCCTCGGCGCCGAAGAATTTCAGGTAGCGCTCCACCTCTGCCGGGTCGCCCGTCGCCTTCTGCGGATTGTCGGAGAGTTTTACCGCCGGACGGCCGTTGGCATCGCTGACCTTGCAGACGACCGAGATCGGGTTGAGGCCGGATATTTCGGTCGGCGCGCAGCCGGAAAAATCATTCGTCAGGTTGGTGCCCCAGCCAAAGCTCATGCGCACACGGCCTTCGAAATGCCGGTAGGTATCGATGATGGCGTCGACATCGAGACCGTCGGAGAAGATCAGCAGCTTCTGGCGCGGATCGCGGCCCATCTTCTTCCACCAGTCGATGATCTTTTCACCGCCTTCGATCGGCGGGGCGCTGTCCGGGCGGAAGCCGGTCCAATCGGCGACCCATTCCGGCGCGTCGCGCAGGAAGGCTGCAGTCCCGAAAGCATCCGGCAGGACGATCAGGAGGTTGCCGCCATAGAGCTTGTTCCAGTCGCGCAGGATCTTATAGGGCGCGTTGCGCAACTGCTCATCGGTTTGCGCCAGGGCGGCAGCCACCATCGGCAGTTCGTGGGCATTGGTGCCGACGGCTTCGAGATCGGAATCCATCGCCAGCAAGACGTTGCTGGTGCCGGTAAAGGCCGGGCCGATGCCTTCCTTCAGCGCCTCGACGCACCAGCGCTGCCAGAGGAAACTGTGACGGCGGCGGGTGCCGAAATCGGAGATACGCAAGCCCGGCAATTCCTTCAGCCGTTCGACCTTCGACCACATCTTCGCCTTGGCGCGGGCATAGAGCACATCGAGGGTGAAGGGGCCGAGCGCCTTCATCGCCGAGCGCGACCGCAGCTCGTTGACGATGGCCAGCGCCGGGATCTCCCACATCGTGGTTTCCTTCCATGCCCCATGAAAATCCAGCACATATTGCCCGTCCTTCTTCGACAGCTCGTATTCGGGGAGCTGGAAGTTGGAAAGCCAGGCGAGGAATTCCGGCTCGAAGATCTGGGCGCGGCCATAGAAGCTGTTACCCGCCAGCCAGATCATCTCCTTCTTGGAGAGTTTCAGCGTGCGGGCATGGTCGAGCTGCTCGCGCAATTCGCCTTCGTCGATCTCATCGGCGAGCCGCACACGCTTGGTGCGGTTGATGAGCGTGAAGGACGCGTTCACGTCTGGGTAAAGCTTCCAGATCATCTGCAGCATCAGGAGCTTATAGAAGTCGGTATCGATCAGGCTGCGGACAATCGGATCGAGTTTCCAAGCGTGATTGTAGACGCGTCTTGCAATATCGGTCCTGGCCATAAAATTCCTGCCCCTGTCCACTCCGGTCAGGTGCTGCCAAAATCCCCAGTGCTGCCAAGTGCGGGGCCGGCGCACGAAACCGGCTCGTGCGCCTTCTTATCGAAAAATCGGCAGAGAAAGTCCAGAAAAATCAATAAACATCTTGCCGCGGTACGGCGGCGGGATGCGGAAGATCATCTGCCGGAGGCTTATTGCGCTGGCGCGGCAGGCTGGGCCGGCGTTGCGGGCGTGACGCCAGGGGCGGCCGGTGTCGCGTTTTGCGTCTCTGTGGGAATCGCAGTGCCGTTTTGCAGCGTTGGCGCAGGTGCCGTGTCAGGCTGCTGCGACTGCAACTGCTGGCCGGGCTGCTGCGGTGCCACCTCGTTTGCTTCGCGCTTACCCCAGATCTCCACCGGGATCCAGACCACGAAGGCCAGCACCAGCGCGGCGAGCAGCACGAGCAGAATGCGATAACCCATGCGCCCCTGCCTTGCCTTCACTGGCGGGATCTGCTCTTCCCTATGAAGCTTGCCGTCAGACTTTTCCCAGCGTGTTTCCGTCTGATGCGCCATCATCGTTTCCTTCCGCTGTCTTGACGGGCCGATCCGGCCCGAGAATTCCACAGGGAAACGGGTGGCTGTCTGGAAGGTTCCGGGGGCTTAGATCCGGATGATATTAGGCGCTGACAGGTTTCGGCATGATGCTCTAATAGCCGACGGCGCGGTCAACGACGAATTGCAGCGGCTCGCCGCGCTCGAACCGGGCGATCTGCGTCTCGACGTGACGGAACAACGCGTTTTCTTCCGAAACCGCCGCGTCGTGCGGCGTGATGAAGACGTTTTCCAGCTCCCATAGCGGGTTGTCCGAGCCAAGCGGCTCCACCGCGAAGACATCGAGGGAAGCGCCGCCGAGGGTGCCGCCGCGGATTGAAGAAACGATATCGGCTTCGACCTGGCTCCTGCCGCGGCCGGCATTGATGAAGACCGGGCGTCCGAGCGCGCCGTTGCGGCGCAGCTTTTTAAATAGCCCGCTATCATAGAACCCTGTCGTCTCAGGGGTCAGCGGCAACAGGCCGACGAGGATGTCGGTCTTTCCGAGGAAGCTGTCCAAGGCGCCGGCATCGAAGGTTTCGACGCCGTCGATCTCCTTGCGGCTACGCGACCAGCCGATGACGTTAAAACCCATTGTCTTCAGCTTGGCGACCGCATCCAGCCCGAGAATGCCAAGACCCATGACGCCGACGGTGACCTCCGCCGCTTCGGGCGCGATCAGCTTGGCCCATTGGCGCTGCCGCTGATGGCTATCATGAGCGTATTGGGCACGCAGATGCATCAAACATTGCATGACCACCCATTCGCTCATGCGGGTCGTCAGGCTGCGATCGACGAAACGCACGATCGGGATCTCGGGAAGGCCGTCCATGCCGATGATATGGTCGACGCCGGCGCCGCCAGAAAAGATCACCTTGAGCTTCGGCGCCCGAGCGAAAAGGTCGGCATCCGGCTTCCAGAGCAGCGCATATTCGGCTTCGCGGAGATCACGCACCCGATCAGCGGGGTCGGCGAGATTGATGCTGCCGCGATCGGAAAAGGCCGTCTGCAGCACGCGGGCGACGCCTTCGGGATTGAACTTGATATCGACGAGAACGGGAGGAGGTGTCGGCATGATGATCTTTACTGCTGGACGGCTGATGTCGGCACCGCCTCGATGTTGAAGGCGGCGGCCATCAGCGCCCTGGTGTAATCGTCCTTCGGAGCGCGGAAGATTTCCGATGACGGGCCCTGCTCGACCACCTTGCCGAAACGCATGACGATGACGTCGTTGGCGAGCGCCTTCACCACCTTAAGGTCGTGGCTTATGAAGAGATAGGCGAGATCGTGCTTCTTCTGCAGATCGCGCAGGAGATCGACCACCTGGGCCTGCACGCTCATGTCGAGTGCAGAGGTCGGCTCGTCGAGCATGACGAAGCGCGGCTTCAGCACCATGGCGCGGGCAATGGCGATGCGCTGGCGCTGGCCGCCGGAGAATTCGTGCGGGTAACGCCAGCGGGTCAGGGGATCGAGACCGACTTCCTCCAGCGCCCAGCAGACGCGCTGGTCGCGCTCTTCCGATGTCAACGAGCGCTCATGCACCTTCAGCCCTTCGGCGACGATATCGCCGACCGACATGCGGGGGCTGAGCGACCCGTAGGGATCCTGGAAGACCACCTGCAGCTGGTTGCGCAACGGCCGCATCTCGCTGAACGAATAGCCGGCTATATCCTTGCCGACGAAAGCGATCCGCCCTTGCGAGGAAATCAGCCGGGTGAGCGCCAGCCCGAGAGTGGTCTTGCCGGAGCCGGACTCGCCGACGACGCCGAGCGTCTGCCCGGCACGCAGCGAAAGATCGATGCCGTCGACCGCCTTCACGTGATCGACGACGCGGCGCATCAGCCCCGCCTTGATCGGGAACCAGACGCGAATATCGGAACCTTCCATCACCATCGGTTTTGCGGGGTCGGCAAGCGGCGGCTCGCCGCGCGGCTCGGAGGCGAGGAGGTGGCGGGTATATTCGTGTTTGGGATTGGCAAAGACCTCTTCGACCGTTCCGGTTTCGACGATCCTGCCCTTGGTCATGACGCAGACGCGGTCGGCGAATTTGCGCACGATGCCGAGGTCGTGGGTGATGAACAGCATCGACATGCCGTGCACGGCCTTGAGCTGCCGCAACAGCTCGAGGATCTGCGCCTGCACGGTGACGTCGAGCGCGGTGGTCGGCTCGTCGGCGATCAGCAGCTCCGGGCGGTTGGCGAGCGCCATGGCGATCATGACGCGCTGGCGCTGGCCGCCGGACAGTTCGTGCGGATAGGCCTTCAATCGCTTTTCCGGCTCGCGGATACCGACCTGGTTCAACAATTCCAGTATGCGCTGGCGCGCCGGCTGACCGGTGAGACCCTGGTGCAGCGCCAGGATCTCGGCAATCTGCTTCTCGATCGTATGAAGCGGATTGAGCGAGGTCATCGGCTCCTGGAAGATCATGGTGATGTCGTTGCCACGCACCTCGCGCAACGCTCTTTCGGACGCCTTCAAGAGATCCTTGCCCTTGAACAGGATTTCGCCGGAGGGATGGCTTGCCGAGGGATAAGGCAGAAGCCGCAGGATCGAGTTGGCCGAGACCGACTTGCCGGAGCCGGATTCGCCGACGAGCGCCACGACCTCGCCCTTGGCGATATCGAAGGAGATGTGGTCGACGGCAAGCGAGGTCTGGCCGCCCTGGTGAAAGGCAACCGAGAGATCGCGGACGGAAAGGAGCGGTTCTGTCATCTCACTCATTGAAACGTCTTCCTCGGATCGAAGGCATCGCGCACGGCTTCGCCGATGAAGATCAGCAGCGACAGCATGATCGACATGGCGAAGAAGGCCGTCAGCCCGAGCCACGGCGCCTGCAGGTTGCTCTTGCCCTGGGCGATCATCTCGCCGAGCGAAGGGGAACCAGGCGGCATGCCGAAGCCGAGGAAATCGAGCGAGGTAAGCGTTGTGATCGAGCCGGAGAGGATGAAGGGCAGGAAGGTCAGCGTCGCCACCATGGCGTTCGGCAGCAGGTGACGCCACATGATGGTGCGGTTGTTGACGCCGAGCGCTCGGGCGGCGCGGACATATTCGAAATTGCGGGCGCGCAGGAATTCAGCGCGCACGATGCCGACGAAGCCGACCCAGGAAAAGAGCAGCATGATGCCGAGAAGCACGAAGAAGCCGGGCGGCAGAATGGCGGCGATGATGAGCAGGATGTAAAGCACCGGCATCGATGACCAGATCTCGATGAAGCGCTGCAGCAGGAGATCGGTCCAGCCGCCGAAATAGCCCTGCACCGCGCCTGCTGTCACGCCTATAACAGCCGAGCAGATGGTCAGGGCCAGGCCGAAGAGCACGGATATGCGGAAACCGTAAATGACGCGCGCCAGCACGTCGCGGGCCTGGTCGTCGGTGCCGAGCCAGTTGAGATTGCCGAGCGTGCAGGCAGGATCGTTCGCCCCTTGCGGATAGCCGGCGCAACGCTCCTCCTTGGTCATCAGCCAGAAGGGGGCGGTCGGGGCCGAATGCGGAATGTTCGAATTGACCGAACGGTAGGAATAGCGGATTGGCGGCCAGATCATCCAGCCATTGGCATTGATCTCGTCCGATATCACAGAGGAACGGTAGTCGGTCTCGGCGAGGAAGCCGCCGAACTTGTCCTCGGGATAGTCGACGAGAACCGGAAACAGGATCTCGCCCTTGTAGGAGGCGATGATCGGCCGGTCGTTGGCGAGGAATTCGGCAAACAGGCTGAGGATGAACAGCAGCAGGAACAGCCACAGTGACCAATAACCGCGGCCGTTCGCCCGGAAATTCTGCCAGCGGCGAATGTTGGTCGGTGACAGCAGGCCCTTGCGCGGCGGCTTGACGGGTGTGGCGACAGCAGGATTTGCGGCGGCGTCCATCAGACATCCCTCCGCTCGAAATCGATGCGTGGATCGATCCAGGTGTAGATCAGGTCGGAAACCAGGCTGACGACGAGGCCGAGCAGCGAGAAGATGTAGAGCGTGGCGAAGACGATCGGATAGTCCCGATTGACCACCGAGAGATAACCGAGGCGGCCGAGACCATCCAGCGAGAAGATGTTTTCGATCAGCAGCGAGCCGGTAAAAAAGGCGGAGATGAAAGCGCCGGGAAAACCGGCGATGATGATCAACATGGCGTTGCGGAACACGTGGCCATAAAGCACCTGCCGCTCATTCAGGCCTTTGGCGCGGGCGGTGACCACATACTGCTTCTTGATCTCCTCGATGAAGGAGTTCTTGGTCAAGAGCGTCGTCGTGGCGAAGGCGGCCAGCGACAGCGAGATCAGCGGCAGGGTGAGGTGCCAGAAATAGTCGAGCGGCTTCTGCCACCAGGCAAGCTGGTCGAAATTGTCGGAGACCAGGCCGCGCAGCGGGAACCAGTCGTAGAAGGAGCCGCCGGCGAAAAGCACGATCAGGAGAATGCCGAAGAGGAAGCTCGGCACGGCGTAACCGACGACGATGACGCCCGACGTCCAGACGTCGAAGGTCGATCCATCCCTGATCGCCTTGCGGATGCCGAGCGGGATGGAGATGGCATAGGAGAAGATCAGGATCCAGATGCCGAGCGAGATCGACACCGGCAGCTTCTCCTTGATGAGATCGAGCACGGAGGTGTTGCGGAAGAAGCTCTCGCCGAAATCGAAGCGGATGTAATTCCACATCATCTCGCCGAATCGCGTCAGCGGCGGCTTGTCGAATCCGAACTGTTTTTCCAGCTTGGCGATCAACTCCGGATCGAGGCCCTGAGCGCCGCGATATTTGGAGCCTTCGTCGCCGCCGCCGGGAAGATCGCCGCCTCCAGACAGGCGCTGGTCGGCACTATCGGCCTGACCGGTCAATTGGGCGATCACCTGCTCAACCGGGCCGCCGGGAGCGAACTGAATGACAATGAAGGAAATCGCCATGATGCCGACAATGGTCGGGATCATCAAAAGCAGGCGGCGAATGACATAGGCGCCCATCAGCCTTCAGCCTCCGGGAATGTTTTTCTTGTCTGCCCGCCGTCCAGTCCAATGCCGCTCAATCCGCCAGCCTTCCTTTGCCGGCCCTGCCGGCGTGTGGTGATTCGTTCGTGCCATTTGGAGCCGAGGCCCCCTGCATTGCAAGCCCGCTCATTTTGCCGAGGTGGACCACCAGGCATCGGGGAAGCCAAGGCTGTAGGCCGGAAACTCGGCCGGGTGCGTGACAGTGTTCCAATAGGCGACGTTATAGGTATCGCGGTAAAACAGCGGAATGACGTAGTGATTTGCCAGCAATACTCGGTCCATCGCCTTGATCGCCGCAACCTGCTCATCGCGGTTGGGGGCGAAGATAATCATACGTATGAGTTCATCCACCGCCGGGTTGGCAATGCCGGCATAATTGTGAGAGCCCTGCTGGTTGACCGAGCCGGATCCCCAATAGTCTGCTTGCTCGTTGCCCGGGTTCATCGTCTCTGCCCAGACATTCCAGATCATATCGTAATCAAAGCTGCGTTCGCGGTTGACGGCTTGCGAGGCGTCGACCGTGCGCACCCGCGCATCGATGCCGATTTTCTTGAGATTGTTGGCATAGGGCACCGCCCAGCGTTCCAATATGGGGCTCGACAACAGGATCTCGAAACTCATCGGCTGGCCGGTCTTGCTATTGACCATGCGATTGTTCTTGATCTCCCATCCAGCTTCTTTCAGCAGTCCAATCGCCTTGCGGAGGTTGTCGCGGCTTTTCTGCGGATCGCCGCCGACCGGATTGGTGTAGGGCGTCGTGAAGACCTCAGGCGGAACCTTGTCCTTCATGGCCTGCAGTATTTCCAGTTCACGCCCCTGCGGCAGGCCGGAGGAGGCGAGTTCGGTGTTCCAGAAATAGCTGTCGATGCGCTTGTAACTATTAAAGGCAACGGTCCGGTTCAGCTCCTCGAAATCGAGGCCGTAATTCAGCGCCTCGCGGACCCGCTGATCCTTGAAAAGGTCACGCCGCATATTGGGCACGAGCGCCTGCAGGATGCCGGTGGAGCGCAGCGGATTTGCAACCTCTTCCTTCTTGATGCGTCCTTCCTTCACTGCGGGAAAATCATATCCCGTCGCCCAGCGGGAAGCCGTCGTCTCCTGCCAGTAGTCGCTATTACCGGCGCGAAAGGCTTCGAACTCGACATCCCGGTCACCGAAATAGGTGTAGATGACATTGCGGAAATTGTTCTGGCCGACATTTACGTTGAGGTCCTTGCCCCAATAGTCGTCGCGCAGCTCATAACGGATTGTTGCGCCGGGCGAGAAGGAAGCGATCTTATAAGGACCGGAACCCATCACCGGCTCCAACGTCGTCTTGGTAATGTCGCGCGGCTTGCCATCCGGCCCGGGCGCTTCCCACCAATGTTTCGGCACGATCATCAGCTGGCCGAGAATGTTGGGCAGTTCGCGATTGTTCTTCTCGTCGAAAGTGAAGGTAACGTCCCGCTCGCCGGTCTTTTCCGCCTTGATAACATGATGGTAATAGTTCCCGGCAAGGGGATTCAGTTCCTTGGTCTTATCAAGGCTGAAGATGACGTCTTCGGGGGTTACAGGCTGACCATCTGCCCATTTCGCCTCTTTGCGCAGGCGAAAGGTCGCGCTCGAGACGTCCGCGGGATAGGATAATCCCTCGGCAAGCAGACCGTAGGAGACGAGGAGTTCATCATCCGCCGGCTTCATCAACGTGTCGTAGGCAAGCGACAGGCCTATCGCTATCTGGCCCTTTGCCAGCAGCGGGTTGAAGGTGTCGAAGGCGCCGCTGGCGGAAAGACGCAAGTCTCCGCCCTTCGGGGCATCGCGATTGACGTAATCGAAATGCGCAAAGCCCGGCTTGTACTTCATCTCGCTGATGACGGAGCTGCCGATCTGAAAGGGCTGGTCCTGACCCGTTGCCGTCATGGGCGCCAAGACACCCGTCAGCGATACAAACAAACCGATCTTCGACCACAAAGCCGCCATTCACGCTTTCCCCTCATTATTGGTGGGTTCGACAATACGAAAAATACGGGCGAAAAACAGGTGAGAGTTTGGTTTTTGCCGGACTCGCGAAAATTTGAGCCGTTGGCGTCACCACCCTCGCGCTCCTTCTATCCCCGCCCGCCAAAACATCGATTCACCAAAATCACTTTTCACGATAGATTCGAACGCAAATCACTTCTCAAGGAAACAGCATGGCTTTCGGCTTCGCTCAGGCTTTCAGGACATTCGGCAAACTGGCGCTTGCCGGCGCAATCGGCGCAAGCCTTGCCGCCGGCGATGTCGGGGCTGAGCAGAAGGCGCCAAGCCCGGGCAGTGCTAAGGGCCAGTTCGGCGCCGCCAGCCTGCCGACGCAGGGCCCGGCGCAGCCGATCGGCTTTTACGCCAAGGGCTGCATGACGGGTGCGGTGGCGCTTCCCACAGACGGGCCGACCTGGCAGGCGATGCGGCTTTCGCGCAACCGCCGCTGGGGCAACCCGGCGATGATCGCGCTTCTGGAACGGTTTTCGCAGGACGCGGTTGGATATGCCGGCTGGTCGGGCATCCTCGTCGGCGACATTGCGCAGCCGCGCGGCGGGCCAATGCTCAACGGCCATTCCTCGCACCAGATCGGCCTCGATGCCGATATCTGGTTTACGCCGATGCCGGCACGCCACATGACGGCCAAGGAGCGTGAGGACCTGCCGTTCACGACGATGCTGCAGAAGGACAAGTTCCTCACCGTCGACCCCAAGGTCTGGACGCAATCGCGGGCGCGGCTCTTGATGCTGGCGGCAAGCTATCCCGAGGTGGAGCGCATCTTCGTCAACCCGGCGATCAAGAAGAAGATGTGCGACACCTGGACGGGCGACCGCACCAACCTCGGCAAGCTTCGGCCGATATACGGCCACGACTCGCATTTCCACATCCGCATCAAGTGCCCGCCGGGTGCTGCGGGATGCACGCCGCAGGCACCTGTTGCCGCCGGCGACGGCTGCGACAAGTCGCTCGCCTATTGGTTCACGCCGGCCCCCTGGGCGCCGCCGAAACCGCCGAAGCCCGGCGCCAAGCCGCCGAAGCCACCGCGCGAAATGATGGTTTCCGACCTGCCGAAGGCCTGTGCCGCCGTGCTCGATGCCGCCTCCGTCGCCTCGATGCAGGCCGCCACCTACGGCGGATCTTCCGCTGCGAGCGCGCTCACCGCCGCTCCGGCAGCAGAGCCGGCCGCCGATGACGAGGGAGACTTGCCCGATGTCGGCCCGGTTCCGAACGACAAGCCGGCAATCCAATGAGGAGCGCCGGCGCCTTGTCTTTCAAATCGCAAATTCTTGGTATAGAAGCGGTCAAATCGATTGAATTGCTTGGGCGGAGATTGGGTTCATGGCCGGCGGCAAATGCCTTGCATTGATTGCGCATGACCAGAAGAAAGACGATATGGCGGCGTTCGCCCGCGCCAACAGGGATATTCTCTCCGGCTGGAAGATCGTCGCCACCGGCACGACCGGCGGGCGGGTGCTCGACGCCGCCCCGGATCTCGACGTCACCAGATTGAAAAGCGGACCGCTCGGCGGCGACCAGCAGATCGGCGCGCTGATTTCGACCGGCGAGGTCGACGCCCTGATCTTCTTCGTCGACCCCTTGACGCCGATGCCGCACGATGTCGACGTCAAGGCGCTGATGCGGCTCGCCATCGTTTACGATATTCCGATGGCGCTCAACCACGCGACCGCTATAAAACTTCTTCCCACACTCGAAGCCTGATCAGCACGGAACCGGCCATGCCCAAACCGAACCACAGCACCGCTCCGCTGCCTTTCCCGATCCTGATCGGCGATATCGGCGGAACCAATGCCCGCTTCTCCATCCTGACCGACGCCTATGCCGAGCCAAAGCAGTTTCCGAACGTGCGCACGGCGGATTTCGCCACGATCGACGAAGCGATCCAGAAGGGCGTGCTCGACAAGACCGCCGTGCAGCCGCGTTCGGCGATCCTTGCCGTCGCCGGCCCGATCAACGACGACGAGATCCCGCTGACCAATTGCGACTGGGTGGTGCGGCCAAAGACGATGATCGAGGGCCTCGGCATCGAGGACGTGCTCGTCGTCAACGATTTCGAGGCGCAGGCTCTGGCCGTCGCCGCCCTTTCGGATGAGAACCGCGAACGCATCGGCGACGCCACCGGCGACATGATCGCCTCGCGCGTCGTGCTCGGACCCGGCACCGGGCTCGGCGTCGGCGGGCTGGTGCATGCGCAGCACAGCTGGATCCCGGTCCCCGGCGAAGGCGGCCACATCGATCTCGGGCCGCGCAGCAAGCGCGACTATCAACTCTTCCCGCATATCGAGACGATCGAAGGCCGTGTTTCGGCCGAGCAGATCCTCTGCGGACGCGGCCTCGTCAATCTCTACCATGCCATCTGCGTGGTCGACGGCATCCAGCCGACGATGAGGGATCCGGCCGACATCACCTCGCACGCGCTTGCCGGCAGTGACAAGGCGGCGATCGAGACCGTCTCGCTGTTTGCCACCTATCTCGGCCGCGTGGCGGGCGACATGGCGATGGTGTTCATGGCGCGCGGCGGCGTCTATCTGTCCGGTGGCATCTCGCAGAAGATCCTCCCGGCGCTGAAGAGACCGGAATTCCGATTGGCCTTCGAGGACAAGGCGCCGCATTCGGCGCTGCTTCGCACCATCCCGACCTATGTGGTGACGCATCCGCTGGCAGCGCTTGCCGGGCTTTCCTCCTATGCGCGCATGCCGGCGAATTTCGGCGTCTCGACGGAAGGCCGTCGCTGGCGGCGCTGACCCTGGCGCGCGCCACCCCGGACGCGACGCTCTAGCCAAACCAATCCCAACTCTTTATAGAGCCGGCAAAAGTACGCGTCGCGCCCTGCGCCGCGTTCGGTACGAGACAGGAAACCCGATTTTTGGAAGCGGCGGAAACGAGAACGCAGAGCGTCAGCAGCGATACCGTAACCGGCATCCTGAAGCGCATCATCGCTGAAAACGGCCGCGACCATCTCTGGGGCTACGTCTTTGCGATTGCCTGCCTGATCGTGGTGGCGCTTTCGACGGCGTTTACCGCCTGGATCATGCGGGCGATCATCGACGAAGCCTTCGCCAATCGGCGCGCCGACGTCGTCTGGATCATCTGTCTTTCGATCTTCATCGCCTTCGTGCTGCGCGGCTTTGCGAGCTACGGCCAGGCGGTGGCGCTGTCCAAGGTCGGCAACGATATCGTCGCCCGTTACCAGCGCCGGCTCTATTCGCATCTGATGACGCTTTCGGTCGGCTTCTTCAGCGAAGCCCGCTCCGCCCATATCGCCGCGCAGGTGAGCCAGAACGTCAGCGGCATCCGCGACGTGCTCAACCTGACGATCACTTCGACGGTGCGCGACCTGCTGACCTTCGTTTCGCTGCTCGCGGTGATGATCCTCCAGGATCCATTGCTCAGCCTGGCCGTATTCATCATGGCGCCGCCGCTGCTTTATGCGCTGCGCTATGTTTCCAAGCGGCTGCGCTCGGCGACGCGCGAGGCCGTGCATTTGAACAGCCACGTTCTCGGCGCCATGCAGGAGACGATCCAGGGCATCGCCATCGTGAAAGCCTTCACGATGGAAGACGAGCTGGAACGCAAGGTCACCAAGCTCATCAAGGGCGCCGAAAACAGGGCGAACCGGATTGCCCGGCTTTCCGAGCGCACGTCTCCGCTGACCGAGAGTTTCGCGGGCTTTGCCGTCGCCAGCGTGCTGGCCTATGCCGCCTACCGCTCGATTTACTACAATGTGCCGCCGGGTGCCTTCTTCTCCTTCGTCACGGCGCTGCTGCTTGCCTATGACCCGGCCCGCCGGCTTGCCCGCCTGCAGGTGCAGATGGAGCGTGCCGTCGTCAATGCGCGGATGATCTACGAACTGCTCGACATGGAGCCGCGCCAGCGCGACCTGCCGGACGCCCAGCCGCTGACCGTGACGCAAGCCAGGATCGAATTCCGCAACGTTTCCTTCGGCTACGGCAATGAGAGCGTGTTGAGCGGCGTGAGCTTCGTCGCCGAGGGCGGCGCGACCACTGCGCTGGTCGGGCCTTCGGGGGCCGGCAAATCCACGGTCATCAACCTCATTCCACGCTTTTACGATCCGCGCGAGGGCGAGATCCTGATCGACGGACAGGACATCGCCCACATCACCAAGAAGTCGCTGCGCCATCAGCTCGCCTATGTCTCGCAGCAGCCTTACCTGTTCGAGGGGACGATCCGCGACAATATCCGCTATGGCCGGCCGGAAGCGACCGATGCCGAGGTGGAAGAGGCAGCCCGGCTTGCCTATGCGCATGACTTCATCACGGCGCAGCCGCAAGGATACGACACGCCGGTCGGCGAAAACGGCGTGACGCTTTCGGGCGGCCAGCGCCAGCGGCTGTCGATCGCGCGTGCGCTGGTGCGCAATGCGCCGATCCTGCTGCTCGACGAGGCGACCTCTGCCCTCGACACGGAGTCCGAAGCCGCCGTGCAGAAGGCGCTCGACGAGGCGATGACCGGACGCACTGTCGTCGTCATCGCTCACCGGCTTTCGACCGTGGTGCGCGCCGACAAGATCGTCGTCATGCAGCAAGGCCGGGTCGTCGAGGAAGGCAATCACCAGACGCTTGCGAAGGTCAGCGACGGTCTTTACGCTCGCCTCAACAATCTGCAGAGGCCTTCGGCCTCCGATTCAAACTGACCTGGTGAGACTGACATGAGCGATGCTGCGATGAAACTGGTGGTGGTTGGCGCGGCAGGGCGCATGGGGCAGACGCTGATCCGGCTCATTCATACCATCGAGGGCGCCACGCTGCATGCGGCGGTGGAACGCAGCGGTTCGCCCTTTATCGGCAAGGATGCCGGCGAGATCGCCGGTCTCGGCCCGACCGGCATCATCATCGGCGACGATCCGCTCCAGGCCTTCCTCAACGCCGAGGGCGTGCTCGACTTCACCTCGCCGGCCGCGACAGTGGAATTTTCGGGGCTCGCCGCGCAGGCCCGCATCGTCCATGTCGTCGGCACCACAGGCTGCTCGGACGACGACAATGCCAGGATCGCTGCTGCGGCCCGCCATGCCCGCATCGTCAAATCAGGCAATATGAGCCTCGGGGTCAATCTGCTCAGCGTGCTCGCCGAACAGGCTGCGCGGGCGCTCGAGCCTGATGACTGGGATATCGAAATCCTGGAAATGCACCACAAGCACAAGGTGGATGCGCCGTCCGGCACCGCCCTTTTGCTCGGCGAGGCCGCGGCCAAGGGGCGCAATATCGATCTCGCCTCGAAATCAGTCCGCGTACGCGACGGTCATACGGGCGCCCGGCAAGCCGGCACGATCGGCTTTGCGACGCTGCGCGGCGGCTCCGTCATCGGCGAGCATTCGGTGCTTTTCGCCGGCGAAGGCGAGATCGTCACCCTGTCGCACAGCGCTGCCGACCGCTCGATCTTTGCGCGCGGCGCTATCAAGGCGGCGCTGTGGGCGCGCGACAAGAAGCCGGGTCTCTATTCCATGCTCGACGTGCTCGGGCTTTCTTCCCAATAACGACATATCGGAGGCATATTCATGAGCGGAACCCTCGTCCTCGTTCGCCACGGCCAGAGTGACTGGAACCTGAAGAATCTCTTCACCGGCTGGAAGGATCCCGATCTGACGGCGCTCGGCATCGAGGAAGCCAATGCCGGCGGCAAGGCGCTAGCCGAATACGGCATCAAATTCGACGTCGCCTATACCTCGGTGCTGGTGCGCGCGCAGCACACGCTGAAGCTCATCCTCGACAATGTCGGTCAGCCCGATCTCCCGACGATCCGCGACCAGGCGCTGAACGAGCGCGATTACGGCGACCTTTCCGGGCTCAACAAGGACGATGCGCGTGCCAAATGGGGTGAGGAACAGGTGCACATCTGGCGCCGTTCTTATGACGTACCGCCGCCCGGCGGCGAGAGCCTGCGCGATACCGGCGCCCGCGTCTGGCCCTATTACCTCACCGAAATCCTGCCCCGCGTGCTAAACGGCGAGAAGGTACTGGTTGCCGCACACGGCAATTCACTGCGCTCGTTGGTCATGGTGCTCGACAAGCTGACCAAGGAAGGCGTGCTTGCCCTCAACCTCGCGACCGGCGTTCCCATGGTCTACAAGCTGAAGGCGGATTCCACCGTCGCGTCGAAGGAAGTGCTCGGCGACATGTCCGGCGCGCACTGAATTCTGTCGTCCGTGCCAGCCGGAATCGGCTGGCACCTCATGTCTCAATTCTCGATGGTGAACTGTACCCGGTCGGCCGCAAACCGGCTGATCGAATATTGCACCGGCACCCCCTCGAGATCGGTGTTCATCGCCTTGGCGATCAGCAGGATCGCGCCGGGCGTCAGCTCCAGCTCGGCCAGATCGGCCGTGTTCGCATGGGCGGCCGTCACTTCGGTGGTCGCGCGGACATAATCCGGCAGGCCAAGTTCGGCGAAAGCCTTGGTGATCGATTCGTGCTTGCGGTAGGCCTCGCCGATCCCGGCGAAACGTTCGGCGGGAAACCAGCTCGTCGCCTTTGACACCGGCCGCCTGTCGGCATGGCGCAATGTTTCCAGGCGGATCACCCGTTCTCCCTGCTTCAGGCCCAGCCAGCGAGCGACTTCGGCGCTCGCCTCCTCCTGCGCCTCATCGAGCAGAAGGCTGCGCATCTCGCGCGCCTGGTCGCCGATGCCTGACGTGAAGCGGGTGCGCCGGGTGATCGGGAAATTCAGCCGTTCCTTGCGCTCGATCAGCGTGCCGCGACCTTGCACCGCGCGAACGATGCCTTCCTGCGCCAAGGCCGCCAAGGCGCTGCGCACCGTGTGGCGGTTGACGCCGAATTGCAGCGCCAGCACCGTTTCGGGCGGCACCATTCCGGTTTCGTCATAGGCTCCGTTGCCGATCGCCTCACGGATCCGGTCGGCGATCTGGCGCCAGAGCGCCACGCCGGTCTGTCTTTGCACCTGCTTCAATCCCGCCATTCCGGCCCCATTTCCCGCGCCCGATGTCACACGCTTGTCACGACATCGATTTAAGCGTAGGTATATCTTGTATAGTTGTCTATATCAATAGACATTTTAAGGAAGCGGCGATGATATCAGCGGACAGGACAGACGCTGCGTCACAGACGGCATCCGGGCGCAAACGCGCCGCCGATCTGCTGGCGCGAGCGGAACGAAGCGAACTCTGGGCGGTTTGGGATGCCTTGCCGGAAAAACCCGCGGCGCATCCGGTGCGCGGGCCAGAGACCGGGCTGGTGATGGTGCGCGGCCGCATTGGCGGGGGCGGCGCGCCCTTCAACCTCGGCGAAGTGACGGTGACGCGGGCAACAGTTCGGCTCGACTCCGGCTCGGTCGGTCATGCGCAGGCGCTCGGCACCGACCGGGAAAAGGCCCGGCTTGCAGCGATCTTCGACGCACTCTGGCAGGATGAGGCGACCAAGGATTTCGTCGAACGGGCGCTGCTTTTGCCGATCGCCGGACGGATCGCCGCTACTGAGCGCCGCAAGGCGGAGGAGACGGCGGCGACCCGCGTCGATTTCTTCACCATGGTCAGGGGAGACAACTGATGGGCCTGAAGACGGAAGCCCTGACCGGCGGCTTTGCCGAGCCGGTCTTCCATGCCCAGAGCGTCTTCAAGATGCTGATGGACGGCATCGCCCGCCCCGGCACGATCCAGACCGTTCAGCCCGATATCGCACCGCCTGTGCCGCTCGGCAGCGCCGCCGGCGCGATCGCGCTCACGCTTTGTGACCACGACACGCCCGTCTGGCTGTCCCAGGGGCTGGCGAAATCCGCCGTGCCGGAGTGGCTCGGCTTCCACACCGGCGCGCCGCTCACCACTGAGAAGGCCGAGGCGCGCTTCGCTTTCACCGAGGCCGGCACCGCGCTTTGCCCCTTCAGCCTCTTCGCCTCAGGCACGCAGGAATATCCCGACCGCTCGACGACGCTCATTATCCAGCTCCCCGAACTCGAGGGTGGGCGCCGGCTGGCGCTGATTGGCCCCGGCATCCAGACTGTGACGGAGATCGCGCCTGTCGGCCTGCCGGAGACCTTTCTGCGGCTCTGGACGGAGAACCGCGCGCTCTTTCCGCGCGGAATCGACATCGTGCTGACATCGGTGACACGTTTTCTCTGCCTGCCGCGCACCACCAAGATCACAGCAACGGAGATCTGAGCTCATGTATGTTGCCGTCAAGGGTGGCGAGGCCGCCATCGCCAATGCCCACCGCCTGCTTGCCGACCGCCGCCGCGGCGACCGTTCGCTGCCGGCGATCGGTATCGACCAGATCGTCGCGCAGCTGGCGCTCGCCGTCGACCGGGTGATGGCCGAGGCCTCGCTTTTCGACCGGAGGCTCGCGGCCCTTGCCGTGCGCCAGTCGCGCGGCGATATGATCGAGGCGATCTTCCTGCTGCGCGCCTACCGCACGACGCTGCCGCGCTTCGGCTATTCCAGGCCGCTCGACACGGCTGATATGACGATCGAACGGCGGATTTCGGCGACCTACAAGGATCTGCCGGGCGGCCAGCTTCTTGGGCCGACCTTCGATTATACGCACCGGCTGCTCGATCCGTCGCTGCTTGCCGACGAGGCGGTCGCGGCGCCTGTCCAGCGCGCCGCCGAGACCGGCCGCGTCATGCGCGTCTCCGAAATTCTCGGCGAGGAAGGCCTGATCGAGGCCGATGGCGACATGCCTGAGGATCACGAGATCGGCGATCTGACCCGCGAGCCGATGGAATTCCCGATGACCCGCGATCTGCGCCTGCAGGCGCTCGCCCGCGGCGACGAAGGCTTCCTGCTGGCGCTCGGTTATTCCACCCAGCGCGGCTATGGCCGCAACCACCCCTTCACCGGGGAAATCCGCATCGGCGAGGTCGAGGTGGAATTCGACGTGCCGGAACTCGGTTTTGCCGTCTCGCTCGGCGTCATCCAGGTCACCGAATGCCAGATGGTCAATCAGTTCAAGGGCTCAGCCAAGGCGCCGCCGCAATTCACCCGCGGCTACGGCCTGGTTTTCGGCCAGAGCGAGCGCAAGGCGATGGCGATGTCGCTGGTCGATCGCGCGCTTCGCGCCGAAGAGCTCGGCGAGGATATCACCGCGCCAGCGCAGGACGAGGAATTCGTCATCTCGCACTCCGACAACGTGCAGGCGACCGGCTTCGTCGAGCACTTGAAGCTGCCGCATTATGTGGACTTCCAGGCCGAACTCGATCTCGTCCGCCGCATGCGCCGCGAATTCGAAGCCGCCCGCAATGCCGGCGAAGACATGAAGGAAGCCGCCGAATGAGCGATCTCGCCAGCTACAACTTCGCCTATCTCGACGAACAGACCAAGCGGATGATCCGCCGCGCCATCCTGAAGGCGATCGCCATCCCCGGCTATCAGGTGCCCTTCGCCAGCAGAGAAATGCCGATGCCCTATGGCTGGGGCACCGGCGGCGTGCAGGTGACGGCCTCGATCATCGGACCGGACGACGTGCTGAAGGTCATCGACCAGGGTGCCGACGACACGACCAATGCCGTTTCCATCCGCGCTTTCTTCCAGAAGGTCGCCAATGTCGCGGTGACGACGCATACAGGCGAGGCAACAATCATCCAGACGCGCCACCGCATTCCCGAGGAAAAGCTCAAGGCCGGCCAGGTGCTCGTCTACCAGGTGCCTATCCCCGAGCCGCTGCGCTTCCTCGAGCCGCGCGAGACCGAGACGCGCAAAATGCATGCGCTTGAGGAATACGGCCTCATGCACGTGAAACTCTATGAAGATATCGCCCATAACGGCCGGATCTCCAGGACCTACGCCTATCCGGTGAAGGTGCACGGCCGCTACGTGATGGACCCGTCGCCGACGCCGAAATTCGACAATCCGAAGATGCACATGTCGGAGGCGCTGCAGCTCTTCGGCGCCGGACGCGAGAAGCGCATCTATGCGGTTCCGCCCTATGCCGACGTCGTCAGCCTGGATTTCGAGGACTATCCCTTCGACATCCAGCGCTTCGACAAGCCCTGCGCCCTCTGCGGCGCTGAGGATGTCTATCTCGACGAAGTGGTTCTCGACGACAAGGGCGGGCGCATGTTCGTCTGCTCCGACACCGATCATTGCGAAGACCGTCGCGCGCACGGGCATGCCGGCGAAATGCTGGCCCGGGAGGCTGCAGAATGAGCGATATCCCGCTTCTCAAAGTCCATGACGTTTCGAAATTCTACGGCAACCGCATCGGCTGCCGCGACGTCTCCTTCGAGCTCTGGCCGGGCGAAGTGCTTGCCATCGTCGGCGAGTCCGGCTCCGGCAAGACGACGCTGCTGAACTGCCTCTCCACCCGACTGCTGCCGAGCACCGGCAGCGTCGAATATCACATGCGCGACGGCAGCTACCGCGATCTCTACCGCATGAACGAGGCCGAGCGGCGCTTCCTGATGCGCACCGACTGGGGCTTCGTGCACCAGAATCCGGCCGACGGTCTGCGCATGGCGGTGTCGGCCGGCGCCAATGTCGGCGAACGGCTGATGGCGATCGGCGACCGGCATTACGGCAGGATTCGCGCCTCGGCGATCGACTGGCTGGAACGGGTCGAGATCGACGCCGACCGCATCGACGACCAGCCGCGCGCCTTTTCCGGCGGCATGCGCCAGCGCCTGCAGATCGCCCGCAACCTCGTCACCGGGCCGCGCCTCGTCTTCATGGACGAACCCACAGGCGGCCTCGATGTCTCGGTGCAGGCGCGCCTGCTCGATCTGGTGCGCGGTCTCGTCAACGATCTCGGTCTCTCGGCGATCATCGTCACCCACGATCTCGCCGTCGCCCGGCTTCTGTCGCACCGGATGATGGTGATGAAGGACGGCTACGTCATCGAACACGGGCTCACCGACCGGGTGCTCGACGATCCGCGCGAACCCTACACGCAGCTGCTGGTCTCCTCGATCCTGCAGGTCTGAGCACTACTGCAGGTCCAAAACCAGGAAGAAGACATCATGCCAACGCCCCTCGTCGTTTCCGAAGTCTCGAAAAGCTTCACCATGCACCTGCGCGACGGCATCAGGCTGCCCGTCGTTTCCAATGTCGCCTTCTCGGTCGCCTCAGGCGAATGCGTCGTGCTCGGCGGCCCCTCGGGCGTCGGCAAGAGCTCGCTGCTGAAGATGATCTACGGCAATTACGCCATAGATACCGGCCAGATCCTCATCCGCCACGATGAGCGCATCGTCGATCTCGCCGCCGCCGATCCGCGCACCATGCTCCACGTGCGGCGCCATACGCTCGGTTACGTCAGCCAGTTCCTGCGCACCGTGCCGCGCGTGGCGGCAATCGACGTGGTCGCCGAACCGCTCGTGGCGCGCGGCGAAGACGCCGTCGCGGCTCGGGAAAAGGCCGGCGCTCTGCTTGCCAGGCTCAACCTGCCGGAGGCGCTCTGGCAGCTTCCGCCCGCCACCTTCTCCGGCGGCGAGCAACAGCGTGTCAACATCGCCCGCGGCTTCATCACCGGGCACACGATCCTGCTTCTCGACGAACCCACAGCTTCGCTCGACGCGAGGAACCGCGCCGTCGTCGTCGGCATGATCGAGGAGAAAAAGCAGGCGGGCGTCGCGCTTCTCGGCATTTTCCACGACGAGGAAGTGCGCGAAGCCGTCGCCGACCGCATCCTCGACGTCCAGCTTTTCTCCCCCGGAAAGATCGCCGCATGAGCCGCAAGCTGGGTATCGAGCCCTATATCCATGAGACGGCCTCCGTCAGCGATTCCAGCTTCGGGCGCTTTACGGAGGTCTCCGAGCGCTGCCGCATCAGCGAGGCGACCTTCGGCGACTATTCCTACATCATGCAGGATGGCTCCGTCTGGTGCGCGACGATCGGCAAGTTCGTCAATATCGCCGCCGCCGTGCGCATCAACGCCACCAACCATCCGACCTGGCGCGCGACGCTGCATCATTTCACCTATCGCGCCGCCGACTACTGGCCGGACGGCGACATGGAGGAGGACTTCTTCGCCTGGCGGCGCGCAAACCGCGTTACGATCGGCAATGACGTCTGGATCGGCCATGGAGCGACCATTCTGCCGGGCGTCAGTGTCGGCAACGGCGCGGTGATCGGCGCCGGCGCCGTCGTCTCGAAGGACGTCGCGGCCTACTCGATCGTCGGCGGCGTGCCGGCCAAACCAATCCGAGAGCGGTTTTCGAAAGCGGTCGGCGAACGCCTGGACAGGCTTTCCTGGTGGGACTGGGAGCACGACCGGCTGCGCCTGGCGCTGCAGGATTTCCGCAACCTGAGCGCAGAAGATTTCCTGGTCCGCTACGGCGGCTAAACTTGCGATTTAGGCACGGAGAATTGTGACACGAACTACACAAATATGACATTTGAGGTTCATCAAGCGGGACTAATGCGATGCTGACCGAGGCCTGGAGCGCAAGGGAAGAGCATGATGTTCGAGCTGAAGGATGTCACCCGTCGTTTCGGAAACAAGCTCGCCGTTGATACCGTCACGCTCGCCATTCCCCAGGGTCAGATGGTCGGCATCATCGGCCGCTCCGGTGCCGGCAAGTCGACGCTCTTGCGCATGATCAACCGGCTTCAGGAGCCGAGTTCCGGCTCCATCCATTTCGCCGGCGTCGAGGTTTCCGGGCTTCGCGGCGGGGCGCTGCGCAACTGGCAGCGCGACTGCGCGATGATCTTCCAGCAGTTCAACCTGGTGCCGCGCCTCGATGTTCTCACCAATGTCATGCTCGGCCGCCTCAATCACCGCCCGACACTTCTCAGCCTGCTCAACATCTTCACCCGCGAGGAACGTGTGCACGCGATTGCGGCGCTCGAACGCCTCGGCATCGAGCAGACGGCGCTGCAGGCCGCCGGTACGCTTTCCGGCGGCCAGCAGCAGCGCGTGGCGATTGCGCGGGCGCTGATGCAGAACCCGAAGATGGTGCTTGCCGACGAGCCGATCGCCTCGCTCGATCCGCTCAACGCCAAGATCGTCATGGATGCGCTGCGCGATATCAACGAGCGCGAGGGCATCACCGTCATCACCAACCTTCATACGCTCGATACCGCCCGCAACTATTGTGAGCGCATCGTCGGCATGGCCGGCGGTCGCGTCGTCTTCGACGGCAAGCCATCGGAGCTGACCGCTGAGGCGGTGAGGGCAATCTACGGGACGGGAAAGGATGGCACCGGCATCGACGAAACGATGACCTCGACATCGATCAATCCAGCGCCCGAGCGGGCAGACAATCAATCCGCCGGCACCCAGCCGCTGGCGCTGGCCGGCCTCTGAGCGAGGCGGCCGCGATCGACCGCCCGCGTCAAGGGCACACTTCTTCGTAACGGAAGGCCGGGGACACCGGTCAATAGGAGAGACATATGTTGAAGAAAGCACTCTTTGCAGCAACGGCGCTCTTCGCGCTCGCCGGCGGCGCCCATGCAGCTGATCTCAAGGAATTCCGCATCGGCATCCTCGGCGGCGAGAACGAAACCGACCGCCTGCGCAACTACGCCTGCCTTGCCGACCATCTGAAGCAGGAATTCGGCTTCGAGAAGGTATCGCTGTTCCCGGCCGCCGATTATGACGGCGTTATCCAGGGCCTGCTCGGCGGCACGCTCGACTTTGCCGAACTCGGCGCTTCCGGCTATGCGGCCGTCTACATCAAGGATCCGAAGGCGGTGACGCCGATCCTGACGACGCAGCAGAAAGACGGTTCGACCGGCTACCACTCGATCGGCCTGGCGCTGAAATCATCAGGCATCAAGACCATCAAGGACGCCAAGGGCAAGAAACTCGGCTACGCCGATCCGGATTCCACCTCCGGCTATCTCGTGCCGCTGACGCAGATCCCGAAGGACACGGGCATGCCGAACGACAAGTTCTTCGCCTCGACGCAGTTCAATGGCGGCCATGAGAACAACCTTCTCGCCGCCTATGACGGCAAGGTCGACGTCGCCGTCGACGACTCGTCCGGCATCGGCGATTTCAAGGACGGCTACACCTCCGGCACCTTCCGCAAGGAAGTCGACAAGGGCGCCGTCGATCCGAACAAGCTGGTCGAAGTCTGGCGCTCGCCGCTGATCCCGAACGGCCCGCTCGTCGTTCGCAACGCTCTCGGTGAGGACTGGCAGACGAAGCTCGCAGCCTTCTTCACGGCGCTGCCGGAGAAGGATCACAAGTGCTTCGCCGCTATCGAAGGCGGCGACTACAAGGGTTACGCCCCTGTGAAGCACGAGTTCTACAACACCGTCGTCGAAGTCCGTAAGGCTGCCATTGGCGGCTGATCGGTCTTCTGAATGCAGGGCGGCCGGAAACGGCCGCCCTTTCTTCGTAACGGGCGAGGCGTCCATGACTGTTGCCGAGATACAGCCACACATGCAGAGCACCAGGGAGATCCGCACCGCCTGGGAACGGATGGTCGCCAGGCGCCGTTTCTACACCGTGCTCGGCCTGGTGATCCTCATCGCGGCTTTCGCAAGTTCCGTCCGCTTCGCCGACGAGAGCAATGCCGGCCATTTCTTCGACCGCCTGCCGCATCTTTTCGACTTCCTGAGCTGGCTCATTCCCAAGGACTGGAACGACGTCTGGTGCGCGCTGTTCGACATAGCGAGCGTCAACGACAAGGGCGGCGAGGAATTCAACTTCGACAAGGGCCGTGTCTATATCTCGGGCGCCTTCTACATTCCCGAATATTTCGAGCTGATGATCGTCACCATCAACGTGGCGCTGCTTTCGACGCTCATCGCCTTCGTCTTTGCCGTTCCGTTGAGCTTCTTTGCCGCGCGCAACCTGACGCGTTCCTGGCCGCTGCGCATCTTCACCAAGCGCCTGATGGAATTTCTGCGCGCCTTCCCCGAGATCGTCATTGCCGGCCTGTTTTCGGCAATCCTGTCGATCGGGCCGGTCGCCGCCATCATCGCCATCACCCTGCACACAACAGGCGCGCTCGGCAAACTCTTCTACGAGGTGGCCGAGAATATCGACATGAAGCCGCATGAGGGCATGAAAGCGGTCGGTGCCAACTGGTGGGAGCGCGTTCGCTTCGCGGCGCTGCCGCAAGTGCTGCCGAATTTCACCTCCTATGCGCTGCTGCGGCTCGAGATCAACGTGCGCGCCTCGACCATCATCGGCGCCGTCGGCGGCGGCGGCATCGGCGAGGAGCTGAAGCTGTCGATCTCGCGCGGCTTCGGCGCCAAGACGATGGCGCTCGTTCTGCTGCTGTTCGTGACGATCGTCGCCGTCGACCAGTTCTCCGCATGGCTGCGCCGCCGCCTCGTCGGCGAGCACGCCTTCCTCCTGCAACATTGAGGCTGCCATGACGGTGATCGACGCAAACCGCATGAACGAAATCGAAGCGCGCTATCCGGAATATTTCCACCGGTCGTTCCGCCAGCGTTTCGGCGGGCTGATGATCCTGATCGCGACGCTGCTCTACAGCCTCTATGCCGTCTGGTTCTTCGACCTGCCCAAGCTTTTCGCCGAAGCCCATTGGGAGCGCGTCGGCATCTATCTCAGCCAATGGGTGAGCTATGACGTTCAGCCGGAATTCCGCATCCAGGACAACGGCTCGATCGAGGTGCGTTATCCGCGTTTCTCGCCGCTCGGCGACAATCCGCATCCGGACTGGCTGGTCGACAATCCCGATGGCAGCATCACCGTTTCGATCAGCGGCGTCAGCCGCACCGTCACCGTGTCGAAGAGCCAGACGATCGTCACCGCGCATGGCATCAGCGTCCCCGTCAAGGTCACGAGCGGTGCGCTTGAGGTGGTCGGACCGGTGCCCGGCTGGATGACCGTCTATGACGACAATGTGCTTGCCGATCTCGGCTTTGCCGGCAATGTCAGCATCTCCGTCGCCCGGGTGAAAATCCGCAAGCGTTTCATCGGCTGGGCGAATTTCATCTTCGACACGCAATCCTTCTTCTTCGACAAGCCGGCTGGCGAGGTCGTCAGCCTCATCGTCTCCGGACCGCGCATCAAGCCCGACCAGTCCAACCTGTCGCTCGCCTTCGACGACATCTGGAACAACAGCGAATGGCAGCATGGCGACGTCTGGACCAAGCTTTTCCAGACGATCGTCATGGCATTCCTCGGAACGCTGCTGGGGTCGCTTGCCGCTTTCCCGCTCGCCTTCCTGGCGGCGCGCAACATCACGCCGAACCGGCTGCTCAATCAGATCCTCAAGCGCTTCTTCGATTTCCTGCGTTCGGTCGACATGCTGATCTGGGCGCTGTTCCTGACCCGCGCTTTCGGCCCCGGCCCGCTGGCGGGCAGCGGCGCAATCTTCCTCACCGAGACCGGCACGCTCGGCAAGCTCTATTCCGAAGGGCTGGAGAATATCGACAACAAGCCACGGGAAGGCATCCAATCGACCGGCGCTCAGACCGTGCTCGTCCATCGTTACGGCATTATGCCGCAGATCGTTCCCGTCATCGTCAGCCAGACGCTCTACCAGTGGGAATCGAATGTGCGTGGTGCCACCATCATCGGCGCCGTCGGCGCGGGCGGCATCGGCCTCAAACTCTGGGAGGCGATGCGCACCAACGCCAACTGGGAAAACGTCGCCTATATGGTCATCCTCATCCTGATCGTCGTCTTCATTTTCGACGCCGCCTCGAACGCGCTGCGCCACCGGCTGATGGGCACGAAAGCCCACTGATCCATCCGCTGGAAAGGCCGTGGCGGCGCTGCCGCCATCATCATTCTGTCACGGAAATCTTTTAGCCGGGAACCTGCTTGCGGTTCGCCGCCAAATCACTGCACATTGCGCTCCCCGTTTCGACGATCCCCAGGATAAAAGCCTTGCGCTACGCTCTCTATTTCTCGCCGCCGAAGGATGATCCCCTGACCGGCGCGGCCTCGCTCTGGCTCGGCCGCGATGCCTTTGCCGGCAAGACCTATGCTGCGCCTGATGATGCGCAGCTCGGTGCCGCAGAGCAGTTCGAGCTGACCGCCGACCCGCGCCGCTACGGCTTTCACGCGACGATCAAGGCGCCGTTTTCGCTCGCCGCCACCGTCACCGAGAAGGATCTCATGGCTGTCGTCGAGGAGTTTGCCGCGCGCACTGAAGCCTTCGAGATTCCCGAGCTCGTGCTCGGTCAGCTCGGCCGTTTTTTTGCCCTCGTTCCCGGTTCTCTTCATCAACCTCTTCAGGATTTCGCCTCGAAGGTGGTAAAGTCCTTCGAACCGTTCCGCGCAGCGCTTACCGAGGCCGATATGGCGCGGCGCAACCCGGAGAAGCTCAGCGACAGCCAGCGCGCCAATCTGCAGCGCTGGGGTTATCCTTATGTCATGGAGGATTTCGGCTTCCACATGACGCTCACCGGCCAGGTGCCCGAGACACGCGCCGCGGTGATGAAAGCCATTCTGACCGAGCGTTTTGCCGATTTCACCGGCCGGCCGCTTTCGATTTCCGGCCTTGCCGTCTTCACCGAGGAGACTCGCGGCGCCCCGTTCAAAGTTCATTCCTGGTTGCCGCTTTCCGGCGCCAAAAGCTGAAAGACCCGACGAGATGAGCAGAGAGACCGTGTTTTCCAACGCCCGCATCGTTCTCGAGGATGACATCCTCGCGGGCTCGATTGTCATTCGCGACGGCAAGATCGCCGATATTTCCGAAGGCAACTCGGTAGCCGGCGAAGATTTCGAAGGCGATTACATCATTCCCGGCCTCGTCGAGCTGCATACCGACCACCTCGAAGGCCATTATCAGCCGCGTCCCGGCATCCGCTGGAACAAGACGGCCGCAGTCCAGGCGCATGACGCCCAGATCGTCACCTCCGGCATCACCACGGTGTTCGACTGCCTGCGCATGGGGGCTGACGAGGACGGCGGCTTCGAACACGGCGAGATGCGCGAGATGGCCGACGCCATCCAGTCGGCGGAGAAGGAAGGCCGGCTGCGCGCCGAACATCTCCTCCACCTGCGCTGCGAGGTTTCGGCCGACAATGTGCTCGAACATTTCGCCGATTTCGAAAAGGACCGGCATGTGCGGCTGGTCTCGCTGATGGATCATGCGCCCGGCCAGCGGCAGTTCCAGACGATGGATCAATATATCTTCTACTATCAGAAGAAGCGGGGCCTGAGCGACGAGGCCTTCGCCCGTTTCGTCGCCAAGCGTCAGGCAGAATCGGCGCGCAACTCGACGCCGCATCGCAACGCCATCGCCAAGGTCTGCGCCGAGCGCGGCATCACCGTCGCAAGCCATGACGATGCGACGCTCTCACATGTCGACGAGGCGATCGACAACGGCGTGCGGCTTGCCGAATTCCCGACCAGCTTCGATGCCGCCCGCGCCTCGCACGAACATGGCATGAGCGTGCTGATGGGCGCGCCGAACATCGTGCGCGGCAAGTCCCATTCCGGCAATATCGCCGCCCGCGACCTCGCCGAGATGGGCGTGCTCGACGTGCTGTCCTCCGATTACGTGCCGCTCAGCCTGCTGCATGCGCCCTTCATCCTCGCCGACGAGGTCGAGAGCATCACCCTGCCGAAGGCGATCGCCATGGTGACGTCGACGCCGGCGCGCACCGTCAGCCTCGATGATCGCGGCCGGATCGCCACCGGGCTGCGCGCCGATCTCGTCCGCGTCCACCGTTCGCATGGCGTGCCGGTGACACGCTCCGTCTGGCGCCAAGGACGCCGTGTCGCATGAGCCCGTACGAACCCCATCCTGGAGCCGGAGCCGAGCGCGGCATCATGGTCGTCGTCGTCGGGCCGAGCGGCGCCGGCAAGGACACGCTGATGAACCTTGCAGCGCGGCATTTCGCCGGCCGCGCCGACGTTCATTTCACCCGCCGCGTCATCACCCGCCACCGCGACGCCGGCGGCGAGGACCATCTTTCCGTCTCCCTCCAAGGGTTTGCCGCCATGGAGCAGTCGGGCTCCTTCGCCGTCTGGTGGGAGGCGCATGGCTTGAAATACGGTATTCCGGCCGAGGTCTCGGTGGCGTTGTCGCGCGGCCATGTCGTCGTCGCCAATGGTTCACGCTCGGCGCTTCACCGTTTCCAGGCGGCTTTCCCGCGGCTCAAGGTGATCAACGTCACCGCTCGTCCGGAAGTGCTCGCCAGCCGGCTGGAGGCGCGCGGGCGCGAGACGCACGAGGATATCATGGCCAGACTTGCCCGCGGGCCGCTGACGGTGCGCGGCGACTACGACGTGGCGGAGCTCGACAATAGCGGCTCGCTCGAAGAGGCCAAGCAGAAGATGGTCACGATCCTCGACGGGCTGCTCGCCGAGGTACATTGACCGCAATTGAGAGGAAGGGCATGCGCGCCGTCAAAGTGGTCGACTATGATCCCTCATGGCCGCAGCTCTTTGCTGAAATCAGCGCCGAAATCTCCATCCTGCTCGGCAATCTCGTGCTGTCCATCGACCATATCGGCAGCACGTCGGTGCCCGGCCTCGCCGCCAAGCCGAAGATCGACCTCGATGTCGTGACGATTTCCGATGACATTCTGCCGATGGCGATTGAAGCGGTGCGCGCTGCCGATTTTGTCTTCCACGGCGATCGGGGAGAGAAACGCTGGGCCTTCACCCGGGATCACGAAGCTTATGGTTTCAAGCTCTATCTTTGCAGCCGCGGTAATCGCGCCCATCAGGAGCGCATCTTGTTTCGCGACTATCTTCGGGATCACCCCGATAGGGCCGCGGCCTATGCCGATCTCAAACGCCGCCTTGCTGTTGAAGCAGACGGTGATTGGGAGTTCTACACCGGCGGAAAGACCGAGTTCGTCGGCGAGACGCTGCGATTGGCAAACCTATCACCTATTGGCGTGGATGACCGCTTTCATGGGCGGCGTGCCCCCCGGTGGTTTCAGTGATCGACTGTTGCAGCCATGCCCGGAAACGCGCCGATGTCACCTCATTCCAACGCTCCCGGGGTCCGACCAAATAATAGCCGCCGAGCCGGACATCGGTTTCGAGCAATTCGACGAGCCGCCCGGCACGCAAGTCGTCGGCGGCGATCAGGCGGGTGGCCAGCGCTATTCCTTGGCCTGCCACCGCCGCGTCGACCGTCAGATTGGCTGACCACAGCCGAGGACCGTTCAAGGTCACTTCATGCTCGAAGCCAGCCTTGCGAAACCATTGCCGCCACTGATCGCGGCTTTCCTCGTGAATCAGCGGCTGTCGCACCAGATCGTCAAGGGTCCGTATCGGCGCGTTTCGGCTGATCCATTCGGGGCTGGTGACCGGAAACATGCGCGGCCTTTCCAGCAGGATCCAGCGGACATTCCCCCTTGGTTCCTCGGAATAGCGGATGTCGACATCGGCCTCATAACGGCTGAAATCCGGCTCGAGATCGGTCGCACGCATCACGAAATCGATGCCGGGCAAGGCAAGCTGGAGCTGGTTGAAACGCGGCGTCAGCCACCGTGTCGCAAAACCGGGCACGCACCAGATGCGCAAGACCGTGCGGTTGACTGCCGGACGCAGTTCCGCCGTCGACTGGGCAATGAGGTCGAAAGCCGCCCCCACCGTCTCGGCAAAAACTCTGCCTTCCGCCGTCAGCCTGATGCCGCGCGGGCCGGCATCGACAAGCCGCGTGCCAAACCAGGCTTCGAGATTGCGGACGTGACGGGATATGACGGTGTGACTGAGATTGAGATCGTCGGCAGCTCTCCGCATCGATCCCAGGCGACTGACCGCCTCGAAGGCACGCACCATGGAAAGCGGCGGCAAACGTCCGCGTTTCGGAACACCTTCCTGTTCATCCGCCGATGATTTCCCTCTGCGCAATCCTGTCTCCCAGAACGGATATTGGTTCTGCCAAACCAAAATCGGAATGCCGTCTACATCTTCATATGCCATGGAATGGGCAATTTTGGCGTAACGAAGAGTGGTGCACGGTGGTGCATAGAATGCACCACACATCTGGTGACTGGCAATCGCGTTTTCCGCCCTTCGCAAGCGAAAACATCAAATTTGCCGGCGGCGCGACCACTTGCCGGAGGAGACTGATCGGGAGCGGTGCATCCATGTGTCCTCCGCGGTCAACAAAAAGCGCCTTTCCGCCCCGCAGGACATTCGCCAGCATTGCCCGCAACACGCCGCTCCACCTCGGAGATGACACCACGGCAAAGTCCGCAGACGCCGGCTTTGCCCATCCCTTGCGAGCGGCCGCGATTGCCAACGATCCCCACAGATCATGGCTGTCAACCGGCGTCAGACGGACGCTCAACAAACAGGGGAAGCGAATGACATTCAAAAACACTTCGACGATTGCGGCTCTCGGCCTGCTGTCGCTGGCGCTCGCCGCGGGACCGGGCGTGGCCCGGGATCTGACCATAGCGTCCTGGGGCGGGAACTTTCAGGATGCGCAGCGAGAGATCTATTTCAAGCCGTTCTCCAAGGTGACCGGCAAGCCTCTGCTCGACGAAGGCTGGGACGGCGGCATCGGCGTCCTTCAGTCAAAGGTCAAGGCAGGCAATCCGTCCTGGGATGCCGTGGAGGTCGAAGCCGATGAGCTCTCGCTCGGCTGCGCCGACGGGCTTTTTGAGAAAGTGGACTGGAACAAGCTTGGGGGCAAGGATGCGTTTCTGCCTTCCGCGGTGAGTGATTGCGGCGTCGGCGCCATCGTCTGGTCGACCGCCATCGCCTATGACGGTGCCAAGATTGCCGATGGCCCCAAATCCTGGGCCGATTTCTGGGACGTGAAGAAATTTCCCGGCAAGCGCGCCCTGCGCAAGGGACCGAAATACACGCTCGAATTCGCGCTGATGGCCGACGGCGTGCCGGCGGACAAGGTTTACGACGTCCTGGCGACGCCTGAGGGCATCGACCGCGCCTTCGCCAAGCTTGACGCGTTGAAACCGCACCTTGTCTGGTGGACCTCGGGCGCGCAGCCGCTGCAACTGCTTGCTTCCGGCGAAGTGGCCATGACCAGTGCCTATAATGGCCGCATCACCGGCATCAACCGTTCCGAGGGCCGGCAGTTCAAAGTTGTCTGGCCGGGCAGCATCTATGCCGTGGATAGCTGGGTCGTTCTGAAGGGCGCCGAAAACAAGGATGCTGCCTTTGACTTCATCGCCTTCGCCAGCAAACCGGAAAACCAGGCAAAACTGCCGCAATATATTGCCTACGGTCTCCCGAACAAGGAAGCCGGCAAGAGCTTGCCGGCGGAACAACTGGCCGACCTGCCCACCACCCAAGCCAACATGCAGGAGGCAGTCAGCCTTGATACGGATTTCTGGATCGACAATTCGGAAGCGCTGACCAAAAGATTCGACGCCTGGCTGGCACAATAACCGACGGAATATCGCCCCCGTGGGATCGCTTCTGCCGATCGACCCGTGGGGGCTTCCGCACGTCTTCGTCACTTCGCTCCCCGGGAGCCGACAATCCGAACGGAGGGCCATCATGGCTGCGCCGCGCATACGCTTTGAAAGAATCTCAAAATCCTTTGGCCTGCACCAGGTCGTCAAAGACCTGTCGCTCGACATCGAGAGGGGCGAGTTCGTCAGCCTTCTGGGACCGTCGGGTTCGGGTAAGACGACTTTGCTGATGATGCTGGCGGGTTTCGAAAACCCGACCGCCGGCGGCATTTTTCTCGACGGCCGCCGCATCGACCACCTGCCTCCGCATCGGCGCGAGATGGGCGTCGTTTTCCAGAATTATGCGCTCTTTCCGCATATGTCGATCGCCGACAACATCGCCTTTCCTCTGAGGATGCGCGGTGTCGGGCGCAGCGAGATCGACGAGCGCGTGAAACGCGCCCTCGATATGGTGCAACTGTCGGCCATGAGCAGCCGGAAGCCTGCCCAGCTTTCCGGCGGTCAGCAGCAGCGGGTGGCGCTTGCCCGCTCCCTGGTATTCGAGCCAGCGGTCGTGCTGATGGACGAGCCGCTTGGGGCACTGGACAAACAGTTGCGCGAACAGATGCAACTCGATATCCGCGCCCTTCACAAGCGGCTGGAACTGACCGTGGTGTTCGTGACTCATGATCAATCCGAGGCACTGACCATGTCGGACCGGATTGCGGTCTTCAACCACGGCAACATCGAGCAGATCGGTTCGCCGCGTGATATTTACGACCGACCGCAGACACGTGTCGTCGCCGAATTCATCGGCGAAACCAATCTGATAGAAGGAACGGTCAGGGTGGCGGGCACGGCCGGCACTTCGGTCGAGATCGCCGACGGACGGCATGTGATCGTGCCTGGCAGTAATTCCCTCACCGTCGGAAGCCGCGTCCACATTTCCGTTCGCCCCGAGCGCATTTCACTGGCGGCCGGCGGCATCGGCGTGGCGGCGAACGCCCTGCCGGCGAAAATACTCGACAGCGTCTATCAGGGCGACCACCTGCGGGTGCAGCTCGATGAGGATGCCTTCCGCTTCGTCGTGCGGACGGACATGCGATCGGCGGAGTGGCCGGTCGGAGCCGAGGTGGTGGCGCATTTCACGCCTGATGACTGCTGGGTGATCGCAGCATGAGTGCTTTCCGTCGACACAGCGGCACCTTTGCCCTCATTCTTCCCCTGACCCTGTTCCTGGGTGTCTTCTTCATCTGGCCGCTTCTGACCGTGCTGGAGCAGGCGGTGTCCGATCCGGTCGTCAGTCAAAACCTGCCGCGGACGACAGCGGCGATTTCGGCCTGGGCTCTTCCCTCCGAACCCTCCGACGAAATGCGGACTGCCCTTGTCGACGATCTGAAATCGCTCGATGACGACCAGAAGCTGGGAGAGGTGGTTCGAAGACTGAACAGCGCCCAGCCGGGCTTCCGCACGCTGATGCGAAAGACCGTCGCAGCCGTGAGAGACAGCACCGGGCCGATAAGCCTCGCAGAGATCGACGCCCGATGGAACGATGTTGCCTTCTGGCGGGCAATCGCCGAAGCGACCTATCCATATACCGATCGCAACCTGCTTGCCGCAGTCGATCTTCAGCATGACGCATCAGGGGCGATCGTGGCGATGCCGGCCGGAGAGTCCGCCAATCAGGCGATTCTTCTGAGAACATTCGCCGTGGCCGCCGTCGTGACCCTGACGACCTGTCTCATCGGCCTGCCCTACGCGATGCTGGCCGCCGCCTTGAGCGGCTGGCGGCGACAGCTCCTGCTTGCCGCGGTGCTGCTGCCGCTGTGGACATCGCTGCTGGTGCGCACCGCGGCCTGGTACATCCTCCTTCAGGATAAGGGGCTCATCAACTCCCTCCTCGTGTCGCTCGGCCTTCTCGACAGTCCCTTGCCGCTTCTTTTCAACCGGACGGGTGTCGTCATCGCCATGACGCATGTGTTGCTGCCCTTCATGGTTCTGCCAATCTACAGCGTCCTCATCGCAATCCCGCGAAATCTGATGCCGGCGGCAGCCTCTCTTGGCGCGCAGCCGATCCGGGCCTTTCTGCATATCCTGCTGCCTCTGGCCCTGCGCGGCATAGCCTCCGGCGGACTGCTCGTCTTCATGGCAGCGCTCGGTTACTACATCACACCGGCGCTCATCGGCGGACCAAAGGACCAGATGATCAGTTCGGTGATTGCCTTCTACGCCACCGGCTCGGCCAATTGGGGCATGGCCGGTGCGCTCGGTATGGTGCTGCTCGCCGTGACGATCGTGCTCTACGGCGTTTATGGCCGGCTATCCATGAAGACGACGGGGGCGTGACATGACAATTCGATTGCTAAAATTTCTGTTCGGCGCGGCAACGGTCATTTTTCTGCTGGCTCCGCTTTTGGCGATCCTTCCGATCGCATTTACCTCCAGCAGCTTCCTGGCCTATCCCATTCCGTCTTTTTCGGATCGCTGGTTTGCGGAACTGGCAACCGAGGACGCCTGGCGACGGTCGATCGTCAACAGCTTGCTGATCGGTGCGGGGACCACCTTGCTTTCCACCATGCTCGGCATTCTGGCCGCACTGGCATTGCGCAGGCGCGTTGTTTTTGCCGCGGCGCTGAGGACGATATTCCTCCTGCCGATGGTCGTTCCCGCCGTGGTGCTCGGCGTGGGGCTGCAGATCCTGTTTGCCGGCCTCGGATTTCCAAACACTTTTGCAGCCGTCATCGTGGCGCATACGGTTGTCGCCGTGCCTTTTGTGCTGGTCAGCATCACCGCCTCGCTTGAGGGCATCGACTATCGGACCGAGCGCGCGGCCGCGAGTCTCGGGGCTTCTCCGGCAAAAGTCTTCTGGAAAGTGACGCTGCCGCTTGCCATGCCCGGCGTCCTTTCCGGCGCGGTGCTTGCCTTTGCGACATCGCTTGATGAAGTCGTGCTGACGCTGTTTGTCGCTGGACCAAACCAGTTGACGCTTGCGCGCCAGATGTTCTCGTCAATTCGCGAAAACATCAGCCCCGCCATCGTGGCCGCAGCATTTCTGTTTATCGTCGGGACGATCTTTCTCGGAGGCCTGCTCGCGGTGGTGCACAAACGCGCCGCCCGATCTGCGGCCCCAGCCTGAGGCCAGGGCCGTACGTCCTTCGAGGCGCCGACGGCTCCCGTTACTCGCCGTCACCCCGACCGGACACGATCTCGCGCTTGCCGACATGGTTGGCCGGCCCGACCAGGCCTTCCTTTTCCATGCGCTCGACCAAGGAGGCGGCTCTGTTGTAACCGATGCCGAGGCGGCGCTGGATGTAGGAGGTCGAGCACTTCTTGTCGCGCATGACGACCTTCACTGCCTGCTCGTAGAGCTCGTTTCCATCCTCGGAGGCCATGGCGCTCTTGTCGAAGACGGCGCCGGCCTCTTCCTCTTCGGGCTCGTCCTCTTCGTCGGCGGTGACGGTGTCGAGATATTCGGGGCGGCCCTGGGTCTTCAGATGGGCAACGACCTTTTCGACCTCGGTATCCGAGACGAAAGGACCGTGGACGCGGGAAATCCGCCCGCCCCCTTGCATATGCAGCATATCGCCCTGGCCGAGCAGTTGCTCGGCGCCCTGCTCGCCGAGGATGGTGCGGCTGTCGATCTTCGAGGTCACCTGGAAGGAAATGCGGGTCGGGAAATTCGCCTTGATCGTGCCGGTGATGACGTCGACCGAGGGACGCTGTGTCGCCATGATCAGATGAATGCCGGCGGCACGCGCCATCTGCGCCAGACGCTGGATCGCGCCTTCAATCTCCTTGCCGGCGACCATCATCAGATCGGCCATTTCGTCGACGATGACGACGATATAGGGCATCGGCGTCAGGTCCAGCGCCTGGTTTTCCTCGATCGGGGCGCCGGTGCCCTTGTCGAAGCCGACCTGGACCATGACATGAATGGTCTCGCCCTTGTCGCGGGCCTGCGCCACGCGGTCGTTGTAACCGTCGATATTGCGCACGCCGAGGCGCGACATCTTGCGGTAACGCTCCTCCATCTCGCGCACCGCCCATTTCAGCGCCATCACCGCCTTCTTCGGATCGGTGACGACGGGCGTCAGGAGATGCGGGATACCGTCATAGACGGAGAGTTCGAGCATCTTCGGATCGACCATGATCAGCCGGCACTGTTCCGGCGTCATGCGGTAGAGCAGCGACAGGATCATCGTGTTGATGGCGACCGACTTGCCGGAGCCGGTGGTGCCGGCGACCAGCAGATGCGGCATCTTGGCGAGCTCGGCAATGACAGGCTCGCCGCCGATGGTCTTGCCGAGGCCGAGCGCCAGCTTATAGCCGCTCTTCTCGAAATCCTGGCTCTCGATCATTTCGCGGAAATAGACCGTTTCGCGGGTGACATTCGGCAATTCGATGCCGATGACGTTGCGGCCGGGCACGACGGCGACACGGGCCGAAAGCGCCGACATCGAGCGGGCGATGTCGTCGGCAAGCCCGATGACCCGCGACGATTTCACGCCCGGCGCCGGCTCGAATTCATAAAGGGTGACGACCGGGCCGGGGCGGACATGGATGATCTCGCCCTTGATGCCGAAATCTTCAAGCACACTTTCCAGAAGCCCGGCATTCTGCTCCAGCGTCTCCTGCGACATGATCTCGCCGAGCCGTTCCGGCGGCTCCTGCAGCAGGGCGCGCGGCGGGAATTCATAGCCGGAGGCGTCGATCCTTTCGGGTCTTGCCGCCAGACGCGGCGACGGGAGAACCGCGGCGACAGGCGGCGTGCGCTGGGGCGCCGGTGCGGTCTGAGGGGCTGACACCGCGTGAAGGGCGGGCGCCGCCTGAGGCGCGGGAGCAATCGGAGAGTTCAGCGCAGGCGGAGGGGCCGGCACAACAGGGATCTCGACGGGGATGCGCCTCGGCCGTTCAAGGGATATGGCGGCCGGAGGGCGCGGGGCGGGCTTCGCGGAGACTGCAGCGGAAGGCGGAACCGGGCGGGAGGCGACGGGAGCGGGGGCCGGCCGGCCGGGGCGCCATTCCATGATGCGGAACAGCGATGTGATCGATTCGGGCGCCGTCTCGGCCTTGGGGAACGAGATCACGGCAGGCGCGCGAACCGGCTCGGCCTCTTCGAAGGCCATGACTTCCCAGAAGGCGAAATCGGAAATGGAGGAAAGCTCGGCGGAGGCGCGGAAAGCAGGCGCGACCGGCTCGTCGGGAACGGCTGGCGGCTGCAGTTCGATCATGTCAGGTGCTGCGGGAAGTTCATCCGGCTCCGGCAGATAGATATCGAAGGGCACGTCGACGGCGACCGGCTCGATCCGTATCGCCTGCTGTCCAATCTGCGAATCATCGCGAACGGGCTCATCCGGCGCCCGCCGCTTGCTGATCAGCGTTTCCGGCGTGCGGGTAAAACGGACGTTCGGCGCGAGGGAAAAATTGCTCTGCCAGATCGGCGCCGCCGGTTTTTCTCCCGGATCTACCGCCGGAAGTTCCGTTTCAATCCCGCTGGAAAAGTCCCCGGCGTCCGTCAAATTGGTTCTGGGAAAACGCATGCGTCCGCTACTCACTCATGCCTAACAAATTACGACCGTACCGGGATAGAAAAGGAAGGTTAATAAGTTCCTTCCCGCCGTATCGTTCCGATACGGCTCCCGTCGCTAAATCGCTGCGATTTCAGTGAGTTGAATTAAGCGGAAAAATCTTTGCCAATTTTGTGGAAACGAGGCTAATGGGCCTCGTCCCAATTGCTGGCGGCACGCGCGTCGACCCTCAGCGGCACGCGCATTTCGAGCGCCGGCATGGTGGCGTTTTCCATCACAGAGACGATGATGGGCATCGCCTTTTCGACATCCTCGTCCTCGACTTCGAAAATGAGTTCGTCATGGACCTGGAGCAGCATGCGGACGCGCTCGCCAAGACCGACTTCAACAAGCGCCGGCTCCATCCTGATCATCGCCCGGCGGATGACGTCGGCGGCCGAGCCCTGGATCGGCGCGTTGATCGCGGCGCGCTCGTTGAAGGCGCGCACCGACGGGTTGGAAGAGCGGATTTCGGGGTAGTTGATTCGCCGGCCGAAAATCGTTTCGACATAACCCTTGTCGCGCGCCATCGCCTTGCGGCTTTCCATATAGTCGCGGATTCCGGGGAAACGCTCGAAATACTTCTTAATGTAGTCGCCGGCTTCCGAACGCTCGATCGATAGCTGGTTGGCAAGGCCGAAGGCCGAGATGCCGTAGATGATGCCGAAATTGATCGCCTTGGCGCGGCGGCGCACCTCGCCAGGCATGCCTTCGACGGGCACGCCGAACATTTCCGAGGCGGTCATGGCGTGGATGTCGACGCCATCCTCGAACGCCTTGGTCAGCTGCGGGATCTCGGCCACATGGGCAAGCACGCGCAATTCGATCTGGCTGTAGTCGGCGGAGATCAGCTTGTGGCCCGGCGTCGAGATAAAGGCGGTGCGGATCTTGCGGCCTTCGGCGGTACGCACCGGAATGTTCTGCAGGTTCGGCTCGGAGGAGGACAGGCGCCCCGTGGTCGTCGATGCCAGCGAATAGGAAGTGTGGACCCGCTTGGTCTGCGCGTGGACATAGCCGGGGAGCGCGTCGGTATAGGTGGATTTCAGCTTGGTGAGCTGGCGCCAGTCGACGATCTTGCGCGGCAGCTCGAAACCGGCGGCGGCCAGATCCTCGAGCACCTGCGCGGAGGTGGACCATTGCCCGGTCTTCGTCTTGCTGCCGCCGGCAAGGCCCATCTTGCCGAACAGGATATCGCCGAGCTGCTTCGGCGAGCCGATATTGAACCGCTCGCCGGCGAGCACATAGATCTCGTCTTCCAGGCGCGCGGCACCCTGGGCCAGCTCGCCGGACAGGCGCGACAGGATCTGCCGGTCGACGGTGATCCCCCGCGCTTCCATGCGCGCCAGAACCGGCAGCAGCGGCCGCTCCAGCCGTTCATAGACACTGGTCAATCCGGCCGCCGCCAGCCGCGGCTTCAGCACCAGCCAGAGCCGCAGCGTCACGTCGGCATCTTCGGCGGCATAATGGGTGGCGCGGTCGATATCGACGAGATCGAAGGTGACGTTCGCCTTGCCGCTGCCCGCCACATCCTTGTAGGGGATCGGCGTATGGCCGAGGAATTTTTCCGAGAGCGGGTCCATGCCATGGGCGCCGGTGCCGGCGTCGAGCACGTAGGAGATCAGCATCGTGTCGTCGAAACTCCTGGTCTCGATGCCGTAGCGCTGCATCAGCAGGTAGTCGTATTTGAGGTTCTGCGCGACCTTGAGAACCGCGCCGTCCTCCAGCAATGCCTTCAGCCGCGGCAGCGCATCGCGCATGGGGATCTGGTTGTCGGCAAGGCCGCCGCCGAGCAGATCGCCGACGCCGTTCTTGTGGGCGAGCGGTATATAGGCGGCGCGGATCTTCGTGCCGGTGGGATCGGCCGTATTGTCGGCGATCGCCAGCGAGAAGCCGACAAGCTCGGCCTGCATCGCATCCAGCGACGTCGTCTCGGTGTCGAAAGCAACGAGGCCGGTATCGCGCGCATCGGCGATCCACCGGTCGAGCGTGGCGAGATCGCGGATCGTCACATAGGCCGAATGATCGAAGGGCAGCGTCGCAAAGGCTTCGGCCCGCGCCTTGGCCAGATCGGCGGGCGAAAAGGCGCCTTCGACGGAAGCCTTGGCCTTCGCACGCGGCGGCACCGGTACCGATTCGCCCGAGACCTCGGGGATGCCGCCGGCAACCGGGGCCGGTTCGGCCGCATCGAGATCGGGGCCATGGGCAGCCTTGCCCCATTCGATGTTGACGATCGCCGGTTCGATGGCGTTGGCATCGCAATCGCAGACTTCGGCGACGCGGCGCGTCAGCGTCGTGAATTCCATCGTCTTGAGGAAGCCGATCAGCTTCGGGCCGTTCTGCGGTTCCAGCACCAGCGCATCGAGATCGAGGTCGAGCGGTACATCGGTGCGCAGCCGCACGAGGTCGCGCGAGAGTCTGGCCATATCGATATTGGCAAGGATCGTCTCGCGGCGCTTGACCTGCTTGATCTCGGTGGCGCGGTCGAGCAACGTATCGAGATCGCCGTATTCCTCGAGCAGCTGCGCGGCGGTTTTCGGGCCGATGCCGGGAATGCCGGGAACATTGTCGACGGAATCGCCGGTCATCGCCTGCAGGTCGATCATCTTTTCCGGCGGCACGCCCCATTTCTCGATGACATCGGGAATGCCGATCTGCTTGTCCTTCATGCTGTCATACATATGGACATTCGGGCTGACGAGCTGCATCAGGTCCTTGTCTGATGAGACGATAGTGACATCGGCGCCCGATGCCTCGGCCAGGCGCGCATAGGTGGCGATGATATCGTCGGCCTCGAAACCTTCGGTCTCGATGCAGGGCAGGTTGAAGGCACGGGTCGCCTCGCGGATCAGGCCGAACTGGGGAACGAGTTCTTCCGGCGGGGCTGAGCGGTTCGCCTTGTAAGCGTCGTAGAGATCCTTGCGGAACGTCTTGGCGGAATAATCGAAGATGACGGCAAGATGTGTCGGGGTGACGCCGACATCGGTATTGCGCGCATCCCTCAACAGCTTCCACAGCATGTTGCAGAAACCGGAAACGGCGCCGATCGGCAGGCCGTCGGTCTTGCGGGTCAGCGGTGGCAGTGCATGAAACGCCCGGAAGATGAATCCGGAACCGTCGACTAGGAAGAGGTGATCGCCTTTTTTCATGGGTGCATGGATAGCGCGGGCACGGGACGAGGTCCATATAAAGTTCGGCGGGCGAGGCGGAAGATTCCGCTCACCAAACTGTTACCGATTTGTAACGATCGCCCTCCCTTGAAAAACCACATTCGCAGGCACAAATCCATGTCACCGGCGCTTGATCGCGCCGCGGGTCTGATTACCGGCTTGTCCCCCGCCGCGTCAGGCTTGGACAAAGGCCTTATCCCCCTCTCCGGGCCTTTGTCCCCACTTTAAGGTCGCCATGGCCAACCTCCAGGCCATGGCGACTTTTGTTTTTCCAAGCCCTCGAAATTATCGTCGCCCCTCGCATATTTTGAAGTATCGCATGCGATTTGCTGCATTGTCTCCGGGATGGTTTTGAGCCTAACTTGCAATCATGGGATTTAACCGCATGGATTCGGGAGCTTACCTTGCCAGCCAGCTGGCGAAGGGTTTTGCCCGCTCGCTGCACCAGCGCGCGGTCGGGCTCGGTTTTTCTCCGGGCCAGTTTCCCATTCTGCTGGAACTCTGGGCCGAGGACGGGCTGACCCAGAAACAGCTTCTCGAACGGGTCGATATCGAGCAGGCGACCATGGCGAATACGCTGTCGCGCATGGTCCGCGACGGGCTGATCGAGCGCCGGCCGCATCCATCCGACAAACGCGCGCAACTGCTCTTCCTGACGCCGAAGGCCCGCGCCATGGAGGCCGAGGCGATCGAAACCGCGCGCGAGGCCGACCTTGCGCTGTTTAAAGGTTTTCGGGTTTTCGAGCGCGAGCTGACGCTCGAATATATCCGCCGGCTGCTGGAAAACGCCAAGGCGCTCTGAGCGGCATTATTCGCCCAAGATTATTCGCTGACGAGGCGTGTGCGCCGTCGCGGCGGCATGCCTGTTCCGGTCTGCTCCGGCAGGATGCTTTTGCGAACGGCTGGCTTCATGCTCGGCTCGATATCCGGCTTGCCGAGCAACAGGCCCTGCACCTGCGCGCAGCCTTCCTCGACGACGATCCGGCGCTGCATTTCCGTTTCCACGCCCTCAGTGACGACGGGCATGCCGAGGCTGTGGCCGAGACCGATAATGGCGCGCACGATCGATCGCGCCGCCGCATCATGCTCCAGCACGCCGGTGAAGCTGCGATCGACCTTGATTTTGTCGAAGGGAAACGAGCGCAGATTCGAGAGCGAGGAGTAGCCGGTGCCGAAATCGTCCATGACGATGTGCACCCCCAACTTACGCAGGCGCTGCAGCGTTGCCATCACCCGGTCGCGGTCGCGGATCAGGGCTGTCTCGGTGATCTCGAGTTCCAGCCGATCGGCTGCGAGCCCCGTCTCGGCGAGGACCGCCTCGACCCGCTCACACAGGTTGGGCAGCATGAACTGCACCGGCGAAACATTGACCGCAATCCTCAGCGGCTGCGGCCAGCGCGCGGCCTCCCTGCAGGCCTGCCGCAATATCCATTCGCCGAGCTGAACGATCGATCCGCTTTCCTCGGCGATCGGGATGAAAATGTCGGGCTCGGTCAGGCCGTGGCCCGGCCGGTGCCAGCGCATCAAGGCCTCGTAGCCGCTGATCTCGCCGCTCTGCGCGTTGAGGATCGGCTGATAGCTGACATGGAGTTGGTTGCGGATGATCGCGTGGCGCAGGTCGCTTTCGATCTGCCGGCGGTTGCGCGCCGCTTCGTCCATTTCCGCGTCGAAGAAGCAGGCCCTGCCGCGGCCATCATGCTTGACGCGGTAGAGCGCGGTATCGGCGTTGTTGCAGAGTTCTTCGGCCGTTCGCCCGTCCCTTGGATAGAGCGCGATGCCGAGGCTGACGCCAACGGCTGTGGGGTCACGGGCCGTGTCCATCTCGGCGGCGAATTCGTTGATGATATCAGCCGCAAGCTTTTGCGCCGATGCCGGCTGCTGCCCGGCGGATTGGAGGATGGCGAATTCGTCGCCGCCGAGCCGGGCGATCGTATCGCTCTCGCCGGCCACCCGGCGCAGGATAGCGGCAACCTTGCGGAGAATGCGGTCGCCTTCGGCGTGGCCGAAAATATCATTGACGGCCTTGAACCGGTCGAGGTCGAGACAAAACAGCGCAACTTCGGTGTGCTTGCGTTCCGCCACCTGCAGCGCCTGCCGGATGCGGGTGTCGAACAGCGACCTGTTCGGCAGATCGGTGAGCACGTCGTGGTGGGCGAGATGCTCGATCATCTCCTCGGCCTGCTTGCGCTCGGTGAGATCGCGCACCGCCAGCACCTCGCAATTGCGGCCGCGATAAACGATCCTGCTGGAGTTTGCTTCTACGGCAATCTCTCTGCCGGCGCGGGTGTTCAGCAGCGTCTCGCCGGGCCTGTTCTCCCGGGATCCCTGAACGGCCGTCAGCACATCCGAGGGCGCCTTGCCCGAGAGATCGGCAAGCTTCCAGCCCGATAGGGCCTGGAACCGCTCGTTGACATCGATGATCCGGCCTTCGCGCAGGATCAGCAGTCCTTCCTGCGAGGCGTTGGCCAGTCCGCGCAGATCCGTCAGGTGGCTTTGGACGAAAACCACGGCAAGCGCGACCAGGATAAGAGCCGTTGCCGCCACCACGACGATCGCGGCGAGTACCCGGGTGTCGAGCACCAATGTGGGAACCTGCATGCCAGGATCCGGCACGAGGGTAATGCTGCCCATCGAGATGAAGTGAAGGGTACAGATGGCGAGGACGAAGACCAGCGATGAGGTGAGGAGACGCCTCACGCCCTTCAGATTGAAAAAGATATGGAAGGCGACGCTCGACAGAAGCATTCCGGCGACGACCGCCGTCAGTGTCATCACGGGATCGTAGAGGATGACCGCCTGTGTCTCGATCGCCTGCATGCCGGTCAGGTGCATGGAGGCGATGCCGAGCGCCATCAGCACCCCGCCGCGGATACGGGAAAACCGTCCGGCACGTTGCGAAGCGGCGAGGATCGCCACCCATGAGCCGACCACCGACAGGAAAAAGGAAAGCAGCGTCAGGTCGAGCGCGTAGCTGATCGGCGTGCCGCCGTCATAAGCGAGCATCGCGATGAAATGCGTTGCCCATACGCCGGTGCCGAAGGCAAAGCCCGACGCGCCGATCCAGAGCTTGCGCTGCCCGGCGTCGCACTCCTGGGCACGGGAAAGCAGCAGCATCGCCGCCATGGCGCCAACCAGACAGACCGCGGCCGCCACGATGACCAGGCGCCAATCATGATTGTCGCGAATACAGGCAATGACCGAAAACATCTGCGCGCCCCCCGAACAGCTGATTTTCGGCTGATGCTATTTAGGTTGTGCTAATTAACTGTAAATTGAATTAGATCTTTCTTTATTATCGTGCGGCGCCCCTCCACGAGACTTCATCCATGTCGTTTCAGCCGCTTTGCACCCTGCCGATTTTTACCTTTTCCGCCTCGCCTGCTTTCCTGGTTTGGTCTATCGTCCCGCCAAATTTCGAAAGGGAGTCGAAAATGGCCGACATACAACCGGTTCTTTCGCGTGCGGACCAGAATCTTTCATCGAGCCTCGAAAAGCTTTTCGAGCTGCTGCGCATCCAGTCGATTTCCACCGATCCCGCCTATAAGGCCGAATGCCGCAAGGCTGCCGAATGGCTCGTCAGCTATCTCGAAACGCTCGGCTTCGAAGCCTCGGTTCGCGACACGCCCGGCCATCCGATGGTCGTCGCCCACCATGCCGGCGCGTCCACCGGCGCGCCGCACGTTCTGTTCTACGGCCATTACGACGTTCAGCCGGTCGACCCGATCGAGCTTTGGGAAAACGATCCCTTCGAGCCGACGATCAAGGATGTCGGCGACGGCCGCAAGATCCTGACCGGCCGCGGCACCTCCGACGACAAGGGCCAGTTGATGACTTTCCTCGAGGCCTGCCGCGCCTACAAGGAGATCAACGGCGCGCTTCCCTGCCGCGTCACCATTCTCTTCGAAGGCGAGGAAGAATCCGGCTCGCCGTCGCTGAAGCCCTTCCTCGAAGCCAATGCCGCCGAGCTCAAGGCCGATTATGCGCTGGTCTGCGATACCGGCATGTGGGACCGCGACACGCCGGCGATCGCCGCGGCATTGCGCGGTCTTGTCGGCGAGGAAGTCACCGTGACGGCTGCCGACCGCGACCTGCATTCCGGTCTCTTCGGGGGCGCTGCGGCCAATCCGATCCACATCCTCGTCGAGGCTCTCGCCGGTCTGCATGACGAGACGGGCCGCATCACGCTCGAAGGTTTCTACAACGGCGTCGAGGAAACCCCTGAGAACATCAAGGCGTCATGGGAGACGCTCGGGAAGACTGCCGAGAACTTCCTCGGCGAAGTCGGCCTTTCCATTCCCTCAGGCGAAAAGGGCCGGTCGGTACTGGAACTCACCTGGGCGCGGCCGACCGCCGAAATCAACGGCATCTGGGGCGGATATACCGGCGAGGGTTTCAAGACGGTGATCGCCGCCAAGGCTTCGGCGAAGATTTCGTTCCGCCTCGTCGGCACGCAGGATCCGGCCGCCATCCGCGAGGCTTTCCGCAGCTATATGCGTTCGAAGATTCCCGCCGACTGCTCGGTCGAGTTCCACCCACACGGCGGCTCGCCGGCGATCCACCTCTCCTATGATTCGCCGGTTCTGACCAAGGCGAAAGGTGCGCTCTCCGACGAGTGGCCGAAACCCGCCATCGTCATCGGCATGGGCGGGTCGATCCCGATCGTCGGCGATTTCCAGAAGATGCTCGGCATGGAATCGCTGCTCGTCGGCTTCGGCCTCAGCGATGACCGCATCCATTCGCCGAACGAGAAATACGAGCTTGTCTCCTACCACAAGGGTATCCGCTCCTGGGTGCGGATTCTTCAGGCGCTTGCTGCCTGAACGAAACGGCGTGCCAGATCGTAGTAACAAAAAGGCCGGTTGAAACCGGCCTTTCGTCATCCGCTCGCTCAGTGCCAGTTCATCCGTGGTCAAGGAGAAGCAGGTATTGCAATGAGACTGCCTCCGAAAGGTTAACGGATCGTTAACGGCGCGCGGGATCGCCGGGTTATCGGAAGCATCGCACGACCTAAAGGCATTGGCAGCAATTTCCGCGTTCAAGCTGCGTTCATCGCGGGCCGCATATAAGTCATTGAAAGACAAGGCGAATGATAACGCTCTCGCACGTGCGGACGATCGCTCGACCTTTTCGTTTTCAGACTGAAGATGCCAGGCAAGTGCAGCCAGGCGCTGCCCCAAATGCGCCTACAAGGAGTGAGAAAACGTGAAAAATCTGTTTGCTAAAATCGCCGTGGCCGGCCTGTTCATGCTGACGCCTGTGATCGCGCAGGCTGCCGAAGGCTATTCGACGGCGAACGTCAACATGCGCGCGGGTCCGAGCACCCGCTATCCCGCCGTCGCGGTCATACCCGCCGGCTCTTCCGTCGAGATCCGCGGCTGCCTTTCCGATCTCAACTGGTGCGACGTGGAGTTCTACGGCGGCCGCGGCTGGGTCTCCGGCCAATATGTGCAGGCCCTCTATCAGCAGCGCCGCATCTATGTCGGTCCGCAATATTATCGTCCGCTCGGCATTCCGGTCATCCGCTTCAGTGTCGACAATTACTGGGATCGTTACTACCGCAACCGCGATTTCTATCGGGAGCGCGACCGCTGGAGCCGCGGCCCGGACTACTATTATCGCGACCGCGACAATCGGGACCGTGACAGAGATCGCGATAATCGGGATCGGGATAATCGCGATCGGGATGGGCGAGATCGCGATCGGAACTGGCGCGACGGAGATCGCAACCGCGACGGCGACCGGGATTGGCGCGATCGGGATCGCGACAGAGACTGGCGCAACCGAAATGGCGACCAGGACGGACGCGACGGCAATCGACGGGACGACCGGAGAGATGGGGATCGCAGACCCGATCGCAGGAATTTCGATTGCCGGCCCGGCGATCCCTCCTGCGACCAATGAGATGGGTAGGGGCAGCGGCAGCGCCGTCCCTTTCGGCTTGCCCGGCCACCGGCGGGCAGTCAAGAAAAAGCCCGGCGCTCCCATGAGGGGAGGCACCGGGCCTGATGTCGATCGGCGCGTGTTGAGGGGAGACGGCCGATCCGGGCGCGGGACGTGAGGGGTTGTCCCGCTTCATCCTAAACCATCACGGAGCCTATTGGTTCCACCGACCAGACAGAAGATGTGCGGCGGGGTGCCAATAGCAGCTCGCGCATGTCCGCGTAACGCATCTTCAGCCAGCCTCCTCGCCCCTCCCGGAGATCCCCGACAATTTGATGTGAAGGCATCGCGATGCCCTTGTGCTGCGGGATTCTTTGTTGCACTTTCGCGATGTTGCGGATCGATTTTGATCCGTTCGAGGCTGGACCCTGATGACGCAAGACTACCTGGCTTTCCCAAGGCTTTTCGGCGCTCGGGCAGCCGTTATTGATGTTACCGTCTGGCATAAACACAACCCACTCCTTCCTGTGCGACTTATCGATGGGGCAAGCCTCAACCCTTCCGGCCAGATCTGGCGTCGCTTTCATCTGGGTGCGTGGGAATATAAGCAGGACCCGGAAACGCTCGAGGATTACGAGGCCCGTCAGTTCTGAGCGCCAATGAATGTTGTCCAAAAGTGCGCAGCGGTTTTGGGACAACGATAGTGATAAATCAAAGACTTAAAGCGCGTTGCATGCAACCGGATTGACGCGACGCGCTTTGTCGGCGTGTTCTGCTTTCCATCGTTAACACCCCGTTAAATCGCCGCATTTACAGTTCAGTCGGGTGGCGGCGCCTGCAAAAGTGCCGTTGTGCGAAGTCACGCTTCGCGATCGAACATGGGGTGTGACCGGTCGGCGATGGCAGGCAGAGGCAGATCAGGCGACAGAATAGAACCGTCCTTCAGCGGCCGCCCGGCGCGCGACGATGACGAGTTTTCGCTCGATGCCGATGACCGCATTGCCGGAAGCCGATCTGCGCGGCGCGGCGGCTCCAAGCCGCCGCAGCGTGCCGCCCCCCGGCGCCGGCGCGAGCCGCGGGAACGCGAAGGCGGCGGCTTTTTCGGCTTCCTGCGCCGGGTGATCTACTGGTGCGTCGTGCTGTTCATCTGGGCCGGCATCGGCGTGGCCGGGCTCGTGGTCTATTATGGCTCGCGCATGCCGAGCGCCAGCACATGGGCGATCCCGGAACGACCGCCGAACGTCAAGATCACCGCCGTCGACGGCAGCGTTATCGCCAATCGCGGCGCCACCGGCGGCGAGGCGCTGTCGCTCGAAAACATGTCGCCTTACATTCCGGAAGCCGTCATCGCCATCGAGGACCGGCGTTTCTATTCGCATTTCGGCGTCGACCCGCTCGGCCTCGGCCGGGCGATCGTGACCAATTTCACGGCCGGCCACATGGTGCAGGGCGGTTCGACGCTGACGCAGCAGCTCGCCAAGAACCTCTTCCTGTCGCCCGAAAGAACGCTGGAACGCAAGGTGCAGGAGGTGCTGCTCTCGCTCTGGCTGGAGCAGAAATACACCAAGGACCAGATCCTTGCCATGTATCTCAACCGGGTGTTCTTCGGATCGAACGCCTATGGCGTCGAGGCGGCGTCACGGCGCTATTTCAACAAATCGGCGCGTGACGTGAATCTCGGTGAGGCCGCGGTGCTCGCCGGCCTGCTCAAGGCGCCGTCGCGGCTTTCGCCGGCCCGCGACCCCGATGCCGCCAATGCGCGCGCCCAACTCGTGCTTGCGGCAATGCGCGAACAGGGCTTCATCACCGATTCCGAAGTCAAGACCGCGATGTCGCAGACCCCGGCTTCGGCCAAGAGCTATTGGTCGGGCGCCGGGCACTATGTCGCCGACATGGTGATGGACGAGCTGCCGGGCCTGATCGGCGACGTCAAGGAAGACGTCATCGTCGATACGACCATCGACAAGTCGCTGGAAAGGAAGGCCGAGCAATCGCTGGTCGACGTGCTCGACAAGGAGGGCGGAAAGCTCGACGCCTCGCAGGCGGCGCTCGTCTCGATCGACGGCACCGGGGCAATCCGGGCGCTCGTCGGCGGCAGGGATTATGCGACGAGCCAGTTCAACCGCGCCGTCAAGGCCAAACGCCAGCCGGGCTCCTCGTTCAAGCCCTTCGTCTATGCCGCCGCACTCGAAAAGGGACTGACGCCCTTTTCGGTGTTCAACGACGCGCCGATCCGCATCGGCGACTGGACGCCCGAGAATTACGAGAAGAAATACAATGGCGAGGTGACGCTGGCGACCGCACTCGCCAAGTCGCTGAACACGGTGGCCGCCCAGCTGGTGATGTATGACGGGCCGGATCAGGTGATCAAGCTTGCCCATCGGCTCGGAATCGAAAGCGAGCTGCAGCCGAACGCCTCGATCGCGCTCGGCACTTCGGAAGTGTCGCTGATGGAACTCACCGCCTCCTATGCCGCCTTCATGAATGGCGGCTACAAGGCGACCCCGCACGTCATCCGCCGGGTAACGACCGCCGAGGGCAAGGTTCTTTACGAAAATACCTATGACAGCCCGCCGCGCGTGCTGTCCGAGCAGATCGTCGCCGAGATGGATGCGATGATGATGGGCGTCATCGACAACGGCACCGGCAAGAGCGCCAAGATCCCCGGCTGGCAGGCGGCGGGAAAGACCGGCACGACGCAGAATTCGCGCGACGCGCTCTTCGTCGGCTTCACCAGCAACCTGACCACCGGCGTCTGGTTCGGCAATGACGACGGCAAACCGATGAAGAAGGTCACCGGCGGCGGTCTTCCGGCCAAAGCCTGGAAGGAATTCATGATCGCCGCCCATAAGGGACTTTCGCCGGCACCGCTGTTCGGCAACGGCCAGTTGATCGACGATCCCAATGGGCAGCCGATGGCGCAGGCAGCACCCGGCGATGGGCAGTTAGGCAACGGGCAACCGATGACGGCGGAGGCGCCGCCTTCGACGATCGGCGGCATTATTTCCGGCGTCTTCGGCGGCGGCGACAACGCAAACCGCTATCCGCAGGCGCCTGTCCGGCAACAAAGCGCGACATCAGGCAACGGGCCGGTTCCTCCAGGCGACATTGCCGAAGGCGGCGGTTCCGGCTACGACGGCATGGTGCCGCCTGGCGATGTCGGGGGGCCGCAGTCGACCTCTTCCGTCCAGCCGCGGCGCACGACCCTGCTCGATCTGATCATGGGCCAGTGAGATCTTTTGCTGCATGGCCTGCGCAAGCCGGATGCGCTAGAAATCTTCCGCTTTCCGGACGGCGGGCGAGCTCGTTCGCGGCGACTGTAAAAATTGAATGCAACACATTCGTTTTGCTGGATTCCGGGCCATTTCCCGCCTTGCAGTCCAGAAAACCGCTCCTTATATACGCCGCATCACCGCAATCACGATTGCGTAATCTTAAGTAGACCCATCCCGTAAGGGGCTGTCAGGGAATGCCTTCTCGGGGTTCAGACAGCTTGCTTCAAGGAGAGAATGACATGGCAAAAGTAATTGGTATCGACCTTGGAACGACGAATTCCTGCGTCGCAGTCATGGACGGCAAGGACGCGAAGGTTATCGAGAATGCGGAAGGTGCGCGTACGACCCCTTCCATGGTGGCCTTTTCCGAGGATGGCGAACGCCTCGTCGGCCAGCCGGCCAAGCGCCAGGCGGTCACCAACCCGACGAACACGCTCTTTGCGGTCAAGCGCCTGATCGGCCGCCGCTATGAAGATCCGACCGTCGAGAAGGACAAGCACCTCGTTCCCTTCACCATCGTCAAGGGCGACAATGGCGACGCCTGGGTCGAAGCCAATGGCAAGGGCTACTCGCCCGCACAGATTTCCGCGATGATCCTTCAGAAGATGAAGGAAACGGCCGAATCCTATCTCGGCGAAAAGGTCGAGAAGGCCGTCATCACCGTTCCCGCCTACTTCAACGACGCGCAGCGCCAGGCAACCAAGGATGCCGGCCGGATCGCCGGTCTTGAAGTGCTGCGCATCATCAACGAGCCGACCGCTGCCGCACTCGCCTACGGCCTCGACAAAAAAGAAGGCAAGACGATTGCCGTCTACGACCTTGGCGGCGGCACCTTCGATATTTCGATCCTCGAGATCGGCGACGGTGTGTTCGAAGTGAAGTCCACCAACGGCGATACGTTCCTCGGCGGTGAAGACTTCGACATGCGTCTCGTCGAATATCTCGTCGGCGAATTCAAGCGGGACAACGGCATCGACCTGAAGAACGACAAGCTGGCCCTGCAGCGCCTCAAGGAAGCTGCCGAAAAGGCCAAGATCGAGCTTTCGTCCTCGCAGCAAACCGAAATCAACCTGCCGTTCATCACGGCTGACGCCTCCGGCCCGAAGCACCTGACGCTGAAGCTGACCCGCGCCAAGCTCGAAAGCCTGGTCGACGACCTCGTCCAGCGCACGATCGCGCCGTGCAAGGCAGCCCTCAAGGATGCTGGCGTCACCGCGGCCGAAATCGACGAAGTGGTTCTCGTCGGCGGCATGAGCCGCATGCCGAAGGTCCAGGAAGTCGTCAAGCAGCTGTTCGGCAAGGAGCCGCACAAGGGCGTCAACCCGGATGAAGTGGTCGCACTCGGCGCCGCCATCCAGGCCGGCGTTCTGCAGGGCGACGTCAAGGACGTGCTGCTGCTCGACGTAACCCCGCTGTCGCTCGGCATCGAGACGCTCGGTGGTGTCTTCACCCGCCTGATCGAACGCAACACGACGATCCCGACGAAGAAGAGCCAGACCTTCTCGACCGCCGAAGACAACCAGCAGGCCGTGACCATTCGCGTTTCGCAGGGCGAGCGTGAAATGGCTGCCGACAACAAGCTGCTCGGCCAGTTCGATCTTGTCGGTCTGCCGCCTTCGCCGCGCGGCATGCCGCAGATCGAAGTCACCTTCGACATCGACGCCAACGGCATCGTGCAGGTTTCGGCCAAGGACAAGGGCACCGGCAAGGAACAGCAGATCCGCATCCAGGCTTCCGGCGGTCTTTCCGACGCCGACATCGAGAAGATGGTGAAGGACGCCGAAGCCCATGCCACCGAGGACAAGAAGCGCCGTGAGGCCGTCGAAGCCCGGAACCAGGCCGAAAGCCTGATCCACTCCACGGAGAAGTCGCTGAAGGATTACGGCGACAAGGTTTCCGAGGCTGACCGCACCGCGATCTCGGATGCGATCGCCGCGCTGAAGACGGCTTCGGAAGCAACCGAGCCGGAGGCCGACGACATCAAGGCCAAGACCCAGACGCTCATGGAAGTGTCGATGAAGCTCGGCCAGGCGATCTATGAAGCGCAGCAGGCCGAAGGCGGCGCTGCCGGCGATGCCTCTGCGGAAGGCGGCGACAATGTCGTCGATGCCGACTACGAGGAAATCAAGGACGACGACCGTAAAAAGTCCGCGTAATCCGCGACGGCGTGGTTATGCTTCAACACCTGATCCGGCTGCTCACCATGGCAGCCGGAAATCCATTTCCGGGGTTTAATCCTTAATGGCAAAAGCGGACTTTTACGAAACTCTGGGTGTAGCCAAGACGGCGGATGAGAAAGAGCTGAAGAGCGCCTTCCGCAAGCTGGCGATGAAATTTCATCCGGACAAGAACCCGGATGACAAGGACGCCGAACGCAAGTTCAAGGAAATCAACGAAGCCTACGAGATGCTCAAGGACCCGCAAAAGCGGGCGGCCTATGATCGTTATGGCCATGCGGCTTTCGAGCATGGCGGCATGGGCGGCGGTGGCGGCGGCGGATTTGCCGGCGGCGGCTTCTCCGACATCTTCGAGGATATCTTCGGCGAGATGATGGGCGGCGGACGGGCGCGCCAACGCTCGTCGGGCGGCCGCGAACGCGGCGCCGACCTTCGCTACAATATGGAAATCACGCTGGAAGAGGCTTTCTCCGGCAAGACGGCGCAGATCCGTGTTCCCACCTCGATCACCTGCGACGTCTGTTCGGGTTCGGGCGCCAAGCCCGGCACACAGCCGAAGAATTGCGGCACCTGCCAGGGAAGCGGGCGCGTGCGCGCCGCGCAGGGCTTCTTCTCGATCGAGCGGACCTGCCCGACCTGCCACGGCCGCGGCCAGATCATTCCCGATCCCTGCCCGAAATGCCACGGCCAGGGCCGGGTGACGGAAGAGCGTTCGCTCTCGGTCAATATTCCTGCCGGCATCGAGGACGGCACGCGCATCCGCCTGCAGGGCGAAGGCGAAGCCGGCGCCCGCGGCGGACCGGCAGGCGACCTCTATATCTTCCTGTCGGTGAAGCCGCATGAATTCTACCAGCGCGACGGCGCCGATCTGTATTGCGCCGTTCCGATCTCGATGACGACGGCAGCTCTCGGCGGCACCTTCGACGTGGCGACGCTCGACGGCACCAAATCGCGCGTCAGCGTGCCCGAGGGCACGCAGGCCGGAAAACAGTTCCGCCTGAAGAGCAAGGGCATGCCGGTGCTGCGTTCGGCGCAGACAGGCGATCTCTACATCCAGATCCAGATCGAGACACCGCAAAAGCTGACCAAGCGCCAGCGCGAGCTGCTCCAGGAATTCGAACAGCTTTCCTCCAAGGAGAACAATCCCGAATCGACGGGATTCTTCGCCCGGATGAAGGAATTCTTCGAAGGCTGAACCGCGATCGATAGATCCATCTCGAAAGCCGGGGACGGAAACGTCTCCGGCTTCTTCGGTTCCAACAGTCCCGTTTCGGCACAGCCACCATTCGCATCGAGGAATTTGTCCCGGATCGGCACGACGGCTGAGCGGAACATGACTTGCATTAACGCAGCCCAATGATGCCGCTTGCAAGTTTTCCAAATGAATTCAGTCTCTGCCGTCAGCGCATAACCCCGAAGATCGGAATCGATATCCGGAAAGGATTATGCGGGCAATCAAGGTGATAAAGCGTCCTGAGAGGCGCGGGAACAACCAAACCGAGGGTATCTGCCATGGCGCCAGCCTTTACCTCCCAGTCCGAAGACGTCGACGTTCTCGCCGGCGCCATCTATACATGGTGCGCCGAGCGCAACATCAAGCTTCGCAGCCAGCAGGGGCTTTCCATCGCCAGTATTGCGATCGACCTTTATCATGCCGGCCACCAGACGCAGGACGACCTGCTGATGGCACTGCACGAATGCGAGATTCACTAAAAGGCAGCGCCGACCTTGAAGGCGCCTATCCGGCTCCGGCGAGATCAGGCGGCGCTATCGGCCGTTTCGCCACTCATGATCGTCAGGATGGTCTTGACCGCTTCCTTGCCCGCCGTCGAGTTCAGTCTGTCGTAGGTCAGTGCAAGCGCATAGGCGTCAGGGCTGAGTTCGATACGGCTGCCGAATTGCGATATGCCGGTTCCTTCGAAAAGAGCGGCGATGTCGACATCGAGAAACATCGCGATCTGATGCAGCTTGCTGGCGGAAACGCGGTTCGTCCCTTTTTCGTATTTCTGGATCTGCTGGAAAGTCAGTCCGAGTGCTTCGCCAAGCTCGAGCTGGGACACACGGCGAAGGGCGCGAAACTGTCTTACGTTGCGACCAACGATAATATCAACCGGATCTGGCACTTCATCACTCTCTGATACATAAACACTTCGTTTACCATATCGTTTTTGCAGGATAACTCAACCCTACAGTTGCAAAATTCAACCGGGTTTTTTTGACTTTACGTAACGTCAGCCGCCCCGGGCGATTGTGGCAAAACCTCGAATATGCGGGGCTCGCAGACGCTGGAAAAGGCGGCCGGCCCCAGCGCCTCGGCAACATTGGAGCATCCGTCTCCAGGTTGTATTTTTAACGGGAATTCGGTCCCGCGCAGTATCATGCCTGAAGCTGATCCCTACCGAACCGGCGGCACCAGCGATCACGGCAGCAAAACTTGCCGAGCCTTGCCATCAACGCCGCTTAGGCTTAGCTGTCACGCTTCACGATTCCGGACATTCGATGCCGCACAAGGTTTCTCTTTCCCGTCTGAAGCTGACAGACTTCCGCAATTATGCGGCGGCGGCCCTTGCCCTTGACGGCCGGCACGCCGTGCTGACGGGAGACAACGGCGCCGGCAAGACCAATCTGATGGAGGCGGTCTCGCTGCTGTCGCCGGGCCGCGGCCTACGCCGGGCCGCCTATGGCGACATTACCCGCGTCGGCGCGGCCGGCGGTTTTTCGATCTTCGCCGCGCTTGACGGCATGGAAGGCGAAGTCGAAATCGGCACCGGTGTCGAAACGGGCGAGGAGACCACCGTCCGCAGGCTGCGAATCAACAGCACCCCGGCCAAGACCGCCGACGAATTGACCGACCATCTGCGGCTTCTCTGGCTGACACCGGCGATGGACGGCCTCTTTACCGGCGCCTCCTCCGACCGGCGCCGCTTTCTCGACCGGCTGGTGCTGTCGCTCGATCCCGCCCATGGCCGCCGCGCCAGCGATTTCGAGCGCGCCATGCGCAGCCGCAACAAATTGCTGGATGAAGGCCGCTTCGACCCCTCCTGGCTTGCCGGCATCGAGGAACAGATGGCGAGCCTCGGCATCGCCATGGCGCTTGCCCGGCAGGAAATGCTCGGTCTGCTGACCCGGCTGATCGAGGAGACGCGCGAAAGCTCGCCCTTCCCTTCGGCATCGCTGCAGCTCTCGGGCTTTATGGACGGCCAGTTTTCGCGCCCCTCGGTCGACCTCGAAGACGACTACGCGGCCATGCTTTCAGAGAGCCGCTACCGCGATGCCGGCGCAGGGCGGACGCTGGAGGGGCCGCACCGGGCCGATCTCATCGTGCATCACCGGGAAAAGGCGATGGAGGCGGAACGTTGCTCCACCGGCGAGCAGAAAGCGCTGCTTGTCGGCATGGTGCTTGCGCATGCGCGCCTCGTCGGCAATCTCACCGGCCATGCGCCGATTCTGCTGCTCGACGAGATCGCCGCCCATCTCGACGAGGGCCGCCGCGCCGCGCTGTTCGACCTCATCGACGGGCTCGGCGGCCAGGCCTTCATGACCGGAACGGATCGCGCGATGTTTTCGGCGCTCGGCGACAGGGCGCAGTTCTTCACGGTGGCCGAGGGAAGGGTGTTCGAATGAGCGAGGCGGCTTTTCCCAGCGCCTGGCGCCATGATAATATCGGCGCCATGGAACCGCTCAGCCCTGATGAAATCGCCCGATATCACCGACACATTCTGCTTCCCGAGATCGGTGGCGCCGGCCAGCAAAGGCTGAAGGCCGCCCGCGTGCTGGTGATCGGCGCAGGCGGTCTCGGCGCGCCAGTCCTGCAATATCTGGCCGCGGCCGGGATCGGCACGCTCGGTATCGTCGACGACGACCGGGTGTCGCTGTCGAACCTGCAGCGCCAGGTGATCCATGATTCCGGCACAATCGGCGAATTGAAGACGGAAAGTGCCGCCTTCGCCATCGCCAGGCTCAATCCGCATGTCCGGCTGATCCGCTTCGAGGAACGTTTTTCCGCGGAGACGGCCTGCCGGCAACTGTCCGGCTTCGATCTGCTGATCGACGGCTCCGACAATTTCGACACGCGTTATGCCGCCGCGGATGCGGCCGAGGAAGCACGCATGCCGCTCGTCAGCGGCGCCGTCGGGCGTTTCGATGGCTCGCTGACGGTTCTCAAGCCCTATGAGAACGCCGAGGACGGGACGCCCAACCCTTGTTATCGCGACCTGTTTCCGGAAGCGCCGCCGGCGGGGCTGATTCCAGCCTGCGCCGAGGCCGGCATCATCGGCGCGCTGACCGGCGTCATCGGCACGATGATGGCGATGGAGGCGATCAAGCTCGTCACCGGCAGCGGTGAACCGCTGATCGGACGGTTGCTGCTCTATGACGCGCTCAAGGCCCGGTTCGACACTGTCCGCTACAAAAGACGCCGCACGACACCAAGACAGGCCGGATGACGATTATTCCTCTTGATCAGAGTTTCACATGCTGGGACGAACTGCTCGCGCTCATCCTCGCCTCCTTCGCTTCGATGAACGGCAGGATCGATCCGCCATCCTCGGCGCTCGCGCTGACGGCGGCGTCGCTGGCCGAAAAGGCCAGGGCCGAGATCGGCCATGTCGCCGTCGACGGCGAAAAGCTGATCGGCTGTCTGTTCCTGCGGCCGGAGGCCGATTGCCTCTATGTCGGCAAGCTCGCCGTTTTGCCCGGGCTGCAGGGCAAGGGCCTCGGCAAGCAGCTATTGGCGATTGCCGAACAGACGGCCGAAAGGCTCGGCCTTCCCGCTTTGCGGCTGGAAACGCGCATCGAGCTCACCGACAATCACCCCGTCTTTGCCGCCTGGGGATTTTTGAGAACCGCCGAAAAAGCGCATCCCGGCTTTGCCAGAACGACGTTCGTCGAGATGCGCAAGAGCCTTGCGCCTCGCATCCAGGCCGCCTGACTCCAGCTCGGCTTCAGCGGCCGGGCAGCACCCGGTTCGGCGGCCTGTGGCCGTCGATGAAGGTGCGGATGTTGATAATCACCTTGTCGCCCATATCGATGCGGCCTTCTATCGTCGCCGAGCTCATATGCGGCAGCAGCACGACTTTGCCCTCATTGGCGAGCTTGACGAGCCTCGGATTGACGGCAGGCTCGTTTTCGAAGACGTCGAGACCGGCGCCGGCGATCCGGCCCTCCCTCAGAGATTTGATCAGCGCAGCTTCATCGACCACATCGCCGCGCGCGGTGTTGACGAGATAGGCGGTCGGCTGCAGCAGCGCCAACCGGCGCGCCGAGATCAGGTGGAAGGTCGCCGGCGTCGACGGACAATTGACCGAGACGATGTCGACGCGGGCGAGCATCTGGTCGAGGCTTTCCCAATAGGTCGCCTCCAGTTCGTCCTCGACGGCCGGATTGACGCGCTTGCGGTTGTGGTAGTGGATCGACAGGCCGAAAGCCTTGGCGCGGCGGGCGACCGCCGTGCCGATGCGGCCCATGCCGACGATGCCGATGCGCTTGCCGTGAATGCGCCGGCCGAGCATCCAGGTGGGGGACCAGCCGGCCCATTCGCCCGGCTTGTCCGTCAGCACGCGGGCGCCTTCGCCGAGCCTTCTCGGAACCGCGAGAATGAGCGCCATGGTCATATCGGCGGTATCCTCGGTCAGGACGTTCGGCGTGTTGGTGACGGTGATGCCCTTGCGCGCCGCCGCCTCGACGTCGATATGGTCGGTGCCGTTGGAGAAGCTCGCAATCAGCTTCATCTGCGGCCCGGCCTGATCGATCAGCGCCGCGTCGATGCGGTCGGTGACGGTTGGCACCAGCACGTCGGCGGTCTTGACCGCGGCGATGAGCTCGGGAACGGAACGCGGCGCGTCGTCGATATTCAGCTCGGCGTCGAAGAGCTCGCGCATGCGGGTTTCGACGGCATCGGGCAGCTTGCGGGTGATGTAGACCTTCGGTTTTTTCTTCGCTGTCATGGCTGGCTGTGGTGCCTTGTTCAGAGGTCTTTAACCAAGAGGGGTGATAATTTTCCCATCCGGGCATTTTCTACCAGACCCGCACGCGAAGACAAACAAAACTCGCGGTGCAGCCGTGGGAATGTCAGAGCCCGGACCGCGAGCAGGCCGGGCCTGCCCGCGAATTCGAGCAAACGGAAACTTCCATGCGCAGCAAAGTCCTGAAGTCCTGCCTTGCCCTTGCCATCGCTCTGGCTGCATCCATGGGAACGGTCGAATTCGCCCATGCGCAGGCCGCCAAGGGGCCGAGCGGGCTGCCATTGCCGCGTTTCGTCACACTGAAATCCAAGCGCGTCAACCTGCGCATCGGCCCGGGAACGGATTATGCCGTTTCGTGGATGTACCTGAAATCCGGCCTGCCGGTGGAGATCATCCAGGAATACGACAATTGGCGCCGCATCCGTGATGCCGACGGCACCGAAGGCTGGGTGAACCAGTCGCTGCTGTCAGGCCAGCGCGCGGCGATCGCCGCCCCGTGGATGAAGACGAAGGCCAAGGGCGTTTTCGTCAATCTGCGCCGCGAGGCGCAACCCTCCGCATCGATCGTTGCCAAGCTGGAACCCGGGGTGATGCTGACGATCGGCGAGTGCAACGGCGACTGGTGCCGTGCCGAGACCGACGGCGCCTCCGGTTGGGTGGCGCAGTCGGAAATCTGGGGTGCCTATCCCGGCGAAGCCTTTAAATAAGCCCCGCCTGCCCGGCAGCTTCGGACAGCGAGGTCATCGGGCGCGGACCGATCTGCTGGATGACGATGCCGGCGGCGAGGCAGCCGAGCTTGCCGCAATCCTCGAGAGAGCGGCCCTGCGTGTAGCCGTAGAGGAAGCCGGAGGCGAAGAGATCGCCGGCACCCGTCGTATCCACGACCTCCCTGATCCTGATCGCATCGACGTAATAACGCTCGCGGCCCTTCAGGATGACGGCACCATCCTCGCTCATCGTCACCGCGGCGATCTTGCAATCGGCGGCCATCCTGTTCAGCGCCTCTTCGAAATCGTCGGTTTCGTAGAGCGACAGCGCTTCCTGGCGATTGGCGAAGACGATATCGATCTTGCCGGAGCGCATCAGATCGAGGAATTCACCGCGATAACGGCCGACGCAGAAACTGTCGGACAGCGTCATCGACACTTCTCGGCCGTTTTCATGGGCGATGCGGGCACAATCGAGGATCGCTTCCTTGGCGCGCGGCGGATCCCAGAGGTAACCTTCGAAATAGGTGACCTTGGCGTCTGCCACGACATCGGCCTCGACGTCCTCGGGCCCGAGTTCGACGCAGGCGCCGAGATAGGTGTTCATCGACCGCTCGCCGTCCTCGGTGACGAAGATCATCGAACGCGCCGTTGGCGGAAAGGTGCCCTTGGGCTTCGTCTGGTAGTGAACGCCCTGGGCGCGAATGTCGTGGGTGAAGATGTCGCCGAGCTGATCGGCAGCGACATTGCCGAAATAGGCAGCCTTGCCGCCGAGGTTCGCAACGCCGGCCGCCGTATTGCCGGCGCTGCCGCCGGAGGCTTCGAGCGCCGGCCCCATGCGCGAATACAAGAGTTCGGCCCGTTCGGCATCGATGAGGTTCATCGCCGCCTTGGTGATCTGGTTGTCAATGAGGAACTGGTCGTCGCAACGGGCAATAATGTCCACGATTGCGTTGCCGACTGTCAGAACATCGAATCTTGTCATGAAATGGGGAGTCCCGGATTTGTGATAGCCGGGGTTTGGTCTTAGCGAAATTTCCGCGGTTTGGAAGGATAAATGGTGGATGGCGCGGCTATTTCTTCGCAAAACTGCCGCCCATTCGTCATGCCCCTGTCATTTTCCAAATCTAGAAATGGTCGCAAGAAGACCGGCATGAGCAGCTTTCAGTTGCGGTCGGACGCACGAGGGATGATCCCCTCGATCTTACCGGCGCGATGCTGACCACGGATGAACTGGCAGTTTTGCGATCGGATATCCGGCAAGGCCGGAGCGGAAAAGCGGGCTGTGCCCGCTTTTTTTGTTTCTCGGATGCCGCCGGATCGGCGGCGATTGCCTTTTCAATCCAAGCCGTTTGCTGCTACTGCATAAGGAATTCAAAGTGCTGCTGCGTCCTTACGCGTCTCACGAGAGGCGCGGCGCCGTAGCGGTCTATCCTCCCCACAAAGCAGCCTCCCTCATGTCAGCCATCATTCTCGACGTTCTTCCCATCTTCATCCTGATCCTCATTGGCTGGCTGATCGTCCGCAGCGGCTTGATGGCATCGAATGTCGGCGAAGCGCTCAGCGAATTCGTCTTCAAGATCGCCGTGCCGCTCTTACTCTTCCGCACGATCGCCGAGGCGGATTTCCATGGCGCCTCGCCTTTCCGGCTGTGGATCGTCTATTTCTCAGGCGTTGCCATCACCTGGGCGACCGCACATATCGCCGCCACACGCCTCTTCGGTCGTGACGAACGGATCGGCGTGCTGGCCGGCGTTTCCTCGGCTTTCGCCAATAATATCTTCATCGGCCTGCCGCTCGTCGAGCGCACCGTCGGCGATGAAGGGTTGGTGGCGCTGTCGATCCTGCTTGCCGTGCATCTGCCGGTGATGATGGTCGCCGGCACGGTGCTGATGGAGCATGCCGAGCGCAAGATCGCCGGGAAAAGCGATCGCAGCATGGTGCTGGTGCTTCGCCAGATCGCCGTCAATCTCGTGCGCAATCCGCTGGTGATCGGGCTTGCGGGCGGCATGGCCATGCATCTTTCCGGTCTCACCATGCCGGTAACGCTGGAAACTGTCGTCAAGCAGATCGCCGGCATTGCCGGTCCCGCGGCGCTGATCTCGCTCGGCATGGCACTGGAGAAATACGGCATCTCAGGCAATCTCGGCATTGCCAGCGTCACATCGAGCCTGAAGCTGCTGCTGCTGCCCGGCTGCGTCTGGGCGGCGAGCCATCTCCTCGGCCTCAGCCCCGAATGGACGGCGGCAATCGTGCTGACCTCCTCGGTGCCCACAGGCGTCAACGCCTGGCTGATCGCCAATCGATTCGGCGTCGGCCATAGCATTGCCGCCTCGACGATCACCGTCACGACGGCGCTCGGCGCCATCACGGTCTCGCTCTGGGCCTATTTCCTGGGTGCCTGAAAAACACTCCGCACAGCAAAAGCCCGGCTTCGCGGGCCGGGCTCTGTATGAAATGCGATTATACCGTCCGCGTCACTGCGTCGCGGTCTTCGGGTCCGGCAGCGGCACCGGCGAATCGGCCAGCGTGTGCAGGTAGAGAATGACGTTGGCGCGGTCCTGATCCTTCGCCAGACCGGCAAAGCCCATGGCGGTGCCGGGAACGTCCTTCTTCGGCGCCAGCAGGAACTTGTTGAGGAATTCGAAAGTCCACTTTTCGCTGCTGCCCTTGGAGAAATCCTTCATGGCAGCGGAATAGGCAAAGCCCTCATGCGAGGCGATCGGGCGATCTACGACACCAAAGAGGTTGGGACCGACCTTGTTCGGTCCCCCTTTGGTGCCGTCATGACAGGCCTGACACTTCTTGAAGACCGTTTCACCGGCCTTGGCATCGGCAGAAGCGAGCAATTGCGCGATCGGAACGGCAGCAGCGGCAGGCGCAGCTTCGCCACCGGCGGCGGGCGCCTCTTCGGCAACGATCGCGAAACCTTCCTTTTCCGGCGCTTCGGAATGGAAGATCCCTTCGGACGCGATGGAGACCGACATCAGAACGAAAATCGTTCCGAGCAGCGCCCCCACGGCCGTATTGACGTATGAATTCATCTGCAATGCTCCCCTTGCAGCCGGCAGACCATAACCGGACCATCTTGAAATCGCGCGGAACCTATGTCTTTTGGCTGATCGTTGCAACTGTCTAAATGGTCTTGTGCGTGAGACTTTTTGACACTTTTCAGCCCGGAATAGAAGGCCCGACCAATGAGTGATTCAAATTTAGACGGCGTGCTCGTATTGATCCCGGCGCGCATGGCCTCCACCCGGCTTCCGGGCAAGCCGCTCGCCGATATTTGCGGGCTGCCGATGATCGTTCAGGTGGCGCTGCGCGCCAAAGAAGCAGCCATCGGCCGCGTCGTCGTCGCCGTCGACGACACCCGGGTGTTCGATGCGGTTTCTGCCGCCGGCTTCGAAGTCGTCATGACCAGCAGCGATCATCAATCGGGTTCCGATCGGATCTTCGAGGCGCTGCAGAAAGTCGATCCAGCCGGCAAGGCGAAATTCATCGTCAACGTCCAGGGCGATCTGCCGACGATCGATCCGGAAACCGTTCGCGCGGCTTTGCGCCCTCTCGAGAACGAAGCGGTCGATATCGGCACGCTGACGACCGAAATCGACAATGAAGCGGATAAAACCGCGCCGCACATCGTCAAGGTCGTCGGTTCGCCGGTTTCCGACACGCGCCTGCGCGGGCTCTATTTCACGCGGGCGACCGCACCTTACGGCAAGGGTCCGCTCTATCACCATATCGGCCTTTACGCCTATCGGCGCGCAGCACTCGAGCGGTTCGTATCGCTCGGGCCTTCGACACTCGAAAGGCGCGAATCGCTGGAGCAGTTGCGGGCGCTGGAGGCCGGAATGCGCATCGACGCCGAGATCGTTGACACGGTTCCGCTCGGTGTCGATACTCCCGCCGACCTCGAAATAGCGCGGCGCATTCTCTCCGCAAAGTCGAACTGACGGGACCATCATGAACATCAAGACCAACAGGATCGCCTTCCAGGGCGAATTCGGCGCCAATTCCGACATGGCCAGCCGGGACATGTTTCCGACCATGGAGCCGCTGCCCTGCCAGACTTTCGAGGACGCGTTCACGGCGGTCGACAATGGCGACGCCGATATCGGCATGATCCCGATCGAGAATACGATCGCCGGGCGCGTCGCCGACATCCACCATTTGCTGCCCGAATCGCGCCTGCACATCATCGGCGAGTATTTCATGCCGATCCGCTTCCAGCTGATGGTGCTGCCTGGGGTCACCAAGGACGAGATCCGCACGGTGCACAGCCATATCCACGCGCTCGGCCAGTGCCGCAAGATTGTCCGCGCCAACGGCTGGAAGCCCGTCATCGCCGGCGATACAGCCGGCGCGGCAAAGCTCGTGAAGGAAACCGGCGATCGTTCGATGGCGGCGCTCGCGCCGCGTCTTGCCGCCGATCTCTACGGGCTGGAGATCATCGCCGAAAATGTCGAGGATACCGAAAACAACGTCACCCGCTTCGTCGTGCTGTCGCGGGACGAGGAATGGGCGCAACGGAATTCGGCTGAGGAAAAGGTCGTCACCACCTTCGTCTTCAACGTCCGCAACATTCCGGCCGCGCTCTACAAGGCGCTCGGCGGGTTCGCCACCAACAATATCAACATGACGAAGCTGGAAAGCTATCAGCTCGGCGGACGATTCGTGGCGACACAGTTCTACGCCGATATCGAAGGCCATCCGAACGATCCGAACGTGCGCCGGGCATTGGAAGAGCTGCGGTTCTTCTCCGAGAAGGTGCGCATCCTCGGTGTCTACAAGGGACATCCGATGCGCGGCCTGCTTTAACAAGCCCCGCATCAGTCATATTATCTATCCGGCTCACAGACGCGCAGCCGATGCCCATCCGGATCGAGTACGACGAAGGTCGGGCCGAAATCCAGTTCGGTCAGCTCCTGGGCGATCGGCAGGCCGCGGCCGCGCCAATCGTCATAATGCCGGGCGACGGCATTTTCCCCCGTCACCATGAAGGCCACTTCGCCGCGGTTGCCGATGGCGGAGGGCTGCGGCTCGACCTTGCTGCGCCGCCAGAGGCCGAGGGTGAAGCCGCCGTCGAGCGGAAAGGCAACGAAATTCGGCGCCTCGACGGCTGGTTCGCGGTTCAGGAGGTTGCGATAGAAGCCGGCGCTTTCGCCCGGGTCCTTGACGTAGAGGATAATCAGATTGGGGCTGGTCATTTTGGTTCTCCCGTTTATGTGAAATGGTGAGGGCGAGGCCCCGCTGCTGCCACTGAATGGCAGCAGGACGTGGGAGGCTCGGCGACTGCGGCGCCTCGTTTCCGTCGGGCCGAAGATCAATGGTAATGAAGTAACTTAGAGCGGAAAACGATCCTCGCGGCGCGGGCCGCGCCCGTCCATGAAGCCGAGGTCACGCTTCAAGGAATCCGGTGTCGATTCAAGATCGAGTTTCGGACGGCCTCCCCTGGGATTCCGAAGAAAGCCCATGACCAGTCGCAGCAAGCCGGAGCGCGCCGATTGGCGGGCGTCGGCAAAAGTTTCGGCTGAAATCACATCGGCAAAGGTCTCAGTGGTAAAACGGTCGTTGGCGAAATGGATGGCGGGAGGCGTTGCCATGATCAGTACTCCTTCCCTAGCGCATCGACACGATGCGCGGAACCTTGGATGCTACAGCGACCTTTGCGCGTCCAAAGACGCGCGGCGCTGTAGTGGATTGGTCCTGATCATAACCCCGACTGCTGACAGTTTATGGCAGCAGCGTTTCAGTTCTCGAGCGGCACGTCCTGCTCGCGCCATTCCTTCAGAAGAACCGTGCGGCGGCGCGGATAACGCACCTCATGCAGCGTCATGTCGATGATGCGGTCGGTGCGGAAATGGCGGAAGTCCTGGCGCAACTCGCACCAGGCCATGAGGACGCGGACATGCTCGAAATAGCCGAGTGCGAAAGGCCAGACCCGGCGGCGCGAGATCCGGCCCTGCTCGTCGCCATAATGCAGTTCGAGAATACGCTCCAGGCGGATCGCCCGGCGGATGGCCGAAACGTCGGCCTTGTCCTCGTCCCGGCGTTTCGGGCCGACGAAAAGGGCGGCCGAATCGATCATTTCCCGCATATCGGCCGGCAGCACGGCGGCAATCTTGGCCAGCGCATCGGCGCCGGCGCCGGCCAGGCGCGGCTCGGCGGCGCGCGCGACCCACCGCGAACCGAGGACCAGCGCCTCCAGCTCCTCTTCGGAAAACATCATCGGCGGCAGCATGAAGCCCGGCTTCAGCACATAACCGATGCCGGCTTCGCCTTCGATCATCGCTCCCTGGGCCTGCAGGCTGGCAATGTCGCGATAGAGCGTGCGCAGGCTGACGCCGGTTTCCTCGGCAAGCACGATGCCGGTCACCGGCCGCCGGTAACGCCGAAGCGTCTGGAGCAGCGTCAGCAGCCGTTCCGAGCGCGCCACCGGCATGGTGCTAGCGCTTCCACTCCACCCAGTCGCGCATCAGGCGGTGGGCAATCGCCCCTTTCGGCGGCGAGGCCTTGCCTGTCGCGCTCGGGCGTTCCAGCATTTCGATGGTTTCCTCGCGGGTGAACCAGCGGCAATCTTCCAGCTCCGTCTCGTCGCGGGTGATTTCGGTGGATTTGGCCTCGGCGTAACAGCCGATCATCAGCGAATGCGGCATCGGCCAGGGCTGCGAGGCGTGGTAGCGGATGCGGCCGGTGCGGATGCCCGATTCCTCCAGCGTTTCGCGGCGCACGGCGTTCTCGATGGTCTCGCCGGGTTCGAGGAAGCCGGCCAGACAGGAATACATGCCAGGCGCAAAATGCGGACTGCGGCCGAGCAGGCAGAGGTCGCGGCTTTCGTCGATCGTCAGCATGATGACGACGGGGTCAGTACGGGGGAAGATCATGTGCTCGCAGGCGGCGCAGACCCGCTTGTAGCCGCCGATGTGGATCTCCATCGCCGAGCCGCAGCGGCCGCAGAAGCGGTTGTCGCCATTCCAGCGGATGAGGCTTGCGGCCTGGGCGAATTCACCGAGCAGCACCTCGTCGATCAGCATTTCGCGAAACAAAGTGCGGCCGTCGGCAGGCTTGTAATGACTGGCGAGATCGTCGACGTCGATGCCGACGGGAACGGCAAGCCGCGGCTCGCCTGATTTGCGGTAGCCGAGAAGCACGGTCTCGTCCCAATCCGGCTGCAATTCCTGCAGCTCGTAGCGGGCAAAGAGCGGATCGAGCACCTGGCCGTCATGCTTCAGCACCAGCCTGTCTCTGGCGAAGGCGAAGATATGCGTGCCGTCCCTCGCCAGCGCCTTTTCGACGGAGTGTTCGTCGCGATGCTCGGAATCGCGATTGAGGTCATTGGCGGCAAAAGCCGTGAGATTGCTGGGTTCGGGATGCGGCACATCCGAATCGAAAAGCGAATGACTCATGATGAAAGGGCTTCCCGCAGCTTCGCTATGAATTCGTCTCTCTTTCCGTCCTCGTAGGGTTCCGCGCGCCCGAATCCCCAGACGGGACCCGGCCAATTGGCGTCGCCTTCGAAGCGGGCAATGATATGAACATGAAGCTGGCGGACGATATTGCCAAGAGCCCCGACATTGATTTTTGCAGCACCAGTAATCTCTTTGAGCGCTTTGGCGACGAGGTCCGTCTCGAAGGCGAGCAGCACCTGGTCGAGCGGCGTCAGCTCGAAGATCTCGGTGATGTCGGCCCGGCGCGGCACCAGAATGAGCCAGGGCCAGCGGGCATCCCTCGACAATCTGAGATCACAGAGGCCGGTGACCATGACGCTGGTGCTGTCGTTTTCCAGCCGGGGGTCGAGCACGAAACCGTCCAAAGGGCATTCCTCCCATGTTTTCCAACGACTAGCAGTTTTTTCGCATGTTGGCTTGCTTTTGATGACGATATTGCCGATATGTGCATCCGGGAGGTTGGTGGTGGACGAGCCACTCGCCAACCGGGTCAGGTCCGGAAGGAAGCAGCCCTAACGAGCCCGGCACGGGTCATCGTGCCAGCCTCCCACCTTCTCTCCACGAAGTGCCCGACGATCCGGGCGACAAGCAGGGCGATGAGCGACACCGAGCGACAATCAAAAGATGCCGCCTCGACGGGCACCGGATACCGGGTGCTGGCTCGCAAATACCGCCCCAAGGATTTTACGGACCTGATGGTCGGCCAGGAGCCGATGGTCCGCACCCTGACCAACGCCTTCGAAACCGGCCGCATCGCCCAGGCCTATATGCTGACCGGCGTGCGCGGCGTCGGCAAGACGACGACGGCGCGCATCCTGGCGCGGGCGCTGAATTACAAGACATCCGATATCGACAAGCCGACGATCGACCTTCGCACCCCCGGCGAACATTGCCAGGCGATCATGGAAGGCCGCCATGTCGACGTGATCGAGATGGACGCCGCCTCCCATACCGGCATCGACGATATAAGAGAGATCATCGAGCAGGTGCGCTACCGGCCGGTTTCGGCGCGCTACAAGGTCTATATCATCGACGAAGTGCACATGCTGTCGACGCAGGCCTTCAACGGCCTGTTGAAGACGCTGGAAGAACCGCCGGAGCATGTGAAGTTCATCTTCGCCACCACCGAAATCCGTAAGGTGCCGATCACCGTGCTGTCGCGCTGCCAGCGCTTCGACCTGCGCCGCATCAGCACGTCGGATCTCGTCGGGCTGTTTTCGACGATCGCCGCCAAGGAAGGCATCGAGGCGGAACCGGATGCGCTGGCGATGATCGCACGTGCCGCCGAAGGCTCGGCGCGCGACGGCCTGTCGCTGCTCGACCAGGCGATCGCCCATGGCGCGGGCGCCGTCCAGGCCGAAGCCGTGCGCGGGATGCTCGGCCTTGCCGACCGCGCCCGGATCGTTGATCTCTTCCAGCATGTCGTCAAGGGTGACGTCGCCGCAGCCCTCGGTGAATTCCAGAGCCAGTACGAGGCCGGCGCCAATCCGGTGGTGGTGCTGACCGATCTTGCCGATTTCACCCATCTGGTAACGCGGCTGAAATACGTGCCGGATGCGGCGAACGACCCCTCGCTCAGCGAAGTCGAGCGCACCAAGGCGGCGGAATTCGCCAAGGGCGTCGCGGTCACGACGCTGTCGCGCATCTGGCAGATGCTGCTGAAAGGCATTCCGGAAACGGAAGGCTCGTCGCGGACGGCGGGTGCGGCCGAAATGGTGCTGATCCGGCTCGCGCATGCGGCGCATCTGCCGGCGCCCGAGGATGCGGCGCGGCGGCTTGCCGAATTTTCCGGCGACAATGCCGGCTCGCGGCCCTCCTCCCCGCCTTCCGGCAATGGCGGCGGCAGCGGTACGCGCGTTCCCTATCAAAGCAGTGTCGCGGCACGCGCGCCGGAAATCGCACCCGGCAAACCGCAGGCGTCGGCGCCGGTGGCGATGCTGCGCGCCGTGCCGAGCAGCCAGCCGGAGACGACGCCTGTCGGGCGGATCGAGACGAAACCGGCCGAGGCACCGAAGCCGCTCGTCCCGGTCAATTCGGTCAGTGATATCGTCGATCTCGCCGCCGAGAAGCGGGACGTCAAGCTGAAGGCACTGGTGCGCAACTTCGTGCGGCCTGTCCGCATCGAACCCGGCCGGCTGGATGTGAACCTCACCGAGGGCGCACCGGGCACGCTGCTGAACGAGCTTGCCGTCAAACTGAAGGAATGGACGGGCATCCACTGGATCGTCAGCACCAGCCGCGAAGAAGGCGGCCCGACGTTGGTGGAGGCGGAAGCCAAAGCGCAGCAACAGCGCGTCAGCGATGCCCGCCAGGACCCCGATGTCGCGGCGATCCTGGCGCAGTTTCCGGGCGCCAAGATCATCGACGTGCGCGTCAGGGCGCCGACGCCGGAGGAGGAAGCGGAAGAGGCAACACCGCCTGCCGCCGCCGAATCGGAAGACGGTGATATCCTGCCCGGCGACGACATAGAATTCTGATTTCAAGAAGGAGCGAGACGATGCGCGACATCATGGGCATGATGGGCAAAGTCAAGGAAATGCAGGCCAAGATGGAGCAGATGCAGGCGGAGATCGCCGAGCTTGCCGCCGAGGGCAAAGCGGGCGGCGGCCTCGTCACCGTCGTCATCTCCGGCAAGGGCGAACTGAAGAGCCTGAAGATCGACCCGTCGCTATTCAAGGAAGACGATGTCGAGATCCTCGAGGACCTGATCGTCGCCGCCCACAAGGACGCCAAGGACAAGGCCGAGGCGCTCGCTGCCGAAAAGACCAAGGCACTGACCGCCGGTCTGCCGATCCCACCCGGGTTCAAACTGCCGTTCTGAGAACTGGGCGCTCTCTTCATTTCACCGCTGCTCGGCTGCGATGATCGCGCTCGCGATCCAAGGGTAAAAAAGCGCTCCTAGAACTGCGCTTCCAGCATCGATCGCAGCTTGTAATGAATGGGAGCGGCGAGATAACGCACTCGGTCTGGCTCCGAAAGCCGCCGACCGAAAGTCTCCATCAGTTCCGGCATCTTGACCTTCTCTCCGGCAAAGGGTCGGTGTTCCACCGGCATTCCGGCCTTAGCCACGCCACCCCTGATCACGCGGCAGTAAATGCCGGGACGGGCGGCGGCGGTATAGCGCTTGACGAATTTCGGGTCGGCCATCCTGGCGGCGAAGGTGGCGCAGGGAATGCGGCAGGCGCTGACCTCGAGGACGAGATCACCTGATAGGAACCGGTCGCCGACGGAAACGTCGCGATTGTCGAGGTCCGAGATCACCATGTTTTCGCCGAAGGTGCCGGACTCGTACGGGCGGCCGAGTTGCTGCGCCCACCAGTCGAGCGTCAGCGATCCCTCGATATAGACGGCCTGGTCGACGCCGCCATGGTGTTTGCGGTTGCAGATGGCATCGCCGACCAGCCCTTCGGCATCGATCATCACCGCGCCGTTGACGGCATGTTTGAAGATGCCGGTCTTGTAGCTCTTGCCCGGCAGCCTTTCCGGATTGCCGGTGCACAGCGCCAGGATTTTCATGGGACGGCCGATCCTTCCGCGATTCCGTTTCCGCTCCATATCAGTTAAGAACGGCGCATGGCAAAACGAGTCACCGGCCCCGAAATCGAAAAACTCATCCAGCTTCTGGCGAAGGTGCCGGGCCTCGGGCCGCGCTCGGCGCGCCGGGCGGCACTGCACCTGATCAAGAAGAAGGACCAGTTGCTGGGGCCCCTGTCGAATGCGATGGGCGAGGCCTATGACAAGGTGAAGATCTGCTCGCGCTGCGGCAATGTCGATACCGTCGACCCCTGCACGGTCTGCACCGACACGCAGCGCGATCAATCCATCATCATCGTCGTCGAGGACGTATCCGACCTCTGGGCGCTGGAGCGGGCAGGCGCGATGAACGCCGCCTATCACGTGCTCGGCGGCACGCTGTCGCCGCTCGACGGGATCGGCCCAGACGATCTCAATATTCGCGGACTGATCGACCGGATCGGCGAAGGCGGCATCCGGGAGCTGATCATCGCGGTGAACGCCACCGTCGAGGGACAGACGACCGCGCATTACATCACCGACCAATTGCAGGGGCTTAACGTGAAGATCACCCGGCTGGCGCACGGCGTGCCGGTCGGCGGCGAACTCGACTATCTCGACGAGGGCACGCTGGCGGCGGCCCTTCGGGCAAGGACGGTGATATGAGAGGGTTTTATATGCTGCGGACACTCGCACTCGCGATAACGGCCGCTCTCCTCCCCCTCCCCGCCCTCGCAGCCCCTTCGAAAGCCGATGTCGAGGCGCAGTTCGAGACCTGGGTGCAGAAGGATCTCTGGCCGGAGGCGAAAGCGAACGGTATTTCCGAGAAGACCTTCAAGGCGGCCTTCTCCGGCATTGAGCTGAACTGGAACCTGCCCGATCTCGCCCCGCCTGGTTTCCCGCCGCCGAAGGAGCAGAAGCAGACGCAGGCGGAGTTTTCCTCGCCCGCTCCCTATTTCAACGAGGACCATCTGAAGAGGCTTGCCGCAACCGGCCGCGGCTTTGCCGCGCAATATGGCTCAACGCTGAAGCGGATCGAGAAGACCTATGGCGTGCCGGGCTCGATCGTGCTGGCCATCTGGGGCCGGGAGACCGGCTTCGGCGCGGCGAAGATCCCGAATTCGGCGGTCGAGGTGCTGGCGACCAAGGCCTTCATGTCGACGCGCAAGGAGATGTTCCGCTCCGAGCTGATGGCGGCGCTGCATATTCTCGACGGCGGCGACGTGACGCCCGCCGAGTTCAAAGGTTCGTGGGCCGGCGCGCTCGGCCAGCCGCAATTCATGCCGACGAGCTATCTGAAATATGCGGTCGATTTCGACGGCGACGGTCACCGCAACATCTGGACCTCGGTGCCGGATACGCTTGCCTCGATCGCCAACTATCTGGTCAAGAAGGGCTGGCAGCGCGACCGCGACTGGGGCTTCGAGGTCTCGATCCCGGAGGCGGTCTCCTGCGCCCAGGAGGGACCGGATCTGGCGAAACCGCTGTCGCATTGGGCTTCGCTCGGCATCGAGCGCATCTCCGGCAAGGGCTTTCCCGCGGGCGAGATGAAAGCGCAAAGCATGATGCTGGTGCCGGCCGGCCGGGACGGGCCTGAGTTCATCGTCACGCCGAATTTCTACGTCATCAAGGAATACAACAATTCCGATCTCTACGCGCTCTATATCGGCAATCTCGCCGACCGGATCGCCTCCAATGCCGGCGCCTTTGCAGGCCGATGGGGCGATGTCGGCAAGATGCTGCGCTCAGATGTCGCCGCCATGCAGAAGGCGCTGGAGCGGCAGGGCTACGATGTCGGCGGCTCCGACGGTCTGCCTGGTTACAAAACCCGGCGTTCGATCGGCCAGTGGCAGGCGAAGAACGGCATGACGCCGACCTGCTTTCCCGAAGCGACGATGAAGGGCAAGCTCAAGTAGCCGTTTCAGAGACTGCGCTTCAACCCTTCATGGCTCGCGACGAAGCCGAGCTTCTCGTAGAAACGGATCGAATCCGCCCGCGTCTTGTCCGATGTCAGCTGAACCAAGCCGCAGCCGCGCGCGGCGCATTGGCCGATCGCCCATTCGATGAAGGCGGAGCCGAGGCCCGAACCGCGAATATCGCTTGCGACACGCACGCTTTCGATCTGGCCGCGCCACATGCCCATCCTCGACAGGCCGGGAAGAAAACTCAGCTGCAGACAGCCGACGACCTTATCGGAAGCGTCGATGGCAACGGCCAGCAACTGATTGGCATCCGCCTCGATCGCGGCAAAGGCCGAGAGATAAGCCGCGTCGACGGGATCGGAGACGACCTCCCTGGTAGCGCCGAGATCGTCATCGGCGAGAAGCCGGACGATGGCGGCGAGATCGGACTGACGGGCGAGCCTGAATTGATACATGGCTGCTCTCAATGATGCAGATCGATCGGCGCCTTGTGGAAGACGTCGTCGCCGGGCGGAATGGCCTGACGTTCGATCATGCGGTGGACATGCGGCAGAGTTTCGCCGCGGTGGAGGGCGCGAAGCCTGTCGATGTTTTCGGCGTCGGCATGCGTGCGCCGCTGGTTGTGTCTTAGATATTCGACCCAGGTCGGCGTGTGGTAGGTTTCCGTCCAGAGGCCGGGATTTTCAAGATCGCGCATCAGCGCCCAGTGGCGGGCGCCGTCGCGGATGCGGATACGGCGGCGTTCGCCCATCAGCTGCATGAACTCGGCAAGGTCGTCATCTCCGATCTCGTAATCGATCTGGATGACGATCGGGCCGCTGCGCGGGGTGATGTCGAGACTGAGCGCCGGCTCGGTGAAGCGGTTCAGCGGATCGAGATTGAGCGAGGCGAAGGCCGGCATGGAAAACCGCAGGCCGGTCACGATGCCGAGCAGCATGACGACCGACGACATCAGCAGCGCATCGGCGACGCCGTAGCGATCGGCGGCCACACCCCAGAGCCAGCTGCCGCCGGCGATGCCGCCGAAGGTGACGGTCTGGTAGAGCGACAGCGCGCGACCGACCACCCAGCGCGGCGTCGACAGCTGGACGATGGTGTTGAAGAGCGAGAGCGCGGAGACCCAGCAGGCGCCGGAGACGAGCAGCCCGGCCGAGGTGAGAACGGCGCTCGGGCTGAAGGCGGCGATGACGGCGCTGAGCGCGAAGCCTGTAAAGGCCAGGCGGATGATCATCTCGCTCGACAGCATCTGGCGCAGCCGCGCATTCAGCACCGCGCCGCCTATCGCGCCGATGCCGAAGGCGCCGAGCATGAAACCATAGGTCAGCGGGCCCCCGCCGACGAGATCGAGGGCCACAACCGGCAGCAGCGCCAGGATCGAACTGGCGCCGATGCCGAAGAGCAGCCCCCGGAGAAGCACCTTTTCGAGATTGGGCGACATCGAGACATAACGCAGGCCGGCGAAGATGGCGCTGCCGAGCGCCTCGCGCGGCAGGGTCGAGACCGGCATGCTCGGGCGCCAGCGCAGCAGGGCGTAGATCAAAGCGAGGTAGCTCACGGTGTTCACCGCGAAGGCCGCGGCCGCGCCGGCTGCCGCGACGATGACGCCACCGATCGCCGGGCCGACGCTGCGGGTGATGTTGAAACCCATGCTGTTCAGCGTGACGGCGCCCGGCAGATCGGCGCGCGGCACCATGTCGCCGACCGAGGCCTGCCAGGAGGGATTGTTGAGCGCGGTGCCGCAGCCGATCAGGAAGGTGAAGAACAGCAGCAGCCAGGGCGTGATCCAGCCGAGAAGGGCGGAGATCGTCAGCAGGGCGGAGACCGTCAGCATCATGCACTGCGCCGTCAGCATCACCCGGCGGCGATCATAATTGTCGGCGAGCGCGCCCGAGATCAGCGAAAACAGCATGATCGGTAGCGCCGTCGAGGTCTGCACCAGCGCGACCATGTCCTCCGAGGCGGTGATCGTCGTCATCATCCAGGCGGCACCCACCGCCTGGATCAGGCCGCCGAAATTCGACGACAGGCTGGCAAACCAGATGGTGCGGTAGGTATCGTGCCGCAACGGCGCCAATGTCGACGAAGTGTAGGCCACGATTTCTCCGCTTTTGTTGTTGCGCCCCACGGCAATATATGCGCAAGACCGGCGCTGGCCATAGGTCTCATCACCTCGCCGGAAGCGAAATGGACGAATCGGTCGCAGACCTTGCAATTTCGGAAAAACCGGACTATATGGCTCTCAAATTCTTGATCGCTTGATGAAGAGTGGGCCGCAAGGACCCGCTCTTTTTTATTAGCGCGATCCCTAAACAGCATGAAATTGCGAGGAGCGCACCGCTTGTCGGACATGACAAACGCAGACAACGAACTTGAGCCGCGGCTGATTACCGAAACCGGGCTTGACCAGCGTCTTGCCGATATCATCGAACCCGTCCTCGTCGGCCTGGGCTTTCGGCTGATCCGCGTCCGTATGCTGAACCAGAACGGCGCGACGATGCAGGTCATGGCCGAGCGCAACGACGGGACGATGACGGTTCAGGACTGCGAAGAAATCTCGATGGCGATTTCTCCGGTCCTCGATGTGGAAGATCCGATCGATAAAGAGTATCATCTAGAGGTGTCTTCGCCCGGCATCGACCGTCCGATGGTTCGGAAATCCGATTTCGTACGCTGGCAGGGCCACCTTGTGAAATGCGAGACGTCGATCCTGATCGACAATCGCAAGCGCTTCCGCGGCAAGATCGTCGAAGCAGGCGTCGATGGTTTCACGCTGGAGCGTGACCAGGTCGCTTACGGGGAAGAGCAAAAGGTCACCATTCCCTTCACCGCGCTTAGCGATGCGAAGCTCATTCTGACCGACGACCTGATCCGCGAAGCGTTGCGCGCCGACAAGCTGGCAAAAGCCCAGGCCGCCAACCAGAACGAAGCGGACGACCAGGAATAACCGATCAACAGACCGCTCCAGGGACGGGAACCCGGGGTTAAGACGGAGAAACAAGACAATGGCAGTCAGTGCGAACCGGCTCGAACTTCTGCAGATCGCAGATGCAGTGGCGCGCGAAAAGGTCATCGACCGCGAGATCGTGCTGGCCGCAATGGCCGATGCCATCCAGAAGGCGGCACGCTCCCGTTACGGCACCGAGTCCAACATCCGGGCCGATATCAATCCGAAGACCGGCGAAATCCGTCTGCAGCGCCTGCTCGAAGTCGTCGACAAGGCCGAGGATTATTCGACGCAGATCCCGCTGGAGCTTGCCCGCGACCGCAACCCGGACGCCGCACTCGGCGATTTCATCGCCGACCCGTTGCCGCCGATGGATTTCGGCCGCATCGCCGCACAGTCCGCCAAGCAGGTGATCGTGCAGAAGGTGCGTGAAGCCGAGCGCGACCGCCAGTTCGACGAATTCAAGGACCGCGTCGGCGAAATCGTCAACGGCACCGTCAAGCGCGTCGAATACGGCAATGTCATCGTCGATCTCGGCCGTGGCGAAGGCATCATCCGCCGCGACGAAATGATCCCGCGCGAAAACGTCCGCTATGGCGATCGCGTCCGTGCCTATGTCTATGATGTCCGTCGCGAACAGCGCGGCCCGCAGATCTTCCTGTCGCGCACGCATCCGCAGTTCATGGTGAAGCTGTTCACCATGGAAGTGCCCGAGATCTACGACGGCATCATCCAGGTCAAGTCGGTCGCCCGCGATCCCGGCTCGCGCGCCAAGATCGCCGTGATCTCGAACGACAGTTCGATCGATCCGGTCGGCGCCTGCGTCGGTATGCGCGGTTCGCGCGTTCAGGCCGTCGTCGGCGAACTCCAGGGCGAGAAGATCGACATCATTCCCTGGAGCCAGGACCCGGCGACCTTCGTCGTCAACGCCCTGCAGCCGGCCGAAGTCGCCAAGGTCGTTCTCGACGAGGACGCCGAGCGCATCGAAGTCGTCGTTCCCGACGAGCAGCTGTCGCTTGCGATCGGCCGCCGCGGCCAGAACGTCCGCCTCGCCTCGCAGCTGACCGGCTGGGACATCGACATCATGACGGAGGCCGAGGAATCGGAACGCCGCCAGAAGGAATTCAACGAGCGCACCAACCTGTTCATGGATTCGCTCGACGTCGACGAAATGGTCGGCCAGGTTCTGGCCTCCGAAGGTTTTGCCGCGGTTGAAGAACTGGCCTATGTCGATCTCGACGAGATCTCCTCGATCGACGGTTTCGACGAAGAGACGGCGCAGGAAATCCAGCAGCGCGCCCGCGAATTCCTCGAGCGTCTCGAAGCCGAGATGGACGAGAAGCGCAAGGCGCTCGGCGTTCAGGACGAGCTGCGCGAAATCGACGGCATCACCGCCCAGATGATGGTGGCGCTCGGCGAAGACGGCATCAAGACCATCGAGGACTTTGCCGGTTGCGCCGCTGACGATCTCGTCGGCTGGACGGAACGCAAGAACGGCGAAACGAAGAAGTTCGAAGGCCTGTTCTCGAAGTTCGACGTCTCGCGCGTCGAAGCCGAGCAGATGATCGTCCAGGCCCGCCTGTCGGCCGGCTGGATCACCGAAGAGGATCTGGCGAAGGGGACCGAAGAAGAGGTCGCCGAAGCCGAAGCCGAACAAGAAGCATGATGACCGCGCATGAGCCGGACGCTCTCCCTGACGAGGACGACGATCTTGCAGGTTATGACGTGAACGGACGCATGTGCATCGTGACGCGCGAAAGCGGATCGCCGGAAGAGCTGATCCGCTTCGTTGCCGCTCCCGATGGAACCGTTGTCGCCGACCTGAAGCGGGAGCTTCCGGGACGCGGATGCTGGGTGAAGATCGACCGGTCGCTGGTCGACAGGGCAGTGGCGAAGAAACTCTTCGCCCGCGCTCTGAAAATGGATGTGAAGGCGGCAGACGATCTCGGCGCAAGCGTCGACCGCCTGCTCGCGGCGCAATTGATGCAGATGATGAACATGGCGCGGAAAGCCGGCCAGTTCGTCAGCGGCTCCTCGAAAGTGGATGCCGCGGTCAGAAGCGGGGCAGCCCTTGCGGTGTTCCACGCGACTGACGCAGCGGACGACGGCGTCCGGAAAATCGACCAGGCCCGCAAGGCCTGGCACCTCGGAATGGAGACCGAGGAGGAGATACCTTCCTTCCGTCTCTTCTCGGAGAGCGAAATGGAAGGCCTGATGGGCCAGAATGCTTTTATCCATGCCGCAGTGCTTGCAGGGCAGGCGGGTGAGGGTGTAGTGAAGCGCGCAAAGATGCTCGAACAGTACCGTATTGGCGGTCAGTCCCGGGCAGCGGGCGGCGCTGGCCGGCAAAAACAATGAGGCGGTCACCGGCATCGGCCGGTCGCATTCTCATTGATCGACAAGTATTGAACGACAGGGTCTGATCTAGTCATCGCTCCCTGTCCGAAGGAACGGGAACGAATGACCGATAGTAACGACGACAAGACAATCAGCGTGACGGGCAAAAAGACGCTTACCCTGAAACCATCGGGGATGAGCCAGGGCACCGTTCGCCAGGATATGGGTCGGGGCCGCACCAAGGCGGTCGTCGTCGAGACCCGTAAGCGGCGCCCGATGCGCCCGGAAGACGAAAAGCCGATCACACCTGTGGCTCCGGTGGCTCCCGTGCGTGCTGCTGAACCGGCGCCCGCACCCGTGCAGGCGCGTCCGCAGCAGGCCGCACCGGCACCGCGGATCCAGCAGGGCAACAACAACAGCCAGACGAACCAGCGTCCGCAGCAGTCCCACCAGACGCCGCGCCAGAACGATCGCCCGCGTCCGGTGGTGCTGAACCATCTGTCGCCTGAGGAAATGGACGCCCGCCGCCGGGCGCTTGCCGACGCCCAGGCGCGTGATGCCCAGGATGCGATCCGCCGCGCCGAGGAAGAAAAGCGCCGTGCCGCCGAAGAGGTTATCCGCAAGGCAGCCGAAGCTGAAGAAGCTGCCCGCAGGGCCGCTGAAGAGGCTCTCCGCCAGGCTGAGGCGCCCGTCGCCGTTGCTGAACCGGCAGTAGCAGCACCGGCTCCGGCCGAAGCACGCGCCGACACCCCGCGGCCGCAGCAGCCGGCATCGTCGGCACCTGCCGCGCGCCGGCCCGATGCGGCTGCAGCACCTGGTGCTGCCCGTCCGGCAGCAGGCGCTGCTGCCCCCGGCGCCGCTCGCGGCCGCCGCGACGAAAAGGAAGAGGACGATCGTGGCGGCGCAGCGCGCGGCGGCCCGGTCCGTGGCCGCGTCGTTCGCCCGGAACCGGCAAAGCCGGTCACGACACGCCCGAAGACGGATGAAGAGCGCCGTCGCGGCAAGCTGACGATCTCCACCGCCAACGTCGACGGCGAGGACAATGCCCGCGGCCGTTCGCTCTCGGCGATGCGCCGCCGGCAGGAGAAGTTCCGCCGCGGTCAGATGCAGGAAACCCGCGAGAAGATCTCCCGTGAGGTGATTCTGCCGGAGACCATCACCATTCAGGAACTGTCGCAGCGCATGTCCGAACGCGCCGTCGACGTCATCAAGTACCTGATGAAGGAAGGCCAGATGATGAAGCCGGGCGACGTCATCGACGCCGACCTCGCCGAACTCATTGCCGGCGAATTCGGCCATACGGTCAGGCGCGTGTCTGAATCCGACGTCGAACTCGGCATCTTCAACGTCGCCGACGAGGACGTCGAACTGGTTTCGCGCCCGCCTGTCGTCACCATCATGGGCCATGTCGACCACGGCAAGACCTCGCTGCTCGACGCCATCCGCCATGCCAACGTGGTCTCCGGCGAAGCCGGTGGCATTACGCAGCATATCGGCGCCTATCAGGTGGAGCAGAGCGGTCAGAAGATCACCTTCATCGACACCCCCGGCCACGCCGCCTTCACGGCGATGCGTGCCCGCGGTGCCCAGGCGACCGACATCGCGATCCTGGTCGTCGCGGCCGACGACAGCGTGATGCCGCAGACGATCGAATCGATCAACCACGCCAAGGCGGCCGGTGTTCCGATCATCGTTGCGATCAACAAGGTCGACAAGCACGAGGCCGATCCGCAGAAGGTCCGCAACCAGCTGCTGCAGCACGAAGTCTTCGTGGAATCCATGGGCGGTGAAGTGCTCGACGTCGAAGTTTCGGCCAAAACCGGCAAGAACCTCGACAAGCTGCTCGAGGCGATCCTGCTGCAGGCGGAAATTCTCGATCTCAAGGCCAACCCGAACCGGACTGCCGAAGGTACCGTCATCGAAGCCCAGCTCGATCGTGGCCGTGGTTCGGTCGCGACCGTGCTCGTCCAGAAGGGCACGCTGCGTCCGGGCCAGATCATCGTCGCCGGCGACGTCTGGGGCCGCGTGCGCGCCCTGGTCACCGACAAGGGCGACCATGTGAAGGAAGCCGGCCCCGCGACCCCGGTCGAGGTTCTCGGTCTTTCCGGCACGCCGCAGGCGGGCGACAAGTTCGCCGTCGTCGAAAGCGAAAGCCGCGCCCGCGAGATCTCCGAATATCGTCAGCGTCTGGCCCGCGACAAGGCGGCTGCCCGTCAGTCGGGACAGCGCGGTTCGCTGGAACAGATGATGATGCAGCGCCAGAGCGCCGGCATCAAGGAGTTCCCGCTTGTTATCAAGGGTGACGTGCAGGGCTCGATCGAAGCAATTGCCGGCGCACTTGAGAAGCTCGGCACCGACGAGGTCCGCGCCCGCATCGTTCATTCCGGCGCCGGCGGCATCACCGAGTCGGATATCTCGCTCGCCGAAGCTTCGAACGCGGCCATCATCGGCTTCAACGTTCGTGCAAATACGCAGGCACGCCAGTTCGCTGAGCGCGAAGGCATCGAAATCCGCTACTACAACATCATCTACGACCTGGTAGATGACGTGAAGGCGGCGATGTCGGGCCTGCTCTCTCCTGAACGGCGCGAAACCTTCATCGGCAATGCCGAAATCCTCGAGGTGTTCAACATCACCAAGGTCGGCAAGGTCGCAGGCTGCCGTGTCGTCGAAGGCAAGGTCGAACGTGGTGCGGGCGTCCGCCTCATCCGCAACGACGTCGTCGTTCACGAAGGCAAGCTCAAGACCCTCAAGCGCTTCAAGGACGAAGTCTCCGAAGTGCCGATGGGCCAGGAATGCGGCATGGCCTTCGAAAACTACGAGGATATGCGCGCAGGCGACGTCATCGAGTGCTTCCGCGTCGAGCATATCACGCGCACGCTCTAAGCCGCCGCGCGCCTTAAGCGCAGCATCAGCTTTCCGAAAGCCATTCGCCAGCCCGGCGGATGGCTTTCGGGTATCCGCCGACTTGACCTTTTCAGTCAAAAGAGTCATGGACGCTCTCCTTTGACGGGTTCGATTCCCAGCCGCATCGGCAAATAGAGATAACAATGACCAGAGCAACTTCTTCCGCGCCTTCGCAGCGCATGCTGCGCGTTGGCGAACAGGTCCGCGCCGCGATCACCCAGGTATTGCAGCGCGGCGAAGTGCGCGACGACGTCATCGAAGCGACCGTGATCTCGATCTCGGAAGTGCGCATGTCGCCCGACCTCAAGATCGCCACCGCCTATGTGACGCCACTCGGCGTTTCCGACCACAGCATCGTCATCGAGGCATTGAACCGTCATACCAAGTATATCCGCGGCAGGCTGGGGCAGCAGCTTCGGCAGATGAAATACATGCCGGAGGTGCGCTTCCGCGACGATACCAGCTTCGACAACTACAAAAAAATCGACGAGCTGCTGCGCTCGCCCGAGGTGAGCCGCGATCTCGACGGCGATAATGACGAACAATAAACAGAAGAGACGCATGTCCAAACCACGCAAACCCAAGGGCCGGCCGATCTCCGGCTGGCTGATCCTCGACAAGCCGGTGGATTTCGGCTCGACCGAAGCCGTTTCCAAGATCAAGTGGCTCTACAAGGCGCAGAAGGCCGGACATGCCGGCACGCTCGATCCGCTCGCCTCCGGCATGCTGCCGATCGCGCTCGGCGATGCGACGAAGACCGTTCCCTATGTGATGGACGGCCGCAAGATCTATGAATTCACGGTCAGCTGGGGCGAAGAGCGGGCGACCGACGATCTCGAGGGCGAAGTGACCGCAAGTTCGGACAAACGCCCGAGCGAACAGCAGATCCGCGATATCCTGCCTGGCTATATCGGCACCATCAGCCAGGTGCCGCCGCAGTTTTCGGCGATCAAGATATCGGGTGAACGCGCCTATGATCTGGCGCGCGAAGGCGAAACCGTCGAAATCCCCTCGCGCGAAGTCGATATCTTCCGGCTGACATTGCTCGCCTGCCCGGACGCCAACAGCGCGCATTTCGAAGTCGAATGCGGCAAGGGCACCTATGTCAGGGCGCTCGCCCGCGATTTCGGCCGGGAACTCGGCTGCTACGGCCACGTATCCGGGCTGCGGCGCACCTTCGTCGCGCCCTTCCCGGAAGAGGCCATGGTGCCGCTTGCCACCCTCGTGGCGCTTGAGGCGATCGAAGATATGGACGAGCGGCTCGCCGCCCTCGACGCGCTGCTGATCGACACCTGCGAGGCGCTATCGGCCCTGCCCCATCTCGTCATCAACGACGACCAGGCGCACCGGCTGAAAATGGGCAATCCGATCCTCGTGCGCGGCCGCGATGCGCCGGTTGCCGAAAGCGAAGCCTATGCGACGGCCCGCGGCAGGCTGATCGCGATCGGCGAGATCGGCCAGGGCGAGTTTCGCCCGAAGCGGGTTTTTGGCTGACGCTGTACAGCTGACGATTGTCAGGCGTTAGCGATGCGATATCTTCCTTTCGGGCCATAACGGCCCGAGGGGCGCTGGCCGCCCGAGGGGCCATGGTGGCCCGACAAGGGGGATGATTATGCGCGCAACCGCTATCGGCATACTGACGTTCTTTTCGATGTTCCTGGCCGTTACCGGCGCTCAATCGGCCGAGCGATGGGCCGAGCTCCCGGCCTTTCCTGACATGCCTTTGCCGAAGACCAGCGGCATGGCCGATGTGAACGACATCAAGATGTATTATGCCGAATATGGCGAAGGCGAGCCGATGCTCTTCATCCATGGCGGGCTTGGCAATGCCGAGGTCTGGGGTCACCAGGTCGCCGAATTCGCCAAAGACCACCTGGTCATTGTTGCCGACAGCCGCGGGCATGGGCGCTCGACGCGCAGCCGACAGCCTTTCGGCTACGATCTGATGACATCGGATTATGCCGCGCTTCTCGACCATTTGAAGATCGGCAAGGTGACGCTGGTGGGATGGTCGGACGGCGGCATTATCGGCATCGACATGGCGATGAGATATCCGGAAAAGCTGACCCGCGTCATTGCCCAGGCCGCCAACGTCACGACCGATGGCGTCAAGCCTGACGTCCTGAGCAACAAGACCTTCAACGACTATATCAACGTCGCCGGCGAACAGTACCGGAAGCTGTCGCCGACGCCGAACGAGTACGACGCCTTCGTCACCCAGATCTCCGAGATGTGGGCGACGCAGCCGGCCTGGACGGCGGCGGATCTTGCAAAGATCACGGTGCCTGTCACGCTCGCCATCGGCGATCACGATGAAGCCGTGAAGCTCGACCATACTCAGATGATGGCGACAGAGATTCCGGGCGCAAAGCTCGTCATCCTGAAAGACGCCAGCCATTTCGCCATGCTGCAGGATCCGGAGGGCTACAATGCGATGATCCGGGAGGCCATGGCGGGCCGCTGAAAACCGCTGCGGCAGCTCCCCTCTTTCCATCGCTGCTTATTTGGTTTATAGGCAGCGCCAGCGTCAGGTTCGCCTGCTCGCATTCACGGCCAAAGCTGGACGGCATCCCGGCTTTTGGCGACCTTTATCTCCTCTCTTAGAAAGGATCACTCGATGTCGATCACTGCTGAGCGCAAGTCTGCGCTGATCAAGGAATACGCAACCGCCGAAGGCGACACCGGTTCTCCTGAGGTTCAGGTCGCGATCCTGACCGAACGCATCAACAACCTGACCGAACACTTCAAGGACCACAAGAAGGATAACCATTCCCGCCGTGGCCTGTTGACGATGGTTTCGAGCCGCCGCTCGCTTCTTGATTATCTCAAGAAGAAGGATGAAGGCCGCTATTCCAAGCTGATTTCCAGCCTGGGTATCCGCCGCTAAGATTGTCCGGCGGGCGCTTTCGAGCGCCCGCCGGATCCTGTTTCGGGATATGGTTCCCGATGAAATGTTCCAGCCGCGCCCTATCTCCAAGCGGTGGAACGACCGGCGGACCCGGATGGGCCGGTTCTGCCAAACCAACCGTTGACCTGTCATGGGGCAGGATTGCCGGATGCTTTCGGCCAAGGCTTCTTCAAGGCTTTGGCCTGGTTTTCCCAGGAACCCTCGGATTTCCCGAGGAAACCGCGGATGAAAAGCCTCCCGTTGTCTTGCCCGTGATACGTCACATTGTTTGCGGTCGACTGTGCGCTGCGCTTTGATATCGGCGATGGCGCGTGCTCCCGCATTGAAGGACAAGTCATGTTTGATACACACACAGTCGAAATCGAGTGGGCCGGCCGCCCGCTGAAGCTCGAAACCGGCAAGATCGCCCGTCAGGCCGACGGCGCCGTTCTCGCCACCTATGGTGAAACCGTCGTTCTCGCCACCGTCGTTTCGGCCAAGGCACCGAAGCCCGGCCAGGACTTCTTTCCGCTCACCGTCAACTACCAGGAAAAGACCTATGCGGCCGGCAAAATCCCTGGCGGCTATTTCAAGCGCGAAGGCCGCCCGTCTGAAAAGGAAACGCTGGTTTCCCGCCTGATCGACCGCCCGATCCGCCCGCTGTTCCCGGAAGGCTACAAGAACGACACGCAGGTCGTCGTCACCGTCGTTCAGCACGACCTTGAAAACGATCCCGACGTATTGTCGATGGTTGCTGCGTCGGCAGCGCTGACGCTCTCCGGCGTTCCCTTCATGGGCCCGGTCGGCGGTGCGCGCGTCGGCTACATCAACGGCGAATACGTTCTCAACCCGCATCTCGACGAGATGGACGAATCGAGCCTCGATCTCGTCGTCGCCGGCACCTACGACGCCGTGCTGATGGTTGAATCCGAAGCCAAGGAACTCAACGAAGAAGTCATGCTCGGCGCCGTCATGTTCGGCCACAAGGGCTTCCAGCCGGTTCTCGACGCGATCATCAAGCTCGCCGAAGTGGCCGCCAAGGAGCCGCGCGACTTCCAGCCGGAAGACTATTCCGCTCTCGAAACCGAGATGCTCGGCCTTGCCGAAGGCGAACTTCGCCAGGCCTACAAGATCACCCAGAAGGCTGATCGCTACGCTGCCGTCGACGCCGTAAAGGCGAAGGTGAAGGCACACTTCCTCCCCGAGGAAGGCGAAGCCCGCTACACGGCCGAGGAAGTCGGCGCGATCTTCAAGCACCTGCAGGCGAAAATCGTCCGCTGGAACATCCTCGACACCAAGAGCCGCATCGACGGCCGCGACCTCGAAACCGTTCGTCCGATCGTTTCGGAAGTCGGCCTTCTGCCGCGCACCCATGGTTCGGCGCTGTTCACCCGCGGTGAAACCCAGGCGATCGTCGTTGCCACGCTCGGCACCGGCGAAGACGAACAGTATGTCGACAGCCTGACGGGCATGTACAAGGAGCGCTTCCTGCTCCACTACAACTTCCCTCCCTACTCGGTTGGCGAAACCGGCCGCATGGGCTCCCCGGGCCGTCGTGAAATCGGCCACGGCAAGCTCGCATGGCGCGCGATCCGCCCGATGCTGCCGACACCGGAGCAGTTCCCCTACACGCTGCGCGTCGTCTCCGAGATCACCGAGTCGAACGGCTCCTCCTCGATGGCGACCGTCTGCGGCACCTCGCTCGCTCTGATGGATGCCGGCGTTCCGCTGGCCAAGCCGGTTGCCGGTATCGCCATGGGTCTGATCCTGGAAGGCGACCGCTTCGCCGTCCTCTCCGACATCCTCGGTGACGAAGACCACCTCGGCGACATGGATTTCAAGGTTGCAGGGACCGCCGACGGCATCACCTCGCTGCAGATGGACATCAAGATCGCCGGGATCACCGAAGAGATCATGAAGGTTGCCCTTGGCCAGGCCCAGGGCGGTCGTGCTCACATTCTCGGCGAAATGGCCAAGGCCATCACCGAAAGCCGCGGCCAGCTCGGCGAATTCGCTCCGCGCATCGAAGTCATGAACATCCCGGTCGACAAGATCCGTGAAGTCATCGGCTCGGGCGGCAAGGTCATCCGCGAAATCGTCGAAAAGACCGGCGCGAAGATCAACATCGAAGACGACGGCACCGTCAAGATCGCCTCCTCCTCCGGCAAGGAAATCGAAGCGGCCCGCAAGTGGATCCACTCGATCGTCGCCGAGCCCGAGATCGGCCAGATCTACGAAGGCACGGTCGTCAAGACCGCCGACTTCGGCGCCTTCGTCAACTTCTTCGGCGCCCGCGACGGCCTCGTCCACATCTCGCAGCTCGCCTCCGAGCGTGTTGCCAAGACGCAGGACGTCGTCAAGGAAGGCGACAAGGTCTGGGTCAAGCTGCTCGGCTTCGACGAACGCGGCAAGGTTCGCCTGTCGATGAAGGTCGTCGACCAGGCCACCGGCCAGGAGATCGCGAACGAGAAGAAGAAGGAAGAAGCGGCCGAATAAGCCGCGTCTCCCAGATTGAAATCCGGGCGCGGGAATCTTCCGCGCCCTTTTTGTATCCTGGTTTTGCGCGTGTCGCGGCGGCAAAACCGCTCGACACTTTGCGCGACATGCTTTTAACGAGACGAGACCCATGAGCCGCGAGACGCTGAAGACCCTGTTCCATCCCTTTGCCAGCGGCACAGTCGAGGCGCCCGGCGAGGGCGAGCGCGTGCTATTCCTCGGCGCTGAGGCAGGCTTTGCGCTGCCGGAAGGTTTTGCTGGCTCGCTCAGCGCCGTCCAGGGCTTCCGGCCGCTCTACCGGCAGCTGCTGGCCCAGCGGATCGACGCCAAACCCGAGATCGACGGCGAGGACTACGATGCCGCCCTGGTGCTCTGCACGAAGCACAAGGGCGAGAACGAGGCCAATCTCGCCGCGGCCATCGCCCGCACGCGGATGGGCGGCCTGATCGTCGTTGCCGGCGCCAAGGAAGACGGCATCCAGCCGCTGCGCAAGCGCCTGGAAGGCTTCGGTCTCGCCATCGACCATATGCCGAAATATCACGGTGTCGCCTTCTGGTTCGGCCGCCCTGCCGAGGCTAACGAGATCGTCTCCAAGCTGGCAAAGGCACCGGTGCGCGTCGACGGCCGTTTCAATGCCACCGCCGGCATGTTCTCGCATGACCGGATCGATGCCGGGTCGGAACTGCTCGCCTCGCGGCTGCCGCAGGATTTTACCGGCGACGTGGCGGACTTCGGCGCCGGCTGGGGTTATCTCTCCGTCGAGCTGGCGCAGAGATCGCGTGGACTGACCCGTCTCGACCTCTACGAGGCCGACCACGCGGCGCTGGAGGCCGCCAGGGACAATCTGGCGGAAAACTGCCCGAACGCGCCTGCGCGCTTCTTCTGGCACGATCTGGCGGGCGAGCCGGTCAAGGACAAATACGATCTCATCATCATGAACCCGCCCTTCCACGAAGGGCACGCCGCCGAGCCGGCGCTCGGCCAGGCGATGATCAAGACTGCCGCATCCGCGCTTCGCGGCGGCGGCCGCCTGATGCTGGTCGCCAATCGCGGCCTGCCCTACGAGCCGGTTCTGGCGGCAAATTTCAGGGAAAGTGGCGAAACCTGCCGCAACGCCCGCTTCAAGGTTCTCTGGGCAAAAAAATAGGGCGCACCTCGATACCGAGCATTCCCTCGATAGAAAAAGGCCGTGCGCATCATCTGCGCACGGTCTTTTGAGTTTCAAATCGAGATAACAGCTAGTCCACGTCCGCCCTGCGCAGCGTGTCCAGCGTCGGCATGGAGGTGACGTTGAAGCCGGCGTCGACGAAGTGGATTTCGCCGGTGACGCCGGCGGAAAGGTCCGAAAGCAGGTAGAGCGCCGAATTGCCGACCTGATCGATGGTCACGGTCTTGCGCAGCGGCGCATTGCGCTGGTTCCAGGAGAGGATCGCGCGCGCATCCGAGATGCCGGCGCCGGCGAGCGTGCGGATCGGGCCGGCCGATATGGCGTTGACGCGGATGCCGCGCGGGCCGTAATCGGCGGCGAGATAGCGCACCGAAGCCTCGAGCGCTGCCTTGGCGACGCCCATGACGTTGTAGTTCGGGATGACGCGCGTCGAGCCGTTATAGGTCAAGGTCAGCATCGCACCGCCGTCTTCCATCAACGGCGCGCAGCGCCTGGCGATCTCGGTGAAGGAGAAACAGGAAATGACCATGGTGCGGCTGAAATTCTCGCGCGTCGTATCGGCGTAGAGACCTTTCAGCTCGTTCTTGTCGGAAAAACCGATGGCGTGGACGATGAAATCGAGCTTGCCCCAGCGCCCTTCGATCGCGTCGACCAAGGCATCGACCGAGGCGATGTCCTCGACGTCGCAGGGCAGCACGAAATCCGAGCCGACTTCGGCGGCAAGCGGCTTGACGCGCTTGCCGAGCGCATCGCCCTGATAGGTGAAGGCGAGGTCCGCACCCTGTGCGGCGAGAGCCTTCGAAATTCCCCAGGCGATCGAGTGGTTGTTGGCGACGCCCATGATGAGGCCGCGCTTACCCTGCATGATTCCAGTCATTTTATTATCCGTTATGGCGCTGGAAGACGAGCGTGGCGTTCGTCCCGCCGAAGCCGAAGGAGTTGGAGAGGGCGATATCGATCTTCGCATTGTCGATACGCTTGCGCACGATCGGCACGCCTTCGAATTCGGGATCGAGCTCGGTGATATGGGCGCTCTCGCCGATGAAGCCATTCTGCATCATCAGCAGGGAATAGATCGATTCCTGCACGCCGGCAGCGCCCAGCGAATGGCCTGTCAGCGACTTGGTCGACTGGATATGCGGAATCCTGGCGCCGAATACCTCGCGGATGGCGCCGATTTCCTTGCTGTCACCGACCGGCGTCGAAGTGCCGTGGGTGTTGACGTAGTCGACGTCGCCTTTGACGGTGGAAAGCGCCTGGCGCATGCAGCGGATGGCGCCCTCGCCCGAGGGGGCGACCATGTCGTAACCGTCCGACGTTGCGCCGTAGCCGACGATTTCGGCGTAGATCTTGGCGCCGCGGGCCTTGGCGTGCTCCAGTTCCTCGAGCACCAGCACGCCGGCGCCGCCGGCGATGACGAAGCCGTCGCGGTTGACGTCATAGGCGCGCGAGGCGCTGTCGGGCGTATCGTTGTACTTGGAGGACATGGCGCCCATGGCGTCGAAGAGGTTGGACATCGTCCAGTCGAGATCTTCGTGGCCGCCGGCAAACATCACGTCCTGCTTGCCCCACTGGATCATCTCGGCGGCGTTGCCGATGCAATGCGCCGAGGTCGAGCAGGCCGACGAGATCGAATAATTGACGCCGTGGATCTTGAACCAGGTAGCGAGTGTGGCCGATGCGGTCGAGGACATTGCCTTCGGCACGGCAAAGGGGCCAATGCGCTTCGGGCTGTTGTTCTTGACGGTGATGTCGGCCGCCTCGATCAGGGTGCGGGTGGACGGGCCGCCCGAGCCCATGATGATGCCGGTGCGCTCGTTCTGAGCGTAGTCCTTCTCTTCCAGCCCGGAATCGGCAAGCGCCTGCTTCATGGCGACATGGTTCCAGGCGCCGCCCTGCGACAGGAAGCGCATGGCGCGGCGATCGACCAGCTCGGCGAGCTCCGCGGCGCCGAGCTTGGGGCTGCCCCAAACCTGGCATTTGAAGCCGTGTTCGGCGAAATCGCTGGAGAAAGAGATACCCGACTTTGCCTGCCGCAAGGATTCGGTGACTTCGGCGGCGTCGTTTCCGATCGAGGACACGATACCCAGACCCGTGACAACTACCCGTCTCATCTGATCAAACCTTTTTTGTTTCGTGAGCCGCTTAAGATGCGGTTCAGGCCGTCTTGTCTTTCGAGAGACCAACACGAAGGTCGGCCGCCTGGTATATGGTCTCGCCGTCGGCCTTCAGCCAGCCGTCGGCCGTGCCGAGGACCAGACGGCCGCGCATGACACGCTTGAAGTCGATGCCATATTCGATCAGCTTCGTATGCGGGCGGACCATGCCCTTGAATTTCACCTCGCCTGTCGACAGCGCCATGCCGCGGCCTTCCTCGCCGAGCCAGCCCAGGAAAAAGCCGGTCAGCTGCCACATGCCGTCAAGGCCGAGGCAGCCCGGCATGATCGGGTTGCCTTCGAAATGGCAGGGAAAATACCAATCGTCGGGGCGCACGTCGTATTCGGCCCTGAGGTAACCCTTGTCGAAGGTCCCGCCGGTTTCGGAAATATCGGTGATGCGGTGAACCATCAGCATGGGCGGCAGGGGAAGCTGCGCATTGCCGGGGCCGAACAGCTCGCCATGTGCGCAGGCGATGAGTTCGTCATACGAGAAGCTGGACTGTCTGGTCGTCATAAAGTTTCTTTTTCCCCCCGCGTGAGCCCGTGGATGTGAACATGTAGTCCAAGTTCTGCAGAAAATGAAGCATGAGCAAGGCAGCTTCATTCACGGTCCCGGACCAAGCTTGCGCTATTATTTGGTGGTCGCATACAGGAAGGCCAGGGCTGCGACCAGACCTATTTGCGTTAAAAGCCGGTTTTCGCCGCGTTTATCAGGCTCTTGTCCCCATTGAACTATTGAAAGGCTCCCGTGCAAAAGTTATACCGCTTGAAGAAACATGATTGCTTTATGCAGGAATAACCGGAGTTGGTTTTGATGACGGGTGCACTCCCGATCGCCATAGAGGTCAGGCTGCGCGGTGCGGGCCTGCGTCCCACCCGCCAGCGTGTCGCGCTCGGCGACCTCCTGTTTGCCAAGGGCGACCGGCATTTGACCGTCGAGGAACTGCATGAGGAGGCGGTTGCCGCCGGTGTGCCGGTGTCGCTGGCAACCGTCTACAACACGCTGCACCAGTTCACCGAAGCCGGTCTTATCCGCGTTCTCGCCGTCGAGAGCGCCAAGACCTATTTCGACACCAATGTTTCCGACCACCACCATTTCTTCGTCGAAGGCGAAAACGAGGTGCTCGACATTCCGGTCAGCAACCTGACGATCGCCAATCTGCCCGAGCCGCCCGAGGGCATGGAGATCGCCCATGTCGACGTGGTGATCCGGCTGCGGGCGAAGCAGAGCTGACGACGCGGCGTCACATGACATCGTCGGGGTGCCGGCCGGGCTTGTGCCTGTAAATCGGAAAAGTCCAGCCGAACCACAGGGCGCCGCCGCGCACCGCAAAGGCCGCGACGACGCCGCAGGCAGACGCCAGATAAAGCGGCATTTCCAGCGCATTGACGAGCGTGAACACACCGGCGCCGATAAGGGCCGCGGTCACGTAGATTTCCGGCCTGAGCAGCACCGAAGGCTCGTTTGCCATCAGATCGCGCAGAATGCCGCCGAAGGTCGCCGTCAGCGTGCCGGTGACGATCGCGATGGTCGGCGAGCCGGTGGCCGCCAGCCCCTTGGCAGCACCCAGCACGCAATAGGCGGCAAGGCCGATCGCATCCAGCCAGATCAGCAGGCGATAGCGCGATTCCAAGAGGTGGGCGGTGAAGAAAACCACGACGCCCATGACGCAGCAGATAAGGATATAGGCGGGGTTCAGCACCCAGAAGACCGGCACGCGGCCGAGCACGATATCACGCACCGTGCCGCCGCCCGTTCCCGTCACCATGGCGAAAAACAGAAAGCCGATCAGGTCCAGCTGCTTGCGCGAGGCGGCGAGCGCGCCTGTGGCGGCAAACAGCGCAATGCCGGCATAATCGAGATAGACGAGCAGAGACATGCGAGCCCCGGAACCGTAGAATATTTCACCAAAAACCACGGCGGCAAGGGCGGCGCAAGGCGGCGCGGCCATAAAGCCAGCCGATAGCGCTTTATCCAAAAGAGGAAAGCCGTGAAAACGCTGGTGCTCGCCGTTCTGAACATTCTCCTGCTGGTGATCATGCCGGCTGCGGCCTTCGGCCAGCAATCGCTGATCTCCGATCCGGAGATCTACGAGAAGAAACATTTCCAGGAGCAGTGCAAGGTGGCCGAATTCGCCGACGGCTTTATCACCCGGCAGGACATCAACAATGACGGGCTGATCGATGCGGTGGTCAACGAAGGCCAGCTCAGCTGCGACGGGCAGAAGGGGCCGCAATGCAACGACGACGGCTGCACCTATAATTTCTATCTGCAGGTGGCCGAAGGCGGTTATTTCATGATCGCGACGGCGCAGATCTACGGCTACGACTTCGTCCAGCGCTTCGGCAACATGGTGCTGGCAATGAAGATGCACCCGCGTTTCTGCGACCGCACCGAGGGTGATCCCTGCATCGTGACGGCCCGCGTGCGCGGCACGAAATTCGTCACCATTTCAAAAAAGTAACTCAGCGCGGATAGAGTTCCGACGTCCGGCCGGCGAGATAATAGCCGACCAGGCCGTACCATTCGCGAATCGCCGTCGCCATGTTCTGGGCATTGAGGTTCGGCTGGGTGAAATCCAGACCCGCCTTCACCTGACCGTCGGTGCGATAATCGGTCGGCCAGGGCACGATCTCGATGCCGAGCTTGCGGAAGATGCCGACGGAGCGCGGCATATGAAAGCCCGAGGTGATCAGCAGGCAATTGGAAAGCCCCTGGCTTGCCAGGAATTCCCTCGTGTTGATGGCGTTTTCGAAGGTGGTACGCGACTGCCTCTCCTCGATCAGGCGATCCCTGCCGACGCCGAAGAGCGGGAAGAAGCGCTCGGATGCCGCCGCATCGCCTTCGTAGATGCCCGAAAGCGAGCCGTCACCGCCCGACACCAGGATGCGCGACTGCGGAAATTTCTGCGCAAGCCGCAGGGCTTCGACGAAGCGGTCGGCGCCGCCATTGAATTCGATGCCGTGGCGGACCGTGTTCACCTCGTTTTCGAAGGCGCCGCCGAGCACGATCATGCATTGCAGGTTCTCCGGATCGGCGGCGGGCTTGGCGAAACGCTGCTCGAGCCCCTGCATCATGAGGTTGCCGGCCGTGGTGTAGAGCGTGACGAAAAGGATCAAGGCCGAAGCCGCTGCGCCGAGGATACTCAAGGCGCGCCAGCGCAGCAGGCCGGCAATGAGGGCAAGGAAGACAAGGAAGAATGCCAGCGACAGCGGCTGCGCGAAAATCCAGACAAGCTTCGAAATCAGGAACAAGACGCTACTCCTTGAGGACGGACGGCGATCCTTCCTATCCGATTCGGGGGTAACAGGAATGCGACGGTTCTATTTGCCGCGCGCAACGGCCGAGTGGTGCGGCGCAAGCTTCTGGTTGAAGCGCCGCTGAAGCGGCCGGGGAATGAACATGGCGGCAAGCGCCAGCGCCATGGCAAAGATGGCGACCAGCCACAAGGCATAAGCGCCGGTCAGCCGCGTCAGAATGGCGCCGGCGATCGCGCCGAGCACCATGCCGCCCCAGGGCACGATCTGGATCGTCCATTCGATCCGACGATCGCCGATGATCCAGCGGCCGATGCCGCGGCCGAAGCGCGACAGCGCGCCTGTGACGTAAGTCAGCCCGATCGGCAGGCCTTCGATGTGTTCGACGGCGGCATTCACCATGCCCATGGAAAAAACGATCATGTAAAAGCGCGCGAGCAGCAGCCCCTGCACCGTCGTCGCCGAGGCGAGCGCCAGGACGAGACCGACGCAGCCGAGCACGACGAATATCCGACGCTCGGAGACATGGGCGATGACGATGCCTGCCGCATTGCCGAGCACGAAAACGAGAATGGCGGAGATCAGCACCGCCGCGTGGTAAAGATTGCCATCGCTCAGGGCGAGGGCCGCCCGCGTCGTGTTGCCGGTCATGAACGAGACAAAATCGCCGGTCAGCAGCAGGCCGGTCGCATCGGTCAAGCCGGCCAGAAACGAGATCGCGCCGACAAGGGCAACCCCCGTCAGGGTTCGTCGGGTACGGATAAGACGGCGGCGTCTTGCTCTGGTCATGGCGGGTCCTGAAGCCGAATCGCTGAGATTGCCACAGCAAAGATACATCCTCTTCATTGAGGAATTGGCAAAGAGGATCGGAAAGGATTTCACCGAGGCGGGAGCGGTTCGCTCGGGCGGGATCGGACCTTGATGACCGGCGATCCCGATCGCTTTGAAAGCCATAGATATTACGTGATGCTACAGGCGCCGCTATAGCGCGGCTGCTAGTATCCAGGCTCGGAAAGCTCCTCCTGAGCGATTGCTGGATGCGTGAATGGCAAGACGTAGCGTGGCTCTTTTTCTTCTTCTGGCAAGTTGCGGGCATCCGGGCGGCGTGATGACGCCGGTTTCGACTTCATCGCCGATACCGCCGTCATCCAGGGTCGACATGCTGGTTGCGACCACGCGCGAGCCTTCCGGGAGCCCGGCCACGCTCTTCAACGGCGAGCGCAGTTCCAAGCCGCATCTGACGCAGATCTCGATTTCGATCCCGGCAAAGCGCGAAGCCGGCACCGTGCAATGGCCGAAGCGTCTTCCGCCCGATCCGGCCACCGACTTTGCCGTGACCCATGTTCAGCAGATCGACACGGTGGCACAGGGCCGCGTCTGGTTCCGGCAGCATGTGAACGGCGGACATGCGCTCGTCTTCGTTCACGGCTTCAACAACACCTATGAGGATTCGGTCTTCCGGCTGGCGCAGATCGTCCACGACAGCAAGATGCAGGCGACGCCGGTCCTGTTCACCTGGCCGTCGCGAGCAGAGATCACCGCCTACGAATACGACAAGGAAAGCACGAACTATTCGCGTACGGCGCTGGAGCAGGCACTGCGCACGCTGGCAGCCGACCCCAACGTCAAGGACATCACCATCATGGCCCACTCGATGGGGACCTGGCTTGCAATGGAATCTCTGCGGCAGATGGGGATACGCGACGGCCACGTCAATTCGAAGATCCACAATGTCATCCTGGCCTCGCCCGACATCGACATCCAGGTCTTCGCCAAACAATATGTGGAGATGGGCGAGCCGCGTCCGAAATTCACGATCTTCGTCTCTCAGGATGACAAGGCTCTTGCGATCTCCAGCTTCATCACCGGGCGGGTCTCCCGTCTCGGTGCCATCAATCCGGCGGAAGAGCCCTATCGTTCCAAGCTGGAAAAAGCCGGCATCACCGCCATCGACCTGACGAAGGTGAAGAGCAACGACAGTCTCAACCACGGCAAGTTCGCCGAAAGCCCGGAGATCGTCCAACTGATCGGCCAGCGCCTGATGACCGGCCAGACGCTCACCGATTCCAATGTCACGCTGGGCCAGGGCATTACCGCGGTGGTCGGCGGAACGGTAACGAATATCGGCACCGTTGCCGCTACCGCCGTGGCGGCACCGGTTGCGATCATCGAGCAGCCCGTCACCCATAAGAGGCCGCCACGACCCGCCGACGGGACGCTCGAGGGCGACCTGAAGCAACAGACGCTGACGCAGTGAGGAGTTCCAGGTTGAAATGGCTTCTTTCCTTCACCGCCGCTTTTTTCGTCGCGTTGAGCGCTTTGGCGCAGGTGCCGCCGGCGGCTCCGCAGCAGAAGATCGACGAACTCGTGCGCCTGCTGCAGGATCCCGAGGTGAAAGCCTGGCTTGACAGCCGCAAGCAGGAGAGCGGGGCCGCGACACCCGCCTCGCCGGCGGGCAATTCGACCTTAGCCAACTGGGAGGCGGGCGCACGGGCGCGCGTGCACGCACTTCTGGCGGCGATCCCGGCAATCCCGACTGAGGTGACGGCAGCGGCGACAAGAGCCAGGAGCGAAGCCGCCAGCAGAGGCTACGCGCCTGTTTTCCTGATATTCGGCGGCCTCGTCGCTTTCGGTCTCGCCGCCGAGGCGGTGTATCGCCGGTTTGCCGCGCGCCGCGAGTCATTGCTCGGCCGGCTTATCCCGGTCGGTATTTTCGCAGGCGCGATGGGCATCGTCTTTTTCGCCGTGGAATGGCCGCCGCTCGCGCGCGTGACGCTGCTTGCCTATCTCTCGGCATTCATCCTGTTTCGATTGGCGGCAGCACTGCTGTCCGCGGCGGCGATGGGGTCATCCCTGCGGCGAAGGCTGTTGATCCTGTTCGGCGTCGTTTGCTTTGCCGTCGCCACCTCGGCCGTGGGCGAGCCGCTTGGCGTGTCCCCTGATGTCCGCAAGGCCATCAGCTACTGCTTTTCCGTGGTCGGGCTGCTGCTTGCCATCGAGGCGGTGTGGTCGGTCTGGGAGGGAAGCCGCGCCAGGAAAGCTGTGATAACGGCCCTCCTCGTCGCCCTGTGGTTCATCTGGTGCCTCAATATGAGGGGCCTGTTCTGGATCGGCATCTATGCGCTGGTGCTGCCTGGGATCCTGAATGCCGTCGGCCGGGCCGCGCTGTCCTTCACCAGCGATGCCGGCAGCCTGCGCGGTATCCTCATCGCCCGAGGCGCACGCGCCGCGGTTATCGCGCTTGCGGTGGGATGGCTGGCGCTCGTCTGGCAGCTCAATCCCGATACTTTGGGTCAGCGCGACCCGATGATCGCCGCCTTGTTCTACGGCGGTCTGAAGAGCGTCCTGATCCTCGTGGTCGCCGACCTTCTCTGGCAGGTGGCGCGGGGCTGGATCGATAGAACCTTGCGGGTATCCACAAGCACGACATCGCTTGCGCCGGCCGACGCCGCCCGCCGCGCCCGGTTCCGCACGCTTCTGCCGATCTTCCGCAATGCGCTGGCCGTCGTTGTCGCGGTGATGGCAGGGCTGATCGTGCTGGCGCAGCTGGGCGTGCAGATCGGCCCGCTGATCGCGGGAGCGGGCATTTTCGGCGTGGCGATCGGTTTCGGCTCGCAGACCCTGGTCAAGGACGTTATCAACGGGGTGTTCTACATGCTCGACGATGCCTTCCGGGTGGGCGAATACATCCAGGCCAAGGACTATAAGGGAACGGTGGAGAGCTTCAGCCTGCGCTCCGTTCGCCTCCGCCATCATCGCGGCCCGGTGTTCACGGTGCCGTTCAGCGAGCTCGGCGCCGTCGAGAACATGAGCCGAGACTGGGTGATCGACAAATTCAGGATCACCGTCGGCTTCGATACCGACATAGACAAGGCGCGCAAGCTGACCAAGAAGATCGGGGTCGAGCTTATGGAAGATCCGGAACTCGGCCAGCACTTCCTCGAACCACTGAAAATGAAGGGTGTCGAGCAGTTCGGCGACTATGGCATCGTGCTGAGCTTCGCCATGACCACGGTTCCCGGCATGCAGACCTATATCCGCCGCAAGGCCTATGCGAGGATTCGCGAGGTGTTCCTGGCCAACGGCATCGCATTCGCGCAGCCAACGGTGCAGGTCGGAGGCGACGACAAGGGCGGCGGCGGCGCGGCGGCGGCGGCTCAAGCGATCCGCGCGCAACAGGCAAACGAGGCGACAGCGGCAAAGTGACACCGCCGGCAAAGCAGATCAAAGTCGCTACGGTTTCAAATCATACGCCTGCTGCGATGCACGAAGCTCCACCAGCGTCTTGCCGACACAGCTGCCGCCGCCTGCACCGCCGATCGCCTTTGCCTGTCCATCGAGCGTGATCGTGCCGGCGATCCGATCGGATGCAACATAGGTCGCGACACCGTCTTGCGAGACACGCGATATGTAAAAGGCATGATAGGTTTCGTTGTATTTGCAATGGATGACCAACGGAAACTGGGAAAAGGGGTCGTCCTGCGCATCGGCGGCAGCCAGTGGAAAAACTGCCAGCAGAGCCTGGGCGCCGACCAGGCCGGCAAAAACTCTTTTGGTCAATCCGATCGATCTTCGGCGGGACGCATGGGCCATGATTCAATCCCTCTAATGACATTAAACCGTCAGGGCGACGAGCGCGTCGCGATCCAGAAGCCGAACAATTCGCTGCGATTTTCCGGCAAGACGAAGGATGCGCTTTTCCCGAAGCTTCGTGAAAGAGCGGGCAACCGTTTCGACCGTCAGCCCAAGATAGTCGGCGATATCGCTGCGAGACATCATCATATCGAATTCCGGATCTTCGGGATGCCGGTCGGCCATCTCCTGAACGAAGGCCGCAAGGCGCTTCAAGGCGCTCTGCTCGCTGATGATGAGCTGTTTGCATTGCGCCTTTGCCAGGTTCGTCAGGGCAATGTGCAAAAGATCTATCGAAACGACGGCGTCCTGATTGGCGCGAACCGGCCTTACGCGGGTTTCGCAGATGGCTTCTGCAAAATCGGTCCGCACATTGCCGTTTTCGAGCCCGAACCACTCGCCCTTGCCGCAGAAGGACAAGATGTGCCGCTGGCCGTTCGATGTCAGGCGGTAGATCCGCACGGCGCCATCTTCGACCTGGTAGATCGCAAAAGCGTGTTCGCCTTCGCTGTAGATCGTTTCGTCGGCGCTGAGTTTGATCGATTGATCCCTTGATGTCGCCGAGGCCGTTCCATGGTGGCGGCCGGGAACCGTGGCGTATTTTCCGATCGCTTGATCCTGAAACATGTGCGTCGCCCCCCATCCACCTCCAGCATAAGCAATCGTCGCACGGCTCGGTATTCGAGAAACCCCTTACGTATTGCTACGGAAGCACGCGATTGCCGGCAGGTGGTATAAAAGCTATCACCCCTTGAGGGCGATATGGCGGTATCGCGGGAGGTCTAGATGGTACCGGAAGAGGGAGGGACCGACCCGACACGTCAAGAACCCGAAAACGTGCGGGCGCAGCTTGATCGTATCCTTGCAAGTCCGGAATTTCTTGCGCCTGAACGCGGGCGCCGCTTTCTGCAATATATTGTCGAAGAGGCGCTTGAAGGCCATGGCGACCAACTCAAGGCCTTTACGATTGCACAAGCTGTCTTCGGACGCGATGCCTCCTTCGATGCACAGAACGATCCGGTTGTCCGTATCGAAGCGGGGCGTATCCGCCGTGCCCTCGAACGATATTATCTCGTATGCGGAAGCAGCGATCCGATAGAGATCACCATTCCCAAAGGGGGCTATGCCCCGCATTTTTCGAGCGGAGAAGGCAGCTCGAACACCGAGGTCGCTGCTGCGCCAAATCGCGTGGCCAAGCCGGGTCAGCTCGGGCATGAGGCACCTCAGCCCGGGCATGAGCGGCCGATGCGCTATCGCGATCTCCTGCTGCCGATCGGCATTCCCGCCCTCTTCGGCACAATGGCGGTGCTCGCCCTCATCCGTCCGCTCGAATCCTACCTCTCGCCATCGAAACCGCCGCCGGCTCCTGTCGCCTCGACATCGAAGAGCAAGACCAGGATCGTCGTCGAACCCTTCGCTGCCCTCGGCGGCGCCGCGCGAGGCTCGGATTTTGCCAAGGGACTGGCCGATCAGCTGATCGCCAAACTGATGAAAATGGACAGCATCGTCGTGCTTGCGCCCGGCCGATTCGACATGGAGACGATCGGCTCGCTGCTCAGCCTGCAGGGAAGCACCCTTGTCGAGGGCACGGTCCTGCACCTGCATGTCCGCCTGATCAACGGCGCCGACGGCACGGTCGTCTGGGCAAATCAATATGATCGCGATCTCAGCAATCAAACCATCCTCGATGTCGAGGACGAAATCGCCGCCAAGATCACCATGGAAATTTCAAACAGCCGCAAACTGAGCGGCGCAGGCCCTGCCCCATAGCCGCACGACCCGGGACCCGCGTTTCCGATCGCCCGCCCATCCGGCTCGTTGGTTCCATCATCCTCCCGGGGGCAGCTCAACGGCCACGCCTGCGGCGCGCAGGCCGTCGAAGAACCTTTCCTGATCCTCCGGGCGCTGCAGGCGCAGGGAAATCTCCTGGCGGATGTTCGTCATCAATGCCGGCGCGTGGGTATGGAGCCAATCCCGCTCCAGCTTGGCCTCGTCCATCTTGCCTGCGGCTCCGAGAATCGACAGCAAGGCAAGATGGCGCATAGGGTTACCGTCGAGATCGGATATTCGCGACCATTGTTCCGCCGCTTCGATATCGCCCCTCATCAATGCGCACATCGCCATGCCGCCCTCATAATAGCCTGTGGGACCAGCATTTTTGTCGAGCGCGATCGATATCAGCTCGCAACCCGATTGCCATTTTCCGGACATCGCCAATCTCAGGCCATACTCGCCCGCAACCTCCACATCGCCGGGATTTGCGGCATAGGCTGCCGTCCCGGCCGCAAGTGCCTTGTCGATATCTCCCCGGAAGAAACTCACCAGCATAACGGCGCGAAGCACCCGGGGATTGTCCGGCGCCAGCGATGCGGCCCGCTGCGCCGAATCGGCTGCCAATGCAAGCGCCGCGGTTGAAGATGGCGTACCGAGCCTGTAGCGAAATCTCACTTCATCAAGATAGACCAGAGACAAGAGCGCCCAGGACGTCGCGTTGTCCGGGATATGCCGGGTTGCCTGTAGCAGGCACTCGCGCACCGCGCTGTGGCTTTGCGTGGTCATCGTCTGGAGATAGCCATAATAGGCAAGGGTACAGGCCTGGACATCTTGATCCGCCTTCTGCGCAATCAAAGCCGTTTCTGTTTGAAAGATGGCGCCATTGGGTTGCGCGATCGCGCCGGCGATTTGCCGGGCTACACCCGTTTGAAGCTCGAGCTTGTTTTGAGCGCGAAGGTCGGCATCGAAACTATTGGCCCAGATGACGGCGCCGTCCGTCTGGCGCACCAGCATGGCAACGGAGCGCCATCTGCTTCCGTCCGTCTGGATATTGCCCTGAAGCGCATAGTCGGCAGCAGCGCCGTGATCACCTGTCGAGGGATCGGCGACCACGACGATGTCATCGAACTGGGCAAGTTGACCGATAACGTCGTCCCTGAGGCCGCGGGCTATATCCGCGCTGGGATCGGCGGAGCTGTTCTGTGCAAACAGCTCGACAGCGACCGTGGGCGCGGAGACTGTTGACGGCGGCGTGCTCGGGGCGCCTCGCGCAACAAAAAGTGCAGAGGCAAGAGCGAGGAGAGGAAGAATGAGGACGGCCAGCAGGCCGGTTGAGCGGCCGCGGGCGCTCGGCAGCGCCGGGCGGTGCGTCTCCCCACGCGATTGGCCTTGATGCGCAAGTTCCGCGATCTCAGCGTTTTCGGGCTCGGTTTGAGGCGGCGGCGACGCCTCCCTGATATATTCGAAATGCGGCACGTATCCGCCTTTCGGCACCGTAATAACGACCTCGTCCGCCTGGCCGGCGACGAGATAATAACGTTCCAGCGCCTTTCGTATGCGGCCGGCCTCGATCCGGACGACCGGATCATTCTGCGGATCGAATGACGCTTCCCGACCAAAAACCACATTTGCGATGGTAAAGGCCTTCAGGAAACCTGATCGGCCGGCAAGCGTCTCGTTGACAACAAATTCCAAAAAATTCCGGCCGCGCTGCGGCGCGTGAAATTCTTCGCTTGCGAGAATTCGCTCGACTTGCTGGCAGATTTCCTCAGCCGTCGGTCCAAGACTGCTGAATATATTGAACTGTGTTGCGTTTCTCATGATCGCCCCTACGACTAGATCACGCAATTATGTAAGCATATTCTAAATCATCATATCGCACGAGCTTAAAGTTGCAAGCATCGCTTCTCCAAATTATCGGGCGCAGGCTGGCCAGGCGTCGGCCGATGAGATCCACCCGGGTTCGGTTGACTGCCCAACTGCGTCGATGGCGATGGCCATACGCATGAGCTCTGCAAGATTGCGCGCTCCCATCTTGACCATCACATTGGCGCGATGGACCTCGACTGTACGCGAGCTGATGCCGAGATGATAAGCGATCATCTTGTTCTGCAAACCATCGAGAACGCCGATCAGAACCTGATGTTCGCGGTCTGTAAGCTGACGAACGCGCGCCGCGACGCTTTCGGAGTCGGCAATTGCCCGGCCTGCCCGCCTTTGCCCCATGGCCAGATTGATCGCCGCGATCAATGTTTCCTCCCCGAGGGGCTTTTCCAGGAAATCCGACGCTCCCGCCTTCATCGCCTGAACGGCCGCGGCGACATCGCCCTGGCCGGTGATGACGATCGCCGGAACGTCCATATTGAATCGTCGCAGACGGTGGAGCAATTCGATGCCGTCGACGTCAGGCATGCGCAGATCCGTCACCAGGCAGTTTCGGCCCGAAAGGGGCAGAAGATCCAGAAATGCTTTGGCGCAGCTATGCGCCCGCACGGCAAAACCGGCCGACACCAGCAGGAATGTCAAAGATCGTCTCAACGCCTCCTCGTCATCGACGAGATGGATGGTCAGGTCGTTCGTCATTGATTTCGGTCTCCACCAGCGGAAGCGAGAACGAGAAGACTGAGCCGCTGTCAGTTCTGTTACGCGCGCTTATGCGGCCTCCATGCGCCTCGACAATGCGCTTGGACAATGCCAAGCCCATCCCAAGGCCGTGCGGCTTGCCGGTTACGAAGGGACGAAACAACGACTCTTCGATCTCGGCTGCAATCCCACTGCCGTTGTCGGACACCTCGACAACGAGATACGAGGAACTGTCTACCATTGTGCAGATCGCAATCGACGGCTGTTCGACACACTCGGTCGCCTCCAAGGCGTTGCGAACGAGGTTCGTCAGCACCTGCACGATCTGAACGCGATTTCCAAGAACGGTGTCCTGCACCGCTTCGAGCCGAAAGTCGGTGTGAAGGTCTTTTCGCCGCGACCCGATGAGCGTAAGCGTTGTCGCCCGATGGATCAGCTCGTGCATCGCCTCCGGTTTCCTCTCGGAAGCGCCGCGTTCTGCGAATTCTCTGACGTTCTGGACGATACTTCCTGCCCATAGCGCGTGCTGCGTAATTTCCAACAGCGCTTCGCGAAGCTCCTCGCCGCGCTGCGGGCGGCTGCTCGCGACAAGACGCCCGCACCCTTCGGAATAGGCTGCGATAGACGACAGCGGCTGGGAAAGTTCATGGGCAAGAACGGATGCCATTTCTCCCAGTTCAGTCATTCTTGCAAGGCGGGCAATCTCGTGCTGCAGCTCCTGAACTTGCTGCAAAATCTCGCGCTCGGCACGAAAGTCCTCGAAAACCGCCGCAGTGAAAACGCCTTCTTCGTCATGCTTGCGGATAATGGTGAGGGCTGTCGGAAATTGAACTCCGCTCTTGGTGATCGCCAGGCCGGCTCGCACCGCCCCTTGGTCTGCCCAGCGTCCATTCAATCGAACATTCGGTGTCGGACGCCAGACAAAGCCGATTTTTCGGCCAATCAATTCGCGCTCCTCATAACCGAACAAGGCGACCGCGGCCTTGTTGCAGGCTGAGATTCTATGGCTGTCGCTGATAAAAAACACCGCGTCCGGCATGTGTTCGTGGAGTTGCCGGATCCAATCCATCCGCAGCCCGCCGTTTCCTTCGCACATGGCTGGCGGCGATGTCATAGGGGGGACTTGTCGTGCAACGCCGGGGCCGGCTTCGGCGACGGCATCCGGCGCCTCCATCTTGATGGACATGATGGTCTCCTCCGCCCCTTGAGAAGTATTGGCCCAGGGACCGTCTTTCCTCCATAACCGCACCACAATATCACCTCTGGGCGGGTAATCCGTGTAGTATCGCGTAGCCTCTATTGTTCTTGTCTCGCGAACTTTTGGCGCAAACCCCGTCGCCGGCGTCCCACTTCGTCGCCATTGATCCGGCTCAATGCCGCCGCCGCACCGTTCCGCTATCGTGAGGGGCCATTTGAGGGAGTTGGAAGATAGGGACGCCCTTGCCATCGCAATCGCAACCGCCGCGGCAATGATGACGCCGGTCGGCGGCGAGCCGCAAGGAATATCGGCGAATGAGCGACCCGTCGGATCTATTTCCGCAGACAAGACCCGCAACGCAATTGCGGCTCGTCACCGTCGGGCCAGAACATGCCGGTTGGGTGATTGGCGTGCCGGAACAACAACCCCGTGTCCGGTTGGCGCTGATGGATCGTCGGGAGGGTTCGGTGATGTGGCGGGTGCCCGTCGAAGCTCCGTTCGAACAGGATATAGAACTCGCCGTCATCGACGACGAAGGCGTCCATGCCCTGGTTTTCCCCTGTCAGCGTCTGGCTGATGGCTGGATCAACGCGGTGACCGGCGAGGTGCTCGACATTCACCCCACCCATTGGCGCCCGTGGCAAATCGATCAATGCGACGTTTCGGGTCTCCAGTGACCTCCCGGCCTCGGGCCGGCGAAGAGGACCGCACATACCGCGCGGCGGATTGTCTGCGATCAATGACACGACCGTGCAGGCCGAAATAATCTGGTTTTTGAAGAAGGGGCGGCATGGCCGCGATCCGAATGCGAAGGAGGACCACATGCGTGGTTTCGGGGTTCACTCGGAGGTGGGGAAATTAAGAACCGTCATGGTTTGCAGACCGTCTCTGGCGCATCAGCGCCTGACGCCTGCGAATTGCCATGACCTGCTTTTTGACGATGTCCTATGGGTTCACGAGGCCCAGAAGGATCATTTTGATTTTGTGCTGAAGATGCAGGAACGGGGCGTTGAAGTTCTCGAGCTTCACGACTTGCTCGGTCAGACCCTTGCCAACAAGCAGGCGCGTGATTTCATCTTGGACCGGCGCATTACCCCGAATGTGCTTGGCTCGCAAATCGCCGAGGCGATGCGGCCATGGCTTGATGAAATGCCCGCCGCCCAACTCGCCGCATTCATGATCGGCGGCATCGCAATCTCCGACCTGCCCGAAGTCAAGGCGAAGTCGCTGATGCTCAGCGCCTTGCCGGAGACGGATTTCGTCATCCCGCCGATCCCGAACACCTTGTTTCAGCGCGACCCCTCCTGCTGGATCTACGGCGGCGTGACCTGCAACCCGATGTTCTGGCCGGCAAGACGCGCCGAGACGCTGATTCAGCGCGCGATCTACAAGTTTCATCCAATTTTTCTTGGCAGCGATTTCCAGATCTGGTGGGGCGATTCGGACCAGCCGTTCGCCAACGCCTCGATGGAGGGAGGCGACGTCATGCCGATCGGCAACGGCACCGTTCTGATCGGCATGGGCGAGCGCACGACCTATCAGGCCGTCGGCCAGGTGGCGCAGGCCCTGTTCAGGAGCAAGGCCGCAAAGCGGGTGATCGGCTGCCTGATGCCGAAGAGCCGTGCGGCAATGCACCTCGACACCGTTTTCAGCTTTTGCGATCGCGATGTCGTCACCCTGTTTGCCGAGGTCGTCGATCAGGTCCGCTGCTACAGCATGCACCCCAGAGACGACGACGGCACATTCGAGATTCATCCCGAAAACCGGCCAATGCTCGATGTCGTCGCCGAGGCGCTCGACCTGCCGCGATTGCGCACCGTCGAAACCGGCGGCAATTCCTACCAGGCCGAGCGGGAACAATGGGACGACGGCAACAATGTCGTCGCCCTCGAGCCCGGCGTCGTCGTCGCCTACGACCGCAACACCTATACGAACACGCTTCTGCGTAAGGCGGGGATCGAGGTCATCACCATTCGCGGTTCCGAACTCGGCCGTGGCCGTGGCGGCGGGCATTGCATGACATGCCCCATCTGGCGCGACCCTGCTTACTGACGTTTCACACCCACGAACCAGACCGACGGAGCAAGATCATGAGCTTCAATCTGCGCAATCGCTCGCTACTGACCGTGCAGGATTATACCCCGCGGGAATTCCGCTATCTCCTCGACCTCGCCCGCGATCTGAAGCGGGCCAAATACGCCCGCACCGAACAGGAGCACCTGAAGGGCAAGGAGATCTGCCTGATTTTCGAGAAGACCTCGACGCGAACGCGGTGCGCCTTCGAAGTCGCATGCTCGGACCAGGGCGCCAATGTGACCTATCTCGATCCGTCAGGTTCGCAGATCGGCCACAAGGAATCCTTCAAGGATACGGCGCGGGTGCTGGGGCGCATGTATGATGCGATCGAATATCGCGGCTCTGCGCAGAAAGGCGTGGAAACGCTGGCAAAATACGCCGGTGTGCCGGTCTATAACGGACTGACGGACGAGTATCATCCGACGCAGATGATCGCCGACGTCATGACGATGCGCGAACATAGCGACAAGCCGATCGCCCAGATCAAATATGCCTATGTCGGCGACACGCGCTCGAATATGGGACATTCGCTGCTGATCGTCGGCTGCCTGCTCGGCATGGATGTACGCATCTGCGGCCCGAGATCGCTGTGGCCCTCCGAAGAATATATGACGATCGCCAAGGAGCTTCAGCAAAACTCCGGCGCGCGCCTGCTGGTCACCGACGATCCCAAGGAGGCCGTCAAGGATGTCGATTTCATCCACACCGATGTCTGGGTCTCGATGGGCGAACCGAAGGATGTCTGGCGCGAGCGCATCAAGTTGCTCACCCCCTATCAGGTCAATAAGAGCCTGATGAAGGCCACCGGCAATCCGCAGGCCAAGTTCATGCATTGCCTGCCGGCATTCCACGACACCGAAACAACGCTCGGCAAACAGATCGCCGAAGATTACGGCATGGAGAACGGCCTTGAAGTGACCAATGAGGTCTTCGAGTCCGAGGCCAATGTCGCCTTCGAGCAGGCGGAAAACCGCCTCCACACGATCAAGGCCCTGCTCGTCGCGACCCTGGGAGATTGACATGCGTGTGGTCATTGCGCTTGGCGGCAATGCGCTTCTCCGGCGCGGGGAAGCCATGACCGCCGATACCCAGAGACGGAATGCGCGCGTCGCGGCTCAGGCGATCGCGCCCTTGGCAGCCGAACATGAGATCGTGGTGACGCACGGAAATGGGCCGCAGGTCGGCCTGCTTGCCCTTCAGGGGGCAGCCTACAAACCCGAGGAAGCCTATCCGCTCGACGTTCTCGGCGCCGAGACCGAGGGCATGATCGGCTATATGCTGGAACAGGAACTCGGCAATCTCCTGCCGTTCGAACAGCCTTTGGCCACGCTGCTGACCATGGTCGAAGTCGATGCCGCCGATCCGGGCTTCCAGAACCCCACCAAGTTCGTCGGTCCGGTCTACGAACAGGCGGAGGCGGAGCGGATCCGCGCGGAAAAAGGCTGGGTGTTCAAGCAGGACGGCGAAAAGTGGCGGCGTGTCGTCGCCTCGCCGGCGCCCAAACGTATCTTCGAGATCCGTCCGGTCCGCTGGCTGCTGGAGCAGCGCACGATCGTCATCTGTGCGGGCGGCGGCGGCATTCCGACGATGTACGAAAAGGGCGCCGACCGGAAGCTGATCGGTGTCGAAGCCGTGATCGACAAGGATCTCTGCTCGGAGCTTCTGGCGCGCGAGCTTTCCGCCGATCTGCTGATCATGGCGACGGATGCCGAGGCCGTCTGCACCGATTGGGGCAAGCCGTCGCAGAAGGCGATCCATCGCGCCCGTCCCGCTGATTTCAAGCAGTTTGCCTTCCCGGCCGGATCGATGGGCCCCAAGGTCGATGCCGCCTGCCATTTTGCCCGCACGGGCGGCAGGACCGCAGCGATCGGATCGCTCGCCGACATTTCGGGAATGGTGCGCGGCGAACGCGGAACCATCATCAGTGAAAACTTTGCCGGCCTGAGTTGGCATACCTGAACACTCGTCCGACCCTTATCCCGACACGGCCGGGTGCCGCGTTGCAGCACCGCCCGCCGTCTCCTGGCGTTCGATCGCCGGCGCGGCGTTCCGCCTTTGCCAGACATAGACGGGGATCCCGAGCATCAGCAGCACCAGCCCATAGAGCACCGGCTCCGCGCCCGAGCCATAGAGGGTGAAGATCGCAAAAACGAAGGCGATCAGTTCGATGACGCTTACGCGCGGCATTCGCCCGAGCGTCGCGCCCGCGACGAGCGTTCCGGCCAGCGAACAGAAGGCATAGGGGACGACGGCGGCCATCGTGCTCAGCCCGACCATCAGCCGATAGACTGCGGCGAATCCTTCGGCCCCGAAGGCCTGAACGAGAACCAGCAGGGTTGCGAACAGGGCCGAGACGATCATGCCCAGAGCCGGTACGCCGCGGGACGAGAGCCGCGCGAAAAGCGGAGGAAACAGCCCGTCCCGGGCGGCGGCCATCGGCACTTGTCCCATCAGCAGGGTCCAGCCGTTCAAGGCGCCGATCGAAGAGACCAGGACGGCGATCGAGATCGCCAGTTCGCCGCCGCGCCCCCACATGATGCCCGCGGCTTGCGAGAACGGCGCCACCGAGTGAACGAGCTGCTCGCGCGGCACGAGGCCCATCACCACGATGGTGCCGAGCACATAAAGCGCTGCAGCGATCGAGATCCCCAGGACGGTGGAGCGCGGGATGGTCCGCTCCGCATCCTCAACATCGCCTGCGGGCACGGTCGCCGATTCCAACCCGAGATAGGCAAACATCGTCAGCGGCGCCAGCGTCGCGACCGATTGCAGCAGCGGCTGGCCGCTTGGATTGAATTCGGAGAAATGCGACGTGTCGATGAAGAGAAGACCGATGATGGCGACTGCGCCGAAGGGGAGCAGCTTGGCGTAGGTGGTGACCTGCGCAAAGAGGCCGGCCGCGTGAACGCCGCGAAGATTGACGAGCACGATCGCCCAGATCACACCAAGCGTCAGCACCGTCGCGGTGAAGCGGTTGCCGAGGGCTGGAAAGAGATCGATCATCACGCCGGCAAAGGCAATGGCGATGACCGGAAGCGATGTCCAGATGGAAATCCAGTAGCCCCAGGCGATCAGGAAACCGGCGAAGTCGCCATAGGCAAGCCTTGTATAGGCGTAGGGACCGCCGACGGCAGGCACCAGGCGCGCCAGCCGCGCGAAGGTCAGGCCGAGGCAGATTGCTCCCGCACCCATGACGATCCAGACGAGGATCGCGAGATTGCCATAGGGTGCTACTGCGGCCGGGGAAAGATAAAAGCCCGACCCCACCATGTTTCCGACGACGATAGCGGTGCAGGCGGCAAGTCCCAGACTCTTGCCATTTGGCGACGTTGTCATGGTGCCCTCCCCAGAGACGTCCTTTCCGATGCCGATATCGCCGCGGACATCTGCTGCCGGATGCAATCTTCCTCCCAAAGAATAGACGCTGCAATCCGGTTCAATGCGTAGTGGGCGGGGCGTAGTGGATGGGACCGTCTCCAGCATCATACAATCCAGTGGTTATCGGCCATCTGCTTGTTTGAACACCATTGATCCTACGCAATGCCTGGCGCCGGCGCATGAGCTATCTTGCGCAACCGAACATCATTCGGTTCTCGGGAGCTAGAGCGATGAAGATGGCCGTGATCATTGGACTTGCCGTATTGACTGCCGCCGCCGGAATTGCCCCGGTCGAGGCCCAGCAGACTAGACGCGAATATCGGAGAATGAACTGGAGCGAGAATCTGCCCGAGGCGGTGCGAACCTATCACGACAGACGGTTTACCATCGTCAGCTACAGGATGGCCGATTTTTCCGAGACCGGCTCACACCCTCAACAGGGAAGCGATGAGCACGTCAAAGCCATCCGGGATGCAATTCGCGCCAACAAGTGGCTTACGGCTCAACTCAAAACCAAGAAGCTTACCGCCAATGACATCGAATGGGTGTCGCGGGCGCGCAACGGCAATATGACCTTCTACACAAAATGACCGGCTACACAAAATGACCGGCACCTGCGCCGGGCAGATTTCAGGCTGAGCCGCATGCGGCGTCTTCCCTGGATCATCGCCCGCCTGCCGCAGGACGGCTGCGACCGGCAGGAGAAAAAAGCAAACCCACCTCGTCTCGCCTTCACGATCAGCATAAAACGATTGGAATGAAGGGTGTCGGAGGTGGGGCAATGATGCTGGGCGAGCAGGGATTTCTCAGGATCTCGATCGCGGCGACGGTCGTGGTCGCGACGCTCGGTGTGGTTTTCGGCATTCTTTCCGGATCGTTCTCCATCGCTTTCGACGGCGTTTATTCGCTGGCCGATGCGGCGATGACCGGGCTGGCGCTCTGGGTTTCCAGCCTGATCATAAAATCCACGCAGAGCGACGCGCAGTCGGGCAGGATCCGAAACCGCTTTACCATGGGCTTCTGGCATCTGGAGCCGATCGTGCTGATGCTCAATGGCTGCCTGCTGATAACCGTCGCCATCTATGCGCTGATCAGCGCGATCATCAGCATCCTGAACGGCGGCCACGAATTGCAGTTCGGCATGGCGGTCGCTTATTCCGCGGCGACCCTGCTTGTCTGCGCCGCCATGACTTTCCTTGGCATCCGGCTGAACGCCCGGATCAAATCCGATTTCGTCTCGCTCGACATCAAGGCCTGGATCATGTCCGGCGGCATCGCTTTCGCCCTGCTGATTGCATTTCTGATCGGCATGGCCGTGCAGGCGACGCCGGCCGCATGGGTTGCCAGCTATATGGACCCCGCGGTTCTGGCACTGGTCTGCCTCGTCATGATTCCACTTCCGATCGGCACCGTCTGGAAGGCCCTGAGCGAAATCCTGCTGATTGCGCCCGTCGACCTCCAGGAGCATGTCGACCGCATTGCCTCTGAGACGGTTCACCGCCTCGGTTTCCTCTCGCATCGCGCCTATGTTGCCCGGGTCGGCCGGGCAATGCAGATCGAACTCTATTTCATCGTGCCTGAAGGCCTTCCTCCAAAGACCGTGGAGGAATGGGACGCACTCAGGGACGAGATAGGCGATGCGATCGGAGACGAAAGCGCCAATCGCTGGCTGACGATTGCCTTCACGGCCGATGCGGAATGGGCCGAGTAGGCCGCCGTCGACATTCCCACTGATACCGAAATGCTTGACCTCGCGTTGATTGCAATCAACGACGGTGCGCCACCCGTCCTGTACGATCCCTCCAGCTGAGACGCGCGTCGCTGCAGAGCGCCACGGCCTTTGACTCTCGGTTTCTGGAGGAACGCATGGAATTCCAGATGGCATTTCCGATAGCCGTTATCGACGAGGATTTTGATGGCAAAAGCGCTGCCGGCCGCGGCATGCGCGATCTGGCTGATGCAATCGAAAAGGAAGGCTTCCGGATCGTCTCCGGCGTTTCCTACGAGGATGCGCGGCGCCTCGTGCATATCTTCAACACCGAATCCTGTTGGTTGGTGTCCGTCGATGGAGCCGAGGACAAGACCACGCGCTGGCAGGTGCTCGGAGAGGTTCTGGCAGCGAAGCGGCAGAGGAACGACCGCCTGCCGATTTTCCTGTTCGGCGACGACACGACTGCCGCAGACGTCCCGGCCACGGTGCTGCGCCACGCCAATGCCTTCTTCCGGCTGTTCGAAGATACGGCGGAATTCATGGCGCGCGCCATAGCGCAGGCCGCACGCAACTATCTCGACCGGCTGCCGCCGCCGATGTTCAAGGCGCTGATGGACTACACGCTCGAGGGCGCCTATTCCTGGCACACGCCCGGCCACGGGGGCGGTGTCGCGTTCCGCAAGAGCCCGGTCGGTCAGCTCTTTTATACTTTCTTCGGCGAAAACACGCTGCGATCCGACATTTCCGTGTCGGTCGGCAGCGTCGGTTCGCTGCTGGATCATGTCGGGCCGATCGCCGAGGGCGAGCGCAATGCCGCGCGCATCTTCGGCACGGACGAGACGCTGTTTGTCGTCGGCGGCACGTCGACGGCAAACAAGATCGTATGGCACGGCATGGTGGGGCGCGGCGATCTCGTACTCTGCGACCGCAACTGCCACAAATCGATCCTGCACTCGCTGATCATGACGGGCGCAACACCGATCTATCTGACGCCGTCGCGCAATGGGCTCGGCATCATCGGTCCGATCTCGAAGGACCAGTTCACGCCGGAGGCAATCGCACGCAAAATTGCCGCAAGCCCCTTTGCCGGGCAGACGAGCGGCAAGGTCCGGCTGATGGTCATCACCAACTCGACCTATGACGGGCTCTGCTACAATGTCGACGCCATCAAGCAGTCGCTGGGTGAGGCGGTCGAGGTGCTGCACTTCGACGAGGCCTGGTACGCCTATGCCAATTTCCATGAATTCTACGATGGGTTCCACGGAATCTCCTCGACGAAACCGGCGCGTTCGAAAAACGCCATCACCTTTGCCACGCATTCGACCCACAAGCTTCTGGCCGCGCTCTCGCAGGCATCGATGATCCATATCCAGCACGCCGAGAACAAGCGTCTCGACGTCACGCGATTCAACGAAGCCTTCATGATGCACACCTCGACCTCGCCGCAATACGGCATCATCGCCTCCTGCGATGTCGCCGCCGCGATGATGGAGCAGCCGGCGGGACGCGCGCTCGTGCAGGAGACGATCGATGAGGCTATCAGCTTCCGCCGGGCGATGAACGCGGTGAGAAAACAGACGGAAGCAAGCTGGTGGTTCGACGTCTGGGAACCGGCGGTTGCCGAACAGACGCCGAGCGACACCCATGCCGACTGGGTGCTGAAGCCGGATGATGCCTGGCATGGTTTTGCAGGCCTTGCCGAAAATCATGTCATGGTCGATCCGATAAAGGTCACCATCCTTTCGCCGGGCCTGTCGGCGGGTGGCATCATGCAGGAACAGGGGATTCCGGCGGCGGTCATCACGAAATTCCTCTCCTCCCGGCGGATCGAGATCGAAAAGACCGGGCTCTATTCCTTCCTGGTTCTCTTCTCGATGGGCATTACCCGCGGCAAGTGGAGCACGCTCGTCACCGAGCTCATCAATTTCAAGGATCTCTATGACGCCAATGCGCCGCTGACCCGGGCGCTGCCGGCGCTGGCGGCCGCGCATCCGGAAGCCTATGCCGGCATGGGACTGAAAGATCTCTGCGAAAAGATCCATGCGATCTATCGCAAGGACGAGGTGCCGAAGGCGCAGCGCGAGATGTACACGCTCCTGCCCGAGATAGCGCTGCGTCCCGCCGATGCCTATGACCGGTTGGTCAAGGGCAAGATCGAGAGCATCGAGATCGACAAGCTGATGAACCGCATCCTCGCCGTGATGATCGTTCCCTATCCGCCAGGGATCCCGCTGATCATGCCGGGCGAACGGATCACCCAGTCGACGAAGTCCATTCAGGACTACCTGCTTTACGCCAGGGATTTCGACCGCAAATTTCCCGGTTTCGAGACCGATATTCACGGCCTTCGTTTTGCCCCCGGCGATAGCGGTCGCCGCTACCTCGTCGACTGCATTGCAGAGGAGGCGCAAAAATGATCCCGCGCGATGTGAAGTCTCCAACGGTCGCCATACCCTTCCACAAGATGCTGAAAATCGTGGCGGTCATCGACCGCGACAATTCTCAGGCTCAGGAACTGGTGTCACAGATCGTCGACCAGGGCTTCGAGGTGGAACTGCGTGGCGACTATTCCGCCGATGTCTCAGAGGATGCCGATGTCGGCGCCTATATCGGCTCGGTCGAAGGCGGCCAGCTGTCGGCCGCGCGCAGCTTCCTTCGCTCGGTCAGGGATATCGGCTTCCGTACACCGATCTGGGCAATGGCCGATACGCTGACCATCAAGGATATGGACGTCGTCGAAATGGCCGGCGAGGTCGACGGCTTCGTTTACCTCGGTCAGCAGACACCGACCTTCTATGCCAAGCAGATCGTCTCCAGCGCGGTCAACTACGGCAAGTCACTGCTGCCGCCGTTCTTCGGCGGCATGATGGCCTATGACGGCGAGGCGAATATCGCCTTCGATTGCCCCGGACATCAGGGCGGCCAGTTCTATCGGAAATCGCCGGCCGGCCAGCTGTTCTTCAAATATTTCGGCGAGAGCATTTTCCGCAACGACCTCTGCAACGCGGATGTCGATCTCGGTGACCTGCTGATCCACGAAGGTCCAGCCGTCGAAGCGCAGAAACAGGCGGCGCGCATCTTCGGCGCAGACCGCACCTATTTCATTCTCAATGGAACAAGCACCTCCAACAAGGTGGTTGCCAATGCAGTGCTGCACAGCGGCGACCTCGTGCTCTTCGACCGCAACAATCATAAATCCCTGCATCAGGGCGCTCTTGTTCAGGCGGGCGCCATCCCGATCTATCTGCCGACGGCCCGCAATTCTTTCGGCATGATCGGGGCGGTGGACTGGGCGGCGTGGGATGAAAGCTGGCTGCGGCGAAGGATCGAGGAACATCCCCTTGTCGCCGACAAGAGCCGTGCGAAGGCAGACCGGCCCTTCCGTCTCGCCTGCATCCAGCTCGCAACCTATGACGGCACGATCTACAATGTGCGCCAGGTGATGGAGAAGATCGGCCATCTCTGCGACTACGTGCTCTGGGACGAGGCCTGGATCGGCTACAATGCCTTCCACCCGCTCTTCGAGGGCCACAGCCCGATGCGTCTCAAGGACCTGCGGGCCGACATGCCGGGCCTGTTTTCAACCCAGTCGGTGCACAAACAGGGCGCCGGTTTCTCGCAGGCCTCGCAAATCCACAAGCGGGACGAACATATCAGCGGCCAGCGTCGGTTCGTCGAACACAAGCGCTTCAATGAATCGCTGCTGATGCATGTCTCGACCTCTCCCTTCTATCCGCTGTTCGCCTCGCTCGATGTCAATGCCAAGGTGCATGAGGGCAAGGCCGGCGAGATGCTCTGGGACCGCTGCATCGAACTCGGGATCGAGGTGCGCAAGAAGTTGCGCGGTTTCGTCCGGCACTATGAGTCCAAGGCCGCAAGCGCCGAAGAGCAATGGTTCTTCGATCCCTTCGTGCCGGAGACCGTCACCGTTTCAGGGTCCAAACATACCGACGACCTCGAGGGCATGCGGTGGGAGGATATTCCGACGGATGTGCTCAAGCGCGAGCAGCAATGCTGGCGGTTCGATCCGCAGGCAAAGTGGCACGGCTATGCCGGGTATGCGCCGGGTTACACCATGGTCGATCCGAACAAGCTTGCGCTGCTGACACCCGGCATCGACCGCAAGACCGGCGGCTATCGCGAGTTCGGCATTCCGGCGACGGTTGTCGCCAACTATCTGCGGGAGCAGCGGGTCGTGCCGGAAAAATGCGATCTCAACAGCCTTCTCTTCCTGCTGACGCCGGCGGAAGATGAGAGCAAGCTGAATACGCTCGTCGCCAAGCTGGTCAAATTCAAGAACCTCTGGGATCGCGACGCGCCGCTGCAGGAAGTGCTGCCGACCGTATTTGCGGCCAACCGCGAGCGCTATGCCGGCTATACGGTGCGCCAGGTCTGCAACGAAATGCATTCCTTCTATCGCGATGCCGGCGTCAAGGAACTCCAGCGCCTCTGCTTCCGTTCCGAGAGCTTCCCGGAGCCGGCCATTGCTCCCAAGCAGGCCTATGAAGCGCTGGTCGCCAACAATGTCGACTATATACAGCTGACGCAGGTTGCCGGCCGCATTTCGGCAACGCTGGCGCTGATCTATCCGCCGGGTATCGGCGTGATCGTTCCCGGCGAACGCTGGGACGAGAGGGCGCGCCCGATGCGGGATTACTTCCTGGCCTTCGAAGAGTCTTTCAACCGGTTCCCGGGCTTCAACTACGAGGTCCAGGGTGTGTTCCAGGAAAGGATCGAGGGGCGGATTAAATTCCACACATATGTCGTGCGCGAGTAGACGCAGGGAGGGTTCGTCATGACCGATAACACGATGCATCTCGCGGCCGAGGCCACGGCCAAGAAAAAGATGAACCTGGTGCAGCTCACCTTCATCGTCGCCGTCAACATGATGGGGTCTGGTATCATCATGTTGCCCGCCAATATGGCCCAGGTCGGGGCGATCTCGCTGCTGTCATGGCTTGTGACGGCCATCGGTTCGATGGCGATCGCCTATGGCTTCGCCCAGGCCGGGCTGTTCAATCAGCGCCCCGGCGGCATGTCCGCCTATGCGGAGGATGCCTACGGCAAGGACGGCTACTTCATGGTATTCTTCCTGTATTTCCTGTCGCTTGCCGTCGGCAATGTCGCCATCGGCATCTCCGCCGTCGGCTACCTCGCCGGATTTTTCCCGGTGCTGACATCCACGCCCATCATGACCTGCATAGCGCTGATCATTCTGCTCTGGCTGACCACGGCCGCCAATTTCGGCGGTCCGCGCATTACCGGGCGCATCGGTTCGGTTACGGTCTGGGGCGTCATCCTTCCTGTCGGCCTGCTGTCGATCATCGGCTGGCTCTGGTTCAGCTCAAGCACTTTCGGCGATGCCTGGAATCCGAAAGGACTAACGCTCGCGCAGGGCATGGGATCGAGCATTTCGCTGACGCTTTGGGCTTTCCTCGGCATGGAGTCAGCGGCACAGAATTCGGATGCCGTCGAAAACCCCAAGCGTGACGTGCCGCTTGCCTGCATGTTCGGCACGCTCGGAGCGGCCGTCATCTACATCCTGTCGACGACGGTCATTCAGGGCATCGTGCCGAATGCCGATCTCGCCACCTCCACAGGGCCTTTCGCCTTGGCCTATGCCACGATGTTCAATCCGGCGATCGGTTCGATCGTCATGGCGCTGGCGGTGCTGGCCTGCCTCGGGTCGTTGCTGGGCTGGCAGTTCACCATCGCCCAGACGGCAAAGACTGCAGCTGAGGAGAAGATGTTTCCGTCGATATTTTCCCGGGTCAACGAGATGGGAGCACCGGTCAGCGGCATGATCATCCTCGGCATCGTGCAGACTGGGCTTGCCCTGATGACCATATCGCCGACCTTGAGCGAGCAGTTTTCCGCTCTCGTCAATCTCGCCGTGGTGACGAACGTGTTGCCCTATATCATCGCGCTCTCTTCCCTGTTCGTCATGATGAAGGCTGCCCGCGTGCCCCAGGCGAAATACCGGCTGAACGCCACTATCGCCTTGGTCGGCATGGCCTACAGCGTTTTCGCCATCTACGCCTCCGGCAAGGATGCGGTGCTCGGCGGCATGATCGTCACAGGGATCGGTTTCATCATTTACGGGCTCATCGCCCCACGTTTCGCCAACGGCGTGAACCGGGCGCCGGCCGAGTAATACAGGGAGGACCAGATATGTCAGAGAGAAATGGTCGCTGGGCGGCAATCGCCGCCTCTGTCCTTGCCGCAGCGGCCGTCTGCGCCGCCGCGCTGCCCGCGCAGGCGCAGACGCTCGACCGCGTCCGGACGAGCAGCGCGCTAAAATTCGGCTACGATCCGGACGCAAGGCCGTTTTCGTTCGATGCCCAAGGCAAGCCCGACGGCTATGCGGTGGCGCTCTGCAACAGGATCGCCGATAGCCTGAGAGCCCAGCTGAACCTGCCGAAGCTCGATGTGGAGTGGGTTCCCCTTTCGGGTGACGCCAAACTGCGTGCCATACAGGATGGCACGGCGGACCTTGTCTGCGCAGCGGAGCCGGTCACGCTCGAGCGCCGGCAGCAGGTCTCGTTCTCGCTGCCGATCTTCCCGAGCGGCACGGGGGCGCTGCTCAGTGCGAGCGCCCCCTTGGCATTGCGTGAGGTTCTGCAATATGGCGAACCATCGAGCCGGCCCGTCTGGCGCGGCGCGCCGGCCCGCACGATCCTCGAACACAAAACGTTCTCGTCGATCTCGGGCACGACAAGCGAAGGCTGGCTGTCCGACAAGATCAAGAGCTTCCAGCTCGCGGCGACGGCGACGCCCGTGACGAACTATCAACAGGGAATCGAGCGTGTTCTGGACGGCAGCTCGGCGGTGCTCTTCGGCGATATGCCGGTTCTGATGGATGCCGCCGCCCGCAGCGACAGCTCCGGCAATCTCATCGTCCTCGAGCGTCATTTCACCTACGAACCGCTCGGTCTTGAACTGGTGCGCGGGGACGAGGATTTTCGTCTGGCCGTCGATCGCGCATTGAGCCAAGCCTACGCTGCGCAAGATTTCCGGGTCTTCTTCACAACGTGGTTTGGCCCGCCTGACGATGCAGTCGTGACCTTCTTCCGGCAGACGGCGCTTCCGGAGTGACGCGACGCGCTTTCGGGAAAATGGGCAAGGCAGGGATCATCGGCGCCGGCCAGCAGCAGATCAGGCCCGCTGACATTGCGGCAACGGGCGAGGATAATCACAGGAGCGAAGCTTGAGCCTCCTTTTCAAAGAGATTCGCGACAGCCCGATATTATGGCTGCTGGCCGCCGTGCCGGTGGTGTTTTCAGCTGCGGTGCTTTTTCCCGAAGCCCATACGGCGCTTTTCGTCCTGTCGGTCTTGGCCATTGTGCCGCTGGCCGGGCTGCTCAGCCATGCGACCGAATCCGTTGCCGCCAAGACCGGTGATGCCGCAGGCGGGCTGCTGAACGCAACCCTTGGAAATCTGACCGAACTGGTGATCGCGCTGGCTGCACTGCAAGCCGGCGAATATACGCTGGTCAAGGCATCCATCGCCGGCGCGATCGTCACTAACACGCTGTTCATGCTCGGCGCTTCCTTTCTGCTGGGCGGCCTCAAATACCACACACAGGAATTCAACCGGGCGAGCGCCCGTATCCAAGCCGGCCTGCTTTTCCTGGCCACAATCGCACTTCTGATGCCGTCGACGCTTGGCGGATTGGATGCGACATCGGTCGCACCGGTCACCCAAAAGCTCAGCCTCAGCTTGGCCGTTCTGCTGATCATCGGATATGGGCTGGGGCTGTTGTTCACGCTTGGGACACATCGGGAATTTTTCTCTTCAGCCGAACATGCCGAGGCCGGTGAGGCGCCGTGGCCGCTTAACCTCGCCCTCGGCACGCTTGCCGGCGTCACCATCCTCGTGGCCTTGGTGAGCGAGATTTTCGTCGAATCCGTGCAGGAAGCGGCCGTCGCCTTTGGAATGACCCCGGCCTTTGTCGGCTTCATCGTCGTCGCACTGGTCGGCGCCGCCGCCGAAATGGCCTCGGCATTTTCCGGGGCGCGCAAGAACCGGCTCGATCTCAGCGTCGGCATCGCACTCGGGAGCGCGTCGCAGATCGCCTTGTTCGTCGCGCCCGTTCTCGTCTTGATGAGTTATGTCATCGGCCCGTCGCCGATGGATCTGCAATTCTGGCCGGGTGCTGTGACGATGATGTTTCTTGCGACGGTGACTGCGATGTTCGTCACCAACAGCGGGCGATCGGCATGGTTCGTCGGCGTCCTGGTGCTGATGGTCTATATGATCTTCGCCATAACGCTGTACGTCTTGCCTCCGGCAGTGCGATGACATCCCGCGTTGGAAAACAGGAGCCATCCGGCGGCGAGCCGCAAACTCAAAAAATGCGACGGCTGTTCTTCATCGCACTCGCAAAGCAGCTCCGTGTCATCTGGCCGATCCTTTCCGGCATCGTGTCGATCATGGTGGTATCCGGCCTGGCAATCTGGCGCATCGAGGATTGGCGGATCGATGAAGCGCTTTATTTCACCTTCGTGACGGGCCTTACCATCGGCTACGGCGACTTCACGCCCAAACATGTTTCGGCACGAATACTGGCTTTGCTCATCGGTTTTGCCGGGATTGTGCTGACCGGCGTCATTGCGGCCATCACGGTAAAAGCGCTGAACGCAACGGACCGAGACGGCGGCGGCTAGGCCCGTTACGTTGCGGACTTCGTGTGCCTTCAGTCTCCAATCCAAAAATTTATTCGTGATCTCCGGGAACGATCCGGTAGCCTGGCGACTTCGTATCCATTGCAGGAGTGCCTTGAATGCGGAGCTGACCCATGAGCCAAGAACGCGGCCGCAGAAAACTGATGTTGCGACTTCCCGATATCCGGCATCTGCTGGCGAGTATGACCAGTGAGGCACTCGCGGAGATGTTCGAATCCTATGATCTTGCTGTCGATGCGCTGGAGCGGTTCCGAAACAAGAGCCCGAGGGAGGATGGGCTGATCAGTGAATATGAACAGCTCTGCCGTGAAATCGAACAGGAGGTTGTCGTCTACTGCAGGAACCGGTGAGCCCTCCCGGCGGCGCCGGCTGCGACCGCTCCAAGGAGGGATCTCGCTCGCCTCGACAGAACCGTCATTGCGTCTGTTCGATACGTTCCGGTTGAGGCTCGAAACTCGCGGGGCGGTTATTTTCCGCTGCGTTCGAGACCGAAGGCCACGCCCAGGCTCTCAGCAACTCGTAGAAGACGCTGAGAACGACCGGCCCCAGAAACAGGCCCAGCAGGCCTTGCGACAGGGTGCCGCCGATCACGCCGATCAGGATCACCAGCATTGGCGTGGAGAGGCCGCGCGCCATCAAGATCGGTTTCAGTATGTTGTCGATGATCATGATGGGGATCGCGACGACGGTGAAAACCAATGCAATCGACGTGGGCCAGGAGAACCACGCCCAGAGAATGACAGGCAAGAGGACAAGTGCCGGCCCGAGCTGCATCAGGCAGAGGACAAACACAATAAAAGTCAAAGGCCCGCCGGCCGGAATGTCAAAAAGGGCAAAACACAATCCGCATAACAGCGCCTGCAGAAAGGCGACGCCTATGACGCCGCGCGATACGTTTCGCACCGTGGTGCCCGCCAGCCGGGCGAAGCCGACACCTTTTTCACCGGCGATCCGGCTTGCCAGTATCTGTACGGCTGCAGCCAGGGGTGCCGACCGGGTGAGAAATATGCCCGAAAGCACGATCGAAACGACAAAACTCAAGACACCGACGCCGATCGAGGCAAGTTTCGCGACAATAACGGCCGCAACCTCACGAATGGGCGCCTGAAACTTGATGATGGTGGCGGCCAGATCGCTTGCGATCTGATTCCAGGCGCCGTGGATCCGCTCACCGACGACAGGCCACTCCCGGATGGCGGCCGGCGCGGCGGGCAGGGTAAAATTCCCCTCCCGCAACGTGCCGATCAGCGCCTGCGCGGCGTCGGCAAAATTGACCGCGACAAGGGCGAGCGGCGCAATGATCAGGACGAGAGAAAAGACGACGATGACGACGGCTGCGATGACGGGCCTGTTGCCGATCAATCTGGAAAGTGCCTCGAATATCGGGAAAAGCGCGACCGCCAGAATGGCGGACCAGATGACGATCAGCGCAAAGGGAGCAATGAGGACCAGAGTCCAATAGGCGAAAAGCCCGATAATACCCAAGCGGACGAGATCGCTTATTCTCGCCTCTATCGAAATCTGCCCTGGCCCGGCTCCCTGTGCCGCCGTATCGCCTGCATTCTCCATCGTTGCATCCCGTCCGCCGCGTTTATGACGCCGTGTCCGGCACGACATGGCGGATGCTGCGGTCCTCCACGAAATCCGACGGCCGTTTCTGGCGTTTTCCGAGATCGGGCGCATCGAACTTCACCCGCTCATAGGGGATGGATTGCAGGATGTGCGAGATGCAGTTGACCCGGCCGCGTTTCTTGTCATCCGAGGGCACGACCCACCACGGCGCATGGTTGCTGTCGGTCATGCGCAGCATCTCGTCATAGACCCGCGTGTAGTCCCACCAGCGCTGATAGGATTCGACATCCATGGGGCTGAGCTTCCACTGTCGCACCGGGTCGTCGATCCGGCGTCTGAAACGACGTTCCTGTTCTTCCTCGCTGACCGTCAGGAAATATTTGAGCAGAATGACGCCGCTTTCGACGATCGCGGCCTCGAAGCGGGGCGCCAGCTCAAGAAAGCGCTGCGCTTTCTTTTCGCTGCAGAATCCCATGACGCGATCGACGCCGGCGCGGTTGTACCAGCTGCGGTCGAAGATGACGATTTCGCCGGCCGCCGGCAGATGAGCGATATAGCGCTGCATGTAGATCTGGGATTTTTCGCGGTCGGTCGGCGCCGGCAGCGCCACGACACGGAAGACCCGCGGGCTGACCTTTTCCGTTATGCGCTTGATCATGCCGCCTTTGCCGGCGGCGTCCCGTCCCTCGAAGATGATGACCACCCTCGCGCCGGCCTTCTTGATCCAGGCTTGCAAATGGGCCAATTCCACCTGCAGCCGCCCGATTTCCTTGTCGTAATCCCATGATTTCTTTTTTTTCTTATTGCCCTTTGCGACACGGTCTGCCGCTCCATCCGTCTGTGCGGGCTCGTAGTTCTCGTCCATTTCTCTCCCTCCCTTTCGGCTAAGATGGTTTGCCTGCCGGCATAGCAGCGCCGGTCTCGCCGACACTTCCGATCAGCGCTCTGAGCGCTTCCTCTCGACCATTGAAAAGATTTTCGACGCCGATCGCTTTGATGACGCCGGCGCGGTCGAGGATGCCGCGGCTTTCTTCACTGAGGTCGGCCATGGCAAAGACGATATTGCGCTTTGCCAGCAGTTCGGCCACGGCGTCGAGCGCGGCTGCGCCGGTGCTGTCGATATGCGTGACGGCACTGGCATCGAGCACCAGGCATCGGGTTTCGGCCGGAAGTCCCTTGGCGACCGAGGCCAGCCGCATCCTGATATAATCGGCATTGTAAAACAGAATGCTGCCCTGGATGGCGAAGACGGCGGCGCCCGCGACGGGGCGAGCTTCCGGAAAACGGGCGAGATCGAAAAAGCCGTGCCGTCCTTCGATACGGCCAAGCAGGCCATCGCGGGGAAACATCGTCTGACGCAGGAGATAGACGAGCGTTGCCGCAACGGCGACGATGACGCCGTTGAGAACACCGAAGCTGATTGCGCCCCACATGGCGATCAGCGCAAAAATGAATTCCATGCGGCTGATGCGCCAGATCTTTTTCAATTCGTGAATATCGATGAGGCTGATCGCCGCCGTTGCAAGAATTGCGGCGAGCGCGGGAATGGGAAGGATCCGCAACGCGCTATGAAGGAAGACAAGCGCGGCAATCAGGGTCGCGGCCGATACCAGTCCCGCCACCTGGGAGACACCGCCCGTCGACAGGTTTATCGCGGTTCGCGAATCCGAGACGCTGACCGGAAACGAGCCGAACAGACCGGGCGCGATATTGGCGGCGCCAAGTCCGATCAATTCCTGATTGGCGTCGACCTCCTCGCCGGTTCGTGACCCAAAGCTTCTTGCCGCGACGATGCCGGCGCCGAAGCTGACCAGAAAGATCGCCGCCGAACCGAGCACGATCTTGTCGAGAGGCATCTGATGTAATGCAGGCAGGGACAGGCTCGGCAGTCCGCCAGGGATATCGCCGACAACTGCGATGCCGCGGCCCTGGAAATCGAAGATCGCCGAAAGCACGACCGAGAGGACGACCACCAGAACGGGACCCGGAACTCTGAACCGGAAGGCCCGCACGATCCATAACAAGGCGAACATGACGAGGCCGAGGACGAGGGAAGGCCAGTGGATCAGACTGCTCTTGGCGAGCATTTCGACAAGCGGCGGGATCAGTCCATCCGACTGGATCTTCACTCCTGTGAAGCGGCCGATCTGTCCGACAAGGATCGAGAGCGAAACGCCCGCGAAGAAGCCCACCAGAATGGGGCGGGAGAGAAAACTTGCGAGAACGCCGAGCCTCAGCAATTTCGCCGCGATGCAGAAGACGCCGACGCCAAGCGCAAGGGCCGAGGCGATGGCGACCCGGTCGACAGCTGCCGTCGTCGGTTCGGCGGCGATAATGGCGCCCATGGCGGCCGCCAGCACGGTCATGGTCGCAGCATCCGGCCCGACGACCAAAAGCCGGGAAGGACCGAAGATCGCATAGGCGATCGGCGCGACGATGCTGGCATAGATGCCGGTCTCCGGCGGCAGGCCGGCGATGGCGGGATAGGCGATGGCGCTCGGCAGGCCGACTGCGGCGATCGACAGCCCGGCCGGAATGTCACTGCGGAGCCAGTCTCTGTTGAAGCCGGCCAAGCCCCGCAACATCGGAAGACTTCCTATCACCGCGGGCTCCTTATTCTTTGCCGCTGATATGCATCAGTGTTCAAGAAACACGTAATTCATCCAGCTGCTCATGCGCAGCAGCACCTTGCGCAGAACGGCGACGTGGTGCCAATGATGGGTGTAGACCGCGACGTCCGCGACCACGCCGCCCGGCAGTTGATAGTCCTTGGTGCTTTCGAGCAGCTCGATCCGAGCCAGCGTTTGTCCAGGCGAGAGGCGCTCGGGTGATTGCGGGTCGATCAGCGCGCCGCTCGGCTGCAACTGGCCCTGGGCCATCACATCGATGACCTCTCCCACCCGCGCCTTGAATATCTTGCCGGGCACGGCTTTGAAGGAAACCTCCGCCTCATCGCCGACGCGGACGCGCTGCAGCGAGTTCTGGATGAAGGCCGCCGCCAGCATGCGGTCTTGGCTGTCGATGAAGACCATGACCGGCCGTAGCGGCAGAGGATTGGCCATCATTCCGGGACGGAGGAAGACCTGGGTCACGTAGCCGTCGGTCGGCGCCCGCACGACCGTCTGGTCGAGTTCGTACTCGGCATTGTGCAATTCCGCCTGCAGCCTTGCAACCGTCGGGTTGGTTCCGTTGATCTCAGACTCAAAGGCAAGCTTTGCCTGCAGCGCCTGGGCGCGGGCCGTGTCGACCGTAGCCTCTGACGTCAGGTAGATGCCGCGCCGGTTTTCGACCTCGAGTTCGGAAAAGACAGCACCCTTGCCGCTCGACTTTGCATTCTCGTTCGACTGCTGGAATTTCTCAAAGGCCTGCTGCGACCTGTCCCGCGAGGCCTCGGCGCCCGTGACAGCTGAATTGGCGGCATCCATGGCCGCTTTCAATTGCAGGACGGACTGCTCGGCTTCTGCGAGCGCGGCTTTTTTCTGATCGACGGTAAACTGGTAAGGCCGCGGATCAATGCGAAAGAGGATATCGCCCTTCTTCAAAGGCGCATTCGCTGTCACCGGGACCTCGACGACCTGGCCTCCGACGACCGGGATGACCGGTGCCGAGGTGAAATAGATGCGACCGTCGCTCGAATAGGGATGGTTATAGCTCATCAGGAGCAGCAGGGTTGAAATGAGGAAGATCCCTCCAAGGACAGCGGTTGCGAGCGTCCACTGGTTCACCGGGATCCTGAATATTTTAAAGACTGCCCAGCAGATCGCGGCGTAGGTGAGTATAAGGAGCAGATCCATCAGGCGTTCTCCTTCTCCGGCGTCCTTGTCTCGAGCTCGGCGATTCGTGCATGGAGGCGAGCGATTTCCGCGTTCGCCTCAGCTTCCGCCGATAACTTCCCGTCTTGCCGGATGCCCCAGCCCCTGTCTTCGCGGTAAAGCGTTGCCCAAATGAACAGAAACGGCCAGATCACGTGGAGCGTGAAGAGGCTGACCCATCCGGCAACATGTATAGCGTCCTGATGGGGGTGGTTTCGTGCCTTGGCCATCAGGTGGGGAATGTCGTGAATGGCAATCACGGCATAGAAAAGCGTGACCACGACGAAGACCAAGACGCCCAACGCAAAATAGTCGAGAAACACGGATCCCCCTTCCGGCTTGGGTCTAGCCCGAGCCGCTGATCGCAAGCGAAGCTGGAATAGTAGGCCCGTTTCGGCGCAAAGGCCCGTAGCATCGCGTAATCTCTATCGAGGCGTTCGCAGATCATTCAACGGATCAGATCGGCTGTGCGGCAGGCAGTCATGCAAGAGCAGCGAGTCGCATTGTAAGATCGCGTATTTTACGTCTCCAACTCGTTCGCCTGATATATAATTTCTCCCATCTGCTGAGCGCAGTTCGGCGGCGGGGGCGGCGATGGCGTCGGGAGAAAGTGGTTCGACATACCGGTCCGCCCTTGAAACGGCAGAGACTTATTTTCCCGACCAGGCGAGGCTGGTGCAGCGGCTTTTCTACGTCAATGAAGCCTTTCACAGCATGTGCGAGGATCTGGCTGCCGCGGCGGAGGCTTTGGCGCGTGCCGAACAGCTGCCTGAGGCGATCAAGGAGCTGCGGCGGCTGGAATATGCAGGTCTGGTCGATGCCCTATTGAAAGAGATGCGAGAGGCGATATCGCAATCGAAAATTGTGGTGCTCAGGCGTTCAACCGTCACCGGTCCGAAATCTCCGTAAACGCGTCCGTCCGTCAACCGATTCAAGGCAACCGATTCAAGGGAGGTGCATGCGATGAAAGCAATTTCCCGCAAACTGCTTGGTGGATTGTCGGCTCTGGCGATCATTGTGCTGCAGCCGGCCCTCCCCGTGCGAGCACAGGCTCCCGCGCCCGCTGCCGCGCCTGCTCCGGCGGGCGCCGAACAGCCGGCCGCTGCCCTCCTCTCCGAAGACGAGCTTGAAGTGCTGGTCGCGCGGATCGCGCTCTATCCGGACGAACTGGTCGCGGCGATTTCGGCCGCCTCGCTCTTTCCGCTGCAGATCATCGAAGCACAGCGTTTTCTGGAAGCGAAAAAGAAGAATACCGACCTCAAGCCCAAAAGCGACTGGGACGGCAGCGTCGTTTCGCTGCTCAACTACCCTGACATCGTCAAGATGATGAGCGAGGATCTCGACTGGACCCAATCGCTCGCCGATGCGCTCGCCAATCAGCAGAAGGACGTGCTGATCGCCATTCAGCAGCTTCGCGACGAGGCGGTGGCAAAGAACATCATCAAGACGGACGACAAGGTGACGGTTGTCACCGAAAACGACAACATCATCATCCGGCCGACCGATCCCGAGAAGATCTATATCCCGCAATATCCGCCGGAAATGCTCTATGAGCCGGGCTATGCGACGGAACCGATCTCCTATTATCCCGACTACTACGACAGCTATTATTATCCCGGCGCCGCCTTCTTCGCCGGCGCCGTCACCGGGCTTGCCTGGGCCGCCATCGTCAACTGGGACGACTGGGGGGTATGGGGCGGCCGCTGGGACGGCGATATCGACATCGATTGCAACAATTGCCTGAACAATCGCAACTTCAACGGCAAAATGAAGTTGAATGACGTCGACTGGGCGAATGTCGACCGCAGCAAGCTGAGCATCGGCAAGGATCAGCTTGGCAAGCTGGACCGGTCGGCGATCCAGTCGGGGCTACAGGCCGACAATCGCAATCAACTGCGCAACAAGGCCGCGGACAGGCAGGCAAGCCAGGGGCCGGGCAATCGCGGCACGGCGGCGCGCGCGGACGATATCCGGAAAAGCACGGCGCAAGGGCTGAAGGCCAAACCGCAGGCAAACAGGCCGGCGGCCGGTGATCGTCAGACTGCGTCCCGGCCGGAGAACCGTCCCAAACAATCGGCCAATCGCCCTTCGGCGAAACCCGCGCAGAAATCCGTCAAGAAACCCAGCAAACCGCAGATGGCTGCGAGGCCCGACAATCGCGGACGCCAGTCGAGCGCACTCGGCAATGTCCAGTCCGGCCGCCAGCAGGCCGTCGCCTCGAAACGAGGTGCACAAAGCATGGGCGCTCACCGCCCGGCAGCCCGTCCCGTTCAGCACTCGCGCCCGATGCCGTCGCGCGGCGGCGGCGGCCGCGGTGGCGGTGGTGGCGGCAGAGGAGGAGGACGGCGATGAGACCCCTTCCAAGCCCATGGAGCTACATCATGAGACGTCAAGCGATCGTAATCCCGCTCATGCTTGCGACAGCGCTTTGCGCGATACCGGCGACACCGGCGATTTCGCAGGGCCAGACGGATCTCACCGAATACAAGGCGGCAAAGGCTTCACCGAAATTCGACAGCCCGGATCTTGCCCTCGATCGGCTGAAATCGGTGCTCGGCTCCAATAATATCGGCGATCTTGCCGATCTGCTCGGCCTGAACGCGGACAGACTGCGCGCCAGCAACGAGGCGATGATCGCCTATGGATTGATCCGGGAGGGCGCCGAGCGACAGATGATCCTGAAAGACGCCGATGGTGCGAAGATCGTTGCGATCGGCGATCGGCTCTGGCCTCTGCCGTTCCCGCTCACCGAGGACAAGGATGGGAAATGGTCCTTCGACACACAACGCGGCTTTGAGGAGATCGTCAACCGGCGCATCGGCGAGAACGAACTGGCGACGATCGACACGATGCACGAATATGTGGCGGCGCAGTATCAATATGCATCCGACGATCGCGACGGTGACGGTATTTACGAATTCGCCAAGAAACTGATCAGCAGTCCAGGCAAGCTGGACGGTCTCTACTGGGACCCGAAGGTCTATCCGGAAGAAAGCCCGGCAAGCGCGCTTGTGGAGACGGCCGCCTTCGGCGCCGCCAAACGCGGCGAAGGTTATTTCGGATACCGCTATCGCATCCTGACCGCCCAGGGCGACAATGTGCTCGGCGGCAAACAAAGCTACGTCATCAATGGATATATGACCGGCGGCTTCGCACTCATCGCCTGGCCGGTCAACTATCGGGTGACCGGCGTGCAGACATTTATCGTCAACGGGAGGAGCGCCATCTACCAACGCGATCTCGGACCGCAGACGGAACAGCGCGCCGCCGCAATCAAGGAATTCAATCCGGATGCCAACTGGACCGTTGTCAGCGATTAGGTTCGGGCAGCGTCCCGCGCCCCGTTTCAGAGGTGCGACGCCGCTGCCCCTGTCCGCCCCGACGCAATCAGGGGGGGCTTGTACGAGGCAGCGGCCATGGCGCGATTGGAATAGCGTTTGTTGCCCGTGACTTCCCGCCCGAGCCATTGCGGCAGCGCCGGCAGATCTTCTTCGCTCGCTATTTCGATCTCGGCGAGCGTCAATCCCTCATAGGCGCCGGCAAAGACGTCCACCTCCCAGTTTCGGCCCTCGTGAAGGACCCGGTAGCGGGTCTTTTCAATAACGTGGCCAGTCGCATGGAGAAGCAGGTCTCGCGCCTCTTCGACGGGAATCTCATACTCATATTCGTCTTTCGCAAGCCCCATCGTATGGAATTTGATTGTCAGGCAGGCGGAACGACCGTCAATCAGACGGACACGCACCGGGTTCTCGCCGCGAGACAGATACCCCTGCTGCAGGACATGTGAAATGCTGGCCCGCGCGCGCCAGCTATCGCTACGCACGAGGAATTTGCGCTCGATCTCGGTCGCTTTCACGTTGATTTCTCCCGAAGGATTTCCGGTTTTCTCCGAATCCCGGAAATGCTCCACTCCTTGTTCTCACATAATTCCCGAAGCAAAAGGGCTAGGCGCTTTTGCTGGAACTGCTCTCGCTTTTCCTGCCGGTCACTCGACAGGCGGCTCCCAGGTGAGGAAGAAGCCGACGTCTCCGGGCATGCCGTCCGGGAAGTTGATGATCATGGCCTTCAGCCCATAGCCCTGCGGCTTGGCAACCTCTTCGAAAAGTTCGAGAAGTTCCTTCGCCTTTCCCTGCAGTGTCTTCTGCCATCCCGACAGGTTATTGTTGATGGCCCGACCGCTGTCGGAGCAGAAGGTCGATGGAAAGCTGTAGATCAGCGCCTCGTATTTGCCATCGGCGGCCGCTTTCATCACCAGCCGCTTGATGGTGGCGCGCTCGGCTTCGCCGAGCTGTTTGCGGAAAAAATCCTCGACGAATTCCGCGTGTTTCTTTGCTTCACGCGCCTTGATCTTTTCGCTGCGCTCCATCTCGACAAGCTGAAGCTCCAGAGCACGTTTGCGCAGTTCCTCTGCACTCGTCATCGGATGGGAAGTAGAGGTCTCAGGTGATGTCATCGCAGCCTCCTCCAGAATACCCGGCGATGATAGGGCGAGCTTGGAGACTAAGGCAGTAAAATACATGACCGGGCCGGTAGAATACGGTATCCTACGCCGGCCTTTCGCAAATCGTGACTACGTCCATTATTTGGCCAGTCATCGGATTCTTTTGGCGTTGGGTGGGGTATTCAGCTGGGCAGCATTGCCGTTACGGCTGGCGGGGCGTGCTGCAGATTGTTCGCAATCGCAGTCTGGGGGAACCGATGACGAGTGCAGGCATAAACAGGGTCGCCGCCTCGCAGGAGGAGGTGCAGCAGCAACTCGAGCGAATTCTTTCCAGCCGGGAGTTCCGCCTTCCCGAACGGACGAGGAAGTTCCTTGAATTCGTCGTCACGGAAACGCTTGCGGGCCGTCGCGACTATCTGAAGGCCTTTACCATCGCGCAGGCCGTTTTTGGCCGGGACGCGAACTTCGATGCCCAGCAGGACCCCTGCGTTCGTATCGAAGCCGGCCGGCTGAGACGGGAACTCGAACATTATTACCTGACCGCCGGCGGCGCCGACCGGATCATCATCACCATCCCGAAGGGCGGCTACGCGCCGGTCTTCGATGTCATCGAGAGCGCTGGACCCGCGAACTTGGTGTCACCCGAGCACCCCCATCGGCCTGGCCGGTCGGGCGATGATAGCGGGCAGATCGATACGGCTGCGGATACGATCAGCCGGGAGCAACCGGACCGGGGTCTATCGCGGCCCCTATATTGGCTGCTTGCAGCGGGCGCCGTGCTCATCCTGGCCGCGGCAGCAGCGCTCCTTCAGCAGTTGGGATCGTCGAATGCGGAGCGCGAGACGGTAGCGGGAACCGACAATCGCCCCACCATTATCGTCGAGCGTTTTGAAAGCGCGCCCGACGGGAGCCTTGCCTCCGATATCTCCCGCGGCATGACCGACGATATCATCGAGAAGCTGGTCCGCTTCAACGACATCGTCGTCGTCACCGCCATGCCGCGGAAAACCGGCGAAGCTTCGCCAGGGCCGCTCTATGCCCTGCAGGGAAGTGTGCGGCTTGAGGGCAGCAACTTGCGCTCGACAGCCAGACTCGTGCGACGGGCCGATGCTGCTGTCATCTGGGCAAGCGACTACGATGCCGACTTGAAGATGCAAGGCATCCCGAAAACGCAAACGATCCTTGCCGGGGATATCGCCGCGGCGGTCGCGCGGCCGTTCGGCGTCATGTTCCAAACCGATACTGCGGCCATTGCCGGCAATCCGGACGCTTTTTCCTGCGTTCTCTCCTATTACAGCTACCGCAACGAAATGACGGTGCAAGCTCACGAAGCGGCGAAATCCTGCCTGCAACAGGCCGTGGAAAAAACCCCGGCCGATTCCAATGTCGCGGCCCTTCTTTCGTTGATATATCTCGACGAGTTCCGCTTTTCATACCAGCTTCACACGCAATCGACGGCCGCCACGCTCGGCATCGCCAAAGAACTTGCCGAGCATGCCGTGCAGCTCGACTCGAAGAATGCCCGCGCCCTTCAGGCACTGATGCTGGCCAACTTTTTCGGTCATGATCCGGCTGCCGCTCTCAGCGCCGGCGCCGCCGCCTATGCCAGCAATCCGAACGATACCGAAGTGGCGGGTGAATACGGCCTGCGCCTGTCGATGTCGGGGGAATGGGATAGAGGCTGCACGCTGATTTCGGAGGCCGTCGGCAAAAATGCCGGCCCACGCGGATATTACGAAGTCGGAATGGCCCTCTGCGCCTTCATGCGCGGCGATACGCAGGCTGCCGAACTCTGGTCGCGCATGTCTGATCTCAATTACAACCCGATGCATCGCCTCGTATTGCTCTCCATTCTCGGCGCGCTTGGAAAAAAGCAGGAGGCCGACGAACAGCTCGACTGGATCAGGCGCGAATCACCTGCACTGATCCCGAACATCCGACGCGAAGTCGTCAGCCGGCTGGCGCGAACCGAGGATCAGCAACGGTTCTTTGCGGGAATAGAGGCTGCGGGGCTGTCGGTGCAATCGCCGAGAGATTGAGGTCGTGGGAGCGGAATGCCAGCGCCAAATCGATGGTCTCTAATTTATGCCCGTTATTGACGCCTCTGCGAGAGGCACGGCTTTCGCCTGCACCCGCGTTTATTCGGAATCGGTCTTCCGGTCGGCGAGTCGATTTGACGCCAGATTAGGCTGGACCAGTCTCTTGCTGGCAAAAGCCCTGCCGGAATGCGATTTCAGGTATGTTTCAAATTCAAGCGCCTTGTGCTTGTCAGGAAAGGCGCAATACCAGAGCAAATTCCATGGTGCGAATTTGGCGGTATGGGTGGATTTTCCGGCATTGTGCGCCGACAGACGCTGTTTCAGATCTGCGGTAGAGCCGGTGTATTCCTGATCGGGAAAATCGACGCTGCGGAGAATATAAACGTACCACATCAGCGTTTCAGCCCGTCGTCGCCCTTCGGGCTATGCCGGGCACTGCTTCGGCCTAACGGTTTCTCGCGGCTGCGCCATGCGAAGCCCGTAAGGGCGAAGCGTGGTGGAGCTAAGCGGGATCGAACCGCTGACCTCTTGCATGCCATGCAAGCGCTCTCCCAGCTGAGCTATAGCCCCATCAAGGTGGTCCGGCTGAGGGCCGGTCCTGGGATGCTTCGCAGGGCGTGCCCTGCGGAGTGGCGGCTTATTACTTCCGGTTTTCGGAGATAGCAAGCCTAAAAAATCCGGCCCGGAGAATTTTTTCCTCGCCGGGCCGAAATGCAGCCGTCAGACTTCGTCTTCGTCGCCGGTCACGCCGATGATGTCGCTCATGTCGTCGTCGTCATCGTCTTCGTCCGGTGTGAGGAAGGTGTCGTCGTCGTCATCGCCTTCGATTTCGACATCGTCGTCGCCCATATCCGGGATGTCGTCGCCGGAGGCGGCGTCATCGGCATCCTCGAGCGAAACCAGTTCGACTTCGGTGTTTTCGGTATCGACTTCCGCAACCTCGTCTTCTTCGGCAACGTCAGCGATCGCCGAGGTTTCTTCGAAGAAGGACAGGGGGTAGGATTTGCCGGTATAAGGAGAAACGATCGGATCCCGGTTCAGATCATAAAACTTCTTGCCGGTTTCCGGATCGGTACGCTTGGTTCCAAGTTCCGCTTTCGCCACTATAAGCCTCGTGAGAATGGCCGAATCCGAGATTCGGCAAATGCCGTTCAAGCCGGCGTTCCATCGGAATTTATAAGCCGGTCCCCTTAATCGCTGTGGCTTCCCATGTCAAAGCCAAACTTTATGATCGGAGCGCAAGGTATTTCCGGCGCCGACGGATGACCGGCCGGCGGGTTTATGGTAGCGAGCCGCGGCAGCTGCGGAGCTGAGCGAAGATCGTCGCCGGAAGGGGCGGCCTTGCGAAGAAAATGCTGCGCCTTTACAAAGGATTACGCGTGCATGGCGCCGCGCCGCGGCCTTTGAGCCGGTTGCCCCAGGATTGACAAGATGAGCACCAGGACTTTCACCATCGCCATCGATGGCCCGGCGGCGGCCGGCAAGGGCACTCTCTCGCGCCGCATCGCCGAGCAATACGGCTTCCATCATCTCGATACCGGCCTGACCTATCGCGCCACGGCCAAGGCGCTGCTCGACGCCGGCCTGCCGCTCGATGACGAGGCGGTGGCCGAAAAGATCGCGCGGGAGGTTGAACTTGCCGGATTGGATCGCGATATACTTTCCAAACATGAGATCGGCGAAGCCGCGTCGAAAATAGCCGTCATGCCGGCGGTGCGCCGGGCGCTGGTCGAGGCGCAGCGGCGATTTGCGACGAAGGCGCCGGGAACCGTGCTCGACGGGCGCGATATCGGCACGGTCGTCTGCCCGGATGCGCCGGTGAAGCTCTATGTGACGGCGACGCCGGAGGTGCGGGCAAGACGCCGTTACGACGAGATCCTCGGCAAGGGGGCGACGGCCGATTTCGATGCGATTTTCGAGGACGTCAAGCGGCGCGACGAACGCGACATGGGACGGGCCGACAGCCCTTTGAAACCAGCTGATGATGCGCACTTGCTTGATACGTCGGAAATGAGTATAGAGGCCGCGTTTCAAGCCGCTCAATCGATCATCGATGCGGTCTTGAGCCGAGATGCCTAAATTCAAGCGATTTTGCATGCTCAGACGCATGGATCGCTTTTAATACAGCAGCCTGAAATTCCGTCCAAGCGCCGGATTGCCTTCGTGAAAGAGGGCGGACTGGGTTCAGGCCCGTTCAACGCAAACCAACCGGCGCATACGTGTCCGCTTCCCTATCCAGGACACGCAGGAGATTTTATGTCAGTAGCAACTCCCTCTCGCGAGGATTTCGCGGCCCTTCTCGAAGAGTCCTTTGCCAAGAACGATCTGGCCGAAGGCTATGTAACCAAGGGTATCGTCACGGGCATCGAAAAGGATGTCGCCGTTGTTGACGTCGGCCTGAAGGTCGAAGGCCGCATCGCGCTCAAGGAATTCGGCGCCCGTGCCAAGGACGGCCAGCTCAAGGTTGGCGATGAAGTCGAAGTCTACGTCGAGCGTATCGAAAACGCGCTTGGCGAAGCTGTTCTGTCGCGCGAGAAGGCTCGCCGCGAAGAAAGCTGGGTCAAGCTCGAAGCCAAGTTCGAAGCTGGCGAGCGCGTCGAAGGCGTCATCTTCAACCAGGTCAAGGGTGGCTTCACGGTCGACCTCGACGGTGCGATCGCCTTCCTGCCGCGTTCTCAGGTCGACATCCGCCCGATCCGCGACGTTACCCCGCTGATGCACAACCCGCAGCCCTTCGAAATCCTCAAGATGGACAAGCGCCGCGGCAACATCGTGGTTTCGCGCCGTACGGTCCTGGAAGAATCCCGCGCCGAGCAGCGTTCTGAAATCGTTCAGAACCTCGAAGAAGGCCAGGTTGTCGACGGCGTCGTCAAGAACATCACCGATTACGGTGCGTTCGTCGACCTCGGCGGCATCGACGGCCTGCTGCACGTCACCGACATGGCATGGCGCCGTGTGAACCATCCGTCGGAAATCCTGAACATCGGCCAGCAGGTCAAGGTTCAGATCATCCGCATCAACCAGGAAACCCACCGCATCTCGCTCGGCATGAAGCAGCTCGAGAGCGATCCGTGGGATGGCATCCAGGCCAAGTATCCGGAAGGCAAGAAGATTTCCGGTACCGTCACGAATATCACCGACTACGGTGCATTCGTCGAGCTGGAGCCGGGCATCGAAGGCCTGATCCACATCTCGGAAATGTCCTGGACCAAGAAGAACGTTCACCCCGGCAAGATCCTGTCCACGAGCCAGGAAGTCGAAGTCGTCGTTCTCGAAGTCGACCCGTCCAAGCGCCGTATTTCGCTCGGCCTCAAGCAGACGCTGGAAAATCCGTGGGCAGCATTCGCCCGCAGCCATCCGGCCGGCACTGAAGTCGAAGGCGAAGTCAAGAACAAGACCGAATTCGGCCTGTTCATCGGCCTCGACGGCGACGTTGACGGCATGGTGCACCTCTCCGACCTCGACTGGAACCGTCCGGGCGAACAGGTCATCGAGGAGTTCAACAAGGGTGACGTCGTCAAGGCCGTCGTTCTCGACGTCGATGTCGAGAAGGAACGCATCTCGCTCGGCATCAAGCAGCTCGGCAAGGATGCGGTCGGCGACGCCGCTGCATCGGGCGACCTGCGCAAGAATGCAGTCGTTTCCTGCGAAGTCATCGCGGTCAACGACGGCGGTGTCGAAGTGAAGCTCGTCAACCACGAGGACATCACTTCCTTCATCCGTCGCGCCGACCTCGCCCGCGACCGCGACGAACAGCGCCCTGAGCGCTTCTCGGTCGGCCAGGTCTTCGACGCCCGCGTCACCAACTTCTCCAAGAAGGACCGCAAGATCATGCTGTCCATCAAGGCTCTGGAGATTGCGGAAGAGAAGGAAGCCGTTGCCCAGTTCGGTTCGTCCGACAGCGGCGCTTCGCTCGGCGACATTCTGGGCGCAGCCCTGAAGAACCGCGGCGGCGAATAAGCCTCGCATCCGCCTTTGAATTGAAGAACCCGCCGGAGCGATCCGGCGGGTTCTTCATTTTCAAGTTATGAACATTTATTCCCAGCCGACCATGCGCTGATAGAGCGCGTAAACAGGGTCGGCGGCCGCGCCTGACTGATAAGGCGTCGGCTCGGCATCGATCATCCTCGGCGTCCTGCGTTGAGGCGCCGCATTGGCCGCTTCGGCATCGGCCGCGGCATCCCCGCCGCCGGACTGCGCCTGCTGCTGATCTTCCTGCTGCGGATCGTCTTGCTGCTGATCCGGCGGCGCGCCGTCGTGATGGTGCTGATGCTGGTGGCTGGTTTCACCCGCCTTCCCGTTCGGCGGGACATCCTTGGCGAACTGATAAGGCAGCTGCGTATAGGCAAGTCCCTCCGGCATCCTTGCCGCCAGCGGGATATAGGCAGCCTCGGCCGTCTCGGCTATCGGCATCATCGGCGGTGGCGCGTCGATCTCTTTCGGCTGGCGGGCAGCCGCGGCCACGACCTCCGTTTCCACCGGCGACGGGCGTGGCGCTGCGGACGGGCGCGCATCGGGTGCTGCGAGTTCCGCCGGCTGCCTGGTCAGGGTTTCGGCCGCATCGCTGATGACGGCATCGTCGAGGATCGCATCGATCTCCACGGCCGCTTCGACGGGACCATCCTCCAGCACGGCTTCGACGTCCTGCTCGCGGATGATGGTGACGATCATCTCGGAGACCTCTTCGGTCATCGAAGCGACAATTCCCGTCCAATTTCTCGGAATGACGGGATCGCCTTTTCCCGACATGGCGCGAGGCTGGATCGCAGGCGCCTCCGGCATTTCCCGCGCGTCCTCGGCCGCTGTGGCCTCGGCCGGCAAGGTTGGCGCGGCGTCGATCTCCTGCGGCTCGGGTTCCTCCGGGGCGACCGCGCTTGCCGCTGCCGACGCGGATTGAGCCCGGTTTTCGGGCCGCGGCGCTTCCGGATCGGCAGCGTCCACGGCCTCAGTGATGACCGCCTCCTCGGCGGTTGCCAAAGCCGCGGTCTCGACCAGCGAACTGGCCGGTGCGGACGGCTTGTCTGCCGGCTGGCGCATGGCGGCAGACGCATGATCCTCGTGCAGCTGGATTTCCGGCCGGGCTTCGGCGCGCATCGGCGAAGCGTCGTTCTGGCCATAGGAGCGCACGACGGCACGGGCGGCGAGATCGCGATCCTTGTAGCGGACAATTTCCAGATATGCGACGATGCGGGCTGCTTCCGGACCTGCGGGATTCTTCAGGGCTGCGGCGATCATCCGAAGCGGCAGACTGTGGCCTTGCTCCGTAAGTTGGCGCTCCACCTCGTCGATCCTGGCAGCCGGCAGCCGCTGGATGGCATCGGCAAGCCGGGAGGCGAAGGCGAGATTGCTTTCGTCCTCGCCGCGATCCAGCGAGATCGCGCGGCCGGCCGCATCGATGGCGTCGAGGAGGGCTTCGATCATGCGCTCGCGTGCGGCAAGGAGCAGGATACTGAGTTTGCCGGCAATGGCGGAATTCAGGTCGGCGGCTTCGACGGGATTGACCGGCGCTGGCGCAATCACAGAACGGCCGAGGCCGCCGGCGACGATCGCCGCAGTCTGGCCTTGGGACGAAAAGCTTGCATTGGACGCTGCACGAACGGGAGTCAACATGGCATGCTCCTTTCGCAAAGTGACGATGAAAGCAGGCTCTATAAAAGGGCCGCGCTCATCCGGCCCCCTTGCATCCCAGCAGATCCTCCTGTCCGCATGACGCAATACCGGCGTCATCGAAATGCATAAATATTAATGGGAATTTTAGGAAAGAGGCGTTAACGAATCGCTAACAGCCGCAGACAGGCCCGTCGACGGTCTTTGTTTTCAATTGTGCCGCAGGCAATTTACTCAGCTATGGGCGAAAATATCGGCCTCTTCCCAGCCGAGCAGGTCGAGCTTGGCGCGGGTCGGCAGGAATGCGAAGCAGGCCGTCGCATGGTCGAAGCGGCCGTCGCGGATCAAGCGTGCCGTGAGCTTGTCGCGCAACGCGTGGAGATAAAGCACATCGGAAGCGGCATATTCGAGCTGGGCCGGAGACAGCGTCTCGGCCGCCCAATCGGAAGATTGCTGCGTCTTGGAAATATCGACGTCGAGCATCTCCTTGAGATTGTCCTTGAGGCCATGCCGATCCGTATAGGTGCGGATCAGGCGCGAGGCGATCTTGGTGCAGAACACCGGGGTCGTCGTGACGCCGAACGTGTGGAAGAGGACGGCGATATCGAAGCGGCCGTAATGGAAGATCTTCTGATGGGTCGGATCTTCGAGCAGGGCGACGAGATTGGGGGCCTCTTTCTGGCCGGCGGCGATGCGGATGACGTCGGCGGTGCCGTCACCCGGCGAAAGCTGGACGACGCAGAGCCGGTCCCGGCGCGGCACCAGGCCGAGCGTTTCGGTGTCGATGGCGACCGCGCCGGTGTAACGGGCGGCATCGACCGCTGATATATCGCCTTCGTGATAACGTATGGTGGCGGCCATGAGACTGTCTTCCCCTAGGATGTCAGGCTGAAGCGGCCTGAGATCGTGTTTTAGCGCTATAGCGCAAAGCCGCAAAATGCGAAACCGCTTCCTCTGGCGGTGGATCAGAATGTCGGCGGCGTGTTGATCCAGAGAAGAACGGTTTCGCCATCGTGGCGATTGCGCCAGGAATGGTAGCGGCGGCTTTCGAAGTAAAGTGAATCGCCGGGTCCGAGATCGAAGAACTGATCGCTGTCGAGCACCAGTTCGAGCCGGCCGGACAGAACGTGCATGAACTCCTCGCCCTCGTGACGATAGGCGCCTTCGCTGGCAGCACCCGGCGCCAGCACGAAACGATGGCAATCCATCATCCTGCGGCCTTCGGCAAGCAACTGCACCGCGACTCCAGGGGTCGTTTCCGGCCAGGTGCGCCATTCCCCGGCACGCACCATGACCGGCACCTCGCCGCTTTCTTCACCGGAGAGGCGGGAAACGGTGGTGCCGTAATACTCGGCGAGGTCATGCAGCGTCTTGAAACCGACGCCCTGCGAGGTGCGCTCCAGGGTCGAGAGGGTCGAAGCGGTGATGCCGATGTCGCCGGCCACCTGCTCCAGCGTCTTGCCGCTCGCGTGGCGCAGGCTGCGCAGCTTGCGGCCGAGGCCGGTTCCCTGGCTTGTCTCGGCGCCATCGGCGGACGGCTCCTCGGCCTCCAGCGCCTCGCGGATGGCCGCGGGATTGAGGCCGCGCTCGACACGATACCAGGAGATGCGCTTCAAGCGCGCCAGATCGTCGGCGCTGTATTGCCGATGGCCGGTTTGCGAACGGCCGGGAACGAGCAGACCCTGACTTTCCCAGAGCCGCAGCGTCGAAGCCGAAACGCCCGCCAACCGCGCGGCCTCGGCCACCTTGTAGCGTACAGGCCCGCTATCATTCATCCGAAATATCCCTGATTCCAATCGCGTGCGAGCATTCATCAAAACACGTGATGTTTGAAGAAAAAAATGGCTCTTGTTTTCTTACAGGAAAAATGTAGGAATTTCGATAGTGATTGCAGAATTTCTGCAAGATAATTCCAGATCCCCTTTCAGCCAGGAGCGCATTGATGACCGCGACAAGCCTTACCGACCGGAAGAACGCCGCCATTTCCCGCGGCGTCGGCATGACGACCCAGATCTATGCCGATCGTGCGGAGAATGCCGAGATCTGGGACAAGGAGGGCCGCCGCTATATCGATTTCGCGGCCGGCATCGCCGTTCTCAATACCGGACACCGTCACCCCAAAGTCATCGCGGCGGTCAAGGATCAGCTCGACCATTTCACCCATACCTGCCACCAGGTTGTTCCCTACGAAAACTATGTCAGCCTTGCCGAACGGTTGAACGCGCTGCTGCCGGGTGACTTCGAGAAGAAGACGATCTTCGTCACGACGGGCGCCGAGGCGGTGGAAAATGCCGTCAAGATCGCGCGTGCGGCAACCGGCCGCTCGGCCGTCATCGCCTTCGGTGGCGGCTTTCACGGCCGCACCTTCATGGGCATGGCGCTGACCGGCAAGGTGGTGCCCTACAAGGTCGGCTTCGGCGCCATGCCGGGCGACGTCTTCCATGTCCCCTTCCCGGTCGAGCTGCATGGCGTCACCGTCGATCAGTCGCTGGCGGCGCTGAAGAAGCTTTTTGCCGCCGATGTCGATCCGCAGCGAGTCGCGGCCATCATCATCGAGCCGGTGCAGGGCGAAGGCGGCTTCTACCCGGCGCCGGCCGCCTTCATGAAGGCGCTGCGCGAACTCTGCGACCAGCACGGTATCCTGTTGATCGCCGACGAGGTGCAGACCGGTTTTGCCCGCACCGGCCGGATGTTCGCGATGGATCATCACGAGGTGGCGGCCGACCTGACGACGATGGCAAAGAGCCTTGCCGGCGGCTTTCCGCTCGCCGCCGTCACCGGCCGCGCCGAGATCATGGACGCGCCGGGACCGGGCGGGCTCGGCGGCACCTATGGCGGCAACCCGCTCGGCATCGCCGCAGCGCACGCCGTCCTCGACGTTATCGCCGACGAGGATCTCTGCAATCGCGCCAACCAGCTCGGCGGCCGGCTGAAACAGCGGCTGGAATCGCTGCGTGAGACGGTACCCGAGATCGCCGATATCCGCGGGCCGGGCTTCATGAATGCGGTCGAATTCAACGACCGGACGACCGGATTGCCGAGTGCCGAATTCGCCAACCGGGTGCGTCTGATCGCGCTCGACAAGGGCCTGATCCTGCTGACCTGCGGCGTCCACGGCAACGTCATCCGCTTCCTCGCGCCGATCACCATCCAGGACGAGGTTCTCGGCGAGGCGCTCGACATCCTCGAGGCTTCGATGCTGGAAGCGAGCGCGGCCAAGTAACCGAACCGGATTTCAATGGCTGCCGGCGACCGGCAGCCGCTCCCAAGGAGACATGAGATGGCTTTCACCACCGCCCTGACGAGGCACGTTCCCTTCTCTTCGCCGTTCCTGCGCGCCGCCGGCTATATCAACGGCGTCTGGACATCGGGCGATGCCGCCAAGACCTTCGAGGTGCTCAATCCGGCAACCGGCGAACTGCTTGCTTCGCTGCCCGATATGGGGGCTGCCGAGACGCGGGCGGCGATCGATGCGGCCTATGCCGCCCAGCCGGCCTGGGCTGCGCGGCCCGCCAAGGAGCGCAGCCTCATCCTGCGCAAATGGTTCGACCTGATGGTTGCCAATGCAGATGCGCTCGCTGCAATCCTCACCGCCGAAATGGGCAAGCCCTTCGCCGAAGCGCGCGGCGAGATCCTGTATGCCGCGTCCTATATCGAATGGTATGCGGAGGAAGCCAAGCGGATCTACGGCGAGACGATCCCAGCGCCTTCCGATGACAAGCGCATGATCGTCATCAAGCAGCCGGTCGGCGTCGTCGGCACGATCACGCCGTGGAATTTCCCGGCGGCGATGATTGCCCGCAAGATCGCGCCGGCACTGGCCGTCGGCTGCACGGTGGTGTCGAAGCCGGCCGAGCAGACGCCGCTGACGGCAATCGCGCTTGCCGTGCTCGCCGAACAGGCCGGCATTCCCTCAGGCGTCTTCAACCTCATCGTCGGCGTCGACGGCCCGGCGATCGGCCGCGAGCTCTGCGGCAACGACAAGGTGCGCAAGATCAGCTTCACCGGCTCGACCGAAGTCGGCCGCATCCTGATGCGGCAGTGCGCCGACCAGATCAAGAAGGTGAGCCTGGAACTCGGCGGCAACGCGCCGTTCATTGTCTTTGATGATGCTGATCTCGATGCCGCCGTCGAGGGCGCGATCGCCTCCAAATACCGCAATGCCGGCCAGACCTGCGTTTGTGCCAACCGCCTCTATATCCAGTCGAGCGTCTATGACGCCTTCGCGGCCAAGCTTGCTGCCAGGGTCGCCGCAATGCCGGTCGGCGACGGCTTCCAGGCCGGCGTCGAGATCGGGCCGCTGATCGACGAGCAGGGCCTTGCCAAGGTGGAAGACCATGTCGGCGACGCGCTTGCCAAGGGCGCCAAGGTGCTGACCGGCGGCAAGCGCATCGACGGCGCCGGCACCTTCTTTGCCCCGACGGTGCTGACCGGCGTTGAGCGCGGCATGAAGGTGGCGCGCGAGGAAACCTTCGGGCCGGTGGCGCCGCTCTTCCGTTTCAAGACGGCCGAGGATGTCATCACTCAAGCCAATGATACGGAATTCGGCCTTGCCGCCTATTTCTATGCCGGCGACCTGAAGAAGGTCTGGCGGGTGGCGGAAGCGCTGGAATATGGCATGATCGGCATCAATACCGGCATCATGTCCTCCGAGACCGCGCCCTTCGGCGGCATCAAACAATCCGGCCTCGGCCGCGAGGGCTCACGTCACGGCGCCGACGACTATCTGGAAATGAAATATCTCTGCATCGGCGGCGTCTGATCGGCCAGCCGCAAGAAGCAGGCACGCGGCCTCTCGCCGCGTGCCGTCAATAATGCGGTGGGCGGGTGATACCAGGCGCTTCCAGAGACTGTTCCTCGAGCGACAGGAAACGTTCGGTCAGCCGGTCGAGCTTGGTGCGCATCTGCTCCACGACCTTCCATTGTTCGGCAAGCTGATCGGACAGCTCCTCGATCGTCTTTGCCTGATAGGCCAGCATTTCCTCCAGCCGGGTGATGCGGTTCGTCTCGTCGGACATTAGAGCCTTTCCGGGTTAGATTGCAGCATTCTGCCGGAGCAGATTTTCGTCAGGGCAAAGGCGATTGGCGATGGGCATACCCCTTGGTACGTCCGAGCCGATCGCCTTTGCCCTGGCGGAAAGATGCCCGGCCCACCCGGCCGCACCGCTTCGCCGTGGCGAAGCGATAAGTGCGTCCGGCGATTTTAAGTCTTGCAGATTTGCCTGGCAAATCTGCGGGAGGGTTGGCTGAAACGGGCCGCCTGCTCGACCGGCCGGCTTGGCCGTAGAGCTGGGCTACGACACGCGCCAGCCGGTCGACCATCCGCCTCCGTTTGAGCCAACAGAATGCTACAATCTAACCCGGAAAGGCTCTACATCCTCCTTTGCCGACACCGGCAGAACAGATGGTTCTCCCAAAGCGGAAATAGGCCACCTCGTCAATGTTTTCGATGGCCTGCGCAACCGCGCAAAACTGAACCGTTTGGTTACTAAAAGACCTTGCCGTGCCCTGTGTTGTGGGATAGGCCCTTTCCCATCAGGGAGGAATACTGATGGATGCAGGAAACGGCTTTCTTCATCCGGACCGGCTCTTTCCGGCCGACCCGGCAACACGGACCATTGCGCGCGACCTCTATGAGACGGTGCGCACTCTTCCGATCGTCAGCCCGCATGGGCATACCGAACCGTCCTGGTTCGCCGACGACAAGCCTTTCGAAGATGCGGCTTCGCTGCTGGTTATTCCCGATCACTATCTCTTCCGCATGCTGCACAGCGTCGGCGTCGCATTGGACGAGCTTGGCGTGCCGCGGCTCGACGGCAAGCCCGTGGCTCAGGGACGCGCGATCTGGCGGACCTTCGCCAGGCATTACCATCTCTTCCGCGGAACGCCATCGAGCCTCTGGGTCGATCATGCGATGTCCGCCGTTCTCGGCTGCACCGAGCCGCTGACACCTGACAATGCCGATGCGCTCTACGATCACATCAATGCCCAGCTTGCCCGTCCGGAATTCCGCCCGCGAGCGCTGCATCAGCGATTCGGCATCGAAACGATCGCGACGACGGAGGGCGCGCTCGATCCGCTGGCGCACCACCAGAAGATGGCGGCGGACGGCTGGATCGGCAAGGTCCGGACCACCTACCGGCCGGACAGCGTCACCGATCCCGATGCCGTCGGCTTCCGCGACAATCTCATAAAGTTCGGCGAGATCACCGGCACTGAGGTGACGCGCTGGGACGGGCTGATCGAGGCGCATCGGCGCCGGCGCGCCTATTTCCGCCAGTTCGGCGCCACCGCGACCGATCACGGCGTGCCGAGCGCCTTCACCGCCGACCTGCCGCTTGCCGAAAAACAGGCGCTGCTCGACAAGGCGCTGAAGGGGCCGCTTTCGGCTGTCGACGCAGAGCTTTTCCGCGGCCAGATGATGACGGAGATGGCCGGGCTTTCGGCTGAGGACGGCATGGTCATGCAGATCCATGCCGGTTCGCGGCGCAATACCGACAGCGGGTTGTTTGCGACGCGCGGCCCCAATATGGGCGCCGATATCCCGACGCGAACGGACTGGGTCGGCGGCCTGAATGCGCTGCTTTCCAAGTACGGCCATGCGCCGGGGCTGCGGGTGCTGCTCTTCACCCTCGACGAGACGACTTATGCGCGCGAGATGGCGCCGATGGCCGGCCATTGGCCCTGCCTGATGATCGGTCCGCCTTGGTGGTTCCACGACAGCCCGCTCGGCATTCGCCGCTATCTCGACCAGGTGGTGGAAACGGCTGGCTTCGCCAATATGGCCGGTTTCAACGACGACACGCGGGCGCTGCTTTCAATCCCGGCGCGGCATGATGTCTGGCGCCGCGAAGTCTGCCGCTTCCTCGCCGGACTCGCCGCCGAGCACCGGATTTCCAAAGGGGAAGCCGAGATCGTGGCGGGCGAACTCTCCTATGGCAATGCGAAGAAGGCCTATAAGCTGTGACCGAACGACTGCAGACCCTTTCCGGCCTCGCCCCGACGGCGAAGCTTCCCGCCTATGACCGCGGCCGGCTGAAAAGCGGCATCCTGCATCTGGGACCCGGCGCCTTTTTCCGTGCGCATTTTGCGCCGTTTACCGATGGCGCGCTGGCCGCCGCAGGCGGCGACTGGGGCATCGAGGTGGCAAGCCTGCGCACGCCCGATGTCGCCGACAATCTGAGCGCCCAGAACGGGCTTTATACGACGCTGATCCGCGATACGTCGGGCACGACGGCTGAGGTGATCGGTTCGATTCTTAAGGCGCATGTGGCGCCGCGCGATCCGGCCGGCCTGCTGGCGCGGCTCGAAGATCCGGAAATCCGCATCGTCAGCATGACGGTGACGGAAAAGGCCTACGGTTTCGATCCGGCAACGGGCGGCCTCGACCTCAAACATCCCGACATCGTCGCCGACCTCGCCGACCGGCATGCGCCGCGCGGCGTCATCGGCTATCTCGTCGAAGGCCTAGCACGCCGCCGGCAGAAGGGGATCGCTCCCTTCACGCCGCTCAGCTGCGACAACCTGCCGAGCAACGGCGCCGTCCTGAGACGCCTCGTGCTCGAATTCACCTCTCGCATCGATGCCGATCTGCATGACTGGATCGAAGCGAATGTACCCTTCCCGTCGACGATGGTCGACCGCATCACCCCGGCCAGTACCGACGCGACCTATGCCGATGCCGAGCGGCTGACAGGCCGCACGGATATGGCGGCGATCGAGACGGAGCCCTTTACGCAATGGGTTATCGAAGATCATTTCGCCGATGGCCGTCCGGCCTGGGAAAATGTGCGTGGCGCGCTGATGGTCGAAGACGTCTCGGCCTATGAGAAGATGAAGCTCCGGATGCTGAACGGCGCCCATTCGCTGCTCGCCTATCTCGGTTATATCGGCGGCTATGAATTTATCCGCGACGTGATGGACGATGCTGCCCTGGCAGCCCTGGCCTATCGCCACATGCATGCGGCGGCGCGAACGCTCGATCCGGTCCCCGGCATCGATCTCGACGATTACGCCAACGAATTGATAGCGCGCTTTGCAAACAAGGCGATCGCGCATCGCACCTATCAGATCGCCATGGACGGCACACAGAAACTGCCGCAGCGGCTGCTGGAACCGACCTGCGAGGCGCTGGCGCATGGCGACCGGGCAGAGACCTATGCGATCGCCGTTGCGGCATGGATGCGCTATGCGCTCGGTGAACACGGCAATGGCGATCGTTACGAGCTGCGCGATCCCCGGGCTGCCGAAATCGCGGCGTTGATTGCCGATGTCCCGCGCACCGGCCCGGCGATCTCGGCGGCGCTTTTCACCCTTCCCGGCCTTTTCCCGGCGGCGTTGACGGAACATCGGGCGTGGACGCAGGATGTGTCGGACAAGCTGGAGATTTTGATCCAGGACGATCGGTTGCCGTTGTTTTGAGGTTTTCTGACATGGGAGAGGGTGTGCCGTGGCCGCCCCCCTCTGCCCTGCCGGGCATCTCCCCCACAGGTGGGGAGATCACAAGTGGCCAAACCTTCGCGCCCGTCTATCGTTGCGCCCGGCTGTGACGCCAGTTGTTTGAGGAAGCCGGTGAGCCCAGCCAATCTCCCCACCTGTGAAGGAGATGCCCGGCAGGGCAGAGGGGGCTGCCACGGAGTGCCCTCTCCTTATGACTTAAACTCTCGGAGCGCTCGAGCGCACAGGAATTCCATCCCTCAAGCCTTCACCCGCACCATATCCGGATCATAAAGCGGCGCCAGCGACACCTTGCAGGGGATGCGTTCCCTGGCGACATCGAGTTCGTAACTGCCGGAGAGGACGAAATCCTCGGTGACGCCATCGGCATCGCGGACATAACCGTAGCCGATCGGTTTGCCCACCGTATAACCGAAGCCGCCGCTCGACAGCCAGCCGACGCGTTTGCCGTCGCGATAGATGGTTTCGCGGCCGAGCAGCACCACATCGGGATCGTCGGGAACGAAGCAGGCGAGGCGTTTCTTCACGCCGCCCGACAGCTGCCGCTCGATCGCCGCACGGCCGCGAAAGGGAATGTTCTTCCTGATCTTCACCGCCCAGCCGAGGCCGGCTTCAACAGGCGTGTGATCAGGACCGATATCGGAACCCCAGGCGCGATAGCCCTTTTCCAGGCGGCAGCTTTCGATAGCGCGGTAGCCGGCATTGACGAGGCCAAGCTCGCCGCCTGATGCCATCAATACGTCATAGACCGTGGTCGCGTATTCGATGGGAACATGCAGCTCGTAGCCGAGCTCGCCGACATAGGTGATGCGCAAGGCCCGCACCGGGCAGCCCGATATGCCGACGGTTCTGACCTGGCCGAAGGGGAAGGCGGCATTCGAGACGTCGCTGCCGGTCACCTTTTCCAGCACGGCGCGTGCATTCGGGCCCATCAGCGACAGCACTGAATAGGCCGAGGTGACGTCGACCAGCTCGGCATGCATCTCCGCCGGAATATTACGGGCGATCCAGTTGAAGTCATGGGTGGCGAAACCGGTGCCGGTGACGATGTAATATTCGTCCTCGGCGATGCGGGCAACCGTCACGTCGCATTCGATGCCGCCCTTATCGTTCAGCATCTGCGTATAGATAAGCGATCCCACCGGCCTTGCGACATCGTTGGAAGCGATCCAGGAGAGCGCCGCCTCGGCATCCCTGCCCTTCAGCACGAATTTGGCGAAGGAGGTCTGGTCGAAGATGACGGCCGCCTCGCGCACCGCCTTGTGCTCGCGGCCGACGGCGTCGAACCAGTTCTGCCTGGTATAGCTGTAGATATCCTTCGGCTCCTCGTTGGCGAAGAGATCGGCGAACCAGTTCGGCCGCTCCCAGCCGAGCTTTTCGCCGAAACAGGCGCCCTGCGCCTTCAATCGATCATAGAGCGGTGATTTGCGGCAGGGGCGGCCGCTCGCATGCTCCTCGAATGGCCAGGCCATGGTGTAGTGTTTGCCATAGGCCTCGAGCGTGCGGGTACGCACCCAGTCGGCATCGAAATGCGGACGGCCGAAACGGCGGATATCGACCGGCCAAAGATCATAGGGCGGCTCGCCCTTCGTCACCCATTCGGCAAGCGCCATGCCGGCGCCGCCGGCAGAGGCGATGCCGAAGGCGTTGAAGCCGGCGCCGACGAAGAAGTTCTTCAGCTCCGGCGCCTCGCCGAGAATGAAATTACCGTCAGGCGTAAAACTTTCCGGGCCGTTCAGCAGTTGCTTGACGCCGACATTCTCAAGCGCCGGAACCCGGCCGAGCGCCTGCTCCATGATCTGCTCGAAATGGTCGAAATTGCTGTCGAGCAGCGTATAGTGGAAACCGTCGGGGATGCCTTTCTCCGCCCAGGCGATGGGGTTCGGCTCGTAGCCGCCCATGACGATGCCGCCGACCTCCTCCTTGTAATAGGTCAGGCGATCGGGATCGCGCAGCGTCGGCAGGTTGGAGGGAACGCCGAAGGATTCGGTGATGATATATTGGTGCTCGACCGAGACCAGCGGCACGTTGACGCCGAAGCGGGCCGCGAAGGCGCGCGTCCACTGGCCGGCGCAGACGACGACGCGCTCGCATTCGATACGGCCCTCAGCAGTAACGACGGCGCGGATTCTTCCCTTGTCGATTTCGAGATCGAGGACCTCGGTATCCTCGAAGATCGAAACGCCCGACAGGCGGGCGCCCTTTGCCAGCGCCTGGGTGATGTCGGACGGGTTGGCCTGGCCGTCTGTGGGAAGGAAGGCGGCGCCAACGAGATCATCTGTTGTCATCAGCGGCCAGAGATCGAAGGCTTCCTGCGGCGTCAGCAGCTGCATTTCGAGTCCGAAGGACTGGGCGGTGGTCGCCTGGCGCTTGACCTCCGTCCAGCGCTCCTCGTTGCAGGCAAGGCGCAGGCCGCCATTCATCTTCCAGCCGGTGCCGAGGCCGGTTTCTTCTTCCAGGCGCTTGTAGAGATCGACGGAATAACCGAGCAGCTGGGTGATATTGGCACTGCTGCGCAGCTGGCCGACAAGGCCGGCGGCATGGAAGGTGGTGCCCGAGGTGAGCTTCTTGCGTTCGAGCAGCACGGTATCGGTCCAGCCGAGCTTGCCGAGATGATAGGCTGTTGAGCAGCCGATGATGCCGCCGCCGATGACCACGGCTTTCGCTGTCTTCGGTAATTGTCTCGTCATTTATCGATCCTGTTCAAAGGCTTGATAGGCGCGCTCGAAACGCGCGAGATTTTCGGCCGTGTATGCGGCATAGTCGAATTGGATGGTGGAATGGATTTCCGAAATCATGCTCCAGAGCGTTTCGCGCAGCAGCGAGGCGCATTTCATCGCGCCGTAGCGGCGGCTGAGATCTGATGTCAGCGGCCGGTCGAAATAGGCCTCCAGCATCATCCGCTCGGCCGCTTCAGAGAACTCGTTGTTGGAGGCCAAGCCGCCAAGGTCGAACAGCGGCGTGTTGAAACCGGCATAGTCCCAGTCGATCAGCCAGAGCCGCTTGCCGTCATCGAGAAAATTGGCGGCCAACAGATCGTTGTGGCCGAAGGCGATCTCGAACGGCGCTGCTGCCGCTTCCAGCCTCTCGGCCCTGCCGAGCAGCGCCGGCAGCAATGGAAGATAGGGGCTGCCCGACTCCTTCAGGCTGGCGGCGTAGTCGCGGATGACGTGGAAGACCCAGAAGATCATCGCCTGGCCGCGGAAATGCCGGGCGATGTCGTGATGGCAGGCGCGGATGAGGGGAACGATCCGGGCGAGCATATCAGGTGTCCTGACATCCTCCGGCGAAAGCGCCCGCGCCTCGATATAATCGAGCACCAGCACGCCGGGCGAATGGTGGATGACGGCAGGCGATATGCCGGCAGCATGCGCCGCGCGGCTTGCGGCAAGCTCGTTCTGGCGGCTGATGTGATGGATGGGAATATCGGTGCCGAGTCTGACCACGCAGCGCGCGACCGCATCGCTGACCAGATAATTCCGGTTGGTGATGCCGCCTGAGATCGGCGAGATTTCGATCGGGCCCTGCCAAATGCCGAGCGCATGAATCCTATCTTCAGGCGTCATGCTCATCCCCCGGAGGATGATGCCGAAAAGTGTGAGCGGTTTTCGGACGCATCATGCTCTAACTATTTAAGCTGGAACAGGATTCTTCCTGTTCCAGCGGCCCCTTCTCGAAATGATGGGGCAGAGCGGGATCTACTGTCAAGCAGGCGGTTAGATCGTCTTTCCGGCGGCATCGAAGACGTGGCAGCGGGCCGGGTCGAAGAAGGTCGTGACGTTGGTGCCGCGCTCCACCTTCTGCTGGCCGTCGAGCGCGACGGTCATGAGCTGGCCATCCGGCGTCGTGGTGTAAAGCATGGTGGCGCCGCCGAGATTTTCGACGAGATCGACGTTGACGGTCGAGAGCGTAATGGCGCCTTCCGTGAGGGAAAGATGCTCGGGGCGGATGCCGAAGGTGACGTCCTCACCGGCTTTGCCGTTCAGCCGGCGCGGCAGGCGGACGGAATTGCCGCAGACATGAATGCTGGTTTCCGTCTCACCGACCTGCTCGATGCGGGCCTTGAGAAAATTCATCTTCGGGCTGCCGATGAAGCCGGCGACGAAGCGGTTGGCCGGGTTATTGTAAAGATCGAGGGGCGCGCCGACCTGCTCGATGCGGCCGGAATTGAGCACCACGATCTTGTCGGCCATCGTCATGGCTTCGACCTGGTCATGGGTGACATAGATCATCGTGTTGCCGAGCTGCCGGTGCAGGCGGGAAATCTCGACGCGCATCTGCACGCGCAATTCGGCATCGAGGTTCGACAGCGGCTCGTCGAACAGAAAGATGCGCGGCTCGCGCACGATGGCCCGGCCGATCGCCACGCGCTGGCGCTGGCCGCCGGAGAGCGCCTTCGGCTTGCGCTCCAGGAGTTTTTCGATCTGCAGGATCTCGGCGGCGCGTTTGACCTTCGGCTGGATATCGGCCTTCTTGTAACCCGCTGTCTCCAGGCCGAAGGCGAGGTTCTTGTAGACCGACATATGCGGATAGAGCGCATAGGACTGGAAGACCATGGCGATGCCGCGCTTGGCCGGCGCCACCTCGTTCATGCGCTCGTTGTCGAGCAGCAGCCCGCCGCCGGTAATCTCCTCGAGACCGGCGATCATGCGCAGAAGGGTCGATTTTCCGCAGCCCGAGGGGCCGACGAAAACAACGAATTCGCCGGGATCGATCGTCAGGTCGATGCCATGGATCACATCGAAGGCGCCATAGCGCTTCTCGACCTTCTGAAGAACGACACTGGTTGCCATCGTCTCAAAACCCTCTCTTGCCGGTTACTTGGCCGGTTGCTTGGCTGGTTACCTGGTTCTTGCGCGCCAATCGGCGTATTTCGGACTGTCGGGGCCGACCGGCAGCGGCACTTCGGCGCCGCTGTCGGAAGACTGGTAGATGGCGGTGACGAGTTCCAGCGCGCGGCGCGCATCCACCGTCGTCACCGGCAGCGGCCCATGGCCGCTGAGGAACGCATGGAACTGGCCCATCTGGGTGGTAAATCTGGGGGCGACCGGCTGCCAATCGCTGACCACCCGGTCGATCCGTTGCTGGACGTCGTCATTGGCGGCGATGATCTTCCAGGGATCCTTGCCCGGCGTATAGGGCTCATGGCTGCTTTCGAAAGTAACGTTCTCGAAGTGCAGCCTCAGCCGGCTCAACTGTTCCTGCGATCCCAGCGTGCAGGACAGCGAGACGAAGGCGCCGCTTTCCATCAGCAGGCTGGCGGAGGCGCAATCCTCGACCTCGATATCGTTGACGCGGGTGGCGACACGGCCGAAGACCCTTGCCGCCGGACCCATCAGATGCATCATCATGTCGTGCAGATGCAGCGCATGGGTGACGAGCACGCCGCCGAGTTCCGTCGCCCATTTGCCGCGCCAGGGCACGGCATAATATTCCGGTTTGCGCAGCCAGAAGGTTTCGACCGACGCCGTATAGGCTTTGCCGGCAATACCGGCGTCGATGATCCGTTTGGCCTTCTGGATGCCGTCGCCGTAGCGATACTGGAAGATCGGCATCAGTACGCCTTTGGCGTTCTTTTCCGCCGCCATGATCGTATCGACGGCGGCGAGCGATCCGGTCAGCGGCTTTTCGCAAACGACATGTTTGCCGGCGGCGAGCGCCGCGACCACCTGCTCCAGATGCACCCCGGGCGGGGTGCAGATATCGATGATGTCGATCGTGTCGTTGGCGAGCAGCTCGGCAAAAGAGGTGGTGCGCCGCTCGATGCCGAACTCGTCGCCGACTGACGCCAGGCGCTGCTCATCCAGGTCGCAGATCGCCACGACCTTGAATTTGTCTGAATGCGGCAGGTAGCCTTCGACGATGTGGGAGCGGCCAATACCGCAGCCGACGATCGCCACCGTCTTGATGCTCATGTCATTCTTTTCCACTATTGCCATCAACGCTTCATGCCCGTCGTGGCGATGCCCTCGATCAGCAGGCGCTGGAAGAACAGGAAGAAGAAGAATACCGGCACGAGCGTCAGCGTCGACATGGCGAACAAGCCGCCCCAATCCGATGCGCTGGTGGAATCGACGAAGGTGCGCAGGCCGAGCTGGATCGTATAGGTGTTCATGTCGTTCAGGTAGATCAGCGGACCGAAGAAATCGTCCCAGGTCCAGATGAACGAGAAGATCGCGGCCGTCGCCAAGACCGGCAGCGACAGCGGCAGCATGATCTTCCAATAGATGCGCCAGGCGCTGCAGCCGTCCATCATGGCGGCTTCGTCGAGTTCGCGCGGGATGCCGCGGAAGAATTGCACCATCAGGAAGATGAAGAAGGCGTCGCTTGCCAGGAACTTCGGTACGACGAGCGGCAGGATGGTGTTGACCCAGCCGAGGTTGAGGAAGAGCACATATTGCGGGATCAGCGTCACGTGATAGGGGATCATCAGCGTGCCGAGCATGATTGCGAACCAGAAATTGCGGCCGGCAAAACGCAGCCGGGCAAAGGCGAAGGCCGTCAGCGAACAGGCGATGACATTGCCCGTTACCACCAGCAGCGAAATGACGAGCGAATTCCAGAAGAACCGGCCGAAGCTGACATCGAGGCCGACCCAGCCGCGGGCATAGGAGGAGAAATCGATCGACGACGGGATGAGCGAGGTCGACGAGAAGATCTCGGTTTCCGGCCTGACCGATGCCGAAACCATCCACAACAGCGGATAGACCATCAGAAGCGATGCGGCGATCAGCAGGGCGTGGATGATGAGCGACGCCGGCAGGCTGCGTTTGGTGATATCCGATGGCGGCCTGGCCGCAGTGACGGAAGCGGTCATCTCAGTCATCGTAATGCACCCAATAACGCGAGGTCAGGAAGGAGAAAGCGGTGAAAACGGCGATGATCAGCACCAGGATCCAGGCGAGCGCCGAGGCATAGCCCATGCGGAAATTGCCGAAGGCTTCCTGATAGAGGTAGAGCGTGTAGAACAGCGTCGAGTTGATCGGACCGCCCGTGCCGCCGGAGATGATGAAGGCGGGTGTGAAGGCCTTGAAGGCATCAATGGTCTGGACGACGGCGTTGAAGAAGATCACCGGCGTCAGAAGCGGCAGGGTGATCTTGTAGAATTGGCGGAATTTCGAGGCGCCGTCGAGGCTTGCTGCCTCATACATATCCTGGGGAATCTGGCGCAGGCCGGCCAGGAAAATAATCATCGGCGAGCCGAACTGCCAAACGGACAGAGCCACCAGCGTGTAGATCGAATAGTTCGGATGCGAGATCCAGCTCGGACCTTCGATGCCAAATTGCGAGAGCGCGGCATTGACGAGACCATCGCTGGCGAAAAGCTGGCGCCAGAGCACGGCGATCGCCACGCTGCCGCCCAGCAACGAAGGGAGGTAGAAGATGGCGCGATAGAAGGTCAGTCCGCGCAGGCCGCGATTCAAAGCCATGGCGACCAGCAAGGCGAAGGTCAGTTTGAACGGCACCGAGAAGACAACATAGGTCAGGGTGACGTGCATGGCGGCCGAGAATTTCGGATCCGCCGTGGCGATGCGCACGTAATTCGCCATTCCCACCCACCGCGGCGACTGCAGCATGTCGAAGTCGGTGAAGGAGAGGTAGAGCGAAATCAGGGCCGGTCCGAGCGTCAGCCCGAAAAAGCCGATAAGCCATGGCAGAAGGAAGAGATAGCCGGGAGCATTGGCGTTCCAGAGACGCCGGAAGCGTCCTTCGGCCACGGCCCCCTGATATCTTTCCACATTTATGGCCCCTGCGGGCGTGCGCATCGCATTGCTCATACGGGATCAGCCTCGTGCGAGAATCTGCGTAATTTCGGTGACCAACTGTTTGCCACCGTCGGCGGGAGACAGCTGTCCGAAACCGACCTGTTCGGCGATGTTTCGAAGCATCAGCTCGCCTTCACCGGCGCCGGCGGGCGGCGGCGGCGGCAATTTGCCGGCGAGATCGCCGAGCCCGCTGACATAGGCCAATGCCACCTTGCCGTTCTCATCGAGCTTCGCCGCGACGACCTCGCGCATGGCAGCCGATTCCGGAATGCCGCGTTCGACATCCAAGAGCAGCACTGCCTCGGGATTCTTGACGAAGAAGTTGATGTAGTCCACGGCCAGGTCGATCGCTTTCGACTGGGCCGAAACAGAGAAGAACATCGAAGGCTTGCGATAGTGGCCGCCCTTCGAATCCGCCTTGATGCGCATATAGTTGGTCAGCGCCAGCTTGTCCTTGTTCATGGCCTGATAGGCAACGAACTGATTGGAATGGGCAAAACCGGCCGCAGATTTGCCCAGCGACACCGTGTTGGTTTCGATATCGTTCTTGTCGAGAGCCTGGATATCGGCGGGAACGCAGGCGCCGGCTTCACGGAACTTGGCCCACATATCGTACCATTCCGATGCGTCGTCCACGCCGAAGCCGATCTTGCCGTCGGCGGTATAGAGCGCCTTGCCGCGCTGACGCAGCCAGTTTTCGAACAGAGGTTCGCCGCCGCTGCCGTCGGCGAGGCCGAACATGCCTTTGCGCTTGCCGGCCTTGGTGATCTCGGCGCCCATGCGGGCGAACTCGTCCCAGGTGGTCGCCTGCGTCGGCAGATCGACCCCGGCCTCCTTGAAGGCGGTGGTATTCAGAACCGTCGCGGCCGAATTCGCGCCGAGGCTGACGCCATAGAGATGACCGTCGACGCTGCCGCCATCGATCTGCGCCTTGTCGAAATCGTCAAGGTTGAGCTTCGCCGGCATGTAGGATTCCAGCGGCGCAAGCGCGCCGCGCCGCGCGTACTGAACGATATAGCGGTAGTCCATCTGGATGACGTCAGGCGCATTGCGGCCGGCGACCTGGGTCGCAAGGCGCGGCCAGTAATCGCCCCAGCCAAGGAATTCGCCGGTGATCGAGGTACCGGCATTCTTCGTCTGATAGAGCTGTGACACCTTGTTGGTGCGGTCGGCGCGCGGCTGCGAGCCCCACCACAGGAGGCGCAAGCGCTGTTCCTGTGCAAAAGCGCTGGTTCCGAGCGCCGAGAGCGAAAGAAGCGTGGCCCCTCCCGCAACGAAATTACGTCTGCTTACACGTAGGCTCATTTTTTCCTCCTCCAAAGGGAAGCGCCTCCACACGCTTCCGACCAGTTACCCTTGCATAAATAACTAATTGGTTACAAGCTACGAGCAAAGCGGCAAGCGTGTCAAGCGGGGTGTCGGTTCTTGGCGGCCGCCCTTTAAATTCGGTTTTTACAATTTCGCACCGAAGGCTTATGAGCGCAACATGCGAGAGGGAGGGGAACGATGAACGACAGCGGGGAAAACGGGGAGAAGAAAAAATCCCGGCGCCCATCTCAGGAACGCACGGCGCAGCGCGATCCGGAGCGGACACGCGCCGCGATCCTGGAAGCGGCCACCCGGGAATTCGCCGAAAACGGCATGGGCGGGGCCCGCGTCGATGCCATCGCCGAACGGGCCGGCACCAACAAGCGCATGCTCTATCATTATTTCGGCGACAAGGAACAGCTCTATCTCAGAGTGCTCGAAGAGGCTTATGTCGGCATCCGCACCGCCGAGCGCGCGCTTCATATCGGCGACCGCAGTCCGGAAGAAGGCATTGGGGAACTGGCGCTCTTCACCTGGCGTTATTTTCTCCAGCACCCGGAATTCCTCAGTCTGCTCGGCACGGAAAACCTGCATCGCGCCCGGTGGCTTCGCCAGTCCGTCCGGCTCAAGGAACTGCATTCGCATCTGATCGGCGAACTATCCCAAGTGCTGGAGCAGGGAAAGAAGCAGGGCGTCTTCGTCGAGACGGCCGATCCTCTGCACGTTTATCTGACGATTGCCTCGCTCGGTTATTTCTATCTGTCCAACCAGTACACGCTTTCGACGATCTTCGGCCGCGACCTGATCGAGCCGACCCATCTCAATGCCTGGGAAAGCCATATCGTCCACGTGACGCTCGCCTCGATCAAGCGCTGAATCCCGATTTGACTATTGACAGCCTCGCCGCTCTTCTGCCATCAAGTAACTGTTTAGTTACCGGCTTGGGAGGGCCGGGCCGGATGCCCGCTCCCGCCGCACAAGATTCCAGGGAGGAAAAAATGGCACGCTTGGGGATCATCTTGCACGGCGTTACCGGCCGCATGGGGTACAATCAGCACCTGGTGCGTTCGATCCTCGCCTTCCGCGACCAGGGCGGCATTACCCTGAAATCGGGCGAGAAACTCGAAATCGACCCGATCATCGTCGGCCGCAACGGCGCCAAGATGGAAGAGTTGGCGAAGAAGCATAATATCAAGCGCTGGTCGACCGATCTCGACGCCGCGCTCGCCAATCCCGACGACACGATCTTCTTCGACGCCGGCACGACGCTGATGCGCGCCGAACTGCTGTCCAGGGCGCTCGATGCCGGCAAGCATGTCTATTGCGAAAAGCCGATCTCCGACGACCTGCAGGTGGCGATCGATCTCGCCCGCAAGGCGCGCCGCTCCGGGCTCAAGCATGGCGTCGTGCAGGACAAGCTCTTCCTGCCGGGCCTGCGCAAGCTGGCGCTGCTCAGGGATTCCGGCTTTTTCGGCAAGATCCTCTCGGTGCGCGGCGAATTCGGCTACTGGGTGTTCGAAGGCGATTGGGGCGTGCCGGCGCAGCGCCCCTCCTGGAACTACCGCAAGGGCGACGGCGGCGGCATCATCCTCGACATGCTCTGCCACTGGCGCTACGTGCTCGACAATCTGTTCGGCGAGGTCAAGGCTGTCTCCTGCCTCGGCGCCACGCATATTCCACGGCGCATCGACGAGCAAGGCAAGCCCTATGACTGCGACACCGACGATGCGGCCTACGCGACCTTCGAACTCGAAGGCGGCGTGATCGCGCAGGTCAATTCCTCCTGGGCGGTGCGCGTACGCCGCGACGATCTGGTCACCTTCCAGGTCGACGGCACGCATGGTTCGGCCGTCGCCGGCCTGACGAAGTGCTGGAGCCAGCACCGCGTCAACACGCCGAAGCCGGTCTGGAACCCCGACCAGCCGCAGACGATCGATTTCTACAAGACCTGGGACGAGGTTCCCGATACCCAGGCCTTCGACAACGGCTTCAAGGCGCAGTGGGAAATGTTCATCCGCCATGTCGTCGAAGATGCGCCGTGGCCCTACGGCCTCGAAGCCGGCGCCAAGGGCGTGCAATTGGCCGAACTCGGGCTGAAATCCTGGGCCGAGCGCCGCTGGCTCGACGTTCCCGCGCTGGAGTTCTGAGCCGTGACGACGATCAATCTCCCCCTCGACGGCAAGATCGTCCCCTATAGGCTGACCGGCACGCCGATCGAACTGAAGAAGCGGGACGCCAAGAGCTTCCCGCGCATCGCCTTCGCCGCCGCCCACGTCGTCGCCGATCCGCTCGCCGACAACGATCCCTGGCTGACGCCGGCGATCGACTGGGACCGCACGCTCGCCTTCCGCCATCGGCTGTGGGATCTCGGCCTCGGTGTGGCCGAAGCCATGGATACGGCGCAGCGCGGCATGGGCCTCGGCTGGCCGGAGGCGCGCGACCTCCTCCGCCGGGCACTTGGTGAGGCCGCCGGCCGCAAGGATGCGCTGATTGCCTGCGGCGCCGGCACCGACCATCTGGTGCCTGGACCCGACGTAACCATCGACACCATCCTCAAGGCCTATGAGGAGCAGATCGAAACGGTGGAGGCGGCCGGCGGCCGCATCATCCTGATGGCGAGCCGGGCGCTTGCCGTCACGGCCAAAGGACCGGACGATTATGTCAGGGTCTACGACCGCATCCTTCGCCAGGTCAAAGAACCGGTCATCATCCACTGGCTGGGCGAAATGTTCGACCCGGCGCTCGAGGGATATTGGGGCAATGGCGACCACCTGAAGGCGATGGAAACCTGCCTTGAGGTGATCGAAGCCAACGCTGCCAAGGTCGACGGCATCAAGATCTCGCTGCTTTCCAAGGAGAAGGAAGTGACCATGCGCCGGCAACTGCCGAACGGCGTGCGCATGTATACCGGCGACGATTTCAACTATGCCGAACTGATTGCCGGCGACGAAGAGGGCCATTCCGACGCACTGCTCGGCATTTTCGATGCGATCGCGCCGGCAGCCTCGGCTGCGCTCGACGCGCTCGGCCGCAAGAGCAACCGTGAATTCTTCGACCTGCTCGAGCCGACCGTGCCGCTGTCGCGCCACATCTTCAAGGCGCCGACCCGCTTCTACAAGACCGGCGTCGTCTTCCTCGCCTATCTCAACGGCCTGCAGGACCATTTCACCATGGTCGGCGGCCAGCAGAGCACCCGCTCGCTCACGCATCTGGCCGAACTCTTCCGCCTGGCCGACAAGGCGCGGGTTCTGGCCGATCCGGAACTCGCCACAGTGCGCATGAAACAGGTGCTTGCCGTCCACGGCGTCAACTGAAGCTGCGATACGAGAGGGAATGACATGCAGGTCGAAGGACTTTCGATCAATCTGGCGACGATCCGCGAGCAATGCGGCTTTGCCGAAGCCGTCGATATCTGCCTGAAACACGGCATCACCTCGATCGCGCCCTGGCGCGACCAGGTCGCCAAGGCCGGCCTCGACGAAGCGGTCAGGATCGTCAAATCGAACGGCATCAAGCTGACCGGACTTTGCCGCGGCGGTTTCTTTCCGGCGGCAAACGAGGCCGACTGGCAGAAGAACCTCGACGACAACAGGCGCGCCATCGACGAGGCGGCGGCCTTCGCCGCCGATTGCCTGGTGCTCGTCGTTGGCGGCCTGCCGGGCGCTTCGAGAGATATCGTCGCCGCCCGCCAGATGGTGTTCGACGGCATTGCCGCGGTGCTGCCGCATGCGCAGGCATCAGGCGTGAAGCTCGCCATCGAGCCACTGCATCCGATGTATGCCGCCGACCGGTCCTGCGTGAACACGCTCGGCCAGGCGCTCGACATGTGCGAGCCGCTCGGCGAGGACGTCGGCGTCGCAATCGACGTCTACCACGTCTGGTGGGACCCCGATCTTGCCAATCAGATCGCCCGCGCCGGCCGGATGAAACGCATTTTTGCCCATCACATCTGCGACTGGCTGGTGCCGACCAAGGACATGCTGCTCGACCGCGGCATGATGGGCGATGGCGTCATCGATCTCAAAGGCATAAGACGGATGATCGAGGCGGCCGGTTTCTTCGGCGCGCAGGAGGTGGAGATTTTTTCGGCCGAGACCTGGTGGAAACACCCGGCCGACGAGGTGATCGCCACCTGCGTCGAGCGCTTCCGGAGCTGCTGCCAGATCTAAGTTTCAATATTCGTTTCATCATGCATGCAGGAGGATCATCGATGGAGAAACGCCGTTTTGCCCTGATCGGCACCGGGAACCGCGGCACCACCATGTGGGGCAAGGATCTGCTGGCCGGCTGGCGCGAACATGTCGACCTCACAGCCATCGTCGAGAAGAATTCGCTGCGCGGCGAGCGCGCCCGCAACATGATCGGCAGCAATGCGCCGCTCTATGAAAACATCGATTCCATGCTCGCCGAACAGAAACCGGATCTGGTCATCGTCTGCACGCCCGACCATACGCATGACGATATCGTCGTGCGGGCGCTGGAGGCCGGCATCGACGTGATCACCGAAAAGCCGATGACCACCTCAGTCGAGAAAATTCGCCGGATTCTCGATGCCGAAAAGCGCACCGGCCGCCGCGTCGACGTCTCCTTCAACTATCGCTACGCGCCGACGGCCGCGAAAATCAAGGAACTGCTGAATGCCGGCGAAATCGGCCGGGTGACCTCCGTCGATTTTCACTGGTATCTCAACACCAAACACGGCGCCGATTATTTCCGCCGTTGGCATGCCTATACCGAAAATTCCGGCAGCCTTTTCGTCCACAAGGCGACACACCACTTCGATCTGTTGAACTGGTATCTCGACAGCGATCCCGACGCTGTCACCTCATTTGCCGACCTACAGAACTACGGCCGCAAGGGTCCCTTCCGCGGACCGCGCTGCAAGCTCTGTCCACACGCGCATGAATGCGACTATTATCTCGATCTCGAAAAGGATCCCTTCCTCGATCAGCTCTATGAAGATCCCTCGAAGATTGACGGCTATTTCCGCGACGGCTGCGTTTTCCGCGAGGACATCGATATTCCCGATACGATGATGGTCAGCCTGCGCTACCGCAACAATGTCCATGTCTCCTATTCGCTGAACACCTTCCAGCCGATCGAAGGCCACCACCTCGCCTTCAACGGCACCAAGGGACGCATTGAGATTCGCCAATATGAGGCCCAGCCCTGGGAAGAGCCGAAGCAAGACACGATCCTGCTCATCCGCAATTTCCCGAACGGCAAGGAGGCCGTCGAGCGCATCGTCGTTCCGCATTTCACCGGCGGCCATTACGGCGGCGACGACCGGATGCGCAACATGATCTTCAAGCCCGACACGGAAGATCGGCTCGCCCAGCGCGCCGGCACGCGGGCAGGCGCCATGTCCGTGCTCTGCGGCATTGCCGCTTTGACGAGTTCGCGCACCGGCAAGGTGGTCGAGATTGCCGAGCTGATGCCCGAGCTTGCCGATGACGGCTCGCCCAATTCCTTGAGGACACCGCGCTGAACGCCTTAGGACGCAGTTGCGTCAGGCGATGTTTTCGAGATTCTGCCGGCGGATCTGGTAGAGCAGCGGCCGGCCGGCCGTAAAACGCTCGACCTCATCCGCCGCCATCGCGCCGAGACGCGCCCGTTCCAGACCGATGGCGCCGGCAATGTGTGGTGTCAGGAAAACATTCGGCAGATCGTAGAAGACAGAACCCGCGTCAGGAATCTCCGGATCGGTTACATCGATAACAGCGTCGATGCGGCCGGTCTTCAGCTCTGAAAGCAAGGCGGCTTCATCGATGAGAATGCCGCGCGCGGTGTTGATGAGCGTCGCCCCGTCCTTCAGCAGCGACAGTCTTCGCGCATCGATCATATGCTGCGTCGAGGCCAGTGACGGCGCATGCAGGGAAATGATATCGGCTCGCCGCATCAATTCGTCGAGGTCGACCTTCTCCGCCCCCAATCGGGCGGCCTCGGCGGCATCGAGCATGGGATCGAACAGCAGCAACCTGTAATCAAAGGGTTTCAAGAGTTCGATCACCCGCCGGCCGATACGTGAGGCGCCGATAATGCCGAGGGTTCGGCCGTAGTTTCCGATCGCTTCGCGCTGCATCGGATAGGTCCGATCGCGGTTGCGGTCGGCGACGTAGAGATCGCGGAAACGGAAGGCGCGTTTGCCGGCGAAGAGGATCGCAGCCAGCGTGAATTCGGCAACTGGCACGGCATTGGCTTCGGCCGCGTGGCTGATCGCTATGCCGGCTTCGAAGATGGAGTCATCAATGATGCCCTTGACCGTGCCCGCGGCATGGACGACGAGGCGCAGCCGCGGCGCGGCAGCGGGAATCTCAGGCCCGACATAGGGCGCACCCCAGCCGGTGATCAGGATCTCCGCTTCTGAAAGCAGGCGTCTTGCGCGCGCGTCGTCCAACCGCTGCAGCGGCTCCGGATCGAGCAGGCGACCGATAGCATCGAGCCGGCGCAGGATCTCATCGGGCAGGACATGTTCCGTGCGCGACGGCTCCATGGCAAGGACGATCGCCGGACGGCTCATGGCATCTGCCCTGGCGCTTCGATGGCGCTGACGGTCACGCCCTTTTCCCGCACCAGGGCCTCCAGCGCCGCAAGGTCCGGTGCCTGCGGCGGCCGCTTCCAGGCCGACGAAACGGCAGCGGGATCGTCGAGTGCCAGCACCGCCGTCACCAGAATGGTTTCGCCGGCCGGAATCTGACCACGCAGCTGCGGCACGATGGTTTTGGCGACGATCATGTTGGTGTTGGGCTGCGCCTTCTGCGCCAGCCCCGCGCGTTCGACCGACGATCCCAAGTCGAGAATGCCGCTGAAATCACCTTCGCCGATCGCATAGGCAGCGCCATCCGACGCCGACAGCCTGTCCAGCTCGAAATCCCGGCGGGCGATGGCAAAGCCGCCTTCGGCGACCCTCAGCGGCCGGGCCGCCCTGATCCGGTGGAGGCGGATATGCCAGGGGGCCGCGGGCGCCAGCCAGCTTTCGACGCCGACATCGGGGAAAGGTGACCATTTCGCATAAAGCACGTCGCCCGCGAGCCTGGCTTCCTCATTCGTCTCGCGGACGCGGTAGTGCAGGCCGTCTTCGCTGAAAGCCAACATCGAATCGAAGGCGGCGAGCGCAAAGCCGCGTTCATCGGATTCGATGCTGAAGCCATAACGGGTGGAATAAGCGAATTTCGCGTATTTTTCCGTGCCGAAACGCATCTGCAGGTTTTCCTGGCCGGAGGACAGCGCCACGACATCGCCGCCCGCCCGCATCATCACCATGCCGGGATGACGCTGGGGAACGACCTCGGGCGCCTGCTCCGGCGCCTGCTCCTCAGCGGTCCAGAACGGATGATCCTCGGCGATCGCCAGCGGCAGAAACGCCTTGAGCGCCCAGTAGGGCGAGCCGGCGGAATTGTAGCTCTCCGACATCAACAAATTCGGATAACCGAAACCGATCGACAGCACGCCGTCGCGATCGGCGATCGGCTTATCCCTCCACCAGCGCAGATGCTGCAGGCAGAGGTGTTTGACCACGCCCCAAGGCAGCGCCTCAAGATCGGCAAAGGCGAGCGCCGACCAGAAGCCGGCGCAGGCGAAACGATAGGTCAGGCTGCGGCCGAAGGGGATCGTCGCGCCGTCTGCGGCAAACCAGTGGCGGAAATCCCGGGCGAACAGGATGGCGCGCTCGCGGTAGCGTTTGGCGTAATCGTCGTCGACGAGCTTCGAATAGATCAGCCCATAGAAATGCATGGCGAAGGGAATGTAGTGATCGATGCGGCGCACATTACCGTCGCGATACCAGCCGTCGCCGATATAGAAGCCTTCCAGTTCTTCCAGATATTGCCGCGTCAGGCTGCGGTCGAAATCGGCGCCGAGGCGATCGAGGGCGATGTCGACGAAAATCCGGAAGAATTTCCAGTTGTTGTCGGCATAGTCGAATTGTCTGGCATGTTTGAGATAGGCGATGACATTGCTGCGGGCGCGCTGATCGAGCGGCTCCCAGATCTTTTCCGGCACCAGCGCCAGGGCAAAACCGAGAGCGGCAAGCTCGACCATCCGCTGATCGCGGCCATTGACCGTTCCCCAATATTCGGGATGGGCGGGATCGGTGCCGTTCGCGAGGCCTTCGGCGAATCGATGCCAGTGGGCGAAGTCTCCCTTGCCGGCGCCAAGCGGCGCCAATCCCCAGAGCGGGCGGGCAAAACCTTCGAGATCGGCCGCCGCCCGGTCGAAGTGGGCGGCAGCGCCGCTTAGCCTGACGCGGGCATTGCCTTTCGAAAAGCAGGCAAGCAGCGGATCGAAGAGATCAAGCAGGGCCCGGCCCATATCGGCGCGGGTCTTGAGCGGGTTGCCTGCAAGCGGATTGGCGCTGGCGGGATCATAGGTCATCGGATCACTCACGGGGTTCAGTATTCGGAACAGTCCCTCCCGGAACGGGAACGACAGCCTGGCAGATGTGGCGCGCCGGCGCCGTCCTGTCGCGGAAACGCGACAGCATCAGCGAGATGGCCTCGCGCCCGAGGGCGGCGCGGTCGACGCGCATGGTGGAAAGCTGCGGATTGGTCATCAGCGCGCAGGGCAGATCATCGAAGCCGACGATCGCGAAATCCTCCGGAACCCGCAGACCGGCTTCGGTGACGGCCTCCAGCACGCCGACGGCGATGAAATCATTCATGCAGAAGGCGGCGGTGAAACCGGCATTTTCGGCGAGGATGGCAGCCATGCGTTCATGAGCCTCGCCGCTGGCGCTGCCCTGCAGTACGAGCGGCACGAAACGGCCCTCGGCACGGGGAACGGCGGCGATGGCCGCCTCGAAACCGCGGATGCGCTCCCTGATCGTATGGCGGTGGGAACCGCTCAGATGCAGGATACGGCGATGGCCGGCCTTCATCAATCGGCTGGTCGCCTGATAGGCGCCGAAGAAATTAGCCGGCGATACGCCGTCGAACTGCATTCCGGGATCGGTGCCGTTGACGAGCACGGCCGGCGTCATAGTCTCCCGCAGCCAGCCGCGTAACATCTCGTTCGGATCGATGCCGACAAGAAAGAGCCCTTCGGCGCCCGCTGCCTGCATATAGTCGCGCACGGCGTCGGGCGTGGTGCGATCCTCGCGGACCATCCGGATGTTGAAGGGCATGCCCGCTTCGGCCGCTCCGGCGCGCAAGCCGTCGACGATCGCCTCGTAAAAGACGCTGAGGCCGCCGGTGACGCCGTCGCTGGCGATCAGCGCCAGCCCGCCGGCAACGGCTTCGGTCGCAGATTTGACCGGATAACCATGCTCGGCCGCCACCTTCAAGATCTGGCGGCGCACGCTTTCACTGATACCGGGTTCGTTGGCAAGCACCCGCGACACCGTGGAGACGGAGACGCCGGCCAATGTGGCGATATCGGCCTGGCGCGGCCGTCTGATTTTCTCTTCGTTCCCGATTTTTTCGTTATTCATGGGCAAAGCTTATGCAATTTATGCAAATTTGCAAGGTAATCGTTATTTCTTGCAATAATTATTTTTTTGCGTACTCTTGGCGCGAAAATGTCTGCAAACGCCGTTGGAGGATGGCAGCGGGCATATTGGGGCAAGGAGGATATCATGCAGGTCAACCGCCGTTCATTTCTGATGGGTTCAGCCGGAACAGCCGCCGGCCTCGCCCTCGGCGCAGGAAGCGCCATTCCGGCTTTTGCCGAAGACGTATCGCTGCGCGCCATGTGGTGGGGCTCGAACGACCGCGCCAAGCGCACGCTCGACGTCGCCAAGCTCTATCAATCGAAGACACCCGGCGTCACGATCGTCGGTGAATCGCTTTCGGGCGACGGCTACTGGACCAAGCTCGCCACCCAGATGGCCGGCCGCGCCATCGCCGACGTCTTCCAGCTCGAGCCGGGAACGATCTCCGATTATTCCAAGCGCGGCGCCTGCATGCCGCTCGACGAATTCGTCCCCTCGACGCTGAAGGTCCAGTCCTTCGGCGCCGACATGCTGAAACTGACCACGATCGACGGCAAACTCTACGGTGTCGGCCTCGGCCTGAACTCCTTCTCGATGTTCTTCGACACCGTCGAATTCGAAAAGGCGGGCATCCCGCTGCCGACACCCGACCTTACCTGGGATGAGTATGCCAAGCTCGCCGTGGAACTCACAAAGTCTTCCGGCAAGAGCGGGGGACCCTATGCGGCCCGCTACGCCTATGTATTCGACGCCTGGCTGCGCCAGCGCGGCAAGAGCCTCTTTGCCAAGGAAACCGTCGGGCTCGGCTTCACCGCCGACGATGCCACGGAATGGTTCGACTATTGGGAGAAGCTGCGCAAGGCGGGCGGCACCGTTGCCGCCGACGTCCAGACGCTCGATCAGAACACTATCGACACCAATTGCCTTGGTCTCGGCAAATCGGTGATCGGCATGGCCTATTCCAACCAGATGGTCGGCTATCAGCTGATCATCAAGAACAAGCTCGGCATCACCATGCTGCCGCGGGAAAAGAAGGGCGGGCCGTCGGGCCACTACTACCGTCCTGCGCTGATCTGGAGTCTCGGCGCCACGACGAAGAATGGCGAAGCGGCCGCGAAATTCATAGATTTCTTCGTCAACGATATCGAGGCCGGCAAGATCCTCGGCGTCGAGCGCGGTGTGCCGATGTCGCCGGCCGTGCGTGAAGCCATTCTGCCGCAGCTCAACCCGACGGAGCAGGAAACGGTCAAATACGTCAATCTTCTCAAAGATCAGGTCGGCGAATATCCGCCGCCGGTGCCGATGGGTGCAACCCAGTTCGACCAGCGCGTCCTGCGCCCGATCTGCGACGAACTCGCCTTCGAACGGGTTTCGCCGGCCGATGCGGCGACCCGGCTCATCGAAGAGGGTAAGGCGACGCTCAAAGGATGATCGATCGCCTGAGGTAAGAGGAGGCCCGCAAACCCCGGCGGGCCTCTCTCTTTCCGGGCCGTCAGTTGGCCAGGCTTTCGACGACGCGCCAGTCCGGCCGGCCGAGATCGAACGGCCAGGCATGCACATCCCGATCGTTGAAATAGACCACTTCCCGCAAATTCGGAAAGGCGCTCTGCTTCAGCGTCGCGGTTTCGATCCAGGGCCTGACATAGGCGTCGCCGCCTTCATAACCGAGCTCCGCCACCCAGATCGGCTTGCCATAGCCGGCGACGAGATCGTAACCCTGCTTCAGCGCTTCGGAGAATGTCCGGTGCTTGTTGTAGGCAAGCTCGTCGTAGCGTTCCAGGCCGAAGACCGACAGGCCGACGAGATCGACATAATCGTCGCCGGGATAATAGTCCTGCAAGCCCGGCTCGCCCTTCGGCGACCACATGATTTCAGTGCCCGGCGCCTCCTGGCGGACGATATCCATCATCCGCTTGTAGGCGGTGATATAATCGCGCGGATTCCACCCGGACCATGAGAACCGCCCCGACTTGTCCTCCATCTCCTGGCCCCAGCGGACGATTACCGGGCTTTTCAGCTGGGATATCATTTGCGCGATCGCCCGCATGTTGACATCGTAATCGCCGCGCAGGACCTTCCGGCGAAGCTCGGCGGAGGTCAGCCGCCAGTCGACGTCCCAGGACCACGGTTCCACTGTAATCAGCAGATTGCGGCCCCTGGCCTGCGCGTAGGCATCGGCGACGCGCAGCGTCTCCAGATCGACGTCCTCCCAGGGCAGGAACAGGGCTTCGGTTGCCACATTGGCTTGTGCACCAAAATCGCCATGCGGATCGTAGGCACCGAACTTGATGCCGTCGGCATGAAGGACGGGACGTTTGTCGATGATCGTCTGGACGCCTGCCGCCGGGTTCGGGGCAATGCCGGCATATTGCATCTCGCTTCGGCCAGGCATGTCCGCGGCACACAGAAGGAGCAGCGCCATCGCTGCGGTCGAGAGGTTTTTTTTCATCAGCTTCTTCACGACTCACCCTCCTTTTCGGGCTACTTCCTGGCTCAGCAGGACCTGCTTCAGGTCGCGCGCCTTGTCGCTGACCGAATCCATGGAAACGAGCTTGAGAAACTCGTCATCCCCGCGCACCGACGCATGACGGAAAACGTACCAATTGCCGTCCGGCTGGCGCCGCTGATAGATCGTGTTGCCGATCTTGCGGTGACCGAAACAGGTGCTGGCGCGGGCCGCACCCTCGGCATTCGTCCAGGTGGCGCGCATGCAGAGCTGGCCGAGATCATCGACTACCCATTTGCCCTCAGCGAAGGACTGCTTGCCCTTGTCGTTCACCCAGGCGACGAACCGCCGGCCGTCATCCGAGAAACGGCCGCCGCCGGTGTTCCAGACCCAGGTCTTGTCGCCGTAGATGCGGTAGAGCTCATAGGCGCTGAGCGGCGTCGGCGTCGCCGCCTTCTTGCCGGCTGTCTCGCCATGTGCCGCCAACGGCAGGCATAGGCTGAGAGCAAGCGCTGCTCCATAAAGTTTCGATCCGATACGCATTACATCCTCCTGTTCGGCACTTGCCGGTTCCGCCGGCTCAGACACCCTGTTGGTCCCGTCCCATGTTGCCGAACCCATTCCATTTGAGACGGAATTTCGTGATCTTGGTCTTGCCGCCGCCGAGGCCGGCGCCGGCCACGGCAAATTGCGTTTCGGTGAAGCTGACGAATGGCTGGCCGTGGGAAAGGGCTTCGAGGCTGCGGAGACCATGGCCGCCGAGCTGCATGCCGCCGGTAAGCCAGATCGCAAGCCCCATGGCGGTCGCGAGCCGCAGCCCGTGCGATTGCGGTAGAAGCGGCAGACCGTTCTCGATCGCATGGCGAAGGACGATCAGCACCGTCACCGACAGATAGATCGAAAGATTTATCGCGGCAAAGATATAAAAGCCCTGGGCGGCAGCCGCCTCGCTGGCGAGCGTCATGGCGACGGCACATAGCCCGGCGAGCGCGATGTAGGGCGCGACGACGCGCAGCGGCAGAGAATGTTGCTGCTGCTTTCCTTTCGGCGTGATGCGGAAATCGACAAAGGAGCCGGAGATATAATCGCGCACGGCCGCCAGGCTGCCGGCGAGCGACCATGGCCAGCGCAGGAAGATGAAGGCCAGCCCCTCCCAGCCGAACAGTTTCGCATCATGCGGCCTGAAGCTTCCCGTCGCCCGCCAGAAGACGGAAAACAGCGTCAGCACGCCCGATATCGGTGCGAAATGCAGCAGAAAATCCGGATAGGTGACGTTGACGAAGACATGGCCCGTCAGCAAGGCGGCAACCGGCAGCAGGAACATCACCGCCATGAATGCGGAAAAAAGCGGATACCACAGCTGCGAGAACACGAACTGAAATTTTAGCCGCCACGGCAGATGCCCGATATGACGGCTGGAATGTTGCAGCAGAATGGTAACCAGGCTGCGCGACCACTGGAACTCCTGGACAACGAGATCGGCAAAATTCGCCGGGCCGTCGCCATGGGCGATCGCATCGACGGCATGCACGCCGCGCCAGCCGCCGGCATTCATCATCAGCGTCGTCGAATGGTCTTCGGCAAGCTCGGGGCCGAGGCCGCCGATCTGACGAAGCGCTGACGTGCGAACCGCATAATGTGAACCGATGCAAAGCGGCGCCCAGCCATTGTTGTAACCGGTCTGCAGCGAACCATGCAGGCTGGCCTCGGCATAGAGCCTGCCGCGCGCCGCCCAGCTCGTAGCGGCATTCGCATCGCAGATGCTGGGCGCGGAGACATAGCCGATCGCGGGATCGGCGAAGGGACGCAGGACCTCGCGGAGATAGGTCGGCGTCGGCACGTGATCGGCATCGAACTGGGCGACGAAATCGTAACGCGCATAGCCGAAATGGTCGTAGAAATAGGCGAGATTGCCTTCCTTACAGCGCGTCCGGCGCGGCCAGGCTGCGCGATGATAGTCCGCCACCCCCTTTCGAGTGGAGATCAGCACGCCGTGCTCGGCGCACCAGCGCCGGGTCTCTTCCGAAGGATCCTCGTCGGCCAGCCAGACATCGAAATCGACGCCGACCTGATCGAGCATCGCCTGCAGCGTGGCGCGGACGACGGCAAAAGGCTCGGACGGTGCCTTGGTGACCACCATCGCCACCCGCCCCTCCGGCAGCCGCGCGCGCGGGCTGACCGTCCGCGCGTCGAGGAAGATCAGGATGAAATAGGCCGGAACGAGCGTGATCCAGCCCAGCACGAGGGTGATGAGCACGAAAGCGGTCCAGGAAATGATGTGGGCCGACTGGCACCACCAGATCCAAAAATAGCCGAGGGCCGCCAGCCAGCAGAGGATGCCGAGGCCGTAAGCGGCACGGTTCCAGCCGGTAAAAACTGGATCGAAAGTATCCGCGGCGGCGGCTTTCGCCGTCCTGGCACGGTGGCCGATTTCCGAACCAATGCTCATGCCGTCACCTTCAGGCCGAAAGTCGGACCGGCGGTGCGGATGATCGTATCGATATCCGAAAGAGCGGGCGTGAAGCCGAGTTCCGCCTTCGCTCTTGCCGTTTCGGCAAAGAGGATCGGCGGATCGCCGGCCCGGCGGGGGCGATACCGGACGGGAACTTCACGGCCGGTCGCCCGGTGGATGGCTTCGAGGATCTCGCGCACCGAAGTGCCCCGGCCGGAACCGAGATTGACGCTGAGCGAGCCGCCATCGGCCATCAGATGATTGACGGCGGCAAGATGCGCCTGTGCGAGATCGCTGACATGAATATAGTCGCGCACACAGGTTCCGTCTTCGGTGGGATAATCGGTGCCGAAGATATCGAGCCGCTCCAGCCTGCCGGCGGCAGCGAGAAGGGCGCGAGGGATGAGATGGGTCTCGGGCTGGTGACGCTCGGCAAGCTCACCCTCCGGATCGGCGCCGGCCGCATTGAAATAACGCAGCGCGGCAAAACGGATCCCGTAGGCGGCGGCAAAATCTTCGAGCGCCATCTCGAAGATCAGTTTGGTGCGGCCGTAGGGATTGACCGGTTGCTGTGGCGTTTCTTCGCCTATCGGCAGGGAGGCGGGGACGCCATAGGTGGCGCAGCTGCTCGAAAAGACGATCCGTTCGATATCCTGGTCGAGGCAGGCCTCCAGCAGCGTCAGGCTGCCGACGACGTTGTTGCGGTAATATTTCCTGGGCATCTCGACGGATTCGCCGACATAGGCATTGGCGCCGCAATGGATGACGCAATCGGGCGAAAACTCTGCGAGCGTTCGGCGCAGTGTGGCTGCATCGGCGAGGTCCGCCCGGATCAGCGGTCCCCAGCGGACACTGTCGGCATGCCCTGTCGACAGATTGTCATAGGTGACCGGGATCATGCCGGCCCGCGCCAGCGTTTTGCAGATATGACTGCCTATGAAACCGGCGCCGCCGGTAACCAGAATGTAGCGGGGCATGTCATACGACCTCCGCCTTCTCGGCGCCGGCCTTCTTTGCGCCAGTAAGCAAGCCGTCGAAATAATCGACGGTGCGCGCCAGGCCGGTTTCGAGGCCGATGCAGGGCTGCCAGCCCAGATCGGCGATCGCCCGGGAAATATCCGGTCGGCGCTGGCGGGGGTCGTCGGTGACCGCAGGCAGATGAACGATGCGGGAGCGCGAATTGGTCCGGTCGCGGATGATTTCCGCCAGGCGCCGAACCGTGATCTCGGTCGGGTTGCCGAGGTTGATCGGACCGTGGCAGGCGCTGCCGGCGGCCGAGAAACGCAGAAAGCCCTCGACGAGATCGTCAACATAGCAGAAAGAGCGGGTCTGCTGACCATCGCCATAGATCGTCAGGTCCGCATTGCGCAGCGCCTGCACGATGAAGTTGGAGACCACCCGGCCGTCATCCAGACGCATGCGCGGCCCATAGGTGTTGAAGATACGGCCCACCTTGATGTCGACGCCGTAAGTCCTGTGATAATCGAAAAACAGGGTCTCGGCGCTGCGTTTGCCTTCGTCGTAACAGGCCCGCGGTCCGATCGGGTTGACATTGCCGCAATAGGATTCGTGCTGCGGGCTCTGGTTCGGGTCGCCATAGACCTCCGACGTCGACGACTGAACGACGGTCGCACCGGTCTTGCGGGCGCAATCCAAGGTGTTGACCGCGCCAAGCACATTGGTGAGCAATGTGCCCACCGGATCCCGCTGATAGTCGGGCGGAGAGGCCGGCGAGGCGAAGTTGAAGATGAGCGACGCTTCAATATCGAAGGGCTGGCGAACATCGTGCTCGACGACGTGAAAACGGGCGTTCGAGGCGAGATGATCGACATTCACGCGGCGGCCGGTCGAAAAATTATCGAGACAGATAACTCGGTGGCCGCGCTGCAGAAGCCTTTCGCAGAGATGCGAGCCGAGGAAACCCGCCCCGCCATTTACCAGAGCGGTGCCCGGCTCCCTGAGCACCGGCACGCCTGCTACTTCGGAAGAACCTTCGTTGGGAACGAAACTACGCATTACAAACCCCTTCCCATGTATTTAGTCTTTTGTTTTAGTTATGCGCTGCACGTCTTGCCTATCCGATTGGACATTCTTGATAGCGACTATCCAAACATGAATAACTTTTGAATTATTCTTCAGGCAATTGAATTACTATTAAAATGATAAGGCGATAACAGCTAAGGTCAACTTCAAAAAGCCTCAGTATCCAAAATAATTACGTAACTATTCTTAAAATTAACAAATGATTAATCATTTTATATCTATTATTCCCTCAGAACGAGTGTCCTGGCCTCACTCAAGCTTCACTCCATGAAGTTGATCTATAAGTAATGGTAGGGTTGGCCGCGCGGAACTGCACGACCGGTCTTGCATCCGGAAGCGCCATATGCGAGGGATTTTGGCCATGTTGAAAAAACAAGCTGCAGCGCAGCCGAGAGGCTGGCGTCTTTTTCATTTTGCGATGTTTGCCGGGGGAACGACGCTTCTTGCGATCGGAACGACGGCCTGTACGGTCGTCAACGACGACATCGCCGCCGTCGCCAAAAAGAACGTCGTCGTCGTCGAGGCGCCGCGCGTCGCGAAAGCCTATGCCTATCCGGCAAATCGGCGCGAACGCCCGGCTGCATCTACGGTTCGCGTCGCCTATCACGGCTCGGCGCCTTATATCTGCTCTCCAAGCGGCTTCGGACAGAAGTCGCGCTGCTTCGCACGACCGTCGATCTGAAACGTGCTACGCCTCCTTGCGTGCCTGAACAGACGCGCGGCGGGGTAGATCAGTTGCGCCACCGGCCGGACATGTCGTCCTCGCCGGCGGGATGCTCGTTGAAGAAACGGGATGCAGCTTCCGTGCGGTTTCGGACGTTCATCTTCTTGTAGATGTTGCGGACGTGAACCTTCACGGTGTTTTCGGAAAGATGCAGCTTGTCGGCGATGATCTTGTTTTGCGTGCCCTTGCAGATGAGATCCAGGATCTGAACCTCGCGCGTGGTCAAAGAGGAGATGCTGTCGCGTCTCAGCTTCAGCGCATTGGTACGCGCCGCATCAACCGATTTTGTCTGATAGAGCGAAGGCTCCAGCTGGGTGTTCTTGTTGGTGAGGCGATTGAGCAGGGCTGACGGAAAATGTTCGCCGCCCTTCATCAGCAGATCCACCGCGGCCATGAAGACATCGAGCCGCAGGTTGAGCGGCAGGACGCCATCGATGATCCTTGCCTCCACCAGGCGACTGACATAGGGTTCGAGCATGTCGATGGCTTCGACGACAAGTCCGACAGAGGTTTCCGGGTGGTTTTCGCGGGCAGCCTGCAGCGCCTCATGAAGCTCCGGCGCAGGTATATGATAGAATAAAACGAGCTTCAAATCGCCGGCATCTTTTTCCAGCATCGGCTTCGTGCTTGTTATGCTCGCCACATCACAGTTCGGAAATTTCTTGGCTAGCGCCTCTACCATGCATTCCGAAAACAGATCGGCTTTGGCGACGACTAATATAGTATTTCCGGATGAACCTAATTTCTTGCACTGGTCTGTATTCTCCATTCCTGAGCTTGTCATGAACATATACGCCTCCCCTAGCGTTACACTTTACTCAAACGTGGAGCGATGGCGGGTATTCGATAGTAAGAAATGCCTGCCCCTGATCTCACCGCTTTATTTTTTAGACATTTCTTAATTATGTTAATACGGATTGAGAGGGAAGGAAATGGCCCAAAGTGATTAGTTTTAGTGGGCAAAAAACGATAATATACTAAGCTTTGGTTGCATTTTTACTGATATGGGTACTTCAAGGTTATATTTGCTCTCACTATAGATGAGAGCTGAATGTAATAGTTCAGTACAGATTGTTATATTTTCGGCCTGCATGAGGTGTCGGAACCGCCGCAAAGTGGACCTCAACCCAGCCGCGAATGCGGGGCTTCCGGATTCCAGAGACACGGGCACCGCCACCCACAAAGACGTCCCGACGTTGCACCGGAAGAGGCTAGCCGGACGTGGCAAATCCGCCTTAGCCCGAATTGATATCTATCGGCTCCGCATTTTTTCCAGCAATCTGTGATCGTCGCCCAAGAGGCGGCATGGACGATCCAGGTATCGGCGTGTGTTTTTGATACATGGCATCCATTTAGGGCAACTCAACGACAATAACGCCTGGATACTCCTTATCCTCTTTAGGATGTGGAGCTGGATATGTGCGGCCTTGTACTGAGTACGTACAATCCCAATACCAACGGTTTGATCAACAAATCGCGAAAAGCCGCAGATGACTGGTACCGAATACATCTGCCGATGTTAACCACATCGGAGCGAGCGCGAGCAAAATCCCATTTGAGATGAGAGGGATTTCGAAAGGCTGCTCCGGTTTTTTTCTGGAGAACGTTTGATGTCCGACGCCTATAAACACGACCCGAAATCATCGGGCGACGAAACCGAAATCACCAAGGTCGGGGCGCTTGCCGACGGCTATGCCAACAGCGCCATCAATTCAACGGAAGTCGACGACGGCTCGACCGGTTATGTCGGGGGCGTCGCCAATGGCGACAACCGCGACAATACCGACAACAGCGTCGACGTCGAGGTAAAGGCCGACATCGATGTGTCTGCCAATAACGGCGACAACCGCGACAACGAATACGACTGGAGCTACAAATCCGACGACGATACGAGCACCAAGACCACGACGATTACCGACTCCAATAACGACTACGACTGGAGTTATGACAGCAAGTCGTACAGCGACAACGACACCGACACCAAGACGATCACGGACACCGATACGAAGACCGTGACCGACACCGATATCAAGACCATTACGGATACGGACACCAAGACGATCTCCGACAGCAACAATACCGCTGACAGCTTCAACAAGACCGACACCGACTTCGCCGTCATCGAGGACGTCAAGGACTTCGACAACCTCGGCGTTGCCGGCCACGACCTCGCCTTCAATCTCGGCGACGACTTCTCCTTCACGCTCGACGTCGACAACATTCTCAACGATTCGCTGACGGGTGCCGGCAACGACAGCGGCTTCAGCGCCGTCCAGGCGAACCATCTGGCTGACCAGGACAGTGCCTGGAACATCAAGATGGACAACGACGGCGCCCAGAACCATCTGAACGCCAATGCCGGCACCGCCGATAGCGCGGAAGGCATGGAGATGGACGGCAAGGGCTGGGATCTCAAGGCCGGCGACGACGCCAGCGGGTCGAGCGCAGCCGATGCCTCCGCGATCCTTGCCAATTCCGGCTTCCACCTCGAGCTCGTTCAGGGCGCGAACCTACTCAGCAACACAGTCGACTCCAGCGTCATCGGCGGCAATTCTCATGCCTCCGACGTCGGCGAGGATACCAGCACCTGACACTGACCTCCAAGGACGAAGACGAACTGCACCGGCGCCGCCGGTGCAGTTCGACTGTTTGAAAACGGTTTGACGACCACACCATGGCTCCCGGCGGGGCCGCTTCCAAGGCCGATCGTCATTTCGAATGGGAGGGCCGAACCATGCATATCGAGAAGATTTCGGAAATCATTGCGCACTTCATCGGTCTCTTCGAGATGACCACCGAAGAGATGAGGGCGCGCACCAAATATGCCGAAGGCGCAGGTCCTGGCGAAGATGGACCGGCTCTGCCCGATCAGGACGCTTTTACCTCAGCCTTCTCGTCCAATCTGCAGCTCAAGGACTACGATCCCGGTATCATCTACAACAGCGGCAGTTACGAGATCGAATTCGGTCCGGCGCGCCATTTGGGCCGCGTCTTCGAAGAAAGCCTCGAGAAACTGGCGGCGATTGCCGCAAAGGACATCCCGTTACCGCATTTCGGCTCGCCCACGGATATCGTGCTATCGGATGAGCCGGAGCTGAATGTCTTTGCCGGGCCTGGGTCGTCGATCAGCCATGTGCTCCAGGTCAACGTGCTTTACGACGACGACTATCTCGACATGACGGACGGCATCCATGCTGCCCGGGACACGAGTTTCGTGATCGAGCGGCTGGCGGAGTTCAGCACCGCGGCCGAACTCTACACGCCTTTTTCGGACCTCCACCGAACCGATACCTATGATGGCGCGCTGAAAATCGCCCAGGATATCGAAAACTATATCCAGAACGCCAAGAATACCGAGGACGGCAAAGACAGTGAAGATAGCGGCGACAGCGAGGCAACCCCGCTTAGCGCCGACGCCACGCATGATTTCATTCGCATCGACCCCGAGGTCAACGGCGCCGTCTACATCAACGGCAAGGTCGAGGCCGATATACCTGTGCTCGATGATTTCCTGCCCGACCGCGGCCTTGCGAAACTCCCGGAAGAGCCCGACGACAGCAATTCATCCGTCGAGCAGACCGACCCGGGCGGCAACAGCCTTGACGTGACCGCCGGTGCGAACGTCGTCGTCAACGTCGCCTCGGTGATCAATACCGGCGTCATCGCCTCGGTCACCGCTGTGATGGGCAACTACCACCAGGTCGACGCGGTTTCCCAATCCTTTGTCTACAGCGATCATGACGAGATCGCCTCGGCGCTGTGCTCATCCGGCTATTCGGCCGAGGAGGCCGGAACCGTCGCCAAGAATATCGCCGTGTTCCAACAAAGCACTTTCGAAGCATCGAGCCACGCCGAAACCGACGCGGCCGATCCGACGTTCCCGACCAGCTGGCGCGTCAGCGTCATCGACGGCGACGTTTCCTTCGTACAATGGGTCGAGCAGTATCACTTCATCAGCGACAACGACACGATGACGGTTACCACCTCGGGATCCGAAACCACGGTTCTGACAGGCGGCAATACCTCCATCAACTTCTCCTCCTTTTTCGGCATGGGCATGCAATATGATCTGGTGATCATCGGCGGGAATGTGCTCGACATCAACAGCATCACGCAGATCTCGCTGCTCTACGACAATGACTGGGTACGGGCGGAAAACGACGCCGATCCCGGCGCCGACATTGAAACCGGCAACAACCTGATCTGGAATTTCGCCTCGATCCACAATGTCGGGACGGGCAGCTTCGAGGCGATGCCGGACTATATGGTCGAAGCGCAGAAAGCGATCGAAGATCACGATCCCAATATGCCGGAAGGGCTGTCGTTCGATGCGAATTTCCAGGGATATGCCGGGCTCAACGTGCTCTACATCACCGGCAATCTCTACGACATGACGATTATCAAGCAGGTGAGCATCCTCGGTGATTCCGATGATGTGACCCTGGCGGCATCGACGCTCATCGAGAACAATCCCGATGCCACTGTTACGATCGACACCGGCAGCAATGCGGTCATCAACATCGCCGAGATCGTCGACTACGACAGTTTCGGCGACACCACCTATCTGGCAGGCCAGCTCTATTCGGACGCCATCCTCATTCAGGGCGGGCTGGTGGAGCATGATACGACACAGCCGCAACCGGCCGACGACAGACTTGCCAACGAAGTCATCGCCTTCCTCGATGACGACGATCCCGCGGGCGGCGATTCCGCTGATGGCGTCATCAATGCCGGGCATGATCTTTCGTGGTCGTCGGGGCATCCCGACGTCATGCAAGCCATGGTCGCGTGACCTTAAGGATCGCGGAGGAATCACGATGAACCAGATTTCCAAACAGATGTTTGCAGCAGGCAGCGCCCTCGATCTCAGATCGGGCAATATTCCCTCCGCTGCTCCTTCGGAAGCGAAGACGACCAATCTGTGCCTCTCTGCGATCGATGAGGCGGTCGAGAACCTTCGCCGGCTCAGCGGTAGCGCCTCTCCATCTCCATCGCCATCTCCCGATCGAAGCAAAGAGGTGGCCGAAGTTGCAGCAAGCGAAGCTGCCGATATGGCGCGCTCAGGCATCGTGCAAGCGCCTCTGCCGCAAAAGATGGTGACAACGGAAGCCTCGCCGGACGCCGCAACGAAGGCAGAAACGGCACCTCCTGCAGCGATGCTGCAGGGCTCGATGCCAGCAAAACCGGTGGAAGTAAAACCGATCGAAGCGGCCCAGCCGCCGGTCGAAGCGCGGGCGGCGCCGGAAAGGCCGAAGGAGGAGACCGAGCTCAAATCGAACCCGACGATGCCCTTCGGCAAAACCATCGATGGCGAGAGGGGTCCGATCAGCGAGAACGACAGGCGGCTGCGCAGCGGCGGCGGCGGCAACGGCAAAAATTCCGATCCCGGGGGCGGCGGGGGCGGGGGCGGAGGAAGTGGCGGCGGATTTCACAAGCGCAGCGAGCCTGTGAATTTCGCCGCCAGCCTCTCGCGCGGCATGGCGGCGGTCCGACGCAACATGGTTGTCGTGATGATGTTCACGATCGCCATCAATGTGCTTCTGCTGGCTATCCCGCTCTATCTGTTCCAGATATCCGACCGGGTGCTGACCAGCCGCTCGATCGACACGCTCGTCATGCTCTCGATCGCCGTGCTCGGCGCCGTGCTGCTGCAGGCCTTCATGGATTCGGTGCGTCGCTTCATCCTGATGCGCACCGCAGTGGAGCTCGAAGTGCAGCTCGGCGCACCGATCCTCAGCGCCGCGGCGCGGGCATCGCTGCATGGCAGCGGCAAGGACTATCAGACGCTGCAGGACCTGCAGCTGCTGCGCGGCTTCCTGACGTCAGGCACGCTGATCGCGTTTCTCGATGCGCCGCTAATGCCGCTCTTCGTCGTGGTCGTCTATTTCGTGCATCCGCATCTCGGCATCATCATCCTCACCTGCTGCGCGGTGCTTTTCCTGATCGCCTATCTGAACCAGAAATTCACCGCCCGCCAGTTTGCCGAATCCAACGGCTATCTCAGCCGGGCCAATTTCCACCTCGATTCCATGTCGCGCAATTCGCAGATCATCAACGCAATGGCGATGATCCCCGAGGCCGTGAAGATGTGGGGCCGGGAAACCGCGGGCTCGCTGAAATCGCAGGTCGAGGCGCAGGACCGCAACATCATCTTCTCCGGCATATCGAAGGCCTGCCGCATGATCACCCAGGTTACCCTGCTCGGCTGGGGTGCGCATCTGTCGCTCGCCGGCGAGCTGACCGGCGGCATGGTGATTGCGTCCTCGATCATCTCGGGACGGGCGCTGGCGCCGATCGAAGGCGCCATCGAAGGCTGGCACCAGTTCAACCGCTCGGCCGCCGCCTATTCCAGGATCAAGAGCCTGCTCTTGAACTCCCCGTTGAACTTCCCGCGTCTGCGCCTTCCCAACCCCGAAGGCCGGCTCGATGTCGAACGCATTCTCTTCGTGCCGCCGCCGCAGAAGAAGGTCATTCTCAACGGCATCTCCTTCTCGCTCAAGAAGGGGGAATCGCTGGCGATCATCGGCAATTCCGGATCCGGCAAGACGACGCTCGGCAAGATGCTCGTCGGCTCGATCGTGCCCACATCGGGCAGTGTGCGCCTCGACCTGATGGATCTGCGCAATTGGGACCAGCGCCAGTTCGGCGAAAGCATCGGTTATCTGCCGCAGGACGTGCAGCTCTTTCCCGGCACGATCAAGGCCAATATCTGCCGCATGCGCGACGACGTCGAGGATCGCCAGATCTACGAGGCCGCGGTGCTGGCCGACGTGCACGAGCTCATCGCGGGCTTCCCGCAGGGCTATGAAACCATCGTGGCAGCCGACGGCGCTCCGCTTTCCGGTGGCCAGAAGCAGCGCATCGCGCTTGCCCGCGCCTTCTTCGGCAATCCCAAATTCGTGGTCCTCGACGAGCCGAATTCGAACCTCGATACCCAAGGTGAGGCAGCCCTTGCCAAGGCGCTAATCCACGCCAAGAAGCAGGGCATCACCACCGTAACCATCACCCAGCGCCCGGCTCTGCTCCAATGCGTCGACAAGATCCTCGTGCTCAAGGAGGGCACTGTCGCCATGTTCGGCGAAAGGATCGAGGTGCTGCAGGCGCTTTCCAAGAACAACGGCAATAACGGTCAACAAGCACCGCGCATCGAAGGGTGAACGACATAGGGGTGAACGACATGGGACGGAAAAATCAGGAGACGGCCGGTCCGGCGCAGCTCGAATGGTATAGCGACGTGCCGCGCTCGATCCGGATGCACAGCATCGTCGGCCTGACGGTTCTTTTCTCCTCGTTCGGAGGCTTCGGCTACTGGGCAGCGACCGCACCGCTCGCCTCTGCTGTCATCGCGCAGGGGAGCTTCGTTGCAACGGGCAACAACAAGATCATCCAGCATCTGGAAGGCGGCATCATCAGGGAAATGCGCGTCAGTGAAGGCGACACGGTGAAGGAAGGCGATGTCCTCTTGACCCTCGACACCACCGCATCCCGTTCGAACGAACGGATGCTGCAGCTACGCCGCCTGCGCCTGGAAGCCGTCGTCGCAAGGCTCCGCGCCGAGGCACAGGGCCTGCGCAAATTCCAGTTTCCCGATATCGTGACGAAAGAGGCGAGCGACCCCGACATCGGCGCGATCATCCAGAGCCAGAACGTCGTCTTCCACAGCAAGCAGATCAAACTCGAAGAGCAGCTCAACCTGATCGAGAAGAACATCAAGTCGCTGGAATACCGTTTCGCCGGCTATAAAGGCCAACGAGAATCCTTTGAAAGGCAACTGGCGCTGCTGACCGAGGAACGCGATTCCAAGGCCAGGCTGGTCAAGGTCGGCTATATGCGCAAAACCGATCTGCTGGCGATCGAGCGGGCGATCGCCGACGCGATGGGCGACATTTCTCGCCTGAACGGCGAGCTCAACGAGAGCGAGGCAGAGGTTGCCAAGTTCCGCCAGGAAGCCATCATTGCCGTCAATTCCAACAAGCAGGCGGCGCTCGATGCGCTCGAGACCGCCGAATCCGATCTGGACAGCGTGCGCCAGCAGATGCGTGAGGCTGCCGGCGTGCTGGAGCGCACCACCATCCGCTCACCGGTGACGGGTACGGTGGTGCGCTCTTATTTCCACACCGCCGGCGGCGTCATCACGACGGGCAAGCCGATCATGGAAATCCTGCCGGCGCACGTGCCGCTGATCCTGGAAGCGCAGGTGCTGCGCACCTCCATCGACCAGCTGCGCGAGGGAGAAACGGCCTCGATCCGTCTGACGGCGCTCAATCGGCGAACGACGCCAGTGCTGGAGGGCAGGGTCTTTTACGTCTCGGCCGACTCGATCGAGGAAAATTCGGGGGTTTCGGTCAAGGACGTCTATATCGTGCGCGTCCAAATTCCGGATTCCGAGATTGCGCGGGTGCATAATTTCCATCCCGTTCCCGGCATGCCGGCCGAAGTGCTGATCCAGACGTCGGAACGCACCTTCTTCGAATATATCAGCAAACCAATCACCGACAGCATGTCCCGGGCTTTCAAGGAACGCTGACCGCGGCGACCGCAAACGACGGCGATCCGCTGGATATAAAGGATGTGTCTGTTGTTCTGATATGGTATCGGCATGTATCATCCCTCCGGGATGGATCATCCCCTTTGGGGAAGAAAGGGCGAGCATGGCGGCAATGTCCGATGTCCTCCTGCGGGTCGGGCGCCTGAACTATGTCTGGACGAATACCGAAAGCCTGCTGATCTACATCATCGCCCATCTGCTGCGGGTCGAAAAGGATGCGGCAATCGTCGTCTTCCTGACCCTTAACACGACACGGGCACGGATCGATCTCGTCGAACGGCTTGCCAAACTCGCCTCGACCTCACCCTCGGACCGCAAGGCAATCCTTTCAGCCATGTCGCGGCTGAAGAAAGAATCCAAGACCCGCAACAAGTACAACCACTGCATCTATTCCTTCGACGAGAAGGGGGAGATTTCGAGCACGCAGCTGATGCGGCTGGTCGAGGACGACAAGGAGATCCGCTACGGCAAAGTCGAGCAGATGGATGCACGCGAGATCGACCTTCTGGAGAAGTCGATCGCCGAAATCGTCGCCATCAGCCGGGCGCTCTGGGCCTTCATCCATGCGAGCCCACAGATCTCCGGCGAGCTCTGATCTAATCCTTATGTATGGGGCGTCGCCAAGCGTGGAACACGTTCGGGCGACATGAAGCGAAGCGGGCCATGCAATGCGGCACGACGAGCACTATGGCTTTGAATTTTCAACAGAAACAAAGTCGTATTTTAGATTATTTGCCGGCTCAAGACTAATCCTATTTAAGCCCTTCAATTCATCCGGACGGTTTATTTGAAGATCGATGTTTCGCATTAGAATGAAAGCTCCCGAGTAACGTATGGGGTATTGGGGGGCGGACATGCGCATAGATATCATCGACACCATTGCCGGGTTCGAGGCGGTACGCGACAACTGGGATCAGGTCTTCACGGATGATCCCGATGCGCAGCATTTCCTCTCCTGGATCTGGCTGAAGAATTATCTTTCCCGCCGGCGCCGCTGGTTCGTACTCGCCCTTCGCGAACGCGATCCGGAAGCATCCTATGTGGCTTTTTTTCCCTTGCGCCTGATCACGCATCTGAACGAAAAGACCGGGCAATTCTACGACGAGATCATGATGGCTGGCAATTTTGCGGCCGATTATACCGGCTTCATCGTCAGGCCGGATTACGAGCATCATGCCATTGCCGGCTTCGCCTCGTTTCTCAAACATCAGAATTGGACGGACCTGAAGCTCGAATATTTCTGTGGCCCAGCCGGGCGGCGCGAGAAGATGATCGAGGCGCTGAAGGGGCCGGAGGTGATGTTTCGCGACAGCTCGCCGAAAAACAGCGAAAATATCGATAATACGATCTGCCCCATCGTTCCCCTGCCAGCAAGCTTCGACGATTATCTCGACCAGCGCATGAGCAGCCAGACGCGCCAGAAGCTGCGGCGGTTTCTGCGCAAGGTCGAAGGAGACGATATTTACCGGATCACGATGGCGAGCCCCGCGACCATCGAGCGCGACCTGGACATCCTCTTCAATCTCTGGCGGACCAAGTGGAGCGCCCGCAAAGGCACCGAGCGGACCGAGCGACTGATCATCACCACGCGCGAAATGCTGATGGACTGCTTCAACAGCGGCAACCTCGACGTGCCAGTCTTCTGGCATGGCGACCAGCCGCTCGGCGCGCTGGCGAATATCGTCGACCGGCAGAAGAAGGCAGTCCTGTTCTATATCACCGGCCGCGACGAGACCTGGAAGACGCCGTCTCCCGGTCTCATCCTGCATGGCTATTGCATCCGGCGGGCGATCGAGCACGGCTTCAAGACCTACGACTTCCTGCGCGGAAACGAGCCCTATAAATATATGTTCGGGGTCGAGGAACGACGGATCAGCTGCACCCTGTTCCGCACCCGCAACGGCCAGAATCTGCATGGCACGCTCAACCCGCGCAGTGTTCGTTTCGTCTACGAACAGGCGCTCGACATGTACCGCAACGGCGCCCGCGGGAAAGCCGAGATCGCCTTCAATCAGGTCCTGCAATCGGTTCCCGGCCATACCGGTGCGGAATTCGGGATCGCCAATCTGCTGTTTGACCGGGGCAAGCTGACGGAGGCGCTGGCTGCCTATAAGGCCCTCGCCGAGCAAGCGCCCGATCCGACGCCGATCCGGATGCGGCTTGGCGACACGCAGCTTGCCCTGCATCAATACGACCAGGCCGCGGAGACGTTCCGCCGGGTCGGCGAGGTCGGGCCGCATCTGATCCAGGCGCACTACAAGCGTGGCATCGCTCTTGCGGCCAGCAAACGGCTGGCCGAGGCGGAGGCCGTTTTCGCCGCGATCCGGGACGTGCATTCCGACGATCCAGCCGCACTCGACTATATCGCCAAGGCAAATGCCGCCCTCGAACGGATCCAGGCGAGCGCCGAGCCCGCGCCTCACAAGACCGATGTCGTGCCCGAGACCCTCGCCCGCTGGAACCGACTCGGCGAACGACGCCGGCCGCGGCTGCACTGACGAGATACCTGCCGGCGGCGTAAATGTGCTCGGGCGGTTTCTGGACGCCCAGCCGCCATGGTCTTTGATTTTGAGCTGCGATCGTTGCTAAAAGAGGCGCAAGCCTATTTTGCAACTCCTCAGTTGGAAACTCATGCAGACCAATGCAGATGGCGCCGAAAGGGAACGGCTTCTGGCCATTCTCGACTTCTGGCACAAGATCGAGTTCTTCATTCCCTACGATCTCTCCAGCCGTATCGTCGCAGGTGAAGGGCGAAGTGTCTTCTGGTTGCATGCCAAGACACTCGACGATGACAGTGCCGGGCTCAGCCGTCCAGCAATCCCCGAGGAGAAGCAGATCACGGGTTTTACCCTGTTCCTCGGCGTTTTCGGCAAATCCGAAATTACGTCTGTCCGCCAGCACTTCGACCGCGTTGCGGCCGATATCGCCGAATATGAGGATGCTGAACGCGGCGATCTCGATGGCGATACCTGCTTTGCCAGCCTGCAGCTGACGCCGCTGGGGCAGCCGATTTTCGAAACATTTTCCGTTTCGACGCTTCCATGGGCTCTGGGACGCGTGCGTAAATCGGGGCTCGCCTCGCTCAGCCACGAGGCGTTTGCCGACAGCAAGCGGCAGCTGACGGAATTGCTTCAGAATTTTCGGGCGCAGCGGCAGCTGAGATCTTCATCCCTCGATGACGATGCCGATCAGCCGCTCGATGCCAGCGAAATCCTGACGCTGCATGAATTGCTCTGCGATTGGGCGGGCTTTGCCGCGCGTCAGGAGAAGCCCGTCGCCGCCGTTGAAATACGCTACAAAGACAGGGCGGAACGGCCTGACGTTCTTTCGTTGCCGCCGCAGCAGGAGGGCCATGCCCCCGATGCCGACGACGAGGAGGATGAGCGCGCAAGTGTCGAGGAAGAGATCGGCATCCTGAACAGCTTCTTCATCGAGGACATCGAGCGGGCGATGATGCGCGTCAAACACGGCGATATTCCCGAGCCGCTCAGGCGATATCTCACCCCGCTTGCCCCGGAGAGGCGGATCGACCTCTATTCGGAGGATGGGCGGAAGGCGATCGTTCGGGCTCTACACCCCGGAAATCTCAACCGCGGACGCTGGCTCAGCGAACCTCATCACGCGATGAGCCTCATGCAGCAGTTCGCGATCAATTCGGCCATCGGCGAGCTTTCGGAAACCGGGCTTTTCTCGGTCAACGGACCACCGGGGACGGGAAAGACCACCCTGCTTCGCGACATGTTCGCGGAGAATCTCGTTCGGCGCGCCCGCGTGCTCTCCTCCTTGAAGGCGGCGCGCGATGCCTTTGACGGATCGCCGCGCCGCGCCACCTTCGCAGACCGCAGCACCGCCTCGATATCGGCGCTGATCCCGGCCCTTACCGGTTTCGAAATGGTCGTCGCCTCCTCCAACAATGCAGCGGTGGAGAATATTTCGCGCGACCTTCCCAAGCGGAGTTCGATTGCCAGGGCGTCTTCACTCGAATATCTGCAGACGATCGCACACAAGATCGCTTGCCAAAAAGACAATGGCGCCGCTGTCAAACTTTCCGACGGCGACCGTCCATGGGGGCTGGTCGCCTGTGCGCTCGGCAACGCCAGGAACCGCCGAGCCTTCAAAGAACGTTTCGCCTTCATGGAAATCGCCGAAAGGCCAAACCCCGGCTGGTCAGGTGCGGCAAAGCCGCAAACCATCTGGGAATGGCGAGAGGGTTACGAGGGGCCGAGCTTCGCCGAAGCATCGTCGGCCTTTCGTGCCGCCGACGACCGGATTCGCGACAAGATCGGTCAATATGCACGCTATGCCGATCTCCGTGACGACATCAGCCTGGCTTCGCAGGATGCATTCTGCGGCGACGCGCTTCAACGGGTCGGGACAGCCGCCGCCGAACTTCGGCGCGCGCAGGAGCGCTGCGATATGGTGGCGGCCGAAATGCTTCGGATCAGGCAAGGATTGTCGGATCTGAAGGAGGAGGAACAGCTGCTCGACCGCAGCGCGCCTGCGTGGTGGGAACGAGTGCTGCCCAACACTCCCGCCCGGCAGCATCGGCAGGATGTCGGCGCCAATGCGCGCCGGCAGCTGGACTTGCGCAAGGCGCTGGCGGACTGCGAGCATCGTCTTACGAAAACCCATGAACCTCAGCTGGAACAGGCTTTGCGGGAACATGAGCGGGCCGAACAGGCACTGCGGTCACGGCAGAATATCTGGGTGAGGAAAAGAGAGGAACTCGACGGTCTGGGCGAGGTTCTCGGTCATCCCGCCATACCCGGGTCTCTCGCCGATCTCGAGACCGACCGGTTCCAGATCGGCGGCCTCTGGCATCAGGACGAGCTGGCAGGTCTGCGGTCGGCATTGCTGGAAGCAGCGTTGACGCTGCATCAAGCATGGCTGGCGGAGGTTGGCAGGAAAGGCCGCGGTTTTGGCGGAAACATCGTCGCCATCAGCAAACTCCTGTCCAACAACAGTCCCGTCGATGACGCGCACATTGCATTGATCTGGCAGAGCCTTTTCATGATCGTTCCCATCGTCTCGACGACCTTCGCCTCCTTCGCCCGGCAGTTCCGCGGGCTTGAAGCCGGTTCGATCGGCTGGGTCTTCATCGACGAGGCCGGTCAGGCGGTGCCGCAAGCGGCGGTCGGGGCTTTGCTGCGGGGGCGCCGCGTCATGGCGATCGGCGATCCCCATCAGATCGAACCGGTCTTTATCCTTCCGAGCACCCTGATCACCGCCGCTTCGGCTCTTTCACCCCACACGGCGGCAGGACAATATTCGCCGAACCGGGCGTCGGTGCAGATGCTCGCCGATGCCGCCAACCGCTATGGAACGACGGTTCAAAGCGAGGAAGCGGACGGGCTCTGGATCGGCTGCCCTCTCAGGGTGCACCGGCGCTGCATCGATCCGATGTTCGGCCTTGCCAACCGGATCGCCTATCAGAACAAGATGGTATTCGGGCTGGATAGTCGCCGCCCGGCCGGCGACGCACCGCCGTTTTATGGCGACAGCGCCTGGATCGACGTCAGGGGCAGGGTATCGGGCAAACAGACCGTTGCCGAACAGACGGACTTCATCGTCGGCGTCCTCACTGCCACCTATCGCCGCGATGGCGCATTGCCGGATCTCTATATCATTTCGCCCTTCAAGGAGATCAAAAACAGCCTGAGGCAGTCTCTGGCCCATGCGTCATGGGTCGATCGCCACGGGAATATGCGTTCGCCATCGAAACTGTCACGGTGGCTGCGGGAGCGGATAGGAACGGTGCATACCTTCCAGGGCAAGGAGGAAGACATCGTCTTCATGGTGCTCGGCGCCGATGCCGAGCATAGCGGGGCGGCGGCCTGGGCGGCATCGAAGCCGAACCTTCTGAATGTGGCGCTGACACGCGCCAAACGCCGCTGCTATATCGTCGGCGACCGCACTCTCTGGCAAAGCTTGCCTTACTTCAGGGAGACTGCGAATGCCTTGGAGACGATGCAGGCAGCAGAATTCCTGGCCCGGAACGGGCTGGACTGAAGCTGCGCGCGCTGAGTTCTATCCCGACCACGGTCCAGAAACGCAAAAACCCGCCGAGAGGCGGGTTTTTTGCGGAAGTAAAGATTG
>NZ_LFIO01001129.1 GCF_001187535.1 Rhizobium ecuadorense
TCGAACGTGTTGGAAGACCGAGTTTGGACCCAAGTTGGACTTTAGACCAATCAGATTGGGTCAAGCGGGTATAGCCAAGGGACCGGAACATACATCAGCCACGGCGTAGTGTGGCGATTGACCTGAACGAAGACGAATAGAATGACAAGGGGAAACCAGATCAGAGCGGTCCGAACGAGCACCCACTTAGGCATCGCGTCAACTGACTTGTATCGAGTACCTGCGCCAGATGCAAAAACTAGGATGAACCCCGCCGCGACAACAGCGAATGAAATATAATCGGCGATGTCGTAGGCGGTTTTATGCATGTCTTATAAATTGTCCATCGGTAGCTTCCCAAAAGCCTCGGCCGGATGGAAAATTAGCTAGTGACATCACTCCGTACAATCAAAAATTGATCTGCAGGAAATCCATTCCCCTTGTTGGTAAATATCGACTTATAGGCCCATAGCGGCATACCTAAGCTTGTGATGGGCTTAAAATGGCATCGCGGCCTTCACCGCGATGTCATTGGTTCGGGCCGGGATCAAAGTTTGTCGAGAAATGCCAATAACTCGTCGCCAGCCCTGAACAGACCAGGCGATTGTCCGGTGAATGGATCGATCTTGGCTAGAGCGGCTTCCTTGATTGCCAGGTGGGCATGCAAGTAGGGCTGGGTGGAGCGCGTTGATTCGTGACCGAGCCACAATGAGATAACCGTGCTGTCCACACCGGCATCCAACAACTCCATCGCAGCACTATGTCGGAGGACATGGGGCGATATCCGTTTTGACCTTAATGAAGGGCAATTCTCCGACGCCGCCACGACGTATTTTGCGAATAAATACTGAACTGCGTCCGGACTCATCCGCTCCCCATGAACCGTCGGGAAGAGAGCATTGCCGGTCCGCCTCTGGGGTTCATCCAGCCATGCTTTGAGCGTGGCGTTCAGCATTTTAGTGATCGGCGTTGTGCGTTCCTTGCGGCCCTTTCCGAAACACCGGATATACGCTCCCGTGCCAATGGTGACGGCACTTCTATCAAGGCCCACGAGTTCGGAGAGACGCATCCCTGTCTGCACGGCGGTCAATAGCAAGACATAGTCCCGGCGGCCAACCCACGTTCTTCGATCAGGAGCCGAGAGGATCGCTTCGATCTCGTTGCGCGTGAGGAATTGGACCTCCCGCTTCGATCCGATCTTCCCAGGGATCGCAAGCACCCGCTGTATCTGCCCACTATACGCTGGCTCCTCAAACGCCAGGAAGCGGAAAAAGCCGCGAATTGCCGTGAGCCGGAGATTATATGTGGCCGGGCTGGCATGACGCCCGCTGTCCAGATCGTCGAGGAAAGCGACAATCAGTTCCGCATTCAAATCCTCCAATCGAAGGGCTGACGGATATTTGCCCGTTCGACGATGCGCGAACTTCAGGAAAAGCTTGAAGGTATCGCGATAGGAGGCGATGGTGTGGGGGCTCACGTTGCGTTGGCGAGCGAGCCGCTGCCCAAAGAAGCGCTCGATGAGCCGTGGGAGTGGATTGGTCATTCGGCTGCCTCCCATCGTGCGTCGAGTCGAAGTCTTGCCTGGTCCAACAGATCGGGATGCGCTGTAAGGTACCAATAAGTGGCGCTGACGTAATTGTGCCCGAGGTAGGTAGAAAGCTCTGGCAATCGCCGTTCGATGTCTTCGCCGTCCCGATACCAAGACAGCAGTGTTCGAACTGCGAAGGTGTGGCGGAGATCATGAATCCTGGGGCCGTCCCGCTGCTCCGGCTGCCTCAGTCCCGCTCGGCGTGTCCAGAGGATAAAGGAGAAATGCGGATTGGCATGGATCAGAGGTTTGCCAAGGTCGCCGGTGAAGAAGAATTGGCTGGACCGTCTGACCGGATGATCGTCGCGGATTGCCGCGTATCGCCCAAGGGCCAGCGTCGTGCTTGGATGCAAAGGCACGATGCGGGTCTTTCCGAACTTCGTCTCGCGGATCGTCAGCATGCCCGCACCCAGGTCAGCATCCTCACGAAGAAGGCGAGCCGCCTCCGAAAAGCGCAATCCGGTGGATGCAAGCAAGCCGAAGAAGTAGTGATATGTCGGCCCCCGGAAGCTTCCGGGATGGAGATCGAGCATCGACTTCAATAGATGGGCGACCTGTTCGTCTGAATAGATGAATGGGCGCGGTCTTCTTTGTGGTGGAAAGATTTGCGGAGGAGGAATCTCGGTTTGAGGATCGACCACCTGCAAGTGTCGGGCAAAAGCGCGGACCGTCGAGAGGCGCGACGACCACGTCGCGGGCCCGCATTGGTGGCCAGCCCAATCCACCGCAATCTTCGACGTAATCCGCAGTTCGCCATTCGCCTTTGCGTACCGCACGAAATTGCGCAAGCGGCTCTCCTGGGATTTGAGCTTGAAGCCCAGTGACCGTCGTAGAGCGAGATATTCCTGAAGGGCTTCGGACAGGTCCATCATAGAACTCCTCCTGCCCATGGTCGTGACAGAGAGCGCAGACCTTCAATATCGAACTTCGCATATATCCTGGTAGTGTCAGGGTCCTTTGTGACGAAGTAGTTGGGCAAGCTCTGTGAGGCCTACCCCCGACCTGACCGCAATTGTCGCGAAAGTGTGCCTGAATATATGCGCATGGCGTGACCGCGTGCCAGAAACCTTCGCTCGCCTCAGCGCCCTGCCAGCGATCAGGATGACCGGTGTGGCCGTCTTAAATGGCGTACATGGGGTTTGAACTCTATGAAAGATAGTGCGCGAAGCGGATGTCGGACGGCCGTGCAGGATATATTCCGAAATCGCCGCTCCGACATCCTTCGGCATGGGCATGGTCGCAAGCCTTCCACCTTTGCCATGTACGCGAAGGAGGCCTGATCGCCAGTCAATGTCGTCCAGAGAAAGACACGCGACTTCGCTTGCACGCAGACCCAGCCTCGATAGCAGCAAAAGCACAGCATAGTCCCTGCGGCCAGCGATTGTAGACAGATCACATGCCGTGAGAACCGCGTCCAGTTGCCCAAGGCTCATGTAGGCTGGCAGCGTCGAGAACCGTAGGGTCCTCGGACTGGGAACCGCCGGAGAGAGATCGTGTTCCGTAAGTCCAGAAGAATACATGAAGCGGAGTAAGACCCGGAGGTGTGAAAACCAGGTCACAAGGGCGGTGCTCTTTCGTCCCTCAAAGTTGTTCGCCAGATAGAGCCGAACGTCGCTGTGTGTGAAGCCCGAAATTCCGCCCCGTTGGTCTCGAAGTGCCCGAAGAAAGCGCCGGGCAAGCCATAGATGACCCGAGATTGACTGATTTGAATAGCCTCTACGCCGTAGCTCCGCACCGAATAGCTTGGCAATGTCATCGGCTGGGTCGGCTTTCTCGGGTGGTGGACACAGGACACCGGCTCTCACGAGTTCACAGTGCAGGCGTTTAAGTGCGATGCGATTGCCGTGTTGCAAGGTACCCGCAGACAACTGGCTGGAGGCGAACAGTTCTATGTCTCCGAAGTCGAGCCGTTCTGGCTCTCCGCCACAGCGCTTGTTCTGCCATTCGACAAAAGCCCCGATAACCCGGACTGCTCTTACGACGGACTGAAAAGCATAGCCTTCACCAAACATTGAGGCGATTACGGCCTCCACGCTGGCTCTATGTGGCCAATCCTCGATCAGCTTCCAGCGAGTCAATTTCTTAAAAGAAGGTATCATCCTGGGTGTCTCCGCTGCGTTGTGGTTGCGGAGACAGGCT
>NZ_LFIO01001834.1 GCF_001187535.1 Rhizobium ecuadorense
CAACAATGCCGACTGGTTGGGCGGGCTCAACTATCTCGATTTCCTGCGCGATATCGGGCCGCATTTTTCAGTCAACCGGATGCTTACATCGGAGAGTGTGCGCCAACGGTTGGAACGGGAGCAATCGCTGACATTACTGGAATTCAACTACATGGTCATGCAGGCCTACGACTTTCATGTCCTCGCAGAAAGCCGCGGCTGCCTGCTTCAACTTGGTGGCTCCGACCAGTGGGGCAATATCGTCAAC
>NZ_LFIO01001723.1 GCF_001187535.1 Rhizobium ecuadorense
ATGCATATGTACGTATGTATATTGATGCGCGGCAGGAGGCAATGCCGCTTCGATGCCGCCCAGCGAAAGTTTCAATCTCCACTGAGGAAACGAAATGTCCAACAATGACGTCGAAATGATCAAGCGCATCTATGCCAGCTTCAACGCCAGAGACATCGACGCTGTCCTGGCCGTCCTTTCCGATGACGTCGCCTGGGCCAATGGCATGGACGGCGGCCACATCAATGGTCGTGAGGCCGTGCGCGAC
>NZ_LFIO01001080.1 GCF_001187535.1 Rhizobium ecuadorense
CGAAATCAGATGTGACGCGCAGAGTGCGCAACTCTACAGCCATTTGTCTATCCTTCGATACGGGGTGATATAGCTAGCGCCGGAACGCGCCGCTATTCCTTGTCGGTCTTCAACCGCTCGGCCTCGATCTCAAGGAAAACTCGATCGAGAGCGTACATGGTCTGGAGAAATCGCCCGAAGTCGTTTCCGGTGATGCCGTGATCCCGGGCATAGGTGCTGAGGGCCACGTAGGAGATGGGCGTTTGGC
>NZ_LFIO01001671.1 GCF_001187535.1 Rhizobium ecuadorense
GTCTACACCCTGCCAAGCGTTCCCGTCGCAGGCACGGCGGGTAGCGGGCCGGCATGGACCGGCGCTTATGCGCAGGTCAAGGCGGACTACCGCTTCAATCCCAATCTCACGGGGTCGCTGGAGGCCGTTCATTACCAGGTCGGCTCGGCGCTCCAAGCTGTGGGCGGGTGCGACAGCAATTATCTCAGGGCAGAACTGAAGCTGGCCTGGTAACAATGCCGACGCTACAGTGTTCGCCGACGAAGGA
>NZ_LFIO01001018.1 GCF_001187535.1 Rhizobium ecuadorense
GTGCGCGCATACATCTCTTCGTCGCAAAGGTCGGGAGCCAGCTGGCGCACGGCGTCACGGAAGATGCCGGCGACGTGACCGCTATGCTCGATATTCAGCTGTAACAGATCCTGATCGGTCTCCGTTCCCATCCAGACGCCGAGATAGACGGGATCGTTGTGGTAGGAATCGTAATACCAGTCGATGGTGGCGCAGACGACATCCAGCGCCTGATCAAGTGACTGTACGCCGGTGAACATCGCCGCCA
>NZ_LFIO01000443.1 GCF_001187535.1 Rhizobium ecuadorense
CTACCAGGGAAGTGTCGGCCGTGCGCCGATCTCCGCAGACGCAGATGCACGTCTCGCCTTCTTCGGTTTCGGCCGCATGCTGCCCTATGCAGACAATCGCATCACGCTCGACGTCAGGCGTAGGGATGCCTGGAACATTCCTGTGCCGCATATCCGCTGCGTCATGCGACAGGAGGAACAGGCGCTGCTCAGAAGGCAGGAGGAAACGCTGATCGCGATGATCAAGGAGGTCGGCGGCGACCTCGAA
>NZ_LFIO01001685.1 GCF_001187535.1 Rhizobium ecuadorense
AGCCAGCTAGCTTGCCTGCCGATGATGCCGAGGCCGAAGAGCAGCGAATTCAGATAGCCGGTATTTTGCAGGATCGACCGCCAGACGAGACCGGCGGCGAGATCGGAAATGCCGAGCGGGATCGTCCAGATCCACAGGATCGTCTCGCGCCCGCGGCCGACCTTGGCGACCATGGTGCCCATAGCAAGCGCAATGGCGATCTGCACCGGCACGACAGCGATCGTCAGCAGGAAGGTGTTCTTCACCG
>NZ_LFIO01001186.1 GCF_001187535.1 Rhizobium ecuadorense
CGAATGAGTTGCTGCGAGGTGATGTTGATATCATCAGCTTTGAACGTGTCGCGTCAACCTAACCAGATGCGTCGAGATTGACCGCTGCAATCAACTATGCAGGGCCTTGTTAAAGACATTTCCGCGGCGAGAAGGCGACGGACTGGGAGGGTGCATATTGCGTGCCGATGTTGCATCCAATGGCCGGGCGTCATCAGAGTCATGGGGCCTTCTGGGCGTGTCGAACTTCATTGGGCACTGCGATCA
>NZ_LFIO01000530.1 GCF_001187535.1 Rhizobium ecuadorense
GGCTTGGTTGCGCAGCTCGGTGTGAGAACGGTGGCACAGAGCCCAGCCGTCAACATCGCGACCGATCAGCCGGCCATACCGGTCGACCAGAAATCGACGGCGCATGATGTCGCGGTGACACTCACCAGGCCAGCGAACGTGACGGCCTACACGGCGGGCGACGTCGTTGGGCAGACGGGGGGCGGGGTGCTGAACTTCGCGGCGATCGGCAAGTCGGGAGGATCGATCCTGATCACCCGGGCCGAG
>NZ_LFIO01000688.1 GCF_001187535.1 Rhizobium ecuadorense
GAGACCGGGGTTGCGAACATTGCGTCACAGCGTGTCCTCGAGCGCAATGGATTCATTCGCGCCGGCGAGCGTATCGATGCCGAAGACGGTCCATTGATTTGCTGGGAAGCAATAACGGTCTAAGGTTGCGGGCCGAATAAGCCCGCACGGGAAACGGCCGGCCGAGGTTCAATTACCTCGGCCGGCCTTTTGTCATGGACAGATGACGACTGCGATCACGGCCTGCTTCAGCGACCGTAAGTGACC
>NZ_LFIO01000655.1 GCF_001187535.1 Rhizobium ecuadorense
CCGGCGTGCCTGTGGCGCGTTGAACTTCGATCGGTCGACCGATCACTACATCTCTCGCCGCGCCGAGGCCGGTCTAGACCTGTGAGCGCGGGTGCGCTACGGCTATCGTCGCGTGCATGTGCTTTTGGAACGCGAGGGTTGGGGCACCAACATCAAGCGAACCTATCGCATTTACAGGGACTTGGGACTGCAGCTGCGGAATAAGACTCGGAAGCGCCGTGTTAAGGCGAAACTTCGCGAGGATCGGCAAATGGCTGTCGGACCAAATGACGTGTGGGCGATGGACTTCGTGCACGACCAGCTCGCAACCGGAAAGAAACTGCGGGTCCTGACGGTGGTCGCCACCTTCTCACGCTATGTTCCCGCGCTTGATCCGCCTCACAGCTATCGAGGTGAAGATGTCGTGCAGACATTGGGACGGGTGTGACGATTTTCGTTATAGTGCGCACTATGAGTCCGATTACGCAACATACGTATTGAACCCTCATTCTCTAATCGAGGCGCCGTTACGTGGAACCGCATTTCCTTTCCCGAAGAAATAACCTACCTCACGGCATCTCTATGAAAGGTGACGAGGCGTTAGGTTTGACTGGCCCGTCCACGCGTCTGTAACGGCTGCCCGATCTTCCAAAGCATGCTTGTGTCGATCTCAAGCTCGACTCCAACCTTGCCCGCACCTGTGACTACGGTAGGATAAGAAAAAAGGGCGGTGTCGATCAGTACAGCGATCTTCTGGAGACCGAATGGTGATACGCTTCCTGACGGGTAGCCGAAGAGATCGAGTACCTGTTCTTTCTGAGCAAGCTCGGCTCGTTTCCATCCATACGTGCCAGCAACTGCTTTCATGTCAATCTTTGAAGGTGATGGCAGCAAAACGGCACAAAGGTGGCGCGCAGGATGAGACCGGCGCATCACATCGTTCGCTTTCTGCTCGGCAATAATCATCGTCTTTGCAACGCGCCCCACGGGAACGCCGATAGCGGAGGCTAAATCGGAAGGAGATGTAATAGGGGTGGCGAACTCACTATAGCGCCACAATCGTACCGTCGACGCTCCGATCTGGTGCAGTTCAGCAAGTACGTTCGGATGAACGTCCAACATAGTCGTTTCCTTCCGGTTCACCTGGTAGGACGATCGAGGATAGCTGTTTCAGCGACTGCGAGTACAGCCCTCTTGCGAGTAAGTTTCAGGCGGTTCGCTCCAAAAGCTGCCTAATGCGGCGGCGACCCTCGTTCCCAAAAATACTGAAGTAAGCCTCCAGGCACTTATCGCTATCGAGCATGAAAGGAGCATCATATTTGGTGATATGCCGAATAGCCAAGGCTGGAACCGTTGTGTCGAGCGGTCGAAACATCCTGTTGTGCAAACCGGGCTCCGGGCAACCTGGATAAAATTCACCGATCATGAAACCTTCCTGAATGAAGTCGGGCTTCAGCCGTTTTTGCAGTTGACCAATCCTGATAATCTCTCCTTCATCCTGTATTCCAGGAAGGGCAATGATAATGGCCTTATAGATCCAGTCGCCCGTTCGATCGTTGAAGGACTTTACGGGTTTCATCTGGCTGAAGACGGCGAGCATACGCGCCAAATCGTTTTCGATTTCGTCAACTGCAACAGCTTGCGACGCGGCAACCCGTAAAAGCCCCTTCGTCAGAGCCTCGGGAACGAAAGGGCAAACGCTCCCGTCCCGACCTAAATGAGGATGTGGATTGGAGAGGAATTCTGAGGCATACCGAGCAAATTTCTGAAGAGCTGCGTTTGCATACTCATCATAGGCGTTGTATCCCGCATCAATATTCTTTTCCAGAATTTCGCCCACTGTCATCAATGGACCAATCGTCCCGAAAGGTTGGCTGTAATCTTTCCAAATTTCTTTATTCATTTCGGATCCCTGGTTCGAAAAGCCACGTGCAAAACGGAAGGTCGGGCTCTTGCATGCCAGCTCGGGCGGCGGGCGAGCTGGTCGGGGGCCAATCAAGAGACCGACCTTCCATCGGAAGCGAAGCTCCCGAATTTTTGGTAGCACTCGTAGTTACACTTGTGTAACTGTTTTTTTAAATGGATGTGAAAACAAGAGCGGGGGCTCGTGCACGATGAAGGTTAGTCTCACGACCGCCCGCAAATTCTTATATTCGTCGTAGTTATGAAGACATACATATGATAAATGTCGCCGCGATGGGATCCGGTAACAGGCTTTGGGTGAAAACAGAACGACCCATTGCGCAGAGGCGTGGCCGTGGCGAAGACAACACGAAGAGAAATATATACGCCAGAACAGATCGACGTCGGCGTAAAGCATAAGCTTGAGAAAATTGACTCGTTTTTGTCAGATCTCGTTAGCGAAAATTCCGAAGAAAAACTATTCCTGAGGAATATTCTTGGATTGATGCTTAAAGTATATCATATGGACGCCAATAACAAACCCATGACGAAGATGCAGGCGTGTCGCTATCTGCCTTTCAAAAACCAGACTGTTTGCCAAAAGTATGTCGAGGCAGCGCATTTGCGTGGGTTCATCGACATCACTCGGGATAAAACGGACAAACGGCGTCTGATTGTTGTTCCAAAGGAGCCGTTGGTTGTCTATGTCAATGAATATATAGCTGACTTCCTTGATGACTGCCGTAGAGCGATTGACAGTGCCGCTCAAGTAGCTACGCTTCCTGAGGAAGGGATGGCAACGGCAAGTTCTTCATCTATTGATAAATCGCCAGCGTCTTCTGGGGCACCTGTGGGTTCCTCTCAAAAGAGAGTCGATCGAAAAGCCAGGAAATTTTAGCGAGTTTTATTGTGGGAAAGCAAAAGTAAGAAGCCGGTCTCGCGCGCGTTTATCCTTTCATCAATCAAATGTTTCCTCCGTAAACAAGCTTCATCGAGGTAACCCGCTTCGCTTAACCGGCCTGACGGCCGGTGCAGGCGCTGCTAGGGGGAGCGGCTGTATCGTCGTTTCGGCCAAGAAACTGCGCGGGAAGTTCGGCGGCATCCTCAGCCTTATCACCTTGGCATTTACGCTATCTTTTTAGGCGAGGCGGAAACCGCTGACGCGGTCCTCCATCTCTTGGTCGAGACAGTGTGACCTGCCACTGAATTTTCATCCGGCGTCTGACCTGCCACTGAGAATTTCTGAACCGCTCCCAAACGTTGGACCACCGGATGCTAGAGTTTTCGGGCTTCATTCAGGGAGGCGGGCTGGTTGCGCCTCCCGAATTCACCAACGAGAGCC
>NZ_LFIO01001261.1 GCF_001187535.1 Rhizobium ecuadorense
CGTCTCGTCGGTCAGGAACCGGGACCATAGTATTTCGGGCAGGCCTCTCTCAAACTTCCATATAGCTTGCCCGCTTCTGTGGTTCCGGCGAATGTCATCAACATGCACCTCGATGTTCGGCAAAGCCTCACGACCAATCGGCAAGGATGCGAACTTAAATGCCAATGCCTCATCGCGGGCGTTCTGGTCTTGGTTTGCAGCCACTCTCCCAGAGTTGAATCCCAGTCGTTTTGCTGTGTGCTTTAG
>NZ_LFIO01000369.1 GCF_001187535.1 Rhizobium ecuadorense
GAGATGTCCGATGTGTTTCTCTACAATTCCGGCTCGCTGCTACAGGCCCTGAAGCCGACACAGACGCTTGTCGATCTGAGCGGACTGTCGTCGCAAGCGAAAGTCGACGAAAGTTTCAAATCGGTCGTCCGTGCCGATGGCAAGATCTATGGCGTTCCCTTCGGCACGGCGATGGCGGGAGGGATCCTCTACAACAGGAAAATCTACCAGGACCTCGGCCTCTCCGTCCCGAAGACATGGGCGGAC
>NZ_LFIO01001102.1 GCF_001187535.1 Rhizobium ecuadorense
GTCGGCGACGACGGCCTGCTGGTCGTCACGGCCGCAGCCACGAAACAGATTGTCGAAACCGCGATCGGTCACGGTCGGATTGGTCGAGGACGGCGTCATTTCGAGGATGCCGGCATCATTGTAGATTTCGGAGGCGGGAATCGTGTTGGACGAGCAGAAATGCCCGATCACCGCCTGGACCTTGTCCTGGTCGACGAAACGATTGGCGACGACAACGGCCTGCTTCGGTTCGCAGGCGTCGTCACC
>NZ_LFIO01001422.1 GCF_001187535.1 Rhizobium ecuadorense
GCTACAAGTAAACCTGGGGTACGAGCACGGATCCGAGCAATGTCGGCACCGGCACCTGGCGCGATCCGCGCTATGCCGATCCGGGGCAGCAGCCGGAGAATGCGCTGACGGGCACGATGTTCCAGGTGGACAGCTACCGCCAGGATACGATCTCCATCCCCTACGACTATTCGAACCTGCGCTTCTGGCGCAATACCGACATTTCGGAGCTGCAGGACGGTGAGACCTACAATCTCGTGCAGAACC
>NZ_LFIO01000431.1 GCF_001187535.1 Rhizobium ecuadorense
ACGGTGGTGCTGGCAACAACACCCTGACCGGGGGCGTGGGAAATGATACCTTCTTTTTCCAAAAGTTTGCCACCACCACGAACCATATGACTGACTTCAACGCTGGGACGAATAACACAACCGTGGACAGGTTCCAGTTGGACGTCGGAGGCGGCACGTTCGAGTTCGCCGTCGGCAACAACAATACAAACGTGGACAATGTGAAGGTGGGAAACAACGGCACGATCAATGTTGCCGGAACGGAGG
>NZ_LFIO01001377.1 GCF_001187535.1 Rhizobium ecuadorense
GCAATTGCCACAAGTCCATCCTGCATTCGCTGATCATGACGGGCGCAACGCCGATCTACCTGACGCCGTCCCGCAACGGGCTCGGCATTATCGGCCCGATTTCGAAGGACCAGTTTACGCCGGAGGCTATCGCCCAGAAAATCGCTGCGAGCCGGTACGCCGGCGAAACCAGTGGCAAGGTCCGACTGATGGTCATCACCAATTCGACCTATGACGGGCTGTGCTACAACGTCGATGCCATCAAGG
>NZ_LFIO01000314.1 GCF_001187535.1 Rhizobium ecuadorense
TAAGACGGTCGCGGATCATCTCGATCCGCCCGAGGCAACTTGACGAACCAGGCCTCCATCGCCCTGCCCGCTATCGAAGTTTGCCCCTGTTCAACAGCGCCCACTGTAGAAGCACGATCGTTTTGGCGTCGAAGATTTCGCCGGTTTCGATCATCGCCGCAGCCTCGTCTAGCGGGATTTCGAGGACCTCGATATCCTCGTGTTCCTCGTCCAGACCGCCGCCTTCCGCCACGCGGTCGGCGATGT
>NZ_LFIO01000575.1 GCF_001187535.1 Rhizobium ecuadorense
CCGCGGGACACGGTGAGCGCCGGCAGAATGCGCGGGTCGAAGGGCGTGCCGGGTTCGAGGTTGGCAGGGCCGGTGGCCGCGACGACGTGGCCGCTCTCATCTATGACGGCGGCCGACCAGCCGGGCGCAAGGCCCTCGGTGGTCACGAGCTTGCCCAGATCCTTGGCGTCCTGCGTGATGATAAGGGCCGCGACCGGATCATTCTTCCGTGGCAGGGTGACGTTATAGACCCATTCGCCACTGGTC
>NZ_LFIO01000758.1 GCF_001187535.1 Rhizobium ecuadorense
GCCGCACCGATCGCCCGGCCGGCATACGGTCGAGCAGCCATCGGAATTTCGAACCCGGGAACATCGGATCCAGTGGCAGGCCTGTGAGCGCCTGCACACGGTCAAGGTGGCCTTCGACAATGAGACGTTCGCAATCCTGTGCCGTTCGACGGCACTGCCAGCTTACCACCGGTCCAAGTGCTTCTCCCGTTTCGGCGTCCCAGGCCGTGACTGACTCGCGCTGATTGGAAATCGCCACGGCCTCGA
>NZ_LFIO01001533.1 GCF_001187535.1 Rhizobium ecuadorense
CCGCTGATCGTCTTCATCTTCTTCAACCGGCAGATCGTCGCCGGCATGACGGCCGGCGCAGTAAAAGGGTAACCGAATGGCTGAGCTCACTCTCAAGCAAGTTCGCAAGAGCTTTGGCGCCCTTGAAGTCATCAAGGGAATTGATCTGGAGGTTGCCTCCGGCGAGTTCGTCGTTTTCGTCGGCCCGTCTGGATGCGGAAAATCGACGTTGCTGCGGATCATCGCCGGCCTGGAAGAAACGACTGC
>NZ_LFIO01001063.1 GCF_001187535.1 Rhizobium ecuadorense
GAACACCATATGGCGACGGCTTGCCGACAATCGTCTGCACTCGACCATCAGGCCGGCACATGGCTTGAGAGGCTCGCCAGCAGTTTCGGGTGATGTGTGGAACATGCAGCGCGAAGGGTGCCGTCAGAATTTCCGATTCCAACCAATCTTTCCGCCGGCCTTTCTGATTTCGCCGCCTCAGGCAACGGAACCATTGCGGTGTAGCTGCTGACAGAACCCGTTGCGCGCCTGATAGTTATGCGACCTATGGGGCGGCGATCAGGATGAGACGCGCGCGACAATCTGGATGAGATTCTTATGTCGCGGTCGGGATGAAGTTATCATGTTGATTGTCGCTGGCAAGAGCTTCATCGTGGTCTGATTGCCGCTCCGCGACAAACTGTGCGGTGCCTTTGATTGTCGCGAATGAGGCTGGCCTGCCGCGCCGGCGTTTGACCCCCATGGGTGGAACGTCGTCGATAGCTTTCAACGTTCATTTCGAATGATCGTTGCGTGATGAACAAGTCGGTCCACCGCGGCACCCGCCCGCAGGTGTCAGGCGAAATGAGAAACTGACCCCCTAACGAAATGAAGAACTGCCCCCTCGTGTGACAACGAGGAGAGATGGATGACAAGTGCGATTTCAGCGCATCCTGCATCGTGGGGAACGATGCAGGGCGAAGATATGCTTGAGGCAGATGAGGTGGTGGCAATGTTGCGGCTGCACGAGCTTGGTTGGGGTGCCAAGCGTCTATCGAAGGAATTTGGATGTGCTCGCAACACTGTCCGTCGATATCTTCGTGAGGGTGGAGCGGTACCCTTCAAGAAGCCGGTTCGGAGGAGTGCTTTTGATGGCCTTGATGATTGGCTTCGTGAACGCTTCTTTCGCCATGATGGCAATGCCGATGTGATCCGGCAGGAGCTGGCGAGCGAGCATGGAATTATCATCGGTTTGCGTTCGGTAGAGCTTCGAGTCCGGGAATGGCGGCGGGAACTCAAGGCGCAAAAGCGTGCGACAGTGCGGTTTGAAACGCCGCCTGGTCGTCAGTTGCAGATCGACTTCGGGCAGACGCGTGTCTGGATCGGTGACGAGCGGCTTCGGGTAAACGTCTTTGTCGCCACGCTAAGCTATTCCAGACGCATTCATATCCGTGCCTCATTGAGAGAAGGGCAGACAGATTGGTTCGAGGGGATGGAAGGCGCGTTTCTTCGGTTTGGCGGCGTTCCCGTTGAGGTTTTGCTGGATAATGCGAAGGCACTTGTCGAACATCACGACGCGGTTAGCCGGGAGGTTCGCTTCAATGCGCGACTCTGGGCGTTTGCCCGTTACTGGGGCTTCGCGCCACGCGCTTGCGCTCCCTACCGGGCGCGAACAAAGGGGAAGGACGAGCGCGGGGTCGGGTACGTCAAGAAGAATGCTATCGCTGGTCGCCGGTTTGAGAACTGGGCTTCGTTCGAGGCGCACCTTGACCGATGGATACGAGAGATCGCAGACCGACGAGAACACGGCACGACTGGTGAAGCACCAATTGAACGCTTTGCTGCGGAGGCCGAAGCCCTTCGGCCGCTATCCGGCCGCGTACCGTTTGGACAACTACGCGACCTCGTGCGCAAAGTGCAGGCGGACTGCGCCATCGATCTCGACACAAACAGCTATTCCGTACCCTGGCGTCTCATCGGCGAGAGCGTCCAAGTCGTTGTATTGGCTGGCCGTGTAATTATCCGTCACGCTGGCCAGGTTGTGGCCGATCATCCTCTCTGCCAGGGACGGCGACAACGGATCGTCGACCGGGATCACTTTGTTGGCTTCGCGGGTAGCGAAGGACTGGTTCGCACCGCTCCAGTCGAGCTGGCACCAGCCGCCTTGCTGCGACCTCTTGCGGAATACGAGGCCGTTGTTGGAGGTGGCTGGTGATGACGACCGTCGATCACGATTTACTCATCGCGACACTCGATCGGCTAAAGCTGACGGCGATCCGCGATCAACTCGACACGTTGCTGGACGAGGCGCTCGAAGATGACGTTGCGCGAAGCTCTGGCGTTCCTGGTCTCACGAGAGATTGCCCGGCGCGATGAACGGCGCATCTCGATGTCGAGCAAGTTGGCGCAGTTCCCCTTCGTACGCGAACTCGATGGCTTCGACTTCGAGGCACAGCCCTCGCTGGATCGAGGACAGATCAGGGAGCTGTCAACCTGCCGCTGGATTGCTCACGGCGACACCGTCCTATTCCTCGGACCTCCGGGCACCGGTAAGACGCACCTTGCTGTCAGTCTTGGCCGAGAAGCAATCCGCCAGAACTACAACGTTCAATTCGTCACGGCGGCCACTCTGGTTGCGATGCTCGCCAAGGCCCATAACGATGGCTCATTGGACAAGCAGTTGACAATCCTATCGCGGCCGAAACTGCTGATCATCGACGAGCTGGGATATCTGCCCTTCGAAGCTAACGCCGCCCACCTGTTCTTCCAACTGGTCTCTCGCCGCTATGAAAGGGGATCGATCCTGATTACCTCCAATCGATCGGTCGGAGAGTGGGGGAGCGTCTTTGGAGACCCTGTCGTCGCCACCGCGATATTGGACCGCCTGCTGCACCATTCGACGGTGATCACCATCCGAGGTGATAGCTACAGGCTTCGCGAAAAGCGCCGTTCCGGCCTTCTGCAGAAGGCCGGAACAGCGCTTGAGACAAACGAAACAGCAAATCAATGAAGGGGTCAGTTCTTCGTTTCGCCTACGGGGTCAAATCTTCACTTCGCTTGACAGCAGGCATAGTTTGATAGTTGCAGGATACGGGGTCGGCATCGAGCACCCAACTCACACGTTGGCTCATGATCGCTGTATGAAATGCATCCGGCGCCATGGGCGGGTTTCGTCCTGGCCTGAAGCCATAGTAGAACCCGCAAAGGGTAGGCCGTCATAGACGGCACTAAGCACTTCAGCGACCGCGCCAGCATCCTTCGCACCCGAGGCTCTTCCCGCATCCGTATCTGTCTACACCTCAGATGCGACAGCCGTCGCCTCTTGGGATGCTGGCCAAACGTCACGTTTTGAAGGAAGACTGGCGACGTGCACATTCGATGTCGCCCCCGGCACTGGGGATCGTCTCATCTGGGTTGGCGCGCTGCACGTGGCCGCGTAAAAACGGATTCTCTCTCAACGGTTTGGTGCTTTTCAAGAACGACTGGCATCTATTGCTCGATCCATCTCCACCCTATTGCAGGAAAAGGT
>NZ_LFIO01001392.1 GCF_001187535.1 Rhizobium ecuadorense
CCAGACAAGCCATTCGCGCAGGCACTGCCAAACCTGCCCGCGACGTTGCCTGGCTGACGAAACTGTTTCGGGACCGGACGGAAAAGATCGAGCCGGGTTTCGGGATCGAGAGGCTCACCCTTGTCGCCGTCATGGTAGAGCCATTGGAGGAGGCGCAGAAAGTCTCTGCTCTGGTCGAGGATGACATCACCGATGTGACACCGCTCATCGATATCTATGGAAATCGGGCCCACCGGGTATATCCGT
>NZ_LFIO01000910.1 GCF_001187535.1 Rhizobium ecuadorense
GCGGTGGCCTGGACGTTCTGGGAGCTGATCGCGCTGCTGATGTCGCTGGCGGCAAGATTGTGCTCGGCGGCCTTCTGCGGGTCGATCCAGACACGCATGGAATAGTCGCCGGCGCCGAAGACCTGTACCTGACCGACGCCTGCAATGCGGGCGAGACGATCCTTGACGTTCAAGGTCGCGTAGTTGCGAAGATAGGTGATGTCGTGATTGTCCCCGTCGGAGACGAGGTTGACCACCATGATGAAG
>NZ_LFIO01001534.1 GCF_001187535.1 Rhizobium ecuadorense
GGATCTATAGACGTGCGCCGCGTTGACCGCCGTATTGATGGCGTTGCCGACATGGGAATCGATCCGGTTGCCAGCGCGCTGCAGACCCCACGCCGTGCGGATTCGCGTGATCACCTCGTCCCTGTGGATCGGTCCCTCTGCCTCCACCGTCTGCTTGATCAGACCAACGAGTGCTCCAAGCGGCGCTTCGTGGAGCTCGGTTGTGGTGTTAGGTGTGAGCGAAACTTCCTCATAGAGAGGCGTCG
>NZ_LFIO01001371.1 GCF_001187535.1 Rhizobium ecuadorense
CGGATGCCGGCGGTGAAATCCGGCAACGTCCTGCAAAACGTCATGAAATCTGAGCCTTGCGGCGCAACGAGCGGCGCATCGAAGGTTTCGATTGTCAGCGGACCATCGGCAAGATCACCGCGTGCTGATGTCACCGCCTGCAATTGTCCGCCGCCGCTCGTCGCAATATTCCCCGATCGATGCCAGAGGCCCATCTTGCGGAAATTCCACTCCGCGGCACGATCAGGCGTGAAGGAGAGGAAGCT
>NZ_LFIO01001501.1 GCF_001187535.1 Rhizobium ecuadorense
GCCTCGTCACGGGCGGAAGCAAGATCGACGGCGACGGCTATTATTTCCCGCCGACGATTCTCGATTGCGACGATGTCGCCTCGCCGTCCCTGATCGAGGAATTCTTCGGACCGGTCCTGTCCGTCGTGTCGTTCGAGACGGAGGCCGAGGCGCTGCGGCTCGCCAACGATACCCGTTATGGCCTGGCTTCCGGCGTCTTCACCCAGAACCTCACCCGGGCGCACCGGCTGATGAAGGGGCTCCGT
>NZ_LFIO01001842.1 GCF_001187535.1 Rhizobium ecuadorense
CCTTGCCGGAGGCGTGGTGATAAGTCTTCTCTCGGCCGCCGCGCTGCTTCAGCATGACAGGCCGCTTGACGCGGGAACTGAGATAGCATCCGGGGTCGGCAGTCGCCCGATCATTGTCGTCGAGCGCTTCGAAAGCAGTTCCGACGGGAGACTTGCGTTGGACATTTCGCAGGGCATCACCGACGACATTATTGAAAAGCTAGTTCCCTTTAACGACATTGTCGTCGTTACCGACTTGCCGCGGT
>NZ_LFIO01001317.1 GCF_001187535.1 Rhizobium ecuadorense
CTGCCCGATCCAATGACTGCTGCCTTCGTCGCCGATGAGATCTCCCCAGCCGCCAGTGCGCGCCGACTGGCCTTTGGAATTACGCGCCCATGCCATTGAACCTGTGCCGGAAAGAATGAGGATACCCGGCTTGGCCGCAAAAGCACCAAGGTGGGCCGCGTCGACGTCGTTGAGGACGCGCCGGTGGACGTTTGGGAATGTGCGCTCGATCGCATCGCGCTGTAGAACCGACAGGCGCTCAACCT
>NZ_LFIO01000111.1 GCF_001187535.1 Rhizobium ecuadorense
GTCACCGGCTGTTGCACCGGTTGGGCGACGCGTACTGGAGGTGGAGGAGGAGCAACGTAAGTATTGCCACTTTCCTCACAGCCAGCGAGAATTGCCATGCCGGCAAGCACCACGGACAGGTGCAGACCCTGATACAATCTCACACGCATTGCCGCCGCCCCGATGTTTACGAGCCCCAGTCTTCATGCGTGCCTCGGCGGAGACGACCCCTCTCCGAAAAGTTCCGGGCATGCGATATTATGTCG
>NZ_LFIO01000411.1 GCF_001187535.1 Rhizobium ecuadorense
GCCGCATCTTATGGCGCCGATCACCTTATTGTTGGACGAGGCGCCGATATCGTTGCGGACGTGAAGCGGCTCACGAACGGGCTTGGCGTCGACGTCGCCTATGACGGGATAGGCGGCGACACGCTTCTCAAAAGCATTCGTTCTGTCCGCCCATTCGGCATGGCTGTCACCATCGGTCAGGCCGCCGGTGATATTCCACCGGTGCCTGTCGAGGAACTTCGACCGGGCAAGGCGCTCTGCCATCC
>NZ_LFIO01000612.1 GCF_001187535.1 Rhizobium ecuadorense
GCCGGTTTGACCAGCTGTTCCAGGCACGCATCAGGGGGATTGTCGAATGTTGTAGCATGGCTCTGTAACTTCCGGTCAGTGTGTCAACGGAATAAGTTTCGGTACTGCGGACAGGCCGCTCTTGTCGGCCGTATCGCCGAGATAAGGCGTGTTGGCGTAATAGCGGTTTGCCGCCGTGTTGGCGACGCGCAACTCCAGCGAATGGACGCCAGGACGCAACCGGCCGAGCGCAAAACGATAGGGCC
>NZ_LFIO01001280.1 GCF_001187535.1 Rhizobium ecuadorense
CCACCGCAATAGGCAGTACTACGCCAATAGCGGGTAAAGGGAAGTTACAAAGGTGGCGGCAGCCGGATGAGGGGCGCCTCATGCGCGAGCTTCGCCTCGAAGTTACCACCCTAACATCTCCGTGTGCGGTGCATCATTTTTTAACGGAATGCGTAAGACATTCCTCATCGCCGATCGCATAGGTTGCCAATATTATCCGGCGTGGCTGCAGTCGCGGAGACTGAAAAAGCATGATGCTTGACTATAACTCCCTCTTGCTGGCGCTCGGCGTCTCCACGGCATGCCTTGCCGTGACCTTGATGGGCGGCTGGCTTGTCCGCCGGGCCGAAACCGTGCTGCTCACCGCCACCGTCGGCCTGGTCTTCGTCGTCAGCGGCATTTTCGTCTACAGCGCCTATGTGGACAGGCCGGAGATGGGCTTCGGCATTGCCAATTTCGTGCTGTTCCATGCCGGTTTTGCCACCATCTGGGGTGCCGGCCGGCAGTTTCTCACCGGCCGCCTGTCCTTGCCGGGCATTGCGATCCGCGCCCTGGCGGCGATGGTCTTCTCGATCGTGCCGCTGGTATCGGGCTATGACGGCCTGGCCTTCATCGCTGACAATCTCGCCATTGCCCTGCTTCTCTTTGCCACCGCCCGGCAATATTGGCTCGCCCGTGCTGAAGCGCCGGCGCCGATCCTCGGCATCTCGGCGCTTTATACGCTGACGGCGATCTCCTTCGTGCTCTGCGCCGCCGTGCTGATCTCCGACGGCAAGCTGGTGCTCGGCAAGGCGCCGAGCAACTGGGCCGAGGATTTGAGCCTTGCCGTCTGCATCGCCGGCATGACCGGGATCGGCGCGCTGTCGCTGGCGCTGCATCAGTGGCGGCTTGCCGCCCGCCATCGGCTCGAGGCGATCACCGATCCGCTGACCGGGCTGCTCAACCGCCGCGCCCTGTTCGACCAATACGGCACGCGCCCGATGGGTTCGACCACCGCCGTCATCGTCTTCGATATCGACCATTTCAAATCCGTCAACGACCGCTTCGGCCATGCGGCCGGCGATCGCGTGATCAAGGTCTTCGCCGCCGAACTTGCCGCCCATTGCCGCGCCGGTGACATTGCCGCACGGCTGGGCGGCGAGGAGTTCGCGCTGGTCTTGAAGGAGAGCATGCCCGGCCGGGCGGAACTGGCGGCCGAGCGCATCCGCAGGGATTTCGAGGCGCGCGAGATTGCGATCGACGACGCGGTGCTGAAATGCACGGTCAGCGTCGGCGTGGCGCCCGGGCGCGCCAAGAGCCTGGATTTCGATGCCATGCTGAGTGCTGCGGACAAGGCGCTCTACGCCGCCAAGCGGGGCGGCCGCAACCGGGTCGAGCTGGCCGGCCACCTGCAGGCGGTTCCCCTCGAGGTGGCGCGCACGGCGTCTTGATTGCTGACGGCTCCTCTCATAATATCGCCCCTGGCCGGATGCGGCCAGCCGCCCCGCGACGCTCGACGTTTGACACTTTGGCGTTATGGTGAATGCATCCAGATACCATCCTTCACATCCCTTGCCGTTTGGCGATCGATGGCGAACGGGTCAGCAGACGCGGGCACTGATCGTCCTGTTTGCCGCCGACGGAAGGATGAGATATGCGCGATTTTCGCGATGCCAAGCTCATGGCAAAGACTTTGCGGCAGGCGCTTGCCGACCGCGACATTTCGCTGACCCACAGCGAGACGCTCGAAATCGTCGCCCGCCAGTTCGGGCTCGAGCAATGGAATATCCTCTCGGCCAAGATCGATGCGGCGGGTGCTTCCCGCTCCGCTATCGGCATCGAACCGCCGATGCCGATCTTCCGCATCTTCTCGGTGGAGAAGGCCATGGAATTCTATTGCGGCTTCCTCGGCTTCCATCTCGACTGGGAGCACCGCTTCGAGGAAAACTCCCCGCTCTATTGCCAGGTCTCGCGTGACGGCATGGCGCTGCACCTCAGCGAACATTCCGGCGACGCCAGCCCCGGCGCCAAGGCCTTCGTCCGCGTCGCCAATGTGCGCGCCTACCACGCCGAACTCGCCGGCAAGGACTACCGCTACATGAAGCCCGGCGTGGAAGAGGCGCCCTGGGGACTGGAGATGACCGTCATCGACCCCTTCAGCAACCGCATCGTTTTTTGCGAGCAGGGATAGGCGGGGCGCGCTGTAGATTGCACGGTTCGAGCCAGTGGCTGCCCCTAACCCTAACCCTCTCCCCGTAAACGGGGCGAGGGGACGTGTCTTGCACGAGGTTGGCGAGGGACGGAGAGGGTGCGGCTCGCCCCCTTCGCCCCGCGAGCGGGGAGAGCGACTGTCTTCGTTGTCAAGCGTTTTGCCATGGTCGTCCGTCCCTGATGATGGCGTTGAGGATGGTGAGCAGCTTGCGCATGGTGGCAACGGTTGCGACGATCTTGGGCTTGCCGGCCGCGACCAGGCGGTCGCGGAAGGCCTTGAGGTCGGGGTTGTACCGGCTGGCGACGAGGGCGGCCATGAACAGCACGGCCCGCACCTTGCCGCGCCCGCCGCCGATGAAGCTCTTGCCCTTCCATTTTCCCGATTGCCGCGTCCAAGGAGCAAGCCCTGCCAGTGAAGCGATCTGGCGGCGGTCGAGGCTGCCGAGTTCGGGCAGCTCGGCCAGCAGCGTCCGCGCCGTTGTCGGCCCGACACCCGGCACCGAGGTCAACAGCGTCTGGCGCACCTGCCAGACCGGCGATTTGCGGATATGGCTGTCGAGATCGGCATCGAGGTTTTCGAGCTCGCGCCGCAAGGCCGTCAGCAAGCGCTTGATGCTCTTCTGCGCCTGTTTGGCCAGTGCCATGCGCAACCGGTTCTCCTCGGCAACGACCATCTGGACGATCTGCCGCCGCCGGGCAATGAGTTCGGACAGGGTCTGCGTCTCGGCATCACGCAATGGCCGGATCGCCGGCTTTGTCGCCACGAGGAAGGCAGCGATGACGGCCGCATCGATCGGATCGGTCTTGGCCCTGCGGCCG
>NZ_LFIO01001882.1 GCF_001187535.1 Rhizobium ecuadorense
AACATTCGGAGACCACCTTCGTCACGGCTCGCACTCATTCTCTCCCTGATCAACGTCCATTGCTCGCGCAAGCTCAGCTGCCGGCAAAGTTGGACGAACCCCGCGTGAAGCGACTCGGTTGGGTGGCCAAAATGCCCGAACAGAGGAACCGCCCAGGATCATGGATGCTGTGCGCTCGGCCTCGCCCAATGCCCTCGATACACGCCACCCCGCTCCTTCGAATTCGTTTACGCCCTCCAACACCC
>NZ_LFIO01000921.1 GCF_001187535.1 Rhizobium ecuadorense
GTTCTATTGCACGCCCGATCATATCAGCCGCAATGCCGCGGCCGCGCCATCGGCCAGCAACCGCAACCCGGCCGATCTTCACATGTTCCTCGGCGTAAATGGCTCTCAGCGTGCCGGAAACCTCGCCCGCCGTGACAGCGACGAGATGATGGGCGCTGAGATCGTCGGCATCGAATTCCTCGGCTTCGGGAACCTTCTGCTCATATACGAAAACTGCGCGTCGCAGCCGGAAGGCCTCATTGCAG
>NZ_LFIO01001514.1 GCF_001187535.1 Rhizobium ecuadorense
GAACACGGCTAGGTCTTTTGCTCCTATCGCCTATTTCAACTCGGCAAGCAGAGCATCGGCACCTTTGCGGACGCCCACCATGGAGGCGTCCATCGCCGTGAAGCTTGCGCCGATATTCATTGCATTGGGATATTGCTTGGTGACATAGGAAGACAGGAGACGATTGCTCGCAGCATCATAGACCTCCACGGCATAATTCACCGAACCGGTCATCGAACCTTCTCGGCCGCGAGCGGCCTGAACGG
>NZ_LFIO01000945.1 GCF_001187535.1 Rhizobium ecuadorense
ATTTCACCCATGGCGTCAACTGCAGAATGATGGCAGCTGAAGGTAAGCACCTGTTGTTTATCCGACAACTGAATGCTACCTCATCCCTGAGCAACCCTGAGAAGAGCAAAAATGAACCAGGACCTGAACTGCGCGACGAGCCAGACCATCGCGGATTTTGGTGATCAATGGACGACGTATACGCAGAATGACGGATATTATGCGAGCCAGGAGATGCTTCGCGATATACTCGGTCCGCTGGTGTC
>NZ_LFIO01000502.1 GCF_001187535.1 Rhizobium ecuadorense
GTTGTGATGCCGCCAGCGTCTCGAACAAAGAGGTCGACCATGCCACCACGCTCGACGTGATGATGACAATCTTCCGTTCTGGCCTGGTCCGACAGCTTGCCGCGAGGACATCGGACAGGGTTACGAAGGCAGTCATGTTAATGTGCGTCAGACGTTTGACATTGAGGTAAACGATCCCGCTGTATTTTTCCAAACTTTGCTGCACCACCTTGAGGGCATCGGCAATCTCAGTCGCGCTTTCCGGT
>NZ_LFIO01000745.1 GCF_001187535.1 Rhizobium ecuadorense
GCCTCGATGCCGTTCTGACAGCGGCCGCCGGGAGTGCGATCAGCCAGACCGCAATGTCCGCCTTCGGCTACGATCAGGCCTTTGTCGTCGACGAGAAGGCTCAACTGCTGATGCTGGCGGACGCCCAAACGGAAAAGCGTTATCGCTGGATGAAGCCTCTCTTTTTGCCTCTGCTTCAGGATGCCCGCCTCGGGGTGAGACCAGGCGCGGTTTCCAACGAAAGAACGCCGTCCTCGATGGAAAGC
>NZ_LFIO01000555.1 GCF_001187535.1 Rhizobium ecuadorense
AAAGCAAATGTGCAAAGCACGGCTACGTTGCATACGACATTATTTCACATCACGTATTGGAGAGGTGCATGACTGAAGGTCCGATCGAACCACCGAGCCCACATCCGAAACGCGCTCTAGCGCGTGGCGTGGCCGAAGGAGCCGTTGAGATCATTCCTGGCGCAAGCCTCCTCACCAAAATCTATGCCGTTACTCATCCGCCGATCGAGGAATTGGAAAGGCAGCGATGGGAAGTGGACATGAGC
>NZ_LFIO01000590.1 GCF_001187535.1 Rhizobium ecuadorense
CCCATGCAGAGAGCAGCACTCCGATTCATCAGTAACATCGCCCTCGGCGATGTAAGCGCCATTCGCGCCCGAGCGCCCGCGAGAGCGAAGGGATACTGGGCGACCGCGAGGATCAGGGCCGTCGTGACAAGGAGCAGGACGATATCCGTGCCCGATAGTGCATTCACATCCACGACCGTCGGCAGAATGGAAACGTAGAACAACACAGATTTTGGATTGCCAAGCGTCACCAGAATGCCGGAGCC
>NZ_LFIO01000220.1 GCF_001187535.1 Rhizobium ecuadorense
AGATATTTCGGATGGTAGCAAGACGCCAGCACATCGCCTTTGTACTTGCGATCGTAGAACAGGTTCAGATCTGGATCACACACAGCCAATCCGGTGCTGCTGGCATAGGATTTGAAAATTCTGATATATTCGTCGCGCGACGGCGTGTTCACAAAGATCTTATACTTGAGTCGCCGCAAGCCCGCCTCGTCGGAAAGGTCCTTCGGTGCGATATTCGTCGAAAACACCACCAATTCGTCAAAGGG
>NZ_LFIO01001886.1 GCF_001187535.1 Rhizobium ecuadorense
GGGATTGTGGCCATCACTGCGGACCTTCGACACCTCGTCGGCCTTGAGGCCGAAGATGACGATGTTGTCCTCGCCGACATTGTCGCGCATCTCGACATTGGCGCCATCGAGCGTGCCGATCGTCAGCGCGCCATTGAGGCCGAACTTCATGTTGCCCGTGCCGGACGCTTCCATGCCGGCGGTCGAGATCTGCTCCGAGAGGTCGGCGGCCGGAACCATGACTTCGGCGAGCGAGACATTGTAGT
>NZ_LFIO01001684.1 GCF_001187535.1 Rhizobium ecuadorense
CGTAAGCGATGTTCTCAGGCCACGGGCCGCAGATAGGTTTGGAGCGATTACTGGCCCCTCAACCTGCTAAGCCATGAGCCGCCAGCTTTTGCTGCATCTCCTTAAAGGCTGAGATGAGGATAGCGATGTTTTCCGGATTACAAGCAGCGATAAATTCGCGATTTGCAGCAGCTTGGTCGTGGCTGATTTTAGACGTGTGTGATCGTATGTCGGCGATCCTTTTAAAGTTTATGTCCTGATAGGTTGTTGTCGTCGCAACGCACCCGCCGCCATAACTTTCAGAACCTATCGGGCCACGACCATACCAAGGCCCTGGCGTTGCGCTTTCAACGACCTGCTCTATCGCGGATATGATTTCCGTAACATTCATCTCGTAGCAGCTCCATCAGACTGGCCTGTTTAAACGTCGCATTTTAACAAGTCTTTTGCGAGCCGGGTGTCAAGCAGGCTGCTTGCGTCTATCGAATTCGGCAAAGCTCTGATGTGAGCATGCCTCTCACTCATTTGGCGAGATAATTCCACGGCATTAGCGCATCGATCTGACTGTTAGGATGGCCGTTGACGATCTTGGTGAGGATGTCGGTGAGATAGGCCAGCGGCTCAATGCTATTGAGTTTGGCGGTTTCGATGAGCGATGCGATGGTCGCCCAATGCTCGGCCCCGGCGTCGGAGCCCGCGAAGAGGGCATTTTTTCGATTGAGAGCAATCGGCCTGATGGATCGCTCAACGGTATTGGAGTCGATCTCGATGCGGCCGTTGTCGATGAACCTGGTCAAGCCATCCCAGCGCGACAAGGTGTACCGGATCGCTTCGGCCAGCTTTGTCTTCTGGCTGATGAGGCCGAGCTGTTCGGTGAGCCAGGGCGCGAGGCCATCGATGATCGGGCGGCTCTTATCCTGCCGAGCAGCGCGGCGCTCTTCGTGCGTGCGGCCGCGTATCTCGTCTTCGATCTTATAGAGTTGAGCGATGCGTCGCAGTGCCTCGGTCGCAATGGGTGCGGGACCCGCTACGGCCAATTCATAAAAGCGCCGACGGACATGGCTCCAGCAGAAGGCCAGCAACACGGTATTCTTGGCGGCCAATGGCCGATAACCGCTGTAACCATCGACCTGCAGGACCCCGACGAAGCCGTCGAGATGAGTCATTGGGCGCTCCGCTTTGCGGTCAGGTGCATAGACATAAACGACACCCGGCGGATCGCTTCCCTGCCACGGTCGATCATCACGCGCATAGGCCCATAGCTGGCCCGTTTTCGTCTTGCCGCGTCCCGGATCGAGCACCGGAGCTGTCGTCTCGTCGGCAAAGAGCTTTGATGATGTCTTCAGTTCATCGAGCAGCCGTTGATGAACGGGCCGCAGATGCCAGGCTGCGCGTCCAACCCAATCAGCGAGTGTCGAACGGTCGAGGTCCATGCCCTGCCGCTTGTAGATTTGCGCTTGACGATAGAGCGGTAGGTGGTCGGCGTATTTAGAAACGAGAACCTGGGCGACAGTTGCCTCGGTCGGAATCCCGCCTTCGATCAGCCGGGCGGGAGCCGGAGCTTGAACGACGACATCCTCGCAGGCTCGGCAGCCATACTTCGGGCGGCGAACAACCAGAACTCGGAATTGGGCAGGAACGATGTCGAGCTTCTCGCTGACGTCCTCGCCTATCCGATGCAGATCATGACGGCAGCCTGGGCAGGCATGGTCATCGATATCGACGATCATTTCGATGCGTGGCAGGTGAACTGGAAGCGAGCCTCTATTCGTTCGCCGTTTGGCGACCCGCGTCTGGCGCAGATCGGCTGACGTTTGCTCGTTTTCTTCCAGACCATGCGCCTCGACCTGTTCGGCCTCTTCCAAGCCTAAGAGAAGCTGGTCTTCGGGAAGGGTCTCGGCGCGGCGACCAAAGCGGTAACGCTGCAATTCCTTGATGATCTGACGCAGGCGGGCATTCTCTGCCTCGCGCGAAAGCACCATCGCTTTCAGCGCGTTCAGGTCGTCCGGAAGTTCGTCTGCCGTCATCGTCATTTGGCAAGAACAGCATATTTTGCCGCTCGGAACGAGAGGCTGGATGCGGCTGATTCAATTGGTCGCGGCTGTCATCCAGCTTTTACCGGCGTGCGCGTTTCGCTCGGCGCATGCACGCGCTTCCAGTCCAATCCCTCGAACAGGGCCGAGAACTGGGCGGCCGTCAAATGCATTGCGCCGTCCTGCATTCGAGGCCAATGGAACTCGCCATCCTCAAGCCGCTTGGCGACCAGGCACACGCCGCTGCCGTCCCAGAAGATCAACTTGATGCGGTCTGTGCGCTTGGCCCGGAACACATAGATCGTGCCAGAGAATGGGTCAGCACCCATCTCGGCCTTCACCAGCGCCGCCAACCCTTCAGCACCCTTTCGGAAGTCGACAGGCTTGGTGGCGATCATAATTTTCGCCGCGCCTGAGGGACCAATCACGATGATGCCTTCATGGCCGTAATGACGGCTGCAATCGTCGCCGCATCAGCGCCAGATGCAATCCTAATGGTCACTCCACCAATCTCCAGCTCAATCAGCGCGTCTGCATGAACCTTCCTCGGCGAGGAGGCTCGCCGGACCTTCTTCGGCAAGGGGATGTCCTGAGGAACGACAATGGCAGGAGCAAACATCGGCGTCTCGTCCGGCAATTCATCGAGCGGCCTGCGAGCATGCCGTCGCCAGGTGAACAATTGTTGTGACGTCAGCCCATGACGCCTCGCCACTGAACATACCGTCACACCGGGCTCATAGCTTTCCGCGACAATCTGCGCCTTCTGCTCGTCGCTCCATTCGCGACGACGACCATTGCCGGTGAATACCTCGAACCGGCGAACCGGCTCATCATCCTTGGATTTAAGCGTAAGCTCTGAAATCGACATATGTCTAAGCCCTCTATGCAGGCTCAACATCGTCAATCACTAGATGATCTGGAAGGTGGGGTGGGGACGCCGCTTAC
>NZ_LFIO01001289.1 GCF_001187535.1 Rhizobium ecuadorense
ACGTCGTAAACCTCTTCGCGGGTCTCGCCGTTCTCGTCGAGCCAGCCCTTCACAATCTGGTAGCGGTCGAGATTGGCCCCGATCGGATCCCTCAGCGCAGCGACGAGGAATGTCGGCGCCCTGCCTTCCGGGGCGGTAGTGAGGTCGCCGCCCATAGGCACGCCCTTGCTATATCCGACAGCGCCGGGATTGCGGCTCTGGGCATCGGCCGGCTCGAAGTCCCAGCCGCCAAAGAAGCGCACGGT
>NZ_LFIO01001169.1 GCF_001187535.1 Rhizobium ecuadorense
GCCTTCATCGCCATCTTCTTTCTCCATGTCCCGTTCCCGCTGATCGTGCTCGCGGCCGCCATTGCATCTCGCCGATTCTCGCACGCCTACTCGATGAACATCCGAACCTCGAACTCGACCTTTCCTTCAACGAGCGCATCGTCGACCTGCTCGAGGACGGCTTCGATCTTGTGATCCGCAACGGACCGCTGAAGGACAATCCGGATTTGATGGCCCGGGCGATCGCCCGCCAGCGCATGACCGTC
>NZ_LFIO01001693.1 GCF_001187535.1 Rhizobium ecuadorense
CCGCCAAGGTTCATTTCTTCCACCGAACGACGCAAAAGCCTTTGAGCGTCTGAACACCACGCGCGTAAAGCAGGTTCGTCGAACGCGGACCCGGAATTTGCCCTTGCAGACGACATGGTGACTTGTACTCTCTAATCTCGCCAATAGGCTGTTGGTCGGAAACGAGGTAGCCAGGACATGCACATTCGAAGGGCCGTTTCTGCTGACGCCGAGGAGCTGAGCAGTCTCCCGAACGAGATCATCC
>NZ_LFIO01000099.1 GCF_001187535.1 Rhizobium ecuadorense
GGTGCCGCGGGCTTTAATGCGGTCGAGCGTGGCATCCGCGGATGCCTGCGTTGCCGACAGCAAGGCAATCGACATGGCGAGGAGCGCCTTCGGGAGAAAATTGCGTGACATGTTTGAGCTCCGTCTTGGGAAGGTAGAAGGACCGGTTCAGGTCCCCGAGCAGTTGCAGCACTCTTTGGCTCGACTGCTATGGCGTGGATGTGCGCCACTTTGAGGTGAGGCCGAAAAGGCTGGTGATGAGATG
>NZ_LFIO01001308.1 GCF_001187535.1 Rhizobium ecuadorense
CAAACGCGCCAGATCTGAAGCAGGGCCGGATGATGTCACACTCGTTTGAATCCATTCTGGAGAGCCTGCCTCAGGGCATTGTTCTGCTTGATCCTGCCGGTACGGTGACGGCTTTCAATTCACGCACGCTTGATATTCTCGGCCTTCCGCAAGGAGCCATTCGCAAAGGCATGAATATCGACGGATTGCCGGGCACTGCAGACTGCCGTGCGGTGGCGTCTCGGCGATCGATGGTCGGTGGACG
>NZ_LFIO01000009.1 GCF_001187535.1 Rhizobium ecuadorense
TGCCGGAGGAGACGTTCAGGAAGGCGTTCGAATTGAATTTCTGGAGCCATCATTACATGGCCCGAGCCGCCGTGCGTGTGATGGAGAAGCAGAAGACCGGCGGCGCCATCGTCTTCAATGTTTCCAAGCAGGCTGTCAATCCAGGTGTGGATTTCGGCCCCTACGGCACCTCCAAGGCCGCGCTGATGGCGCTGATGCGCCAATATGCAGTCGAGCACGGCGCATCCGGCATCACATCCAATGC
>NZ_LFIO01000826.1 GCF_001187535.1 Rhizobium ecuadorense
ATCACACCATGTATTTCGCAGGTGGGATGCCATGTCATCGCGATGGAAAGCCGATGAACAATATCGTCAACGGTGCCGTTCAGCAGCGCTTCGCTGATATTGATGTTAGCTATTATTTGTCGTCGAAGCCGGAGATCACTCATCGCTACGAGACTATCTACGACAAGGTAGTAGCTTACGAGGGATTGATCGGCGGTGCCGCGAGATCTTTGGACCGAACGGCTAACGCCAGGACGCATGCCCA
>NZ_LFIO01000380.1 GCF_001187535.1 Rhizobium ecuadorense
AATCAGGAGTGCCCCGATGTCGTCGGAAACCATCTTTCAATCCTATCTCGCGCTCGGCTATGTCGGGTGGCTGCTTTGCTTCGGCGCCTATATTCTGCCCTGGCTCAAATCGATGGACAGGGTCAAGGCGCACCGCGCCATCGCCACTCTGCACAGCTTCCGCTTCTTCGGGCTCGTCTTCATTCTGCCCGGCGTCGTCGGTCCCAACCTGCCCACCAGCTTCGCCATCTTGGCTGCCTATGGC
>NZ_LFIO01000092.1 GCF_001187535.1 Rhizobium ecuadorense
CCGGAGATGCTTGCCGTAATCCGGTCGGAAGCCGAGCTGCGATTTTCATCTGGCGAGTCGCGCGATCAAGCCGGAACGTAGGTCAACCTGATTACATCCTCGCCAATCCGGTCATGAGCCATCAGGCGGAGCGGCGGCCGGGGTCCGGCGAAATATGGCTTGCCGTGACCGAGCACGACCGGGTGGAGGTAGATTCGATACTCATCGATCAGGCCAAGTTCGGTGAGGCTTTGCGCCAAATTGG
>NZ_LFIO01001220.1 GCF_001187535.1 Rhizobium ecuadorense
CCATACAACAGCAGCCGCCAGTTGATGTTTTGCAATCCTGCCAGGTTCGCGCCGCTCTTGTCGATGACGACCTTTTCGGGCCAGCCATTGTTCGTAATCGTGCGGGCGAAGAACGCGCTGGCCGCGGCCTCATCGCGGTGCTCAGACAGCATGAAATCAAGGGTTTTGCCGAATTTGTCGACAGCCCGATAGAAATAGGTCCACTTGCCTTTGACCTGGATATAGGTCTCGTCCATCCGCAAGG
>NZ_LFIO01001067.1 GCF_001187535.1 Rhizobium ecuadorense
TTCCTGGGCTGGGGATTCCTGCGCATGCGGCATGCACGAGAGAGCGCTATCGGCCTATTCCGATCCTGCCCACACGTGTTCCGTTTAGCGAGGAACCATATCTTGTCGGTTGAGTTTATCAGGACACCCAAGATCCTGGAGGATAACATGAAAACGCTGGTCATCTCTGCCGTATCGCTGTTTCTGTCACTCGGAGGAGCGGCAGTCGCGCAGACGACGACGGTCGTCGTCCCCGGCGAGGTCAAGACCTATGTCGAAAAACAGGAGACGCCATCCGTCACCTTTGAAGGAGACGTCGCAGTCGGTACGGCGCTTCCTGACACTGTCGAGATCCACACAATCCCCGATCAGCCTGATTACGGTTATGTGGTCGTCAACAAAAAACGTGTGCTCGTCAATCCGAAGACCCGCACGGTGATTGAGGTCATCAAATAAGTTGAAAGCATCGCGGGCCTGCTTCCAAGGCCCGCGATTTTTCTATCATTCAACTTTCGTCCGCATTAAGTACCGTTCGCTCAGGCACGAGAGTTAATTCAGCTTGGCATCCACAGCAGCAAGCCGCATCAAACGACGTCGTAGCCGCGGGGTCTCCTTTCGGCATTCCAGACACGATGGCGCAAGTTGTTCGTCGAATTTCGACATCATCATCCGCGGTTGATCTTCACGGTCTGCCGTGGTCGTCGCGAGACGAAGACAGTGTTGTATTGCGCGCAGACCCTTCTGGAGCACAAGTCGAACCACGAAATATGGGTCGCTTCGTAATATCGGCCGAAGCGTCAAGAGCGACAGATAGGTTCTCCGAGCCTGTCGGAATTCCCAAAACGCATATTTTTGCGTGGCGTCGATTGCGCTTGCGATCGCGTATCGGGGGAGCTGTGGATTTGCGGCCAGCGAACGCCTCACCACCTCCAGTGCACTTCTGCCCATTCGCAGGTGATCGGAAGACATGCTGCCGGGATGCTTTCGATATCCCACCAGCCGTTCGGGAACGACTTCGATGAAGTAGCGTGCGGCTAGCTTGAGCTCGAAATCCAGGTCTTCGCAGCCTCCAAGACCGGCTGCTGCATATGAGCTATCGAACCCACCAATCGCAACCGCGGCGTTCCGCCTGACGAGAAGCGCGCTTCCATTCCCTATATACTTAACATTCAGATGCCGCGCATAGATATATCCTCTTGCGACATCGGAACTGCCAGGGCGAATGATCTCGTCGTCCTCGTTGATGAGGTAATGCAGCGTGTAGACCGCAGCCCAATGCGAGCACAAGCGGGTGAGAGCGCTCACCTGTTTTTCGATTTTCATTGGGTGCCAGAGGTCATCCGCATCGAGGAATGCCACGAATTGACCTGATGATGCCTCGATTCCGGTATTCCTTGCGGCGGCGACACCGCAGTTGGGCGTGGACAGGAGGCGGATACGTGGGTCCGACATCGCTATCTGCTCGACGAGTTTTGCCGTGTCGTCCGTGGAGCCGTCGTTGATAACGATAATCTCCAGGGCAGCGTAGGTCTGGCGCATAGCGGACCGAAGCGTGCGCTCGATATAGGTGGATGCATTAAAGGCCGGGATGACTACTGAGACCAGAGGCTGGTCAGAATAAATTTTGTCTCGTCGATCCTTACCTGAATACCAAGGCATTGCAGATCTCCCGCCAAGTCAACCATAAGGTTACTTTCGTAGGGATGAAGGGACTGCATCTTCGACTTTTGCGGTTTTCATACATTCGATGCGGAGCAAGAAAACACGAGCCTCCGATATCGTTAGATGATCGCCTTCAACACGCCCACACTCTAACTTTTATTCTGCGGGCGCACACGGACTTTCGGCTGACGTAGACCCTCTACTTTCGGAGAAGAGGGTAGATATATCAGCCGCTCGTTGGTGAACAATGCTCGCGTCAAAATTGGATCTCGGACGCTTCGATCAGCGGATCGCCGACAGCGCGCTAGCGCGCGATCTCCATGAGGCTTCCGGATCTCGGACCTTAGTTGGGGATGCTTGAGACTCAGGTCTTACACGTGGAACCGCTTGTGATGGCGAGTGTTTTCGATTGGCGACGCGGCCGCGCCAATACTGTAGCCGCCCTGGAGAGGAAACATGCGCCTGCTCATTGTCGAAGACGAACCAGGAATCGCTCTGGTGAGAAAGGACGTTGCGATCGGCTCCGGGTTCGAAATCACCGGCATCGCGGGGAATATGTCAGAGGTTCTGGAGCTCGGCTCCGAAGCAGACATCGCCAT
>NZ_LFIO01001291.1 GCF_001187535.1 Rhizobium ecuadorense
TTGTTCTTCTGCTCGCGCTCTCCTGGCAGCTTGCGCTGCCAGTCATCGTCTGGGTTGCCTTCAACGTGCTCTTTGCGATCAAGGTCGTTCCGGATTTTACGGAGCGCGCCCGCCGCTCGGCAAAGCAGAACAGCCTCATCTCCGGTGCCCTGACGGACATCTACGGCAACATCCAGATGGTCAAGCAGTTTGCGGCTGAAGCCAGCGAGGCAGGTGCGCGAAGAAAGATCATGTCCAAGGGGGT
>NZ_LFIO01001828.1 GCF_001187535.1 Rhizobium ecuadorense
CATCAATGCCGTCAGGCGCAGCAGCGGCACGAGCGCCTGCTGCCAGGGATTGAAGATGAGGTTGAAAAGCGCCACGACCACGATCGTCAGGAAGACCGGCCGCAGCCGCCTAAGCCCATCGGCAAACGGCAGGCCGATCATCCGGTAGAGAACCGCCGTCAGCAGTACGGCGGTCGAAAGCAGCAGGATGTTGCCGCTGATGAACAGCACGACGCCGAAGACCATCAGCGACAACAGCTTTACC
>NZ_LFIO01000128.1 GCF_001187535.1 Rhizobium ecuadorense
CAGTCCTGCATCCGCGCTCGCGGTAACGGGCGAGAATAGTCGGATCGGCATCGTGCTCAACGACCAGGCATTCGCAATGCGCAACTGGCAGGATGCTATGAGGGGCAGCAGTGCCGAATTTCTCCGAGGTTGCAGCCACCAACACCCTCTTGCTCCTGGACGTCGCAAACCGCTTGAACTCCGCATCCTCGAAGCCGAACACCGTGATGCCGGCCTCGAGATCGACGCCGCAGGCGCCGAGAAT
>NZ_LFIO01001694.1 GCF_001187535.1 Rhizobium ecuadorense
GGGTGAGAACATTCGACAGCAACGACAGGTTAAGCTTCATGCTGGGTGACGAGCCGCTCGACTTGTCATATCGCCCACACAAACCTATGTTTTGGCTATCGACGGGGCAGCGTGCGGCAAGCTGCGGTGCCCGGAGTTCGATTTCCGATGTGGGTTTCAGGCGATCTTCGGTATTGTCTTTTCGTCCAGATTAACTATGACGAACTCATGCTGCGACGCAGCATGACGTTCTACTCTAATGATT
>NZ_LFIO01001299.1 GCF_001187535.1 Rhizobium ecuadorense
CCGGCGGAGGTGACCGAAAGGAGAGTGCCCCGGAACGCAGCTGCGAATGGCATTTGGATGGAAAGCGGCGTAGCCTGTCCGCCGGCAGGTGCGGGTCGCCCTGCCGGCCGTGGGAGGGGACACCCGGTGAGATCATGACGCGCGCGCAGCAAATCGGTGTCGTTCTCGGTCTGGCGATCGTGACTGCGCTTACGATCCTTCGAGCAAGTGATCCCGGGATCTTCAAGTTGATCCGCGGCGTGAC
>NZ_LFIO01001156.1 GCF_001187535.1 Rhizobium ecuadorense
ATGCGCCGGTACAGCAACAGCTCTTCCAGGACGACATCCTGACCCGGCTTCCAGTCCCGACGTTCTTTTCCAAGGAGACCGGTCCCTACATTACTGCGGGTCTGATCGTGGCGCGCGACCCTGAAACAGGCTTGGGCAACGCGTCCTATGCCCGCATCAAGGTGCTTGGTCCGAACGAAGCGATGATCGGTATTGCACCGAACCATCATCTCGCCATCATGGCTCGCAAGGCAGGCGCCAAACG
>NZ_LFIO01000144.1 GCF_001187535.1 Rhizobium ecuadorense
TCGCCGGCTCGAAGACATCATTCTGGTCCGCCTGAAAACGCACGCGGGTGCCCTCTTCGTCGATCTGGCTCAATCGACTGTAACCGACGACATCAGCGATCAGGATTGCTGCAAGACGGCGCTCCATCCCCGGTCTTTCCTGGAGAGCGAATGTATTGTTAACAATATCCTACAGGAGGTTCCATCGCGATGCTATCGCCGGGCCGCACGATATTCAATTTGGCGGTGATGTGTCTGATGAGG
>NZ_LFIO01000666.1 GCF_001187535.1 Rhizobium ecuadorense
GCGCTCTCTGCTGTGGCTATCTGATACCAATATCTTGCGATAGCTGACCGGGTTGCGTCTTGCTAGCATGGGATCGTGCGAGGAGGCACGGTTATGCTGGGATGGAGGAAATGATGCAACCAGTCGGGATGAGGTTAGCGGCGGTCATGTTCTCGCTTGCCGTATGGGCTATTATTATCGCTGTCGCATCCCACCTTTGGGCGACGAAGATGCCTGTATTGCTTTTGACGCTCTACAGATAGG
>NZ_LFIO01001506.1 GCF_001187535.1 Rhizobium ecuadorense
GGCCGACGAGCGCGAGCGAAACGGAATTCTGCGGATCGAGCTCCAGCGCTTTGCGCGCATATGCCTGAGCTTCCTCGATCAGATGCGCGTCAAGCGCGTTGAAACGTTGGCCAACCTGGAAAGTCCGGATGAATGACAGCCAGGCAAAAGTCGATGACCGCGGCTGATACTGGATCTGTTCTTCCAGGCGCCGCTCCGCATTATCCAGATCGCTACGCGACAGCCGAAAGATCGCATTGACGG
>NZ_LFIO01000811.1 GCF_001187535.1 Rhizobium ecuadorense
CGCCTGTCGCCGCCGCCAATCTGAGGTATCTTCCTCAGAATTTGATTCATGCGGCGAACTTAAATCTTTGTTTTTATGAATCTTTGTTTTTATGCGGCCGCCGTGCCGCAACCGCTACAGATTTTTAGGCGGTGACCGTCAGCCGCCATTCGCCATGACGGCGGCACGGTATCGCTTGACTGCGTCGGTCAAGAGACCGGCGATCTTGCCGCGCCAAGCCTCGTCGAGCAGCAATTTCTCATC
>NZ_LFIO01000797.1 GCF_001187535.1 Rhizobium ecuadorense
AAGAGCCTCGGGTGCGAAGGATGCTGGCGCGGTCGCTGAAGTGCTTAGTGCCGTCGATGACGGCCTATCCTTTGCGGGTTCTACTATGGCTTCAGGCCCGGACGACCCCCCCATGGCGCCGGATGCATTTCATGCGGCGATCATGAGCCAACGTGTGAGTTGGGTACTCGATGCCGACCCCGTATCCTGCAACTAATGCCTGCGGGCGGGTGCCGCGGTGGACCGACTTGTTCATCACGCAACGATCATTCGAAATGAACGTTGAAAGCTATCGACGACGTTCCACCCATGGGGGTCAAACGCCGGCGCGGCAGGCCAGCCTCATTCGCGACAATCAAAGGCACCGCCAGTTTGTCGCGCGCATTGCCTCGCCTGAACTGCTCCCTGAGAATGGGTTATTGCCTCATCTAAATTGCTCCCGCCGAATCAACCTCGGGAGCTGTGATGAGGAAGGTCAGCATGGCGACACGTGCGGAATTGGTGGCAGCGATCAGTTGTCGCTATGTGTTAGGCGGGCGGGCCGAGAAGGCGAGGATGTTAGACGAGTTCGTGGCGCTCACGGGCTTTCATCGCAAGCATGCGATGCGACTGCTGCGAGGAGAACGCAAACCGGCGAAGGGTGGTCCTCGGCCAGGGCGCCGGGTTTACGGCGACGACGTGCGGGCAGCGCTCGTCGTTGTTTGGGAGGCGTCGGATCGAATTTGCGGCAAGCGACTACACCCCCTGTTGCCAACACTAATCGAAGCGATGGAACGTCATGGACACGGCGATATGAATAGCGAGACGCGCCGGCGACTCTTGACGATGAGCCCAGCGACGATTGATCGGGTCCTCAAGGATGGTTCGCGAGCAAACGGTACTGATCACTGCGTTGGCCGAACTGCGCAAGTTGCTGCCGTTCCCGCTGCTGGGCTTCGACACCGATAACGACAGTGTGTTCATGAACGAGAGTGTTCATGAGTATTGCTTGCGCGATAATATCGAACTTACCCGTTGCCGCCCTTACCGAAAGAATGATCAGGCATTTGTCGAGCAGAAGAATGGCGCAATCGTGCGCAAGATCGTTGGATACCGACGCTTCGAGGGGCTGCGAGCCACTCGGGAGCTGGCCAAGCTTTATTCGTCAATGCGGTTGTTCGTGAATTTCTTTCAGCCATCATTCAAGCTGAAAGAAAAGCACCGTGACGGAGCCAAGGTGATCAAGCGCTATCATCGTCCTGCCACACTCTTCCAGCGGCTGCTTGACGACCCACGCACGCCGGAGGATACATGCCTTTGGCTCAAGGCGATGTACCTGACGCTCGAAGACTTTCTTTCTGGCTTACGGATTGCTTGGCGTGGTGGTGAAGTGAAACCGACTGCCAGCTCCAAGCCAGCGGCCAAGCGAGAGCGGCGGAGGCCCGATCCTCTACTCGCCGTCACTGCCGAACTCGAGGAATGGTTCGAGGCGGAGCCTTGGCGAACTTCGCGAGAGTTGCTTGAACGCTTGCAGGTCAAATGCCCCGGCGTGTATCCCGACGGCCTCATTCGGACCGTGCAGCGCCGAATGAAAATCTGGCGCAGTACACAGGCCATGCGCTGGTGTTCGGGCCATTCGCCGATGCCGCGCGGCAGACGGAAAGTATAGAGGTCGGGCAGTGAGATCATTACCGAACAATACAGGATCGTCATCCGCGCTCTTACCGCCAGGTTGGCCTTCGACAACCGACCCCACCGGAAAACATGATGACCGCCCGCGAAGCCGCCCGCTCGCTACAGCGCTATTGAGAGGCGCGCTCGCGAGCGGCTTCGCTACCTCCGTCACCTGCACCAGGTGCGGGGATACGATCGGAACAACCCGTGAGGCATTCGAAAACATCGAGTGAGCCAACGACATTATTCTCCGGGAACACTCTTGGGTGAGGCAATACGGCGTCTCATCCTGATCGCCGCCCCATAGGTCGCATAACTATCAGGCGTGCAACGGGTTCTGCAAGCAGCTACACCGCAATGGTTCCGTTGCCTGAGGCGGCGAAATCAGAAAGGCCGG
>NZ_LFIO01000051.1 GCF_001187535.1 Rhizobium ecuadorense
GACGTCCTGTCCTTCGAGCAGAACCTGTCCGCCACTTGCGCGCAGACGTCCGGCAATGCATTCGAGCAGTTCCGTGCGCCCGGCGCCCATCAGCCCGTAGATGCAGACGATCTCACCGGCACACACCTTGAGAGACAGACGATCGACTGCATTATAAGCAGCGCCGGAGGGACCGGGGACACTGAGGTTGTCGATGGAAAGCGAGACATCACCGAACGGGTGACCTTGCGGCGGGCTGCCAAG
>NZ_LFIO01000389.1 GCF_001187535.1 Rhizobium ecuadorense
GTCCTGCCGGGCGGTGGTCTCGCCCATGGAGCGCTGCATGAGTTCGCGGGCGGCGGTTCCGGTACTGTTGATGGCGCGGCGGCGGCACTCTGTGTGGCCGGCATTGCCGCGCGAACCAAAGGCCCCGTCGTTTGGTGTTTGACCCGACCGGATCTATTCTTTCCGGCGCTTGCCCAGGTGGGCCTCCATCCCGACCGGGTGATTTTTGTCGAGTCCGACAGGGAAGAGGATGTTCTGGCCAAT
>NZ_LFIO01000151.1 GCF_001187535.1 Rhizobium ecuadorense
CTGCTCGCGCAGCAAAGCATCCAGTGCCACCAAGAGGTTAAGATCGAGATCAGACATGGCTCAATTCTATTAAGGCATGGCGCAAGACGCAACAGTCGATTGATTTTGTTGCGTCTGGCGCGGGCAATCAGCAAAGCCTAAGTAATCGACCGTTCAACAAACATCGAGGAGTTCTCATGTCCCTCACCTACACCGCACCAATTTCTCAAGACGGCCTGGCGTCGCCTCGACGGTACCTGGCTA
>NZ_LFIO01000857.1 GCF_001187535.1 Rhizobium ecuadorense
CATTCTGCGCTGATCGCCATTGACCGGTGCAATAATGACAATGCAAACCGCGTGCCAGTTTGTTGTCACTTGTACAAGCCATTGAATGTAAATCATATTATTCAAAAATCTGACGGATGCATGTTTTTCAGGCCGCCATCAGTCGTGCAAATCTTTTGTGCGCTTGTTGTGAGGCAGGCAGATCCTTGCTGGCGTTTTGTGCAGGCCGGCGTCAATCAGGCCTCGTCGTCGGACATGAAGGGC
>NZ_LFIO01001660.1 GCF_001187535.1 Rhizobium ecuadorense
CAGCTGTCCTTCGCCGCGACGAAACTGCTCGACTTCATCGAGAGGTTCATGCGCGAGCGCACGAACCGCCGGACCGAGACGAAAGACTGACGCTTCGCGCTTGCATTGCCCGCGGATTTGCGGTGTAGCTTTTTCGGCTACACTGAGCACACAAAATCGTCATTGTGTGTGCACCGGCTTAGTGTCACTCTCCTCGCAAAAGGTCTTCGTCATCGACGCGCGGCCAGATAAGGGAACATGATG
>NZ_LFIO01000040.1 GCF_001187535.1 Rhizobium ecuadorense
CCTTTCGCATGCAAGCTGGACTTGTTCAAAACACGCCCGTCGCGCATCGTGACCGTGACGACATGCGGGAGGCGCTCCACGCCTTTTTCCTCATCAGCCGAATAGGACCGCATTTCGATGCGCGGCATGAATTCCCGGATTTCCGGCCGTCCGATCTCCTGCCGTGTAAAGTCCGAAAGGCTAAGGGCGCCTTTGAGGAAAGCTGTCGCCAGGCAATATTGCATCGAGAAGCGGGCCTGCATC
>NZ_LFIO01000039.1 GCF_001187535.1 Rhizobium ecuadorense
GGCACATCTCAGGGAAGGCCACAAGTTGGCTGCCGGCCTGGACGGCTTGCAGTGTGAGGGATTCGATGCGCCCAAGATTATAGGCTTTGTCGTTTGCCCGATGCTGAAACTGAACGGAGGAAACCTTGAACGCCATGACTATTGCTCCTGATGCCTTGAACAATTTGACATGCGAGCATTATTTCGTAAAATGACATTTTTGATGAAAATAAGTCGGATTTTGAATGGAAATCAGGTTGCTG
>NZ_LFIO01001311.1 GCF_001187535.1 Rhizobium ecuadorense
GACCATGACACCACGGGCTGCCAGCATATCCTCGACCATTCGTAGGCTGAGAGGAAACCGGAAATAGAGCCATACGGCATGGGCAATCACCTCCGCCGGAAACCGGTGACGACGATAGAGAGGATCACGTGCAGATCTGGTCATTCCGCCAGATCCCATATTTTGATCGCTGCTCGGTTAACGTTACAGTGCCGCTCCATCGGCAAAACAACGCATGCAAGGCGTCGTCATCGGTCCGATTT
>NZ_LFIO01000683.1 GCF_001187535.1 Rhizobium ecuadorense
GGAGTAGTCGGCTCCACGCAGGACGCCAAGCTTGCGGGGCGAGGTGAGGCCAAGGAAGATTGTGACATAGCCTATGGCCGGAATCGCAACGAAGTCCCCAAAGGAGGTGAACCAATAGGCCCATAGTATGAATGCCACCGAGGCGAGGAAAATTCTAACATCCCAACGAACCTTGTCCTTGTAGAGGTAGAAGGTCACCCCCACAAGAAAAGCACAAATGAGCAGATTGCCTGACGCAGTCG
>NZ_LFIO01000062.1 GCF_001187535.1 Rhizobium ecuadorense
CGTCTATATCGCGGCGAAATGGGTTTCTACCGAGATGCCGCCCTGGGCGCTTTGCTTCTGGCGCGTGCTAATCGCCTTCGCGATCCTGATGCCGATCGTGCGCCGGCATTTCGCCGACATGGTCGCACTGGTGCGGGCTCGCGCTCTCGAACTGCTTGCGATTGGCGGCATAGGACTCGCGATCTGCCAGGGCATGATTTTTGTCGGCCTCGAACATGCCGATGCCACCACCGCCGGCATCA
>NZ_LFIO01000049.1 GCF_001187535.1 Rhizobium ecuadorense
CTTCTGCGCCTCGTCGGCATTCCCGGCCCGGAAGAGCGGCTGCAGGCCTTTCCGCATGAACTATCAGGCGGCATGCGCCAGCGCGTGATGATCGCGATCGGCCTTGCCTGCAATCCCAAACTGCTGATCGCCGACGAGCCGACGACGGCGCTCGATGTTACCATCCAGGCCCAGATCGTCGATCTGGTGAAGGATCTGCGCGCCAAGCTCGGCATGTCCGTCGTCTGGATCACCCATGATCTGGCGCTGATTGCCGGCCTCGTCGATCGCGTCGCCGTGCTCTATGCCGGCACGGTTGTTGAGGACGCGCCGGTCGACGAGCTCTATGCCCGCCCGAGCCATCCCTATACGCGCGGCCTGCTCTCCTCGATCCCGAAACTGTCCGATCCGCCGGCAAGTCGGTTGAGCTCGATCGGCGGCACGCCGCCGGAGCCGGGGCGCCGTCCGAAGGGCTGCCCGTTTGCGCCGCGCTGCCCGCTCGTCGAGGCGATCTGTCACGAGAAGGTACCGCGGCTCGAACCCTTGAGCGGCAGCAGCAATCACCGCGCCGCCTGTTTCGTCGTTCAGAGAATGCAGGAGGCCGCGTGATGGCTCCTCAACCGCTGCTCAAGGTCGAAAACCTCGTCAAGCATTTCCACGTCAAGCTCGGCGCCTTCGGTGAGCGCTCGGCGACCGTCTATGCCCTCGACAATGTCGATCTCGATATCATGGAGGGCGAGACGCTGAGCCTCGTCGGCGAATCCGGCTGCGGCAAATCGACGACCGGCTTTACCATCCTCAATCTCTACAAGGCGACCAGCGGCAGGGTCGTTTATAAGGGCCAGGATCTCGCCATGCTTGATGAAAAGCAGATGCGGCCCTTCCGCCGCGACCTGCAGATCGTCTTCCAGGATCCCTATTCGACGCTCAATCCGCGCATGACGGTGGGCGAGGCGATCGGCGAGCCGATCCTCTTTCACAAGCTCTGCACCAAGGGCGAGCTGAAGGAGAAGGTGGCGACGCTGCTGACCGATGTCGGCCTGCCCACGCGCTTTGCCCAGCGTTACCCGCACGAACTTTCCGGCGGCCAGCGCCAGCGCGTCGTCATCGCCCGAGCACTTGCCTGCCAGCCGAAATTCATCGTCTGCGACGAGGCGATCTCGGCGCTCGACGTGTCGATCCAGGCGCAGATCATCAACCTGCTGCTCGATCTGCAGGAAAAATACGGACTGACCTACCTCTTCATCGCCCATGACCTGGCGGTGGTGCGCCATATCAGCACCCGCGTCGGCGTCATGTATCTCGGGCGGCTGGCCGAGCTTGCCAGCCGCGAGGAACTGTTCGACAATCCGCTGCATCCCTATACCCGGGCGCTGCTGTCGGCCGTTCCGGAAACCGATCCGGAACATGAGCGCACCCGCCAGCGCCAGATCCTGCAGGGCGATGTGCCGAGCCCGCTGAACCCGCCGTCCGGCTGCCGTTTCCACACGCGCTGCCCGATCGCCATGGATGTCTGCAGCAAGGTCATCCCTGTCTGGAAGGAAGCCAAGCCCGGCCATCTCGTCGCTTGCCACGCGGTCAATACGGAGCAGATCGCATGACGCTGAAGGCCGCGATCATCGCCGACGATCTGACGGGTGCGCTCGATACCGGCACGCCCTTCGTCTCGGCCGGCCTGTCGGTCGCGGTCGCCGTCGATGTCGACGCGGCGCAGGCTGCGATCGCCACCGGCTGCGATGTCGTCGTCGTCAATACCGCCTCGCGCGCGCTTGGCGAGCACGAAGCCGCCGAAAGGGTGCGATCGGCGACGAAGGTGTTGCGTGATGTGAGGCCTGCCGTCGTCATGAAGAAGATCGACTCCCGGCTGAAGGGCAATGTCGCGGCGGAAAGCCTGGCGCTGGCGGATGCGCTCGGCCTTAGGAATATCCTGGTGGCGCCCGCCATTCCCGATCAGGAGCGCCTGACCTACCGCGGCTGCGTTGTCGGCCGGGGTGTCGAG
>NZ_LFIO01000083.1 GCF_001187535.1 Rhizobium ecuadorense
GCAATATGATCGGCGGCAAACCGCGCCGTCGTTTCACGGATCGCGTCCGCGGTTTCGCCGAGCGAAAAATCAAACATGGCACTCCTCCCGCTGAAATATGTAGCGCGGGTTGCGGCCGGGTCAAAGTGTCCTTGATTGCAATGGCTCATCCAATTGCGAGAGAGCTTCCTCCCGGCGAAAGACCTCGGGGCTCTTGCCCATCCATTTCCGGAAGGCCCGGAAGAAGGCGCTCGGCTCGGAAT
>NZ_LFIO01000082.1 GCF_001187535.1 Rhizobium ecuadorense
TGCCGATGGTGTCTAGCGCTGCCGATCGCTCGACGATTGAGGCTTACCGGAGCGGCGGTTCGCGCGTCAGGACCATGTCGATCGGCTTTCGGGCCGATACCGGCACGCGGAATTCATCGCGCATGTGGCCGAAACCGATGAGCGTGATGATGATTTCGTTGTCGGGGATGCCGACGCAGGTCCGCATCTTGATATCCTGCTCGCGCGCCGCACTCCAGTTCAGCATGCAGGCGCCCAGTCCC
>NZ_LFIO01000668.1 GCF_001187535.1 Rhizobium ecuadorense
TCTTGATCTTCTACAGAACCTACGGACGCTCGAACCGCTTCTGACCGATGTCGATGTCGAGTTGGCCGGACTGGCGGAATTTGACGAGATCGCCGCAGTTCCCAAGGAAATCGAGCAACAGCTTGAAAAACAACTGGAGCGGCTCCAGCAACTTGCCACACGAGAGGCTGCCTCCCTCGAGACGAGCGAGCGCATTCGGGGCGAGTTTGAGGCACTGCAGCTCGATCCTGCCGTTTTGAAGC
>NZ_LFIO01001785.1 GCF_001187535.1 Rhizobium ecuadorense
GGCGACCCCAAATGCGTGCGACTAACTGCCAACAATATCGATGCCTGCACGCGTTCGATCGTCGAATATCTCGGCATGACCGGGGAACGCATTACGGTCAGCCTTCTGCCGTTTCACTACTCCTACGGGCTTTCCGTTCTCCACAATACGATATTCGCGCGCGCCTGCATGGTGTTGACTGATAAGTCCATCCTCGACAGGAGCATTTGGCAAATGATCGAAGAGGAGAGGGTTACCGATCT
>NZ_LFIO01000709.1 GCF_001187535.1 Rhizobium ecuadorense
GCCGGGAACGGGATGGAAATTGTGCACCCGTGCAATCTCGGAATCGGGTATTCCGACGCGGACGATATAGACGTCCTTGACTGAAGCTCCCGAATTTTCCTCGATCGAATCAGCTGAGACATAGAAGACCTTGCCCTGCAGAACAGGGGTCGTGCGCCGATTGAGCGCCGTGAGGCGGATCGAGGCCGTTTCGCCCTCATGCAGCTGATCGATCGAGGTGCGCAGCACCTGCGCTTCCAGGA
>NZ_LFIO01001703.1 GCF_001187535.1 Rhizobium ecuadorense
GTATACCATTGGCGAAATCGCGATTTGCGCTTTTTGGCCTCGCAGGATTGCTGACGGCCGCCGCGACGCTGACGGTTGGCCCGTTGTCATTCATTGGCCTCATGGGACCTCACCTTGCGCGGGAGGCGGGATTGGCACGCGCGCTGCCGCAAATGGTTGGTGCCGCTCTGATCGGAGGGGGGCTTATGGTTGCTGCCGATTTCGTCGGCCGCACGATCGTATCGCCCTACCAGATTCCGGCC
>NZ_LFIO01001604.1 GCF_001187535.1 Rhizobium ecuadorense
GAGGCAATGCGCATCAATCTCGCCGAGTTCTACCGCGCCACCGGCCGGAACGACCAATCGGAACAGACCTATGCCGAAGCGATCGGGATGGCGCCTGAAAGCGCGGATCTGCGGTACGGACACGCGTTGTCGCTGGTACGCAAACAGGCATTGACCGAGGCTATCACAGAACTCCAAGAAGCCGTGCGGCTGGATCCACAAAACTCCCGCTACAAGACGACCTTTGCCGTCGCTCTCGATTC
>NZ_LFIO01000749.1 GCF_001187535.1 Rhizobium ecuadorense
CCTATGGCAATGTCGTCCTGAACGTGATCGCTTTCATATATGTCGAACTCATCCGTGGCACGCCGATCGTCGTGCAGGTGATGTTCATCTATTTTGCGCTTCCGCTGGTCGCCGATATCAGGATCAATCCGATCACCGCGGCGATCACCGCGATCGTCGTCAATGCCGGGGCCTATATCGCCGAAATCGTCCGGGGATCGTTTCTGTCCATCCACAAAGGATTGAAGGAAGCCGGGCTCGCA
>NZ_LFIO01000875.1 GCF_001187535.1 Rhizobium ecuadorense
ACCCAGGACGCGCAGAAGGCAGCATGGGCCAGCCCGTTCACGGAGAAGACCGGTATCACCGTCGTACAGGACGGACCGACGGATTACGGCAAGCTCAAGGCGATGGTCGAGGCCGGTCAGGTTACCTGGGACGTGGTCGACGTCGAAGGCGACTATGCCGCCCAGGCCGGCAAGAATGGCCAGCTCGAGAAACTCGATTTCTCCGTCATCGATAAATCCAAGCTCGATCCGCGCTTCGTGAC
>NZ_LFIO01001339.1 GCF_001187535.1 Rhizobium ecuadorense
CCGGCAAGCCGATCCGAGGCTTCGCGCGCACATTCCCCCGCAAGGAGGCGGACCCGCAGCGCCAGGCGGAAATCTTCAATGCGAGTGATGATCCGGAAATCGATGCCTTCCGGCGAGGGGAAGTAGAGGTGCCATTTTGAGAAAAACAATTCGTAGTCACCATGGGGACCGAGTGAAATACGTCGCCTATGTGCTCTGGCTGATCGGCTATACCGAACGGACGATCGCGATCGCGCTCAGCC
>NZ_LFIO01001562.1 GCF_001187535.1 Rhizobium ecuadorense
CTCAACATCGTCAATCACTAGATGATCTGGAAGGTGGGGTGGGGACGCCGCTTACAGTTCGTCGATCTGTACTGCAGTCGTATTGGAGGCTTGCTTGAATGTCGCATCATCGGGCTGACGAAGAAACGTCGTAATGCCGGCATAAACGGCCTTAAATCCTGAGAGCAGCCGGACCACGTCATTCGACGTGTTGAGTCGTGCTTCCAAGACCCCTGTCGCGTAAAATCCCGTGGCGCCAACCGCGACGATCGTCATCAACAGCGGCAGAACCAGTATTATAACTTTGGTCTGAATCCTGAACCGCGCAAGAATCCTGTCCATTTCGCCCCTCCCAAAAGCACTCGCTGCTCCGAACTAATGCACAATCGCACGAACAGCTTAAATTTACCTTTCGGTGTTACAAATCGCGCCAGCGGCATGGAAATGTTCATTCTTCCGGGACAAGATGGTGAGGATATATATAATTCCAGACAATTTATATTTTGTGAGAACATAAGTTCCGTGGATTCCCCTTGTCCCGTAATGACAATCAAGAGAAAAACGGATCGAGCGTACCGGACGCATAGCGCTTCGCCATCGCCGAAACCGGAAGAGCCGTAATCCGTTGCGCCATACCGGCGGTGCCGAACTGTTCGAAGCGCTCTTTGCAAAGCTTGGTGAGCGCGGTCATTGCCGGCTTCAGATATTTGCGCGGATCGAATTCGCTCGGATCTTCCTGCAGGATCCGGCGGATCTGCCCGGTCATCGCCATCCGGCCATCGGTGTCGATGTTGATCTTGCGCACTCCATGCTTGATGCCGCGCTGGATCTCTTCGATCGGCACACCCCAGGTGGGCTTCATCTGGCCGCCGTACTTGTTGATGATCTCCTGCAGCTCGACCGGAACCGACGACGACCCATGCATGACCAGATGCATGTTCGGCAGCTTGCGGTGGATCTCTTCGATGACGCTCATCGCCAGCACCGAACCATCAGGCTTGCGCGTGAACTTATAGGCGCCGTGCGAGGTCCCCATGGCGATCGCCAGTGCATCGACTCGAGTTTCCCGCACGAATTTCACCGCCTCGTCCGGATTGGTCAGCAGCTGGTCATGCGATAGCTTGCCTTCAGCGCCATGCCCATCCTCGGCCTCTCCCATGCCGGTTTCGAGAGAGCCGAGCACACCGAGTTCGCCTTCGACGGAAATGCCACCGAGATGGGCCATTTCGGTTACTTTCTTGGTCACGTCGACATTGTAATCCCAGTCGGCGGGTGTCTTCGCATCGGCTTTCAGCGAGCCGTCCATCATGACCGAGGTGAAGCCTGCCTGTATCGCCGTCATGCAGCTGGCTGGATCGTTGCCATGGTCGAGATGCACGCAGATGGGAATGTGCGGGTAGATTTCCACGACGGCGTCCATCATATGCTTAAGCATGATGTCGTTGGCGTAGGCGCGCGCGCCGCGCGATGCCTGCATGATGACAGGAGCATGAGCCGCATCCGCAGCTTCCATGATGGCGAGCGCCTGTTCCATATTATTGATATTGAAGGCGGGGACGCCGTAACCCTCCTCCGCTGCATGATCCAGCAACTGCCTGAGCGTAATGCGTGCCATTTGTGAATCCCTCCTGTCGCTGAAAAGCGCCTTGCTGTGTGTTTAACGCATGGTCCTGCTGCGTTTGGTGTCGCAGCCTCAGGCGTTCAGCACGCGGCCATAGGCATCGAGCACCGCTTCCTTCATCGTTTCGGAGACTGTGGGATGCGGGAAGATCGTGTGCATCAGCTCTTCCTCTGTCGTTTCGAGGTTCATCGCGACGACAAAACCCTGGATGAGCTCGGTGACTTCGGCGCCGACCATATGGGCGCCGAGCAGCTCGCCGGTCTTCTTGTCGAAGATCACCTTGACCATGCCCT
>NZ_LFIO01001449.1 GCF_001187535.1 Rhizobium ecuadorense
GACAATCGCTATGGCAATGTCTTCGATACCAGGACCCGTGTGCTGAAGCGCGAACTCGACTCCCCGGCACTCGCCAATGGCGAGACCGGCCGTTACTGGAAAGTCTCCAACCCCAACATCCAGAACAGTGTCGGCAAGGCGCCGGGCTACAAGATTGTCGTCATGCCGTCGCCTGTCATGCTTGCCCAGCCGGATTCGACCGTTGCCCAGCGCGGCGGCTTCGCCAAGAAACACATCTGGGT
>NZ_LFIO01000029.1 GCF_001187535.1 Rhizobium ecuadorense
CGTAGGATTCGCTCATGTCTCGCACTTCCTCGCGGGTGACCTGCACGCTCAGCGTCCGCACAGTGCCGCCGCGCACCAGCGCAATCTGCTTGCGGAAATCGCCGCGATAACGCACCGCCGCCTCGGTCAGCACCTGATCGACCTCCGGCGCGATGTCGACCAACTGCTTTCCGAGCATTTCGTCGGCTGACAGTGACATCAGCGTCTCGGCCGAGCTGTTGACGATGGCGATGCGACGGTCC
>NZ_LFIO01000993.1 GCF_001187535.1 Rhizobium ecuadorense
AAATCGGCCAATGGACTTCGCACTCCTTTTCAACCTGTTCCGGAAACCCAAGCAGGCCAACGTCACTGACGTCACGCTCTGGCACAAGCACGAGGCACTCTTTCCGGTGCCACTCGTCGACGGCGCCGCCCGAAACCCATCGGGACAAATCTGGCGCCGGCTGAACGGTGTGCAATGGGAATATAAGCAGGACCCCGAAACGATTGAAGAATTCGATGCTCGACAATATTGAGGCTTAAAGC
>NZ_LFIO01000866.1 GCF_001187535.1 Rhizobium ecuadorense
GTTTTGTATGGGCACGAAGTCCGGGGTGGATCGGACTTTGGTCTGAGTTTGCGGGCGCGGAAACGGGGGCATCGTAGTTCGACCATCCAAATGACGGCGCCCACGCGCCTTTTCAGGCGGGCAAAGGATCGCAACATTTTGCCGGGTTTATGCGTCTGGAAGTGTCTTCGCCTGTTCCAACGGAAATACGAACGCATTGGCGTACACGTCGACATGCTTGTCGCGCAGGCGGTGATATGACC
>NZ_LFIO01001405.1 GCF_001187535.1 Rhizobium ecuadorense
CCACCTCCTGCATCCGGACGCGATATCTTCTATCCCGGCATCGGCCTGTTCATCGCCCGCGACCGGCAGTTTTCGCTTGCCGTCAAGGGCGGCAACAATGGCGAGGGCCACAATCATAACGATGTCGGAAGTGTCACGCTTTACAAGAACGGACATCCGTTCCTGATCGATGTCGGCGTCGAGACCTATACCGCAAAGACCTTTTCGGCGCGGCGCTACGAGATATGGACGATGCAGTCGGC
>NZ_LFIO01000134.1 GCF_001187535.1 Rhizobium ecuadorense
GTCCAAATTATTGCATTTGCAACTATTGTCAATGCAAATTTAGAAATTAGGCGGGAAAATGCTTGATCTACCCAGCCGTTCTCGGCAGCAGAAAGCCAATCGTGTTGTCATCCCGGTAATTTAGGTGCATGTCGGAGGGAGCCCTCAGCAAGCCGAATCCCGCCAGCAGACAGAGACATGTACAAACTTACCGATTCCGTTCCCTATCTTCTCAATCGCGCCGGCGTGCGGATAGCCGAGG
>NZ_LFIO01000392.1 GCF_001187535.1 Rhizobium ecuadorense
GACGTCAACAAAGAATGTGCAAAATACACATATCAGCGAAAAGCTGCGCGAACTGCATGGGGCTTTGATCGAGATCGTCAGCGTCATGAACCGCCCGCAGCGCGACGAGCAGATGGTCCGGGAGGCGGGCATTTCGCTCGATCGCGCCCTGTTTCCGCTGCTCGTCACGATAGAGCGGCTCGGCCCCATCGGGGTGGTCGAACTCGCCGACCGCGCCGGGCGCGACTACACCACCGTCAGT
>NZ_LFIO01001736.1 GCF_001187535.1 Rhizobium ecuadorense
GATCAGGCAGTTTGGGGGAGATATCGAGGGCCACCAGTCTTCCGGCCGCGAGTTCGAGCGCGACGATGGCGGGCGGAATAACAGCAATGCCCAAACTGTCCAATGCCATGCGGATCAGCGTGGCGAGCGACGAACTCGCGTAGATTCTGGGCATCGGCAGGGCGGGATCGGAAAACAGTTCGGTTACCTGCACATAGGGCTGGGTGTTGCGCGCGAAGGTGAGGATGGGCCAACGCGCGAT
>NZ_LFIO01001890.1 GCF_001187535.1 Rhizobium ecuadorense
CTGCAATGCCGCTTGGCGCCGGGTAGGTTTACAGACGGTGCATTCTTTATGATACCGCACTTACCACGCCTCGATGATGGCCAGTGCTTCGATGTTGACGCCGCCGCGGGAGGTGATCAAGACGTGGGATATGGGGGCAGGTCGCCGCAAGCCGCAGCGGTCTTGCGGTGGGCACGGCGAAGGCGAGAAGGACGGCGAAAATGTCAGGTATTTCCAACGAACTTCGCTCCCCTGCTGCGAC
>NZ_LFIO01000963.1 GCF_001187535.1 Rhizobium ecuadorense
GGCTATGTCGAGGCACCATCCGGAGAGATCGCCGTCTTGCTTGAGGCGCCGGAGAGTTTCGAGCTCCTATTGCCCCTAATCGACGAGTTGCGTCATCGGCGTGACGTGCTTCTTCGTGTCCTAGTGACGCCGCATGCGCTCGCCGCTTCGACGCGCGCCATGATCGAGCGACGGATAATCCCATATGCGCTCGAGGCAGAGACGATTCTTTCTGGGGACGATCGTATCCTGCGTACCGTAG
>NZ_LFIO01000560.1 GCF_001187535.1 Rhizobium ecuadorense
CGATCGCTCGCGATCGGGGCGAACTGATGTCGGTGCGCCAGATGATCGAATTCACTTGCAACCGGCATCGGATCGACCGTTCCAGGATCTACCTCGCGGGACTGTCGGCGGGAGGCGCGCTTGCCTCTGTCCTGGTTGCGACATATCCCGGATTATTTGCGGGAGCCGCTATTTTCGCCGGCATGCCGCTGGGGGCCGCCAGGGATGCGATGTCGGCCGTGCGTGCGATGAAATCCGGTGTGTCGCGCTCGCCCGGTGACTGGGGTGATCTTGTTCGCAGAGTCTCGCCCGACCATAAAACCTGGCCGCCAATTTCGATCTGGCATGGAACAGATGACAGGGTGGTGAATTCGTCCAACGCGCGAGCGTCCGTCTCCCAATGGCTCACGGTCGGCGGGATCAACGAGGATGCCGGCAGAACGATCTTAAAGCCCTGGGGTGAGCTGACCCAATGGAGGTCCAAAAATGTGGTCCAGATGTCATTTTATTCGCTGAAGGGTTTCGGACACGGATTGCCGGTCCGCCGCTCGGCCAGGGAGGGTCAAACAGCGCGGTTCGATCCATACATTATCGACGCGGGCATTTCTGCGCCGCTGACGTTGCTGCGCACATGGGGATTGAATGGCTGAAGAGGTGACCCGGGCGGCCCATTGAGTCAGCGTGGCGATCGCCGTTTCGCATCCACGGTCGAGGTTGGTCGAAGCCGACGCTCGCAGAGTTGCGGACGGCTCGCCGCGATTCGAAATCCACGTGGCAGGCGGGAGAGCGCAAGCAGGAGGACATTTCTACCGGTGAGAGAACAGGAGACCGCCCTGGAGGAGGTTCAGCCTGCCCGCCGCATTGTCCTGGACCTCGCGCAGGCCCTTATGGGATGCATGCTGCAAGTTGCCGTCCCGCTGCAGCGCAGCTTCCATCAAAAACCGGCGCCCGCGAGAACGAGCAATTTTTCCCGCGTCGGCTCTTGAATCCTGAAAACCGAAAAACCAAATCGATTGCCGCCAGCCGCTGAAGTCTGGGCTGGTCTTGCTGGAAGCGCCGACTTTCGGCCTTCCGTACCATGTTGCTTCAAGGAGGATATGGCTATGGCAACATCTTACGACTATGCACCTCTCTTTCGTTCGACCGTCGGCTTCGACCGGGTCTTCAATCTTCTTGAAAATGCCCAGCGTGCCCGTTCGATCAGCGACTGGCCTCCCTATGACATTATCAAGACGGGTGATGACAACTATCGGATTTCGATCGTGGTGGCAGGCTTTGCTCAGGATGATCTCGACATCACTTTCCAGTCCAATCTTCTGACCGTCATCGGCAAGAAGCAGGAGGTGGCCACGGACGGCTACCTGCATCGCGGCATCGCCGGCCGCCCGTTCGAACATCGCTTTGAGCTTGCCGATCATGTTCGGGTCAAAGGAGCGGATCTCAGCAATGGTCTCCTGTCGATCCATCTCGTTCGTGAGATCCCCGAGGCCCTGAAGCCGCGGAAGATCGCCATCCAGAGCGATGCCGCTTCGACATCTGCGGGTCCCGCGCAGATCGAAGCGCAGAAGGCGGCTTAACTCTGCGTTGTCCGCAGAACAAGGGCGCCGTCGCTCGGCGCCCATCGACATTCCGGGTTGGGAAGGAGAGAGCGATGAAACCCGATATGTTCAAACAACCTGTGCCCATCCTTGTTGGCCTTGGTTTTCCGGCCAAGGTCCGCAGCGTCATGGACGCCTACAGGCATCTTTCCGAGTGGCCTCCCTCGCTCAGGGATGCCGCGCAGC
>NZ_LFIO01000085.1 GCF_001187535.1 Rhizobium ecuadorense
GCTTGGCATGCATCGCGAGCGCGGCCGTGTGGATGCCCTCGAAGCAGCCGATCTCAAAGACGGTGAGATCGCGCAGCGGGATGCGCCGATCAAGCTCGACGATGCGGGGATCGGGCATTGCCTGCGGCAAGTTGCGCTTCGTGACGGAGTGAGCGACGCCGAACTTGCGTCCCTTGCGATCCAACACAAAAGCGGCCCACGGCAGTAACTTGTTCAGTCGCTCTAGCTCGTCGTCAGGAAG
>NZ_LFIO01000104.1 GCF_001187535.1 Rhizobium ecuadorense
CCTCGTCCGTCTCCTGCGCATAAATAGCGCTTCGAAACGCCGCGCTCAGATCCCTCATGGCAACACCTCGAGACCGATTTGCACGCGCCAAATAATCCCGATCGGCGTATAGGAAGCCGGCTGGCGCATCCTTACCAACAGCGGAGAGCCGCCATGGGGATCGGGGAAATTGAAAGCTTTCGAACGATCTTTGATGTCGTTCTTCACGAAAGACTTAAAGGCCTGACGCTGAGCCTCGCTC
>NZ_LFIO01000186.1 GCF_001187535.1 Rhizobium ecuadorense
GACCATGGCGATGGCCAATGGCAGAGAACCGACGTCCATGACCGGCTCGACACGCAGATGCCGCGCACTGGCGGCTGCCATGAACGCCTGATGGATACTGAGATGCTTGGTTCCGAGAACCAGCGGAAATCCGCAAACTTCGGCCAGTGGAATTTCCGTTCGGCCGGCAAGGTTCAAGGCCGGATTGGCAACGACCGAGAGGCGCTCGCTCGGTCCGAGATGGATCCGGGTCATCTGCGTC
>NZ_LFIO01001414.1 GCF_001187535.1 Rhizobium ecuadorense
CAGGGTCGATCCGCTGGCGTTCTGGCGAAGTCTTTCCATGCCGACTGCCGTAGTGCTGGACGGGAACGAAATGAAGATTATCGATGTACCGGACACTCCGGCGGACCGATGACCGATTAGGCAACCTCCCAAACATAGCCGGTGTCGTTGACGCTCGCTTCCGTCCGCGGTGCTTACGCTCCGCTAAGCCGCGAGGATGGTGATCCCGTAGGCGTTGGCGGCTGCCGCCAGCAGCGAGATA
>NZ_LFIO01000034.1 GCF_001187535.1 Rhizobium ecuadorense
GGCGTGTCCGAGGGAACGCTGTTCACTTATTTTCCAACCAAGGACGATCTTCTCAATCAACTCTTCGTGTCGATCGAAATCGATCTGATGGAGCGGATGCTTGCTCCATATCCGGATGGGGACGCTCCTCGCCAAAGGCTAAGACGCGTGTGGGACCGTTTGGTGGATTGGGGATTGACCAATTCGACGGCTCGAAAGGCTGTCAGACAGCTCAAGGTTTCGGATCGGGTAACCGCGCAGA
>NZ_LFIO01001365.1 GCF_001187535.1 Rhizobium ecuadorense
CGCACCGAACTGCGCCACGGCGGCCTGCACATCGTGAAGGCAACGTTCACCGGCCTGCTTGCGCTGCCGGCGCCGGGCCATCGTAGCTGGCGCGAGGTCCTCGGCTTCGGCGGCCTGGATCCTGTCAATCCGGATTGGATTGCGGATGCGTATCGCAAGCTCTCGCGAGAGCGGCATCCTGATCAACCGGGTGGTTCGCATGATGCCATGGCGGAGCTGAACCGCGCCCGCGCTGACGCTC
>NZ_LFIO01000361.1 GCF_001187535.1 Rhizobium ecuadorense
GATCCAGCACGAGCCGATCCGTGGTGAGCGACAGTTGTTCCATTTCGGTAGAACCTCTTGAGTTGCGATTTCGGGTAACGGTGGAAGGCAAGCCGGCTTGACCGTCGCCGGCGGGAGGCAAGCTCACGCGGCATCGGCCACCTGCTGGCGGCTGATGGACTTCACCAGGCCGCGGATAGAGTGCCGGACGTTCGGGTTGGCGATCGCTTCGAAGTCCCGGGCGAGGGTCAGGGCTTCGCGA
>NZ_LFIO01001379.1 GCF_001187535.1 Rhizobium ecuadorense
ATGCCGAGCTCGGCGCGCTGTACGCCGAACACATCCTTCACGGATGGGAGGGGCTGGATGAGGATTATACGCAGGAACTAGCGCTGGCGACGCTGAGCGATCCGGAATACCGTGTCGTGGTTCAGGCAATCGGATGGTGCGCGGCAAAGATCAGCCAGATCGAAGTCGAATACACCGTGGCCGAAGAGGGAAACTCATTGCCGCCTTCCGTCACCGACTAGGACGCGAGGAGGCGGCAGAA
>NZ_LFIO01000378.1 GCF_001187535.1 Rhizobium ecuadorense
CGCGCTTTCGCTCGTTCGGTCGCATATCTGCCCCAGGATGTCACGACCGGATCGGAAATGACAGTCCGCGAGCTTGTGGGATGCGGTCGCTATCCGTGGCACGGGGCGCTTGGCCGCTTCACCAAGAACGATGAAGGGAAAGTCGAGGAAGCCCTCCGAGCAACGCATATCGAGAAGTTCGCCGACCGTATCGTCGGAACATTGTCAGGCGGTGAGCGGCAACGTGCCTGGATCGCGATGC
>NZ_LFIO01000280.1 GCF_001187535.1 Rhizobium ecuadorense
CAATTGCAGTCAACGCTTGCAGCCGATCCCTGCCGCCAAATGTTTCGGTCGGCGAATAGTAGATCACGCGGTCACCAGGCGCGCTCCGCCTAAGCGGAGCGGCCTTTCCGTGACAAACCTGCATGAAACCCGCCTCCCGCCCGATGCGTACATGGTTTGCCGATGCCACTGCGATCCAGTTGCGGGACATGTTTCAGCCTTCCGCCACGTTATAGACGCGCAGGCGATGTCCGTCGGGATC
>NZ_LFIO01000074.1 GCF_001187535.1 Rhizobium ecuadorense
ATCCGACTCCGTTTGAGCCAACAGAATGCTTCAATCTAACCAGGAAAGGCTCTAGTTACCGCAGCGTTTTCAGCAGCTGGTCTCGATGCAGATCGATATAGTTGATATCGCCGAGATACAGCCGGGCGTCTCCCGCAGCCACGTCCTCCGCGAAGGTCTGGTCTCCGGCCGAGGCGCTTGCCAGCATGAAGTTGACGAGCGCCCGAAGCCGCCTGCAGATCATCTCCGGGAGTTGGCGCCGCTCTTCTGCTGTCGTTCCATAGGCCGTGCAGAAGATTGCCGCCCGCCGCAGTTGTTCGTCGAGGCCTGATGTCACGCCGGGATGGGAGGGATCGGACAGGGGTGCCCAGCGGTAAACCGCATAGGCCAGATCCCAGAGGCGCGGGGCGGGATGGGCGGTGTCGAAATCGATGATCCCGACAGCCTCATGCTCTGCCGTGGCGACATTGTATGGCGCATAATCTCCGTGGCAGATGATCTCGCACGGTTCCTGTTGCGGCAGCATCCATGTCTGGACCTCGCGATCCGTTGCCAGAAACCCTTCAGATGCCGAATGAAAGTCGCGCAGAAGCCTGGCCGCAGACAGCAGCATCGTCTCCGATCCGACAAATGGATCACCCAGGTCTTCGCAGACGCGCCCGGCGACGTAGCTGACGATCTCCTGGTTTCCCCCTGTGATGCCGATAGGCTCCGGTGCCGCCAGGAAGCCTCTACTCCTGAGACGCCGCAAAAACCGATGTACTGTCGGCGTCCATGCGCCGGATGGCCGGATGACGGTATCGCCGTTGCGCCAGATCTGCCCGGTTCGTCCGCCGTCCAACGGTTTCACGTCATTGCCTCCCACCTGCGGTGCCTTTATGCGGATTTCCGTTTTTCCATATGGGCCTGAACCGTGGCGCCAAGGTTGGTCTCATGGCAGTTCCGGTAGAACGTCGCCGTATCCGCAGGCATCCCGTCGGGTATGGCGACGAAGTCTTCAAGCCGGAAACCACTTGAACGGCCGAGCTGCTCATTCGCCAACTGGCTTTCGCTCAACCCGTTAACACGATCGGCCAGGGCTTCGAAATAGGCGAGGTTCGCCTTCACCGTCGAAGGCGAAGATGTCTGGCCATGCGCGGGGATGACCAGCCTCGCATCGAGGTCACGAATCCGCTGGAGCGAGGAACGGATCAGGCCAAGATCGCCAGCAGTTCTGCTCCAGACTTCGGGAATGGGGTATTCCACTGCGTCGACGGCCAGGCAGGTGCGCAGTTCGGGAATCCAGACGGCGATATGGTCGGGCGTGTGCCCGGGTGTATGGATGAGTTCGAGCGTCAGATCACCGCCGTTGAGGACCATCGAGCCGGAGAAGGTGATATCGGGAGCCACGAGCTCGACGTTGCGAAACCGTGATTCCTCGCTCGTCTTGTCTTTCAGAACCTGTAGTGCGGAGGGATTACGCAAGCGGTCGAGTGCTGCGGCATGTGCGATAATCGGAGCGCGCCCCGCAATGGCGGCATTTCCCCAGAAGTGATCCCAATCCATGTGCGAATTGATGACGATCAGCGGGCGAGCTGCAGCCTTTTCTTCAAGCAGATCCAACCCCATCCGGCATAGCTCGGGTGTGCCGAGCGTATCGATCAGGACATTGAATCTCTCGGTCCGGACAAACACGGCATCGACTTCGTCCCCTGCCCGAACGATCATGATCCGCTCGTCAAGTTCGGGATAGGAGCACAATTCCACCGATATATCCACGTCTGTTGCCTCTATTGCAGTCGGAGTGCTTTCTTTCAGTAGATCAAATCCTGATCATGTGCCTGCCCTTTAAGGATGGTGCGGCCGCTCTACAGGCACATACACATCCCACCGTTTCATCACATCATTCGGCACGGCGGTTGCGCATATCACCATCACGCTGGGTTTCGACCGGCCGAGGCTCTTCGGCGTCCATTGTGACCGGAGCGGGACCTCGCATCGGGGAACCAGCACCTTCACGTTGGGCTCCAGCACCTCCCATTGCTGCTGCCCTTTGGCGTTTTCCCGTTCGACGAAGTGCCTGGCCTCCGCACGGATTTCGAACAGGCCATGCTTGTACTCTGTGGAACGATCGGTCTCGATGCTCCAGGAGGTGAGGCACAGGACGCAGGCCGAAAGGGTTGCGGCGAAGAGTATCGATCGAAGCATGGATGCGCTCTCAACAGCCAACGGACTCACCCTCCTTGGACAACGGAAGACTACCCGGATGCGGCTGGAATTCTCAAGGTCTCTTCGTCTCACGGGACGGCTTTGATGTTCGAACGAAGCACGTCCCGTCGATCCGGCGCCGACGCGGCCGATGCTTTCGTACACGCGCGAATTGGCCATGCCGGTGGAACAACAACCGCCAAACGTAGTTTGCCCTAAAAGCAACTCGAGGCGGCGGCCGATGTCATTTTCTGCAAACGGGGGTGTGTTGAGCACCCCACCCCGGATCTATTATGTCAATCCGCTCCTTCTCCAGGGCCTCGACGCGTGGCGCGAGATTTTCGACCATGCGGCGGATACCGGTTTCGATCATGTGCTGACGGCGCCCCTCTTCGACCGGGGCGGGGAGCGTAGCGTCTTTGCTTCCCGGGATTTCGACCGCCTCGATCCTGAACTGTCGCTCGCAAGCGCGGTCGAGGATGGGGTGGCGCGCCTGGCGGAGGCTGGCCGCAAGAGCGGCGTCGCCTTGATGATGGACCTGATGCTCGACGGCAAGGCGGGTGACCAAGCGGGCTTTCGTCCTGTCGATCCAAGGCGCTCGCCATTGGACCCGGCGGAGCCGATGACGGCGATGGGGACGGAACGGCAATCGCAGCTGTTGGCGGAATGGACCGGACGGCTGCAGCGGCTGAGCGGCCTCGGTCTCTCCGGTTACCGGGTGCTCGGGATCGATCGCACTGCACCGACGCTTTTCAAATCGCTGATTGCGGCGGTGCGCGAAAAGACCCAGGCACAATTCCTCGCCTGGACGCCCGGAACCGATTTCGCGGTGCGGGGCGGGATCAAGGGGACAGGTTTCGACGGCTGTTTTTCGTCGATGGCCTGGTGGGATTTCGACGAGAGATGGTTCATCGACGAGTATCGCGTACAGCAATCGCTAGGCTGGCAGGTAGCATTTCCGGAGCCGCCTTTCGCGCGGCGCATCGCGCATGGAACCGAGAGCCGCGAGATTCTCGAGCGGCGCGCCGTCAGAGCCTTGCACCTTGCCGCTTCGCTCGGCGGCGGCCTGATGGTTCCGATGGGTTTCGAATATGGTGCGGCCACGCCGCTCGATCCGACGCATGGAAACAGGTCGGGTCTTCGGGGACTGCGCCACGACCTCGCTTTCGATCTTTGTTCCGAAATCCGCCTTGCGAATACCGAAATCGGCAAGGTCGAGAATGCGCCGGCCTCATCGCTGCGCCTGATCCGCAACGCCAATGGACCGGTCTCGGCACTTCTGCAGTCCGAGGTGCAGGATCTGCGGAGCGCTGACAATGTGCGGTTCATCCTGCTGAACAGGGACCTTCGGAAAAGCGCACCGGCGCCGGTCACCGCACTTCGCGAAGCGGCCTCCGGTTTTCTTCCCTCTGCCGCCGACGGTGCCGCTCTGCGTTTGCGGGCAGGGGAGGCGCGGGTCATCGAAGGCAAGGCGCCGTCGCCGATCACCTCCAGGCCCGCTTTGGAGATCGTTCAGGCGACGGCATCGCCGCGGCTCGCCATCGAAAACATCGTGCCGCGCGTCGATGACGGGCGTTTCCCGGTCAAGCGGGTGGTCGGCGACATCGTCACCGTCGAGGCCGACATATTCGCCGACGGCCACGACCCGATCGCTAGCGTCCTGCTCTGGCGTCCGCTCGATGCCATGGCGGATTGGAACGAGACGGAGATGCATCTGGTCGAAAACGACCGCTGGCGTGCCGAGTTCCTGCTGGAGCGCACCGGACGTTACGAGTTCGCGGTCGAGGCGTGGAAAAACCCGTTTGCGATCTTTCGCTACGAGCTGACCAAGAAGAACGACGCCCGGCTGGACCTGAAGCTCGAGCTGCAGGAAGGGCTGAACCTCGTCCGTTCGGCAAAGGTCGCGGCGCCTGCAGCGCTGGGCGCCGATTTGGACGCTCTTGTCGACCGCCTCGAACAGGCGTCGGATGCCGAGCGCACGGCGATCCTGCTCGATCCCAAGACATCGGAATTGATGAACAAGGCCGACAGGCGGCCGTTCCGGCTTCGCTCCGCGGCAAGCGCCGTCGATGCCGAACGCAAGGCCGCGGCCTTTGCCAGCTGGTACCAGATTTTCCCGCGCTCGCAGAGCGGCGATCCGGACCGGCACGGCACGTTCGACGACGTGATCGCAAGATTGCCGGCCATCCGCGACATGGGCTTCGACGTGCTCTACTTCCCGCCGATTCATCCGATTGGTTCGACCAACCGGAAAGGCCGCAACAACAGCCTGAAAGCCGGGCCCGATGATCCCGGAAGCCCCTATGCGATCGGCTCCGAGGAGGGCGGTCACGATGCCATCCATCCCGAGCTCGGCGAATTCGAGGATTTCCGGCGTCTGATCGAGGCGGCAGGCCGGCATGGCTTGGAAATCGCCCTCGATCTCGCCATCCAGGCGTCGCCGGATCACCCCTGGCTGACGGACCATCCCGGCTGGTTCGACTGGCGTCCCGACGGCACGATCAAATATGCCGAAAACCCGCCGAAGAAATACGAGGACATCGTCAACGTCGATTTCTACACCAAAGACGCGCTGCCCTCGTTATGGGTGGAGCTGAGAGACATCGTCCAGCTCTGGGTCGATCAGGGCGTCAAGCTGTTTCGCGTCGACAATCCGCACACCAAGCCCTTTCCGTTCTGGGAATGGCTGATCGGCGATATCCGGGCGCGTCATCCCGATGTCGTCTTCCTGTCGGAAGCCTTCACCAAGCCGAAGGTGATGTACCGGCTGGCGAAGATCGGCTTCTCCCAGTCCTATACCTACTTCACCTGGCGCAATGCCAAATGGGAACTCGAGCAATATATGCGCGAGCTCACGGAGACGGCGGCGAAGGAATTCTTCCGCCCGCATTTCTTCGTCAACACCCATGATATCAATCCGGACTTCCTGCAGAACGCGCCGCGCCCGGCCTTCCTGATCCGCGCAGCCCTGGCCGCCACCCTCTCGGGCCTGTGGGGCGTCTATAATGGTTTCGAACTCTGCGAGGGGCGGCCTGATGCCAAGCGCAAGGAATATGCCGACAGCGAGAAATACGAGATCCGCGCCTGGGACTATGACCGGCCGGGCAATATCATTGCCGAAATCAGGATGCTCAACCGCATCCGGACCGAAAATACCGCGCTGCATTCACATCTCGGGCTGACGCTGCTGAATGCACGAAATGACAATATCCTGTTCTTCGAGAAGGCAAGCAAGGCGCGTGACAACGTCCTGCTGATCGCCATCAGTCTCGACCCCCACAATTTCCAGCAAAGCGATGTCGAGCTGCCGCTCTGGCAGTGGTCGCTCGGCGATGGCGGCACCCTGGATGCCGAAGACCTGATCGGCGGACATCGTTTCAATTGGACCGGCAAATGGCAGAGCATCGGGCTCAATCCGCACGTTCTGCCCTATGCGGTCTGGCGTATTCGCTCAAGGGAGGCATGAATGGACACGGTGAAGGCCGATGGCTCGCACCAGCCGCTGCTGTGGTACAAGGATGCGATCATCTATCAGCTGCACATCAAGTCGTTCTACGACGCCAATGGCGACGGCGTCGGCGACTTTGCCGGCCTGCACGCCAAGCTCGATCATATCGCGGCGCTTGGCGTCAACGCCATCTGGCTGCTGCCCTTCTTTCCCTCGCCGCGCCGCGACGACGGCTATGACATCGCCGACTATGGCAATGTCAGCCCCGACTACGGCACAGTGGAGGACTTCCGCGCCTTCGTCGACGCCGCCCATCAGCGCAATATCCGCGTCATCATCGAGCTCGTCATCAACCACACCTCCGATCAGCATCCCTGGTTCCAGCGCGCCCGCCAGGCGCCGGCGGGATCGCCGGAGCGCGACTTCTATGTGTGGTCGGATACCGATCAGAAATTCCCGGAAACGCGCATCATTTTCATCGATACGGAAAAATCCAACTGGACATGGGACGCCGCCGCCGGCGCTTACTACTGGCACCGCTTCTATTCGCATCAGCCTGACCTGAATTTCGACAGCCCGCTCGTCATGGAGGAACTGCTGAAGGTGATGCGCTTCTGGCTGGAAACTGGCATCGACGGTTTCCGCCTCGACGCGATCCCCTACCTGGTCGAGCGTGAGGGCACGATCAACGAAAACCTGCCGGAAACCCATGCGATCCTGAAGCGCATCCGCGCTGCTCTCGATGCCACCCATCCCGGGGTGATGCTGCTCGCCGAGGCCAATCAATGGCCAGAGGACACGCGCGAATATTTCGGCGAGGGCGATGAATGCCACATGGCCTTCCACTTCCCGCTGATGCCGCGCATGTATATGGCGATCGCCAAGGAGGACCGCTTCCCGATCACCGATATCCTGCGGCAGACGCCGGAGATTCCCGAGAATTGCCAATGGGCGATCTTCCTGCGCAATCACGACGAGCTGACGCTCGAAATGGTGACCGACGCCGAGCGCGACTATCTCTGGGAAACCTACGCATCCGACAAGCGCGCCCGCATCAATCTCGGCATCAGGCGGCGCCTGGCGCCGCTGATGGAGCGCGACCGCCGGCGGATCGAGCTGATGAATGCGCTGCTTCTGTCGATGCCGGGAACGCCGGTCATCTATTACGGCGACGAGATCGGCATGGGCGACAATATCTATCTCGGCGACCGGGATGGGGTGCGGACGCCGATGCAATGGTCGCCGGACCGCAATGGCGGTTTCTCCAGGGTCGACCCGGCGCGTCTTGTCCTGCCGCCGGTCGCCGACCCGCTTTACGGTTTCGAGGCGGTCAATGTCGAGGCGCAGAGCACGGACGCGCATTCGCTGCTCAACTGGACGCGCAAGATGCTGGCGCTGCGTGGGCGGCATCCGGCCTTAGGCCGCGGTTCGTTGCGGTTCCTCGCGCCGGAGAACCGCAAGATCCTCGCTTATCTCAGGGAGTATGAAGGCGAGACCCTGATGTGCGTCGCCAATCTCTCGCGGCTGCCGCAGGCGGTCGAACTCGACCTCTCAGCCTTCGAGGGCCGCGTGCCGATCGAATTGACCGGCATGTCGCCCTTTCCGCCGATCGGGCAACTGACCTATCTGCTGACGCTGCCGCCCTACGGCTTCTTCTGGTTCCAATTGGAGGCCGATGCCGACCCGCCGGCATGGCGCACCGCGCCACCCGAACAGCTTCCCGATCTGGTGACGATGGTTGTCCGCCGCGGCCTGCTCGATCTTGTCGATGAGCCCAAGCTTGCACGCGTCCTCAGCACCGAAATTCTGCCTGCCTATCTCGGCAAGCGGCGGTGGTTCGGGGCGAAGGACCAGCCGCTGCAGGCGGCGCGTCTGATCTCCGCAACGCCGATCCCGTTTGCCGACGGGATCGTCCTCGGCGAACTGGAGGCGGTGCTGCCGAACCATAGCGAATCCTACCAGCTGCCGCTGGCGGTCGCCTGGGACGATGCGCAACCATCGGTGCTGACCCAGCAACTCGCGCTCGGACGGGTCCGTCAGGGCAGGCGCGTCGGTTTCCTGACGGACGGATTTGCCGTGGAGGCGATGGCGCGCGGCATACTGCGCGGGCTTGGCGATCGCTCGCGCATCACCGGCCGCACCGGCACGCTTGAATTTCTCGGCACGGAACGGCTCGATCGTCTCGCGGTCACCGATGACCTACCGGTCCATTGGCTCTCGGCCGAGCAATCCAATAGTTCGCTGATTGTCGGCGACCTCGCGATGATCAAGCTGATCAGGCACATCTTCCCCGGTATTCATCCGGAGGTCGAGATGACGCGCTATCTCACCCGCGCCGGCTACGACCACACGGCGCCCCTGCTCGGCGAGGTCGCGCATACGGACTCCAGTGGACGCCGCTCGACATTGATCATCGTCCAGGGCGCCATCCGCAATCAGGGCGATGCCTGGAACTGGATGCTGAACAATTTGCGCCGCGGGGCAGACGAACTCGTGCTGAACGATCCGGCCGTCCAGCCAGGCGACGACGTCTTCCAGCCACTGATCAGCTTCGTCGCGATGGTCGGCCTAAGGCTCGGGGAACTGCATGTCGTGCTCGCCGGGGAGACCGCGGACGAAGCTTTCAGCCCGGTCGTCGCCGGCGACCGCGAGGTGGAGGCGATGAAGAAGGCGATTGCCGGTGAGGTCGACTACGCGATGTCGAAACTATCAGAACGTGAGGAGAGTGCCGATCCGGCAATCGACCTGCTCGCAGCCCCGTTGCTCAAGCGCCGCTCCGAACTCGTCGAGCTCGCCGCGACGCTGGCGCAGGCGACGCGCCATACGCTGATGACGCGTACCCATGGCGATTTCCATCTTGGCCAAATCCTCGTCAGCGAGGGCGATGCCGTCATCATCGACTTCGAGGGCGAGCCTGCGAAAAACCTGGGCGAGCGCCGCGCCAAGACGAACCCGCTGCGCGATGTCGCCGGGCTTTTGAGATCACTGAGTTATCTCGTCGCCACCGCCAAGCTCGACAACGACGCCGTCATCGAACACGAGAACGAAGTCCGTCGCGAGGCCATCGCCCGCTTCGGGCGTCAGGCGGAAGAGGCGTTCCTCGACGCCTATTCGCAGGCGGTTTCGGCATCGACGGCGCTTGACATGCCACCTGATCAACGACGGAGGGTCCTCGATGCCTTTCTTCTCGAAAAGGCCGCCTATGAAATCGCCTATGAAGCGCGGAACAGGCCGAAATGGCTTCCGATTCCGCTCTCCGGCCTCACCGAAATCGTGTCGCGCTTGGCGGGAGTTCCGGCATGAATGTTGAGCGCTCGGAACTTCTGGCCGGCATCGGGCACGATGCCCTCTGGGCCCTGATCGACGGGCGCCACGGCGATCCTTTTTCGATCCTCGGCCCGCACGAAAGCGGCGGCATGACAATCGTGCGCGTCTATCTGCCTGGCGCCGAAGCCGTCGATTTGATCGAGGCGGTGAGCGGTCGGGTGGTCGCGCCTTTCAGCATAGCGCATCCATCCGGCCTGTTTGCGGTAGCGACAGCTGCCCGGGCGGGCTACCGGCTGCGGGTCACATGGCCGGATGCGGTGCAGATCACCGAGGATCCCTATAGTTTCGGTCTGCTGCTCGGCGAACTCGACCTCCATCTGATATCGGAGGGTACCCATTACAGTCTGAGCCGGACGCTTGGCGCGGCGGCGATGTCGATCGACGGCATATCGGGCGTCCGTTTCGCCGTATGGGCGCCGAATGCCCGCCGGGTCTCGGTCGTCGGCGACTTCAATGCCTGGGACGGGCGGCGAAATCCGATGCGGCTGAGGCAGTCGGCGGGCGTCTGGGAGCTGTTCATTCCGACGCTTGCCCCCGGCGAAAGATACAAGTTCGAGATCGTCGATGCCGAGGGAACCTGCCTGCCGCAAAAGGCCGATCCGGTGGCAAGGGCAAGCGAAGCTGCCCCATCCACCGCCTCGATCGTCGCATCGTCGACGCCGTTTCGATGGACGGATGACGGCTGGATGAAGGGCCGCTCCCGCCAGGAAAGACTGGAAGGCGCGATGTCAGTCTACGAGGTGCACGCCGGCTCCTGGCTGCGCGACGGGCGGGACGGCAACAGATATCTCGACTGGGTCGAGCTCAGCCAGCGGCTCGTTCCCTATGCCAGCGACATGGGATTCACCCATATCGAGCTGCTGCCGATCATGGAGCATCCGTTCGGTGGCTCCTGGGGCTATCAGCCGCTCGGCTTGTTTGCCCCGACCGGCCGGTATGGGACACCGGAGGATTTCGCCTATTTCGTGGACCGCTGCCATGGCGCCGGGCTCGGCGTCATCCTCGACTGGGTGCCGGCCCATTTTCCGACGGACGTCTGGGGTCTTGCCCGCTTCGATGGCAGCGCGCTCTACGAACATGAAGACCCGCGTGAGGGCTTTCACCGGGACTGGAACACGCTGATCTACAATCTCGGCCGCAACGAGGTCAAAGGCTTCCTGATCGCAAGCGCGCTCGAATGGCTCGAGCGTTACCATGTCGACGGCTTGCGCGTCGATGCTGTGGCCTCGATGCTTTACCGCGACTACAGCCGCGATGAAGGCGAGTGGATTCCCAACCAATATGGCGGCCGCGAAAATCTGGAAGCGGTGGAATTCTTCAAGCACTTAAACAGCATCATCCACGAGCGCTGCCCACATGCGATTGTGATCGCCGAGGAATCAACGGCCTGGCCTGGCGTTACAAAGCCGCCCGAGCAGGGCGGCCTCGGTTTCGACATCAAATGGAACATGGGCTGGATGCATGACAGCCTAAGCTACATCGAGAAGGATCCGGTCTACCGCAGCTATCACCACGGCACGATGACCTTCGGCATGATCTATGCCTATTCCGAGCGCTTCATGCTGCCGATTTCCCATGATGAGGTGGTCTATGGCAAAGGATCGCTGCTGACGAAAATGCCGGGCGACGACTGGCAAAAATTCGCCAATCTGCGCAGTTATCTCGGCTTCATGTGGGGCCATCCCGGCAAGAAGCTCCTGTTCATGGGAAGCGAAGTTGCCCAGCCGGGCGAATGGAACCACGACGCGTCGGTGAGCTGGGATGTGCTGGACCGGCCTGAGCATGTCGGCATTCAGCGCCTGGTGAAGGATCTGAACGCGTTTTACAGCGACGAGCCGGCGTTGCAGTTCGGCGATTTTCACCCTGAAGGTTTCGAATGGGCGGCTGCCGACGACGCCGTCAATTCCGTTCTCGGTATGCTCCGTTATGCCAAGGACCGCTCTTCATCCGTTCTCGTCATATCGAATTTCACGCCGGTGCCGCGTTACGGCTACAGGATCGGCGTGCCTGATGATGGCGTGTGGATCGAGCGGATCACGACGGATGCACGCGAATATGGCGGCTCCGGCCTGGTCAATGGCGCGCTGTCGAGCGAGCCAGTGCCGGTCCATGGCCGGCCATTCTCTTTATCGCTGACGGTGCCGCCGCTGGCGACGGTCTTTTTCAAGGGACCGTCGCCTTGATAGGATTCATTCGGCGTGCGGCGCCGGATGAATGAAAGGCCAGGGGCTTGCCTCGGATCCTTTTTCGATCGGAACCTCGATGAGCACGGGTTCATCGAGAGATAGGGCTTTCTCGATCGTCTCTTTGAGTTCGCTGGGGCTCGTCACTCTGAATGACCGGACACCGAAGCTTTCCCCGAGGGCGACAAAATCCGGATTGGTCAGGTCCGAGCCGAGATAGCGGCCTTGATAAGCTTGCTTCTGGTCGCGCAGCACGTTGCCATAGGCCGAATTGTTGAAGACGATAGCGACGACATTGATCTTGTGCTGGACGGCGGTGGCAAGTTCCTGAACGCCGAACATAAAGCCGCCATCGCCAGAGACAGAGATCACAGCTTTGTCGGGATTGGCGACCTTCACACCCAAGGCCGTATTGAAGCCAAAACCCAGATTGTCCTGATAACCGCATGTCACGTATTGGCGCGGCCCGTAGACCGGGAAGGCAAAGCGGGCCGTGAAGCCCATCTGGCTGACTTCCTCGACGAAGAAGCCGTCTCTCGGCAGAGCCTCACGAATGGCATCGAGATAGGCAAGCTGCGGCTGGACCTCAGAGAAACGCGATCTGGCGTCTTTGTTGAGGTCAGCGAATTCGCGGGTGCGATCCTGGCGGCTGGCGCCTGCCAGTGCAGCGATCAGAGCCTGCGTTCCGGCCTTGGCATCGGCGACGATGCCGACACTAGGCTTGAGGCGGACCATTTCGGTCGGATCGATATCGATGCGGATGATCTTGAGATCCTTGGGGAGCCATTTCCATCGCATGAACTGCAATTCGAGCCGGCTGCCGATGCCGATCAGAACGTCGGTGTTCTTCCAGTATTCATAGGCGGCGACGAAATTCAGGTAGTTCGGGTGGTCGTCGGCGACGATGCCCTTGCCGGAACGATGGGAGGTGACGGGCGACTGCAACAATTCCGCGAGAGCGGCGATCTCGGCGCCGGCATCCGCGGCACCGCCACCGACCATGATCATCGGATTCCTGGCGCCGGATATCAGTGCCGCTGCGGCAGCGATCTGATCGGAGTTGACAGCCGGATGAGGGGCGCTCGAACCGATGGGAAGTTCGACTTCGGGGCCGGATTGGCCAAACACGTCCCATGGCGCTTCGACCGCTCCCGGACCCTGGCGGCCGGAAAGCATTTTGCCGATGACCTCGGCCATGACGGGACCAGCCTCGGACGGATGATTGATGCGCTCCGCCGTCTTGGTAAGCCCACGCATCGTCGCCAGTTGATCGGGCAGTTCGTGCAACTGTCCTCTGCCCTGGCCGATCAAATGGGACATGATGTTGCCGGTGATGCAAAGCACCGACGCGTTGGCGCCGTAAGCGGTGCAAAGAGCCGCGCCGGAATTGAGAACGCCGGGGCCGGGGACAACGGTATAGGCGCCGATCCGGCCGGTGGACTTGGCATAGCCATAGGCCATATATCCGGCGCCCTGTTCGTGCCTTGTGTGAATGAACCGAACCTCCTCACGGGCGCCGTAGAGGGCATCGTTGAAATCATACATGTGGGCGCCCGGGATGCCGAACACCGTGTCGATCCCATGGCCGACGAGGGAACGGGTCATCGCCCGGCCGGTCGTTTCTTTCCTGCTCATCTGAAGGCTCCAATGGCCTGAGTTGGGTTATTACGCGGCTATTGGTTCAAACAACCTTCAGCGCGAAGTGCGGCGACGATGGCGCCGGCATCGGCCGGCTGCATGCCCGCAAGGTTCATACGGCCGGAGTCAGCCATGTAGATGCCGTGCTTGGCTCTGAGGGCTGCTGCCGTTTCCTTGGACATGGAGAGATTGGAGAACAGGCCGCGTTGCCGGCTGATGAAGGCGAGATCCGGCGCTGCGGCGGCGAGCGCCGCACGATTGCCGTTGACACGCTCGCACATCTCTTCGAGCTCGGCGCGCCACATGGCCGACATATCCCCACTCTCAAGAATGCTCCTGACGATCGCGGCGCCATGATCGGGTGGCATCGACCAGTTCACGCGGGCAAGGGCGGCCATATTGCTCTCGGCCTTGCCGATGTCGTCGACATTGCGGGTCATTGCATAGAGCGCGCCGACACGCTCGCGATAGAGACCGAAATTCTTGTCGCAGGAATAGGCGATCAACGCCTCGTCGACCGCATCGAGGATCATGCTTGTCGGTGCCGCGTCCTGCTCTAGGCCGTCACCAAGCCCCTGATAGGCAAGATCGATAAACGGCACCAGTCTATGTGCAACGAGCAGCTCGGTTATTTCTAGCCACTGCTCCATGGTGAAATCGATGCCGGTCGGATTGTGGCAGCACCCGTGAAGGAGGACGACATCGCCTTCCGCAGCGGAAGACAAGGCGGCGATGACGCTTTCGAATTTGACCTGCTGTGACGTCAGGTCGACGAAGGCGTAGTCCTTTACGGCCAGGCGTGCCGAGGCAAAGATCGGCGCATGGTTCGGCCAGCTCGGCGTGCCCAATAGAATCTTTGCCGATGGATTCGCCGTCTGGATGAGCTCGGCGCCGAGACGCAGCGCGCCGCTGCCGCCCGGTGTCTGAATGCCGACAAGGCGGTGACCGAACGTCGGCGATTTGCCGAAAATGATGGGCTGCAGCAGCCGCACGAATTGCAGATCGCCTTCCGGGCCGAGATATTTCTTGCTGTCCTGGGTTTCGAGGAGAAACTGCTCCGCTGCTTTTACGGCTCGCATCACCGGGGTGCGGCCCATGGCGTCGCGATAGACGCCGACACCAAGGTCGATCTTTCCGGTGCGCTCGTCGGCCTGAAAGGCCTTGATGAGGGCAAGCAGGCTGTCGGCCGGCCGGCTGTTCAGTTTCTCAAACACAAGTCCACCTCCGTTTCCAGGTTCTATCCGGAGACTAACTGAACTCTTGTGGCGAATTTCTGCGATTATCTGCCTGTGGCCGCACATCGATGCAGACATTCTGCGTCATTCGGCTATTCTGCGCAGAAATTCTCCTTGTCTCATTGGATGGCCCATGCTTGACCAGTTCGATATCAAATTACTCGCCGCCCTCCAGCAAAACAGTGAAGTGACGCAGGGCGAGTTGTCGCAGAAGGTCAATCTCTCCGCGACCCAATGCGCACGCCGTTTGGAAAGGCTGCGCAACGAGGAGTACATCCAGAGCGTCGTCGCCATCCTCAATCCGGTAAAACTGGGTTTTGCCGTCGTCGCTCATACGCTTGTCAGCCTGCGCGCGCATACGGAAGGTGGAAACGAGCGGCTTCATCGGTTCATCGAGACCGCGCCGGAGATTCTTGAGTGTTATTCGCAGACGGGCGACGCCGATTTTCTGATGAAGGTCATGACGCGTGACCTCGACCATCTCAGCCAGTTTCTAGAAAGGATGATCCGGGTCACCGACAATCTCGCCTCGGTCAAGTCGAGCATCGTCCTGAAGACGCTGAAAAAGACGACTGCTTTGCCGCTGCAGATCATGACGTGAGAGCGGCAGAGCATGATGCCGAAAAGTGTGAGCGGTTTTCGGGCGACATCCTGTTCTAGCCGCTCTCATCTGAGATAGTGGATGTGCGGACGCGAATGATAGGGCGAGGCTTCGATGCGGGCCTCGACGGAAAAGACCTCGCGCAGAAGGTTCTCGCTCAGCACGTCTTCAGGTGCGCCCGAGGCGACGATCCTGCCCTGCTGCATGATAACAAGCTCATCGCAGAACATGGCGGCGTGGTTGAGATCGTGCAGGGCGACGATGCTGGTGATCGGCAGGCCGGAGACGAGCCGCATCAGGCCGATCTGGTGCTGGATGTCGAGATGGTTTGTGGGTTCGTCGAGGATCAGCTCCTGCGGCGACTGGGCGAGCGCCCTGGCAATATGGGTGCGCTGCTTTTCGCCGCCCGACAGGCTCTGCCAGCGATCGTCACGCTTCTCCGCCATGCCGGAGCGGGCGAGCGCTGCTTCGACCGCCTCTTCGTCGGCCTTGGTCCAGCCTGAGAACATGGAGCGGTGCGGGAAGCGGCCGAGCTTGACGACGTCGATGACCTTCAGATTGGCATTGGTCGTGGCGTGCTGCTCGACGAAAGCGATGCGCCGTGCGATCGAGCGGCGGCTGATCTTGCCGATATCGTTGCGATCGAGGATGACGCGCCCGGAATGCGGCCGCTTCAGGCCGGCGAGAAGCCGCAGCAGCGAGGTCTTGCCGGAGCCGTTCGGCCCGAGCAGGCCGAGCATCCGGCCGGGCTGCGCCTCCAGGGAAACGCCGTCCAGAATGGTCTTCCTGCCAATTTTCCAGGTGAGGTTGTCGGCCTTGATGCTCATGACGCACGCTGGAACCGGTAGAGGATGATCGAGAAGAAGGGAACGCCGACGAGCGCCGTGACGACGCCGATCGGCAGGATCTGGCCGGGAATGAGGGCGCGCGCGGCGATGTCGGCGAGCACCACGAAGATCGCGCCTGCGATGGCGCAGGCCGGCAGCAGCCGAATATGCAGCGGCCCGACGACGAAGCGGGCGACATGCGGCACGACGAGGCCGACGAAGCCGATCGACCCGACCATGCTGACGATCGTCGCCGTCATCATGGCGGTGAGCGCGAAGAGCACCATGCGGGCGCGGGCGACATTGACGCCGAGCGAGGATGCCGCCTCGTCGCCGAAAGCGAAGGCGTCGAGCACGCGGGCATAGAGAAGACAGGCGGCAAGGCCGAAGCCGACGACGACCGAGACCAGCGCGAATTCCGGCCAGCGCACGCCGCTGAAGCTGCCGAGCAGCCAGAACATGACGTCGCGGGCCTGCTGCGCATTGGCCGAGGTGGTGACGATATAGGAGGTCGAGGCGTTGAAGAGTTGCGATGCGGCCACACCGGCAAGAATGGTGCGGTCCGCGCCGCCGCGCGTGCCGTTCGAGAGCAGCGCCACGAAGAAGAAGGCGGCGAAGGCGCCGGCAAAGGCGCCTGCCGACAGCGACACCGCGCCCGCGCCGAGCCCCAGGATGACGATCGCCACGGCGCCGGTGGAGGCCCCGGCGGAGATGCCGAGCACATAGGGTTCGGCAAGCGGGTTGCGCAGCAGCGACTGCATGATGGCGCCCGACAGTGCCAGCCCCGCGCCGCAGAAGGCGGCGACCAGCGCGCGGCTCAGGCGATAATCCCAGATCACCGTCTCATGGATGCGGTTCAGCTCGACCGCGGTCCAGCCGAGCCGGTTGGTGACGGCCGAAAACGTGGTCGCAAGCGGAATCGGCAAGTCGCCGATCCCGACGCTGATGCCGACGGCGACAGCGATGAGGCAGAGGGAGGCGAGCAGCAGTCCGGTGACCGCTCCCAGCTGCCGGAAGAGACGGCCTGCGTCCGTCACTTCAACAGACCGAGAGCCTTTAGCTGCTCGGCCACCTGCTCGGCGCCGTAGATCGTGCGGATCGTCGGGTTCATGGCCTGACCGTCCATGACGACGAGCGCCTTGTTCTTGACAGCAGGGGTCTGGCTGACGGCCGGATCGGTATTCAGGAAGTTGATCTTGGCCTCGGGCTTATCGAGTTCCCAGCGGTTGCGGTCGAGGCTGGCGACGACGATAACGTCGGGATTGGCGGCGATGATGCCTTCCCAGCCAATGGTCGGCCATTCCGCTTCCGCTGATATCGCATTGTGGCCGCCGAGCAGGTCGGCGATGAAGCCCGAGGCGCTGTTCTTGCCGCTGACATAGGCGTCGGCCGACGGGCTGGGGCTCGAAAACCAGAAGACGTAGGAGAGGTTCTTGCCGTCCTTGGAAACGCTCCCGCGAAGCTTGGCTTCCCGCGCCTTGAAGTCGGCAATCAGCGCCTGGCCGCGATCGGCGACGTCGAAAATCTGCGAAAGTTCGTCGATCTCCTTGTAGAGGAGATCCATGTTCCACAGCTCGGCGCGGCTGCCGTACTGATCCTTGACGTCCTTGGTGCTGAGGCAGGTGCTGGGCGAGAGATAGGTTGAAACACCTACCTTGTCGAAATCCTCGCGCTTGGCAACCTTGCTGTTCGGCCCGACGAGGCTCGGGAGCGCCGCCGCGACGAAATCGGGGTTTTCGGCGAGCATCGATTCGAAAGTCGGCATCTCGACGGTGAGAAGCTTGACCTTGGCATTGGCTTCGGCGAGCTGCGGCAGCACCTTGCTCGGCCAGAAGGCGGTGCCGACCATCTTGTCCTGAAGGCCGAGCAGCAGCAGGATTTCCGCGCTGTTCTGGCCGAGGCCGATCGCTCGCTCGGGCGCCTTCTTGAATGTCACCGCAGCGCCGCAGTTTTCGAGCGTCAGCGGGTAGGCCGTCGAACCGGCCAGCGTCGGATTTGCGGCAAGGCCGGTCAGGGCGGAGAGGCCGCAGGCGGTCAGAATTGATTTGAGGCTGGTCACGAAGAAATCCCCGGTGCGTGAGTGTCTGCGGCCGGGGTATAGCCTCAGGAGCAGCCTGAAAACAAGACTGAATAAATCAACTTATCACAAAATCGACAGGTGATCGTTGAGCGACAGTCGCTCCTCAGCTTGCCTCTCCGGTTTCGATGCGGGCGGTTTTGCGCGTGGCATGCAGGAAGGCTGCAATGAAGGCGATCGCGAACAGGAGAACGATGGTCGGGGCCGGCGCGCTGTCGATAAAGAAGGAGAGATAAACGCCGGCAAAGGCAGTGATCACCGCGATTGCGACCGACAGAGCGAGCATCGTACTGAAGCGGCGCGTCAGCAGATAGGCAATGGAGCCCGGTGCGATCAGCAGCGAGATGGCGAGAATGATGCCGACCGACCGAAGTGCTGCGACGATCGTCAATGAAAGCAGGCAGAGCAGGCCGTAGTGAAGCAGCTTCACCCTCAGCCCGACCGCTCTTGCCTGAGCCGGATCGAAGGCATGCAGCAGCAGGTCACGCCACTTGACGGCGATGATGGTGGCCGTCAGCGCCGCAACGGCTCCGGTCTCCACGATGTCGGGAAAGCCGATGCCGAGCATGTCGCCGAAGAGGATGTGATCGAGATGCACCTCGGACTGGATCTTCACATAGAGAACCAGGCCGAAGCCGAACATGCCCGAAAATACGATGCCCATCACCGTGTCCTGCTTGATGCGGCTGTTATCCTTGAGGAAGCCGGTGGCAAGCGCGCAGACCATCCCGGCCGCAAAGGCGCCGACCGCCAACGGAAAGCCGGCGATATAGGCGATGACCACGCCCGGGAAGACGGCATGGCTCATGGCGTCTCCCATCAGCGCCCAGCCTTTGAGCACAAGGAAGCAGGAGAGCAGCGCTGTGGGGATGGCGATCAGCACCGAGATGATCAGGGCGTTGATCATGAAATCGAACTGGAACGGCGCCAGCAGGGTGGTAAGACCGTTCATGAGGATGTCTCCAGCGCTTGAGCGGCCCTGCGCCGGCTCGCCAGCATTCCGTGCTTGGGCGCCAGGATGAAGGCGGCAAGGAAGATCAGCGTCTGGAGGACGATGATGATGCCGCCGGTCGCGCCGTCGAGGAAATAGCTCACATAGGCGCCGATGAAGCTGGTCGCCGCCCCGATCGCGACGGCGATGACGAGCAGCCGCGGGAAACGATCCGTCAGCAGGTAAGCCGTCGCCCCCGGCGTCACCACCATGCAGATGACCAGAAAGGCGCCGACGGTCTGCAGCGCCGCGACCGTCGAGGCCGACAGCAGCGTGAAAAACATGATCTTGAGCCGCGTCGGATTGAGCCCGATCGAACGGGCGTGGGTCTCGTCGAAGAAGACGACCATCAGGTCCTTCCACTTCACCAGCAGGATGGCGAGCGAAACGAAGCCGATGATGGCGAGCTGAAGCGTGTCTTCGGGGGTGATTGCGAGGATGTTGCCGAGCACGATCGTCTGAATGTTCACCGCGGTTGGTCGGAGCGATACCATGAACAGGCCGAGCCCGAAGAAGGAGGAAAAGATCAGGCCGATGATGGCGTCTTCCTTCAGCTTGGTGCGCTGGTTGAGGAAGAGCATCGCCGCGGCGGCAAGGCCGCCGGAGAAGAATGCGCCGATCGAGAAGGGAAGTCCGATCATGTAGGCGCCGGCGACACCCGGCACGATGGAATGCGAGAGGGCGTCGCCGATCAGCGACCAGCCCTTGAGCATCAGATAACAGGAGAGGAAGGCGCAGACACCGCCGACAAGAGCCGATACCCACATGGCGTTCAGCATGTAGTCATAGGTGAAAGGTTCGAGAAAGACGGCCATCAGGCTTGCTCTCCGCTTCCGTTCGCCGAGACAGGCGCGAGCAGCTTGCCCTCCCGCAGGACCAGCGGCCTCTCGTCGTCGGTGAGGATCCCGACGGGATATGGCTTGCTGCCGGAGCCATTCAACACGAGATGACGAAGCACGCCGCCGAAGGTTCTCTCGAGGTTTTCCTGGGTAAAGGTCTCGTCCGTCTGTCCGTAGGCCAGCACCGTGCCTTTGATCAGCACCGTGCGGTCGCAGAATTCCGGCACGCTGCCGAGATTGTGCGTCGACACCAGCATCACCCGGCCTTCGTCGCGCAGAGAGCGGAGCAGCTTGACGATGGCCTCTTCGGTCTTGACGTCGACGCCGGTGAAGGGTTCGTCGAGCAGGATGACGCGGCCGTCCTGCGCCAGCGCGCGAGCAAGGAAGACGCGCTTTTTCTGGCCGCCGGAAAGTTCGCCGATCTGGCGCTTGCGGAATTCGCTCATGTTGACGCGGGCGAGCGCCTTGGACACGGCTTCGTGGTCGGCCGCTTTCGGAATGCGCATCATCCCCATATGGCCGTAGCGCCCCATCATGACGACGTCCTCGACCAGCACCGGAAAATTCCAGTCGACCTCTTCCGATTGCGGCACGTAGGCGACAAGATTTTTTCGCAGCGCTTGTTCGACCGGCATGCCGAGCACGGAAATCTCACCCCTGGCGAGGCGCACGAAGCCCATGATCGCCTTGAACAGGGTCGATTTTCCGGAGCCGTTGACGCCGACGAGCGCGGTAATGGTACCGGTGGGTGTCTGGAAGCTGGCGCCGCGCAGCGCCGTGTGGCCGTTGCGATAGGTAACCGTGGCATCCTTTACAGAGATGCCGGCCCCCGCATCCGAAGATGCGGGGGAAACCGGGGAAGCGATACCGTTCATTGCGACAGGCCTTCGGCAAGCCCCTTGACGACGGTGTCGGAGGTGACGCGCAGCAGGTCGATATAGGTCGGCGTGGGGCCGTCGGCTTCGCTCAGGGAGTCGACATAGAGCACGCCGCCATACCGGGCGCCGGTTTCACGGGCGACCTGGCGGGCCGGCTTGTCCGACACCGTGCTCTCGCTGAACACGGCAGGGATCTTGTTGGCCCTGACGGCATCGACGACTTTGCGGACCTGTTGCGGCGTGCCCTGCTGATCGGCATTGATCGGCCACAGATAGAGTTCCTTCAGGCCGAAGTCGCGGGCGAGATAAGAAAAGGCCCCTTCGCTCGATACCAGCCAGCGCTTGTCCTCGGGAATGGTATTCAGCTTCTCGCGGATCGGCGCGATGGTCGCCTCGATCTCCTTCTTGTAGGCCTCGGCGTTGGCCTTGTAGATCTCGGCATTCTCAGGATCGTATTTGACGAAGGCATCGCGGATGTTGTCGACATAAATGATCGCGTTCTTCGGCGACATCCAGGCATGCGGATTGGGTTTGCCGCTATAGGGGCCTTCGCTGATGCCCATCGGCTCGACGCCTGTGGAGACCACGACGTCGGGAACATCTTTCAGGTTTCGGTAGAATTTCTGGAACCACAGCTCGAGATTGAGGCCGTTCGACAGGAGGATCTGGGCGCCCTGCGCCCGCTGAATATCACCGGGCGTCGGCTGATATTCGTGGATCTCGGCCCCGGGCTTGGTGATCGATTCCACGATCGCCGCATCGCCGGCAACGTTCTTTGCCATGTCGGCAATGACGGTGAAGGTGGTCACCGCTTTGAACTTCTCCTGCGCGGCGGCACCGCCGGCCATCAGGCCGAGTGCGGCGACGGCCACCAGTCCGCTTACGACTCTGCGTCTCATGTAACTCGGCATGAATATTCCCTTCATTGCTTCATCAAACCATTCGGCGCGCACAGCGACGGCCGGCAACAAGTTCACCGATAAAAATGCGACGCATTTGCAATTAATGCCGATGAGCCTCGTTGCTATCTATTCTGCAATTGCGAATGAATTGCAATAAGGATTTTGAAAACGAGCAAACCGAAAATTGTCCGGACGCGCTGATGTCGAACGGCACGGCGCCTTGCCCGGGTCATATGCCTGGCGATGCAGCAAAGGAGAGGAAGGGCGTACCGATACACCGTGGCGGGCCCGAAACGGCCCGGCCCGACCTCGGCAGCCTCAAGGGAAAATCCCTGGAATAGGGTCAGCTCAGCTTTCCCACGAGCTTGGCATAGTCCGAAAAAGTTAGCTGCTCGCCTTTCCCGGTGGCCTGCTCGGCAAGCTGCAAGACACGGATGGGAAACAGGATCGCGGCACGGTTGGCGTCCGACAGCTCATGGTCGTCGTCGTCCTCGACGGACTTCATCGCTTTCGACAACGCGGCATTGAGCTCCTGGCGGGTGAGCAGATCCTTCTCGACGATTGCGTCGCAAATCGACGCCATCGCCATGATCAGGCCCTTGAGCTGCAGATTGGCCGTATTCATGAGAACTCCAATGAAAGAGGCAAGCTCTAATCCGGTTCGACCGACCGGATCGTGTCGACCGAGACCATACCTTCGACAATGCCACGCATGATATCGTGCCTGTTCCGGTCGATCTCGATGACAGTATAGAGCTTGTCGTCGCGGAAGGCACTGGCATTGGCCGTCGTCACATCCTCTGCGGGAGCCGCATCCACTTCCATGAAGTCGAGTTCGCGCGCCGCGGCGACGATCCTGGCGTCGCCAGGCGTTCTGGCGGCCACGACGACGATGCCGTGACCGGGGGCATTGTCCCATCTCGGATCGTCAGGAGCCGCGATCGGTTCCAGCCGGTAGATGTTGAGCATCTCGCCGCCCGTTTCGGGCGAGGCTTGCGCCGCCGCATCCTGCATTTGTGCTTGGCTCTCGACCGATTTTCCGAATGTGTTCGGGCTGGTCGCGTTGTTGATCTCTTCCTTGCCTGTCCTTGAGACGTTCGACATGTCGCTCTCCATTGTCAGGACGGAAACGACGGCCGGCGCGTAACTGTTCCCGCCTGCCCGAAAAACCGCAAATCTCGGCAAAACGGTTTTCGGCGGGCGCTTTGGATTCATGCAGCTGTCAAGTTCATTTTGAATGACAAATGATGATAGGCTGTATGCGGAATGGCCCATACCATTTTCTGCGTTGAGCACTAAATTACCAGTCGTCGAAGAGGGGGATTTTCGTGAGCAACAAAACCAGTGAACTCGCGCGCGACAGCGTCGCAGCAGACAGCCTCAATGGCCACGACCACAAAATGATGGCCTTCGACGATGCCAGCGCGCTCCTTGAGGTCCTCGTCGCGGTCCGGCGCGGCGACTTTTCGGTGCGGATGCGGTCCGACCTCACAGGCGTCACTGGCAAGATTGCCGATGCCCTCAACGACATCATCGCCGGCAATCAGCGCATGGCGCAGCAGCTCGAACATGTCGGCCAGGTCGTCGGCCGGGACGGGCGCACGAGCACGCGGGTGCGCTTCGGCCTGTCCGATGGCTCTTGGTCGGAGATGGAAGGATCGATCAACGGCCTGATCGACGATCTCCTGTGGCCGACGACGGCGGTCACCCGCACCATCACTGCCGTCGCCAAGGGGGACCTGCTGCAGACCGTGCCGCTCGACGTTGATGGGCGGCCGCTGAAGGGCGAATTCCTGCGCTCGGCCGATATCGTCAACACGATGATCGAGCAGTTGAGTGTCTTCACCTCTGAAGTGACGCGCGTCGCCCGCGAAGTCGGCACCGACGGAAAGCTCGGCGGCCAGGCACAGGTGCCCGAAGTGACCGGCGTCTGGAAGGACCTGACCGAAAGCGTCAACTCGATGGCGTCGAACCTGACGGCGCAGGTGCGCAACATCGCCGAAGTGACGATCGCCGTTGCCAACGGCGACCTTTCCAAAAAGATCACCGTCGACGTGCGCGGCGAGATCCTGCAGCTCAAGGAAGCCATCAACACGATGGTCGACCAGCTCAGATCCTTCGCTTCGGAAGTGACGCGCGTGGCCCGCGAGGTCGGCACCGAGGGCAAGCTCGGCGGCCAAGCCCTGGTGCCGGGTGTCGCCGGCACCTGGAAGGATCTGACTGACAGCGTCAATGCCATGTGCGGCAATCTGACGGCCCAGGTGCGCAACATCGCCCAGGTGACGACGGCCGTCGCCCGCGGCGACCTGTCGCGCAAGATCACCGTCGACGTCTCGGGCGAAATCCTGGAACTGAAGGAAACCATCAACACCATGGTCGACCAGCTCAACGGCTTTGCCGGCGAGGTGACGCGCGTGGCGCGTGAAGTCGGCACCGAAGGCCGGCTCGGCGGCCAGGCGCAGGTGCCGGGGGTTGCCGGTACCTGGAAGGACTTGACCGACAACGTCAATTCCATGGCCTCGAACCTCACCGCGCAGGTGCGCAACATCGCCGAGGTCTCGACCGCGATCGCCAATGGCGACTTGTCGAAGAAGATCACCGTGACGGTGTCGGGGGAAATCCTCGAGCTGAAGGAGACCATCAACACGATGGTTGATCAGTTGAACGCCTTTGCCTCGGAAGTGACGCGCGTCGCCCGCGAAGTCGGCACCGAGGGCCGGCTCGGCGGCCAGGCCAATGTGCGCGGTGTCGCCGGCACGTGGAAGGATCTGACCGAGAACGTCAATTCGATGGGCGGCAACCTGACGGCACAGGTGCGCAACATCGCCGAAGTCTCGACCGCGATCGCCAATGGCGACCTGTCGAAGAAGATCACCGTCGACGTGAAGGGCGAAATCCTCGAGCTGAAGGAAACCATCAACACGATGGTCGACCAGTTGAACGCCTTTGCTTCGGAAGTGACGCGCGTTGCCCGCGAAGTCGGCACCGAGGGCCGGCTCGGCGGCCAGGCCAATGTGCGCGGCGTCGCCGGCACCTGGAAGGACCTGACCGACAGCGTCAATTCCATGGCTTCCAACCTGACGGGCCAGGTGCGCAACATCGCCGAAGTCGCGACCGCCGTCGCCCAAGGAGACCTGTCGAAGAAGATCACCGTCACCGTGTCGGGGGAAATCCTCGAGCTGAAGGAAACCATCAACACGATGGTCGATCAGCTGAACGGCTTTGCCGGCGAGGTGACGCGTGTGGCGCGCGAGGTCGGCACGGAAGGCCGGCTCGGCGGCCAGGCCAACGTGCTCGGCGTCGCCGGCACCTGGAAGGACCTGACCGACAGCGTCAATTCCATGGCGGGCAATCTGACGGCGCAGGTGCGCAACATCGCCGAGGTCTCGACCGCGATCGCCAATGGCGACCTGTCGAAAAAGATCACGGTGTCGGTCTCGGGCGAAATCCTTGAGCTCAAGGAAACCCTGAACACCATGGTCGACCAGCTGAACCGCTTCGCCTCGGAAGTGACGCGCGTCGCCCGCGAAGTCGGCACCGAAGGCAAGCTCGGCGGCCAGGCGCAGGTGCCGGGGGTGGCCGGCACCTGGAAGGATCTGACCGAGAACGTCAATTCCATGGCCTCCAACCTGACCGGTCAAGTGCGCAACATCGCCGAAGTCACGACCGCGGTGGCGCGCGGCGACCTGTCGCGCAAGATCACCGTCGACGTGAAGGGCGAAATCCTCGAACTGAAGAACACCATCAACACGATGGTGGACCAGCTCAACGCCTTTGCCGGCGAAGTGACGCGCGTTGCCCGTGAAGTCGGCACCGAAGGCAAGCTCGGCGGCCAGGCGCAGGTGCCTGGAGTGGCCGGCACCTGGAAGGACCTGACCGATACCGTCAACGTCATGGCCGCCAACCTGACCGAGCAGGTCCGCGGCATCGTCAAGGTGGTGACGGCGGTGGCGAACGGCGACCTCAAGCAGAACCTCACCGTCGCCTCCAAGGGCGAGGTGGCGGCGCTCGCCGAGACCATCAACAACATGACCAACACGCTTGCGACCTTCGCCGATCAGGTGACGACGGTGGCGCGTGAAGTCGGCGTCGAAGGCCGCCTCGGCGGCCAGGCGAATGTGCCGGGCACGGCGGGCACCTGGAAGGATCTCACCGGCAACGTCAACCTGCTTGCCGCGAACCTGACGACGCAGGTGCGCGCCATTGCCGAGGTGGCGACCGCCGTCACCAAGGGTGATCTGACGCGCTCGATCAAGGTCGATGCGCGCGGCGAAGTCGCCGAACTCAAAGACAATATCAACACGATGATCGACAATTTGCGCCTAACCACCGAGCGCAACACCGAGCAGGACTGGCTGAAAACCAATTTGGCCCGCTTCACCAACATGCTACAGGGCCAGCGCGACCTGACGCTGGTCGGCAAGATGATGCTGTCGGAGCTGGCGCCGCTCGTCGGCGCGCATCAGGGGGTGATCTACCAGGTCGATGCCGATGAGGAGCAGCCGTTCCTGTCGCTGTTGTCGGTCTATGCGCAAGGGGTCGAGGCGGCGCATCCGCTGCGGCTCGATTTCGGCCAGGGACTTGTCGGCCAATGCGCCAGCGACGCCCGCCGGATCCTCGTCACCGACCTTCCCGACAATGTCGTTCCGATCAGCTCCGGCGTGTTCACCACCCTGCCGCGAAGCGCGATCGTGTTGCCGGTGCATTTCGAGGGGCAGGTGAAGGCGGTGATCGAGCTTGCCTCCGCCGGCGAATTCACCGAGCTGCAGCTGTCCTTCCTCGACCAGCTGACGACGTCGATCGGCATCGTGCTGAACTCGATCGAAGCGACGATGCAGACCGAAGGCCTGCTCAAGCAGTCGCAGAAACTCGCCGCCGAGCTGCAGACGCAGCAGCGCGAACTGCAGCAGACCAACGAGCAGCTCGGGCAGAAGGCGCAGCAGCTCGAAGAACGCAACGTCGAAGTCGAGGCGAAAAACCAGGAGATCGAGCAGGCCCGGCGCGCACTGGAGGAAAAGGCGACCGAGCTGGCCCTGACATCGAAGTACAAGTCCGAATTCCTCGCCAACATGTCGCATGAGCTGCGCACGCCCTTGAATTCGATCCTCATCCTCGGCCAGCAGCTCGGCGAAAACCCCGACGGCAACCTGTCGGGCAAACAGGTCGAGTTTGCCAAGACGATCCACGGCGCCGGCACCGACCTCCTGAACCTCATCAGCGATATTCTCGACCTGTCGAAGATCGAATCCGGAACGGTCTCGGTCGATGCCGAGGAGATTTTTGTCAGCAACCTGCTCGAGATGATGGCCCGGCCATTCCGGCACGAGGCCGAAAACCGCAGCCTGTCGTTTACGGTCGAGGTCGACGCTGATGTCACCAAGAGCATCATCACCGATTCGAAGCGGCTGCAGCAGATCCTCAAGAACCTGCTGTCGAACGCCTTCAAATTCACCGCGGAGGGCGGCGTGACGCTTCGCGTCGCGTTGGCAGCGAACGGCTGGTCGCCGGATCATCCGTCGCTCCGGCACGCGCCCTCGGTCATCGCCTTCGAAGTCGTCGATACCGGCATCGGCATTCCGCCGGAAAAGCAGCGCATTATTTTCGAAGCGTTCCAGCAGGCCGATGCCTCGACGAGCCGCAAATATGGCGGCACCGGCCTCGGCCTGGCGATCAGCCGCGAACTGGCGAACCTCTTGGGCGGCGAGATTCAGCTGCGCAGCACGCCCGGTGTCGGCAGCACCTTCGTCCTCTATCTGCCGCTCACCTATGTCGGTGCCGGCGCGGTCGCGCCGAAGCCCGCTCCATCGGCCAATGTCGTGGAATTTGCCGAGGCGGCCGCAAGCCGCCGCGCTGAAAAGCCTGCCGAACATGTCGAAGACGATCGCCATCGGATCGTGGCCGGCGATTCGGTGCTGCTCGTCGTCGAGGACGATCCGCATTACGCCCGTGTCCTGGTCGATCTCGCCCGCGACAACGGATTCAAGGTTCTGGTGGCGATGCGCGGCGGCGATGCGCTGGCCCTCGCCCAGGACTACAGGCCGGCGGCGATCTCGCTCGACATCTTCCTGCCCGACATGCTCGGCTGGACGGTGCTCAGCCAACTCAAGCAGAATTCGCAGACACGGCATATCCCGGTGCAGATCATCAGCCTCGATGAGGATCGCCAGCATGGGCTGACCCGCGGCGCCTTTGCTTTCATGAGCAAGCCGACGACGCCGGAGGGCCTCGGCAAGGCGCTGTCGCGTTTGAAGGCCTATGCCGAGCCGCGCCGCAAACATCTGCTGCTGGTGGAAGACAACGAGGCCGAGCGGCTGAGCGTCACTGCGCTTCTCGGACATGACGACATCGACATCACCAGCGTCGGCTCCGGATCGGAAGCGCTCGCCGCCCTCAGGCAGGATCCTCCGGACTGCGTGGTGCTCGATCTCTCGCTGCCTGATATGTCCGGTTTCGAGGTGCTGGAGCAGATCCGCGACGACGCCGAGATCGGCGAGGTGCCGGTGGTGGTGTTCACCGGGCGGGAGCTTTCTCCCGAAGAAGACGCGACGCTGCACAGCATGGCCCGAAGCGTCGTCGTCAAGGGCGTCGAGTCGCCGGAGCGTCTTCTCGATGAGACCGCTCTGTTCCTGCACCGGGTCGTCGCCGACCTGCCGGCGGCAAAACAGGCGACACTGCAGGAACTGCACAGCTCGGATGAGGATCTCGTCGGCGAGACCGTGCTCCTCGTCGACGACGACGCCCGCAACATCTTCGCGCTGAGCAGCGTCCTCGAACGCCGGGGCATGCGGGTACTCACCGCGACGACCGGCAGCGAGGCCATCGACGTCATCAACAACGAGCCTTCGGTGGCGATCGTGCTGATGGATATCATGATGCCTGGAATGGACGGTTACGAGACGATGCAGGTCATCCGTTCCGAGCCGCGGTTCCGGCGGCTGCCGATCCTGGCGCTGACGGCCAAGGCGATGAAGGGCGACCGCGAGAAATGCCTGGAAGCGGGGGCCTCAGACTATCTGGCGAAGCCGGTCAATACCGAGCAGCTTCTGTCGGCCCTTCGCATGTGGCTGCACCGCTGAGGACCCGGCCATGAACCCCGTCAACATCCTCCTCGTCGACGACCAGCCCGCCAAGCTCTTGAGTTATGAGGTCATTCTCGAAGAACTCGAGGAAAACCTCATCAAGGCGCAATCCGCCCGCGAAGCCTTCGAGCATCTGCTGCGCACCGAAATTGCCGTGATCCTCGTCGACGTCTGCATGCCCGAACAGGATGGCTTCGAGCTGGTCAGCATGATCCGTCAGCACCCGCGCTATCAGAACACGCCGATCATTTTCGTTTCCGCGGTGATGCTGGCCGAACCCGACCGGCTGCGTGGCTATGCTGTCGGCGCCGTCGACTACGTCTCCGTACCGATCGTGCCCGAAGTGCTGAGGGCCAAGGTCAGGGTCTTTGCCGATCTCTACAGGAAGACGCGGGAACTCGAACGACTGAACGCCGAACTGGAGGCCAGGGTTCGCCAGCGCACCGCCGAGCTCGAGGCTTCGGCCGCCCAGCTGCGGGAGCTCAACGAGGAGCTGGAGCACCGGATCGATCAAAGAACGCGCGAGCGCGAGGAGGCGCTGGCGCAATTGTTTGAGGCGCAGAAGCTCGACACGATCGGCCACCTGACGGGCGGGGTGGCGCATGACTTCAACAACCTTCTGATGGCGGTGCTCGGCAGCCTCGGCCTTCTGAAGAAGCGGCTTCCGGCGGATGAACGCAGCGAACGTCTGCTGACGAATGCGATCCAGGCGGCCGAGCGCGGCACGGCGCTGACCCAGCGCCTGCTTGCCTTCGCCCGCCGCCAGGAGCTGAAGCCCCAGGCGGTCGATTTCCTCAGGCTGTTCGAAAACGTCGAGGATCTTCTCGCCAAGGCGGTGGGGCCGCGCATCGAAATCCGCAAGCGCATTCCGGCCGATCTGGCGCCGCTTCTGGTGGACAGTAACCAGCTGGAGCTGGCGCTGCTCAACCTGTTCGTCAATGCCCGCGACGCGCTCGAAAGCGGCGGGGCCGTGACGGTTGCCGCGGCAGCGGCCGAAGACGCTCGGCCGGCCGGTCTCGCAGGCGGGAATTACATCAGGATATCGGTGTCGGACGATGGTGAAGGCATGGATGAGGCAACGGTCGCTCGCGCCGCCGAACCGTTTTTCACCACCAAAGGGGTCGGCAAGGGCACCGGCCTCGGCCTGTCGATGGTTCATGGCCTGGCGGCGCAATCCGGCGGCTCGATCCAGATATTGAGCGCGAGGGACAAGGGCACGACCGTATCCCTGTGGCTGCCCGTCGCCGAGACCTTCGTCAAGACGCAGCCGGCGGTCGAGCCTCCCGCAACGGAAGCCTTGAACCCGGTGTCACGGCCGCTCGCCATTCTCGTCGTCGACGACGATGCGCTTGTCCGGACGGGAACCGTGGCGATGCTGGAGGATCTCGGCCACCTGCCGCGGGAAGCGTCTTCCGCCTCGCAGGCCCTGGAATTCCTTGCCGACGGACGGGATTGCGATCTTGTCATTACCGATCACGCGATGCCCGGCATGACGGGTGCAGAGCTTGCACGCCACCTTCGTTCCGCCTTCCCGGGCCTGCCCATTATTCTTGCCTCGGGCTACGCCGAGTTTTCCGAAGATCACGGTCTCGGCCGGATGCTCAGGATGACCAAACCCTTCACCCAGGAGCAGCTTCAGGCGGCCATGGACAAGGCACTCTCGGGCAAAGTCGCGGCGGCGTAACGGCCGGGAAGCAGCGGAGAGCGCGGTCGAAATCTTGGATGAGGTTGAACCCGAACGGGTGGAATTGGAGCATTTCCACTTTCTATTTGCCTACCTCCCTTCATTCCTCCCGATCGATTTCGTCCATGCGTGCTTCAAGCCGCTTCCAGACCTCATCGAGAGGCTTGGCCTTGGTGGGGTCGGCCTCATGGGCGTCATAAGTGGCCACAATTTCCGTTCGCAACCAATGCTCGACGTGCTTTGCCTCTTCTGCGGGAGAGGCGGTGTTCATTTGCCAGATTGTGTGCATCGTTGCGTTCCTATCTCTCCACGTCATTGTTGGTACGCTACAGGAGAAAATCCCGCTTATCTTGATCATCGACAGCTGCGGCTTTCGCGGGTTTTATTCGTAATGTCTTCAAAAAATGATGGCATCGCCCGAACGAAAGGTATTGGTGTGCCCTCAGCTATAATATTGCTCCTCGCGACGAAGGCCTTGTTCGCAGGCTGGAGCTGGAAAGACTCAGGCGAGAGCACGCTGAGGGTAAAGCCAGCGGTGAACCCGAAGAAATTGACCCCACGCGCTTCCTGCAAGAGCTGCAAGCAGAACGTGCGGCGCGTCGTTGAAATAAAGCGATCTCTGTCGGCTTCGCCTCAGATACGAGATATCTGGCGCACAATATCGCCGTTCACAACGAAGTGGTTCGAGCTGGTTGCCACGCATTCTTTAATCCGGTGACGGCGGCCGCTTTCGCGTGCGGATGAAACTTTTTGCTCCTGCAAAAGTTACCTCAATCGATCTTCACTTCACCGAAGGCTTTCCCTTGACCAACATGACGTTCGGCCCCGCAGTCATTGAAGAGGGTATTCTATTTCGGCTCTGGGCTCCCCTGCATGAAAGCGTGTCGTTGAAAATCGAAGGCGCCGATCTGCTGCCGATGCAGGCGGCGGACGGTGGCTGGCATCGGTGCAGAGTTTCGAATGCCGATGCCGGTACGCGCTATTGCTTCGTTCTTCCCGACGGCCTCGAAATTCCAGATCCCGCCTCGCGGTTCCAGCCGCAGGATGTGCATGGTCCAAGCGAAGTGGTCGACCTCACCTCCTATCGCTGGACGACGCGCGACTGGACCGGCCGGCCCTGGGAAGAAATGGTCATCTACGAGATGCATATCGGCTGCTTCACGCCGGAGGGGACTTTCACCTCTGCGATCGAGCGGCTCGATCATCTCAGGGAGCTGGGTGTTACGGCTTTGCAGATCATGCCGGTCAGCGAATTCCCCGGCCGTTACAGCTGGGGTTATGACGGCGTGCTGCCCTATGCCCCCGACAGCAGCTACGGTCGGCCGGAGGATTTCATGGCGCTGGTGGACGCGGCGCATCAGCGCGGCATCTCGGTGTTCCTCGATGTGGTTTACAACCACTTCGGGCCTGACGGGAATTATATCCCTTCCTATGCGCCGCTTTTCACCGACAATCACAAGACGCCCTGGGGCCACGGCATCAACTATGACGGCGACGGGTCGGGGATGATCCGTGAATTTGTCATCGAGAACGCCATCTACTGGATCACCGAATTCAGGCTCGACGGCTTCCGCTTCGATGCCGTTCACGCGATCAAGGACGATAGCGACGAGCACCTGCTTCACGAACTTGCCCGCCGCGTCAAGGCTGCGGCCGGCGATCGGCATGTTCATCTGATCGTCGAAAACGAGGAGAATGACAGCGATCTGCTGAAGCGTGACGAAAAAGGCGCAGCGAAGCTGTTCACCGCCCAGTGGAACGACGACGTCCACCACCTGCTGCATATCACCGCCACCGGCGAAACCTTCGGCTATTATGCCGATTATGCCGGCGACGCCGGCAAGCTCGGCCGGGCGCTGGCCGAAGGCTTCGTGTTCCAGGGGGAACATATGCCTTATCGCGGCGGGAATAGGGGCAGGCCGAGCGGTCACCTGCCGCCAACGGCTTTCATCTCCTTCGTCCAGAACCATGATCAGATCGGCAACCGGGCGCTGGGCGACCGGGTCATGGCGTCGAGCCCTACCGATGCCGTCAAAGCCGTCACATCAATCTATCTGCTGGCGCCCGAGATTCCGATGCTGTTCATGGGGGAGGAGTGGGGCGCTGCAGAGCCTTTCCCGTTTTTCTGCGATTTCGACGAGGAGCTGAACGAGAAGGTTAGAAAGGGCCGTCGCGAGGAGCTTTCGCGTCTGCCGGGCTTCGACTCCGAAGACCTTCTCGACCCGACGGCGCCATCGACCTTTGCTGCGGCCAAACTGGATTGGTCGAAACGCGCTTCCTCCGAGATCCTCGATTTCTACAGAACGTTGCTCGATGTCCGGCACCGGAAGATCGTTCCTTTGCTGAAAGGTGTGACGGCGGGAAGCGCCGTCTACGGTTCGACGGGCAATGCGATCGTGGTCGATTGGACCCTGGCGGAAGGCCGGCATCTTCATCTGCGCGCCAACCTTGGCGACGAGGCGGCGGCGCTCGACTCGCCACCGGACGATGCTGAGGCGATATTCCATCTCGGCGGACGCGACGGCGGCGGTCTGGCGCCCTGGGCAGTGATCTGGAGCCTGAGCGAGGCGTGAGGACGCTGGGAGGAAGGGGTCCAATGATGAAATCCGCAGAGCTCGACAAACTCGCCCGCCGCCACGGCATCAGCCCGACCAGGCCCAGCCCCGAGAACCGGGAAGTGGTGATCTCAGCCGCGACCAAGCGCAAAATACTCTCGGCACTGAATATCGAATTGACGGTAGATCAAGAGACCGGCGCGCCGCAGCGGAAAGCAAAGCCGGACGGCAGGAAGATCCCGGTATCGTTTCTGCCGGATTTCCTATCCGCTACACGGGTCTGGGGCGTGAGCCTGCAGCTTTACGAGCTCCGGTCGGCACGCAACTGGGGCATAGGGGACTTCCAGGATCTGGCCGATATGGCCGATCTGGCGGGGTCGCTGGGAGCCGATTTCATCGGCCTCAATCCGCTTCACGCGCCGTTCCTCGCCGATCCCGACCGCTGCAGCCCCTATGAACCCTCAAGCCGCCAGCATCTCAACCCGCTCTATATCGCCGTCGATCAGGTGCCGGGATTTGCCGGCAGTCCCGAACTCGAACGGCAATTGGAGGGCCTTCGCCAATCCGATCTCATCGACTACGTTGGCGTCGCGCGCACCAAGCTTGGCGCCCTTCATGACCTCTGGTCGGCACGGCGACAGCGCCGCGTTGATGACGAGGCCGATTTCGACGCATTCGTGGCGCAAGGCGACGACAGTCTGCGGCTGCATGCGCTGTTCGAATGCCTTTCCTCTTCCATGGTCGAGCGCGGGGCAGGTGCCGGCTGGCGGCGATGGCCAACCGAGTTCCAGCGCTTCGACGGTGCCGCCGTCGGCGATTTCGAACGTGAGCACGCGGATGATGTTCGCTTCCACATGTGGCTGCAATGGCTTGCCCACCGCCAGCTGATGCAGGCGGCGGAGCGGGCGCGCAAGGCCGGCCTCAGGATCGGGCTCTATCTCGATCTTGCGGTCGGCGAAGCGGTCGATGGCTCGGCGACGTGGAGCGAGCCTGATATCTATGTCTCCAAGGCGACAATCGGCAGTCCTCCCGATCCATTCGCCGTTGACGGGCAGGACTGGCACCTTGCCGGATATCTGCCATCCGAAATTGCCGGAGGGGAGATGTCGCCTTACCGGCGCATGGTGAGCACCGCCATGCGCTACGCCGGCGCTATCCGCATCGACCATGCCCCGGCGATCCGCCGACTTTTCCTGGTGCCGCTAGGCGCCAGGCCGGACAGCGGCGCCTATGTCCGCTATCCCGAGGACCGGCTGCTGCAGATCCTCGCCGAGGTTTCCGCCGAACATCGATGCCTCGTCATCGGGGAGTCTCTCGGCATGATTCCGGAAGGATTGCAGGAGGATCTGGAGGCCGCCGGCATCCTCTCCTATCGGATCCTTTCCTACGAACAGGACAAGCAGGGTTTCAAGCCTGCCGAAGCCTATCCCGCCCTCGCGCTCGCCTGCATTTCGACGCATGACCACCAGACCCTTGCCGACTGGTGGCGCGGCGGCGACATTCGGGATCGCTGTGAACACGGTATCGTACCGCCCGATCTGACCGAAGAACATCTCAAACACCGCAGGCACGAGCGGAGATTCCTCAAAACGGTCTTCAACGCTGCCGGCATCGACGTGCCGGCCCGGCTCGCGCCGCGGGCAGGCCAGGAGGCGTTGAAAGATCTGACCGTCAGCGCCTACCGTTTCATTGCACGGACGCCATCGCTTCTGACATCGGTGCGGCTTGCCGATCTCACCGACGAGAAAAGACCGACCAATATACCGGGCACCAGCGACAGCTATCCGAACTGGAAGCCGAAGCTATCGGTTTTGCTGGAGGATCTGCCGTCTGTCTCGCTGCTCAAGCGCGTGACGGCGGCAATGCGGGAGGAAAGGCCGCGGGAGTGATCGAGGTGGAGGGAGCCGTCGGCTGCCGCCGCGCCGATGGAAATCGATCGGGGAAGGAACGAATACGCAGCCGACGAATTTTCTACAAATAAGGACAGGGAATGTCGAGATGAGGGCCTATCCGCTGTCGCCGCTTTAAAGGCGGCACGACCCATATGATGGAAACAAGATCATGACGACCGCATTCATCCTTATCGCATTGGCTCTGATCATCATCTACGCCGGACCGACATTGCTGTTCTTCTGCGTCGGCTATGCCGATTATGTGCTGGAACGGCGAAGACATATGATCGCGCTGAAGCACGCCGTGAGGCGTCGCAGCGACGAGCTGTAGAGCCATTCGCAGAAATCGCCGACCCTTGGCTTTCCCGGAATGGGACCGGAGGCAGGTCGGAACCCGCCTCCGGCTGCTGGAGCGGTCAGCTTAGTCGTTCGCCGTGACCTTGACGCCAAGGACCGACGGAATGGTGTTCGGCGCACCCATGGCCGCGCCGATGATCATCGGAAATGGAACGGGCTTTTCCGGTGCTGCGCTGATCGTCAGGTTTTTCGGCCCGTCGAGATAGGTGTTGACGGCAGCTGACACCTGGTTCTGCAGCTCCGGCAGGTTGAGCTGCGCCATCATCATCGGCACAAGACCTTTCAGCGACTGCGTCAGCTCATCGCCGGTGACGCCCTGCTGCGCGCCGGCATAGTCGAGCGCCTTCTTTGTGATCGAGGCATCGTCGAAGCGGATCGAGGCGCTGTTGAACGTCAGCTGCTGCATCAGCCCCAGCATCGCCAGGCCGACGGCCTGGTTGGCCTCTTCCTTGTTCGGATTGGCCTCGGCGGTCTTTACCGCCTCCTGCAGCGACTTGACGAAGCCGAGCGTATAGCCGGAGAAGTCGATGGCGACATTCAGCCGGCCGATATTCTTGAAGTCGAACGCGTATTCGTCGACCGCAATCTTGCCGCTTTCGACTTCCCAGCTGCCCTTCATCGTCACCGTGCCGTCGAGCGCGGTCAGCCCGAGTTTCTCGATGGCTTCCTTCGCGCTCGCATCTTCGACCTGCGACAGGTCGGCTTTCAGGCCGGCGACATTGGCGTCATAGGTAAAGCCGCCATCCTGGCGCTCGAGGTTGGACTCGATGCCCTCGATGGCAAACACGTCCTTGCCCTTGATGTTGACAGCAATCGCCCCGGTGCTGACGGTTTCATAGAGGAGGATGTCGTTCAGCGTATCGCCCGCGGCATTGGCGGGAATCGTCAGGCCGGCGATCTCGATATCCTTGGCGGAAAATCGTCCTTCCTCCTGGCTCATGTCGATATCAGGGAAAGAGACTGTTTTGGCGTGGTAGCCGCCGCCTTCCGTTTCCTCGACACCCTCGAAGGTAAGCTCGCCGATCTTCAAGGTATCGCCGGGCAGGCTTGTAGAGCCCACCTGGACGCCCGTCGCCGTTACCGTATCGCCATCGACCTCAGCCTTTTCGAAGGTGATGACCGTGCCGCCGGCACTGGTGGCGGCATTGAGCTTTTTCATCATGTCGGCGCCGTCAAGCGCGAAGGAGGGGCCAGCGAGCGCCAGGAAGGCGGTGCTTGCCATCATCAGGCGGAGATTGCGCATAGGCTTCATGGAAATATCCTTGTGGAGTAAGTGGATGGGGTTGCGAAATTCCGGACCTGTCCCTCCGGCTCTCTTGCCTGAGAGCGGGCTGGGATGTCGCGGTTTCATCTGGTCGGCTAATTCGGGGGTGAGGAGGTCAGGCTCTGCCGGAACCGTTGCACCGAGGAGATATAGCTGACCTGCCGTCGCGGATGGACGGCGGCATTTTCTCTAGCACAGGTAGTTTTGCGGCTCATTATCAGACGTAGAGTGTATTCCCTCGATTCTTGCAACCCTCAAATTCCGCTGGCCGGTGGGAAATCATTCGCCCAAATTTCATGTGTTTTTCAATGACCTATGAGGTGTCCGGCCTTTATTCGCTTCTGAACTAATATATTTGTATTTTAGTGTGGACGGCGGCTGACCGATTGGGCTAAGTCCGTGGCGGCAGAGTCTGGTCAGCGCGCTCGCCGTATCGAACGATCGATATGGGCTGGCCTGCATTCGTCCAATCAGGAGAAGCGTGATGCAGCCCGGTCGCACAGGCCTCGCCGTCTGCATGATGGTGGCCGCCGCCTTTTTGAACAGTCTCGACGCGATCATCGTGCGCATGCTGGCCGGCGACGTGCACCCCTTGATGATCGGCTTTTTCCGGTCGTTTTTCGGACTTCTTGCCGTCTCGCCGTGGATCGTGGCGCGGGTTGGTCTGAAAGACTCTCCCTACCGGGTTCTGCATGTCGTGCGTGCGGGTCTGAAACTTGCCTCACTGGTTGCGTTGTTCATCGCCTTTGCGCACGCTCCGCTGGCCGATGCCACGGCGATCAATTTCACCATGCCGATGTTTCTCGTTCTCGGTGCGTGGCTTGTGCTCAAGGAACGTGTCGGCATCTCCAGCGTCGCCGGCATCGCCGCGGGTTTTGTCGGCGTCATGATCATCATTCGCCCAGGCGCGACCGGTTTCGATCAATGGCTGCTTTTTGCACTGGCAGGAGCGGTCTTGACGGCGGCCAGCCAGTTGATGCTGCGGCGGATGGCATTGAGGGACAGCGCGGACCGGCTGGTTGCATGGAATCTGATCACGACGGTGCCGCTTGGCCTGATCGTCATGCTGCCGGTCTGGTCGATGCCGAGCTGGAGCCAACTCGGGCTGCTCGCCATGCAGGGGGCACTCGGCGCCTTCAACATGACGCTGATCACGCGCGCCTTCGGCATGGCGGCCGCAAGCGTCCTGGCGCCGCTCGACTTTCTCCGGCTGCCGGTCGTGGCGCTGATGGCCTTCCTGTTTTTCTCGGAAATTCCGGCTGCCCAGACCTGGATCGGTGCAGCGGTCATCATTGGCGCGACCATCATCGGCACCGGTGGCATGGCGTGGCGACGGAGGCCGCCGGTTGACAAGGCCTGATCATTCTAAGAAAAGGGGTTCACAAAAATTCTAGATGCACTAATATTTCAGTTGACGCCTGTCGCCGGAGGGGCATGACGGGCGGGCTTCGGCACGAGCGAAGATCAGGCTGACGATCCGAATAGGTTTCACTCGGGAGGAGTGGCATGAAAAGTTTCATCGGCAAACGCGCGATCGCCAGCGGCGTATCGCTCGTGGCGCTTATCGTCATCGTGTTCTTCCTGTCCCGGCTGACAGGCGACCCGACCGACCTCTATCTGCCGATCGATGCGACCACGGAAATGCGCCAGCAATTCCGTGAGATGAACGGGTTCAATGACCCGCTGATCATCCAGTTCGGCCGTTATGTTGCCGATCTCGCTCAGGGCAACTTCGGTCAATCCCTGCGGCAGGCCCGCCCTGCCATGGATGTCGTGCTGGAGGCCTTCGTCTGGACCTTCTGGCTGGCTGTCATCACCATGACGCTCGTCACGGTGGCTGCGATCGTCATCGGTTCGCTGGCGGCGTTTCGCGTCGGCGGCGTCTTCGATCGTCTCGCCACCTTCTTCTCGCTGATCGGCGCTGCGGCCCCGGATTTCTGGCTTGCGATCGTGGCCATCGTCATTTTCGCCGTCAAACTGCATGTCCTGCCGACATCGGGAACGGGAACCTTCTGGCATTGGGTCCTGCCGGTCAGCGTGCTGTTCATCCGGCCCTTCGGCCTGATCCTGCAGGTTGTGCGGGGCTCGATGATCAGCGTCCTATCTTCCGCCTACGTCAAGACGGCCCGCGCCAAGGGTGTCCGTTCGAACTCGATCATCTTCGTTCACGGGCTGCGCAATGCCATGCTGCCGGTGATCACCGTCATCGGCGACCAGGCGGCAGCCATCTTGAACGGTGCCGTGGTCGTCGAAACGGTGTTCGGTTTTCCGGGAATCGGCAAGCTGATGATCGATTCCATCCTGCTTCGCGATTTCGCCGTCGTGCTGGCCGTCATCATGGTCTCGGCATTGGCGATTTTCATCATGAACCTGTTGATCGACATCGCCTATGCGCTGCTCGATCCGCGTATCCGGTATTGAGCGATGGCGATGACCGACACCCAAATCCTCATCGAGAAAAAGCCGAGCGGCCCGATCGGGCGCTGGCTGACCATGCTGTGGGCGGACAAGCTGGCCTTCTTCGCCGCTCTGTTCCTTCTGATCGTTCTTCTCTGTGCGCTGCTTGGCCCGTTTCTGCTGGAGGGCATCGCCACCAAGCAGAACCTGCGGGGTCGAAACGCGCCGCCCTTCGATCTCACCCGCGGATGGCTTTACGTCCTTGGCGCCGATGCGCTGGGCAGGCCGCTTCTGGCCCGCGTCGTCGTGGCGGCGCAAAACACCATCCTGGTTGCGGCGGCGGCGGTGCTTGCCTCCTCCGTCGTCGGCACGGCGCTCGGACTGGTGGCGGGTTACAGCCGCTCGTCCGCGGCTCAATGGATCATGCGCCTCGGCGACGTCATCATGTCCTTTCCGTCGCTGCTTCTGGCGGTGATCGTGCTCTATATGCTCGAACCCTCGGTCACCAATATCGTCCTCGTCCTGGCAATCACCCGTATTCCGATCTATCTGCGCACCGCCCGCGCCGAAGTGCTTGAGGTGCGCGAGCGGATGTTCGTGCAGGCGGCGAAGGTGATGGGGGCATCGAACCGGCGCATCGTCTTTAATCACATCCTGCCGGTGATCTTTCCGACGCTGGTGACCATCGCGACGCTCGATTTCGCCTTCGTCATGCTGGCGGAATCCTCGCTGTCGTTCCTGGGGATCGGCATTCAGGCGCCTGAGATCACCTGGGGTCTCATGGTTGCCCAAGGACGGCCCTATCTCACCAATGCCTGGTGGCTGTCCTTCTGGCCCGGCCTTGCCATCATCCTGACGACGCTGTCGCTGAACCTCCTGTCGAATTGGCTGCGCATCGCGCTCGATCCGACGCAACGCTGGCGCCTTGAAATGAGAGGCAGGGAAATGAGGGGCGGGAAAAATGGCTGAACATCTTCTCGACGTGCGTAACCTCTCGGTCGAGTTCCACACGCTCACCGGCACCGTCAAGGCAGTACAGGACGTAAGCTGGCATCTCGACCGCGGCGAGACGCTGGCAATTCTCGGAGAAAGCGGTTCGGGTAAATCGGTCTCCGCCTCGGCCGTCATGAACCTGATCGATATGCCGCCCGGCAGGATCACCAGCGGCACCATTCTCCTGAATGGGTGCGACATGCTGACAATGACGCCCGAGCAGCGGCGTTCGATCAACGGCGCGAGGATCGCCATGATCTTTCAGGACCCGCTGGCCCATCTCAACCCGGTCTATCCGGTCGGCTGGCAAATCACCGAAATGATGACCACGCACGGTGAACCCGCTGAGCGCGCCGGCGCCAGGGCGCTCGAATTGATCGGACGCGTCGGCATCACCGATCCGCAGGCGGCGATGCGCAAATATCCGTTCCAGTTCTCCGGCGGACAGCGGCAACGCCTGATGATCGCCATGGCGATCGCCTGCAAGCCGGACATCCTGATTGCCGATGAACCCACCACCGCGCTTGACGTTACGGTGCAGGCTCAGGTGCTCGAACTTCTGCAGGAGTTGCAGCAGGAAACCGGAATGGGCCTGTTGCTGATCACGCATGATCTCGGCGTCGTTGCCGAGATCGCCGACCGGGTCGTGGTGATGAATTCCGGCTGCGTCGTCGAAACCGGCAATGCTGCCGAAGTCTATCGCAATCCGCAGAACGCCTATACGAAGAAGCTGATTGCCGCCGCACCGGGGAAGGGCGCAATGGCGCAGGAGCGTGACCGGCAGGGCGAGCCGCTGCTGCGCGCCATCGGCTTGAAGAAGAGTTTTGGTGCCTTCCAGGCCCTGAAAGGTGTCGACCTCGTCATCATGCCCGGCGAAACCGTCGCGGTCGTCGGCGAGAGCGGTTCCGGCAAGTCGACCCTTGCCCGGGCGATCGTTCGCCTCGACGATCCGCAGGAGGGCCAGGTCCTTTACCGCGGCAATGATCTGCTTGCGATGACCTCGAGAGAAATATTCGGGCTGCGTCGTGATTTGCAGATGGTCTTTCAGGACCCGACACAGTCGCTCAACCCGCGAATGACCGTGTTCAGGCTGATTTCTGAGGCCTGGGTCATTCACCCCGAGATCCTGCCGAAAGCAAGGTGGAAGGAGAGGGTGGCCGAATTGCTGATCAAGGTCGGTCTGAAGCCGGATATGGCGGACCGCTATCCGCATCAATTCTCCGGCGGTCAGCGCCAGCGCATCGCCATTGCCCGCGCGCTGGCGATGGAGCCGAAACTGATCATCTGCGACGAGGCGGTTTCGGCGCTCGACGTGTCGATCCAGGCGCAGGTGATTGCCTTGCTCGAAGGCCTGCGTCGCGAATTCGGCCTGTCCTATCTTTTCATTGCGCACGACTTGCCGGTGGTTCGCGATTTCGCCGACCGCGTCATCGTCATGAAGGCCGGCGAAATTGTCGAGGAGGGGCCCGTGGCCAGGATCTTCAATGCGCCCGCCCACCCCTATACCCAGGCGCTGCTTGCCGCCGGCCTCGATCCCGATCCCGAAATCCAGGCCGCCCGGCGCGCCGCACGCCTCACACAGGAAGGACTCGTTCCCGCATGAAGCCCGATGTCATCGTCGCCTACCCGCTCCGGCCCCGTCAGATGGCAGGGCTGGAGGAGATCTATACGCTGCACCGGCTGGACCTTGCAGAAGGCCGGGAACGCGATGCTCTTCTGGCCAAATCCGGCCCGATCTGCACGGCTCTGGTCTGCAACGGCCATGTGACGATCGACGAGGCGCTGCTTGCGAAGTTGCCGGCGCTGAAGCTTGCCGCCTGTTCCTCGGCCGGCTACGACCAGATGGATGTCGAGGCGATGACGCGGCGCGGCATCAAGCTCACCAACACATCCGAGGTCCTGTGCGACGACGTTGCCGACACGGCGCTGCTTCTGATGCTGGCGGCCCGCCGGCGCCTGCCGGAAGGCGACCGCTATGTGCGCTCCGGCGAATGGGGGCGCAACGGCATGATGCCGCTGACAACGTCGACGTCGGGCAAGAAGGCCGGGATTGTCGGCCTCGGCCGCATCGGTATGGCGATTGCCAGGCGATGCGAGGCTGTCGGGCTGACGGTCGGCTATTCCGGACGGACGAAAAAAGCCGGCAACGATTTTGCCTATTTCGACGAGCCGGTGAAACTGGCGGACTGGGCAGATATCCTGATCGTGGCGACGCCGGGCGGGGCCTCGACCGAAGGTTTGATTTCGGCTGAGGTGCTGAACGCGCTCGGCCCGGCGGGCAGCTTCATCAACATTGCCCGCGGCACCGTGGTCGATGAGCCGGCGCTGATCCGGGCCCTGCAGGAGAGGCGGATCGCGTCGGCCGGCATCGATGTCTACCTCAACGAACCCCATCCCGATCCGCGCTTTGCAGCGCTCGATAATGTCGTGCTCTATCCCCATCACGCCAGTGGCACCGAGGAAACGCGCGACAGGATGGCGCAATTGACGGTCGACAACCTTGCCGCCTTCTTCGCAGGCAGGCCGCTGCTGACGCCGGTCAATTGACCCCGGTGGAAATCCGCGGCGCGGCAGGCTCAGACGAAGTAGTCCGGGAACTCCTTCCTGAGCTCTTCCACTTTCGCGACGGTGCGGCTGAGATGCTCGCGGATCGCATCGACCGCACCCTGTTCGTCGCGGGCGGCAATCGCGTCGATGATGGCGTGGTGGCCGTCGAGGATGCTCATGATCTTGCCCTTTTCGGGCAGGTGCAGACGGCGAAGGCGCTCGAGATGGCCGGACCGCTCGCGAACCAGTTGATGCAGGCTGCTGCGCTTGGCGCCTGCGAACAAGGTCTGGTGAAAGAGTTCGTCGAGTTCCTGGAAGATGGCGATCTGGTCGACGTCGTCGGCGACGGCCGACTGCATTTTGATGATCGAGCGGGCGCGCGTGATGACGCTTGGATCCGGATCCGGATCGGTCGCGAGGCGGCGGCAGACTTCCGATTCCAGCGCGACGCGAAGGAAATGCGCCTCGTATATCTGCAGGACGTCTATCCTGGTCACCACGGTGCGGGACTGCGGGTAAATGCGCACCAGGCCTTCCTGTTTGAGGAGCTGCAACGCGTCACGAATGGGGGTCTGGCTGACTTCATAGGTCTCGGTAAGCTCGGTGCGCGACAGCGTGGTGTCCGGCGGCAGCTGAATGGTGATGATGCGCTTTCTCAGATCATCATAGACGCGCTGGACGGTGCTGCCGGCCGCGGGTGGAAAACCGGGTGCAGTCAGGCCGAATGTGGAGGCGAACTGGGAATTCATGTGAGGCAATCCTTTTCACTCCATTCATAGCTTTGCACGCCCTAATGCACAAGAATGCAAAGTTGCCGTTGATATATATGGGAAACTAAAATATCAGTTGGAAGAAGGTGTGCGGAGGAGCACGCAAAAAGGTGGGAGAAAGCCGTGGCCGCGAGGAAAATTTACGAGGAATTGCGGTCGGCCCGATGGATGCTGCCGGATGATCAGCGTTCGTTCGGTCACCGGTCGCGGACCATGCAGATGGGCTATGCGCCGGAGGATTGGCAGGGAAAGCCGATCATTGCCGTCATCAACACCTGGTCCGACGCCCAGCCGTGCCACATGCATTTCCGCGAACGCGTGGAATGGGTGAAGCGGGGCATTCTTCAGTCGGGCGGGTTCCCGATGGAATTGCCCGCTCTTTCGCTTTCCGAAAATTTCGTCAAGCCGACGACGATGCTCTACCGCAACATGCTGGCGATGGAGACCGAGGAGCTGTTGCGCAGCCATCCTGTCGACGGCGCCGTTCTGATGGGCGGCTGCGACAAGACGACACCCGGCCTTGTCATGGGTGCGGTCAGCATGGGCATTCCCTTTGTTTATCTGCCGGCCGGTCCGATGCTCCGCGGCAATTACGCCGGCAAGACGCTCGGCTCCGGCACCGACGGTTTCAAATATTGGGATGAGCGGCGTGCCGGCACGATCACCAAAGAGGAGTGGCAGGGCATCGAAGGCGGCATTGCCCGCAGCTACGGCCATTGCATGACCATGGGCACAGCGTCGACGATGACGGCGATCGCCGAGGCTATGGGATTGACGCTGCCGGGCGCTTCCTCGATTCCGGCGGCCGACGCCAACCACCAGCGCATGTCGGCAGCCTGCGGCCGCCGCATCGTCGATATGGTGTGGGAGGATCTGACGCCGGACAAGATCATCACGCCGGCCTCCGTCGACAATGCAGTCACGGTCGCCATGGCGACCGGCTGCTCCACCAATGCGATCATCCATCTGATCGCCATGGCGCGGCGCGCCGGCGTGCCGCTGGAGCTCGATGACCTCGATCGCATCGGCCGCACCACGCCGGTTCTTGCCAACATCCGGCCGTCCGGTTCGACCTACCTGATGGAGGATTTCTTTTATGCGGGCGGCTTGCGGGCGCTGATGAAGCAGCTCGGCGACAAGCTGGATCCAACCGCGATAACCGTCACGGGCAAGCCCTTGGTGGACGGCCTCGACCAGGTGAAAATCTACAATGACGACGTTATCCGGCCATTGTCGAACCCGGTCTATCACGAAGGTTCGCTGGCAGTACTCAAGGGCAATCTGTGTCCCGACGGCGCGGTCATCAAGCCGGCGGCCTGCGACCCGAAGTTCCATCGCCATCGCGGTCCAGCGCTGGTCGCCGACAGCTATGCGGAGATGAAGAAGATCATCGACGATCCCGATTATCCGCTGACGCCTGATACGGTGCTGGTGCTGCGCAATGCCGGCCCGCAGGGCGGGCCCGGCATGCCGGAATGGGGCATGATCCCGATGCCGAAGGCGTTATTGAAGCTTGGCCTGCGCGACATGGTGCGCATTTCGGATGCCCGCATGTCCGGAACGAGCTTCGGCGCCTGCGTGCTGCACGCCGCGCCGGAATCCTACATCGGCGGGCCGCTGGCATTGTTGCGAACCGGTGACATGGTCGAGCTCGACATTCCGGCACGCAGCCTCAATATGCTGGTTTCCGAAGAGCAGATCGCAGCGCGGCGTGCCGCCTGGGTGGCGCCGATAAGGCATTACGAGCGCGGTTACGGCTTCATGTTCTCCAAGCATATCGAGCAGGCCGACAAAGGCTGCGACTTCGACTTCCTGACGACGGAATTCGGTGGCAAGACTGCTGAACCGGCTATCAACTGAGGCACCACGATGTTTGATCCCAATCGACGCACGATCCCCGCACAGCCGCCCAAGGCCGGCTTTGCGGCCGGCCCGGCCAAGCTGGACGCCATCCGCTCGGTCACGCTGTCGCTCGCTTATCTGCCGTTGGCGCGGCCGATCAGCGACGCCAAGGTTTTGACGGGCCGGCAGAAGCCGCTGACTGAGGTGGCATTTCTGTTTTGCGAGATCGTCTCCGAAGCCGGCCATAGCGGTCTCGGCTTCAGTTACTCGAAGCGGGCCGGCGGCCCCGCTCTTTATGCGCATGCCTGCGAGATTGCCGACAATCTGATCGGCGAAGATCCCAGCGACACGGCGCGGATATGGGACAAGCTCTGCTGGGCCGGAGCCTCGGTCGGACGCTCCGGCATTGCGACGCAGGCCATTGCCGCCATCGACATCTGCCTCTGGGACCTGAAGGCAAAACGGGCCGGCCTGCCGTTGGCAAAATTGCTCGGCGCTTATCGCGACAGCGTCGCCTGCTACAACACGTCAGGCGGCTTCCTGTCGTCGAGTGTCGAGGAAATCCGCGATGCCATCGATCACTCGATCGCCGCCGGTATCGGCGGCATCAAGATCAAGGTCGGGCAGCCGGACCCGATGATCGACCTTCGCCGGCTTGATGCCGTGACCAGCCATATCGACGGCCGTGTGCCGCTAATGGTCGATGCCAACCAGCAATGGGACCGCACGACGGCGTTGCGCTTCGGCCGGCTGGTCGAGCCGCTCAATCTCGAATGGATCGAAGAACCGCTCGATGCCTATGACGCCGAAGGCCATGCCGCACTGGCGCGCGAACTCGCCACACCGATCGCCACCGGCGAGATGCTGGCAAGCGCCGACGAACATATGGCCCTGATCCGCGCTGACGCGGTCGACTTCATTCAGCCGGATGCGCCGCGTGTCGGCGGCATCACGCCGTTTCTCCGCATCTGCACGCAAGCCGAGGCGAAACGCATGCGCCTGGCGCCGCATTTCGCCATGGAAATCCATCTGCACCTGGCGGCCGCCTATGCGCACGAGCCGTGGGTAGAGCATTTCGATTGGCTGGCGCCACTGTTCAACGAGCAGCTCGACATTCGGGATGGCCGGATGATCGTGCCCGCGCGTCCGGGGCTTGGCTGCAGCCTGACGGGCAATGCCCGTGACTGGACCGTGGAAACACGCAGCTTCGGCAGCTGAATTTGAACGAGGAGAAGGAAATATGAACCCCGCAACCCGTGAAAAGCTGATGGGTGTCTCGGTCGCGACGCTCTGCTCGGCGCTGTTCAAGCGCGGCCTGAGAAACCAGACGGTTCAGGATGTCCGGCCGGTGCAGCCGAAGGGCCGCAACATGGTGGGGCCGGCCTTCACGCTGCGTTACATGCCGGCGCGCGAGGACCGCAATGCGATGAACGTGTTTCGGAACCCGAAACATCCGCAAAGGCTTGCCATCGAGACCTGCCCCGAAGGTCATGTTCTGGTGATGGACAGCCGCAAGGATCCGCGGGCGGCCTCGGCCGGCGACATATTGATTACCCGTCTGATGATGCGCGGCGGCGCCGGCGTCGTCACCGACGGCGGCTTCCGCGACGCCATGACCATCGGCGGCCTTGATATTCCCGCCTATCACCATCGTCCCTCCAGCCCGACCAACCTCACGCTGCACGAGGCGATCGACATAAACGTGCCGATCGGCTGCGGCGACGTGGCGGTCTTCCCTGGTGATATCATGGTTGGCGACGACGACAGCGTGATCGTCATTCCGGCCGAGATCGCCGACGAGATCGCCGACGAAGCGGTGGAGATGACTGCTTACGAGGATTTCGTCACGGAGCGCGTCAAGCAGGGACATACGATCATCGGCCTCTATCCGGCCACCGACGAAAGTAATCTGACGCTCTTTGCCGAATGGCGAAAGGTGAACGACCGCTAAAGCATGATGCCGAAAAGTGTGAGCGGTTTTCGGACGACATCCCGTTCTAAGCCGCGCATCTTGAACAACGGATCACCGCATCAGGACGGAGCGAGGCTCCACCGAGGAGGATAAGAATGAGCTGGACCCCTTCAGGCAGGCATCTCATTGCCGGCGAGTGGATTGCCGGAACGACGACATTTCGCTCCGAGCCGGCGCACGGCCCGGCCCATGACTTCGCGGTCGGGACGACGGAACTGGTCGACCGCGCGTGCCGCGCTGCCAAAGCCGCTTTTGCGGCGTTTTCAGCAAAGACATGCGAGGAGCGCGCCATTTTCCTCGAGACGATCGCCGAGGAGATCGACAGACGCGGCGAGGCCGTCACCCTCATCGGAACTCAGGAAACGGGGCTCCCGGAAGGCCGGCTCAATGGCGAGCGTGCCCGCACCACGGGCCAGCTCAAGCTGTTTGCCGAGCATATCCGCAAGGGCGCGCATCTCGACGCGCGTGTCGACGCGGCGCAACCCGATCGGCAGCCGGCGCCGCGGCCCGAAATCCGCCTGGTGCAGCGGCCGATCGGCTCGGTCGCCGTCTTCGGCGCCTCGAATTTTCCGCTGGCATTCTCGACGGCTGGCGGCGATACGGCAGCCGCGCTTGCCGCCGGCTGCCCGGTCGTGGTGAAGGGACATTCAGCTCATCCCGGCACCGGCGAGATCATTGCCGAGGCGGTCGCCGCTGCGATCGAGCGTACCGGAATGCCGGCCGGCGTCTTCAGCCTGATCCAGGGCGGGCGCCGCGATGTCGGCACGGCTCTGGTGACGCATCCCGCCATCAAAGCGGTCGGCTTTACCGGATCGCTTGCCGGCGGTCGTGCGCTCTTCGACCTTTGCGCCCAGCGCCCCGAACCGATCCCCTTTTTCGGGGAGCTCGGCAGCGTCAATCCGATGTTCCTGCTGCCGGCCGCGACCGCCGCCCGGGCTGAGGCGATCGGTTCAGGCTGGGCGGGCTCCCTGACGCTCGGAGCCGGCCAGTTCTGCACCAAACCCGGTATCGCCGTCGTGGTCGATGGGCCGGAGGCGGACAGGTTTGCCGGCGCCGCCAAGTCGGCTCTCGAAAAGGTGGCGCCACAGACGATGCTGACCCAAGGCATCGCAACCGCTTATCACGACGGTGTCGAGCGCATGCGGGCGAGCAATGCCGTCGCGCCGGTACTTTCTGTAAAGAGCGCCGGTCGGGACGCAGCCCCGAACCTGTTCGAGACCAATGGTTCGGCCTGGCTTGCCGATCATTCGCTCAGCGAAGAGGTGTTCGGTTCTCTCGGTCTGGTGGTGCGCGTCGGCTCGCCGGAAGAGATGCTCACCCTTGCCGAAAGCTTCCAGGGGCAGTTGACGGCGACGATCCATATGGACGACGCCGATCTTGGCCTTGCCCGCGACCTGCTGCCGATCCTCGAAAGGAAGGCGGGCCGATTGCTGGTCAATGGCTTCCCGACCGGCGTCGAGGTTGTCGATTCCATGGTGCATGGCGGTCCCTATCCGGCCTCGACCAATTTCGGTGCGACCAGCGTCGGGACCATGTCGATCCGCAGGTTTCTGCGCCCCGTCGCCTACCAGAATTTCCCCGCCGGCCTGTTGCCCCAAGACCTGCGCAACTGAAACCGGGGAGCAACAAATTGATCGCTGCGACGAAACTTCGCGAGATCATTCGCCGGATTCGAGGCAGATCAATGCCTGCGCCGCTGACCGATCTTACCGATGAAGAGGTCGACATGCCGCGCGGACTGATTGCTTCGGCCGGCTAGAAACCAAGCGTTCCAGACTTAGAGAGTGCCCGTGTTTCGGCCACCGCGCTTGATCGCTCCATTCAACTAGTATATTAGTGCATTTGCGCATTAGATCGGCTTTCTCAGGAGGAGGCGAGGGCCGGATCACCGGAAATAGGACGAAGATTCGCTGTAAGGAGCGCCGCCGGCGCATGGGAGGAGAACGAAATGAAACTGCATTTGGTTGCTGCCTGTATTTCAACCGCGATGATCGGGCTGAGCACTGGCTCGGCACACGCTGACGATGCCAAGAGCAACGTCACTGTCGTGCTTGCCGAGACCGTCGATGTCGTCGAGCCCTGCATGGCGGCGCGCCAGGACGTCGGCCGGGTCATGTCCGAAAACGTCAACGAGATGCTGGTCGAATTCGACTACGTCAATGGCGGCCTCAAACCCCGCCTGGCGACGGAGTGGTCGAAGATCGACGACGACACTTGGGAATTCAAGCTGCGCCCGAACGTCAAATGGCACGACGGCAAGCCGTTCACCGCCAAAGACGTCCAGTTCACGATCGAGCGCAACAAGAACAAGAAGCTCAGCTGTGAAACCGGCGGCAAATATTTCGGCGGCACGGAATTCAGCTTCGAGACGCCGGATGCCAACACGATCCGCATTACGACAAAACCGGCCCAGCCGATTCTGCCGTTGCTGATGACGGTGATGGCCGTGGAATCGGCCGAGGCGACGCCTGCAGACGAATTCACCCGCAAGCCGATCGGCACCGGCCCCTATACGTTCGACAAATGGGAGATCGGCCAGTCGATCGTGCTGAAGCGCAATCCGGATTATTGGGGGGAGAAGCCCCAGGTCGAGCAGGCCACCTACCTGTTCCGCTCGGACAGCGCGGTCGCTGCCGCCATGGTCGATGCCGGCGAAGCCGATATCGTTCCGGCCGTATCGGTGCAGGATGCCACCAACAAGGAAACCGATTTCGCCTATCCGAATTCGGAGACGACATCGCTGCGCATCGATACCCGCGCAGCACCCCTCAACGACCGGCGCATACGCGAAGCGATGAATCTTGCCATCGATCGTCAGGCAATGCTCGGAACACTATTTCCCGAACAGGCGAAGATCGCCACGCAGCTCGTTGTGCCCACAACGATCGGCTACAATGCCGATATCCCCGCCTGGCCCTATGATCCTGAAAAGGCAAAGGAACTGGTCAAGGCGGCGAAAGCTGACGGCGTCCCGGTCGATCAAGAGATCCGCATCATCGGCCGCAACGGGCAATATCCCAACGCCACCGAAGCGATGGAAGCTATGATGGCCATGCTTCAGGACGTCGGTTTGAACGTCAAGCTCGACATGTACGACGTTTCCGTGTGGAACGGCTATTTCGTTGCACCTTTCGTCGCCGATTCCGGCCCGACATTGACCCAGTCGCAGCATGACAATGCCACCGGTGATCCCGTCTTCACCGCATTCGTCAAATACGCGACCGACGGCTCTCACTCCATGGTTCGGGATCCCACGGTCGACGCCCTCATCGCCAAGGCGACTTCAGCCACCGGCGACGAGCGCACAAAACTTTGGAAGGAGCTTTTCGCCAAGGTGAACACCGAGATCATCGCCGATATACCGATGTTTCATATGGTCGGCTTCACCCGCGTTTCGCCGCGTCTCGACTTCAAGCCGACGATCGCGACGAATTCCGAACTGCAGTTGTCGCAGATCCGCTTCAAGTAAGCTGGTTTGCGGATTGAAGCGCGGGCCGCCTTTTCCTGAATGGCCCGCGCTTTCCATGACATGACGGATGGATGCCTATGCCGCTGATTGACCGCATTGCCCTCACCCAATTCGCCGAGCAGATATTGATCCGCGCCGGGATGGAAGCCGACAAGGCCGAAACCACAGCCGCCGTCCTGGTGGAAGGCGACATGATCGGCCACGAAACGCATGGCGTCAGCCTTGTGAACTGGTATGTCGAAGCATTGGAGGACGGTTCGCTGGCGAAGTCCGGCAGCTACGAGGTGGTCAATGACCGCGGCGCAGCCTTTGTCTGGGACGGCAAATCCTTGCCGGGTGCGTGGCTCTTGACAAAGGCGATCGAGCAGGCCTGCGAACGTGTGCGCGATCGCGGCGTCGTCACCGCGGCAATCCGAAACTGCCATCATACCTGCGCTCTGTCAGCCTTCATGCGGCAGGTTACCGAGCAGGGCCTGATCGTGCAGCTGTCGGTATCGCATCCGGCGGCAAGCCGTGTCGCGCCCTATGGCGGCACCAAGCCGCTGCTGACGCCGAACCCGATAGCGGCCGGATTCCCGACATCCGGGGATCCGATCCTGATCGACGTCTCGGCTTCGATCACCACTACGACGATGACACAAGACCTGGCGAAGGCCGGCAGGAAATTCCCCGAAGCCTGGGCTTTCACCGCCGCAGGTGAGCCGACCGATGATCCGCGCGAGGTGACCGAACGCGGCGGGACGATGATGCCGCTTGGTGGCCAGTTGAAGGGTCATAAGGGCTTTGGGCTCGGGCTGATCGTCGAGTTGCTGGGACAGGGGCTTTCCGGCAAGGGACGGGCGAACGCGCCGCCTGGCGTGTTTTCGCAAAGCGCCTTTCTTCAGGTCATCGACCCCGCCTTTTTCGTCGGGCTGGATGCCTTTACCGCTCAGTCCGATTTTCTCGCCTCCGCATGCCGCAGCAACCCTTCCGCGCCCTGGAACAATGGCCCGGTCCGCATGCCGGGTGACAGCGCAGCCCGAAGACGTCGCTCGGCGTTGGAAGAGGGCGTGCCGGTCGGCGAGGCGGCATGGGAGAAGCTCTGTAAGCATGCCGAGATCCTGGGCTTGCCGATCCCTGACGTCGTCGCCTGAAGGGGCACGGCCTTGCACGCGCCATGCCGCGCTGAAGGCGACCGTCATGACGTTAAGGACAACTTGTTCCGACGTCTCCATCCGATTCTGGAACAATCTCTGTCGTCTCCTGTTACATTGGCGAGATGGGTCAAGTGACGCGCAACGGACGGAACGGCTGGAGGTTCGATGAAAAGGAGTATGGGATTTGGGGTGGCCTTTGCCGTTATTCTGACGGGCTGCACGACCGGCGAAAGCAATTACGCGTCGGCGGGACTGGCCCCGATCCCCGGCAGCATCACCTACAATGGTCAGCCTCGCACGAAGTTGACGAAATCGCCCATAGGGTCTTCTTTCCCGCACAGCTTTACAGATCAATGGGGACGCCAGGTCGAGGAAATTTACATCATCCGGCCTGATCGCAGCTTGCTGATTGCAGAGCGCCACTATCGGCCGGTCTTCTCGCTCGATGACGACTAAAACAGGGTGATTTGAGGTTTGGGAAGGAGAATTGATCATGCCGCGACGCAAGAGCAATGAGACGGCCACCCTCGACACCAAGGGAGCCAAGATCGGTGAGCCTGTGCCGAAAGCCATCATCGATATCAACACGGCCTCTGTCGGCGTTCCCCGGCAGGCTGATCAGGATTTGCGTGAGGAGTTGAGCGCGCTGCGACAGCAAATCGACTCGCTCCAGCAGCAGATCCTCGGTGGCGTCCGATCGGTAAAGGGCGGTGCCGGGAAAGCGATGCGTCAGACGGAAGCGGCGGTGAAGCGCTATCCGGCCTCGACGCTCCTTGTCGTCGCGGCTGTCGCGGCTGGCTTCGCCTTCGCCGGACACCGCGCCTCTCTGCCGCGCCGCCGCCATCAATCGGCGCTGCGCGAGATGAGAGATTTCTACGACACCATCCGCGAGCGCATCTGACAAGATTTCGGGATTGTCAGTATTCCGATTATGCCCGAGACTTGGTCATTCAAGCGAGGGCAACTGCATGCTCGACATCATCATACGAAGCGCTCTTGATATTGTCGGGCGCACGGAGCGCCTGATCGAGGCCAGCAGGCGGTTGCTGGACGGTGAAGGTCTCGATGAAGTCGAGGTGTACGAACTCCATTACGAGATCGAACGGCTCGGGGATGCGGTTTTCGTCGTGGACGAAGCCATTCGCTCGCTCATGCGCACCGTCGAATGCTGGCCGCAGGCCGCCAGCGCCCATGGGATACACAGGACATTGCATTGATGGGCTGCCGGTGCTCCCCGCGAGAACAGACATTCCGCCAAGCCCGTTCCGGACTGGTTTTCGAGCTGTGATCTGCGTGTCACGCCGATGTCACGCGACCATGGAAACAATATGTGCTTGATCGGCGTCTGTAGTGTGAGGCCAAGTCTCCGACCTAGAGGCCGCCGGTTCGATTGCCGGAACGGACCGCTTGGTCGCTTGGTCGAATTTTGAGCGCATTGGAGACACTCGATGAGGGATGTGTTGTCGACTATCACGCGTATCCTGAGCTGGGGACGGCCGGGTCAATGCTGCCATCAATTTGCTGGAGCATCACGATGAGCTCGAAGCGCTCCAGGCGAAAATCTCAGCCCCACGAATTCATCTTTCCGGTTCACACACGCACGATCGCGCAGATCAGGTACGATAGCCTCAGCCGCGTCATGACGGTGGTCTATCACGACGGCCGCTCTACGACGACGACCGGCATACAAGGCTCGGCGATGCTGAGGATCCTCGCCCAGCGTCCGCTGGAGCGCTCTCCGTTTCTGTTGCAGACGGTCATCTGAAGCTGAAAGTCATCGCCGAAATCGGCGATCTTGCATCCATTTCCCGCGGGCTGCGTTTCATCTCCAATAGCCGAACCCAATGGAGGGAATGCCGATGATCTTTCCACCGCCGAAAACCGAAGCGCCTGCGCAACGCTTCAAAGAGGCGACCGATGCCGCGCGCGACGCATTGGAAAAGCTGATTGCAGCCGCCAATGAAGCCGGATGGGCAACCGAAGAGATAACGGCGGCGCTGCTTAAGGCCGCCCGGTTTCTAAGCGATGCCAACAAGAAAGATCCCGATCCGGCCGACGATCCCGTCAGCGACGCATCTGCCAGGCAGGAGCAGATCGGTCACGGCGAGCTCTATGACTAAAGCACGTCCGCTCTAGGCCGGATCTCACCGGCCGATCGTCGCAACGGAGCCGCGCAGGACGAGGCTGGTGGCGACGCGCAGACGTTCCACGGCAAGTTGGTTGCCCTCGATGCGGGCGACGAGCCGTTCGCCGGCGAGTTTGCCCAGTTCGTAGACGCGCTGGTCGATGATGGTGATCGGTGGAACGGTGACGCTGGTCCAGTCGGCGTCCAGAAATGAAATCATCGAGACATCCTCAGGGATCGACAGGCCGAGCGATTGCAGCGACTTGAAAATGCGCAAGCCGACGAGGCTATCGGATGCCAACAGCGCCGTCGGCGGCGATATTTCCGAGAGCAGGCGTTTGATCACGGCATCCGTCTGATGCTGGTCCGTGGCGCCGAGCCGGATGTAATGAAGAGGGTTCGGCAAACCCGCCTCGGTCAGGGCGCTGACGAAGCCTTCCACGCGCTCGCGCACGGCGGAATTCGAGATTCGCGCGATATCGGTGAGCCCGCCTTCCTCGGCTTCCATGGCCGAGATATAGGCGAGGCGGCGATGTCCCCGGCCGATCAGATGCCGGGTCGCGCTGAGTGCCGCCTCCCGGTCGTCGCCGGTCACGGCGTCGACATCGAGCTCCGGGATGGCCCGGTCGAACAGAACCAGCGGCACGCCGGCGCGGCGGACATGCTGCAGGTGATCGAGGCGGTCGCAGCGGGCCGGCGTGACGATCAGCCCATCGACGCGCTTGCCGATCAGCAGATCGACGGCCGATTTTTCCGCTTCGAGCTGTTCGCCAGAATTGGCGATGATGACGTTGAAGCCCGCGAGGCGCGCCGCATCGCTGATGCCGCGCACCGCCAGGCTGAAAAAAGCGTTCTCGATATCGCCGACAACGACGCCGATGATGCCTGAGCGTCCGGTGCTCATGCTCCGGGCGAGCTCGTTCGGGCGGTATTCGAGTGCCGCCGCCGCCGCCATCACCTCATCCTTGATCTTGTCGCTGACGACACCATAGCCGCCGAGCACGCGGGCGGCCGTCGCCTTCGAGACCTTTGCGGTCTTGGCGACGTCGGCGACCGTGACTGACCGTTTCGGGTGAGCGGAATCTTCCATGAATCGAGGACTACAAGAGTTGTTGACGACCGGTCAATTGATAGATATCAAATATGTCGTGAGACCGGTCTCTTTATATGAGAGACCGGTTTCTACTCCACAGTCCCCGCTGCTGATGCGCGGCCGGGCGAACCAATATGCCGATAAGAGCATTCCTTTCAGAGCGGAGAACGACGATGAAGCCTTTTCAATCATTTGCGGCCACGCTTGCCCCATTGCGGGCCGGCATTCTGACATGCCTTCTTGCTGTGGGGGCGGGCTCTGCGGCTGCGGCCGACAATCCCTATAACCTCATCGAGGCCGGGGTGATCAGCGTCGGCACGATGGGTGATTCCAAGCCCTATACGTTTGCGACGGCGGACGGCCAGTTCACCGGTTTCGATATCGAACTGTTTCTCAACGTCGTCTCCCGACTCGGCTTTCCGAAAGACAAGGTGACGTTCACGGGCCAGGAATTTTCGGCACTGCTGCCGTCGGTGGCAAACGAACGGTTCGATGTTGCCGTTGCAGCGATCGGAACCACCGAAGCCCGCAAGAAGACCGTCGATTTTTCCGACGGCTATCTTGCCGGTTACCTCTCGGTCCTGACTGCCGATGCCGGCATCAAGGACGCCGACGGGCTTAAGGGCAAGCGCCTCGGTGTCGTGCAGGGAACCTTGCAGGAAGTCTATGCGGCCAAGAATTTCGGCGAAACCGATCTGGTGAAATTCCCCGACAACAATTCCGCCGTCGCCGCCCTCAACAACGGAACGGTCGATGCGCATTTTCTCGATTACGAGGCCGCCAAACAATATGGCGAGCGCTATCCCGCGCTGAAGGTTGCGGTCAACATCCCATCCTTCGATGCGCCGGCGGGCTTCGTGATCCGCAAGGGAAATGACGCCTTCCGCACGGCGCTGAACGGTGCCCTTCACGACGCGATGCAGGACGGCACCTGGAAGAGCCTCTACGAAAAATGGTTCCCGGGCTCGCCGATGCCGGACCAGTATCTTCCCAAGAAGTAAGCCCGCCAGCCGTCCGCTTCGGCGGACGGCGTCATGCCCTGCACGGGCTTCGATGGGGATCTCGATGAACTGGCTTGAAAATCTGCACCGCAGCTTCCTGGATTGGGAGGCCATGGCGGAAGTGCTGCCGAGCATGATCAGCGTCGGCCTGAAGAATACCCTGATCCTGGCTGCCGCCTCGACCATGCTCGGCGTCGTCATCGGCATGGCTCTCGCCGTCATGGGCATCTCGCAATCCCGCTGGCTGCGGCTGCCGGCGCGCATCTACACCGATATCTTTCGCGGGCTGCCGGCAATCGTCACGATTCTGATCATCGGGCAGGGTTTTGCCCGGATCGGGCGGGAGATCTTCGGTCCGTCGCCATTCCCGCTCGGCATCCTGGCGCTCAGCCTGATCGCCGGGGCCTATATCGGCGAGATTTTCCGCTCGGGCATCCAAAGCGTCGAGCGCGGCCAGATGGAAGCCTGCCGGGCGCTCAGCATGAGCTACGGGCAGGGCATGCGCCTGATCGTCATCCCGCAAGGCATCCGGCGCGTTCTGCCGGCGCTGGTCAACCAGTTCATCGGAAACGTCAAGGATTCCAGCCTCGTCTATTTCCTCGGATTGCTCGCCTCCGAGCGGGAGATCTTCCGCGTCGGCCAGGATCAGGCTGTCGTCACCGGCAATCTGTCGCCCTTGTTGCTGGCGGGTCTTTTCTATCTCGTCATCACCGTGCCGCTCACGCATTTGGTCAATTACATCGATGCGAGACTGCGGCTCGGAAAACAGGGCCGCGGCGCGGGCATTGCCAGCGGTTTGGCCGAGGTGAGCGAATTGCAGGCCGCTGCCAGCCCACCGCCCGCAGCCGAATCTGTCGGGGAGACGGAACCGCGCTTCAAGGGCGGCGCCCTGAACATCCGGGATCTCGCCATGGCCTATGGCGATCTCGACGTGCTGAAGGGTGTCGATCTCGACATCGCCGCCGGGACCGTCACCTGCATCATCGGCCCCTCCGGTTCGGGCAAATCGACGCTGCTGCGCTGCATGAACAGGCTGGTGGAACCGAAAGCCGGTGACATCCTGCTCGACGGCGACAGCATTCTGGCCATGAAACCGGAACGGCTGCGCCGGCGGGTGGGGATGGTGTTCCAGCACTTCAACCTGTTTCCCGATCACACAGCCCTTGAGAACGTCATGCTTTCCCTGACGAAGATCAAGAAGATGCCGAGACAGGAGGCGCGACGCATCGCCGAGGCGCGTCTGGCCGAGGTCGGTCTTGCCGAGCGCAGGGATCATCGCCCGACCGGCCTATCGGGCGGGCAGCAGCAACGCGTCGCCATCGCGCGTGCTCTCGCCATGGATCCGGAGCTTATCTTGTTCGACGAAGTGACGAGTGCGCTCGATCCCGAACTGGTCAAGGGTGTTCTCGACCTGATGGCGGCCCTCGGCCGCCAGGGCATGACCATGGCCGTCGTTACGCATGAAATGGGATTTGCGCGCAGGGTGGCCGATCAGGTGGTCTTCATGGACGAGGGCCGCATCGTCGAGGCCGGCTGCCCGCAGCAGATCTTCGACCATCCCAAAAGCGAGCGGCTGAGGCGCTTCCTTGCGGAAGTCCTCTAACCCCTGAGGCGAGGCATGCCGCCGGCTCTCGCGACGGATGCGTTGGAATTCGTTCGACATAGCAGGAAATAAGGTTATCGACATGAATGCTTCCCCAAAACCTTCGAATGTCGTCGTCATCGGTGGCGGCATATTCGGCGTCTCGACGGCCGTCCATCTCACTCGCCTCGGGATCGCCACCGTACTCGTCAGCGACGGGCCGCTTGCCAATGGCGCTTCCGGCCGTTCGCTCGCCTGGCTCAATTCGGCCCGGAAACGCTCCGATGCCTATCACCGGCTGCGCCTCGCCGGCATCGACCGTTATCGCACCCTTGCTGCCCGGTATCCGGATGCGCCCTGGCTCCGCTTCGATGGCGGCCTGACCTGGGATGCCGATGACGCCGGCAATGAGATCGCCGAGGTCTTCGACTTCGAGCGCGATCTCGGCTATCACGCGCAATGGCTGGCCCAGGAAAACATTGCCGACGCGACGCCCGGCGTCGACACCGGCGCGGTGACGCCGCAGGGGGCGATCTTCAATCCCGGGGAAGGCTGGGTCGATCTTCCCTCGCTGATCGGCCTTCTGGCGGAGGAATTCCGTTCGCTCGGCGGCCAGGTCGTGACGGACGCCGGGCGCGCAACGATTGACATCGACGGCGCCCGCGTCTGCGGCGTGAGCGCAGCAGACGGCAGGCGCTGGGACGCGGAGTCTGTGCTGCTTGCCGCAGGCGGCGACGTTCCGGCAATCGTCGCCGAAGCCGGCCAGCATATCGACGACGCAACGCCGGTCGCCCTTCTCGTCAGGACCAAGCCGATCCGCCATTCGCTGAAGGCCGTGCTCAACACCCCCCGTGTCGCCATCCGGCCGACGCCCAATGGCGGTTTTGCGCTCGATTCCGCCTGGTCCGAGGAAGAGGTCGGAGTGAAGCCGGATGGCAGCTATGACGTCAGACAATCGACGCTGGATGGGCTGCTGCGCGAGGCGTCGAAAGTTCTCGAAGGCAATCCGAGGCTCGAGATCGACGATTACGGGGTCGGCCCGAAGCCCATTCCGGGCGACGGCGAGCCGGTCTTCGGCGAACTGCCGTCGATCTGGGGTTATTTCGTTGCCTTCAGCCATAGTGGCGCCACCCTCGGCCTGATCGCCGGCGAACTGCTGGCGGACGAGATCGCCACCGGACGCCGTCATCCGCTGCTGGCGGAGTTTCGGCCGGAGCGTTTCAGCGCATCGCGGCCGTGATGGATCAAATAGAGCCATCGAGCGTTCTGCCGAGGAAACAACGGGAGACGCATCATGTTTAAAGACGAGCCCGCCGGTGTCGGCGCGGAAGAGAGACACGACGATGTCGGTGCGCGGATGGCGAACGGAGAGGAGACGACCATCAATCCGAACCTTATCCGGCGTGAGGGGTTCGCGAGCGAGGCCGAGTACGAGGCCCACCTTGCCGCGCTTGGCCGGGATGCTTTGACTTCGGCCGAAGCTTATATCGAGGAACCGTTCCTGGCATCAGAGGAGCATGTTCTGGAAAGTCGGTTGCGGGAGCTGAGGGAGGAGCTCGAAAACCTCCAGGCCCGCCTTCATGTGATCAGAGATCAGACTGCGGCCGTCGTGACTGAAAACGTCCGATGGGCCGATGCCAGCGCCCATGCCCAGCTCGGCAATCAGCCGTGGCTGAAGCTCGCCGGCGCCATGGCTGCGGCATTCGTCGTCACGCGGGGTATCAGGCGACTGCCTCTCGGGACCGTCGCGACCACGGCGCTGCCCTTGGTCGCCGCCGCTATGAACCGGAAATTCGCCAGAGGATGACGTTCAAAGCCCCAAAGCGAAATCTGCACCTGTTTGCGCATTTGGAACCGGCTTCCGCATATGGCCGATCGGGTCTGGGATCGTCATGAAACCAGCGTCATCTTCTTGCCGAAGTGTTCGTGACATTTTACGTCTTAAGGAGGCGAGCATGCCTGGACATGACGACCGCTATATCGAGATTACGACACGTCTTCGCTCGGTGCGATCGTTCTGCGACTTCCTCTCGCAGGGCGGAATCGTCCGCGTCGCCTTGAAGGACGGCGCTCCCTATAAAGACGTCACGGCCGTACTCCTGGAACGGAAGCGCAGGGAGGCGGAAGCGCTCGATCGTACACGCCGGCGGCTCTATCCGGAGCTCTCGGATGAAGAGGTGATGCCGCCGCTTTACAGTCGTCACTGACGCGCCCGCCCATCAGAGGCCAAGCGTCTACGAAGCAGCGCGGGCCCTCTACGCTGCGTTCACGCGACGCGCCTCTGTTTCATCCAATTGGAATTGGTCGATCAGCTGCAGCAGCGTCTTCGTCTCGTCGGCAAGTTCCTTCGTCGCTGCGCTCGTTTCCTCGACCATGGCTGCGTTCTGTTGCGTCATCTGATCCATCAGGTTGACGGAGGAATTGACCTCGTGCAGGGCGTTGTACTGTTCCCTGCTCGAGCGGGCAATGACGTCCATTTGCTCGGATGCGGTGACCACTTTCGCGGAAATGCTTTCGAGGACTTCGCTGGTTTCGCGTACGACCCGGGCCCCGTTGGTGATCTCCGCCCGCGAGCGCCCGATCAGCTGTTTGATCCGCTGGCCGGCCTCGGCGGAGCGCTGGGCGAGATCGCGGACTTCCTGGGCGACGACCGCAAAGCCTTTTCCAGCCTCGCCGGCGCGGGCCGCTTCGATGCCGGCATTGAGCGCGAGCAGGTTCGTCTGGAATGCGATGTCGTCGATGACGCCGATGATCTGTACGATCTCGTCGGAAGCCGCTTCGATCTTGCCCATCGCGTCGATCGCACTGGCCACGACCTCGGATGAGGAATCGGCCGTCTCTTTGGTGTCGGCGATGATCTGACGGGCATCGTCGGCGCAGGCCGCGGACGAACGAACCGTGGTGGTGATCTCTTCGATGGCTGCAGCGATTTCCTCAAGCGCGACGGCCTGCTGTTCGGTGCGCTTTGCAAGGTTGCTCGCCGACAGATCCATCTGGCCGGCATTGCCTTCGATCATCCGGGTGTTGGTGCGGATCTGGTCGATCGTTTCCTGCAGGCGAAGCAGCGACGCATTGAAATCGTTGCGGAGTTGCTCCAGCCGGCCGAAGAAGGGCGTTGTGATCGTCCGGGAAATGTCGCCGCGCGCCAGGCGCCCGAGGCCATCGGCGAGCGCCGTCACCGCAAAGTCGATCTGCTGTTCGACCGTACGTTTTTCCGCGTCGTTGCGATGCCTTTCCTCCTCGGCCCGCGTCCGTTCGATCTCGCTGCGCTCCTCGATCTCGACCTTGGCGATGGCATTGTTCTTGAGGATGCCGAGTGCGCGGGCCATGTCGCCGATTTCATCGGCCCGGCTTTCGCCGGTGATCGACGTTTCGAGCTTGCCGTCGGCGAGCCGCCGCATGGCCGAGGTGATCTGGTTGATCGGGCCTTTGAGTGTCATCGTCAGCCCGACCCCGGCGAGGATTGCGATCACCACGCCGAGGATCGTCGTTCCCAGAGACATGGAATTGGCATCGGTGCGTTCTGCCGCGGCGTTCTGCCGCTGCATTTCGGCGAAAGCCGTCAACTGCGACCACATGCCGTCGACATCGGCGGCTGCGGCGCGGAATTCGTCCTGGCGTTGGGCGCTGATGCGGACGAGGTCGGTGGCGGCTTTCTGCATCTTATCCAGCGCCGGCAGCAGCTTCGGCTTGAGATTGTCGAATTGCGCAACCCCGCCGGCATTGGAAACCAACGTGTCCAAGCCCTTCCTGACCGCCATGATTTCCTGCAATAGCCGCTGAAGATTGGCATCCGTGGGCGCAAGCGTCAGTTTCGCCATGACGATCTGGATCACGTAGGCAGAGGTGGTCAGTTTCTGGCCGTCTCTCTGACCGGTCTTGGCGCGCTCGACCGATTTGGCGGTGTCGGCCGCCTTATCCGTTACCGTCTTCAGCCGGCGTGCGGCGACCGCCTGCAATTCGGGCAGCCTGGCGACGATCTGACCCATCGCATCCTTGAGGCCGGCTGCACGCTCCTCGGCCTGGCCGGCGGTTTCGACAAGCGGCTTCAAGGCGGCAATGGCATCGTCGATCGTCTTTTTGGCCTCCGGCGCCTCGCCGCCCAGCGCCATCCCCACGATGCGCTGCTGCCGGGCGAGTTCCTCCATGTCGGGGCTGCCGATCGGGCCGGCGGCTTGAGCCTTGTCGTTCAGCGACTGGGCGAAGGAGGCGAAGTCCGATATGCGCTGTGCGTCGCCCAGCCTATTGCGGGCTTCGTCTTCCTGGCTGTCGGCAGCACGCTGGAGAACCTTGGCACCTTCAACGATATCCGTCTGGGACGACACGACGACGCTCTGCGCCTTCTGGAGATCGGCAAGCAATGCTGCCCGGCTCTCCTGAAGCTGCCACAGAGTATCCATGCGAGCGGAAATTCCGTCGATGGAAGACAGCGTCTGCTCCAACTCCTGCTGGCCGCTGCGATCGGCGGCGAGCCGGTCGAGACCGGATTTCAATAGAGTGCGCTGATCGGCAAGCCTGGCGGTAACGGCGTCCCGGTTTTCCTGCGTGGCATTGGCAAGGAAGTCGGCCATTGCGGCGGACAGATCGCGAAAGCCGCTCAAGGACTGCAGGACGGAGTTGGAAATATCCATCCGCCCCTGAAGCAGGCTCGATGCATAAAAGCCCATGGCGCCCACGGCCATGATGCTCACGATGAACGGAACGATGAAAACCATCACCTGCGTCTGAATGCGCACACGTGACAACAGCCTGCCCAACATCAACCCCTCCCTCTTCCCCAGGAGCGCAGTCGATTTCGAGTGAAAGTCCTGATCCGCTCGAACCGACTACACATCCGCCCCCTCAGAGACACGACATCGGCGGAATGAATATTCCATATCACATTATTTGTGAAACATTCGTTTCAATGTCGCCACGAGTGATGGTGAATGTCGTTTTTCAACAGATATCGGCGCCAGCGAGCGCGACAGCGGCGATCAGGCGAAAGCAATTTCCGCGAGCAGAGGAAGGTGGTCTGAAGCGACCCTTGCCAGGCGGTTATCCAGAACCGTCGCCTGTTTGACGATGAGATCGTCGGTGACGAAGACGTGGTCGATACGCATCAGCGGGTAGCGGGAGGGAAATGTCGCTTTTGGCTTGGCGTTGCCTGCGAGCTGGGCGTCCTTCAACGACCGCGTGGCAAGTCGGTAAGTCGCCGATGCCGGGATGGCGTTGAAGTCGCCGCAGAGGATGGTGGGTAAAGCTTCATCCGTCGTTCCGCGCAGCCAGCCTGAGTTCAACAGCGTCGTCATCTGGCGCATGCGCTCGCGGCCGCGAAGGCCGAGATGGGTGTTGACGACCAGCAGTTTTCTGTCGCCGACCAGGATTTCAACGGAAAGCGCGCCGCGCTGTTCACCGATGGATGGCAGTGGACCGGCCTTGACCGCGCCGGTCGGCAAGGCGGTGATAACCGCATCGCCATACTGCTCTTCGGCAACCGATAGCGCCGGATGAAAATGCGCCTGCATCTTGAGAAGCGAGGCGATCGTATGGGCCTGGTCGATGCCGCCGGTCCTGCGCCTGAGGACATCGACCTCCTGGAGAGCGACGATGTCGGCTTGCGCCTCGGCGATGACCGAAGCGATGCGCCCGGGATCGAGCTTGCGGTCGCTGCCGATACAGCTGTGGACGTTATAGGTCAGGAGTTTGATTGATTTTTCCGGCATGGGCCCGTTGAAGCTCGTCCCTTGGGAACATGGATGCGGTTCCCCGGGGGAACACAAAACTCGTTTGATCGTTCCAGATTATCGGCCCGTCACGCTCGCACTCCTGAGGACAATCGATGCGTTTGAAAAGCATGATCTGGAATGGACTGCTCGTTGCCGCTCTTTGTCTTGCGGTCTTTCTTCTCTATCGTATCTTCCAGCAGTATAGCCTCGACCAGATCGTCCAATCGGTTCGCAGCATACCGCTTTCAAGCTTCTGTACAGCACTTCTCTTTGCTGCGGCATCCTACCTATGCCTTGGCTGTTTCGATCTCCTGGCGATCCGTTCGCTCGGCAAATCCTTGCCTTATCCCAAAATTGCGTTGGCTTCGTTCATCAGCCTGTCGCTCGGCCACAATATCGGATTTGCCGGACTGAGCAGCGGCGCCTTCCGCTACCGCTTTTATTCGCGCTGGGGGCTGACGACCGAGGACGTAGCGAAGATCATCCTGTTCTGCGGCGTCACGGTCGGGCTCGGACTGATGACGCTCGGTGGTCTTGCGCTGATCGTCAATCCGGGTGATGCCGGACGCCTGCTGCGGCTTGATCCGGACAGTGTGCGCATCTTTGGCTTGCTGGCGCTCATCGTGCCGGTCGTCTATGCGGGGCTGGCGTTTTTCATCCGCGGCAAGTTGCGGCTCTGGCGCTGGTCGTTTCAGTTGCCGCGATTTTCGATTGCCGTCGCGCAGGTCGGGATCGGGACGCTCAACTTCATGCTCGTTTCCGCCTGCCTGCACCAGATGCTCTCGGCCTTCGGCGGCGTCGCCTTCTTCAGGTCGGTGACGGCCTATGTGCTGGCCAATTCGGCAATTCTCGCAACCCATGTTCCTGGTGGGCTCGGCGTGCTCGAGGCGACCGTCTCCTATGCCGTGCCGAAGGAGGCCTCGATCGGCGCATTGATCGCGTTCCGCTGCGCCTATTTCTTCATTCCGCTGGCGCTCGGCACGACGCTTCTCGTCATCAGCGAGATCGTCTTCCGAAGATCACGCGGGGCGGATGAGGCGGCGAATGAGGGCGCCGAGGCCCAGTCGGTGTAGGGGCAGGAAAGGGCGGGCCGGGTCGAAGAACCCGCTGCCTCTGACCGGTGAGATGCTGCCGGAAAGCTCGACGGCGAATTCTCTCAGACCCCGAGCGCCATCATTCTGCGCGTCGATTGCTTCGATCACCGAGCCGCTTTGCGCGTAAGCCGCTGCAAAACTCGCGGTGCTCGTTCCGAGATATTCCGCCAGCAGGCGATTGCGCAGCTCCGCGACCGCGCGACGGTGTTCGTCCGTTGCAGAGTGAAATAGTATATCGCATTCCGAATCAAGGCCTTCGGAGCGATTGTTGAGATTGGAGGAGCCGATGCGCAGCAGCTCATCGTCGGCAATCATCAGTTTGGAATGGATCAGCACCTCGACCTCGGCGACTTTCGGCCCGGGCACGATTGGCCCGGGCACGACGGGGAAATAGACCCGCAGCCGGCTCGCCCGATCGGCCCGTTTGAGAAGGCGGATGACGCGGTCGCGATTGCCGCCCATGACAAGCTTTTCGATCAGCCCGTGAGAACTGCGCGTGCAGATGATGACGACCTCTGGACCGTCTTCCTCCTGCAGCCGTGCGGCAATGGCGTCGGCGACGCGGAAAGAGGCGAGATATTGCGCCTCGATATAAAGCAGGCGCCGTGCTCGGGAGATGATGTCCAATGTCGAGGCGATACCGTCGCTGATGCCGGCGCGCAAAGTCGTCGACGGCTCCGTCAGCACGAAGCTCACCGGGATTTCCCGCAGCGAAACGGCAAGATCGTCCGGCCACGGAAAGGGTGCGTGCTCGGCAAGCGGCAGGTGCCTTTCGCCGGTGGCGTTTTCCCAGCGCCGCCTGGCGATATCGCCGATCAGCCGGGCAGCGTCGCCCGTGACCATCGCCTGAACGTCATGCAGCGGATCGTAGGAAACGCCCTCGGGATCGAGCCGGAGCCTGTCCCTGGCACGATGGCGCTTTGTGTCCCATCGCCGTGACGTCAGGTCGATGCCGCCGATGAAGGCGACCGCGTCGTCGATGCAGACGAGTTTCTCATGGTGGCAGCCGCGAGCGACACCTTGAAGATCGAAGCGCAGGTCGATCCCGGCATTCCTCGGGAAGTTCTTCTTGCAAAGCACCTGCAGGGATTTTCCCGAATAGACCGGCCCGAGCGCCCAGATGAGGATGCGTATTTCGAGCTCGGGATTGGCCGCTGCAAGCGCATGCAACAGGTCTGCCAAAGTCTCGTCGGATTTCTCTGGTTCCAACGGGATGTCGGGATTGAAATCCCAGCCGATGATCCAGATCGTGCGCCGCGCCTGCCGCAGCGCCCGCGATACTTCGGCGAAATATCTGTTGCCGTTGATCAGGAAGGCCGCCTTCTCGGCCTTGCCGTCCAGGCGCAAAGCGCTGTCATTCTGTTTTTCGCGGCCGTCCGGCCGTTGTGATTTTGCCTGGGACAGGCTCGGGTGATTGAAGACGGTCTCGAATGCGGTCATGATTGCCTCGGCCTTTAACTGCGAAAACAAACGCCTGGAATATTTTTGGGTTCCGTGCGGCGCTTGAGGCGGCGGCCGGACTGACTTCGTCCGGCGATGGAAGCGTAAGGAAACGAGAATGTCACAACGAGCAGGCAGCGCCGATCTTCCCCTTCACGGGGGACGTGTGCCGCATTGGCTCGGCGACCGGATGACACGGCTGGGAGCCCTGATCACCGAAGCGATCGTGCATCACTACGGCCGCGACGAATTCCTGCGCAGGCTCGCCCACCCTTTCTGGTTCCAGTCCTTCGGCGCTGTGATGGGCATGGACTGGCATTCCTCCGGCATCACCACCAGCGTTCTCGGCGCGCTGAAGCGCGGGCTGAACCCGCGCGCCGGCGAGCTCGGCCTGCATGTCTGCGGCGGCCGCGGCGTGCATTCGCGCAAGACCCCGCAGGAACTCGTCTCGATCGGCGAGCGCGTCGGCTTCGATGGCGAAGGCCTGGCCACGACGAGCCGTCTTATCGCCAAGGTCGACAGTGCTGCCCTTCAGGATGGGTTCGATCTTTACCTGCACGGCTTCATCGTCGCCGATGACGGCCGTTGGGTGGTCGTGCAACAGGGCATGAACGGCGACAGGCGGCAGGCCCGGCGCTATCACTGGCTGTCGGAAGGGCTGGAGAGTTTCGTCGACTCGCCGCATGCGGCAATCGAGGGCAGGAGCCAGGGGACGATCGTCAATCTGGCCGACAGGCGCGCCGAGCGCTCGCGGCGCGGCCAGCTCGATCTGCTGGCGACGCTCGGTCCCGACCGGATCGTCCGCGAGGCGGCCGCATTGCGGCGTGCCGAGCAGCCGGCGCCCGAGCCGGCCGCTCAGCCGATGCTGCCGCACCTGATCATGCCTGCCCATCACGATGTGCGCGAGAGTGACGTCAACATGCGGCGCCTGCATGGAAATCTTGCCGCCGCAGCCGACCGCGGACCGGCGGATTTCGAAGAGCTGCTGCTTGTTCCCGGTGTCGGCGCCCGCACGGTGGAGGCGCTGGCCATGGTGGCCGAAGTCGTCCACGGCGCGCCCTGCCGTTTTTCCGATCCGGCGCGCTTTTCGATCGCTCATGGCGGCAAGGACCGCCATCCCTTCCCGGTTCCGCTCAAGGTCTATGACGAAACGATCGGCGTGATGAAATCGGCGGTGCAGAAGGGCAGGCTCGGACGGGAGGAGGAACTGCAGGCGCTGAAGCGCCTGGATGATCAATCCAGGCAGATGGAACGTTACGTCACCGGTCCCGACCTCAAGGATATCATCGCCGGCGAATTTCGCCAATCCGCCGATTTCGGCGGCCGCAGCGTCTTCGGCTGGGAGCCGCCGCCCGCAGAGTAGGGCACCTCATCACGCCGCTAGAACAGGCTTCAGATTTTAGGCCCGTTTGGCCTAAAATCTGAAGCCTGTTCTACATTAAAGAGTAGAGCATGATCTCGCCCGAAAACCGCGCACAGTTTTCGGCATCATGCTCTCTTAACTCGCCGAGCCGGGCAGGGTGACCTCACCGTTTTCCTCACCATCCCAGTACCGGATGGAGGACGCCGAAACTTTGATGAGAACGATCCCGGGAGTGTCCACACCTTCAGGAAACCACCGCTCCAGATCGGGCACCCAATGTTCTTCGAATGCAGCCTTGTCCCGCACCAGAGAGGCGAAGCCCTCGACAGCGATGAAAATCCCCGGTTTGCCGAGGAGGCTGGGAGGTGCGGTGAACGTCAGCGAGACGATGTCGATGCCTTCGATCTCCGTGATTTTCCTGCTGTCCTCGTACGAGAAGAACCAGGAATCCCCGTCATATTCGACGTCGCCATTATTGCTCATCGGCCGGGCCGAGATGCGGCCCGACCCGGCATTCGTCGACAGCATGCAGAAATCGATCTTCTTCAGTTGCGAGGATAGGTCTTCGAGGGTCATGGACGCCATTGCGATCTCCCGGGTTTGAATGCTCGGGAGTAGCGTGCAGGCGTCCAAATTGTTCCGTGGAAAGCCTGCGTGACTACTGCATAATTCCTTAAATCGGAATCGATTTAAGGATAAAATTATGCAGCAATTCAAAGTGTTACAGCGTCCTTTGCGCGTCTGAAAAGACGCGCGGCGCTGTAAGCCTCCATCCTTTTGATCTATTCCCGCAAGGTTTAAGGATGGAAGTATGTAGGAATTCGAGGGGTTGCAGCAGCGTCCTATGCGAAGCTGAAAGATAAACGGCGCTATACCCTCAATGGCCGTCCGGCGGGACCGCTTCGGCGGGAACCGTCTCTTTCAGGTTCTTCCGGTGGAAGATGAAGAGCCCGGCAAAGACGATGATGGCTGCGCCGACGACGATCTGCATATCGGGAATATCGCTGAAAAAGATGTAGCCGAGCACGATCGCCCAGAGCAGCAGCGTATATTGCAGCGGCGCCAGCAGCGATGCGGGGGCGAGCTTCAGCGAGCGGGTGATCAGGAGGTGCGCGCAGGTGGCGACGACGCCGAGCAGCAGCATGCCGGACCAATCGACGAGCGTTGCCGACTGCCAATGGCCGATGCTGAGCACGATGCCGACGGCAAGGGCGGCGATCGTCTGCCACGTCACCAGCGTCGTGTCGCTGGTCGAGCGCAGGTAGCGGCTCATCACCAGCGACAGCGCAAAGGCGAAGCTGCCGACAAGACCGAAGAGCGATGGAAGCGACAGCATCGCCGTCGACGGGCGCAGCGCAATGACGACGCCTGCAAAGCCGATCAGCACGGCCAGCCAGCGGCGCCAGCCGATCTTTTCCCCGAGGAAGAAATGCGAGAGTGCTGCAATGTAGATCGGACCGGCCATATAGAAGGTCATCACGTCTGCGAGTGGCAGATAGGCGACGGCCGCATAGAACAGGGCGACATCGCCGGTCGCCATGGCGACCCGCATGAACTGGAGGCCCTTCTGCTCGACGCGGAACAGGGCCATCGGCCCTTGCCTCGCGATCATCGGTCCCAGCACGATGAACGCGCCGAGCGAGCGGATCACCAGCACCTGGCCGACGGCAAAGCTCGTCATCAGCCATTTGCCCATCGCATCGTTCAGCGCAAAGAGCAGATCGCCGAGCAGCATCAGCGCGACACCTGTCATGATCAGGTTTCCGGCATTGGCTGTAGCCGCCTTGGTCTTCATCTGTCGAATCCTCAAGAAAACAGCCGCGCATTGCGTGGCCGAGTGGGGCTTCGGCCTTAACACCACCGATGTCAATGGTCGGCGCGAAGCTCTTGCACCGAAATTTGGCGGCGACGGATCTGTGGCGCCTCAGAAGGCGAGACGCCGCAAAGCTCATCTGATTGCGGTGCTTGCCGATTGTAGGTCGGAGCTTGCGATCAAGGGCGAGGCAGCGACTGTATCTTGTAATTCCGGCGAGTGCGGATTAAATGTGGTTACGTTACCACAAGCGGAGGCTCGCCATGACCGTCACCACGCTTTCAGGCCGAGAACTCAATCAGGATCTTGGCCGCGCCAAGCGCGCCACCAAGGACGGGCCTGTGATCATCACCGACAGGGGGCGGCCTGCGCATGTTCTCTTGTCGTTCGACGAGTACAAGCGGCTTACCGGCAAAATGCGGACCCTGGGTGACATGCTGGCAGCGCCGGGAGCGGAAGAGGTTGACTTGACGCTCCCGCCGCGCACCGAGCATGCCCGACCGGTCGATCTTTCGTGATGCTGTTGCTCGATACCAACGTTGTGTCGGAACTGCGCAAGGTCGCGAGCGGCAAGGCCGACCCCAATGTGGTGGTCTGGAACGAAACCGTCGATCCGGCCGAGACGTTCATTTCCTCCGTCGTCCTGCACGAACTGGAAATTGGCGTTCGGCTGGTCGAGCATAATGATGCAGCCGCCGGGAAGGTGCTGCGCAACTGGCTGGAAAATTCCGTTCTCGCAGCATTTTCCGGCCGTATCCTGCCTCTCGATGAGGCTGCGGCCGTTCAGGCCGCCCAGTGGCATGTGCCCAATCCCAAGCCGATCAACGACGCCTATATTGCGGCGACTGCCTTCACCCGCCGCATGACGCTGGTCACGCGCAATATCAAGGATTTCGAGGGCATGGGAGTGGCACTCGTGAATCCCTGGGCACTCCCGACATAGTATTCTCAAAAACCGCAGCGATCATTTGTATGATGCGATTGATCGCAGCCTGTGGGAAGCGACCGCTGAACATCAATCAGTCCGCCGGACAGCTTTCTTACAGCGCTCATCTGTTCGCCATGCTGGCGACCAAATCGCTGAATCTCTCACCCTGAATGCCGACATGCGCCCGCAACAGACGGCGGGCTTCATCGCCATCCCCGGCAAAGATCGCATCGACGATGGCGCAATGTTCCGAGAAGGATGTCGACAGGCGGTTTCGCACGCGCAGCTGGAGGCGGCGGTAGGGTCGCAGCCGTCGGTGCAATTGCACACATTGCTCCTCGAGGAAATCGCTTCGGCCGGCTGCGTAGATGGCCTTATGAAACTCCTCATTGTCGTAATAATAGGCGTCACTATCGCCGGCGCCGGCTGATTGCTCGCAGCGGCTGTGGGCGGCCGCGATCGCTTCCCGGGAGGCGTTGTCCAGCCGCCGTGCGGCGAGCGAACCGGCCAGGCCCTCCAGCTCTGCCATAACCTCGAACATCTCATAGACGCGGTGCGGTCCCGGATCGATGACAACTGCACCTCTGCGGGGACGAATTTCGATGAGGCCGATCGCATCGAGTTGCATCAGCGCTTCGCGCACCGGTGTGCGCGAAACGCCGAACCGCGTGGCAAGCACCATTTCGTCGAGCCGCTCGCCCGGGGTGAACTCGTTGGAAAGAATTGAGTTTTCAATCTCATCCCGCAGCCATCGGCCAACATTCTCGGACATTCGCTTCACTTTCTTCATACGAAAATGCATTTCTCGTATACAAGATCGTTAATCTAGTGTACGAAAAGTGACAATCTACATACTACCGATGAAATCCCGCGATGGGAAGCAGCGTTAAATGCCGTGCGTAACGCCGGCCATCAGCAGAGAGGAGAATGGTATGTCCGAGGCTTCCTTCTTCAGCGACATGCTGCAGAGCATCACGGACCGCGGACGCCAGCTGCTGTTTTCCGGTTCGCGCACCACGCAGGCTGCAGCCAAGGCCGATCTCCAAACGCTCTGTGACATGCTGCTATCGAGCCGGGGCGAAGCGTCGGGCATGGCCCTTGCGGCCGAGATCCTCGATCGCTGGGAGGCGCTCGACAGCGACGGCGCGCAGGCATTCCTCCATATGCTTCATGAGAAGTTCGGGCCCGACACGGCCAAGCTCGACCAGGCGATTGAAAATTACCGCACTGACAAAAGCTCCGCCGTCATCATTGCTCTCCACCAGGCAGCCGAGCCACGGCGACAGGAGCTTCTGCGACGGTTGAATCACACACCGAACGGCACCGCCAAGCTCGTCCGGATGCGTCAGCATCTGCTTGCTTCCAAAGAGCAATCCGCAGGCTATCACGCCCTTGACGCCGACTTCACGCATCTGTTCGGCTCCTGGTTCAATCGTGGTTTTCTGACGCTGCGGCCGATCGACTGGTCGACGCCGGCTTACATTCTTGAAAAAATCATAAAATACGAGGCCGTGCACGAGATCGCCGGCTGGGAGGAGCTGCGCCGTCGTTTGGCGCCGTCCGACCGCCGATGCTTTGCCTTTTTTCACCCCCGGCTGGCCGACGAGCCGCTGGTGTTCGTCGAGGTGGCGCTCACACGATCGGTGCCCGGCGCGATCGGCGATGTGCTCGACGAGGGCAGGGAGCAGATCAATGCCGACGAGGCGACGACGGCGGTCTTCTATTCGATCTCGAACTGCCAGGATGGCTTGCGCGGAATCTCGTTCGGCAACTTCCTGATCAAGCAGGTCGTGGAAGACCTGCGCAGAGATCTGCCCGGCCTGAAGAATTTCGTCACGCTGTCGCCCGTTCCAGGCTTTGCCCGCTGGCTTGCCAAGGCGCGCGCTTCAGCCGCCGACCGGTCGCTGCCGGAGGCGGCCCGCAAAACGCTGATGCTGCTGGACGATCCGAACTGGCCTGACAACGAGGATACGGCAACCGAAATGGAGCGTGTGCTGCTGCCGCTTGCGGCACGTTATTTCCTGATCGAGCGGACGCCGGAGGGGCGCCCCGTCGATCCCGTCGCCCGCTTCCATCTCGGCAATGGCGCCCGGCTCGAAAGACTGAATTTTCTGGGCGACCGCTCGCCCAAGGCGATGCAGCAGGCACACGGTCTGATGGTCAATTACCTCTATAAGCTCGACGATATCGTGGCCAACCACGAGGCGCTGGCGCAGCGCGGCGAAGTGATTGCCTCGCCGGCCGTCAAAAACCTGGCCAACCAGCACGACGAAAGCCGCAGCAGCGGCAATGGCCAGCAAGGTTCGCGGCCATTCGCACAGATCATGAACTCAACGCTTGGAGGAGGGCGAAAGTGAGCAACCATCTTTTCGACGCCATGCGGGCCGCCGCGCCCGGTGACGCACCGTTCATTCGGATCGATAGCACGCGCACATGGACCTACGATGACGCATTCGCTCTTTCCGGCCGCATTGCCAGCGCCATGGATGCGCTCGGCATTCGCCCGGGCGATCGAGTGGCGGTTCAAGTCGAGAAGAGTGCCGAGGCGTTGATCCTCTATCTCGCCTGTCTTCGCAGCGGGGCGGTCTACCTGCCGCTCAACACGGCATATACGCTGGCTGAACTCGACTACTTTATCGGCGACGCCGAGCCGCGTTTGGTGGTTGTTGCGTCGGCTGCCCGAGCGGGCGTGGAGACGATCGCGAAGGCGCACGGCGCGATCGTCGAAACGCTCGACACTGACGGCAGCGGCTCGTTGCTCGATCTTGCGCGCGATGAACCGGCCGACTTCGTCGATGCCTCGCGCTCCGCCGACGATCTGGCGGCGATCCTCTACACGTCAGGAACGACGGGCCGTTCCAAGGGCGCGATGCTCACCCATGGGAACCTGCTCTCGAACGCCCTGACCTTGCGGGATTATTGGCGCGTCACGGCCGACGATCGGCTGATCCATGCCTTGCCGATCTTTCACACGCACGGGCTGTTCGTCGCCACGAATGTCACACTGCTTGCCGGCGCCTCGATGTTCCTGCTGTCGAAGTTCGATCCGGATGCGGTGCTGTTGCTGATGCCGCAGGCGACGATGCTGATGGGGGTGCCGACCTTCTACGTGCGCCTCCTGCAAAGCCCGCGCCTCGACAGAGAGACGGTCGCCAGCATCCGCCTCTTCATTTCCGGTTCGGCTCCGCTGCTTGCAGAAACACATACCGAGTTCCAGGCACGGACCGGTCATGCGATTCTCGAGCGCTACGGCATGACGGAGACCAATATGAACACGTCGAACCCCTATGACGGTGAACGGATTGCCGGAACGGTCGGTTTTCCTCTGCCTGACGTGACGGTGCGGGTAACCGATCCCGCCACGGGGCAAGTGCTGCCGCCTGAACAAACCGGCATGATCGAGATCAAGGGGCCGAACGTCTTTAAGGGCTATTGGCGCATGCCGGAAAAGACCGCGGCCGAATTCACCGCCGACGGTTTCTTCACCAGCGGCGATCTCGGCAAGATCGACCGGCAAGGCTACGTCCACATTGTCGGCCGTGGAAAGGATCTGGTGATTTCGGGTGGATACAACATCTATCCGAAAGAGGTCGAAGGTGAGATCGACCAGATCGAGGGTGTGGTCGAGAGCGCTGTGATCGGCGTGCCGCATCCCGATTTCGGAGAAGGCGTGACCGCCGTCGTCGTGCGCAAGCCCGGCGCCGTCCTGGATGAAAAGACCATCGTCAGCGCCCTCCAGGACCGTCTTGCCCGCTACAAACAGCCCAAGCGCATCATTTTCGTCGAGGACCTGCCGCGCAACACGATGGGCAAGGTTCAGAAAAACATCCTGCGGCAGCAATATGCCGATCTTTACGCCGTGACGTAAGACGACCGGGCCCTCTGGGAGGAGGGTGCGCCGCATTCAGCATCAATCTTGAAAACAGCAACTACGGCGCCTGAGGCGTCGGAGGGAGGGGAATCATGGGCATTGAATTGCTATCCATAGGACTGCTGGTAGCTATGTTCGTCGTTGCGACGATCCAGCCGATCAACATGGGCGCACTGGCCTTTGCCGGCGCCTTCGTGCTCGGCTCCATGGTCATCGGGATGAAAACCAGCGATATTTTCGCCGGCTTTCCGAGCGACCTGTTCCTGACACTCGTGGCCGTCACCTACCTCTTCGCCATCGCGCAGATCAACGGCACGATCGACTGGCTGGTCGAATGTGCCGTCCGCCTGGTGCGCGGGCGGATCGCCTTGATTCCCTGGGTGATGTTCCTCGTCGCCGCCGTGATTACCGGTTTCGGTGCTCTTGGCCCGGCCGCGGTCGCCATCCTCGCGCCCGTCGCGTTGAGCTTTGCCGTGCAGTACCGCATTCACCCCGTCATGATGGGCCTGATGGTGATCCACGGAGCGCAGGCGGGCGGCTTTTCACCGATCAGCATCTATGGCGGCATCACCAACCAGATCGTCGAGAAGGCCGGCCTCCCTTTTGCGCCGACGTCGTTGTTTCTCTCCAGCTTCTTCTTCAACCTGGCGATATCGGTGCTGGTCTTTTTCGTTTTCGGCGGCGCCAGAGTGAAGAAGCATGACGCCGCATCAATCGGCCCCTTGCCTGAACTGCATCCCGAGGGCGTATCGGCGTCGATCAGAGGCCATGGCGGCACGCCGGCAAAACCGATCAGGGAACATGCCTATGGCACGGCAGCCGATACCGCGACGAAGCTGCGCCTCGACAATCAGAGAATTACCACCCTGATCGGCTTGACGGCGCTTGGCGTCGGCGCCCTGGTTTTCAAGTTCAACGTCGGCCTCGTCGCAATGACGGTGGCCGTCGCCCTGGCGCTGCTGTCGCCAAAGACCCAGAAAGCGGCGATCGACAAGGTCAGTTGGTCGACCGTGCTGCTGATATCAGGCATCATCACTTATGTCGGCGTCATGGAAAAAGCCGGGACGGTCGACTATGTGGCGCACGGCATATCCAGTCTGGGCATGCCGCTGCTGGTGGCGCTTCTGCTTTGTTTTACGGGTGCAATCGTCTCGGCCTTTGCATCCTCGACCGCGCTGCTCGGCGCGATTATCCCTCTCGCCGTTCCATTCCTGTTGCAAGGACATATCAGCGCCGTCGGGGTGGTTGCCGCGATCGCAATTTCGACCACCATCGTCGATACCAGCCCGTTTTCCACCAATGGCGCCCTTGTCGTCGCCAATGCGCCGGATGACAGGCGAGAGCAGGTGCTGCGACAGTTGCTGATCTACAGCGCCCTGATCGCTATCATCGGCCCGATCATAGCCTGGCTGGTGTTCGTCGTGCCGGGTCTTGTCTGACGGCGGGCTGCCGCTCCAAAAAAGCGGTGCCGAGCCCGGCTCAGCACCGTTGCAGACCGTTCTGACGGCGTCTATCTCAGCTTCTCGACTGCGATGGCAAGACACGTCTTGAACGCGGCTAAATCAGTATAGAGCGCATCGCGAGCCGCGTCGCCGACGATGAGGACGCCGCCGCGCCGCTCGATCCCGGCGTGCAGCATGAGATTGTCGGCCAGGCCGAAATCCTCGATGGCAATCCCGTTCGGGTCTCGCAGCCGACCTTCGGCGTCATAGGCGACGGCCCCGCCATAAAGATCGCTCACCCGTCCGCTGTGATCCCGGGCCACATTCGTATATGCGAAGACAGGCTTGCCGCTAGCGCACATAAAGCCGAGTTCGAAGGCCGTGCCGGTATCGGCGGCAATGCCGCGAAACGGCGTCAGATTGGCGATGATGGCGTCGGCCTCGATCATCATCTTCTCGTCGACCGCGTTTATCGCCGCCGCCCGCTCGCGCTTCGAATTCGTCTGCGGGATTTCCAGATCACCGGGTGAGAGTGGGTGAAGCCCGGCCTCGCGGGCAAGCGCTGCTTTACGGTCGAGCATTTCACGGGCGTTTGGAAGGAAGACTTCCGGACCGGCGAGATAAACTTTCTTTGTCATGGATGAATGCACCTCAATGGGATGGGCTCGGAATACGTCCCTTGCTGTAGAGCCAAGGAGGATCACAATCCAGTGGCCGAGAACAGCCCATGCCGCGTGCGCGCACAAATCCCTCGCCCGATCTGATTAGGACCAAAGTCCCACGCTGGAACGAGGCCGCACAGATGACGTTCAGCCGATAGCTGCGAGCAGAGGAGATGTCGATGCGCCATGATTTTTGGGACCAGCCCGTTGAGGTCATCGGGGATGGCGACCACCCTAAGAGTATCCGCAACAGCAGGGACGCGCTCGCATATCTCATGACCTGCTGGCCGCGTGAGAAAGCGGCATCCTTCGCCGTCGCGAAGAAGATCTGCACGGACGCTGTCAACGGGCGAGCCGATTCAGCCGCGGCCGTATTGGCATTCAAAGCCGCGGCTGAGGAAGCCGGCGTCCTCCGTTAGGAAACGGTTGCGCACATAGTGGCCTTCGTTGGCAGCGTTGAAATATATTTCAACGTATGAATTATATTGACATAACTTTGCCATTAGGATTACCTGCTCATACCGGACTTCGAGGAGGAACTCCGGTCTTCAATGGATCATCGGCAGCCGCTCAGGCGCCGCCGGATATTTGGGAGGGGCTTCGGCCTCGAGGAGGAAACTTGCGCAGATTTTTAAGCACGACCGCATTGGCGGTCCTCGCATCGACGTTATTTGCCGGCGCAGCCAGTGCGGGCGCCGAAAATCCGTTCCGCTGCAAGCCGGGCGAAAAATACGTCATGAACGTCATGGTCTCGGGCGTCGAATATTGGTTCCCGGTCTATGAGATGTTCAAGCAGGCCGGTCAGCAGCTCGGTTGCGAGACAGCCTATACCGGCACCCCGGAATATGACGTCAACAAGCAGATCGCCACTTTCGACCAGGCGCTGGCCCAGAACCCGGCCGGTATCCTTGTTCATCCGATGAACTCCGACCCGTTCATCGAGCCGATCAACCGAGCGATCGGCCAGGGCACGGCGGTCGTCACCTTCGCCGCCGATGCGCCGCTCTCCAAGCGCATCTCGTTCATCACTTCGGACAATACCCGCGAAGGCACGTATGCGGCTGATGCGATTGCCGAAAAGATGGGTGGAAAGGGCGAATATGCCGTTCTGGAAAATCCGGGCCAGGACAACCACGACAAGCGTATCGCCGCTTTCATCGCCCGCATGGACGAAAAATATCCCGATATGAAGCTGGTCGGCCGCGCTGCGTCCAACCAGGACCCGAACAAGGCCTATCAGGGCCTGATGAGCCTGGTGCAGGCTCATCCGAACCTTGGCGCCGTCTTCATGCCGGAAGCGAACTCGGCAATCGGCGCTTCGCAGGCCAACAAGGAAAGCGGCGGCAAGATCCTGGTGATGTGCGCCGACGTCAACGCCAACATCCTCGACATGATCAAGGCGGGTGAAGTGTTCGGCTCGATCAACCCGAACCAGGGCATGCAGGGTTACATGGGCTTCATGCTCCTGTGGCTGGCCAAGCATCCGGAACTTATCGACCCGATGAACGACGCCAAGCGCGCCAGCTTCAATCCGATGAGCATTCCGTTCGTCGACAACGGCCTGTCGATCGTGACGGCGGATAATGCCGATGACTTCTACTGGGACAAATACCTGAAGCGGCGGGGCACCAAGGGCATCGAGGAGTAGGCCTTTTGGTCGGCTGTCCGGGCAATGTTCCGGACAGCCACCGCGGAAGTGAGGAGGAGACAATGATGGCTTCGGTGCCGGTTCTGGAAATTCGCAATGTCAGCAAGCACTTCGGTGCGGTGAAGGCGTTGACTGAAGTGCGCTTCAGCCTTGAGAAAGGCGAGGTTCATGCGCTTTGCGGCGAAAACGGCGCGGGAAAATCGACGCTGATGAACATCATTGCCGGCGTGCTGCAGCCCACCGAGGGGGAGGTTTTCGTCGATGGCGCGCCGGTAAAAGTGACGTCGCCGGCCGTGGCGCAGTCGCTCGGGCTCGGCCTCGTGCATCAGGAAATCGCGCTCTGCCCAGATGCGACGGTGGCCGAGAACATGTTCATGGCCGCGACCAACCGCCGCCGCTCGCCTTTCATGAATTACGGCAGGCTGGAGCGCGACGCGCAGCTCGTGATGAACCGGCTGGCGCCGATCGACGTCCGCCGCAAAGTCGGCGACCTGTCTATTTCCAGCCAGCAGCTCGTCGAGATCGCCAAGGCGCTGACGCTCGATTGCCGGGTGCTGATCTTCGACGAACCGACGGCAGCGCTGACGGAATCGGAGACGCAGGTGCTGTTCGGCATCATCCGCGACCTCAAGGCGCAGGGTATTTCGATCATCTATATCAGCCACCGCATGGCCGAAATCTTCAGCCTGTGCGACCGGGTCACCGTGTTTCGCGACGGCCGCTATGTCTCGACGGAGAGGGTGGCGGATTTGACGCCGGATGACGTGGTGCGTCGCATGGTCGGGCGCGAGATCACCCAGCTCTATCCTGAGAAGCAGGCGCCGGCGGAACGGACCGGCGAGACCATTCTGAGCGTTCGCCATCTCGGCGACGGCAGCCGCTTCACGGATGTAAGCTTCGACCTGCGCAAGGGCGAAATTCTGGGTGTCGGCGGGCTGATCGGCTCCGGCCGCACCGAGATCGCCGAAGGTATCTGCGGATTGCGGCCGGTGATCACAGGCGAGGTGCAATTGCATGGGCAGCGGCTGCCGACGCGCTCCTATGCGCAGGCCGCGCAGGCGGGCGTCGTCTACCTTTCGGAAGACCGGAAAGGTTCCGGTATATTTCTCGATCTTTCCATCGCCCAGAACATTGCGGTTCTCGATTTGAAATCGCTGACCGGACCGCTGGGACTGCTGAATTCCAGGGCCGAGGCGGATCGCGCCCGCGACCTGGTGCGGCGGCTCGGCGTGCGGATGGGCGGCATCGACATGCCGGTCTCGTCGCTGTCGGGCGGAAACCAGCAGAAGGTGGCGATTGCCAAGCAACTGGCGGTCAATCCCAAGGTCATCCTGATGGACGAGCCGACGCGCGGCATCGATGTCGGCGCCAAATCGGAAATCCACCGGCTGCTGCGCGATCTCGCGCACTCCGGCATCGGCATCGTCGTCATCTCGTCGGAACTGCCGGAGCTTCTCGGCCTGTGCGACCGGGTGGTGGTGATCCACGAAGGGACGGTTGCAGGCGAGGTCGAGGGCGAGACGATGACTGAGGAAGCGATCATGCTGCTCGCATCGGGGATCGGCAGTCACGCAAGGGCATCCGAGCATGCCGCATAAAGAAAACGCAGGGGCGGGAGACAAGGTCATGGCGGATGCTACGTTGACAGGGGCACATCAGGCACGCGCGCCCGGCTGGAAACGGCTGGGGACGATGCGCGAGGCTGGACTGATCGCAATCATTCTGGCGCTGTGCATCGTCATGAGCTTTGCCTCGCCGCATTTTCTGACGCTCGGCAATTTCCGGGCGATGCTGATGTCGTTCTCGGTCGAAGGGATCGTCGTCGTCGGCATGACCATCCTGTTGATCGTCGGCGGCATCGACCTGTCGGTCGGCTCGGTCGTCTGCTTCTCGATGGTGCTGTCGGGCTCGTTGTTCCTGCTGGGGCTCGATCCGTGGAGCGCATCCCTGATCGGCATCCTTGCCAGCGGCCTGATCGGCTGCGTCATGGGCTTCTTCGTCACGGTCGTCGGGCTCAACCACTTCATCACCTCGCTGGCGGCGATGGTGATCGTACGCGGCGTCTGCCTGATCATCACCAAGGGCACGCCGCTGTCGCTGTTCACCTTGCCGCCCTCGTTCAAGGCGGTCGGGCAGGGCACGTTCTCCGGCGTCCCCTATGTGATCCTGATCTTCGTTGCCGTCGTCGTGCTGTTCGATTTCCTGCTGCGCCGGGCAACCGCCTTCCGCAAGGTGTTCTACACCGGCAGCAATGAGAAGGCGGCGCTCTATTCCGGCATCAAGACCAACCAGGTGAAGTTCTGGGTGACGGTGCTCTGCGCCACCCTGTCCGGTGTTGCCGGCGTGATCTACATGTCCCGCTTCGGCGCAGCGACCCCGACCTTCGGCGTCGGCATGGAGCTCAATATCATCGCCGCCGCGGTGATTGGCGGTGCGTCGCTGAACGGCGGCTCGGGCACGATCCTCGGGGCAATTCTCGGGATTGCCCTGCTGTCGGTCGTCACAAGCTCGTTGATCTTGCTCGACGTGTCCGTCTATTGGCAAGACATGATCAAAGGCTGCATTCTGCTTGCCGCCGTCTCGATCGATCATTTCCTGCACAAGCGGAAGGCTGCCTGATATGCCGATAGCCAAACTCAAACCCGCAAACGCGCCGCGCGAGGAAATCGTCATCGCCCGGCAGATGCACCAGGCTCTGGTTCTACATTTCCTCGAAGGGCTGACACAGGCGCAGATCGCCGATCAGCTCGGCATTTCGCACGCCACCGTCAACCGCCTGATCAAACGCGGCCGCCAACTCGGCCTGGTCGAGATCAAGATCAAGTCGCCGGTCGAGCCGCTGGTCGATATGGAAGAACAGCTGCGGGCGCTTGGCGGCATCGGCCGCGCCGTGGTCGTGCCGACGGTGTCCGACAATCCGCAGACGGCACTGCAAGCCGTCGGCGAAGCCGCCGCGCGCTTGCTGCTGGAAGAGATCGTCGACGGCGATACGATCTGCATCACCGGCGGCAAAGGCGTGAGCGCCGTCGTCGCCGGCCTGCAGCCGCCGCGCCGTTTCGATGTCGAAGTCATTCCGGCAACCGGCTGCGTGCAGGGCAAGCACTATACCGACGTCAACCACGTCTCGACCTTGATGGCCGACCGGCTTGGCGGGCGTTCCTACCAGATCCACGCCCCGCTCTTTGCCGACGATGCCGAGCAGCGGGCGATGCTGATCAACATGCGGTCCGTCGCAGACGTTTTCAAACGGGCGCGCGAGGCGAAGGTGGCCGTGGTCGGCATTGGTTCGATCTTGTCGGACGATTCCAGCTATTACGACCTGCATCCCTCCTCAAGCACCGACCGCGCCGCGATCGAGCGGTCCGGCGCCTCCTGCGAATTGCTGGCGCATCTGCTCGATGATCATGGCCAGGTCTGCGATTACAGCCTCAATCGTTCGCTGGTGTCGTTGACGCTGCCGGAATTCGCCTCGATCCCCATCAAGATCGGTGTCGCGAGCGGGCCGAACAAGGCGGGCCCGATCCTCAGCGTTCTCCGCGGCAATCATCTGGACACGCTGGTGACCGATGAGGCGACGGGTGCGCGGGTGCTGGCACTGGCGAATGGCGAAGGGAAATGGGCATGAGCGCGGAGCAATTGACACGCGAGATCGGCAAATCCGGCGTCTCCGCCTCGGCGGTCGGACTGGGCACCTGGGCGATCGGCGGCTGGATGTGGGGCGGGACCGACGAAAAAGAATCGATCGCCGCGATCCAGGCATCGCTCGATGCCGGCGTGACGCTGATCGACACGGCGCCGGCCTACGGGCTTGGACGTTCCGAGGAAATCGTCGGCAAGGCCTTGATCGGCCGCCGCGACAAGGCTGTCATCGCCACCAAATGCGGCCTTGTCTGGCATACCCAGAAGGGCCGTCATTTCTTCGATCAGGACGGCAGGCCGGTCCACCGCTATCTCGGCCGCGATGCGATCCTGCATGAGGTCGAGGAAAGCCTGAGGCGGCTCGGAACCGACTATATCGACCTCTACATCACCCATTGGCAGGACCCGACGACCTCGGTCGAGGAAACCATGCGGGCGCTGGAGGATCTGCGCACAGCGGGCAAGATCCGGGCGATCGGCGCAAGCAATGTCAGTCGCGACGACCTCAGTGCCTATATCGCGGCCGGTGGCCTCGATGCGATCCAGGAGCGGTTCAGCATGATCGACCGCGAGATCGAGGCGGAGCTTCTGCCGCTGACCAAGGTGAACGGCATAGCGACGCTCAGCTACTCGTCGCTGGCGCTGGGGTTGCTGTCCGGCACCATCGGTCCGGACCGGGTGTTCTCAGGTGACGACCAGCGCAAGGACAATCCGCGCTTTTCGGTCGGCAACCGCCGGAAGGCAATGGCGCTTGCCGACGCCATCCGGCCGGTCGCCGAAAAACACGGCGCCAGCATCGCCCAGACCGTCATTGCCTGGACGCTGGCGCAGCCCGGCGTGACCTTTGCGCTCTGCGGTGCGCGCAATCCGGCACAGGCGATCGACAATGCGCGGGCCGGGACCATCCGGCTGGATGCGGCCGATCGTGCGGCTATCGATACGGCCATAGCGGCGACACTGACTGATATGAGATAGCGGATCGCCATCATGAAACGTGAAGAAATATTGGACGGGCTTCGCCGCAGCCCGAAGGTGGACGTGTGTATCATCGGCGGCGGCATCAACGGCATCAGCGTCTTTCGGGAGCTGGCGCTGCAGGGGCTGAATGTGCTGCTCGTCGAAAAGCACGATTATTGCTCCGGCGCCAGTTCGGCGCTGTCGCGCATGGTGCATGGCGGGCTTCGCTATCTTGAAAACGGCGAATTCAAGCTGGTGCAGGAATCGCTGGTCGAGCGCGACCGGCTGCTGCGCAACGCGCCGCATTATGTCGCGCCGCTGCCGACGACGGTGCCGGTATTCGATATCTTTTCCGGCCTCGGCAATGGCATCGTCCGCTTCCTGGGTCTCAGCCGCCGCCCGAGCCGCCGCGGCGCCGTCGCCATCAAGGCGGGACTCAGCATCTATGATTTCCTGACGCGCAAGCGCGCGCTGATGCCGCGCCACCAGTTTCGCGGCCGGCGCACGACGCTTGCCAAGTGGCCGGCGCTCAATCCCGACATCAAGAGTTCGGCCACCTATTTCGACGCCTGGGTCAGCCACCCCGAGCGGCTGGGCATCGAGCTTCTGCAGGATGGTCTCTTAGCCGAACCCGGCGCGATGGCGCTGAACTATGCCGAACTGCGTCGGATGGAAAATGGCCGGTATTGCGTCGAAGACCGGATAGGCGGCGCGTCCGTCGCCGTCGAGCCGGCGCTGATCATCAACGCCACCGGCGGCTGGATCGACGTTGCCAATCGAACCTTGTTTTCTCAGGAGGCCCGGCCGGCGCCGCTGATCGGCGGCACCAAGGGCTCGCATCTGATCATCGACAATGCGGAGCTGCGCGACGCACTTGCCGATCACATGATCTATTACGAGAACGAGGACGGGCGGATCTGTATCCTGTTTCCCTATCTCGGCAAGGTTCTCGTCGGTTCTACCGATATCCGTGTCGATGATCCGGAAACGGTGCGCTGCGAGGCGGAGGAGCGGGATTATATCCTGCAATCGCTCGCCTTCGTGCTGCCTGATATCACCATCCGGTCGGAGCAAATCGTTTTCCGGTTTGCCGGCGTGCGGCCGCTGCCGGCCAGCACCGACAGTTTTACCGGACGCATCCCGCGCGATCATTTCTGCACCGTGCTGGAGCCGTCCGAGGGCGGGCCGCCGGTGCTCTGCATGATCGGCGGCAAGTGGACGACATTCCGCTCCTTCGGCGAACTGGCGGCAGACCAGGCTCTGGAAAAGCTCGGCAGAAGGCGCCGGGTTGCGACAACCGACCGGCCGATCGGCGGCGGGCGGGCATTTCCGGCCAACAGATCCGTCTGGCTGGCGCAGGCGGCAAGCGGCAAAGGTCTTTCCGCCGGGCGCATGGCTGAGTTGTTTGGCCGATACGGCACGGATGCCGAGGCGATTGCCGGTTTCATTGCCGCAGGCCGCGATACAGCCCTGCCGCATGCCGGCTACTCCACGCGCGAATTGCAGCTGCTGATCCGCGATGAAGCAGTGGAACATCTGGACGACCTGCTCTTGCGGCGCACCACGCTTGCCGTTTCGGGCGAGCTTTCGCTCGACATGACGGATGCCGTCCTCGACCTGCTGGCGCAGGAAAAGTGCTGGACGCAGGGCCGTCGCGCCGGCGAGCGCGACCGGTTTCTCACCCTTCTCAACGAACGCCACGGCGTCGACGAAGACATGCTTTCCGCAAGGAACGAACCAAGGAGCACAGAATGCGACACAACAGCAAAGTCCGGATGAACCGGCTGTTCGGCCGCGGCCGCTGCCTCGACGTGGCGATCGATCACGGCGTTTGCAACGAGCCGTCTTTCCTCGACGGGCTGGAGGATATTCAGGCCGTCGTCGGCGCCCTGGTCTCTGCCGGGCCGGATGCGATCCAGATGAACTACGGCCAGGCGGACCTGCTGCAGGACATGCCCGGCAAGGACAAGCCGGCGCTGGTCATGCGCATCGACATGGGCAATCCGTATAACCGCATACGCCACCGCGACATGTGGGCGGTGCTGCAGAACAAGGCCGAGCCGTTGATCGGCGCGATCGAGATGGATGCGGCCTGCGTCGTCGTCAACCTGTTCATGCTGCCGGACGAGCCGGACCTGTTTCGCCAGTGCGTTGAGAATATTTCCCGCGTGCGGGCCGATTGCGACAAGTATGGCATGCCGCTGATGATCGAGCCGCTGGTGATGCAGCCGGTCACCGAAAAGGGTGGTTACATGGTCGATGGCGACGCCGACAAGATCGTCACGCTGACGCGGCTCGCTCGCGAAATGGGCGCCGATATTGTCAAGGCGGATCCGACCACCAATGCCGAGGATTTCCACAGGGTGGTGGAGGCAGCCCGCTGCCCGGTTCTCGTCCGCGGCGGCGGCAAAGAAGATCTTCGCGCCGTCTTCGACAAGTCGGCGGCCTTGATGCGGCAGGGCGCGGTGGGCATGGTCTATGGGCGCAACATCTATCAGCACGCCAATCCGAGTGCCGTGGTGCGCGGGCTGATGGCGATCGTGCATGAGGATGCGAGCGGCGAACAGGCCTTTGCGCTCTATCAGCAGGGCTGAGTTGCGATTTCGAACCTTCGGAGGGGTTCTGCATGGGAGACTATCTTCTGGGGCTCGACGCCGGAAATACCGTCATCAAGGCGGTGATTTTCGACCGGCACGGCAACGAGATCGGGGCTGCCTCCGAGGAGGGGCACAGCCGCATGCCGAGCCCGGGACATGTCGAGCGGGGGCTGGACGAACTCTGGACGAATGCGCGGCAGGTCATCCGCGCCTGCATCGAAAAGGCAAGGATCCGGCCGGAGGAGATCGCCGCGATCGGCTGCGCCGGGCATGGCAACGGTCTCTATGCGCTCGATCGCGACGGCGCTCCGCTGCTCGCCATCCAGTCGCTCGACACGCGGGCAGCCGGGCTGGTCGACGAATGGCGGGAGGCCGGCGTCGGAGACCGAACCTATCCGATTGCCCGACAGCGTCCGTGGCCGTCCCAGACGCCGACATTGCTTGCCTGGCTTAAGCGCCACCGGCCGGAACTGTTCGAGTGCATCGGCACGGTGTTCTTCTCCAAGGATTTTATCGTCAACCGCCTGACCGGCCGCCGCGTCAGCGAGGTGTCCGACATGTCGGGAGCCGGTTTGCTCGATCTTGCCGCGCGCTGCTACGACAAGGCGCTGATGGAGGCCTATGGACTGGGCGATTGCATGGACCTCCTGCCGCCGCTCATCGAAAGCGCCGACATTGCCGGCGCGGTAACGGAAGAGGTGGCGACGCAAACCGGGCTCGCGGCCGGTACGCCGGTGGTCGGCGGACTGTTCGACGTCGTCGCCTCGGCGCTCGGCTCTGGCGTTTCGCGCACCGGCAGCGCCTCGATCATTGCCGGCACCTGGAGCATCAACCAGGTCGTCATCGACGGTCCCGACCTCGACGGCCCGGTCTTCATGTCCTCGACTTTCGACCGCACCCGCTACATGGCGATGGAAAACAGCGCCACCTCGGCTGCCAATCTCGAATGGCTGGTGCGGGAGTTCTTCGAAGGCGAGCATGCGCAAGGCGTCTCGCCCTTCGATGCCTGCTGCGCGCTGGCCGCGGCGATCAAGCCCGCGGCAGACGACCCGCTCTATCATCCCTATCTCTACGGCGCCCAGCAGGACGGCCACGCGCGCGCCGGCTTCTACGGACTTGCCGGCTGGCACAGCAAGGGGCATCTCGTGCGCGCGCTTCTCGAAGGCGTCGCCTTCGGCCATCGCCAGCACATCGAGACGATCCGCAAGGCCGGTGCAGATTTCAACGAAACCATGCTGTCCGGCGGCGGCTCGCGCAGCCTGATCTGGCCGCAGATCTTTGCCGATGTGCTCGGCGTTCCCGTCACCGTGGCCCGCTCGCGTGAAACCGGTGCGCTAGGGGCAGCGATTGCGGCGGGAACCGGCGTCGGCATCTTCGCCGACTTCGGCGCCGGCGCTGCTTCAATGGTGCAGACCGCGCGGCATTACCGACCGGATGTCTCGCTTGAGGGGCATTATGCGCGCCGCTACGCTCTCTATCTCGAAATCGCCGAGGCAATGGCGCCGCTGTGGCGGCGTCTGACGGCGGTACCGCCGGCGGCAGCGGGAGTGGCGGCGTGAACATGCGTGTGAACGATGCGGCCATCGAGGCCGGAAGCTACGATTACATCATCGTCGGCGCGGGATCGGCGGGATGCGTTCTGGCCAACCGGCTGTCGGTCGATCCGAAAAACCGCGTCCTGCTGCTCGAAGCCGGCGGCAGCGACCGGTATCACTGGGTGCATGTGCCGATCGGCTATCTCTACTGCATGGGCAATCCCCGCACCGACTGGATGATGAAGACGGCTGAAGAAGCCGGGCTGAACGGCCGCTCGCTGCCCTATCCGCGTGGAAAAGTCCTGGGTGGCTGCTCGTCGATCAACGGCATGATCTACATGCGCGGCCAGGCGGCCGATTACGACGGCTGGCGGCAGGCGGGCAATTCCGGCTGGGGCTGGGACGACGTGCTGCCCTATTTCCTGAAATCCGAGGACAATTACCGCGGCAAGTCGCGCATGCACGGGGCAGGCGGCGAATGGCGGGTGGAAAAGCAACGGCTTTCCTGGCCGATCCTCGATGCCTTTCGCGATGCGGCCGAGGAACTCGGCATTCCTAAAACCGACGATTTCAACGATGGCGACAATGAGGGTTCAGGCTATTTCGAGGTCAATCAGCGCGGCGGCCTGCGTTGGAACACCACCAGGGCCTTTCTGCGCCCGGCGATGAAGCGGGCCAATCTGCGTGTGCTGACCGGCGCCGAAACCGAGCGGCTGGAATTCGACGGCAGGAGGGTGACCGGCGTGCGGTTCCGGCTGAACGGCCAAACTCATCTGGCACGCGCCGGCCGCGAGGTCATTCTGTCTGCCGGTGCTATCAATTCGCCGAAAATCCTGGAACTGTCAGGGGTTGGCCGCCCGGATGTGTTGTCCGCTGCCGGACTGGACGTGGCCCATGAACTGCCGGGTGTCGGCGAAAACCTGCAGGACCATCTGCAGATCCGCACGGTTTTCCGTATCGAGGGCGCAAAGACGCTGAACCAGCTCTATCACAACCTGTTCACCCGGGCGGGCATGGGGCTTGAATATATGCTGCGCCGGTCCGGGCCGCTATCCATGGCGCCGAGCCAGCTTGGCATCTTTGCCAAGAGCGATCCGGCGGTTGCCACGGCCGATCTCGAATATCACGTGCAGCCCTTGAGCACCGACCGGCTGGGCGAGCCGCTGCACAAATATCCGGCCGTCACCGTCTCCGTCTGCAATCTGCGGCCGGAAAGCCGCGGCAGCGTGCATGTCGGCGGCCCGGACTTTTCCGTGGCGCCGGACATCCGCCCGAATTATCTTTCGACCGTCGGCGACCGGATCGTGGCGACGAAATCGATCCGGCATGCCCGCCGGCTGATGAAGGCCGGCGCCATCGCCAAGTACCGGCCGCAGGAGATGCTGCCGGGCACGGAATACCAAAGTGATGAGGACCTGATCCGCCGCGCCGGCGATATCGCCACAACGATCTTCCATCCGGTCGGCACCTGTAAAATGGGCAGCGACACGACGGCGGTGGTTGATTCGCAATTGCGGGTGCATGGGCTGGCGAAGCTGCGAGTCGTCGACGCCTCGATCATGCCGACCATCGTCTCGGGCAACACCAATTCGCCGGTGATCATGATTGCCGAGAAGGCAGCCGAGAGCATTCTGTCAGAGGCGTAGAGAGAGCCTCGCATATGTCTGACGTGAATACGTAGAGCACTCTTGCCGTCCCGGTATCCGAAAACGACACAGACCTCGACTATCGCCGTCACGTCATAGGGCGCGACGGCGAGCCCAACCCGCTTAAAGCGGGTTGGGCAATCTTCGACTTTCGATCAGAGGGTTGAGACGTTCTCAGCCTTCGATTTTCCGGTCTTGCGATCCTGTCCGACGTCGAAGCTGACCTTGTCGCCTTCGCGGAGCGAACCGCCGCGCTGCAGCGCAGACACGTGCACGAACACGTCCTGTCCGCCATCCTCGGGGGTGATAAAGCCGAAGCCCTTGTCGTCATTGAAGAATTTAACCGTACCTGTCGGCATGAGATAACTATTCCTTGTGTCATTCGTCGATTTGCGAAAGCGAAACTATACCGCCGCTGCTCCTCTATCAACCTTCATGCAGGTGACGCAACTTTAAAGACAAAGAGGCAACAGTTTCGTCGAGGGTCAATCCGGCTCCCGACAGCCGATCGCCTGACCATCCGAGTTTTTTATCGTCTCGATGCGGCGTTCGGAGGCATCGCTGAAATTTCTGTCTCGTGGCGCCCGCGTTGTCGACGGAATCAACGTAGGATTGCTCGCGCGTGTAGAAAGGGATTGCCGATCGCCCGCATCAGGTTGTAGATCGGTATCACACAATGGGATTGTGCAAGCCGGTATGCATGACGCCAACTTCGCTCGTCCTCATCGGCTGCCGTCTGAAGCTTTACCGGCGCGCTGCGCTGTCACATGAGGGGTCTGCGCCATTGTCTTCGCTTGTTCTCCCCAGCCGCCCGCTTTCACTGGCGCGCAACGTCATCTCCACGCCGAACGCCTACTTCTGGGCAACGCCCATTATCCTGGCATTGGCGATCTTTCTATTCATCTCGGAAGCACCGGGCGTGATCCGCGATTTCCAGATCAATCAGAACCCTTTGGTGCTCGAAAACGGCGACGTGCAAAACGGGAAATGCACGACACGTAAGGCAGTCTTTACCGACTGCGAGGCACGCCTTGTCTATAGCTACGGCGGACGAAACTACGACACCGAAGTCGAGGTCATGTTCGTCGATTTCCATACCGGCGATTATGAAACCGATCTTGTGATTTCCGCCGATCATCCGGAGCTCGCGACGATGAGCCTGGGTCTGGACATGCTGTGGAACAGGATCATCACGCTCACTGTGTTTGTGGTTCTGCTTGGCGGCATGAGCCTGGGTATGATTTTTCTCGGTATGCGTATCTGGCGGGTCAAGGGGCAATTGCGCCGGCCTGCCAGGCTGATCCCTATCCCGGTCGAGATCAGCGCATTCGACCGCAAGCGCGGCGTCCTTTCCATCACCTACAATGACAAGATTGCCGCCGACAAAACCGGGCGATCGGCTTACACGCGCATGAAGAGCGGACAGGAACCGCTGATCGTCGGGGAAGCCAATGGCAAGGCGATCGGAATGGCCGTCCGGCACGGCAATACGGCCCTGCCGGTGCTTCTGGACGATCGTCTGCAGCGGGTCGAGCTTACGGATGCCGAGCGCACAGCGGCTCTCGCACCCCTGGCGCATCAGCAAGACGGCGATCAACATGCACCGGTGTTGATCGAAGAACCAAAGAGGACGGTATCGATCTGGAAGCGGCTGCGGCTTTTCTTCGGCACCTTGCTTCTGATCGTCGTCGGTGTTGGCGGCTTCTGGCTTTGGTACGTCACGAGTTCCCCGACACAATTCCAATCGCCTGGCATGGACATCAACAATCTAATGCCGGCGCCGCTGAACCAGTGGGGATGCGATCAGCTGAAGAAGCGGTTTGGCCAGGATCGTGCGCCGTTCGGTTGCACCGCCGCCGATTATACGAGCTGGAAATAACTAGCCTCGGCAATCGCGAAGCCGCATAAGATGCGGCGCGTCAACCCGGCCGTCGAGCATAAAAGGTGTTCCAGGCTTCGTCGTTGCGGCTCATGCGGTAGGCGTCCCATTCGAGATCCAGGCCGGCCGCCTTGATGCACAGCGCGAAGTCGTCCCGGCGCCAATAGGTCATATGGTAGGCGCCGCTCGTCTCGCCGTCTCCATCCCGCATCGTTACCAGGAAGACGCCACCGGGGCGCAGCGCGGCGGCGATCTTTTCGAGGACCTGGCCGGTCTGGTGGCGAGGCACGTGGATGAGAACACAGAGAGCGATCACCGCATCGTAAGGGCCGCCGAGGTCGTCGGTGATGACGTTGAGGAACTCGCCTGCCTTGCCGCGTGCTGCCTGCAGCTCAAGAAACCGCCGCGTGGCATCGGTTCGCCTTACCAAAACGCCCTGTGTCTCGAGGAAATCCGCATCCCACCCAGGGCCTGACCCGATCTCAAGGACCCGGCCGCCTTTGCCGGCGGCGATGGCGACCTGACGCAAGGCCGCCTCCAGGCTGGGCGCGGGAAACGGATCAACGATGCGGCTATATTCATCGGCACAACCTTCATAGGAATCGATCGTGCGTTGGGTACCGGCCAGAGCGGCGTAAGAGACAGGCATTTTTGACCTCCGGTTGATGGAAAACCGGGCGCCGTTCGAGGGCGCCATATCACCATGCTCGCCGTAAGGCCGCGTAAGCACATTAGGCAAAATGCCTAGGCAACGAAAAATGGAATGCCGTGAGCGATATCAGGACGGTCTAGCCAGGCAATCTCCTAAAGCTGACATCTACACCGGATCAACCATCCGGAGACGGTGGGCCATGGCCGCCGCGGCGCCGCGGCTGGGGACGGCGAGTTTGCTCAAGATGTTGGAGACATGGACGCTCGCCGTTTTCGACGAGATGAACAGATTATCGGCGATCTGCCGATTGCTCTGTCCGGCGGCGACAAGCCGGAGCACCTCGAATTCCCGATCCGTCAGGCCGAGCGGCGCCTTCGGCAGGCTGCCTTCTTTCTCGCCTCGCAGATCAATGCGGGCCTTTGCAGCCAGCGTCTCGATCTGATTGCAGAGGAGGCGAGCGCCGATCGACTGGGCAAGCTCCGCACCTCGCCTGAAATGGCCCGCACCCCTGGCGCGCTTGCCGGCATTCACCGCAGCGCTCCCGGCCTGCATAAGAGCATATGCCTGCCGAAAGGGCTGGTTCAAATCGGCCCAGCTTCGGGCAGCTGTTTCCCAGGCGTCGATGTCGGAAACCGTCGCGCGCGACATCTCAGCCGAGAGGTTGAGCCTCTCGGCTTCCTCGATCACGTTGCGGCACGGGGTCCGGGCGGCAAGGTCCGCAAGCTGCCGGGCGACATCTTTCCGGTTGGTATCGACGGCGACACGCATGGCCGAGGCCAGGAGCGGCCAGGAGACGCGGCCCTGCCTCTCGAACTGGCTCGAAGCCGAACTTATCAGGACGGCAGACTGATCCATGTCGCCCGCCAGCGCACGGCTTTCGATATCGAATCGCAAAAGATTGGCCGCCATGCGGCCCGAGACCTGAGGGCCGGGTGGCAGAGGCGCGCAAGGAGCTTGCCGCTGCGGCGATGCGATCCGGATCTCCCGATACCAGGGCAATCTCCGCCTGGCATTCGAAAACATGAACCAGCCCCAGCGGCAGCGGATCCAATGCCGCCATCCGTTCGCATGTCTCCACGGCTTCGGGAACGCGGCCGACGGCGAGCAAGGCGCGGCACAAGGGCGAACCCACGATGGCTCCGATATACCGGGCCTGGCCGAACTCGACGGTCCGCGCAAAGATCGCCGGTCCGATGTCGATGATCTCGGCATAGTCTCCGGTCTCAAGCAGGGCCTGCAGCAGGGCTGCGCCCGCCAGCACCTCGACGCGGCCGATGGAGGCTTGCCCGGCGCGCTTAGCCACGCTCAAAAAGCCATCGATCCGAGAACTGTCCGAGGCCATGTCCACGGATGCCGCGACGATCAACGCCTCGATACGATATTCCTCGTCATCGAGCCTCTCCGCCAGATCCTTCAGTTCGGCGCCCAAGAGCCTGGCGCGATCGAATTCTCGCCGCAATATCAGCGCCCGGGAAAACTGCCCCAGTCCGTCCGCGCGCAGCCTTGTGGGATCGACCGCACGATCGAGCGCTCGTTCCAGATCGGCGATTTCGCCCGGGATAAGCGTGTGCTGACGCATCACCGCGCGCTGCAGAAGAAGGGCTGCCAGCTGCGCGCCGTCGCCCTCGGCATCCACTTCGGCGAGGGCACGCTCGACGAAGGCCAGCCCCTGTTCGGCTTCCGCTGCCCAGCAGGCCGCATCGGCGGCCAATTCCAATACCCTGCAGTGATCCGCGCCGATCAGATCGGCCGCATGATCGACGTCGGGCCACGCCGCCAGCACGAGCTTGAGCATCTCCAACTGATCCGCATAGGCGAAGGTGGCGGCGGCCTCAGCGGCAGAATGCCAGGCCCATCGCAGGCAAGGTTCGGCCTGGCCGGCGCCGTGCCAGTGGCGGGCGAGCGCAACGGCATGCCAAACCCGGTAGCTTGGAACCGGGCCGCGTTCGAGGACTTCGGCATAGCCGCGATGGATGGCCATCCTTTCGCCGGCGATCAGGTCACCCCGCACCGCTTCGTGGATCAGGGCGTGGCGGAATGCATATCCGTCGCCATCCGGCACCAGGATCCCGGCCAAAATTGCAGGCCGCAGCAATTCTGCCAGTTCGAGATCGGACTTCTCAGTCACGCTGCGAAGAAGCGCATGCGTGATATGCGGGCCGCCAAGCGCCATCACCTTCAAGAGTTCTGCCGTTGACGCCGGCATCTCCCTGGCGGTTTTCAGCAGATAGTCGTTGAGCGAGCCGGGGAAATCCGTCCGCAAGCCTCCGCTCGCGTCGATGAGCGCCTCGGTGAAAAGCGGGATCCCGCAGCTCCGCGCATGGACCTCATTGATGATAGCAGGTGTCGGCGGGCGCCCGAGCAGCCCCTCGAGTTGGGCGGCGACCTCGGCGCGCTTCAGGCGGGGAAGCTTCAACAGCTCGGCACCCTCGGAAAGCGAGAGGTCGGCGATGGTCGTCCGCAGTGCGTTGCTGCCGCTGGTTTCCTCGGGTCGGTAGGTGACGATCAGCATCAGCCGAATTTTCTTCAGCCGCGCCGTCAGGAAGCGAAGCAGATCGCATGTGGCCTGGTCGGCCCAGTGAATGTCCTCGACGACCACGACGAGCGGCATCTCCCGGGCGAGCTCTTCGAACAATTTTCGCAGCGCCTCGAAAAGCCGCGCTCTTGCGATGCCCGCATCGAGCCTTTCAGAGGTCTCGCCGAATTCGGGGAGAAGCCATGCCAGTTCGCGCGCACACTCGGCGCCGACAAGCGATCTGGCGGCCGTCCCGCCGCGCAACTGAACCAGTTCATGCAGCAAAGCGGTTACGGGCGCATAGGGCAATGCCGATTCCCGCTGCTCGATGCAGCCGCCTTTCAGGACGATAGCCCGGCCCGACAGTCGGTCGGCGAATTCTTCTACCAGCCGGCTCTTGCCGCCGCCTGCTTCCGCCCCGAGAAGAATGGAGCGTTGCCGGCCGCCGGAGACATCCCGGAACGCGCTATCCATCGCATCGAGTTCGGCGACACGGCCTGAGAACAGGGATCTTCTGAGGGATGCCGACACGAAGTCCTCCGATACGTGAAGTTTAAGATTAGCAGAGATGGAGACGTAGTCATCCCATGTGTGATTTGAGCCTGCCCTACGCAAAATGCCCGATGCGGCACCCCTGCCTTAGCCCCATTATGAAAATGCCTGCCGGTACCAGGACCCAAGGCGCCGCTTCACCCGATACAAATAAAGGATGCCCCAAGTGACTGAACGCATTATCAAGTTTGACGAGGTCGAGATCGCCACACAGGCATTTGGCAACCCGGCGCATGAGCCGATCCTGTTGATCATGGGCGCGATGGCGTCGATGCTGTGGTGGCCGGATGAGTTCTGCCAAAAGCTCGCCGCTCAGAAATATTATGTCATCCGTTACGACAATCGAGACACCGGCCGTTCGACGATCTATCAGCCCGGGGAACCGCCCTACACCATGGACGACATGGCTGAGGATGCCATCAGGGTACTCGATGGCTACGGCATCGACAGCGCCAATCTGATCGGAATGTCGCTTGGCGGCACGATCGCCCAGATCGCAGCGCTCTCGCATCGCGAACGCGTCAAGACGCTGACGCTGGTGTCCACAACGCCGATGGGTATTGATACAAGCGCCCTGCCGCATACCGCTGACGCCTACATGGCGCATGCCGCGACGGGCGAGACCGTCGACTGGGCAGACCATGCCCAGGTGATCGAATTCCTTCTCAAGGACACCCGGATGATCGCCGGGGTGGCGCACCCTTATGACGAACGCCAGGCGCGCGCCTTTGTCGAACGGGATGTCAAGCGGGCGAAAAACTTCGTCAGTGCCACCAATCATTTCATGCTGAGGGGCGGTCAGGCCTTGAAAGGAAAATTGGCTGAACTGGCCGCGCCTCTCCTTGTCATCCACGGAACGGCCGACCCGATTTATCCGGTTGAACACGGCGAGCTGCTGGCGCGAACCGTCCGAGGCGCGAAGCTTGTCCGGCTCGAAGGCGGCGGGCACGAAATTCATCCCGATGATTGGCAAGAGATCGTTTCCGCTATCGACGCCCACTTGCGGTGATCCGAGACGTGGCAGGGGCGTGCCGATCGATGGCTACGCCCTTCCGTACATCCGGCTCGCGCGCAACAGGCGTTGCGAATAGGGGTGTTCGACCGCACCTCTTCGCAATGCCTCGATATCGACCTGTTCGACGATCTCGCCCGCCTCCATGATGGCGACGCGGCTGCACATGTGGGAGACGACGGCGAGATCGTGGCTGACGAGCAGATAGGTGAGGCCGCGCTCCTTGCGCAGATCCTGCAACAGATTGAGGATTTCGGCCTGCACCGAAACGTCGAGCGCCGATGTCGGCTCGTCGAGAAGCAGCACGTCGGGATTGAGCATCAAGGCCCGGGCGATCGCCACGCGCTGGCGCTGGCCGCCGGAGAGTTGATGCGGAAACCGATAGCTTAGCGCCGGATCGAGGCCGACCGATCGCAGCACGGCGTTGACGTCGACCGAATTGGTGTCGAGCCCCTGGTTGCGCAGCGGCTCCTGCAGTTGCGAGCGGATGGTCTTGCGCGGATGGAGCGATCCGTATGGGTCCTGAAACACCATCTGCACTCGCCGATAGAACGGCCGGCTGCGCTGGCGCTCCAGCGTCTCGCCCTGGAGTTCGATGTGACCGTCATAATTGGCGTTGAGACCGGAGAGCGCCCGGAGAACTGTGGATTTGCCGCAGCCGGATTCGCCGACGAGGCCAAAGGCCGTGCCGCTCTCGATGGCGAGGTTGACGTCTCTGACGACGGGCCGCTGGCCGTGTCCGAAACGGATGGTGAGATTGTCGATCCGGATCATCGTGGCGCCTCCGCGAGGTCATTGAGCCAGGCGGGATCGCGCGTCAGGATCGGGAGCCGGGCCGGCGGATCCTCTATCGTCGGCAGGGAGGCCAGAAGCCCTTGCGTATAAGGGTGTTTCGCCTTGTCGAGATCGCGCGCCTCCAGCACTTCCACGACGCGGCCGGCATACATGATGAGGACGCGGTCGCAGAAATTCCGGATGAGGTTGAGGTCATGGCTGATGAAGATCAGGCCGAGATTGCGGCGTGAAACGAGTTCGTCGAGCAGGGCCAGGATCTCGAGCCTGACCGTGACATCAAGCGCTGATGTCGGCTCGTCGGCGATCAGCACTTCCGGTTCGGCGATCAGCATCATGGCGATCATCACGCGCTGGCCCATGCCGCCCGATATTTCGTGCGGATAGAGGCGGGCGACGCGCTCGGGATCGCGGATCTGCACCGCTTCGAGCATATCGAGCGCTTGGGCGTAGGTCTGTTTCGCGCTGACCTTGGGATGGTGGAAGCGGTAGGTCTCGGCGATCTGTTCGCCGATGCGCATAACCGGATTGAGCGAATATTTCGGGTCCTGCAGGATCAGGCCGATCCGCCGTCCCCGGATCGTCATCATCTTTCGTTCATCCGCCTTGATGAGGTCGACGTCGCGAAATGTCATTCGCTCGGCGCTGACCACCGCGGTCGGCGGCAGCAGTTTCATGATCGCCCGGCCGACGGTCGATTTTCCCGATCCGGATTCGCCGACGATGCCGAGTTTTTCCTGCCCGAGCGCGAAACTGACGCCGCGCACCGCGCGCATGTGGCCGCCGCCATAGGCGATTTCGAGGTTGCGGATATCGATCAGGGGCTCTGTCATTCCGAACCTCTCGGGTCGAGCACGTCGCGAAGAGCATCGCCGACGAGATTGAAGGCGAGGCTGACGAGTGCAATGGCGATACCAGGTGCGGCGATCACCCAGGGGCTGTCGAGCATGAACTCGCGGCCGCTGGCGGCCATCGAGCCCCATTCCGGCCATGGCGGCTGCGCGCCGAGGCCGAGAAAGCCGAGACCGGCGGCCGTGATGATGATGCCGGCCATGTTGAGGGTGACGCGGACGATCACCGAGGGAATGCACATCGGCAGGATGTGGCGGGTGATGATCGCAAGTGATGTCGCGCCCTGCAGACGCACGGCGGCGATATAATCCGCCTTGCGCAGGCTGAGCGTTTCGGCGCGCGCCAGCCGGGCGATCGGCGGCCAGGCCGTCAGCGAAATGGCGATGATGGCGTTGGTGATGCCCGGGCCGAGGGCCGCGGCAAAACCCAGCGCCAGCACCAGTCCGGGAAAGGAGAGAAAGATATCGGTGACGCGCATCAGGATTTCATCGACGATACCGCCGAAATAACCCGAGACCGTGCCGATCAGCAGGCCGAGTGGTGCGACGATAATCGTCACCAGCATGATGATGTAGAGCGTCGTGCGGGCGCCGTAGATTACCCGGGCAAAGACGTCGCGGCCGAAATTGTCGGTGCCGAGAAAATGGGCTGCCGACGGCGGCGCCAGCCGCCCGGCCATATCCTGCACGATCGGATCGTAGCTCGTCAGCAGAGGCGCGGCCGTCGCCACAACGATGAGGAGGACGATGATAAACAGGCCCACCAAACCAAGCGGATGCAGGCTGAACTTCAGCCAACCCTGGTGGATCTGCTGCATCGACGACTGAAACCAGCCCTGAGGTTCCGGCGCCCGCAACCAACTGCGAAATCCGCCGGGATTGGTGCTGTCGATGTCTTCGGTGGAGATCGTCATGGCGTCACCGTGTTCTCGGGTCAAGAATGCGATAGAGGACGTCCGACAGGATGTTGATGGTCAGGAAAACGGCGCCGATCGTCAGCACCGAACCCATCACGACGTTCATGTCGTTCATCTGCAGGCCGCGGGTGAGGTACTGGCCGAGCCCCGGCCAGCCGAAAACCGTCTCGATCAGCACCGCGCCTTCGAGCAGCCCGCCGAAGGTCAGCGCCAGGATCGTCAGGAGCTGCACGCGGATGTTCCGGAAGGCATGGCGCCAGACGACCTTGCGGGTGCCGAGCCCCTTGGCCCGCGCGGTGATGATATATTCCTGGCTCAGTTGCTCCAGCATGAAACTCCGCGACATGCGGCTGATATAGGCGACGGAGTAATAACCGAGGATCGCCGCCGGCAGGATGATGTGGCCGAGCGCGTTGTGAAAAACGTCCCATTGGCCCTGTATCGCCGCGTCGATCAGCAGAAAGCCGGTCATCGGCGTGACGAGGCCCTCGTAGAAGACGTCGATCCGGCCGGATGCGCCGACGAGTTTCAGCTTGGCGTAGAACAGGAAGAGCGCCATCAGCCCGGTCCAGAAGATCGGGATGGAGTGGCCGGCAAGCGCGACGATCCGGGCGATATGATCGATGATCGTTCCGCGCCTGACGGCAGCCGTGACGCCTAAGGGAATACCGATGACGGCGCCGATGATCATGGCGATGATCGCAAGCTCGATCGTGGCGGGAAAGATCGTCATGAGATCGGTGAGGATCGGCTGGCCCGTCGTCGCCGCCGTGCCGAGATCGCCTGTGGCGACCTTCCCGACATAGGAGAAGAACTGCATCCAGATCGGCTGCCCAAGTCCCAACTCGTTATAGACCCGATCATAGACCTCCTTGCTGACCTCCGCCCCGGTGATGGCCAGTACCGGATCGGCAGGCAGCAGACGGCCCATCGAAAAGGTTAGGAAAAGCAGGCCGAGCAGCGTGGTGACGATAGCCACCACGCGCCCTGCCAGGCGCCGCAGCAGGCTCGTCAAGGGGTGCGGGGCCGCATCGGCAAACCCGCCCGCCCTGGAATGACGGCTCTCCTGCTTCGATGTCAGATCGGCGCTTGCCACGCGCTCTACTCCTTGGTCACGTCATGCCAGCGCGTCGACCAGGTCGTATGGCCGTGATAACCCTTGACGTTGGCGCGCATGACATAGGGGTCGGTTCGCTGGAAGAAGATGACGAGCGGTGCGGCCATGCCGGCGTAGATGCCGTCCATCTTCTTGAAGATATCGGTGCGCTTTTCCGTGTCCCGCTCCTTCATCGATTGATCGATGAGCGTGTTGAGCTCGTCCACCTTCATGCCCGTGCGCCAGAGATAATAGCTGCCGAGGCGCGCCTCGTCGCTATTGTCTGGGTTGTAGGCATATTGCGTGGCGACGGCGAAAGGATCGGGCAGACGGGCGCCGGAATTGCCGAGCAACACTTCGAATTTGCGCTCGCGGAAGGCGGGCGTGAATTCGCCGGGCACCAGATCGAGTTCGAGGCCGGCGGCCCGGGCGCTCGCCTGCAGCGCTTCGGCGAAGGGCAGGGTCGGGGCACCCGACGGATTGAGCACCTTCTTCAGGCCGTTGGGATATCCGGCCTCCGCCAGCAGCTGCTTGGCTTTGGCGGGGTCGTAATCGTAGCGGGCGGCAGCCTCATCGGGCGCGCCGATCATGCCGCGCGGGATCATCGACTGCCAGGGAAAGCCGGTGTGGCGCATGATATTGCCGGAGATCGCCTTCCAGTCGAAGGCGTGTTGGAAGGCCTCGCGAACCTTCGGCTTCTGCAGATCAGGGTCTTTCTGGTTGAGGGCGATGTAATAGAAGCCGAGACCCGGGACATTGTCGATGACCATATCCTTGTTGGTGGACAGCGCATCGAGATCGCCGCTTGCCACATACTGGCCGACATCGACGTCGCCGGCTTCGAGCTGCAGCCGGAGATTGCCGGATTCGGGAATGTGGCGGGCCACGACGCGGGCCATGGCCGGCTTGCCGCCCCAATATTTCGGCTGCGCGTTGAAGATCGCCACGTCGTTCGGCCGCCACTGCGCCAGGCTGAACGGACCGCTGCCGGCGGAATTGGCCGAAAGCCAGGCGCCGCCGAAATCACCGTTCGCCTCATGCGACAGCACCGTCTTCTTGTCGACGATGCCGATCGACGAGCCGGCCAGCGAATAGAGCACCAGGTCGGTATTCACCGACTGCGGCAGCTCGATCTCCAGCGTATGGTCGTCCTCTGCGCGAACGAGCTTTTCGACGTTTTCGGGCGTGAACCCCCAGAGTGCGACGTCGGTGGAGCCGACCTGGCCCATCTTGATGACGCGCTGGATCGACCAGGCGGCATCCTCGGCGGTCACCTTGTTGCCGCTCTGGAAGACGGCGTCGTCGCGCAGGGTCAGTGTGATGATCTTGCCGTCCGGCGAGACGCTCCATTTCGTTGCAAGCATCGGCTTCAGCGTCTTGAGATCGTCAGGCGACAGTTGCACGAGGTTGTCGTAGAGGTTCGAGATCAGCTCGGAAACCGTGCGGGCATTGTTCTGGGCCGGATCGAGCGTGCGGATACCGGTGAGATTGGTGCCAATCACGAGCATATTGGGCGGCGATGCCGCCCAGGCAGGCTGCGTCGCCATCAGGGCGCCGGTAATTGCGATCGTTGTCAGTAGCTGTTTCAGCATCTCTAGACCTCCCAATCCTATTATTTGCGAAAATACCGTTGAGTTCAGCCGGCCGCCTTGGCAGATTGCTGGCGCTCCGGATCCGTTTGAATGCTGCCCTCGGCCTCCCAACCTCGAAGCAGCCGATGAAGTTCCTCACGATCTTGCTGGTCGAGCAGCGGCAATCCCGGCACGCGCACGGGGCCGACATCGAGGCCGGAATAGGTGACGGCCTCTTTCACGACGGTCACGTTGGCGCCGTTGCGGAATTTCGTCCGCATCCGCTCGAATGGTTCGAGCGTGTTGACGATCGCCCGTGCCGCGGCAAAGTCGCCTTTTTCGAGCGCGGCGTGGACGGCAAGCGAAAGCCGCGGCGCAACGTTGACGAGGCCAGAAGTGAAACCGCGCGCGCCGGCTGCGGTGAATGTCGGCGCCCAACTCTCCGCCAGGCCGCAGACGAACAGCGCGCCATCAGGATCGGCCGCGGGGATCGCCCGCGACAGCAGCATCAGATCGGTCGTGGCGAACTTGATGCCAGCAATATTGCCGTGGTTGGCGAGACGGACGATATCCTCGACACCGAAACCTTCGGCCCTGACATAGGCGACGAGCGGCAGGGTGGACGCGTCGGCAAGATTGCAGAAGTAGCCGATCTGGGCCGAAGGTGCCGCGAAAGGATCGACCGGCTGATGCGACATGACGGCGGAGGCGCCCATCGCCGCCGCATCCCTCGCCATGCCGATCGCCTCGCGCAGCGACCGGCCGATGGCCGCCGTCACCGGCGCCCGGCCGTCGACGCCCGAGACGGCCGCCTCGTGGACGATCCGGATTTCCTGCGGCGTCAGGGCATAGAATTCACCGGTATTGCCGGCAGCGACGATGTTGTGAATGCCCGCTGCCGCTACCCGCGCATAAACCTTGGCCGTAATCCGAGGTTCGACTTCGCCTTTGCCGTCATAGGCCGTGACGGGAACGCCCGACACGCCCGTAAGCGCCTTGCGCATGATCGCGATGCTCATTTTTCTTTCCCCGTTAGCTTTCCATCCAGATGATCGTCATCCGAAGCGGAAGGGCGGCAGCCCCTCCGCATCCACATCGAAGGCGATGACCGTGCCCGCCTCGAAACGTCCGGTGCGGTCCGTCGACAGGCTGGTGACGAAGAGGGTCCGGAGATCCGGCCCCCCGAAACACGGCATTGTCGGTGCCGGGACCGGCAGAATGTAGATCTCGACGATTTCGCCTTCGCTCGATATGCGGTTGAGGCGGCCGGCGGAGACGCCGGCGCTCCAGTAAAATCCATCGCGATCGGTCGTCGCCCCGTCCGGCCGCCCCTCTTCTTCGGTGAAGCCGCGCAGGCGACGTCCTTCACCGAGGCTGCCCGTCTCAGGATCGAAGTCGAATGCCTGCAGGAAACATTGGCGGCTGTCGGAGTGATACATCTGCCGGCCGTCCGGCGACCAGGCGAGGCCATTGGAGCTCGTCAGTCCCGTTGCAACCGTCCGCGTGCTGCCATCGGCGCCGACGCGGTAAAGAGCGGCCTCTTCGATCTGCGGCTTCGCTTCGCTGATCGAGCCGACCCAGAAATGTCCGTCCGGGCCGACCTTTCCATCATTGAGCCGGCCAATCATCTCGCGCCCGACCGGGTCGCATAGGAATTCGATATCGCGGGAGGCCGGATCGAAGAGATGGATGCCCGTCTGGAGGCCGACGACGATCCTGTGATCGCGGCAAAGCCCGAGGCTGCCGACCGCCGCCGGCATGTCGAAGCGGTCGATCTTTCCCGAAGCCGAGAGCCGCACGACGGCCGGAGCCAGAATGTCGACGAACCACAGCGTGCCGGTCTCGTCGTCCCATACCGGCGATTCACCGACCGTCAGCGGTTGCTCGATCACGGAACGGACTTGCGAGTGGATGATCCGAGGCGCCGTCATTCGGCCGCCTCCAGGCTTTTGGCCAAACCTTCGGCGTCACGCATGCGGATGGTGCCGTCGTGGTTGATCTCACAAAATCCGCCACCCTGGAACGCAAGCGCGACCGGCCCTTCGGCCCCCTGTTCGATGCGGGCGTGATCGCGCGGCCGGTCTTCCGGTTGGTAGCCGAGCCTCCTCGCCAGATCATTGTCCCACCATTTCTCGTCGGTATCGGAAACACCGTAGACCACCGTCGCGGCGATCAACGGATGAGTGAGCCCGATCCGCACCAGTTGCGCCAGGTCGCGTGCGCTGATCCAGATGGCGACCGATCGCTCGCTGTTGGGATAGGTGCCGGCATTGCCGATACGGATGGAAAGGGAGCGAATGCCCGAGGTGTCGTAGTAGAGTCCCGCCACCAGTTCGCCCCAGCATTTGGAAAGCCCATAGGGGCTGTCAGGGCGCATGGGATCGAGCGGCGAGATGATTTCGCCACGCGGATAGAAGCCGGTCGCATGGTTGCTCGATGCATAGACGACCCGCTCGACCTTGTTGATCCGTGCCGCTTCGTAGAGATTGTAGGTCCCAAGCACATTTGCGTGCAGAATGGCGTTCATGTCGATGCCGCTGGCGATGCCGGCGAGATGAACGACGCCGTCGATATCCTTCAGGGCAGCCGTTGCCTCGTCGAGCTTTGTAAGGTCGGCTCTTACGAAGGTCTCGTTTTCGCCAAGCCCGTTGGGCTCCTGCAGATCGATCAGGCTGACGTGCTCGAAATGCGAGCGGAGCAGCGGGCGCAGCAGCGTTCCGACACGCCCAGTAGCCCCCGTCACAGCGATCCGTTTCATCATCCGTCCTTCCATTATCGCTCAACCCCCTGAAACATGCGGGCGCGGGCGTTCAGTATGTGTTTCTTCATCGCATCGTGCGCTTCGGTTTCCCGCCGTGCGAAGATCGCCTCGACGATCACCGCATGCTCGTCCTGGACGCTGCGAATCTGCTCCAGCGTCCGTTTCAAGCTCAGGCTTCGCGTGACGGAATGCCCGATGGCGAAATGCGGCCTGAACCATTCGCGAACGGTGATGTGGAACTGGTTGCCGGTCGCCATGGCGATGGCATCATGCAGAACCTGATCCTCCTCGGCGCCGAGCTCTCCGTTTCGCAGACATTGCTCGATCGAAAGAAGCGCTGCCGTAATCCTCTCCTTGTCGGCCGGCTGCCAGTTTCGCGCGGCAAGCTCCGCCGCCTCGGCCTCGAGGCCGGCGCGGAACTCAAAGAACCGCTGGACATCGGCGAGTGATCCCACAGGCACCATTTTCAGCATCGACGAGTCCGGTCTTTGCCTGACATAGGAGCCCGAGCCCTTGCGCGAAACGACCAGGCCATCGGCTCTCAGGCGTTCGAGCGCTTCGCGAACGACAGGCCTCGATGCGCCGAAATCGGCGGCGAGCTTGGTCTCCGACGGCAGCCGTTCGTTCACCGGAAAATTGCCGTCGGCGATCATCCCCACGATCTTCTCGTAGATGATGTCGCTGAAGCGCGTTGCGCCCCTGTTCGAAACGGCGTCGACCGCGAATGTCATTATCGTCCTTTTCTCTGAACGCTATGGGCTCTTGCAACTGCCGACCGATGCCGTCTGCGTGGAAGTGTACAGCTTCTGACAGATTTCTGTCATTTATTCGCTTCTGCCTTGCTATCGGCGCGGGAAAACCCGGTTCCATTGCAGCATCGCTACAAAATTTGTAATTATCTGTCAACTCTTGTAATCATTTGGGAACGTGTCTATGGTTCGGTCCCAGCGCCGAGGAGGGTGCGGGCGGCAGGTCGGGAGCCTGCCGCATCAGCCGGTTCAAAAGGTGTGCCGGCTTAGAAAGGGAGGAACTCGATGCCCAATGAAATTCTGTCGCGCGGCGTTACCCGCCGCACTGTGCTTGGTGGCATGGCGGGCGTCGCAGCCTTGTCCATCGCCGGTCGCGTCTCTGCCGCCGCAGGCGGCGAAGCGCCGGCACTTGCGCAGCTTGTGAAGGACGGAAAACTGCCGCCGCTCGCCGAGCGGCTGCCGAAGAAGCCGATGGTCGTCAAGCCGTACGAGAAGGTCGGCACCTATGGCGGCTCGCTGCGCCGCGGCCTTCGCGGTTCGTCCGACCACAACGGCATCCTGCGCATGGTCGGCAACCAGAGCCTGGTGCGCTGGAACCTCGAATTTACCGCCGTGGAGCCGAACCTTGCCGAGCGCTGGGAAGTCAGCGACGACGCGACGCAATTCACCTTCCATCTGATCGAAGGCGTGCGCTGGTCGGACGGCCATCCCTTTACGGCCGATGACGTGGTTTTTGCGATCGAAGACTGCGTCAAGAACACCGAACTCTACAGCTCGACACCGGCGCAGCTTGCCGTCGCCGGCAAGCCGGTCACCGTCGAGAAGGTCGACGATTATACCGTGAAGTTCACCTTTGCGGCGGCCAACGCCCTTTATCTCGAAAATCTCGCCACGCCGCTCGGTCAGCATCCGACGCTCTTTCCGAAGCATTACTGCAGCCAGTTCCTGCCGAAATATAACCCCAACATCGAAGCCGACGCGAAGAAGGCCGGCGTCACCAGCTGGACGGAACTGTTCCGCAGCCGCTGCGGTGACATCGAGATCCCATCACGCTGGGGCAATGTCGACAAGCCGACGCTCGATCCATGGGTGGTCAAGGAGCCCTATGCCGGTGGTGCGACGCGTGTTGTCATGACCCGAAACCCCTATTTCTGGCAGGTCGACACCGAGGGCAATCAGCTTCCCTATATCGACGAAATCAATTTCGGCATCTCGCAGGACGTCGAATCGCTGATGCTGAATGTCATCTCGGGTAAGATCGACATCCAGGAACGCCATATCAGCGTGCTTGCCAACAAGCCGACGCTGTCGAAGAACATGGAAAAAGGCGATTATCGCCTGCTGACGCTCGTGCCTTCGGCCTCGCAGCAGTGCCAGATCTATTTCAACATAACCCACAAAGATCCGGCGATGCGCAAGATGTTTGCGGACAAGGCGTTCCGTCAGGCGCTGTCGATCGGCATCAATCGGCCGGAACTCATCGACATCGTCTATTTCGGGCAGAGCGAACCCTATCAGGCCGGGCCGCGTCCGACCCATCCCTGGTATAACGAGAAATATGCGCGCCAGTTCACCGAATTTGACGCCGACAAGGCGGGCGCGATGCTCGATGAGGCCGGCTACAAGAAAGGCGGCGACGGCTTCCGCCTCCGGCCGGACGGCCAGAAGGTGTTCTTCTCGATCGACGTCATTCCGACGCTCTATCCCGACCTCGTCGACGCGCTCGAACTGGTCAAGACGCATTGGGCGCAGATCGGCATCGACATGAAGGTCAACACGATCGAGCGGGCGCTTTATTACACCCGCGGCGACGACAATGCCCATGACGCGCAGGTATGGCCTGGCCCCGGCGGCCTCGATCCGATGCTCGATCCGCGCGATTTCTTTGCCTTCCATCCTCAGGGGTCGCGTTACGCCATTCCATGGACGCTTTGGTACACCTCCAACGGCGCACGCGGCGAAGAACCGCCGGAAAGCCAAAAGAAGCGGATGAAACTCTTCGACGAGGCGCGTTCGACGGCCGACCTCGACAAGCGCGGTGCGATCATGAAGCAGATCTTCGATATCGCGGCGGAAGAATTCGAGACCGTCGGGCTTTGCCTGGCCGTCGGCGGCTTCGGCATCATCCGCAACAATCTGCGCAATGTTCCCGAGAAGGAGCCGGACAGCTGGTCCTGGCCCAATCCGGGGCCGGCAATGCCGCAACAGTTCACCTTCACGAGTTGATTTTGACTGAGCGCCGTACCGACGGTACGGCGCTTTCCTCGGTTTGCCTTCCCCTTGCCGACCCCGATGGCCGGCAAGGCCCGGTGGGCAACGTTAGTGCAAGAGGCGCCTCATGCTGGTCTTCATCGCCAAACGCTTGCTATGGATGATTCCATCGCTTTTCGCCGTCAGCTTTCTCGCTTTCGTACTGATCCAGCTGCCGCCGGGCGACTATGTCACCACCTATATCGCAACGCTGGCAGCCTCCAACGAGATCGTCGATCAGAACACGGCCGCGCAACTGCGTGAGCGTTTCGGGCTCGGCGATCCGATGCTTGTCCAATATTTCAAATGGATATGGGGCATCCTTTCGCGCGGCGATTTCGGTATTTCCTTCGAGTGGCAGCAGCCGGTCTCGGACCTGATCTGGGAGCGCATGGCGCTGACGCTCGTGTTGGCTCTGTCGACATTGATCGCCACCTGGGCGATCGCGCTGCCGATCGGCGTCTATTCCGCCGTGCGCAAATATTCGATCGGCGACTATTTTTTCACCGCCTTCACCTTTTTCGGCCTGGCCGTTCCGTCCTTCCTGCTGGCGCTGGTGCTGATGTATGTCGCGGCGGTTGAATTCGGCCAGGATGTCGGCGGCCTGTTTTCGCCGGAATACGAGAACGCGGCCTGGAGCTTCGCCAAGATGGGCGATCTTTTCTCCCATCTCTGGCTTCCCGTCATCATTCTCGCCGTCTCCTCGACAGCAAGCCTTATCCGCGTCATGCGCGCCAACATGCTCGATGAACTGCCGAAGCCTTACGTGACGACAGCACGGGCAAAAGGTCTGTCGGAGTTCCGGCTGCTGATGAAATACCCGATGATGATCGCGCTCAATCCGTTCATCTCGACGATTGCCTGGCTGCTGCCCAACCTCATTTCCGGCTCGGTCGTCGTCGCCATCGTTCTCAACCTGCCGACGGCAGCACCCTTGCTGCTGCAGGCGCTGATGGCCCAGGACATGTATCTGGCCGGCGCTTTCGTTCTGCTCATCTGCGCGCTGACGCTGATAGGCTCTCTGATCAGCGATATCCTGCTTGCGCTGGTCGATCCCCGCATCCGGTTGGAATAGGAGCCGATATGGCCGACATCACCGTTACAAATATACAGCCGGATCGCGCCGCCGTCGCATCGCAATGGCAGCTCATCTGGTGGGCTTTCCGCCGACACCGGCTGGCCATGGTGGCGCTCGTCGTCACCGTGATGATGTATATCGTCGCCCTGGTCCCCGGTTTCTTCGCCATCAACGATCCGAACCTGCAAAATGCCCGGGCGACCTTTCACCCACCGCAAAAATTGCATCTGATCGATACTGAGAACGGCTTCTCCTTCGGCCCACATTATTATCCGATGAAGCTGACCCGCGATCCGGAAACACTGGCCGCCATCTTCAAGGAAGACACGACGAAGCGCGTCGACGTCCAGTTCTTCGGGCGCGGCTATGAATATTCCGTCTTTGGACTGTTCAACACCAACATCCATCTGATTGCTTCGCCCGACAAGACCACGCCGCTGCTTCTCTTCGGCGCCGACAGGCTTGGGCGCGATGTTTTCAGCCGGACGGTGCAGGGCGCGCAGGTCTCCCTGTCGATCGGCCTCGTCGGTGTCTTCCTGTCGTTGATGCTCGGCATCGTGATCGGCGGCATCTCGGGATATTACGGCGGCCGCATCGATTTCATCATGCAGCGCGTGATCGATTTCGTGCTGTCTCTGCCGACGATCCCGATCTGGCTCGCCATGGCCGCGGCCCTGCCGCAGGACTGGCCGGCGACGCTGCAATATATGATGATCACCATCATCCTGTCGCTGACCGGCTGGGCGCAACTCGCCCGTGTGGTGCGCGGCCGCTTCTTGTCGCTGCGCACGGAGGAGTTTGTGGCGGCCGCGAGACTCGACGGCGTACGCGAAAGACGCATCATCTTTCGCCACATGCTGCCGAGCTTTGCCAGCCACATCATCGCATCGATCACCCTTGCGGTGCCGGCGATGATCCTTGCCGAGACCTCGCTTTCCTTCCTCGGGCTCGGGCTGCAGCCGCCGACCATCTCCTGGGGCGTGCTGCTGCGCGAGGCCCAGAACATTCGCTCGATCGCTACCGCGCCCTGGCTCTTCATGCCCGGCTGCGCCGTCGTGGTTGCCGTGATGGCGCTCAACCTCCTCGGCGACGGCCTGCGCGATGCGGCCGATCCCTATAACAAATGAGGCCGGCATGACCGATATCGTACCCATTGCCGCCAGGCCGCTGCTCGAGGTGAAAAACCTGACCGTCGAATTTCCGCTGCGCACCGGCGTCTTCCGCGCCGTCAGCGATCTGTCTTTCTCGATCGAACCGGGCAAGACACTCTGTGTCGTTGGCGAAAGCGGATCCGGCAAGTCGGTGACGGCGCGTTCGATCCTGCAGATCGTCGATGCGCCCGGCCGCATTGCGGCCGGATCGATCGTCCTCAACGATCAAAACGGCGGCTCGACCGATCTGACCAGCCTCAATCCGCGCGGGCGCCAGATCCGGGCGATCCGCGGCCGCGACATCGCCATGATATTCCAGGAGCCAATGTCGTCGCTGTCGCCGATCCACACGGTCGGCAACCAGATCGTCGAGGCGCTTCGCCTCCACACCAGGATGAGCAAGGCCGAGGCGCGCGCTGAGGCCATATCGCTGCTGAAGCAGGTCGAGATTCCCTTTCCGGAAAAGGCATTGGACCGCTATGCCTTCCAATATTCCGGCGGGATGCGCCAGCGCGCGATGATCGCCATGGCGCTCGCCTGCAAGCCGCAACTCCTGATCGCCGACGAGCCAACCACGGCCCTCGACGTGACGACGCAGGCGGAAATTCTCGACCTGATCGCCCGGCTGCAGAAAGCCAACGGCATGGCCGTTCTGTTCATCACGCATGATATGGGCGTCGTGGCGCAGATCGCCGACGACGTGCTTGTCATGCACCACGGCGTCGCCAAGGAATATGCGCCGGTCGAGCAGATCTTTCATGCGCCGCAGGACGACTATACCCGTATGCTGATCGGTTCGGTGCTGAAGCTGGAGCAAAAGGCCGAAATCCGCCTGGCGCGTGCGCCGCTCGACAGGACAGCGGCGCCGATCCTCGAGCTGCGCAACGTCTCGATGGATTTCGGCGAGGTGAAAGCGCTGGACGATGTTTCCATCTCGCTTTTGCCGGGCGAGACGCTCGGCATCGTCGGCGAGAGCGGATCCGGCAAGACGACGATGGGCCGCTCGATCATGCGGCTGCTCGATCCGACAGCAGGCGAAATTCTCTATCGCCGCGCCGACGGCGGCATCATCGATCTGGCAACGGCAAAAGGCCAGACCCTGGCCGAGGCGCGCCGCGAATTGCGCATGGTGTTTCAGGATCCTTTCGGCTCGCTCAACCCGCGCATGACCGTCTCGCAGATTATCGGCGAGCCGCTGCTCGTCAACGGCGTCGCCAAAGGGCGGGCGCTGGATGAGCGGGTCTGCCACCTCATGGAGCAGGTGGGCCTCGATCCGAGGGCGCGCGAACGCTACCCGCACGCATTCTCCGGCGGTCAGCGTCAGCGCATCGGCATTGCCCGCGCCATCACGCTCAATCCGCGTGTCATCGTCGCCGACGAGGCAACCTCGGCGCTCGATGTCTCGGTGCGTTCGCAGGTGCTCGACCTGCTGATGCGCCTGCAGGACGAGCTTGGCCTCGCCTATATCTTCATCAGTCATGATATCGGCGTCATTCGCTACATGTGCGACCGTGTCGGCGTCATGTACAAAGGCCAGCTCGTCGAAATCGGCGAGGCGGAACAGGTCTGCCGCACACCCGAGCATGCCTACACCCAGGCGCTGATATCGGCGATCCCGCGCCCCGATCCGCGCGACCGCGATCATTCCAGACGCTTCCGCTATGTCGCGCCAGATAACCTGAAGCAAGGCAATCTCAAGCCCGACAATCTGAAGAATGGAAGTTCTCAGAGATGAAAATCACCGGAATCCGCACGTTTCTCATGCACGTCGGTCAGCCCGATCCTTCGAACTGGGCTTCCGATCATCGTCCGGGCGGCGCGGCCTCCAAGCAGTTCGGAGGCACCCGGAACTGGCTCTTTCTGAAGATCGATACCGATGAGGGCATCACCGGCATCGGCGAATGCTCGGGCTGGCCGCGTGTCGTCGAGACGGCGATCCATGATCTTGCGGCCCTCCTCATCGGTGAGGATCCGGCCCATATCGAACGGTTGTGGCAGAAGATGCATGTCGCCATGATGGGTCATGGCATGCTCGGGACGGTCGGAGGCGGTGCGATGACCGGCATCGACATGGCGCTCTGGGACATCAAGGGCAAGGCGCTCGGCGTGCCTGTCTGGATGCTGCTCGGCGGTAAGGTGCGCGAACGGATTCCGATCTACTCGCATGCGAATACGCCCGAGCGGGCGCTTGCGCTCAAGGAGCGCGGCATCAAGGCGATCAAGTGCGGCGGCGTCGCCGACCCGGTCCGCAAGGTCGCGGCGCTGCGCGATGCCGTCGGCGACGACATGGATATCGCCATCGATCTGCATGGGCCGCCATGGCTGACGCCTGCGGATGCCTGCCGGCTGGTGCGCGCGCTCGAACCCTATGAGCTGATGTGGGTGGAAGATCCGATCGCGCCGGAGAATATCGACGGCTACCGCCGCATCCGCGACGCAGCTCACGTGCCGCTTGCGGCCGGCGAGCGCTCGGCGACCATCTTCGGCGAGCGCGAACTCATCGAGAAGGAACTGGTCGACGTAATCCAGCCCGACACCGGCCGGGCCGGCGGCATCACCCAGATGAAGAAGATCGCCGCCATGGCCGAGGCCCATCATATCCAGATGGCGCCGCATTCCGGCTCGCTCGGGCCGGTAGCGGAATATGCGGCCCTGCATCTGCTGGCGGCCATCCCGAACGCCCTCATTCTCGAGCGCCTCGACGATGACTGGGACGGCCGCCGCCAGACGATCGTGCCGCATCCGCAACAGGTCGACGGCCTGATCGCCGTTCCCGATGGCCCGGGGCTCGGCTGCGATATCGACGAGGAATTCGTGGCGCGCTTCCCGAGCGGCGGCAATGTCTCGGTGCCGCAAGCCACCGGCGCCTACAATGCCGGAACCGACAACGAGCATGTCTACGTGCAGACGCGCGTGGCGCGCCGCAGCTATTTCAATCGCTAGAAGGACAGAATGATGAAGATCGACCGCATGCGGGTTTTCATGACCCGCGACAAGGACCGTCCGCGCGTGATCGTCGCGCTCGATACCGATGACGGGCTGACGGGCTGGGGCGAATGCTACAATCACGGCCCCGACAAGGCGCTGCCGCCGCTGCTCGATTATCTCTACGCCTTCGTGGCCGGCCAGGATCCGACACGTGTCGATTATCTCGTCAACCTGCTGATCCAGCAAAGCCGGTTCCCGCCGGGCGCGCTCGGCCTTGCCGCCATCTCCGCACTCGATCACTGCCTTTGGGATCTCGCGGCCAAGGCGGCGAACGTCCCGGTCTACAAGCTGCTTGGCGGCGAGGTGCGAGACCGCATCAAGGTCTACGCCGGGGTCTACACCGCGCCCGATGCGCCGGCGGCCCGCGACGAGTTCGATCGCCTGAAGGAGGGATGGGGGTTCACCGCCTTCAAGCTCAGCCCATGGCGGATCGACATGCACGCCAATCGCTGGGGCAATGTCGTCAAAGCCTCGGCGGATTATTTCCGCTCGTTGCGCGAGACGGTCAACGACGAATACGAGATCGCCTTCGACGCTCACGCCAAGATTTTCGAACCGATCGCCGCGCGCCAGCTCGGCAATGCCCTGGCGCCTTATGATCCGCTGTTTTTCGAGGAACCGCTGCGGCCCGAGAATATCGAGGCGTGGGGCGATCTGAAACAGGGCCTCAACTGCGTGCTCGCCACCGGTGAATCGCTGTACAGCAGAAACGAGTTCCTGCGGCTGCTGCAGGTCAAGGGCGCCGATCTCATCCAGCCGGATATCTGCGTCGTCGGCGGCATCAGCGAAATGCGCCGCATTGCCACGCTCGCCGAAGCTTTCTTCGTCGGCGTTGCCCCGCACAACCCGATGGGTCCGCTCGCGACAGCCGTCAACGTGCATTTCTCGGCCGCGGCGCAGAATTTCCGCATCCTCGAATACCGGCTGCCGAAGGGCCAGGCCTATGTCTATGGTGGCAACGATATCGAAAAGCGGGAGGGGGAAACCCGTTACGTCGTCGATCCCTACCTGCCGAAAGATGGCTATCTCGAACTGCGCCCCGATCGGGCCGGTTGGGGCGTCGAGATGGACGAAAAGGCGATGCAGGAGGAAGGCTACATCCACTGGCAGCGGCGCGTGCCGAAGCGGCCGGACGGTTCTTACGCCTTCGCCTGAAGACGTGACTCGAAAATCGAAAACTGGTCGCTGCCGCATGCGGCCAGTTTCTTTTATGCTCTAAGCATCTTTCGGCAGCACCGAGCGAACCCTTGCGATGAAGACGTGGAAGTCTTGCATGAACTTGCGAAGGAAGTCTGCAGTGGCCTCGTTCGTGACCTCGCCGTCATCGGTGATCAGCCCCGGTGTGAACTGGATATAGGCTTCCGGGGCATTCATCTGGGGAGAGTTGCAGAAACTCAGCACGCTGCGCAAATTCTGTTGGGCGACTGCCGTGCCGATTGCGCCCGGCGACGTGCCGATAACCGTCGACGGCTTGCGCGTGAACGAGTTGGTGCCGTAGGGGCGGCTCGCCCAGTCGATTGCGTTTTTCAGCCCGCCGGGTATGGATCGATTGTATTCGGGCGTGACGAACAGCACGGCGTCGACGGCCGCGATATCAGCCTTGAATGCCTTGCCGGCCGGAGGATAGTCGGCGTCAAAGTCGTAGCTGTAGAGCGGCAGATCCTTGAAGGATATCTCCGACATTTCAAGTTCCGGCGGAGCAAACCGCACCAACGCTTTGGCAAGCTTGCGATTGATCGAGCCCTTGGCGAGGCTGCCGATGAGATAACCGACTTTATGGGTGGTCATGGCGTTCTCCAATATCACGGATGACAGGGACGTATCATACGCAGGAATCATAGAAGGGCTCTGTTGTGCTTCAAGCACAAGCAACTAATCGCCGATGAAAGTGACCGTCTCGGCGAGCGGGGCGCGGCCCGTGTGGGCAGAACTTACCGCGGGGTCCTCGTATCCGATCGACATGCCGCAGAAGAGGACGAGCCCGTCCGGCGGTGACAGGACCTCCGCGACCGTCTCACGAACCTGTGACCACGCCATCTGCGGGCAACTGTGCAGTCCTTCGGCGCGGAGCAGCAGCATGACGGTCTGCAGATACATGCCGACATCGGCCCATTGGGGTAGGCCGAGGTCACGGTCGATGTAGCAGAACAGGGCGGCGGGCGCGCCGAAGCAGTTCCAGTTGGCGATCGCTGCCCGCTGGCGCGCCTCCCAGTCCTCGCGCGCAATGCCGAGCGCGCTGTAGCGCTCCTTGCCGAAGGCGGACCGGCGCTCCCCGTACGGGGACTTGAGCGCGGGCGGGTACATCTCGTACTGCCGTTTGTCCCAGGGGTCGCCGTGGGCCACACGCTCGACGGCTGATGTCTTGAGTTCGGCCAGCGACGCGCCGGTCATCACGTAGGTGTTCCACGGCTGGATGTTCGATCCCGACGGCGACCAGGCCGCGGCGGCCAGCACGCGCTCAAGTATCTCCCTCGCCACAGGCTTATCTTTGAATCCACGCACCGATCGTCGGCTCGTGACTGCCTCATATACGTCCATGATCGCGTCCTCCTGACCGTTCCATTCCTGATGTGATTGATTATCTCCATTCGCAATGGAGGCGTAATCACACCGTGGTCTAGGAGGCCTACATCAAACGTCCATCAGGGACCGATGCGTCCGACCTGATGCCTGCAAGATCATCCTCGGCAGAATAGGAGACCGATCACGCGCGGCAAGAGTAAGGCTTCGTCATTTCGCCGGATGCCCGGCCCGGATGCGGTCTGCCGGGGAGCGGCGGCGCGATCCGAAGATGTCGGCGAGCGTATCGAGCATCGTCCTGGCCATGCCGGATTGAAGTGAATAATAGATCGTCTGCGCAGCCCTTCGCGTCTGCACGAGCCCTTGTTCTCGAAGGATTGCCAGATGCTGGGAAGTCGAAGATTGACTCAATCCGACTTCATCAGCCAGTACGGTCACGGACACTTCTCCCTCGGTCAACAGATGCAGAATGTGAAGCCGTTTGGCGTTCCCCATGGCCGACAGGAAGTTTGCTTCGATGTCGAACGCGTTGGTTTCAGGGGAAGGCGCGGCTGGCGATAGAGTGTTCAGGCGTGATCTCCTTTGTGAAATCCAAGCGGGGCATGAGGTCATATCCCCGAGCTTTAATTTAGAGATAACGCATGGGTGCCAAGGCGAAACCCATTGCCGGCGCCGCACCTTCTTTTTTTACGCAAATCGGATACGGCGCGCATCAAATGGACAGGCAATTGATAAAATTAACGCGAGCCGGCCAGCCGCATTTGCGCCGGCAGCGTTTCCCAGGCCCGGATCAGCTCGCCGATCGAGGCGGCCTCCATCTTGTGCATGACGTTGCTGCGATGCAGCTTGACCGTCACTTCGCTGATGCCGAGATCGAAGGCGATCTGCTTGTTGAGGCGTCCGCGCGCCACTTCGTGCAGAACTTCGCGCTCGCGCTGCGTCAGCGTCTCCAGGCGTTTGACATTGCGTTTGGCGATTGCGGCTTCGGCCCGTCGTTCGGCATCCATCGCAATGGCCGCAGTGATGGCGTCGAGCAGCGTCTGGTCCCGCACCGGCTTGGTGAGGAAATCCACTGCACCTGCCTTCATCGCCTGGACGGTCATCGGAATGTCGCCGTGGCCGGTCAGAAAAATGATCGGCTTGGAAATGCCGTTTTCGGCCAGATGGCTCTGCAGGTGAAGGCCGCTTGCTCCGGGCATACGCACATCAAGGATCAGGCAGCCGGGGTTTTCCAGGATATCGGCATCAAGCAATTCGCGGGTCGAGGCAAAACTGAGCGACTGAAAACCCGCCGACAGGATCAACTCCGACAGCGCCTCGCGAACCGATGCATCGTCATCGACGATAATGACGAGCGGCTGATCCTCTTCATATCTGCCCTGCAATGATGACGGCGCCGATCTCCGCAGCAACGGCTGGTCAACTCTCATGTTACCCTCCATCTCTCGATTGATGTAAAGCATTGGCGATAGCCGCCAGCAGGGCCTGGGCATCGAAGGGCTTGCGGAAGAAACCGCCGCCTCCCTGGGCGCGGCCCTGATCGGCTATCTCGTGGCGGCCAGTGATCAGGAAAACCGGCAACTCGGGACGCGATTTTCTCACAAGGTCACGAAGTTCGAAGCCGTCGATGCCCGGCATTCCGATATCGGTGATGAGCAGGTCGAAGTCCGACAGCCCGCTGACGAGCAGCGAGCCCGCCGACGGGAAGCCGCGAGCCACGTAACCCGCCGATTCCAGCAGGTCGCCCATCGATTCCAGCAGTCTTGGATCGTCATCGACAATTGCGACGACATGTCTTGTCTCGGTCATGTTCAATTCCCCCCCACCCGGCGCGAGTGGGTAATCGGTATTTCCAGTTTCTCCGCGATCCGCACGAGATCGGCGAGCGACGCCGCCGCCATTTTCTGCATCACATTTCGTCTATGGATCTGCAGCGTGACTTCGCTGATCCCGAGTTCGGCTGCCGCCTGCTTGTTGAGAAGGCCGCTGACCACGAGCGGCAGCACTTCGCGCTCGCGCGGCGTCAGGTCGAGATAGTGTCGTTTCAGCATGTCGAGCTCGGCGCGTCCCGATCGCTTTTCCCGATCCTCGGCGAGTGCGGCATGGATTGCCGCCAGGAGATCCGCGTCACTGAACGGTTTGGTCAGGAAATCCACCGCGCCGTGCTTGATCGCGCGCACGGAGGAGGGAATGTCGCCGTGCCCGGTAATGAAGACGATCGGCGGATGGTCCCTGTCGGCGATCTGCCTCTGCAGATCGAGGCCGTTGATATCAGGCAGCTCGATATCGAGGATGAGGCAGGCGGGCAGGTCAGGCTTGTCCGCTTTCACGTAGTCGCCGGCCGATTCGAAGGCGACGGCGCGCATGCCGTGCGAGTCCATCAGCTCGCCGAGCGCTTCGCGGATGCGTTCATCGTCATCGACGATGAAGACGATATGGTCATCGGCCGTCATGACGCCGCCTTTGTTTCAATGGGCAATGTGAAGATCAACGTCGCTCCGTGCGGATTGTTCTTCTCTGCCCACAAGCGTCCGCCGTGCAGCTCGACGATCGAGCGGCAAATCGCCAGACCCATGCCCATGCCGTTTTCCTTGGTCGTGAAGAAAGGTTCGAACATCTTCTCGGGGAACTCGATACCCTGACCGCGATCGCTGATTTCGGTCTGAATGGCATTCCCCATATGGCGCACCCGCATCCCGATCACCCTGTCGCCGTCGACCGTGTCCATCGCCTCGATGCCGTTGCGGACGAGATTGATCAGAACCTGCTGGATCTGGATGCGATCGATGGCAATGAGCGGAAGGTTGCCCTCAAGCTCCAGGTCCATACGGGCGCGACGGCGAGCCGCTTCTTCGGCCATGAGGTTGCGCGCTTCACTGACGACGCCTGAAAGCGTCGTATGAACTCTTCTGTCCGCGGATTGTTTGAACAGGGCGCGGATGCGGCTGACGACATCGGCGGCGGAGTTGGCATCGCGGATGATGCGCTCGACCGTCCTCTGCGCCCGCTCCATATTCGGCGGTTCGGCCATCAGCCAGCGCTGGCAGGCATGCGAGTTGGCGACGACGGCGGCGAGCGGCTGGTTCACCTCGTGAGCGATAGAGGCCGAAAGCTCGGCAAGGCTCGCCACCTGGCTCGCCCGGGCAAGGCCCTCTCGCGCCTGACGCAGATCTTCCTCCGCCCGAACTTCAGCGTCGACATCGAGGCAGATGACGTTCCACTGGACAATCACGCCTTCGGCATTGCGCATCGGCGCAGCGCGCGTCTCGACCCAGCGATATTCGCCATCGTAGCGCCGCAGACGATGCCGGCGCGCATAGGGCTCGCCGGTGGACAATGAATGGGCATAATTCTCTTTGACTCCCGCCACGTCGTCGGGATGAACGCCGGCGTCGAGCGTGCCGTCCAGCCGGGTTTTCCCCGTTCCATCAAGCTCTTCGAGCTTATATCCGAGGAAGTCGCGGAGCTGGGGGTTGCGATAGACCGGCTCTCCGTCGGGAGCTGCGCAATCGATCATGGCCGGCAGCGTTTCGACGATCTGCCAGAGCGAGCGCTCTCTTTCTCGCAGCGCCTCCTCGACACGCAGCTGATCGTCGATGTCGTGCGAGAGACCGTACCATTGGACAATCCGGCCGCTTTCGTCCCGCAGCGGCTCGGCGCTGCCTCTGACCCAGCGATAGATGCCGTCGGCGCGTCGCAGGCGATACTGCTTGGAGAAGCGCTCGCCGGTGGCGAGCGAATGGTGGAGTGCCTGGGCGAGACTATCGGCATCGTCGGGATGGACGGCGGCCTCGATGAGGTCCGCCAGCCGGCTCATCCCCGGCGTTTCCATATCAATGATGTCGAGACCAAGAAAATCTTTCAGGCGCTGGTTGAAGAAGGTCGGCGTCCCTTCCGGATCAAGCCGCCAGAGCAGGCTCGGAACCATGTCAACCAGTTGCGAGAGCTCGCGTTCCCGGTCGCGCAACGCTTCCTGCGCGCGCATCTCGTCATCGATATCGACCGAGATGACGTACCATTGCGTGATCGTGCCGTTCTGATCCCGCAGCGGCTCGGCGCGGCCGTCGACCCAGCGATAGGCTCCGTCGAAACGGCGCATGCGGTATTTGATCGAGAAGGGATCGCCGCTGGTCAGGGAACGGTGAACCGTCTGAAGCAGCCTTGGTGCGTCATCGGGATGAACGAGAGTATTGATGACAGCCGACAGGCGGCTCACGCCCGGCTGATCCATGTCGCCGACGTCGAGACCGAAGAAGTCGATCAGGCGTTTGTTGAAGAAGACAGGCTCGCCTGTCGGTGTCAGCCGCCTTATCTGGGCTGGGACCATGTCCACAAGCTGCGACAGCTCGCGCTCGCGGTCGCGCAGGGTCTCCAGCGCACGCACCTCCTCGTCGATGTCGAGAGACACGCCGTACCATTGCACGACCCTTCCGTCGTCGTCGCGCCGGGGTTCCACCCTGCATTCCGCCCAGCGGTAAACGTCATCTTTTTCGCGCCAGCGAAACCGCATTGCGGTGCCGCCACCGCTTTTGAAACAATTCTGCAGCGTACGCTGGACGTCGGGCGCATCTTCGGGATGGATCAGCCGTTGCAGCAGATCTTCGATGCGCGGCTCGCCAATGGCGTCGAAATCGGCGATGACGGCGCGGAAATGGTCTTGGTAGCGTTTGTTGAAATAGACCGATCCGCTCTCCGGCTCCACGCTCCAGACGCGAACCGGCACCACGTCGATCATCTGCCGCAGCGTTCGCTCGCTCTGGCGCACCGCCTCTTCGGCGCGGACCTGATCGTCAATGTCGTGGCAAAGACCATACCACTGGACAATGCCGCCGGCCTGATCCCGCAACGGCTCGGCGCGGCTCGACATCCAGTGATAGACGCCGTCGGCGCGGCGCAGCCGATACCGCATGGCGAAGTTTTCGCCGGTGGCGAGGCAATGGGTGAGCGCATTGGTGAAGCCGGCGGCATCATCGGGGTGAATGACCGCCTCCAACAGGCTCATGCCGGGCCTGTCCGAATCCGCGACATCGAAACCGAGGAAATCGACCATCCGCCGGTTGAAGAAGGTCGGTTCGCCCTCAGGTGTCAGACGCCAGACGTGGCTTGGAACCATGTCGACAAGCTGCGAGAGCTCCTGCTCCCGCTCGCGCAGCGTCTCCACGCTCTGGCGCAGTGTCAGCACGGCCAATTGATGTTGCCGGGATATGGCGGCAACGATCAGCGCCGAAAATGCCGAGATGGCCAGAAAGAGCTGCAGCATGATCTGCTTGTGTTTCTGGGACTCGGGATCGCCGACGAACTGGCCCGCGCCGGTTATCGTGAAGATGGCTGTAATGAGGGCGAGGAGAGCCAGCGATATGGCGGCGCCCTTGAACTCGAAGCGGACCGCGGCCCAAAGAAGGGGCGGCATGATGATGTAGGCGAAGGGAAGATAGCCGCTGAGCGACAGCGCGGCGACACCGAGAAAAATCAGCCCGAGGACGCCGGCCTCCACCCATTGCGCGGCCGAGAGCCGGGTCTTGCCGCGCCAGTTATGGAAGACGGCGAGCGCCAGCGGCGCGACGATCAGCACGCCGGTTGCGTCACCGATCCACCAGAGAGGCCAGGCCGTCAGGAAGGATTGTGATTGGATGCCGAACCAGGCAAGCGTCGCACTTCCCACCGTCGCGCTCACCACCGGCGCAATTCCGGCGCCGAGCACGACGAATGCGAGAACCTCCTGCAAGCTTTCCAGCTGCGCCGGCCGCTTCAAGACCCGATTGATCAGGCATGCCGCGACCACCGCTTCAAGAGCGTTGCCGACATAGATCAGGAAGGCTGCAGGCAGCGGACTGTAAAACCAGATGGCATTGCTGAGCAGCTCAGCCAGGCAGCCTCCCAATATCCACCATGGCCAGCTGCGCCTTGGGGCGAGGATGAGCGTGGCGATGAAAAGCCCGCCCGGGGGCCAGATGGAAATACCCGTTCCCGGCACGATCGCGAGCGACTGGGCAAAGCCGCAGGCGAGCACATAGGCGGCGATGAAAAGCCCCAGATACAGGGCTCGGGGGCGGTGCGACCAGACGCTCATCATCAACACTCCTTCCGGACAGGCAAAGCCCGGGGATCGTCAGCATTTGGCACAGCATTCGTTTTCGATATCGGAGCCGGCGAACTCATATTCGAACCGTAACCCTGCCGTACCACAGCCGCAACTCATGGAAATCCATACATTGCGCGGAGAGGTAGCGTCGCGCCACGGCCGGATCTTCGGCGCAGACGGGAAACGGAAGATGATTCCGTTCCTGGCGGGGTTTCCTAAACTTTCGGTCTGCTCCGCTATACTTCCGGCCAGGGCGCCAACGCTTTCGCATGATGGAAGGGTTTCGGCTTTCCGGTCATTGTCGATTCAATCGATCGCGAGGATGCCGACATGAAAATTGCCGTGGTGGGAGCAAGCGGGGTTATCGGAACGCGGCTCAGCGAAAGCCTGCGCCGGTCGGGCCACGAGGTCGCTGCCGCATCCCTATCGCTTGGCGTCGATACGGTTACGGGCAAGGGCCTCGCCGCGGCGATAGCGGGAACCGACGTCATCGTCGACGTCACCAACGCCGCATCGTTCGGCGATAATGCGGCCCTGGATTTCTTCAAGGCGTCAACGAAGAATTTGCTTGCCGCCGCCACTGAGGCTGGAGTCGGGCACTATCTCGCCCTCTCCGTCGTCGGCACGCCACGGCTTGTGGAAAGCGATTATTTTTACGCGAAAATGGTACAGGAAAACCTGATTCAGGCTTCCAACCGCCCCTACACGATCCTCCGCTCGACGCAGTTCTACGAGTTCATCAGCGGATTGATCGACATCGGCGGGCAAGGCGACGTCGTTCGACTGCCGCCAGCCTTGATGAGGCCGGTCGCAGCCGGCGACGTCGCCGCCTTTCTGGCCGAATTGATCGTCGCAACGCCCTTGGGCGGTATCGTCGAGATCGGCGGCCCGGAACAGTTCGGCATCGATGAAGTCGCCCGGATCTATCTGGCTGCCAACGAAGACGAACGGCAGGTGATAACGGATCCGTCCACATCCTATTTCGGCGTCGAATTGACCGACGCCGCACTGCTTCCGGGCGCCGGCGCGCGGCTGGCGGCCGAGAAACTCTCCGACTGGCTCTACCGATCGATGGCGGCTTAGCGGCGGCCTTGAAGTTTACCGAGTGAAGTAAGCCTTCTGCCAGAAGAGTATTATAAAGGCGCTTGCTATGGCGACACCGTTACCGCGAAAGGTCAGGTGACTATCCCCCAGTCCGTGCGGGATATGCTTGGCATCGCTCCAGGCAGCAAGGTGGATTTTCATTGTGCTCCCGACGGCAGTGTGGTTTTGACGCGCGCCGACAAGAAACGGCCGGCCAGCCGCTTCGAGAAGCTGCGGGGCCATGCTGACAAGGGCCTTCATACGGATGCCATCATGGCTTTGACGCGCGGCGAAAAGGCACATTCGAGCGCGCGGGCTGGTTCGGCGCTTCGATGACGAACGAGATCGGCGGATCGCGATCGGGTGTCACCACGTCGGGCAACCGGCCGGGCGCCAGCGGACGCTACACGCTTTCCGGCTATCGTCTCGACCTGACCGACGCGAGTGGCAAGACGGAAAGCATGAGCATATTCGAACCGGACAAAGCCTCCGACGGGCTGCTGGTGATCAACGGCAGCAACGACCTGAAGGACGACGGAGAATAGTCAGGCAGAACCTTTCCGTTCCGTCAGTGGCATCACATAAAATTCAATGAATTTCATGTGCATAACGAGGGTGTCGGCCTTGCTCGTCAGTACCTCGGGCGGGTGCGAATCACCCGCCGATTGGTTCATGAAACCGCCAGATTCCCGCGCCTGTCTCGCATGCCTCGACCCGCCGTTTGGTTAAGCATTTGTAATTCGGTCACGAATCGCGGCATATAGTAACTGCGCAACTGAAGCGCTTTCGTTCAAAATTGCGCAGTTATTTGGGAAATAGATCATGCAGCCGAGTCTTGCTCTTCAGGACGATCAAGAGCATCTCCCGTCGCTTCTGGCAACGGATGCGAAGGAGTTGTCCTATCAACTTCAGCAGCACCAGGCAAAAATCTTCCCGCCGCTTTCCCAAAAGACCATCAGAACATTTTCGCCGGCGGAAGCAGCGGCTTTCATCGGCATCGGCGAAGGTTATCTCCGCCAGGTGGCCGCCGACGGCCATGGGCCCGATCCGCTGGCAAACGGACGGCGGCTCTACAGCGCAACCGATATGGATCGGATTCGCCGGGTTCTCGACGAGCGAAACGGCACGCCGAAATATGTGCCGGCGCGCAGGCCGGGAGAAAAGCTCCAGATCGTCTCCGTCATGAATTTCAAGGGCGGCTCGGGCAAGACCACCACCGCGGCCCATCTGGCGCAGTTCATGGCGCTGAGGGGCTACCGCGTGCTCGCCGTCGACCTCGATCCGCAGGCCTCGCTATCCGCCCTGTTCGGCCATCAGCCGGAATTCGACGTCGGCGAGGGCGAAACGATCTACGGCGCGATCCGCTATGAGCAGCCGCGCCCGATCGCCGACATCGTTCGCGCCACCTACACGCCCAATCTGCACCTCATTCCGGGAAATCTCGAGCTGATGGAGTTCGAGCACGAAACGCCGAAGGCGATGTCGTCGGGTCGGGCGGAGACGATGTTCTTTGCCCGCATCGGCGAGGTCCTGACCGAAATCGAAAGCCTCTACGACGTCGTGGTCATCGACTGCCCGCCGCAACTGGGGTTCTTGACGATGTCGGCGCTCTGCGCGGCGACCTCGGTCCTGATCACCGTCCATCCGCAGATGCTCGACGTCATGTCGATGTCGCAGTTTCTAACGATGACGAGCGAGCTGATGTCGGTCGTGGAGAAGGCCGGCGGGCGCACCAGCTATGACTGGATGCGCTATCTGGTGACGCGCTTCGAGCCGAATGACGGACCGCAGAGCCAGATGACTGGCTTCATGCGGGCGATCTTCGGCAATCGAATGCTCCACAATGCCATGGTGAAGTCGACGGCCGTCTCCGATGCGGGCGTCACCAAGCAGACCCTCTACGAGGTCGAGCGGTCGCAGTTCACCCGCGGGACCTATGACCGGGCGCTGGAGTCGCTCAATCTCGTCAACAGCGAGATCGAGGCGCATATTCGTTCGACCTGGGGGAGGAAATAGTCGATGGCGCGCAAGAACCTCATCGAGATTTCCGCTCCGAGCCCGGCCAGGGTGGAAGCGGTCGCACCGCGCGACAATCGCCCGATCGCGGGATTCGTGCCGCAGGAGCGCAGTGCGGCGCCGGTCGGCGGCATTACCAAGACGCTCGGCAACATTACCGAAAAAATGGAACGGGCGAGTGAACTCGAACGGCAGCTTGCCGCCGGCCAGACCATCGTCGAACTCGATACGGGCCTGATCGATGCGTCCTTCGTCAGCGACCGATTGGCAATCGATCCGGCCGAACTCGCACAGCTTGTCGAGCAGATCCGCGAGCATGGGCAGCAGGTTCCGATTCTCGTGCGTCCGCATCCTGAAACCAGGGGACGCTATCAGGTGGCCTACGGCCATCGCCGCCTGGCCGCCGCGACAGAAATCGGCATCAGGGTGCGCGCGGTCGTTCGCGATCTCACCGATGGTCAGCTGGTCGTCAGCCAGGGGCAGGAAAACAGCGCCCGGACCAATCTTTCCTACATAGAGCGTGCGCTCTTTGCATCGAGGCTCGAAGAACGAAGCTTCGGCCGCGATGTGATCATGGCGGCGCTCGGGGTCGATAAGGCCGCGCTGTCGAGAATGCTGATCGTGATACGGCAGGTTCCCCTTGATTTGATCAACGCCATCGGTGCGGCCCCCGATATTGGCCGCCGGCGGTGGCTGGAACTGGGCGAACGGCTTGAAGGTGCCGACGTCGAGAAGATCATCGCCGAGTTGTCCGCGGACGACGCGCGAAAAATTCCAAGCGACGAGCGGTTTCACCGCGCATTTGTGCTCGCAACCAAGCGGACGCAGGCGCCGAAGCCGGCGATTGCCAAGACCCAGGTCAGCGGCGTGCCGGTGACGATCAAAAAGACAGCGTCCGGTGCAACTTTCGTTTTCGACGGCAAGACCGCACCCGGTTTCGACCAATTCGTCCAGGAAAGGCTGAAGAGCCTGTTCCAGGAATTCAACAAGGACAGAGGAGCGTAGCGCGCAAAAGAAAAAGGCCCCCAACGACGGCGTCGTGGAAGCCCTTCTCAGATCTTAAGCACATCGAGAATCGCATTTCCACGAATCACAGTCAAGCGTCTTAGGCACCAAATTGGTGGATGGTTTTCTTTTGCCTGAACGAAGGTGAAGGCAAATGGAGAGTGGATATGTGACGACGCCCTTTGGGCGGCGGCCGATGTCGCTTGGCATGCTGGCAAGCCAGCAATTGGCCGAGACGATCGAGCCGGGGATGAAACGCAGCAAGTGGAAGCTGTTTCGGGCGATCTGCGAAGCGCGGCCGGCGCTCGGCGTGACCGATCGGGCACTGACGGTGCTCGACGCGCTGCTGACCTTCTATCCCGATGACGAGATCTCCGAGGAAAAAGGCCTGATCGTCTTTCCGTCGAATGCGCAGCTGTCGCTCCGCGCCCGCGGCATGACGCCGGCCACACTCCGTCGGCATCTGGCCGTGCTGGTCGAGGCCGGCCTGATCCTGCGCAAGGACAGCCCGAACGGTAAGCGTTATGCCCGCCGCGACAGGGCTGGCGCCATCGGCGAAGCCTTCGGCTTCAGCATCGCGCCACTTCTCGCACGCGCGGTCGAGATCGAAAGCCTTGCGGCCCAGGCGATCGCCGACCGGGAGTTGCTGAGAGCGACGAGGGAACGCCTGACGGTCTGCCGGCGCGATATCTCCAAGCTGATCTCAACGGCGATCGATGAAGCGGTTCCGGGTGACTGGGAGCAGATGACGATGATGTTTCGTGCGATCGTCACCAGGATTCCGCGCATGGCTGGCATCGAAGAACTGGCATCGCTGCTCGACGAAATGGGGCTGCTGCGGGACGAAGCCATCAACTTGCTGGAAAGGCACATTAAAAGACAAAAAATAGACGCCAATGAGTCTCAAAATGAGCGTCACAAACAGAATTCAAACCCCGACTCCACATATGAACTTGAACCAAGCTTCGAAACGAAGCAGGGCGAAAAGGCAGCGACAAACAACGAGAGCACGGCCGAACCGCCGGGTGAGCAAACGCCGAGGCCGTTCAAGCCCTCGGCTGGAATCACCGACAAGGTCTCGGGTGCCGCCGCGCCGATGTCCGGCCCAGGCCTGAAATCCTTCCCGCTCGCCCTCGTCCTTCAAGCCTGCCCTCAAATCCTCGACTATGGGCCGGGCGGAACCATCGGCAACTGGCGAGATCTGATGTCGGCTGCGGTCATCGTGCGCTCAATGCTCGGTATCAGCCCCTCGGCCTATGAGGAAGCCTGCGCCGGCATGGGACCGGAAAATGCCGCGACCGTCATCGCCTGCATCCTGGAAAGGGGAGGGCATATCAATTCGCCCGGCGGCTATCTCCGCGATCTCACCCGCAGAACCGAAAGAGGCGAGTTTGCGATCGGGCCGATGCTGATGGCGCTCGTGCGGGCAAATGGGCCGGCAGCAAGGCATGCCGGTTGAGGGAGTTCCGTACGCGATAATCATATTGTGTTCGGTCTGTAATCACCTCTTTACAACTAACATGTCACTCTGTTACTTCTGATCTCGATAATCGGGAGGGATATATTTGACCCAGAAATTCGGGCTGTCAGTCGCTCTCGCCACGCCGTTCGACGGCAATGGCGATATAGCGATCGATGTTATGATCGCGCAGGCAAGACGATGCCTTGCTGCCGGATGCTCCAGCGTCACGCTGTTCGGTACGACGGGTGAAGGCTCCTCGATCGGAAGCCGGGAACGTGACCGTGTTTTCGAGGCCTTCCTCGATGCCGGGATCGAGGCAAAGAACATCATCGTCGGGGTGCTGGTCGACGCCGCCGAGGATGCGGCGATGCAGGCCGATCATGCTCTTTCCAAGGGTGCTCGCAATATCCTTCTCGCCCCGCCGTCCTATTTCAAGAACGTCAGCGACGACGGTGTCTTCCATTGGTTTTCGGCGGTCTTTGCCATGTTGGGCGACAAGGCGCGCGACATTATCGTCTATAACCTTCCTTCGCTCACCATGGTTCCGCTGACCGTGTCGCTGATCGGCCGGCTGCGGACCGCCTTCCCCAACATCGTCACAGGCGTCAAGGATTCTTCCGGCGACTGGCCTTATACCGAAAGCCTGCTCAAGGCGCATAGCGATCTCATCATCCTGGTGGGTGATGAACGGCATCTCGCCAGGGGCGTGCGGCTCGGCGGCCAGGGGGCAATCTCCGGGATGGCGAATTTCGTGCCCCGCGACGTCAAGCTGATGGCCGAAGACGGCAAGGACGACCCCCGCATCGAGGGTTTCGTGGCCGAATTGCTGAAATATCCTGTCGTCCCGGCCGTGAAGGCGATGGTGGCGCACGTGATGTCGGAGGAGATCTGGCTTGCGGTTCGACCACCGCTCGGTTCAATATCCGGCGAAGGGCAGGCGCAACTCGTTATGGCTTTCGATAAGCTTTTCCAGTCGAAAGCGGCATAGTCAAGCATGCTACGGGAAGAGGCGATGGACGGAATGGACGAGCAGCCGACGCTGCGGGAGAAGGCGTATGCGAGCTTCACGCGCCATCTTCTTGCGCGTGATGTGCGCCCCGGCCAGTTCGTGTCCCAGCGCCGTCTCGTGGAGCTGACCGGACTGACGCTTGGCGCCATCCGTGAACTCATCCCCAGGCTTGAAGCCGAAGGGCTGATCAAGACCGTGCCACAGCGGGGATTGCAGATCGCTCACATCGATCTCAATCTCATCCGCGAGGCATTCCAGCTGCGCGTGTTCCTGGAAAAGGAGGCGGTGGCGCTCTTCACCCGGTCGGCGTCGGACGAGACGATTGCCGGGCTTTTGAAGCAGCATCGGGATATCGCCGACGCCATTCGCAGCGGCGATGGCTCGCATGAACTGGAACTGCGCGCGCAGGCCGTCGACTGGGGCATGCATGACGCCTTTATCGATGCACTTGGCAATACCATCATTTCGAATGCCTACCGGGTAAACTCGATCAAGATGCGCCTGATCAGCCAAGACCGGTTTCGCATCGAGGGTCACGTCGGGCCTGTCATGGGCGAGCACCTGAAAGTGCTCGAGGCGATCGAACGACGATCGGCGGAGGACGCCGTCAACAACCTTGTCGCACACATCAACGGTGCAAGGGACCGTGCGCTGAGGATCTAATCGGGAATAATCAGCCGGAGGTGAGGAGATCGCCGGCAAAAGGAGGAGGAATACCATGCCATCATTTTTGAATCCGACGAGACGCGGCTTTCTGGCGGGGACGGCCGCTTTCGGGGCGAGCAGCATGCTCGGCATGCGCTCCGCATCGGCTGCCGTCGACTGGAAGCGCTTCGCCGGCACCACGCTCGAGGTCAATCTGGTCAAGAGCCCGCGCAGCGAAATACTCCTGAAGTACCTGCCCGAATTCGAGGAGCTCACCGGCATCAAGGTCAATGCCGAAGCAACGCCCGAGCAGCAGCAGCGCCAGAAGACGACGATCGAGCTCAGCTCGGGAAAGCCGAGCTTCGACGTCGTGCATATGAGCTATCACGTCCAGAAGCGGCAGTTCGAAAAGGGCGGCTGGCTTGCCGACATCGGCGGCTTCCTCAAGGATCCCGCGCTGACCGATCCATCGCTGACGGAGGGTGATTTCGCCGAAGCCGGCCTCGCCTTCGCCAAGGACGCCGGCGGCGTTCTGCGTTCTCTTCCCTTTTCGGTCGATTACTGGATCATCTACTGGAACAAGGCGCTGTTCGAGAAGAAGGGGCTTTCCTACCCGACGACGTTCGAAGAGCTGGCAAGTGCGGCCGAAGCGCTCACCGATCCGTCGACCAACACCTACGGCTTCGTTGCCCGCGGCCTGAAGAACGCCAATACCCCGGTCTGGACGTCGCTGCTGCTCGGCTACGGTTCGAGCCCGCTCGGCCCGGACGGCAAGCTCCGCACGACATCGCCGGAAGCGGTCGATGCCGCCAAACTTTACCAGAAGCTGATGACCAAGACCGCCCCTCCCGGCGTCTCCGGCTTCAACTGGGCCGAGGCGCAGTCGGCCTTCCTGCAGGGCAAGATCGGCATGTGGCTCGATGGCGTCGGCTTTGCCCCGCCGATCGAGAATCCTGAGAAGTCGCGCGTCGTCGGCCAGGTCGGTTACGGCATCATGCCGAAAGGCCCGAAGGCACAGGCCGCAGGCACCTTCGGCGACGGGCTCGGCGTCGTCGCCGCAAGCCAGAAAAAGGAAGCGGCCTACCTCTTCTGCCAATGGGCGATATCGCATGACATGGGCGCCCGTCTGCTGCAGGCCGGCGCCGGTGTTCCTTTCCGCCAGTCCGTGCTCGAGGATGCGAAGGTCCGCGAAGGCGTCAAGATGCCGGGCGCTTGGCTCGATGCCGTCGTCGGTTCCGGCAAGATCTCGCAGCTCGCGCTGCCGGTCATCATTCCGGTCACCGAGTTCCGCGACATCTATGGCGTCGGCCTCACCAACATGATCGGCGGCGCCGATCCGGAAACCGAGCTCAAGGCCGCGACGGCACAGTTCGAACCCGTCCTGGCGAAAAGCGAGGGATAATGGCCTCGGCAAGCATCGAAACGGCCGCAGCCGCCAAGGCCGCCTCGAAGGGAAGGAGCAACGCGGGTCGCGTTGCTCCCAACTACTGGCCCTTCGTCATCCCGGCGCTGATCGTCATCGCGGCCGTTATCGTTTTTCCATGGGTGTTTACCCTTTGGATGAGCGTCAACAGCTGGACGCTCGGCCAGTCCCAGGTTTTCGCCGGACTGGACAATTATGCCCGCCTGGCCGTGGACATGCGCTTCTGGGAGTCGCTGTGGCATACGGTGCTCTATACGACGCTCTCTGTGGTGGCGCCGCTCTTCTTAGGCACGCTCGCCGCGTTGATTTTCGATACGCAATTCCCGCTGCGCGGCCTTCTGCGCGGCATATTCGTGATGCCGATGATGGCGACACCGGTCGCCATCGCCCTGGTCTGGACAATGATGTTTCATCCGCAGCTCGGCGTCCTCAATTATCTTCTTTCCTTCATCGGCATCGGCCCGCAGGAGTGGATCTATAATCAGAGCAGCGTCATCCCCTCGCTGGTGCTGGTCGAGACCTGGCAATGGACGCCGCTCATCATGCTGATCGTGCTCGGCGGTCTGGCGGCGGTTCCGCGCGAGCCCTATGAAAGTGCGGAGATCGACGGCGCCAATGTCTGGCAGAAATTCCGCTATCTGACCCTGCCGATGATCGCGCCCTTCCTGATGATTGCCGTGATCATCCGCAGCATCGATGCGGTGAAAAGCTTCGACATCATCTATGCCATGACCCAGGGCGGCCCGGGCACGGCGTCGGAAACGATCAATATCTATCTCTACAACACCGCTTTCGCCTACTACGATATCGGTTATGGCTCGGCCATGGCGGTGGTTTTCTTCATCCTCATCGTCCTGCTCTCCTTCGTCCTTCTGATGCTCCGGCAGCGCGCGAACTGGTCCGACGGGGAGGCACGCTGATGAAGCGCAAGACGCTCGATCGCATCGGACTGCTGTTCGTCGCCCTGGTGATGATCTCGCCGGTCGTCCTGTTCTTCCTCTGGATGATCTCGCTGTCGCTGAAATACGAGATCGACAACGGCGCCTATCCGCCCATCTTCATTCCGGAGCGTTTCGCCTGGACGAATTATCTGAAGGTCTTCGAGGAGAATAATTTCTTCCTCTATCTCTGGAATTCCGTGCTGGTGACCGGTGCCGCGACGCTTCTGGCGCTGCTGATCGGCGTGCCGGCCGGCTACGGCATCGCGCGGCTGAAGGCGGAGAAGTCGGCGATGGTCATCATGATCGCCCGTATGACGCCCGGCCTTTCCTTCCTGATCCCGCTTTTCCTGCTATTCCAGTGGCTGAACCTGCTCGGCACGCTGATGCCGCAGATCATCATTCATCTCGTCGTCACCGTGCCGATCGTCGTCTGGATCATGATCGGCTATTTCGAGACGACGCCGATGGAGCTGGAAGAGGCTGCAAGCATCGACGGTGCGACGCCCTGGCAGATTTTCCGTCTGGTCGCTTTGCCGATCGCCAAGCCCGGCATTGTCGTCGCCTTTATCCTGTCGGTCATCTTCTCCTGGAACAACTTCGTCTTCGGCATCGTGCTCGCCAGCCGCGAGACGCGCACGCTTCCGGTCGCGGTCTACAACATGCTCTCCTTCGAACAGGTCAGTTGGGGGCCGCTTGCGGCGGCGGCGTTGATCGTCACCCTGCCGGTGCTGATATTGACGGTGTTTGCGCAACGGCAGATCGTCGCGGGGCTGACGGCCGGAGCCGTCAAGTGAACAGGTGAGACGACGGTTTTGACGACTTCTTTCGCCTTCCATCCGCCCGCTAGAACAGGATGATTTTAGGCCGGTCGGCCTAAAGTCTGAATCCTGCTCTCAATAAAGAGTTAGAGCATGATGTCGTCCGAAAACCGCTCACACTTTTCGGCGTCATGCTCTAGTCCGGCGCGCAGTGTTTTGTGCGTCGGCGCTGCGGTCCTGGACACGCTGTTTCGCGTGCGGGCGCTGCCGGCCGGCCAGGGCAAAATTCTCCCCTACGATATGCTGCAGGTCGCCGAAGGCATGGCGTCGAGCGCGGCCTTTGCGGTCGCCCGGCTGGGTGGCAATGCCAGCCTCTGGGGTGCGGTCGGTGATGATGCCACCGGCGAACGCATCATTGCCGACCTCGGCAGCAGCGGCATCGATACGAGCGGCATGGTCCGTGTGGCGGGCGCCCGCTCGGCGGTCTCGACGATCCTTGTCGACGATCAGGGCGAGCGGTTGATCGTGCCCTTCTACGATGCGGCCCTGCACGAGACGGTCAAACCGGTGACAAAACAGGACGTGTCAGCTTTCGATGCGGTTCTGGTCGACGTCCGCTGGCCGAAGCTGGCATTGCGGACGCTGCTCGCAGCCGCAGAGGCGGGCAAACCGGCTATTCTCGACGGCGACGTTGCCGGCGACGGCGTGATCGAGATGCTGGCACCTGCGGCCAGCCACATCGTGTTCTCGCAGCCGGCCGCCGAGCGCCTCACTGGAACTGCCGAGCCGGCGAAGGCCGTTGGTCTCTTGAAGCGAAAGTTCGAGCACGCCTTCATCAGCGTTACGTCAGGAGAAAACGGCTCCTTCTGGTGCGACGACCGAAGCGGCGAAATCTTCCATCTTGCCGCTCCGAAAGTAAGGGCTGTCGATACGCTCGCGGCCGGCGATATTTTCCATGGCGCTTTCGCTCTGGCGATCGCAGAAGGCGTGCCGATCGCCGAGACGATGCGTTTCTCGTCCATGGCGGCGGCGCTCAAATGCCAGGTCTTCGGCGGCCGTATCGGCGCGCCCGGCAGAGCCGATGTCTGCGATGCGCTGCGGGGCTGGGACGCACCGGTGACGAAGATGAATCCTGTTCTAAATTAAAGAGTTAGAGCACGATGTCATGAGAAAACCGCTCACGGCATCATGCTCTAGAAGAAGTCCGAAAGCCAGTAGCAGAGCGCTGAAATGGTCGCGGCGGCCGGGAGTGTGACAACCCAGGCGATAACGATGTTGCCGGCCAAGCCCCAGCGAACGGCTGACAGCCGTCGGGCGGCACCCACGCCGATGATGGCGCCGGTGATCGTGTGCGTCGTCGAGACCGGGATGCCCAGCCAGGTTGCGCCGAACAGCGTCAATGCTCCGCCGGTTTCGGCACAGAAACCCTGCATTGGGTTGAGGCGCGTGATCTTCGAGCCCATGGTGTGGACGATCCGCCATCCGCCGCAAAGTGTGCCGAGCGCCATTGCGCCCTGGCATGACAGAACGACCCAGAGCGGTACATGGAAGCCGCCGGTCAGATAGCCTTGCGAATAGAGCAACACGGCAATGATGCCCATCGTCTTCTGAGCGTCGTTGCCGCCATGGCCGAGGGAATAGAGGGAGGCGGAGACAAATTGGAAAACCCGGAATGTCCGATCGACAGCGAAAGGCGTCTGCCGCACGAAGATCCACGACACGATCAGGATGAGCAGCAGCGCAAGGAGAAACCCGATCGCCGGCGACATCACGATGGCGCCGGCCGTTTTCAACAATCCGCTCCACACGATCGAACTGAAACCTGTCTTCATCAGGCCAGCGCCCACCAGTCCGCCGACCAGTGCATGCGATGAACTCGAGGGGATACCGAAGATCCAGGTGACGATGTTCCAGACGATCGCGCCCACCAGCGCCGCGAAGATGACTTGCGGCGTGACGATGGCCGGATCGATAATGCCGGTCCCGAGCGTTTCTGCGACGTGCAGACCGAAGAACAGGAAGGCGATGAAGTTGAAGAAAGCCGCCCAAAACACAGCATATTGCGGACGCAGCACCCGCGTCGACACAATCGTGGCGATCGAATTGGCTGCATCGTGCAGGCCGTTCAAGAAATCAAAGAAGAGGGCAACGGCCACGAGAGCGGCAAGGAGGGGCAGGGCGAGGGTGGCTTCCATCAAACGTTCTCGATGACGATGCCACTGATTTCGTTGGCGACATCCTCGAAACGGTCGACGACCTTCTCAAGCTCGCCATAAATCTCGCTGCCGATAAGATAAGCCATCGCATTTGATGCGCCGTGGCGGCGGAAAAGATCCTTCAGGCCCTGCTCATGCAACTCGTCGGACCGGCCCTCGACGCGCGTTACTTCTTCGGCCAGCGCGGCCAGACGCGGGGCGTTGGCGCTGATCCGGTCGAGAAGGGGAAGGGCTTCGGCGATCAGATGCGCCGCCTGGACGATCGTCTTTCCCATTTCCTGCATCACAGGGTCGAAGCTCTTCTGCTCGAACAGCCGGATGGTCTTGACGGTTTTCTGCATCATGTCGATCGCATCGTCCATCGACTGGATGAGATCCTTGATGTCGCCACGATCGAAGGGCGTGACAAAACTGCGGCGCACGGCAAGCAGCACTTGGCGGGTAATCTCGTCCGCTTCATCCTCCAATTGGACGATCCGGGCGCAATGGCCTTCAATGTCCGTGCCGCTCAAAAGTTCGTTGAGCGCTTCGGCCGCACCGACGACGGTTTTTGCGTGTTGAGCGAAGAGATCGAAGAAACGATCTTCCCGCGGCATGAGTTTTCGAAACCAGCTTAACATCGGCACTCCATGGACTGTCACAAAATCGTCATAAAGCACGGCGGCTGCCATGGAAAGCCGCGAGACCGCAGAAGGGAAGTCATTGACAGAAATCGCAATCCGTCGATCGCGCTGTCCCGGCGCTTTCGGCAAATGTTCATTTGAACATTTCATTATTGCAAAGTGAACTATGGCTGTTACCATTGCAGCACGTCTGGAGCGGGAGGCTGCGGACCGAGAGCAATGGGAGTGAAGATGAACAAGATCGCTTTTTTCCTGTCCGCAGGATTGACCAGCCTGTCCTTATCCGTCCCGGCCATGGCCGCCACCAAGATCCAGTGGTGGCATGCGATGGGCGGCGAGAATGGCGCGAAGCTTGAACAGATCGCCAAGGGCTTCAACGCATCTCAGTCCGATTATGAGATCGTGCCGGTCTATAAGGGCACCTATGACGAGACGCTGACCGGCGCGATCGCTGCGTTTCGTGCCAAGCAGCAGCCGGCTATCGTCCAGGTCTATGAAGTCGGCACCGGCACCATGATGGCGGCACAGGGTGCGGTCTATCCGGTTTACCAGCTGATGAAAGACGAAGGCGAGGCCTGGGACCAGAGCAAATTCATTGCCCCGGTCGTCGGTTATTACTCGGACACCAGCGGCAACGTCTTGTCGCTGCCATTCAATTCCTCGACACCGATCATGTATTACAACAAGGACGTCTTCAAGAAGGCCGGGCTCGATCCGGAAGCGCCGCCGAAAACATGGGCGGAGGTGGAATCCTTCTCGCGGACCATCATGAAATCGGGTGCGGCCAAATGCGGCTTCACCAGTGCCTGGATCTCCTGGATCCAGACCGAAAATCTCAATGCCCTGCACGACAAGCCTTACTCCACCAAGGCTAACGGCTTCGGCGGCCTGGACGCCGAATTCACCTTCAACAACGATCTGACGATTCGCCATTGGGACAATTTGAAGAAGTGGCAGGACGAAGGTCTCTTCAAATTCGGCGGGCCTGTCGGCGGCGACAACGCGCCTCCGATGTTCTATTCGCAGGAATGCGCGATGTATATGAACTCGTCGGCCGGCCGGGCCGGCGTCATCAACAACGCGAAAGGCTTCAAAGTCGGTTTTGCACCGCTTCCTTTCTACGATGACGTCATCAAGCAGCCGCTCAATTCGATCATCGGCGGCGCCACCCTCTGGACGCTGAAGGGCCGTCCGGAAGAGGAATATAAGGGGGTCGCGAAGTTCTTCACCTACCTGCAGAAGCCGGAAGTTCAGGCCGATTGGCATCAGTTTTCCGGCTATCTGCCGATCACCGAAGCTGCCTATAAGCTCGGCCAGGATCAGGGCTATTATGAGAAGAACCCCGGCTCCGACATCGGCATCAAGCAGCTGACGCGGGTGACGCCCACCGACAATTCCAAGGGCATCCGTTTCGGCAATTACGTCCAGGTGCGCGGCATCATCGACGATGAGTTTGCCGCATTGCTCGGTGGAAAGAAGACGGCGAAGGAAGCGGTCGATTCCGTCGTCGCACGCGGCAACGAACAGCTTCGCGATTTCGAGTCCGCCAACTAATGGGCACCGCGACGGGGGCCGGCGAAAGACCGGTCCCCGTTTCCCATCCGTCAGTGTGAGGGCTCATGCAAACCAAACGGACCGTATTTCCCAACAAGCTTTTGCCTTACCTGCTCATTGCCCCCCAGATTTTCGTGACCGTGGTATTCTTTCTCTGGCCTGCGGCAACGGCCTTCTGGCAATCCTTCCTGCGCGAGGATGCCTTCGGCTTCAAAACGAACTTCGTCTGGTTCGAAAACTACCGTCGGCTTTTTGCCGATCCGATCTATATCAATGCCTTCGGCCACACGCTGATCTTCGCCATTCTCGTGACGGTGCTGTCGACGTCGATCGCGCTGCTCCTGGCGGCCGCGGCAATGCGCGTGCTCCGCACCTCCCGAATTTATTCGACCCTGCTGATTTGGCCCTATGCCGTCGCCCCGGCGATTGCCGGTATTCTCTGGTGGTTCATGTTCAATCCGTCGATCGGCATCGTCGCCTATATGCTGCGGTCGATGGGCGTCGATTGGAACCATCTGATCAATCCCAACGACGCGATGATCCTGATCGTGATCGCCGCCACCTGGAAACAGATATCCTATAACTTCTTGTTTTTCCTGGCTGCGTTGCAGTCCGTGCCCCGCTCGCTTCAGGAGGCCGGCGCCATTGATGGGGCCGGGCCTACCAAGCGTTTCTGGACGATCGTCTTCCCGCTGATCTCGCCGACGACCTTCTATCTGATCGTCATCAATATCGTTTACGCGATGTTCGATACGTTCGGCATCGTTCATGCGACCACCCAGGGCGGGCCGGCGCGCGCAACCGAGATCCTGGTCTACAAGGTCTATTTCGACGGTTTCATCGGACTGAATCTGGGCTCGTCGGCGGCGCAGTCCGTCATTCTGATGGTGATCGTCGTCGCCCTGACGGCGGTGCAGTTCCGCTTCATCGAACGCCGCGTGCAATATTGAGGGAGCCCAAGGATGGTTGAAAATCGCCCCTTCCTGAATTTCCTGGCCCATCTTGTGCTGATCCTCGGCGTCACGATCGTTGTGTTTCCGGTCTACGTCGCTTTCATCGCATCGAGCCACGGGCCCAATGACTTCCTGTCGGGCGTCGTGCCGCTGACCCCGGGAGGCCACATCATCGAGAACTATTCGACGATGCTGTCATCCGGCATGACAAGCTCGGGAGCGCCGCCGCTCGGGCCGATGATGATCAACTCGCTGATCATGGCGGTCGGCGTCGCCGTCGGGAAGATCGCCATTTCGATCCTTTCGGCCTTTGCAATCGTCTATTTCCGGTTTCCGTTCCGGACCCTGGCATTCTGGATGATTTTCATCACGCTGATGCTGCCGGTCGAGGTGCGCATCGTGCCGACCTACAAGGTTGTCGCCGACCTCGGAATGCTGAACAATTACGGTGGCCTCATCATTCCGCTGATCGCCTCGGCAACGGCGACCTTCCTGTTTCGCCAGTTCTTTCTGACGGTGCCTGACGAATTGATGGAGGCCGCCCGTGTCGACGGGGCAGGGCCGATGAAGTTCTTCCGCGATATTCTGCTGCCGCTGTCGATCACCAATATCGCCGCCCTGTTCATCATCCTCTTCGTGCTCGGCTGGAACCAGTATCTCTGGCCGCTCATCATCACCACCGACCAGAGCTTCTATACCGTCGTCATGGGAATTCAGCGCATGGCAGCGGTTGCCGATGCCGAGCCGCGCTGGAACCTCGTGATGGCAGCGGTCATTCTGGCCGCCCTGCCACCCGTCCTCGTCATCGTCGCCATGCAACGCCTTTTTGTCAAAGGCCTGGTCGAAACGGAGAAATGAAATGGCTACGATCAATATCATCGACGTCAAGAAGAACTATGGTGCCGTTCCGGCTGTCAAAGGCATCAACCTGTCGGTTGCAGATGGCGAACTGATCGTGCTCGTCGGCCCTTCCGGCTGCGGCAAATCAACCCTGCTTCGCATGGTCGCCGGGCTGGAAACGATCAGCGAAGGCGATGTCGAGATTGCCGGCCGCAATGTCAACAAGGCGGAGCCGGCCGACCGCGACATTGCGATGGTCTTTCAAAACTATGCGCTTTATCCGCATATGACCGTGCGGGGAAATCTCGAATACGGTTTGAAAAACCGCGGCACCGAACGGGCGGAAATCAACCGCCGCGTGGCGGAGGCCGCCGAGATCCTCGAAATCGGACCGATGTTGGATCGCAAACCTCGCGAACTCTCCGGAGGGCAGCGCCAGCGTGTGGCGATGGGACGCGCCATCGTCCGCGAGCCGGCCGCCTTTCTGTTCGACGAGCCGCTCTCCAATCTCGATGCCAAATTGCGGGTGCAGATGCGCGTCGAAATTCGCCGGCTGCAACGGCGTCTGAAGACCACCAGCATCTACGTCACGCACGACCAGCTCGAAGCGATGACCCTTGCGGACCGGTTGGTGGTGATGAACGGCGGCCTTGTCGAACAGGTCGGTACACCCGTAGCAGTTTACGATCGACCGGCAAGTTTGTTTGTCGCCGGCTTCATCGGCTCGCCGCCTATGAACCTTGTGCCGGTCGACGTGCTCAGGGCCGCCGACAGGGCAGGCACCCTGGCACTGCCTGCCGGCACCGACATGGTCGGCCTTCGCCCCGACGCGTTGCTCGTCACCGAGCCGGCGACGCCCACCGTTCGCCTGAATGCGACGGTCGAGCTGCTCGAGCCGATCGGCGGAGAAAGCCATCTGCATGTGCGATTGGGTGAGAGCCAGCGGACAGTCGTCCTGACGGTACCGGGCCGCCCGGACTTTGCCGAGAATGCGAATATCGACGTTTTCGCCCGTGTTGACGCGATGCACCCGTTTAACAGCAATACCGGAAAACGCACGGATTGACGCAGGATTTTTATTTCTTCATCCAGCAGAAGACGAGGAAAGAGATGAGACGATGACGACCGTAGAGCCACGATCCGGCCCGCCACGCAGTGAAGTTCAGGCGCATCGGGGCGCCTCTGCCGTGGCGCCCGAAAATACCGTTGCTGCCTTTCGGGCAGCCGCCGAACAAGGCGCGGAATGGGTCGAACTCGACGTTGCCCTTCTTGGCGATGGCACCCCGGTGGTGATCCACGATGTTTCAATCGATCGCTGCTCGTCGTCAAAGGGAAGTCTTGCCGACCTCACAGCGTCGGATCTCAAGGCCATCGACGCCGGCGCATGGTTCGTCCCGCAATTCAAGGGTGAACCGCTGCCGACGCTGGCGCGGGTCGTTTCGGCCCTCGGCGAATTTGGCCTCAACGCCAATGTCGAGATCAAGCAGCATGCCCATCACAAATCGCTCGGCCAACTGGTCAATATCGTCGATCAGCATCTGAAGGCGCGGGCGCCGCACACCAGAATCATGATCTCGAGCTTTGATGCCGCTGCGCTGAAAGGAATGCATGGGCTCGATCCAAGTCACGAACTCGCCATGCTGTGGAGCAAGGTGCCTGCGGATTGGCTGGATATCCTTCGGTCGATCCCGGCAACGACCATCCATCTCGACTATAAGGCCCTCAGTATCGGGTTTCTCGAAGAGGCAGTCCGTTGCGGCATCAAGGTGCGGGCGTGGACCTGCAACGACCCAAAGCGGCTCGCATCTTTCTGGGACGCGGGTTTGACCGGCGTGATAACAGACGATCCCAGTGTCTACCTCACCTAAGGAGCGGCGATGGGGCAGCGGATCATATCGAGCCGACAACGCGAGATCCTTGCGCTGATCGAGACCGAGGGTGTTCAGTACATCGAGGAGCTGGCACGTCGCTACGATTTGACGACGCAGACCATTCGTCGCGATATCAATGGCTTATGCGATCTGGGACACGCGCGCCGCTTCCATGGCGGCGTCGATCTGCCGGTCGAGGGCAGCAACATCTCGCTCAACGCCCGCGCCCAGCTCAACCGGCGGGCCAAGCGCCTGATCGCACGGCGCGTGGCCGCCGACATCGGCGCCGAGGCGACGGTGTTCCTCGGGATCGGCAGCACGGTGCAATTCGTTGCCGACGCGTTGCGCGATCACCAGGGTTTGACGGTGATCACCAACAACATCCACGTCGCCTTGAGCCTGTGCGACGCCCCGAGTGTCGAGGTCCATTTGACCGGCGGTCTTTTGCGTCACGATGACCGCGACGTGGTCGGCACGGATGTGATCCGGTTTGTTGAAAAATTCTATGCAACCCACGCCGTGGTCGGCGCAGGCGCTCTGAGCCCGCTCACCGGCCTGATGGATTTCAGCTACAGCGAGGCCCAGATCACCAACGCGCTTCTTGAAAATTCACAAACGCAGATCCTCGCCGCAGACGTCAGCAAGTGGACGCGCACCGCCTCCGTGCGGGTTGCGCCGTTCAGCAAACTCACCCGTTTCTACACGGATCGGCTGCCCGGCGAAGCGTCGGCCGCCAATGCTCTCGCCGAAAGCGGGTTGGACGTGGTGACATGCAGCGAGGAGACGACATGAGCTACGTGGACCTGGCGCCATCAGTGCGGGAGCTGCAGGATGTGCGTTACCTGTTCACCGATATCGACGATACGCTGACGACAGAGGGCAAACTTCTGCCGCAGACCTATGAGGCTCTGTGGGATCTCAGCCGGGCCGGCATTGCCGTCGTGCCGGTCACGGGCGGCTCTGCCGGCTGGTGCGAACATATCGTCCGCGCCTGGCCGGTGGCCGCTGTCATCGGCGAAAGCGGCGCATATTGCGTCACCCGCCGGGATGGCGACGTCGTCTTCGACTATTGGGAAGACGGCACCCTGCAGGGCGAGCGCCAACGCCGGCATCTGCAGGCGATCAAAGCGCTGATCACGCAAAAGAGCAGGCCGTTCAGGATCGCCCACGACCAGGTCTTCCGGCTGGCGGATGTCGCGATCGACATACAGGGTCACGATCCGCACGAGGTCGAGGATCTGGCGTCCAGCATCAGGGCCATGGGCGGAACGGTGGCGATCAGCTCCATCCACATCAACACCTGGATCGGCGACTACAACAAGCGATCGATGAGCGAGCGGGTTCTAACCGGCCTGTTTGGTGTCGATCCGACCGAGACGCCCACCGCGACTGCCTTCGTCGGCGACTCTCGAAACGACGCGCCGATGTTCGGCTTTATCCGCAATTCCTTCGGGGTCAACAATATCATCCCGGTCCTACCGCAGCTGCAATTCGCGCCCAAGTGGGTCTCCTCGCAGCCCGCCGGACTTGGCTTTGCCGATATTGCCCGCTCGATCCTGCACGCGGTCCGCGAAGTTTCGCAATAAGCCGTGGCGGATATCAATGCTTAAGACGAATTGGTCCCACCTCAGCTTTTGACCGAGCCGGCGGTCATGCCCGCCAGGAAATAGCGTTGGGCAACTAGGTACAGCACCAGCAGGGGGAGGGAGCCGAGCACGCTCATCGCCATCATTTCATTCCATTCGAAAGCATGCTGGCCCATCAGCAACTGGATGCCGATCGGAACGGTTCTGAGATCCATCGACTTTGTCAGCGTTAGGGCGAAGAGAAATTCGTTCCACGCCAGCAGAAAGGTGTAAACCGCGGTGGCGACGATCCCGGGAATGGAGACGGGCACGATGACGCGCCAAAGTGCCGTCCAGCTCGAGCCGCCGTCGACAAGGACGGCCTCGTCCAATTCCTTCGGCAAGGTGTTGAGGTAGCCTGTCATCAGCAGGACCGCGTAAGGCAGCGTGAAGACCATATAGGTGAGGATCAGTGCCAGATAGGTATCGAAGATCCTGAAGGCGACGACCATGCCGAAATAGGGGATGAGAAGCGTGATCGGCGGAACGGTCTGGGTGCTGATGATGAAGATGTTCAAGGTGTTCTTGAAGCGGAACGAGTAGCGGCTGAATCCATAGGCGGTCAGGATGGCGATGACGAGGGTCAGGCAGGTGACGACGCCGGCGACGAAGTAGCTATTGATGAAGAAGCGCACCTTCACCGGATCGTTGAAGATCGTCAGATAGGCGGCCACGGTGAAATCCTCCGGCAGAAGCCGCGGTGGAAGGGCGAAGATTTCCGTGTTCGATTTCAGCGAGCTGAAAAACATCCAGACGATCGGGAAGGTCGAAAAGATGAGGCCGACCGCCAGCCCGAGATAGGTCAGGATAGTCGGCAGGGCCGAGTTCTTGGAACGCTTTGCCATGGCGGTCACCTGCGCTGCTGGTGTTTGATGTAGAAGTAGGTGACGCTCATCGAAATGATGAGGATGATCATCGCACTCGCCGAAGCCAGCGAAAATTCATACTGGGAGAAGGCGAGCTTATAGGTGAAGGTGGAGAGCACCTCCGTAGAGTAGATCGGGCCGCCGCCCGTCGTCATCCAGACGAGCGGAAAAACCTGCATCGTCCAGATGAAGTCGAGAAGCGCGATGCTGATGATGATCGGCATCAGCTGCGGAATGGTGATGTACCAGAATTTTTCCAGCTCGTTGGCGCCGTCGATCCCGGCTGCCTCGTAGAGCTCCTTCGAAATGCCCTGCAGGCCGGCAAGCAGGCTGACCATGTAGAGCGGATAACCCGCCCAGATATTTGCAAAGGTCAGGGCGTGAATGGCGGTGTGGGTCGAGGAGAACCATTCGACTTTGAAGTTGATGATACGGAGCGCCATCAGCACGCTGTTGACGACGCCGTTCGGGTCGAGCAGCAAGCGCCAGATGATGGCGATGATGACGGCGGTGAACAGCCACGGCAGGATGAAGAGCACACGCAATATGCTCCTGATCAGCGGATCGACGCGGTTGGTGTTCAACAGCAGCGCGAAGGCTAGGCCGATGATGAAGTGGAAGACGACGCTCATGATCGTGAAATACATGGTCTGGCCGACCGACTGCCAGAAGACCGGATTTTCGAAGATGGTCAGGTAATTCTGGACGCCTGCGAATGCAGCGTCCTTTTTCATGATGGCGCCGTCCATCAATGAATATTTGAAGACCATCACCATCGGGAACAGCATCAGCAGAACAAGCAAAAAGGTCGCCGGCGACACGTAGAAATACGGCACCAGCTTCCTCAAGGTGCTGTAACGAAGCCTTCTTTTCCCTCGCGCTTTGACTTGCGCTGCCACCAGGGCCGGAGCGGAATGATTCATGAGCTGTGACTTCCCATTCTGCCGAGATTTGACGACTTGCGCCGGCAGCGCCACGTCGCGTTGCCGGCGATCTCGTGAAAGCGACGTGCTTTAGCCCTTTGTGTTATGCATGTCGTTATCCCGGAACCGCTGCGCACTTCCGGGCGACATGCATCAGAACTTCGCGAGCCAGGCCTTCTCGGTATTGGCTGCCGCGTCCTTGGCCGACTGGCCGCCGTCGAACATTTTCTGAACTTCGACGTTCATGTCGCGCATCAACTCTTCGGCAACCGGAAGGCCGACGAATTCGTTGGCAGGATAGCCGCTCTGGAAGATTTTGAAAGCTTCGGCGAAGATCGGGTCCGATGCCACGAAGTCCGGCTTGGCATGGACATTGCCGGGGAAGGCATTGGCAATCGACACCAGGCGGCCGTTGACGTCGGGGCTCATCAGGTATTCCACCAGCTTCCAGGCTTCTTCCTTGTGCTTGCTGCCCTCGCTGATGCCGATGCCCCAGGACGCATAGGGCATGCCGCGTTTGCCGGTATAGCCGTCGGTGGCCGGCAAGGCGGAGATGCCGAATTTGAGCTTCGGATTGCGCTCACGGATGAGATTCACGTGCGCGAGGGAATCGACCATCATGCCGACGCGGCCGTTGACGAATTCCTCGACCTTGTCCTGTTCCTTCTTGGCGAAAATGCCGGGAGAAATAACGCCGTCCTTGTTGAGGGAAGCCAGATAGTCGAGCGTGCCGACGACGGCGTCATTTTCGAGGTCAGGCTTGCCGTCCTTCATCATCGAGGCGCCGGAGGCCCAGACCCAGGACATCACGTCGTTCTGGATTCCGCTCGGAGACTGCAGCGACAGCGGCAGAACCCAGCCATACTGGTTCTTTGACGCGTCGGTCATCTTCTTGGCGGCTTCGGCGAATTCCGTGCGCGTGGCCGGCAGCTTGTCGACACCCGACGCCTTGGCGATATCGAGGTTGACGAAGACGGGGTAGACGAAAGATGCCAGCGGGAACATCACGCTCTTGCCGTCGACCTTGACGATATCGGTGATCTGGCTCTTTTCGTATTTCGCCTTCTCCATCAATTCGTCCATGGAGGCGATCGCGCCCTGCTTGGAGAGCCCGTTGACCCAGGCGCCATCCAGGCCGACGACGTCGCTTAAGGTCCCGGAGGCGGCGCCGACGACGATCTGGTCACGGGTCGTGGCATAGGGACCGCTGACGAGCGTCACCTTGATGCCGGGATTTGCCGCCTCGAAATCGTTCATGATGCCGCGCAGCGCGCCGGAGGGCATTTCGGGTTCCCACCATTGAATGAACTCGATGGTGGTGTCGGCAAATGCCGAGCTGGCGCAAAGCGCCCACACCGCCACGGCAGCCCGCATGGTCACGCTGAATTTTCTGATATTCATCTGTGCCTCCCATAGATTTTCAGTGATCGATCCTCCTCAAGACCGTAGGCAAATTAGGTTCCCTGAGGCGCCTGTCTGTCAATGAAGAAATGCGGTGCAGAAAAAAATTGACGGCGGCATGGACGATGTCTGACTTTCTAAGCAACTGATAAGAAAGCGTATTATACGATATTGCGGCCGATGTTTTTTCGCAGAATTTGTATTGCTTGTGATGCATTTTTTCTTTACTTTCGTAAACAAATGAAAGTTTGCAACCGCCGGCATAGGAGGGGAATGGGCGGATGGAGGCGACTATTTCGTGTTTAGAAAGGCAGCGCCGCCAATGCGATATCAATTGGATCCAGCGTGATCATCCCGTCGTTAAGGAACTGAATGGCCAAGAAGAGTTATAAATCGATGGATGATTTCGCGACCGCTTCTGGCGTGTCGCGTCCGACGCTGTCGAAATATTTCAATGATCCCTCGCAGATCAAGGAGGTGACCCGCAAGCGTATCGAGGCGGCTCTCAAGAAGTCGAATTTCGAGCCGAACCTGTTCGCGCGGCATCTCAACCGCAAACGGACCAGAAATATCGGGATCCTGGTCCCGACCATGTCGGATCCCTTCTATGTGCAGGTCGTGTCGCTGATCGAGCTGGAGTTGCGCGACAAGGGATTCTGGCCGGTCCAGATCTCGTCGCATACGCGGCCGGAGCTGGAGGCGGAGGCGGTGCGGACCTTGCTGTCGCTGAAGGTTGCCGGCGCGATCGTGGCGCCGCTCGGGGCCGGCTCACGCCGTTCCGCGCTGGAAAGACTGAAGGACGCCATCCCTGTCGTCTGCTTCGACAATCCGGCCAGCGGCGATCTTCCCTATGTCGGCAACGACAACGCCCAAAGCATGGCAGCCATTGTGCAATATCTCTGCCGGTCCGGTGAGCCGCCGATATTCCTGGAAATTCCGCATCTGACGGAAAACGCCGGCGAGCGGCAGGCCAGCTACCGTGCGACGATGGCAAGGGAAGGGCATGCACCGCTGGTCATCGATTGCGAGGCGCCGCCGTCCTGGGAGTTCGAGCGCCTGGGATACGAGCAGATGCAGAGAATTCTTGCGCGTGGCAGCCTGCCCGGCAAAACCCTGCTCTGCGCCAACGACCGCTTCGCTTTCGGCGCCATGGCGGCGGCCTTCGCTTCCGGCCTGAAAATCGGCCGCGGCGACGGCTGCGATGTTCGCATCGCCGGGCACGACGATCACCCGCTCAGCCGATATACCTGCCCGTCGCTGACGACGATGGCCCAGAACGCGCCGGAGATCGCTGCCAAATCCGTTGAGCTTCTGCTGTCTCATATCGAAAGCGAAGACGAGGGTACGACCCCTTCAACGAACAGGGTCATCCTGGAAGCAACACTGGTGATGCGCGACTCGGCTTGAGGCCGGGTGCCGGTTACGGTTCAACGCGTGAGCGCCGGGTCCATCGTGCGCCATGCCGTTGCAATGGCGTCGAGCGCGTCCTGCGCCTCGGGAATGGCCCGTCTCTTCGAGACGAAGCCATGGATCTGTCCGGGCCAGGTCCGGCTTGTCGCCCGGGCTTCCGAATTGAGCCGCTCGGCATAAAGCGCGCCTTCGTCGAACAGCACGTCGTGGCCGGCAAGGATCACGAAGGCCGGCGCCACGCCGGCGAGCGATGCCGCGCGAAGCGGCGAGGCCCGCCAGTCGGAGCGGCTTGCCGTCACCGGCAGATAGTGATCCCGGAACCATCGCATCGCCGCTGCCGTCAGGCCGAAACCCTCTGCATAGCGCATGTAGCTGTCGCTTGCCTGCAACTGGTCGGTCACCGGATAGATCAGCACCTGCCCGATGACATCAGGCACCTCTCCGTCCCGCGCCAAAAGGGCGATGACGGCGGCGAGATTTCCGCCGGCACTATCGCCGCCAACGATAATTCGTGCCGGATCGATGCCGAGGGCGTCTGCCTGATCCCTCATCCAGATGAGCGTGGCTGCGCAATCTTCGATCGCTGCCGGAAAGGGATGCTCCGGGGCGAGGCGATAGTCGGGCGAGATCACGATCGCGCCAATCTTATTGGCAAGCGTCCGGCAGATGTCCTCATGGGTTTCCGGCGCGCCGATCACAAAGCCGCCGCCATGGAGATAAAGCAAGGCGGGGGCCTGCTCGCGCGGCGCCGTGCAGCCGCGCCATATCTTCACTCGGATTGCGCCGGCATGCTTCTCCGATACCTCGGCCACATCCTCGAGCGGCCACTGGGTGTCTGCGAAACCGTCCAGATATTGTTGCCGCGCCAGCGCCGGCGTGCAGTTTTCCACCGGCTCCTGCGGATCGCCAGGCCACGCCAGTGCGCGTCTTGCGGATTCATCCAGCTGCGTCATGCGAGCAGGCTCCTTGCTTCGTCTTCCCGCAATTCGCTCGGCTGGGCGACAGTATCCGGAATGGTCTGAGCGACACCGGTTTCACCTGCCCGCAGGATTGCTTCCATGACGTCGAGCACATGCAGCGCGAGATCCCCCGAAGCGCGCGGCGTCCGGCCCTCGATGATGGCGCGGGCGAGATCGGCAAGGCCAAGCATGCGATAGTTGGCACGATCAGGTGCTGCGATCGGCCAGTTGACGGCGCCGAAGAGTGCGCCTGACGTATCGGTTTCCTCCCAGGGCGCACCACGGCTGGAGAGCGCGATAGGGCCGCCGAAATTGTCGGGGTCCGGCAGGCGCAGCGAACCTTCGGTGCCGTGCAGTTCGATCGGATGGTTGGAGTGGCGGAAGACGTCCCAGGAGGTGCCGAAGGTCACGGTGGCGCCGCAATCAAACTCCAGCAGCGAAAGCACGCTGGTCGGTGTGCCGACTTTGAACGTGGTGCCCTGTTTCGGCCCTTCGGCGGTGATGAGCCGCTCCTCCTGCCCGCTTGTGGCGACGGCCTGCACCCGGCGGATTGGCCCCATGAGATTGACCATCATCGTCAGGTAATAGGGGCCCATGTCCATCACCGGGCCTGCGCCGGCCTGGTAGTAGAAGCTGGGGTCCGGATGCCAATGCTCCATGCCGCGGCCCATCATGAAGGCCGTTCCGGTTACCGGCCGGCCGATGGCGCCGGCTTCCATCTGCCGCCGGGCATGGCGTCCGGCCGCCCCCAGGAAGGTGTCCGGCGCCGAACCGAGCATGAGGCCGCTTTCGGCAGCCGCGCTCACCAACAGGCGGCCTTCCGCGGCCGTGACGCCGAGCGGCTTTTCGGTGAAGACATGTTTGCCCGCCGACAGCGCCCGCATCGAGACGTCGAAATGGGCAGCCGGGATCGTCAGGTTGAGGATCAGGTCGATGTTCCTGTCGTCGATGAGGGCGTCGACGTCGGCCGCCCGCAGATTGAACTCGGCCGCGCGGCGCTTGGCGGCGTCCGCATTAAGATCCGCACAGGCGGTGATTTCGACGCCGCGAAACAGCGACGCGTTGCGCATATAGGCGAGCGAAATGCTGCCGCATCCCACAACACCGATCCTGAGTGTCTGTGTCATTGAAAACCTGACCTTGCCGTTCCCTGCCCGCAGAGCCGCGGATGCACGTTGAATTCGCGAGGAATAAATTATGTTGACGCACGCTAACATTTTCCCCTACGAAATGACAAGACGTTGGGAGGCGTCGCAATTCCCCGAGGGAAGCGCCCCCTTCTCGAAGAATGCTTTTCGGCAATGCCGGATACCGGTGGCGTGACGATCGCCGGCGCGGAGGCTCCGGCTTCGATATCGGCTGTCACCAAAGAATAGGTCAGGACCAAGATATGCACGATGCTGCGCTGAAGATCGGCTGCCAGACATTCACCTGGGAGATGCTGGGCAAGGGGTGGAGCGGCGGGCCGGACGATCTGGTGCGCGCCATCGCCGATGGCGGATATGCCGGTCTCGAAATCACCGACACGATGATCGGTCACTACGCGCTCAAGCCCGGCGACTTTGCCCGGACTCTTGCGGAGGCCGGTTTAACGCTGGTTTCCTTTGCCTTCGGCTCGGCCAGCGGCTTCACGGTGACGGAAAAGCTCGCCTCCGATCTGGAGACGGCCCGGCGATGGGTGGATTTCGCGGCGAATTTTCCCGGTGCGATGGTCTCGATGGGATCGGCCACGGTCGTTTCGGATGGCCCGCGTGAGGAGAAGTTCGCCATCGCGGCGGAGTGCTATAATCGCGCGACCGAGATCGGACGGTCGGCCGGCGTCGCCGTTGCCGTCCACCCTTCCTCGCACCACAATACGCTGCTCTTCACCCGCGACGACTATGACCGGCTGTTTGCCCTCCTCGACCCACGCGTGGGTTGGGTGCCGGATACCGGCCATATCCTGCGTGGCGGCCAGGAGATCGGCGAGACGCTTTCGGCCTATCGTGACCGCATCCGCTACGTGCATCTGAAGGATGTCGACGCCGGGGGGATTTGGGCGATGCTCGGCGAAGGCGTCTGCGACGTGCCCGCCGTGATTTCGGCCGTTCGGGCGGCGCCGGAGTTCACCGGCTGGATCGTGGTGGAGGAAGAGTCGGACCATGCCGGAACCGATCCGGCCGCGGCCGTTCGCAAGAATCGCGAGACGCTTCGAGGGCTGGGGTTTTAGGCGACTTCGTGTCCCCGGCCTCGGCCGAAAACCTTTCGCGCGCGCCCAAACTTTTCTCAGCTGGGAGGCTGCCTGCCCGTCACGCGTAGCGCACCTCCACGCCGAGCTTGTCCAGCCGGTTGCGGATGCTGTGCGGCATGTTGCTGTCGGTGATGATCAGATCGACGCGCGACAGCGAGAAGGCTTTGGAGGAGGCGCCGATGTCGAACTTGCTCGAATCCGCCACCAGCACAACGCGCCGGGCCATACGAACCAGGTTGCGCTTGGTCCGCGCAATATCCTCGGAGACATCGACGACGTCGAAGGCCTGATCGATCGCGTGGGCGCTGACAAAGGCCTGGTGGGCGACGAGCCCGCCGACCGCCTTGTCGGAATCCGAAACGATCGTGCTGACGGTGCTGGGAAACACCCGGCCGCCGATCATGTGCACGTCGAGCCCCGGCCGGTACATCAGATGCTGGGCGATGTTCATCGCCGTCGTCGCCACCACGACGTTGTTGACCGGCGGCATCTGCATGGCCACCTGCAGCAGTGTCGAGCCGCTGTCGAAGACGATCGACTGGTTGTCGATGATCTGCCGCGCGGCCATCTGGGCAATGCGCCGCTTCGCATCGAAATTGCGCTGCATGCGCTCCTCGAAGGCTGCGGCCGGCGAGTCGGACGGCAGGGCGATTGCCCCGCCATGCGTTTTGATCAGCTGCTTCTTCGCGTCCATGATTTCGAGATCGGAGCGGATCGTGACTTCCGAAACCTCGAAGAATTCCGCGAGCTGGCGGGTGCGGGCCTGACCGACCCGTTGAAGTTCCAGCATGATCTGCTGCCGCCTCTGTTCTGCAAGCATGTGCGATCCCGGCTGCCGCGCGCCTCGTTGCGATAAGGCGACTTTTGAAAAACGAAAGACAGCCGTCTGATGGCGCGGCCTGTGCCCCACAAATAGCCCTAGCGGGCAAAAAATGCACGTCAAAAATTCTCTTTCCGCGTGAAAACGAAAGAATTCGAAATATTGAACATTTGTTTGTTTTCGAGTTAGGATTTTCTCAACAACGACGCCGGCACTCGCAACGCCGCAATCGCAAAGGAAACATCGCCATGGGTCTCGGAACCAAAGTCCGCCTCGCACGCCTGTTCTCGAACCCATCGGGGCATCTGTTCGGGGGCGCGGTCGATCATTTTGTCGGTTACGGCAATGTTCGTGAGGGCGGGCTTGCCGATCTGCCGGGCGCGCTGAGACGCGTCATGGCGGGTGGCCCCGACTACATCAGCATCCAGCCCGGCGCTGCGCGTCACCTCTGGTCGGATTATGCCGGAAAGGCGGCCCTCGTCATTCAGGGCGGCTGCTTCACCGCTGACGACAGGATTCGCCAGCTCATTGCCACCCCGGAAGACGCGGTGCGTTATGGTGCGGACGCTCTGGCCGTCGCCATTCCGGTGCGCGGCGCCACCGAGGGAGAGTATATCCGCTGGCTGACCGATACGGTCAACGCCGCCGCCCGCTACGAGATGCCGGTCGTTGCCCATGTCTATCCCCGTGATTTCTCCGACGGCGGCAAGATCGTCTTCACCCCGGATGAAATCGCCTATGCGGTGCGCATCGGTTTCGAAGCCGGCGTCGACGTGATCAAGGTCGGCTATACCGGAGATTTCGAATCCTTCCGCGAGACCGTCGCGACCTGCCCGGTCCCGGTGGTGATTGCCGGCGGCCCGAAGACCGATACGCTGCTTGGCGCGCTCGTCCAGACATCGGAAGCCTTGCGCGCCGGCGCCAAGGGCGCGGTCGTCGGCCGCAACCTCTGGGGCCACGGCGATACGACCATGGCCGCACGAGCCTTCAAATTCGTCATTCATAAAGGCATGGCGCCGGAGGAGGCGCTGGCGGCTGCCGGCGCTTGAGACGTGTCGCGCCCGCTCCAGGTTCTGGGCTTCGGCGCCCTTGCCATCGATGACATCATCTATGTCGATCGGGGGCTTTCGGCCGGCAAGGGAAAGGTGACCAAGCGGGCCATGGACCATGGCGGCAACGTGGCGACGGCCCTTGTCGCTGTCGCCAGGCTTGGTGGGCGCGCCGGCTTCATCGGCTGGCTCGGCGAGGATCCCGCAGCCGATCCGGCCGGCACCGAGCTCGAGCGCGAGGGCGTCGACATATCCCTGGCGCCGCGCCATGCCGCTGCCGCGCCGATCCGCTCGGTGATCACCGTCGGTCCTGACGGCGACCGGTTCATAGCCTATGACGACGATGTGCTGCACGGGACGTCGGATGCACTGCCCGACGATGTTTTGATGCAGGCCCCGGTCCTGCTGATCGATGGCTATGCCGTACACTCGGAAAGGGTGGTGGCACGGGCGCGCGCTCTTGGCCTTGCCGTGATAGCCGATATCGAATGGACGGTCGGTGCCGAGACGGACCGGCTCCTCGCCTGCGCCGACCATCTGGTGCTGCCGCTCGCTTTCGCCAGGGAGTATACCGGTGAAGGTGATCCGGCGACCATTCTGGAGAAACTCTGGTCAGCGGAGCGGTCCGCTGTCGTGCTGACCGATGGCGAACGAGGGACCTGCCTTCGTCAGAAAGGCGATCCCACCCGGTGGCATTTGCCGGCCTATCAGGTTCAAGCGGTGGACACGACCGGCGCCGGCGACTGCTTTCACGGCGCCTATGCTCTTGCCCTTGCCGAGGGAAAGAGCCCGCTTGATTGCGTAGCCTATGCCACAGCGGCTGCCGCCATTTCCGTGACCGCGCGGGGAGGGCGCAGGGGCCTGCCGGACAACCGGACCTGCCTGGCATGGATGGCAGGGGAAAATGCACCGGCGCCGCGCCCGATGCCGGGATGTCACGATTAGCGCGCCGTTGATAGGTGTCGACCTTGTTGGCCGCCCGAGCGGAACCACACGCCGATCGTAGGGTTTGAAAGAGCCTTCAACAGCTGCCGTACCGGCTATAAAAATTACGCGCGTAAAAAAATATTAGCGCGCAAATAAATTGAATTAATGTGAACAATTTCAATATGATATGCTGACACATAGATAACGTATGGCGAAATCACCTCGATTCTTCTGTTGACTTTAAAGCTCAGGCCTGAGCCTTCTTATCGAAAGGATCGGAGGTGGCGGGGAGCGCCGGTCGAAGACGTGAGCGGATTGATACGGGAGGATGAGACGTGGCTGTGGTTGTACTGGACAAAATCTGCAAGACCTACGGAAACAGCTACCATGCGATCAAGGATCTGAGCCTGACGATTCATGACGGCGAGTTTCTGATTCTGGTCGGTCCGTCCGGATGCGGAAAATCGACGGCGCTCCGCATGATTGCCGGGCTTGAGGAGATCAGCAGCGGAACCTTGAGCATCGGCGGTCAGGACGTCGTCGATCTTGCGCCCAAGGACCGGGACATTGCCATGGTCTTTCAGAGCTATGCTCTTTATCCGCACATGACCGTGTTCGACAACATCGCCTTTTCGATGAAGCTGGCGGGAAAGAGCAAGGCCGAGCGAACCAAGCGCGTGCACGAGATTGCCAAGATCCTGCAGCTGGAAACCCTGCTCGGCAACAAGCCCGCCCAGCTTTCCGGCGGCCAGCGCCAGCGTGTCGCGATGGGGCGCGCCATGGTCCGTGAGCCCGCGGCATTCCTGATGGACGAACCGCTCTCCAACCTCGATGCCAAGCTGCGTGTTCAGATGCGCGCCGAAATCGCAAGCCTGCAGCGACAATTGGGGGTGACGACGATCTACGTGACGCACGACCAGACCGAAGCCCTGACCATGGGCGACCGTATCGCCGTGCTGAAGGGCGGCGTGCTTCAGCAGGTGGACACGCCCAAGGCCCTATATCACCGCCCGGTCAATGCCTTCGTCGCCGGCTTCATCGGCTCGCCGTCGATGAACCTTTTCGAGGGGCGTCTGGAGGGTATGCGAATCCATTTGCCGGGTTTTTCCATCCCCTTGTCCGACGGCGTCTTCGAGCGGGCGCCCGGTCTTTCCGCCTTCGAGGGAAAGGCATTGATCTTCGGCGTTCGGCCCGAGGATCTCTATGACAGCCAGCTGCCCTCCGGAGCCTCCTATCCGACGATCCCGGTTGTCGTGAAGTCGATAGAGGAGCTTGGCTCCGAGTTGATCGTGCATTTGAAGATTGACGCGGTTCGGATCGACTCGGGCGACCCCGATGCCGTCGAAGACTTGAGCGGTGCCGCCAACGCCGTTGCCCGCTTCGAAGCTGTCAGCACGGTCGAAACAGGCCAATCGATCAATCTGGCAATCGACCCGGCGAAACTTCATTTTTTCCATCCTCAAACACACATGGCTTTGAACTGACGAGGCAGAGCCGGCAGGCGGGTGATGTCGGGGTTGATTTCCAGAGAGCCATGCCATTCGGCGCCGAAACCGGCGTTCATCTTCAACATTCGATCCAGAGGGCTTATCGATGCCAGCAAAACAGGAACGGCGCCTCCGCATCGGCGTACTGGGAGCCGGCCAGATTGCCCAGGCCGCGCACTTCGAGAGCTGCACGAAGGCTATGAATGCCGATCTCTATGCGATCTGCGACGTCGCCGAGGATCTGCGCGAACGAATGGCGATCACCCATGGGGTCGGTAAAACCTATAACGACTACGACAGGATGCTGGCCGATCCCGACCTCGATGCGGTGATCATCGCCGCCGCCGATGCCTTTCACGTCCCGGCCTCCATCCGCGCCCTTCAGGCGGGCAAGCATGTGCTGTGCGAGAAACCCGTCGGGGTCACCGTCGAGGAATGCCTTGAATTGAAGGCTGAAGTCGAGAAGTCGGGAAAGGTGTTTCAGGTCGGGCATATGAAGCGTTTCGACGCCGGGCTCCAGGCGGCGAAATCCTTCATCCGCGACGAGATGGGCGAGATGGTTGCTTTGAAGGCATGGTATTGCGACAGCACCCACCGCTATCCGATGACCGATGCGGTCCAGCCGCTGATCGTTGCCAGCGCCAATGCGCGAAAACCCGCCGCCAATCCGAAAGCCGACCTGCGCCGCTACTACATGCTGGCGCATGGTTGCCACCTGATCGACACGGCGCGTTATTTTGCCGGCGACATCGTTTCCGTCACCGCGCGGCTGAGTGAGCGAGCCGGCATCTGGTGCTGGTTCGTCGACGTGGAGTTTGCCTCCGGTACGCTCGGCCACCTCGATCTCACCGTCCAGGTGCGCATGGACTGGCACGAGGGTTTCCAGATCTATGGCAGGAACGGCAGCATTTTGGGCAAGACCTATAACCCGTGGTATTACAAAACCAGCGAGGTCGACATTTTCCGAGAAGCCGATGGCGCGACCCATCGCGTTCTCGGTGCCGACGGTCATTTCTATCGCCGTCAGGTCGAGGGCTTCGCCCGCACCATTCTGGATGGCGCAGTGATGGAAGGCGCCGACATCGATGATGGCCTGGCCTCCGTACGGGCCATGGTCGCCGTCGCGCGCTCCGTCGAAACCGGCAAGCCTGTCGCGCTCACCGACGTCACGGGTGGCGTGTGATGAAGCTCGGCATCTTCGCAAAGACCTTCGAGGGAACGGAACCCTCGACCGTCCTCAATGCGGTCGCCCGGGCCGGCTTCGCCGCAGCACAATACAACATGGCCTGCTCGGGCCTGCCGCCGATGCCGGAGACGATTACCGAGGCTCAAGCGCGCGCGGTCACCGAGGCGGCGCAGAGCAGTGGTGTCGAGATCGTCGCCGTTTCCGGCACCTACAATATGATCCATCCCGATCTCACCCTGCGCCAAGCCGGCCTTCGCAACCTGGCGACGCTGGCCGCGCGCTGCGCCGGTATGTCGACCGCCCTGATCACGCTCTGTACCGGTACACGTGACCCCATCGACCAGTGGAAAGCGCACGCCGACAATGACACGCCGGAGGCCTGGCGCGATCTTCTCGAAGCCATGGGGGCGGCCATCGAGATCGCCGAGCGCTATAATGTGGATCTGGCCATCGAGCCTGAGCTTGCCAATGTCGTCAACTCGGCTGAGAAAGCCCATCGGCTGATCGCAGCGCTCAATAGCCCCCGCGTCAAGATCGTCCTCGATCCGGCTAATCTTTTCGAGGTCGCAACGTTGGATGAGCAGCGGCGCATCGTTTCCTCAGCCATCGATCTTCTCGCCGATCGGATCGTCATGGCGCATGCGAAAGACCGCAATCCCGACGGCAGTTTCGCGACCGCCGGCAAGGGCGTTCTCGACTACGCGCATTATCTCGGCCGTCTCAAGGCAATCGGCTTTGGCGGCAGTCTCGTCACGCACGGTCTTTCGGCCTCGGAGGCGGCCAATGTGGCGTCCTTCCTGAAAAGGGCCCTCGACGGCGACGGCGCAGGGAGAGGACGATGAGACGGGCTGAACCGTTCGAAACCAGCGACGGAACCATTCTCAACGTCGATATAGCGGGCGAGGGCGCGCCGGCAATATTCCAGCACGGCCTCTGCGGAGACGCGGCGCAGACGGATGAAGTCTTTCCGCGCGAAAGCGTATATCGCCGGGTTACGGTCGAAGCCCGCGGCCACGGGCGTTCCGGGGCCGGCAATGTCGAGCGGTTGTCGATTTCGGCCTTCTGCGATGATATTGCCGCTTATATCGAGAAAAACCTTGCGGCGCCGGTCGTGATCGGCGGCATTTCGATGGGGGCCGCGATCGCCCTGCGTCTCGCCGTCAAACGGCCCGATCTCGTCAAGGCACTGATCCTGGCAAGGCCGGCCTGGCTGACGGCATCGGCGCCGGACAATATGGCGCCCAATGCCGAAGTCGGGCGGCTTCTGAAAACCCTGCCACCGGGCGAGGCAAAGCAGGCATTCCTTGCCGGGCCGGTTGGCGTGCGGCTCACCGCCGAGGCGCCGGACAATCTCGCCTCGCTTGCCGGGTTTTTCTCCCGCACGCCTCTGGATATGACCGCCGAACTGCTGATCAGGATCTCAAACGACGGCCCTGACGTCACCGACGCGGAGGTCGGCAATCTCGCCCTGCCGGTGCTCGTCATCGGTCATGATCGCGACAGCATCCACCCTCTCGGGCATGCGCGTGCGCTTGCCGCGCAGATTGCCGGCGCGCGTCTCGTGCAGATCACGCCGAAAACGGAGAGCCGTCCGCAATATGTCGCCGACTTCAGGCTTGCCGTCGGCAATTTTTTAAAGGAGCTCTGAAACAATGCCCGTCCCCTCCAAGACCTGGATCGCCGATCTTCCGAAGGATCGACTGATTGCCGAGTTCTCCGTCTGGTCGGCCGATCTCATGCGTCTCGCCGATGATCTCGCACGTGTCGATCCTCACGTCGACATCCTTCACATCGATGTCGCCGACGGCCATTTTGCGCCGGCGATGTTGTTTTTCCCCGATCTCGTCGCCGGTGTGCGCAAAGCCTCCGCGCGCCCGATCCATGTTCACTTGATGGTTGCCGACAGCATTATCCTGTCGCAGATCGAGCAGTTCGCCGATGCCGGCAGCGACCTGATCAGTCTTCATGTCGAAAACGAAAGCGTCGCCGACCAGGCTCTCGATCTTCTCGATCGCCGCGGTGTCGCAGCCGGCATGGTTCTCAAGGTCGATACCCCCGTCGAGCGGATCGAGACATATGTGTCCCGGCTGCGTTTTGTGACGCTGCTCGGCACGGCGATCGGCGTCAAAGGTCAGGGCCTCGACAAGAAGGCCGGCACCCGGCTTCAACAGGCAAAGCAGATCATCGCCGGCTGCGGTGCGGCCGATCGGATCGTGCTGGCGGCCGATGGCGGCATTCGCGAGCATACTGTGCCTCTGCTTCGCCAGTCCGGTGCGGAAACGGTCGTTCTCGGTTCCCTGGCTTTCAATGCGCCGTCGCTCGATGAGCGGATGGCATGGATGCGCGCACTCTAACCGGCGGTCTTCACATGCAGCAGGTTGCCATTGGCATAGACCTCGGCGGAACGCAGGTGCGCGCCGCCCTTGTCGACGAGCAAGGCAGGATCCTGATGCGATTGGCCGAGCCAACGGATGCGCTGGCCGGCCCCGACCGGGTGCTCGCCCAGATTTGCGGCCTCGCCGATCGGCTGCTTGCGGCATCGAAGACGGCTTCGGTCGTGGGCGTCGGCGTATCCGCCCCGGGCCCGCTCGATACGGTTGCCGGTGTTGCGACCGATATCCCGACCCTTTCCGGCTTCGTCGATTTTCCGCTGAAGGCGGAGCTGCAGGCGCGGTTTCCGTTTCCGGTCGATCTCGAAAATGACGCCATTGCCGCGGCGATCGGCGAGTGGCAGTTCGGCATCGGCAAGGGGCTTGATAACCTCGTCTATGTCACGGTGAGCACCGGGATCGGCGGCGGCGTTATCTCGGACGGTCGCGTGGTGCGCGGCCGCAAGGGCATGGCAGCCCATGTCGGCCACATGTCGGTCATGCCGAACGGAGACCCCTGCCCTTGCGGCAACAGGGGCTGTTTCGAGGCCTATGGATCCGGACCGGCTTTTGCGCGGCGCGCCCAAATGCGGGCGCTGGAAAGCCGAGATACAATGTTAGGCAGCAACGGCGGCGCCATCGACAGCCGCAGCGTTTTTGCGGCGGCTAGAAATGGCGATCGGCTCGCCAATCAACTGGTCGACGAGGAAGCGGAAATTCTCGGACGCGGCTTCACCAGCCTGATCCACATCTTCAGTCCCGATATCATCGTCATGGGGGGAGGGCTCTCCCACGAGTTCGACCGTCTGCAACCGGGCATTCAAGCCTATATCGGCCAATGGGCGATGCCGGCATTCAAGGATGTCAAGGTGATGCTGGCGGCATTGGATCAGAACTCGGGTCTTGTCGGCGCGGCGGCGCTGGCGTTCCTAGCGGGGAAGGTCGCTCCGATCGATCATCTTTAGAGAACACTCGGATCCTGTGCGCGCAGAGAGGTTGCTCCGTCAGGGCGGTGGGGCGGTACTTTCCCTGAGGATCAGTTCGACCGGCCACAATTCATGGACCTCATCCGCGGCGCGTCCGGCAATGAGCTGCAGCGTTAACTCGGCACAGCGCGTGCCCGCGGCACGCATCGAGGATCGCGTCGTCGAGAGCGACGGCACCATGTTTTCGGCCGTCAGATAAGGGAAGACGTCGTCATGGGCGATGACCGATACATCCTGTCCCACCGTCATCCCGAGCGAGCGGACGGCGCGGTAAACACCGAGCGCCGTCATCGTGGAGCCCGCGACGATGGCGGTCGGCGCATTCGCTCTCTCGAGGAAGGAGCGGGCATGGCGAAAGCCGCTTTCGTCGGAGAATTTATCGCAGACCATCAGGTTGGGATCGGCAGTCAGCCCACGCTCCTGATGGGCCAGCCGAAAACCCTGTTCGCGATGGATCGAATAGGTCTTGCCCCTGAGGCCGTTGATCATGGCGATGCGCCGGTGCCCGAGGTCGAGCAGGTGTTCGGTGGACCTGCGCACCGCATTTTCATTATCGATATCGAGCCAGGCGTGAACGTGTTCGGTCTCCGAGCGGCCGTGAACCAGGAACGGCAAGCCCAGGCTGCTGAGCAGCTCAATCCGCGGGTCCTTGGGACGAGGCGAATGAATGATCATCGCATCCACCCGGCGGCTTTCGACCAGGCGCCGGTAGGCCTGCATTTCGTCGTCGTCATTGTCCGCGGTAATCGGCGTGATGAGAATGTCGGTATCGGCAGTTTCCAGGCGTTGCGCCATGCCCGACATGAATTCGGCGAAATGGATTTCTCCCGACCGCGCCATCATGACGCCGATCGCCCCGGCTCTCCCGGTCTTTAGCCGCACGGCATTGATATCGGGGCGATAGCCGAGCCGCATTGCTTCGCTTGCAACCCGCGCACGCGTGGCTTCGCTCACCTCTGGGTAGCCGCTGAGCGCACGGCTGACCGTCGTCGGAGAAAGTCCAAGCTGCTTTGCAAATTCACGAAGTTTCATCGGATGTCTTCTTTGTCCAGGCAATCAATGGACGATGCGTTGGCGATGCGCAACCGCCACCTATCCAATCAGATAATAATTGAAATCGATTTCAAATAAATCCGCTTGGAGCGTGGCCCTTGGGCGCCTTAAACTTTCTCTTAAGCTGTATTTTGCACCAAAATCACCGATATTTGCAACGGTAAAGTGCTCATTTAGCGGGTTGACGCCGTCCATGCCTTCTGCAATGTTCTGTTGGCCAAATCGATTTCAATTTCTGGGAGGAGATCATGAAAAAGTTTGCTTCAGGCCTGTCCGCGCTCGGCGTCGCCATTGCGGTCGCCGGCCCGATCCACGCCGCTGAAATTTCATTTGCCGCCAACACCACGGGAAAAAACGTCGAATTCCTCAACAAGCAGCTGGGGATTTTCGAGAAGGAGACCGGCAATCAGGTCAAGCTCGTCACCATGCCGTCATCGAGCAGCGAGCAGTTCTCACAATATCGCCTGTGGCTTGCCGCCGGAAACAAGGACATCGACGTCTATCAGACCGACGTCATCTGGGCGCCGCAGCTTGCCGACCAGTTCATCGATTTGAAGGAAGCCACCAAGGACGTCGCCGGTCAGTTTTTCCCGTCGATCATCGCCTCGCAGACGGTCAACGGCCGGCTCGTGGCGCTGCCGCTGTTTACCGACGCTCCGGCGCTGTTTTACCGGAAGGACCTGCTTGAGAAATACGGCAAGCAGCCTCCGAAGACCTGGGATGAGATGGCCGCGACCGCCAAGGAGGTTCAGGATAAGGAACGCCAGGCAGGACAGAAGGACCTCTGGGGCTACGTCTTCCAGGGCAATTCCTATGAAGGGCTGACCTGCAACGCGCTGGAATGGGTGAAGTCATCGGGCGGCGGCCAGATCGTCGAGCCGGACGGGACGATCTCGATCAACAATGAGAAGGCGGCGGCTGCGCTTGAACGCGCCAAGGGCTGGATCGGCACGATCTCACCCCCAGGCGTGCTCGCCTATCAGGAAGAAGAATCGCGCGGCGTCTGGCAGACCGGCAACGCCGTCTTCATGCGCAACTGGCCCTATGCCTATTCTCTCGGCAATGGCGCCGACAGTGCCGTGAAGGGCAAGTTCGACGTCATGACGCTGCCGGTCGCGGCGGCCGGCGACAAGCCGTCCTCGACGCTTGGCGGTTGGAACCTGGCGGTTTCGAAATATTCCGAAAAGCAGGAAGCAGCCATTGCGCTGGTAAAATTCCTGGCGTCGAAGGACGTCCAAAAGGCGCGCGCCATCGAGCTGTCCAACTTGCCGACGCTGAGCGACCTCTATGACGACAAGGATGTTGCCGCCGCGCAGCCCTTCATGCCGAACTGGAAACCCATCTTCCAGGATGCCGTGCCACGTCCGTCGGCGACCGCCAAGGTCAAGTACAACGAAGTGTCTTCGAAGTTCTGGACCGCGGTGCACAATACGCTGTCCGGCAGCGGCTCGGCGGCTGAGAACCTCGAGCTTCTCGAAGCCGACCTCACCACCCTCAAGGGCGACGCCTGGTAAGATTCCGGCCGGCGGCTGTGAAGCCGCCGGCCCGGTTTCGGACGAGCGAACGGGGAGAGGTGTTTCATGACTGAAATCGTAGTTTCGCAAGCAGTTGAACCCAGGATATCCAATCTCAGAGCCTCCACGGAGCTGCGATCCGAGCGTGTTCGGTCGGCGTGGATGTTTCTGGCACCGACGCTGCTGATCCTGGCGATCGTCGCCGGATGGCCGCTGTTCAGAACGATCTATTTCAGCTTTACCAATGCGTCGCTCAACGACCTCGGCAACGCGCAATTCGTCGGCTTTTCCAATTATCTGTCGTGGGTGACGCTGAAGAGCGGAAAGACCGTCTATCGCGGGCTGCTTGCCGATCCGGTCTGGTGGAAAGCCGTCTGGAACACGGCCAAATTCACCATGCTTTCGGTCACGATCGAGACCGTGCTCGGATTGATCGTCGCCCTGGTGCTGAACGCACGTTTCGTCGGGCGTGGCGTTGTTCGGGCCGCGATCCTCATTCCCTGGGCGATCCCGACGATCGTCTCGGCCAAGATGTGGGCCTGGATGCTCAACGACCAGTTCGGCATCCTGAACGACATCCTGCTTGGCTTCGGGCTTATCACTGAGAAGATCGCCTGGACCGCCAATCCGGAGACGGCGATGATCGCCGTGCTGATCGTCGACGTCTGGAAGACGACGCCCTTCATGGCGCTTCTGATCCTTGCCGGGCTGCAGATGGTTCCGGGAGACATCTACGAGGCGGCCAAGATCGATGGCGTCAATCCGATAAAAGTTTTCTGGCGTCTGACGCTGCCGCTGATCCGGCCGGCCATCATGGTTGCCGTGATCTTCCGGATGCTCGATGCGATGCGCATATTCGATCTGATCTTTGTGCTAACGCCCAACAATGCGCAGACGAAAACCATGTCCGTCATGGCGCGCGAGAACCTGTTCGACTTCGACAAGTTCGCTTACGGCGCGACCGCCTCGACGGTGCTTTTCCTGATCATTGCCTCCGTCACCATCCTTTATATCTGGCTCGGCCGCGTCAGGCTCGGCGGGGAGGAACGCTGATGATGCTGTCGCTCACCAAGAACACGCTCTTCTACCTGCTCGTCACGGTCATCGTCGTCATTGCGGTCTTTCCGTTCTACTATGCGATCCTCACGAGCTTGAAGACCGGCACGGCCCTTTTCCAAGTCGATTATTGGCCGACCTCGATCTCGTTCGGCAACTATTTTTCCGTGATGGGGCAAGGTGGGTTCGTCCGCAGCCTCGCGAATTCCGCAATGATTGCCTGTGTCGTGGTTTCGGCGTCGCTGTTGCTCTCGATCACCGCTTCCTTCGCCTTGGCACGGGTGCACTTCCGCGGACGGGCGCTGCTGATGCTGACCATCCTTTCGGTGTCGATGTTTCCGCAGATTGCCGTCCTTGCCGGCCTGTTCGAGCTCATTCGCTGGATCGGCATCTTCAACACGCCCTTCGCGCTGATCTTTTCCTACATGATCTTCACGCTGCCGTTCACCGTCTGGGTGCTGACCACCTTCATGCGCGAGTTGCCGATCGAGATCGAGGAGGCGGCGATCGTCGATGGCGCCTCGCCATGGGTCATCGTCACCCAGGTGTTCATGCCGCTGATGTGGCCGGCGCTGGTGACAACAGGGCTGCTCGCCTTCATTACCGCGTGGAACGAGTTCCTTTTCGCGCTGACCTTCACATCGTCGGATACGCAGAGAACCGTCCCGGTCGCCATCGCCCTGCTTTCGGGCAACAGCGAGTTCGAGATCCCGTGGGGCAACATCATGGCGGCGTCGGTGATCGTCACCGTGCCGGTGGTCGTGCTCGTTTTGATATTCCAGCGCCGGATCATTTCGGGGCTGACCGCCGGCGGCGTCAAGGGTTGAGGGAGTAAGACATGGCAGAGATCCGACTGGAGAATATCCGCAAGAGCTTCGGCGCTTTCGAGGTGATCAAGGGCGTAACGATGGACATCCGCCGCGGCGAGTTCATGGTGTTCGTGGGCCCGTCGGGATGCGGCAAGTCCACGCTGCTCAGGCTTATCTCCGGCCTTGAGGACATTACGTCGGGAACGCTTTCTTTCGACAACGTGATGGTGAACCGGCACGCGCCGTCGAAGAGAGGGATCGCCATGGTGTTCCAGTCCTACGCGCTCTATCCGCATATGACTGTGTTCGACAATATGGCTTTCGGCATGAAACTGTCCGGGCGCACCAGAGATGAATGCCGCAAGCGCGTTGAGCAGGCGGCCGGCATGCTGCAGCTCTCATCTTATCTGGAGCGTCTGCCGCGGCAGCTTTCCGGTGGCCAGCGTCAGCGCGTCGCAATCGGCCGGGCGATCGTCCGCGATCCGAAGGTCTTTCTCTTCGACGAGCCGCTGTCCAATCTCGATGCGGCGCTGCGCGTGGCGACGAGGCTGGAAATCGCCAAGCTTCATCGCAGCATGCACAATACGACGATGATCTATGTCACGCATGATCAGGTCGAGGCCATGACGCTGGCGGATCGGATCTGTGTGTTGCGGGACGGCGTCGTCGAGCAGATCGGTACGCCGCTGGAACTTTACGAAAGCCCGAATTCGCTCTTCGTTGCCGGCTTCATCGGCTCGCCGAAAATGAACTTCCTGTCGGGCGAGCTGGCAGACCCCTATGGCAGCCATACGATCGGTGTGCGCGCGGAGCATGTTCGCATCGCCCCAGAGGCGCCGGTTTGGAGCGGCACGGTCGTCCATTCGGAAATCCTCGGCTCCGACAGCTTCGTCTATGTGGATATCGGAACGGACGAGCCGCTCATCGTGCGCGAGGCCGGCGTCTCTCGCCACGAGCCGGGCCAGATGCTTGGCCTTGCCCCGCTTGCCGGCCATGTCCACCGTTTCGACCGTTCGGGCCGGGCGCTCGAGCGGCAATCCATGCAGGCTGCCTGACCTTCCCAGGATCGACGTTCCTCCCAAGGCTCGATCCGTTTTTAACGACAAGGAGAAAATGATGACCATTCGCACTATTGTGTGGGGTGAAAACATCCACGAGAATACCAATGAGATCGTCCGCGGCATCTATCCCGAGGGCATGCACACGGCGATCGCCAATGCGCTGAATGCCGACCCCGCCATCTCGGCGACGACCGCGACGCTGCAGGAGCCGGAACACGGGCTGAGCGAAGCCCGGCTTGCCGAAACCGACGTGCTGACCTGGTGGGGCCACAAGGATCATGGCGCGGTCTCCGACGTCGTTGTCGAGCGCGTCGCCAGGCGGGTGTGGGAAGGCATGGGCCTGCTGGTGCTGCATTCCGGCCATTTCTCCAAGATCTTCA
>NZ_LFIO01000193.1 GCF_001187535.1 Rhizobium ecuadorense
TTGAAAGAGATAGTGTGTTTTCCCATGTCTTCGGTGAAGTCTTGGTAATCTTTTTTCAACGACCATTGCTGCTGATCACTGCCGTTGAGCCGGCTCGCTATGCTCTCCCTACCCCTGGTTTGCAGCCAATCACTAAACTTTCGTTGATTGCTGGCCAGTCTCCAGACGACTCTCCTCTGCGAAGTCGAGTCCGATCCGAGCTTGCTCAGCTCTTCGTTGGCGAAGCTATCAATCATGAGGGCGTCGTCGGGATAAGGATTATGCTGTTTCAACTGCGACTCAGCGCCTAGATACTGCCGCAGCCGATCGAAACTCACGCTTATTCTTTTTCCTTCAGCGTTGGTAAAGTTACTGTAATCGTCCTTTAACGACTGTTGCTGCTGATCACTGCCAGTCAAGCGACTGCCTATGCTCCCCCGACCCTTCTTTCGGAGCCAATCACTAAACCTCCGTTGATTGCTGGCCAGATTCAAGACTACTTTCCTCTGCGAAGTCGAGTTCGATCCGAGCTTGCTCAGCGCTTCCTTGGCTAGGTCATCAATGATGCGGGCGTCATCGGGATAAGGATCATGCTGTTTCAACTGCGACTCGGCGCCTAGATACTGCCGCAGCCGATTGAAACTCACGACCACTTTTTTTCCTTCCTCCTTGGTAAAGGCCCTAAAATCCTCCTGCAACGACCGTTGCTGCTCATCAGTACCGGTGAGTCGGCTGACTATGCTCTCCCTGCCCTCCCTTTTGAGCCAATCGCTAAATTTTCGTTGGTTACTGGCATTTTTCCGGGAAGTCGAGACCGGTCCGAGCTTACTCTGCTCTTCGTTGGCCAAGGCCTCAATAATGAGGGCGTCGTCGGGATAAGGATCATGCTGTTTCAACTGGGACTCGGCGCCTAGATACTGCCGCAGCCGATCAAAACCCACGTTTATTCTTCCTTCAGCCTTGGTAAAGCCCCTAAAATCGTCCTTCAACGACCCTTGCTGCTGATCACTGCCAGTCAGGCGACTGGCTATGCTCCCCCTACCATTCTTTTGGAGCCAATTACTAAACCTCCGTTGATTTATGGCCGTAATCCGGACAACATTCCTCTTGGAAGTCGAGTCCGATCCGAGCTTGCTCAGCTCTTCGTTGGCTAGGTCATCAATGATGCGGGCGTCGTCGGGATAAGGATGATGCTGTTTCAACTGGGACTCGGCGCCTAGATACTGCCGCAGCCGATCTAAACTCACGACCACTTTTCCCTCGGCCTCGGTAAATTTCCTAAAATCCTCCTGCAACGACCGTTGCTGCTGATCAGTACCCGTGAGTCGGCTGACTATGCTCCCCCTACCCTCCCTTTTGAGCCAATCGCTAAACTTTCGTTGGTTACTGGCATTTTTCTGAGAAATCGAGACCGGTCCGAACTTACTCAGCTCTTCCTTGGCCAAGCTATCAATGACGCGGGCGTCATCGGGATAGGGATCATGAATTCGGCGGCCCATCAGGCGCGGCCCAGCTCCAACGGCTTGGAGTTCTTGCCCCTCAGGTCCGAGCCTCCTGAAATGAGACAGCGCTGAGTTAAGACGGTTCTGATCGTCCTCACCGCTTGCCCAATAATCCGCGATATCAACGGCTAGTGAATCTGGATCGTTTAAAAACCGAGAAGCCATCGAATCTCTGTTTGCTGCTCGGAGCCAACGAGCGAACCTCCTA
>NZ_LFIO01001406.1 GCF_001187535.1 Rhizobium ecuadorense
GGAGACGGCCGCCTGCGAGCAGCCAGCCGCCGCGGCGATGTCCATCATCGTCACGCGCGCAGGCTTATTTTGGGTCTTGGGTTTTCGCATTCGTGGAAACTGTCTCTCTCGGGATAATAGGGTAGGGTGGATTGATCGTCGTTTCGGCTAATTAATATTAGCATCTATCTGAAAGCGCTGGCAATTGCATGAATTGCAGCAACACTAACAGTTATTGACCATTGCCAGTACAAAATAGCCA
>NZ_LFIO01001566.1 GCF_001187535.1 Rhizobium ecuadorense
CTAAGACATGGGTGACAACCTTGTGCCGAACGGGTTCTCGATGGTTTGCAAAGTCCTCTGCTCCAGGTCGATATATCCCAGATCATAGTCCACCGACAGCTTCGACAGGTTGTAGAGCCCGTTGGGGCTGGCAAAGGGCAGGCCGTTTAAGCCAGGGTCATACCGCCATCGACGTGAAGCTCGATCCCGTTGACAAAGCTTCCCGCGTCGGAGGCGAGGAAGAGTGCGGCGCGCGCCAACT
>NZ_LFIO01001536.1 GCF_001187535.1 Rhizobium ecuadorense
CGTTCAGGCTGGGATAGCCTCCGCCTCTTGAATCCTGTCGCTTCAGGATAGGCTGATCGCCAGCGGTCGGTCGAGATCGCGGGCAATATATTGCTGGATCTGCCGGACGAGAGCGGGCAGGAGATGGTGCCCGCTCAGGAGAATGGCTCGGTCGGTCCTGCCGCTGGATTGGTGAGCCAGCACGGTCCCTCGTCGGTCATGTACATATGGTCTTCCAGCCGGATCCCGAATTTCCCGGGGA
>NZ_LFIO01001642.1 GCF_001187535.1 Rhizobium ecuadorense
TGGATTTTGCTTGGTGGCGCGAGGATTCGATAAGTTGAACGAAACTCAGATCCGCTTCCGCACCTTCTGGAATGCTGACGATGATTGTATCGCGACTATGAAATGCATCATTAAACTTGGAATATAGTTCGCTCACGTTACGAATGCTGAGCACGTCCGGCAAATTTATAGATTCGTAATATTGTTTCTGAGTATCCAATGCAGCCTCCTGGGCCAGAAAATACTTGACGACCCTAAAAG
>NZ_LFIO01001068.1 GCF_001187535.1 Rhizobium ecuadorense
ATCACCAACAGATCGGTCATCGACGAGGCCCTACGGCTTTTCATGAAGGCGATCGAGCGTGACCCGGTATTCGCCATAGCCCATGCCCGAGCGGCGCGCTGCTACGCCACCCGAAAGAGCAACGGCTGGATGCTCAATCCCGCAGAGGAAACCGCCGAAGCCACCCGGCTGGCCCGCAGAGCGGTCGAACTCGGCTGGGACGATGCGGTTGCGCTCACTTACGGCGGATATGTCATCGGT
>NZ_LFIO01000657.1 GCF_001187535.1 Rhizobium ecuadorense
CGGCGGAGCTGATGCGCAATTATCCTGATGTGGGGTTCGCGTTCGGGAATGCTCTCATAGCTGAGCCAGATTGCATCATGAGCAAGCGCGCTGATCCTCTCGGCGACAATAACGTGCATCCAATGCAGATCTTGTCCGGCCCCCAATTCATGCGGTTGAGTGGAGCAAGCAATCTCGTTCCAACGCCGACAGCTGTCGTGAGGACGGCGCTGCAAAAGCAGGTCGGCGGCTATCACAAGG
>NZ_LFIO01001232.1 GCF_001187535.1 Rhizobium ecuadorense
GAATATTAGCATATCAACAAGGACAGAGACGATGAAGCTTTGCCTGGAAGGAAAAATCGCGATCGTAACGGGCGCAGGTTCCGGAATTGGTGCCGCCGTTTCCCGACACCTCGCTGAGGAGGGTGCCGAGGTTGTTGTCGCCGATATCAATGCTGACGCAGCACACACGATTGCCGCCGCAATCAGATCAGAGGGAGGCCGCGCCCGTGAATTTGTCGTCGATGTCAGTGACAGTGAAAG
>NZ_LFIO01000518.1 GCF_001187535.1 Rhizobium ecuadorense
TGCCTATCAGAGGCAATTGCGACTGAGCCGGGCGCGGCAGTTGCTTCGGTTGGGCACGCCGCCGGCCGAAGTAGCCGAGATGGTCGGCTTCGCCGATCAGAGCCATCTCTCCCGCCTGTTCAAACAGACGACGGGCGTGACGCCCGCCGATTATGCGAAAGGTTTATAGCGTTCAAGACAGCAGGGTTTGCTTATGTGAATACTGTCTACTCTTGCGGTGACGACGGCTGGCTCCGGCGA
>NZ_LFIO01000539.1 GCF_001187535.1 Rhizobium ecuadorense
AAAGGCTGACCAGATGGTCCGTGCCGCCGGCAAGCGCAAATTCCGCGAGCTGCGGATAGTCAAGCCCCTCACCCCTGGCCAATATCCAGCGCCCTGTTCTCTCGCCGCGGTTCAGCAGGTAAAATATCGGTGTTTTCTCGAAGTTGCGCTCTTCTACGCTGCCATGCGCTGCATTTTCGAGAACGGTTGCACCGCCCCGCACGAAATTGGCCGAGACGCCGCGATACATGGGATGCAGGG
>NZ_LFIO01000450.1 GCF_001187535.1 Rhizobium ecuadorense
GCCATTGGCTGGCGTCACCGCCGACAAAACCGTAGAAATATTCAAAGCCCATACCCGTTGGCCATTGATTGAACGGCCCTGCCTGGCTCGATTGATAGGAAGGCGTGTTGTGGTTCTTGCCGAACCACGATGTCGCGTAGCCATTCTCCCTGAGGATCGTGCCAATGGTGCCTTTCTCGATCGGGATGATGGAATCATAACCCGGATAGCCCGTCGCAATTTCGCCGACGACCCCGGCGC
>NZ_LFIO01001550.1 GCF_001187535.1 Rhizobium ecuadorense
TCACTTCGAGCGGTTTTCCGGCCTGAACGGCTACGGCGGCGCGAACGTCCATTTTGATATCCTTCCTCTGAAATTGAATTCTGACTGCTACATAATTCGATAGACTGGCGCCTCACCGGCTTTCGCCGATCGCTGCCCAAACCCCATCACGTCTCGGGCTCAACCTGGCACCAGACCGCAAGAAGCGGCCTTGCCGTACATCTTATCGCGAAGGATTGCCCTGCATCGTTTGCGAAGACCGTGCCGGTCGCGGCGGAGAACCATTGGGAATTGCCAAGGCAGATTTCGCCGGGCGACAGCAGAATGAAGGCGCGCGGCTGCGTCTGAACGTGATCGGGAAACCGGGTGTAGCGGTCCATGTAGATCACGCCGACCCTGAGATCGGCGCGCTCCTCCATGCCGCCGGGACCGACCACCACAGCATGCGAATGTGTATTGCCGAAATTCAGGCTTGCAAACGGACCCGAGCGGCCGCGCCGCCAGAGCAGGCTGTCGGCCAAACTTCTGAATTGGCCGGCGATCGCCTCGTATTTCCGTCCTGATTTCGCAAGATGGCCAATGGCGTCGTCAAGTCCTTCGGGGGCGCCGGGAATAGGCCCGCCCTCCAGGGGGCGCACCTTGCCGGTTTTGAGCAGCTTCTGCAGAACCTTGCCCGCGACGAAACTGGCGACGGCCGGGGCGTCGGCCGACAACATCAGGCCGCCGACATCGTTCAGGAATTCCTGCAGCGGCCGAGGACGCCTTTCCCTGCCGATGTCGTGCAGCCGTATATAGGCCGGCTTTTCCTCATCGTTCAGAAGAAGGTCGGCCCCACGTTTGATTGGACGTCCCACCGCGCGCGCCACGTTCAGTCCCCTCGCTTAGAGCGCCTTTTCCAGTTCCGGCAGGGCCTCGAACAGATCGGCGACCAGGCCGTAGTCGGCAACCTGGAAGATCGGCGCCTCCTCGTCCTTGTTGATGGCGACGATCACCTTCGAATCCTTCATGCCGGCCAGATGCTGGATCGCTCCGGAGATGCCGGCGGCGATATAAAGCTGCGGCGCCACCACCTTACCCGTCTGGCCGACCTGCCAGTCGTTCGGCGCATAACCGGCATCGACGGCCGCACGTGATGCGCCGACGGCAGCCCCGAGCTTGTCGGCGAGCGGCAGAATAACCTCCCTGAACTTCTCGGCAGAGCCGAGCGCCCGGCCGCCGGAGAGGATGATCTTCGCAGACGTCAGTTCCGGACGGTCGGAGGTCGACAGCGCATCGGCGACGAAACGCGACAGAGCCGGATTGGAAGCCGCCGGGATCGCCTCGACGGCAGCAGAGCCACCTTCAGATGCCGAGGCAAACGAGGCGGTGCGCACGGTGATCACCTTCTTGGCATCACTTGCCTGCACCGTCTGGATGGCATTGCCGGCATAGATCGGCCGCTTGAAGGTGTCGGAGGAGATCACTTCGATGATTTCGGAGACCTGGGCGACGTCGAGCAGGGCGGCGACGCGCGGCAGCACGTTCTTGCCGGTCGAGGTGGCAGCCGAAATGATCGTGTCATAGGAACCGGCGAGCGAGACGATCAGGTCGGAAAGCGGCTCGGCG
>NZ_LFIO01001320.1 GCF_001187535.1 Rhizobium ecuadorense
ATCACGCCGATATTGCACGCTTGATGACTGTTAAATGGCTGCAGATGCAGGCCAAAAACACGGATATGAAAAGGAAGGTCCCAAGCGGTTGGGATAGCGGCAGGAACGACCAGTCGCCCCGTTGAAATTGAGGCAGCGCAAACTCCGAAAGGCCGGCTTGCGCAACGGCTCCCCGCACCATGGTTAGACCGGTCGCGATCAGCGCGATATGGGCATGGATGAATCCTGACCGGCGGTGTC
>NZ_LFIO01000515.1 GCF_001187535.1 Rhizobium ecuadorense
ACATGGCTGTATCCGGCAAACGTGAGGTCGCCGCTCTGGTTGGCGATGTCAAGCGCTCGCAGCAAGATGTCGCGGCCGATTCGGACATGTCTCGTCCACGGTATGACGTGGGCCCCGAAGTCTTTGTAAGTCCTGGCCTGAAAGCGATTAAGGTCGTGCGTTTCGACCAGATGGCAGCCTAGCTGACCAAACCGGAATCCGGCCTCATAGTCGCCGAAGCGCGGCCCGGCAATATAGCCA
>NZ_LFIO01001690.1 GCF_001187535.1 Rhizobium ecuadorense
CGGCCAGAAGGCCTCAGGGCAGGACAAGTGGGCGCTGCTCCCGGCAGATGCGATGGGAGCCACGATTCGAAAGATTACCTCCGCTGGCCAGTCGCGGATCGTAATCCGCACGAGGTACACCTACGAAAGCAAGCTGGAGGCGTCGGACTGGCGCATGGGCAAGATGGCCAAGGCCCATCGAGACGCGCTCGACGCGCGGTTCCCGGGTCTCGCGAATGTCCCTTTCGAACATAGCTGGGC
>NZ_LFIO01000318.1 GCF_001187535.1 Rhizobium ecuadorense
CTCGTCACTGCTCGCCGCTGCGATCACCATCCTCGCCCCGTCGCGCCTCGCCAGTTGCAGGAGCAGAGAACCAACACCGCCGGCTGCTGCGTTGACGAGAACGATTTTGCCTTTCACGGGACTGCGGCGTAGGAGGTGCAGCGCCGTCAACCCCTGCACCATCAGCGCGGCAGCCGCCTCGAAGGAGACCGCATCGGGCAGCGGCACCACCGCCCCGCCATCGACCGCGACGAACTCGGC
>NZ_LFIO01000918.1 GCF_001187535.1 Rhizobium ecuadorense
GGTGCAATTTCCTTTTTCACCGGCACTTCCATATGACAGCGGTCCATCGCGAACGGGCATCTCGGATGAAAGTGACAGCCTTTCGGCGGGTTTATCGGGCTGGGGAGTTCGCCATCGACGGGTTTGAACTGTCGCTTGCCGGGTTCGATGCGCGGCACCTCGGCCAAGAGTGCTTTCGTGTACGGATGATTGGGCCGCCTGAAAACCTCCTCGACGGGCGCTTCTTCGACGATGCGGCCG
>NZ_LFIO01000901.1 GCF_001187535.1 Rhizobium ecuadorense
ATGTCGAAGGCGGCACTGACGATTTCCTCGAAGAACTACTCCTCATGGTCTCTGCGCGGCTGGCTGCTGTGCCGGATGGCGGGGCTGGACTTCGCCGAAGTCCTTGTGGAGCTGGATGACGAGGCGCGCCAGGAACTGCTTCTGCTTTCACCGTCGGTTCTAGTGCCGAGGCTGACCCATGACGACGTGACGGTCTGGGACACGCTGGCGATCGCGGAATATCTCCACGAAGTGGCGCCC
>NZ_LFIO01001149.1 GCF_001187535.1 Rhizobium ecuadorense
AGGCAAAGTCATGCGGCAACTCTTTCTGTCAACTCTCTGACACCGGCGATACCGCTCTTATCTAGAGTGCCTTCGCCATTTCGCAAACAGGCTGGCGCCTCACTTTTGCAGGATCGTGCAAAAAGCTGAGAGGATCGCTCTAACCCTCTGCCGCCGTTCCGGGCAATAGTCCACCATCTCTTTCAACCCCCACCCACAATCGAAAAGGATGGTTCCCATGCCTATTGCAAGAGGCTACGC
>NZ_LFIO01001829.1 GCF_001187535.1 Rhizobium ecuadorense
GCTGGGGGCTCTGCAGCGGAAACGTCGCCGGCATCGACGCTGCCTTCCGCTTTTTCTGCTGCACTTTCCTGGGCAGGTGTCTCGATGGCCACCTGCTCGGTGGCAATCTCTTCCGGCGCTGTCTCCGTCTGCGGCGCCTGATCCTCGACCTCTTGCGTCAGGGCGGGTTCGATCAGCGGTTCTTCAAGCGCTATCTCCGCTTCATCTGCGACCTCGGCAATGGTTTCGGCAGGTGGGCCG
>NZ_LFIO01001288.1 GCF_001187535.1 Rhizobium ecuadorense
AGGCTTGCAAGACCCTCGGGAAAACCGGGTATCAGCACGTCCAAGCGGGGAAAGACGTTGGAAGGGTCGAGATGGATGTTCTTCCAGCTCTGCTCGCGCTGGTGCTCGTCCTCCCAGACCATGACGCTGTCAAAGACGCTGGCATAGGTCTGCCGCGGCAGGAAGAGCTTGTAGGCAATCATGCCCATTGCGTAGATATCGAGTGCCGATGAGGCGGAGAAGGTGCCGCTGGCATAGATC
>NZ_LFIO01001305.1 GCF_001187535.1 Rhizobium ecuadorense
CCAGCAGCGCGATCGCCGCGCGCATCGAGGCTGGATTCGCATTGTAGCTCTCGTCGATCAGCGTGAAGCTGCCGCCGCGCATCGGTCGGCCACCCATACCGAAGAATTCGTCGTCGAGCTCGGCGGCGATTGCCAGCCAGAGCGCGCCATATGTTTCGGCCGACACCGGTTGATCGACCAGCGGCGGCAGTCCCACACGCGCAAGAATAGGCTCTGTCGGCTTGTCCAGCCGCCGCAGGC
>NZ_LFIO01000760.1 GCF_001187535.1 Rhizobium ecuadorense
CCGGAAAGCAGGGCGAGCAGGCTCGACTTGCCGGCGCCGCTGCTGCCGATCACGGCCAGGCGTTCGCCTTGCCGGAGCGTCAGTTCGATGCCCTGGAGTGCGGGCACGGCGGAATTTTCGTGGAAGGCGGAGACTTCCGTCAGCGAACAAGCATATCCCGGCAGCGCCGCCGCCAATGGATCGGATGCCCGCGCGACGGCAAGCCGCGGCGCCACGCGCCTTGCCGCAAGCAGCGTCCGCCCAAGATCCAGCGCGCCGCGGCGCAGTGCCGCGAAGGGCTCGGTCGCCGCGAAGGCGACCAGCAGGCCGAGAGCTGCGACAGGAGCGGTGATCGCCTTGGTCTCCGCAAGAGCGGCGACGGCAAGCAGCGATGCCGTCAACAGCAGGGTGGAGACCAGGCCGAAGCCGAAGGTCAGGCCGGTCTCGACGCGGTTCAATCGGTTGTCGGCGACGGCGGTGTAATGGTCTGCCCCAGCGATTGCCTGCCTTTGCGCCGCAAGCCGGCCGGCCATCAGGAGATCGGTCTGGCCGGCGACGAGATCGATCGTCCGCGACCGCAGCGCCTCGATGCCATGGGCGCGCCTGCGGGCATGTTTGCGGGCCGCCCGAGCGGCGATCAAGGGCAGGCCGAGGCCGGCACCGACGAGAAGGAGACCGGAGAACAGACCGAACAAGGGATGCATGAGCCCCAGCACCAGGCTTGCCGCAAAGGTGGCGCCGATCGCAACGGCGGCCGGCACGAGGATCCTGAGATAGAGGGAGTCGAGCGCGTCGATATCGGCCGTCAGCCGGAAGAGCAGCCGTGCCGGACGATGCAGGAGCGCGCGCGCCGAGCCCGGTTCGGCGAAGCCGCGAAACAGTCTTTCGCGAAGCGCGGCGAGCACGCCGAGCGTCGCGTCATGGGTCGCAAGCCTTTCCCCGTAGCGCGCCGCCGTCCTGATGATGGCGAGCAGGCGGATGCCGGCCGAGGGCGCAAAGACATCGAAGGTGATGGCGGCGGCGGAAAGGCCGGCAAGCGCGGTGGCGGTGATGAACCAGCCGGACAGGCCGAGCAGGGCGATGCCCGCCGTGACCGTCGCCGCCGAAAGTGCTGCGCCGAGCAGCAGAGCGCGCCGGCGTTCGGCAAGGAACAGACGCAGGATCGGCTTGAGGTCTGCAGCAAATCTGCTCATTCGGCGGCCTCCCGTATCATCATATCGGCGTCGATGCGGATCGTGCGATGCATGCGCGCGGCAAGAAGCGGATCGTGGGTGGCAACAATCAACGTGCGTCCCCTCGCGAGCGAAAGCAGGCTCTCTGTGACCTCGGCCGCGGTGGCGGCATCGAGATGCGCGGTCGGCTCGTCGGCGAGGATGATCCCCAGATGCGAATTGCAGGCCGCTCGCGCGATCGCAAGCCGCTGCTGCTGGCCGCCGGAA
>NZ_LFIO01001328.1 GCF_001187535.1 Rhizobium ecuadorense
GTACTGTCCTCAGTCAGGTCGAGCTTTTGAAGTCTGACACCATCGCCTATGCCGTCGTCGACAAGCTGAAACTCGTCGACAATCCGGAGTTCATGGGACCGAAAAGCTCGCTTTTTTCTGTCTCGACTATGAAATCCTTCATGAATTTTCGGTCGTGGTTTGCCGATGACGCAGCCGTCGCACCTGATCCGGAAATGAGGCGGCGAGGCGCTGCCGAGACTGTGGCGGGCAATATCGATG
>NZ_LFIO01000579.1 GCF_001187535.1 Rhizobium ecuadorense
GGAAGACGAAACCCTCCGGCGAAACGGATTCCAGCCAGTAGAGATTGTCGTCCTTCGGCGTCGCATGGCAGAGATAGACCTCATCGCGATAGACGGTATCGAATGGAAGACTACGGATCCAATCGAGATGGGCTGGCGACAATTGGTGATAAGCGGCGGCATCCGAAACATGCAGCGCCGCCGGATCCTGTTCGATCAGGTAGCGGTCGTGATTGCCGCGGATCGAGGTCAGGCCGAGC
>NZ_LFIO01000439.1 GCF_001187535.1 Rhizobium ecuadorense
ACCTGATCCAGATCGGCGGCCTGCCGCTGACTGCCAATATCGTCACGATGTCGGTGTTTGGCGCGATCATCATGTACATCGTCTCCATGGCATCGCTGTTCAAACTTCGTCGGACCGAGCCCGAGCTTGCCCGACCGTTCAAGGCATGGGGCTATCCCGTTGTCCCGGCCATTGCCCTTGGGCTTGCGCTCGTCGCGCTGGCGGCGATGATCTACTACAACTTCCTGATCTTTTTGATC
>NZ_LFIO01001409.1 GCF_001187535.1 Rhizobium ecuadorense
TCGAGCGGGCTGTCCCCATGCAAAGCGTATGCACCGGAGCGCGGATGTAACGCATGGTGTCATACATGGCGAGGCCGCTCGTCACCATGCCGCCGGGGGAATTGATATAGAGGCTGATTGGCTTCTTGGGGTTTTCCGCTTCGAGGAACAACAATTGTGCGCAGACCAGCGCAGACACGGTGTCGTTCACTTCGCCATTCAAAAAGATGATCCTTTCACGAAGAAGGCGGGAATAGATG
>NZ_LFIO01000948.1 GCF_001187535.1 Rhizobium ecuadorense
GTGTATCCAGTGCACCAGACGACAGAACCGATGTTTGCAGTCTTCAAATGCAGGTTTGGAATCGGCAGAACTGGGACGGGTCGTCTCGGCGTATCCTTCACCTCTTCAACGGGCAGGTCGAGTGATTTCGCTTTCGCGCACTCATCCGCGGCATGCTTGAAGTCGCTATAGGCTCGGTCTGCTTCCGTCAAAACATCCTCGGCATCATCATTGAAGTAGAGACTACCGCCCGCGACGCC
>NZ_LFIO01000580.1 GCF_001187535.1 Rhizobium ecuadorense
GGGCGTCGCTTTCGCGGGCGATTTCGGCTATCGCTACTGGACGGTCGGCCGCTTCATCGAAACCACCGACGATGCCTATGTGAAGGCCGATTACACCACTGTCGCCCCGAAGGTCGCCGGCTATATCAGCCAGGTGCTGGTCAACGACAATGACGCGGTCAAGGCCGGCCAGGTTCTCGCCCGCATCGACGATCGCGACTTCCAGGCTGCACTGTCGCAGGCCAGAGCCGATGTGAAGG
>NZ_LFIO01000075.1 GCF_001187535.1 Rhizobium ecuadorense
CGACAGCCATCGCCGTCCCGCCAAGGCGGCATAGACAGAAGTGCATCTCAAACAAAGAACAATGAAGGAGGAGAAGATGAAACATATCATGTCATTTGGAATTCTGGCTTCCACCGTGCTGGCCTTCGCCTCGCCGGTGCTTGCCCAGACGGTTTTCGTGTCCACCCAGCTTCGCCCGATCGAAGAGGCGACCGTCGTCCGCGAGGAGCTGTTGAAGGATGTCGGCTCGGTTGATTACG
>NZ_LFIO01001433.1 GCF_001187535.1 Rhizobium ecuadorense
CGGCACTCTCTCCAGGGCCCGCGCCTCCCTCGAGAGCTTGGCTCCCTCGGGCGCCTTGCGAACTTTCTTCTCTGTCGCGCGCTGCCCGCCGTTCCCTTCGCCGCGCAGGAACCGATCCTCTTCGTCATCGATGGGTTCAACGGTTGCCGACCGTGCTTCATCGAGACCGAGATCACTATCGTCCGTGCGATCCGGAGCCTTCAGGGACTTGACATATGTGGTCGTCGGAAGACGGAATT
>NZ_LFIO01001667.1 GCF_001187535.1 Rhizobium ecuadorense
ACGTGGCACGAAGCCGTCTGCGACTTAGCAAGTACCCAGCGTAGCATCAATGACACGCGAGGCCGCAACCTCAGGGAGTATCCATGTGGCCGAAACGATGGAAAAAATGGGGTCACAGAGAAGACGGTGAAAGGTGTATCTCGGCAATTGCGCATCGCTGTACTAGCGCGTGGTATCGACAGGGGAAACGTGCGCATCCTGCGTCGCGCACTCTGGCCCGCCTCAGTATGGCAGGCGGC
>NZ_LFIO01001814.1 GCF_001187535.1 Rhizobium ecuadorense
GCTTCGCGCCACTGACTACGAACGTGTCGACGAAATCTTCGAGTTTAAGCCGCAGGTCGTCGTGCCAGTTCTTGGTCAATGCCTCTCCTCCGACTGAAGACAAGCACCCCTGCAAAGAAGGTCCCATGTCGGGCAATGTACGGAAGCGCGTATGCTTGGAGAAGCGCCCTCGTCGGGTTCGGGATCGGGAAGCGGTTCCTCGCCGGGGATCCGGTCAGGATCGCGCGGTGGCGTGTCGA
>NZ_LFIO01000741.1 GCF_001187535.1 Rhizobium ecuadorense
CCAGAAGCTTGCGCAGCCGTTGATTTTCTTCTTCCAACTGCAGGAGATCCGCCATTTCATCGATCGCTGTCGTCGGCGCGGCCGAGGCGGTCTGCACGGCCTTCGGAGCACGGCGCACAGGTGCGCGCTTGGCGCTCGCCGCACCTTCGATCACCTTGGTCTTGCGCCCTCTCCTCTTCACGCCACCGGCGCCGGCCAGAGCAGCCGCTGGCTCTGCCGTAGCGTCAGCTGACGCGGTCTCGAGTGCCGCCGCTTTCTTGGCGCGGGGTTTGCGCTGTTTCTTCGGCGCAATGGGCGTTTCGACAACAGTCGGCACATCGGCACTAGTTGCCGTATCAGTCTCGTCGGCCATGCTCATCTCCTGTGTATCTGATGCAGTTGTCGACGCCCTGAGAGGCGGTGTCAACAACGACTCGGCCGGATCTGTTTTTGGCAAAGACATTTCACTATGGGATTTGCCGTTCTGAGAGCTGCCTGACAGAAATGGCATTGCCTCTTCCTCCAGGTCGCGAGCGACGGACTTTAGATCTACGTTGCCCCAGATCGAGTTTGACCTGGTATCGAGTTTTCGCCTGCCGGTTTTGTACTCGACGGCAAAGCTGCGTTGCACTTTCTTCAATATAAGAGGCCTTGGAGTATCCGCAGGATGGTTTGGTGATATGCTGGTACATCACGAATAGCGCCTACCGGACTACCAGTCTACACCCACCGTCGTTCCGATCCACCGCATCATCCCGTGAACAGAATCTGTGGCCAATCGAATGGGGCTGAGGACGGTCTATTCGGTCAAAGTTCTTGAAGCAAAAGGCGACCAGTAGTTCGTCCCGAGACTTTCTCCAGGTTCCCGACGATCCATTATGCGAGCTTCTCCAGAACGAACACCATGGCAACCTGCCAGGCAGTGGCCTCGAAAGCTCGCGGTCCCACAAAGGATCCGTCGGTTGCGAATCCCCACTTTATTACGTTTTCGGTTTCCGCAGCCGGCCGCCCAGGCTTCAAATTCTAAGCAGAACCAACGTTCTCCATACTCGGGACTGATCTTCGTTTGTGCGTAGTATCGCTGCCCGGCATGGGGAAGATGCGTTCGAAGCACCTGCGTTCCAGAACGCGGAAGGCCGCCGCAAGCGGCCTTTTGTTCGCTACTGACCGCCGTGTCACCGGCGAGATGCGCCTGCCGAAAGCCCGAGCCAAAACCGGACAGTCCGCAACCAGCGAGGGCCAGCGTTCATTCCTTATCGCTTTGACCGGAAATCGAACCCGCAGCCCCGCGATTGCAGCAACAGCGGCAGCCAATCTACTGAAAATTCCGGCTCTTGATCTTCAGCGTATCGATATGAAGATCCGGCACTTATCCCGAGTCCGAGACTATGCCGAGCGCGTTCGCTAAAGCCCG
>NZ_LFIO01001875.1 GCF_001187535.1 Rhizobium ecuadorense
CGGGAAGGGTGATCGCTTCGCCGCCGAGCTGCTCGGCAAGTCGCAGCGTGGCGGCGACGGTATCGCGCTCGGCTTCGTTCAGATTGATCGATCGGTTGGTCTCGATATAGACGGCAGCCCAGGGCGCGCGCAGCCGCGAGGCCATACGGGCAGCATAACGCACCAGCGAGGCGGAGCGCGGATGGTGGTCAACCGAGACGAGAACGCGTTCGCCGGCCGCCCAGGGGCCGGATATGGCC
>NZ_LFIO01000031.1 GCF_001187535.1 Rhizobium ecuadorense
ATTTCGCGTTGCAGCATATTAGGGTTGAGAATCGACCTTTCGTTGGGGCCGAAACTCTGCCGCGTTGTGCAGATCTGACACGAAATCGGGAGCCGGAGACTATGCCGAGCCAATTCCCTAAAGCCCGCGACTTCCGATAGCCGCGGATTAACTAGGTTAGCTGGGCACGTAATTTGCGGAGCCACGGCACGACCAATCCGGTCAACGCACCTGGAGCTTCGATGGGCAGCATATGCCCT
>NZ_LFIO01000159.1 GCF_001187535.1 Rhizobium ecuadorense
CTTCAGAAGCAACTCATGGCTGCCGCGCACCTCACGCATGAGTGCAGTGAGATGACGGCTCGATCAATAACTTCGGGCCGCTCGTTCCAGATGCGTCAGGAGGTCGGGAAGCATTGGTCGCTGCCCTTTCAAGAGCTTTATGGCTGCGTCGGGCAGGGAAAACCATCCCGCACGATCAACCTCTGGAAAGCTCTTTGCCCGCCCTGACCGTGGCGGCCATTCCATTTGAAATTCGGAAC
>NZ_LFIO01001849.1 GCF_001187535.1 Rhizobium ecuadorense
GTGATATACTGCGTGAATTCCTGTTCCGCCGTGCTGTAATCGCCGGACAGCACGTGGCCATAGGCGGCCTTGTATTGGTCGGCTTCGCTGCCGAGCGAGGCGGTCTGCTGCGGCGTTTTGGTGTTGGCATCGGGAATCGGCCCGGAACCGATTGTCGCATTTTCGTCGACGCTTCCGCCGATCGGATTACCGCTCTGATCGAAATCGATCGAGCCGAGCTCCTTCGGCGGCTGGCCGAG
>NZ_LFIO01001407.1 GCF_001187535.1 Rhizobium ecuadorense
AGTTCCTATCGAGGAAGGACAGGCCGCGCGCCGTATTCTGCTGGAGCGATCTCGACGCGATCACCCTTCTGAGCCTGGCTATGGAGATGGGTGTGCGCGTGCCCGAAGATCTCGCCGTCATCGGATACGACAATTCGTCGACCGCAGCACTCGGTCTCGTCAATCTCGCCAGCATCGATCAGTCGGGCCGGGAGCTCGGTCAGGTGGCAACCCGGGCCCTCATTTCCAGAATAGAAGGC
>NZ_LFIO01001481.1 GCF_001187535.1 Rhizobium ecuadorense
GTCTTTTCCGAAACATCGGCAGCGCCGAGATTGCGGAAACGCGGCATAATCTCGGTGCGCGCGGCCTCCCTGACGCAGTCGCAGAGAAAGAGAATATCCTGGTCTGAAATAGTCATGCGAAATCCTGCCTTCATTCAATAGCCAGCCTCCATAGCCGGCCCTTCATGAAGGATCGGTGACACCAAGGGTGGAAAAGTTGAAGAGTTTTGGGTCGAGCAGATGCGACGGGTTCACATGCG
>NZ_LFIO01000076.1 GCF_001187535.1 Rhizobium ecuadorense
CGCCCTTGACCGTGAAGGGTGCGCTGTCGCGCTCGTCAAAGGAAAGATCGTCTTCGCCGATCTGATAACCGAACAGCGCGTCATCCCATGTCAGCTCGCCGGTGACCTGTTTGGCATAGGGGTCGAGCAGCAGCTTGTTCGCATTGAAGCGATGGCCGGCGTTGGGATCATAGGGACCATGGGCGCGATAGCCGTAGACCGTGCCTGGTCCGACGCCGGCGATATAGCCGGACCAGATA
>NZ_LFIO01001207.1 GCF_001187535.1 Rhizobium ecuadorense
CTCGCTGCCCTATGCCTTCCAGGCAAGCGTCTTTTCCGCCGACATAGCGGTTGCTCTCAAGGCGGCAAAACATATGGATGCATCGGCCGTTCTCGTCAACGACCATACGGCGTTTCGCACCGACTGGATGCCTTTCGCCGGACGCAGACAGTCCGGATACGGGGTCGGCGGCATTCCCTCAACGATGGAAGAGATGGCCGACGACAAGATGGTCGTGTTCAACCAGGTTACTTAAGATC
>NZ_LFIO01001323.1 GCF_001187535.1 Rhizobium ecuadorense
GGGCACCCTATAATGTCACCGTAAATACCGTATCGCCGACGTTCATCCACACCGATGGTACAGCACCTTTTCTATCCGATGCCGACAATCACAAAGCGACGCTTGGTCACATTCCACTCGGCCGGATCGGTGAAACCGATGATGTGGTGGGCGCCGTAATCTTCCTTGCATCACCGGCTGAGAGCCCAATCATTGGCGCGAACCTGCTGGTGGACGGTGAATGGTCCGTCGCCTGAGGC
>NZ_LFIO01000914.1 GCF_001187535.1 Rhizobium ecuadorense
GCATAGATGATGAAGGTCATCTCGATGCCATGCAGCAGCATGGCGGTATATTCCGGATTTCCCAGGATTGCCGAAAGGTCGAAACCGCTCACGGGCTTGGCTCCCCGGATTGATCCGTCTTCGCCGCAGCGGATTGATCCGGCTTCGCCGAAGGCTGGGGCTTTGCCGTCTGCAGCCCGCCCATAACCTGTAGCGTCGGCGTGATCTCCATGTGCCCGATATTGACGGCGACGGGGGCT
>NZ_LFIO01001417.1 GCF_001187535.1 Rhizobium ecuadorense
AAGCAATCCGCGCCTCATCATCGAGATCGAGGACAAGTCGAAAATCCCGGCCTCTGCTGCCTATCTCGCCTCGATCGGCGTGGCTGAATAGCACCTGTGCCCGGCCTACTAAGGTCGCGGCTCGCTCCCTCTTCTCCCCAGCGGGGAGCAACCATGTTTCAATTTTGCTGGTATTGTGGCGTCCATTCGGTGTTTCGAATGAGGATGGCATTGGCGAGGATGATGAGTTTGCGGGCGACGGCTATGACGGCGCACAGGTGTTCCTTGCCGTTGCTGCGCAAGCGCGCATAGAACGACGCGAGATCCGGATTGTGCCGGGTTGCCGTGAAGGCGCACATGAACAAGCTCTTGCGCAGGCGTTCGCGGCCACCCTGGATGCGGCGTCTGCCATGATGTTTTCCACTATCGTCGTCATAGGGTGCGACGCCGGCAAGGGCGGCGATCTCGGCACGGCCGGCATGGCCGAGTTCGGGCAGCCGAATGATCAGGCACAGCGCGCTGCGCAGCCCGATCCCCTTGATGGAGATCAGCAGATCGAGCCGCCGGGCCAGGTCACAATCGTCGCGAACCGTCTTTTCGAGCCGCAGCAGACGGGCCTTGCGGCAGGTTTCGAGCCGGGCGATCTCGCGCGCGTGACGGCGTTTGACGGCCTCCGACAAGGCGGTCTCGGCAAAGGTCTTCACCAGCGCGATCTGCTGCTCGATCTGTTCCACATAGGTCAGTTCGGCCGCCAACCTGTCGAAGCGTGCGTCCGGCAGTGCCGGCAACTGCTCGAGACTTGCAGTGAAGAGCGCAATCAGCGCGGCATCGAGCCGGTCGTTCTTTGCCCGCCGAAGCCGGCTCTTGGCGAAGAACCGCAATTGCGCTGGCTGCAGACGCGCCGCCGGTCGCTTGCCGGCCCGCAGATGCACCATCAGCCGCCATTCATAGCCACCGGAGGCTTCGAAGCCGATGCGACTGACGTCATGCTCTTGAAGGAAGGCGTCAAGCGCCTTCAGACCAGCGGTGTCGTACGTCACCCTCAGCCTTGCGTCGTCGGGATGGATGGCAATGTCGAGATGGCTTTTGCCGACATCGATTCCGGCACAGATCATGCTATTATCTGTCATCTTCGTCGTCCCTGTCTTGGATACGAACCCCAAGGTTCCTGCAACCACACGGGCCAGATGAAGAGCCGGTTGCGATCCTGCTCCCCACAGCCCCAAACGGCTAAGAAGGTGACGATCCGACAACCAGCTTCCGGGCGGGCGGCCACCCGCCCGGAAGCGTTAGTATCCTACATTCCTGTCATCCAAGAAGGTGGCCCGAAGGGTCGGATGAGGGGGCCACACGGCAC
>NZ_LFIO01001658.1 GCF_001187535.1 Rhizobium ecuadorense
GGGATTTGAGCTCTTGGCGTCGTCCATCAGCTCATCCAGCACCTCAAAGTGAGCGCGGATACCATCCTCAAATGGACGCCTGACCTCTTCACTCTGCCGCGCCGCGTCCGATCCCAACGCCACTAGAGGGCAACCGTCACCCTTTTCTCCAAGATGTCCGGGTGAGAGGTAGAACTCCATGACTGCTTCGAGGGGATCGGAACTTGTCGCAGCCGCCGTCGACCATCTGCGTGTAGCGC
>NZ_LFIO01000755.1 GCF_001187535.1 Rhizobium ecuadorense
CGCTGAAGCTGCGCGCATTGGTCGATTATGTCCGCAGGTTTGACGGGCTCTAGAGTTGCGATCTTCGATCGCAAGGTGCAACGCCTGAGATGGCGGAGGTTAAGATACTGCCGCCTCGCCGGCGAGCGCCTGGGTTGCCTTAGGCTGAGGACGCAGAAGCAAATAGAATGCGAAGACGTGGGTGATCATCAGCAAGGGCACGTAAATGATCGGGATCGCGTATGCGGCGCCCAATTCC
>NZ_LFIO01000661.1 GCF_001187535.1 Rhizobium ecuadorense
CGAAATGGCACCGCAACTCTCTTGACGAATAGGTGAAGTACCAACGAGATTAATCGCCGATTTGGATCTTAAGTAATTTCTGGAAGAAAAGAGAGTGCCTGAAACTGAACGATTGATCCTACGTCGCTCGCGCCGTGCGGACATCCCCGAGCTTTTCAAGTTTCTGGGAGATCCAACGGCGATGCAGCATACCCATACTGACAAAACGCTTCGCGAATGCCAAAGAAGGGTGATGGTG
>NZ_LFIO01001632.1 GCF_001187535.1 Rhizobium ecuadorense
CCTTCAGGGTCGCGCCGGACCCTGGATTGCCTATTCGAAGGTGTTGAAAGCTATCGACGCAGGGCAATACAGTGATGCCGCTAGGCAGACGGCGCTGCTCGAGCAGGATGGTCCAAACTTAAAGGTGTTCGCAGGTCTCTTGAATGTGCTCGCCGCGCTGCACGATAGCCAGAACGGTGGCTTGCTCGAAATCGATTGGAAAACTGCCCGTCGGATCAGCCAAAATCTGATCATGAGC
>NZ_LFIO01001429.1 GCF_001187535.1 Rhizobium ecuadorense
CCTCGATGGATGTGCCGCCGAAACCCTTCTGCAAGACTGCCGCTTCGGCCACATCGAGGATGCGGGTCCGCGTTTCCTCGCCCTTTCGCATGTCCCCTCCTGTACCGACGGTACAGTTTTCAGCGCCGCACCTTCAGGCTTGCTTGCGCCCCCGGCAGCATCGGTTGAAGCAAGCAATTGATATCAATCGGCAAAAACCAAAACCACCTGGAGTATACCGCAAGTCGCCTAGTTTGGC
>NZ_LFIO01000587.1 GCF_001187535.1 Rhizobium ecuadorense
CACAGAAATGTCCGCGGGAACACGCAGCTTCCGCTCCCGGATAGCCCTCATAGCCCCGATCATCGCCAGATTGTTCGAAGCAAGAATCGCTGTCGGCGGCTCCTTCAGCTCCAGCAAACGGTGCGTCGAAGCAGTGGCGTCGGCGGTGCTGCGATTGCCGTCGCTGATTAACTTGTCCTCTACCTCTATTCCCTTCTCGATCATCGCTGCGCGGAAGGCCTTTGCGCGCTCCACAGTC
>NZ_LFIO01001242.1 GCF_001187535.1 Rhizobium ecuadorense
AGCTAATACGGCGCCCAACCCGAGGCATGGTTGGCAACGGACTGCGCGTCGCGACTGGTGCCGCATTCGCCTCGGGCGGCAAGATTATCGTCGAGAGCCGCAAGGTCCGCCAGGAACTCGACTTCGACCGCACCACCGGCGAGACCATCGTCACCGCAACGGACGACAGCGATATCGCCACCGGGACCAGGATCACGATCCGGTTCGGCGACGCACTGCCGATTGATCCGCAGGCGAC
>NZ_LFIO01001183.1 GCF_001187535.1 Rhizobium ecuadorense
GGTCAGATGTGTATAAGAGACAGACCACCCAATGGCCGTCATCGGCGACGATGAACCCGTGCAGATAGAGGTCGAACCCGTCCTGAAGGGCGGCGCTGTCGACCTTGGCGATGAGACGGCTCGTGGTCGCGAGCCCCTCCCCGTCGAGGCCGACACGCTCGCCGATCGAGACGAGCTCCTGTGGCGTCTTGCGAGAATGCGCGCCACGACCACCGCAGACATGCAGGCCGAGCTCGCC
>NZ_LFIO01000532.1 GCF_001187535.1 Rhizobium ecuadorense
TGCTCGCCTGGCCCCTGCACGGCAGCCGCGTTTCGGGCCACCACTGTGACTTCGGCCGCGCGAACCGCAAATGCCTCGGCGAGCCCCCTCCCCTGCCGCGATATCGAGTGCGCAGACATTCAGAGGATCGATGTCCACGAGATCGAAATCCGCAGCCACAGCACTTCTCTGCCGTTCCCGAACGCCGCCAAGCGCCTCGAGCACCGTAAGTCGCGACTGACCGAAGCCAGCAGCAGTC
>NZ_LFIO01000453.1 GCF_001187535.1 Rhizobium ecuadorense
CGGAATTCATCAGGCAGTCCTTCTTCTGATCAGTGTCACCGGCGTGAATTCGACACGCGCCGTCAGGTCCGGCTCGGCCATCCGGCTCATCAGCAGGTCGACCGTCTTTTCGGCCTGGACGTCGCAGGGTTGGCGGATGGTCGTGAGATCGTAGGCGGTCCAGCTCGCCTGAGGAATGTCGTCATGGCCGATGATGCGCAGCGGCGGCGCATCATCGGCCATGACGACATTCCTCAGG
>NZ_LFIO01000511.1 GCF_001187535.1 Rhizobium ecuadorense
AAGAACGACTGGCATCTATTGCTCGATCCATCTCCACCCTATTGCAGGAAAAGGTAAATGTCGCTCTGCATGCCTGATGGCCCCAGAGTGGCCGTGTAGGGCACACCATGGATACTGAAGTTGGTGGGTTTGTCCGCGCTCGGCAGCAAGTCAAACAAGTACATTGCAGGCAGAAGGTCATCTGGTACCGGTTGATTGCCGTGTCGCCAGCTCGGAGGGACAAATCCTCCCAAGTCGTCCACAGGCAGCGTGTACTGTGGGGTGCCGAAGATCGATGCCCCCAAGCTTTGCTCCCATGGTGCGTCTGGCGGATTGACGCTTTGCACCGGTGAATAGGCGGCTGACGGCAAATCCTGCCGGAAGGTCGCTGTATTCCAGCTATCGGGAAGCTGGCCGGGTTGACCCACTCCATGCCAAAACTCTGCGGGATCGGCGATCTGTGTGGAGGACTCCGGTTCAGCCGCCGCAGCCCCCGCTCGAGCACTGTTGGTCGCGGTGCTCAGACGTCGTTGGAGTTGCTCCCGATCGGCGACGAGGTTGTCGAGGTGCAGCACGGCTGGCCGGTCTCTTCGCGCCAGACGTCTAACGAGCGCCCGCGTGCCGTCAACCACGAAGACTCCGCAATCATAGTCGTTCCGCTGTTGGGTCATGCGGACGGGCTCCAGACGGGTACCCAACCTTTGTGCGAGCATTGCTGCAAACTCGTCGTTCTGGCCCCGGAAGGAGTCATAGTGATAGGCAGCCGGCCCCTCGCGGTTGCGACGGTCAACGAGTAGCAGCGACCAATGGGTGCCGCGGTGATCAGGATCCGAAGCACTGGCATCGCTCACTGGAAGGAACAGGAAGTCGGCTGTATCTCTTCCATTCTGATCATTAACGATGCGCTGGAAAGCGCTCAGCGCGGTGCTCTCATCGCCCAGGCGCAGATGATAATGGGCTATCAGGGGATCGATAAGCCGCGTCCTGGCTGCGAGATCCGGATCGTTTCGCTGCAAGTCCTGCATTAGCAGCTCATAATCCGTCTGGATATGCTGGTCGCCCAGCCATTCGGTATGGTCGAGCGACAATCCGCTGCGGCTTTCGATCGGTGGATCAACCTGCTGCAGCGGCGAAGTTGATCTGAACTCGGCACGTGAATCCGAACGGCCGTCCAGACCGGCCGGTTCGCGGCCACTTGCCGGCTCAGGGGACAACCCCGACGCTGCGTTCGCCTCAACGACTTGCTGGTACTGCCGAAGCCGCTTGAAAGAGATAGTGTGTTTTCCCATGTCTTCGGTGAAGTCTTGGTAATCTTTTT
>NZ_LFIO01000578.1 GCF_001187535.1 Rhizobium ecuadorense
GGACAGCGCCAGCGCTATGGCAAGGCCGAGCAGCAATTCGACAGTCACAGCGCCGACCGTGAAGATGACAGTGTTGACGAAGGCCCCGCGCGTCACTGTGTCGGAGAGAAGATCGATATAATTGCCGAGGCCGACGAAATGCGTCCGCGCCGGCTTGAGCAAATTATATTCGTAGAGGCTGAACCAGATGCCCTGCGCCAGCGGCCAGACGCCGATGACCAGCACGTAGATGACGGCC
>NZ_LFIO01001162.1 GCF_001187535.1 Rhizobium ecuadorense
TGGAAGCCGAGAACATCGACGCCATCGGCTAAAAGCTCGAAACGCTCCATGAATGCCGTAACGGCAATTACATGCCGTAAGGTCAGTTCAAGCTCGATAGCACGAAGCTCAGCGGGCCGTTCGTTCCTGTCGCTCAGTGGACGTGCGATTTCCAGCGCCCGTTTGAGCTGCCCACGAAAATCGGCATCATAGGGCACGCCCATGAACGGCCCGCGCTCGATGAAGCTGCGACCGTCTG
>NZ_LFIO01001646.1 GCF_001187535.1 Rhizobium ecuadorense
CCGCACTTCCGTGCGGACGAGCTGCTGGCCGACAAAGGCCTGCTCAAGACCAAGCTGAAGGAAATCGAAGCCCGCGGCCTGGAAATCGCCGCGTTGAACTGCTCGGCAAACCCGCTCGATCCGGGTGACATGGGCAAGCGCCACCGCAAGGAAATGAAAGACACCATCCGGCTCGCCGGCGAAATCGGCGTGAACGACACGGCTCTCGCCGAGCTCCCCTACGACGTCGGCCGTCGCA
>NZ_LFIO01000706.1 GCF_001187535.1 Rhizobium ecuadorense
GCCCAGAGCATCATGAACGGGGCTGAGCGTCTTTCGGATCCCGGCGGCGTCAATGGGCTGACCAACAGCGCAATCGCCGGCCTGAGCTTTTATGAGGGTATCAAGGGCCTGAAGGGCGTCTCTGACAACCTCGCCGACGGCAAGGGGCTTTCCTTCAACATCGGTTTGAATGCGGGTATCAGCCAACAGGAAAGCAGCTCATCCTCGTCATCCTCGACGCCCGCCGTGACCGGTATC
>NZ_LFIO01000642.1 GCF_001187535.1 Rhizobium ecuadorense
TTCTTCGTCAACGAGCTTCTCGTCGCACATCCGTGGGCGAGCATCGGGGCGATCGGGGTAAGGAACGTCGTGCTGCTCCTCTCGATCGCACTGCTTTACCTGATGAGCGGTCTGTCGAATACGAGCTTGATCCCGAACTATCTCGCGACCGTCGCCGGGCTTCGTCCGGAACAGATCGGCCAGACGCTGCTCTATTGGACGTGCATTCCGCTGCTCGTCATGACGCCGATTGCCGTG
>NZ_LFIO01001565.1 GCF_001187535.1 Rhizobium ecuadorense
CATACCACGCGTTTTCAAGTGGCTGCTGATCGGGATGACCGGCGCGATCTTTGTCGGCGCCAACGCCCATTTTGTTTACATGGCGATCACCACCCAGCCCGCCTGCATCGAGCATATCAAGGAAAAAGGCCAGCAACCCAACCAATTCAGGGCCGCCGCTTCAGCTTGCTGAATGCGCGAGGAGGATCAGATGCCGCAGGACGACACTTCCGGCCGATATCGGAGCGAGGTATCAGG
>NZ_LFIO01001231.1 GCF_001187535.1 Rhizobium ecuadorense
CATCTCCTGCCCCTCGATGGCCGCACTTCGATCAACGAGAAGGTCATGATGAAGACCCTGCGGCGGATAGAGCATTTTCGTGCCGCGCAGAAAGGCGGAGGTGCTTTGGAGGGTAGTATCCATCCATCTGCGCTTAAAGGTAGCCGCTTTCCCGCGGGGTCGATGTTCTGGTTTCGCCGCGCCGCGTTGAGAAAGGCAGTCGAGATCGATTTTACCGACCTGTTCGTTCGTGAGGGC
>NZ_LFIO01000965.1 GCF_001187535.1 Rhizobium ecuadorense
GGCCTCAAGGGGGCTGTCAAACGGAAAACAAGCGCGTTACGATAGGCGTAACCTAAAACTATGCCAATCCTTCGGCTCTGGTCGCGGAGAAAATTCTGGTCCCATGGACAAAAGACAACCATCAAAAAGCGATATCGTGCAATCTGTTGATGTCTGCATCGAGGTATTGCTGAATGTCGCCAAAAACCCGGATATCAGACTGACTGAGGTGGCGCAGAACCTCGGGGAAACCAAGCC
>NZ_LFIO01001243.1 GCF_001187535.1 Rhizobium ecuadorense
CCACCTATCGCTCCGACCGGCTCGACCTCGTGACGGCCATCATGCGGGGCCGTCAAGCGATCAACGAGACGACGCGAAATCTCGAGGGACTTTCCGATACTCGCCGGAGCGAGATCGCTTCCGAAGTGCAGGCGGAAAAGGCCAATCTCGATCAGCTCAAATTGAAGCGTGACACCACGCAACAACTGCTTCTCGAAGACCTGTCGAACGGCGCCAACGTGAATAGCCGCGTTGAAG
>NZ_LFIO01001804.1 GCF_001187535.1 Rhizobium ecuadorense
GTGACGTGTCCTCCGCTCAGCGTCCTCGGCGAGGAGGAATTTTACGCGAAGTGCATGGAAATTCACGAATGAACAGGAGGCGAAGATGCACTCTGGAAGCAGAACACAATGCACTGGTCGCTATTTGGTGATGATCGGTCTCGCTGTCGCATCGGCTGTCGGTGGATCGCAGGCAGTGGCCAACGACTCAGTAAATACGGGGTACTTTGGCGGTGTCGCTATCATGGGGTACGACAC
>NZ_LFIO01000618.1 GCF_001187535.1 Rhizobium ecuadorense
GCCCACATGGCACGGGTTTTGAAGATTGCCATGCGAGGCGGCGCGAGCTGCCTGCCTTTTACTCAGCGATGGATGGAACGAAAGAAGGAAGGCGATATGTCAGATTTGCGTCAAATCGCATTTTACGGCAAAGGGGGGATCGGCAAGTCCACCACCTCCCAAAATACGCTCGCAGCGCTTGTCGACCTCGGGCAGAAGATCCTGATCGTCGGATGCGACCCGAAAGCCGACTCCACCCGGCTGATCCTGAACGCCAAAGCACAGGACACGGTTCTGCATCTGGCAGCGCAGGAAGGTTCGGTGGAAGACCTTGAGCTCGAGGACGTGCTCAAGGCCGGCTACAAAGGCATCAAGTGCGTGGAGTCCGGCGGTCCGGAACCGGGCGTCGGCTGCGCCGGGCGCGGCGTCATCACCTCGATCAATTTCCTTGAAGAGAACGGTGCATATGACGATGTCGACTACGTCTCCTATGACGTGCTCGGCGATGTGGTGTGCGGTGGCTTTGCGATGCCGATCCGTGAGAACAAGGCCCAGGAGATCTACATCGTGATGTCCGGCGAGATGATGGCGCTCTATGCCGCCAACAACATCGCCAAGGGCATCCTGAAATATGCCCATTCCGGCGGCGTGCGGCTCGGCGGCCTGATCTGTAACGAGCGCCAGACGGACCGCGAGCTCGACCTCTCCGAGGCGCTGGCTGCCAGGCTCAATTCCAAGCTCATCCACTTTGTGCCGCGTGACAACATCGTCCAGCACGCCGAGCTCAGGAAGATGACGGTGATCCAGTACGCGCCGGACTCCAAGCAGGCCGGGGAATATCGGGCGCTAGCCGAGAAGATCCATGCCAATTCGGGCCAAGGGACCATTCCGACCCCGATTACCATGGAAGAGCTCGAAGACATGCTGCTCGACTTCGGCATCATGAAGAGCGACGAGCAGATGCTGGCCGAACTACAGGCCAAGGAGTCAGCGGTGGTTGCGGCTCAATAACTGCCGCTGTCGACAGGACGCGCTGGCCCTTGCGCCAGCGCGTCCTTCCAAGAAAGCCGCTTCGGCGACGACGACCTAACCCGAACCTTGAAAGGGGGCAGGGGCCCATGAGCCTTGATTACGAGAATGACAGCGTTTTGCATGAACAGCTCATTGCGGAAGTATTAGCGCAATATCCAGACAAGGCGGCGAAGCGCCGCAAGAAGCACCTCAGCGTCGCAACGAGCGGCGACGAGCCTGGCGATGAGCCGAAGGCCCTTTCCGAATGCGACGTCAAATCGAACATCAAGTCCATTCCGGGCGTG
>NZ_LFIO01000102.1 GCF_001187535.1 Rhizobium ecuadorense
GCATCCGCGGCAACACCCACTTCGCGTTCTCCGACTTGAACAACGTAGAGATCGCCGATCTGGTCTCGACGTTCCTCCGCGAGAAGAAACTCGACTGAACGCGCTGCCGCGAAGGTGAAGGATTTCTTCGCGAGGCATCTCGTCTGATCCTGGAAACCATGAGGTGAAGACCATGAAACAACTGTTGGGAAACCTGATGCTGTCGGCCAGCATGATGCTGGCCGTTCTGCCGGGCGC
>NZ_LFIO01001096.1 GCF_001187535.1 Rhizobium ecuadorense
GCAACACATGCTGCCTAGAAAGCACCCCCCTTCCTAATCCCCGCGTCGCGGGGTTTTCTTTTTGTGGGCCAGCGTAAACTTCAATGAATCTCTCAACCGACCGGTAACCAGATTTAGCCCCAGATATGGCCGGGCAGGTTGAAAGCAGGTATAAATCGCTCTCGTTTAACTTGTGTCGATGGAGCCTGCCTAAAGATGTTGATGAATTCGACCACCCCTCATATCACAGTTCATAGC
>NZ_LFIO01001596.1 GCF_001187535.1 Rhizobium ecuadorense
CCATGGAGCGACGTCGATACTGGTCTGCTGCTCTCGGGGCCGTCGGGTGTCGGCAAGACGATCTTCGCCAAGGCGCTAGCGGAACACCTGTGACGTCGAGCTGGTCGTCGCCTCAGCGGCTCGATGGCAGTCCAAGGGGCATCTCGGCGACATGCAGCGGGCGATGTTCACGTCCTTCGACGACGCCAAGAGGAAGGTCCCCGGCAATCCTATTCATCGACGAGGTGGACAGCTTCA
>NZ_LFIO01001711.1 GCF_001187535.1 Rhizobium ecuadorense
AGTCATGGGTCTCTGCCTTCCCCGCGCCGGTTCGGCACCCGCCGTCGAATCTGAACGAGTCCGCCTTGCCGAGGAGACCGGCCGTGTCGCCGCGCGTCTCGCCATGGATGAGGCTGCACCGACGGTGCGCGATATCCTGACGCCGCAGGCGATACGCAATGGCCTCGTCGCACTGCAGGCGATGGGCGGCTCGACCAATGCCGTCGTGCATCTTGCCGCGATAACCGGCCGCCTCGG
>NZ_LFIO01001783.1 GCF_001187535.1 Rhizobium ecuadorense
GTGGGCGCTCTGTGCGGCGATCATTCCGCCAAATGGCGAGGGGGAGCGTCCTGTACCGGCGTTCCTTCTGGTTCCCGCCAGCGATTATGCCATTGCCGATACCTGGGATGTGGTCGGCCTCGCGGGCACCGGCTCAAAAAGCCTGATCCTCAAGGATGTCTTCGTTCCGGAATACCGCATGCTGAGCTTTCCGGATGCGACCTCCGGCAGAACGCCGGGCGGACGTGGCTACAAGGG
>NZ_LFIO01001342.1 GCF_001187535.1 Rhizobium ecuadorense
CACCTACTTCGCAAATCGCCTCGAGCGGAGCATCACGCGGCGGCGTGCGGGACTTTCCAACCTTCCCTCTGCCGCCTTGGTCGCGCCATCGAAAATCATATCGGAGCAGCTATGACCATGTCAGTTTCAGCACAGGAATTGCAGACGATCCGGCTTTCGCAGGTCTGCAAGAGCTACGGCGACTACCCGGTCCTGAAGGACATCGATGCGCAGGTGACACGCGGCGAAGTCGTGGTC
>NZ_LFIO01000976.1 GCF_001187535.1 Rhizobium ecuadorense
GCTCGACGAGCTGGAGCGGCGCGCCGGAGAGCATGGTTATGTCTATGGCGTGCACAATATGCCGCATGACATCAAGGTGCGGGAATGGACACGTGGCGGCATGACCCGCATCGAAGTCATGCTGAAAGAGGTCAAGGCCCGCGATCTCGGCACGGTCCGCAAGATCGAGCGCGCCTATGTCCATGACCGGATCAACGGCACGCGGCGCATCCTGGCGAAGATCGAGTTCGATCAGGC
>NZ_LFIO01001512.1 GCF_001187535.1 Rhizobium ecuadorense
GATCAATGGCGGGTCGGGCAGCGTACTGCTATGGTCAGGGTACGTTTCTTCCGCGCGGCTATGTGATCAGGCTCACTCGGGAGTTCATCACGCAGCGGGGTAGTACCTGCATCAAGATCAGTCGGGACGGCGGTTTCACCACACAAGGTGGCCGGGGAGCCTACGGGTCGCACCGTTTGCCTCTTCGTTCTTTCGCGTTCCTTCCAAGGATTGACGCCATGACACATGAACTCAACC
>NZ_LFIO01001131.1 GCF_001187535.1 Rhizobium ecuadorense
CTATACGCCCGAACCTTATCGGCCGAGAGCTTAGTGTTGGTGAGGTGATCAAGCTCCTCAAGCGTGAGGTGGCATAAAACCGAAAGCTGGTCTGAGCTATCCATCCCGGTTGTCGCGATAGTCCTAAGTTATGCAACAAGAAAGGCTTCGTGCATGGCCGCAATGGGCCGCAAGCCGCCTCCGGGTAGCGTTTGCTACCTGGTCCCACTCTTCACGGCAGTGCACCACTCTTGACG
>NZ_LFIO01000195.1 GCF_001187535.1 Rhizobium ecuadorense
TGCCAATCTCCGCGGCCGCGATCAGCCCCTGGGCAATCGCGAGCAGTCGAGTCTTCCGATCGCGACTGCGGCGCCGATCGACGGGTATCGTTTTGAGCCCGAGATTGACGGCGGCAAGATGGGCGCCGGTAGTGATGCCGGCCTGGCGCAGGATCGAGGCGGCAAACAGCCGGCCAAGCCAGGGCGCGTGCTGCAGCACCGACAACTCATTCCAGGCATCGAGGGCGACGATCGCC
>NZ_LFIO01000404.1 GCF_001187535.1 Rhizobium ecuadorense
ACCTTTTCCTGCAATAGGGTGGAGATGGATCGAGCAATAGATGCCAGTCGTTCTTACATTCTAACTTTGCGGTTACAATTGCTGTCAAAGCTGATTAGAGGGGCGACATTGTCAGCCAGTTAGAAACGCGACGCTGGCTCTGATGATCAGCCCCGATCCGACCGGCTGGGCCGGGTTGAAAGGGCGGAGCGGGGGCGGGTGAGGGGCGCCCATCGGCTTTAGCTTTAAGACGATGCGATCGACGCCTCACTCGGCAGCATCGCGCTTTGCCAGCGCAGCTTTATGGCGTTCGATGACGGCCGGATCGTTCGTAAAATCCTTCCGCCGTCCCGGACCGTGAGCACGTCGCACATAGCCGTTCATCTCGCTGTTGGTCATCACCACCGGCTTCGACGGCTGCTCCTGACGCTCCTTGATATAAGACAGAACGTCGCCGAGCCGTTTGTTCTCGGTGATCGCCGCATGCGTCACCCGCTGGTCCTTGTCGAAGGTTTTGTAGGGCAGGGAATGTCCCTTCCATCGTACATCGAGGCGGCCGTCGGCATAGGCATAGGTCTCGACATAGCGGCCGGCCAATCCGCGCGTCACGTCGCTCTCCTCCAGCATGATCCGCTTACGCTCGAACGAAAACGTCAGCTGCGATCCGACATAGCGCTGCTCGCGTTTGCACAGGATCTCTTTCAACCGATCCGGTGCAAGATTTACCGGCCGGTGCAGGTCATCGGATCGGGCAGGGACAATCGCAAACCGCCCATTGTAGTCCACCATGAAGCCCGGCAGAAATGCATTGCCTGCCTCCATGCTGTCGATGCCTGCCAGTCGCAATTCCTTGACCAGACGATCCTGCAGCGTCCGGTTCATCCGCTCGACACGGCCTTTGGCCTGGCTGGAGTTTGCACAGAGAATCTCGATATTTAGCTCCGAGAGTGCCCGAACTGGGTCATGCCCTGACCACCCTTGGCCTCCTTCTTCGTCACCCGGAAGACCGAGTGCTTGTCGGAATAAAAGGCAGAGCGCACGAACCGCAACTGCATCAACCGGCCCGTCGCATCGTCGACAAACACCAGGAGCGAGCACGGATCTCCACGATCCTCGAACCAGCGATGCTCGGACCCGTCGATCTGCACCAGCCCGCCATAGGCTTCGCGCCGCAAGCGCGGCTGATGAAACGTCCGCCGCTGCTTGCGTGACAGCCACAATCCGGCCTGCGTCATCCAGCCGCGCAACGTCTCGCGCGACACACGCAATCCATCGCGCTCGGCAAGCTTCTCGGCCGCCCAGCGTCTCCTGG
>NZ_LFIO01001847.1 GCF_001187535.1 Rhizobium ecuadorense
GCTTCACCATCTCCTCCGATTGCAACTGGTCGGGCGGTGGGCCGGCGGCGTCGAGCGGCCGCGCCAAGGTGAGGCCGGCGGCCTTGATATGGCGGTAGATGAGATCGAATATCTCGTTCTTCGCCGGCCCCGTCTGGCCGATATCCCTGACGCGGAAGGAGAGCTCCAGCTCCACTGCATCCGACGTCAGCGATTTGATCTGCACGCCGGGTTTCGGCTCGGTCAGGATCGAGCCG
>NZ_LFIO01000488.1 GCF_001187535.1 Rhizobium ecuadorense
GAGCACGGTGCCGCAGAGCCAGGCGCCGTAGAGCGCATCGGCGCGGACACCGGCATCCCGCGGCACAGCGACGATGTCGGGCAGACTGGTCTTGAAGGCGCGCAGCCCCTCCGCCGCCATCAGTGTCGATATCGGGTTGCGATCCTGCGCGTAGAGCGCCTCGACCGCATGGGCCATGGCATTCAGGCCCGAGGTGACGCTCATGCCAACCGGCAGGCCGAGCGTCAGGGCGGGGT
>NZ_LFIO01000401.1 GCF_001187535.1 Rhizobium ecuadorense
GCGGCACGCCGCCGGTCGTCTTTTCCCGCGCGCAAGAATTCGAGGATCTGCTGCTGGCCCTGGCTGCCGCCCGCTCCGGGCTTGGCATCGCACTTGCCCCGCGTGCCTCGATCGAGGACGATCTCAAGCGCGGGTATCTGGTCGCGCCCTACGGCTTCATTTCCCGGCCATCGGGTTACAGCTTCTGCTGCCGCATGCCGGATGCGAAACGGCCAGCCTTCGCGGCCCTGTCCGGT
>NZ_LFIO01000475.1 GCF_001187535.1 Rhizobium ecuadorense
GATTGCGGAAGGCGGGCCCCCGACATAGCTTTGGCGCCACCGATTTCAACGAGGTCTGATGTAGCAATGAGCAATCCGGATAGCACCGATCTCGCCGCAGCCAGGATAGACGCAATTCGCCAAGCAGCCGAGCAAGGCGATGCACAAGCACAATTTGAATTAGGCCATATGACCGCACGAGGTGAAGGTGTCACCGGGGATAAAGCCGAAGGCGCGAGATGGCTTCGGAAAGCGGG
>NZ_LFIO01001478.1 GCF_001187535.1 Rhizobium ecuadorense
GCCTATCAGATGGCAGTCGAAGCCCGCGACTCCGTTCGAAGGCGACGGTTCAATCCGAACCTGGTGCTAGAGTACGACGAAACCTGTTTGGTGATCGAGCGACACGTCATCTGCGCGATAGAGGAAGCCTCCTACGCGCACCCGTTGAAGTCCGACGAGCCGTCATACCCGGGCGGATAGATCTTGCGACGGTATCGCCTGATTGAGACGACAGCCTGCGCCACGGAGTCTTATGG
>NZ_LFIO01000992.1 GCF_001187535.1 Rhizobium ecuadorense
CCCGCGGGTCATGCCGTGCACCATCATCTTTTTCGTATTTTCGTGCAGCTTGTAGTGAACCTTGATGCCCGGATCTCCGAAACGATCCTGTCGTGTTTCGTCCAGCTCGATCCTATTCTCCACCTCCGGCAGATCTTCGCAGATGATCGCCACAACGAGTTGCTTGCCATAGAGCGCATCGAAATCGCCATAGATAGCGCTCCCGAAACGCAGCTTGCGTTTGCCGAGCGCAGACA
>NZ_LFIO01001344.1 GCF_001187535.1 Rhizobium ecuadorense
GCTTTCGGCTGGTGCCGAACACCCGGTAACCATCGCGCCGCAGCGCCTTCGCCGTCACCAGCCCGATGCCGGAGGAAGCCCCGGTGACCAGGGCAATGCCGCGTTCTCTCTTGCTCATTGAAGTCTGCCTTCGTTTTTGCCGTGGAATATCTATGCGCATTCTGTTACTATCAAATCGATAGCAAGTCACTACTAAAAAGATATCGACATGAAGAATCTTTCGAAACAGCCCTGCC
>NZ_LFIO01000458.1 GCF_001187535.1 Rhizobium ecuadorense
CCTCATAGAGGAATTCGAAGGTATGGCCTTCGCATGTTACATCGCCTTGGTTGAGATCCAGAACGTGACCCTGAGCTGCCCTTATCTGCGCCTGGACGATATCGACGCCGCTCGTCATTTCGGTGACGGGATGCTCGACCTGAAGTCGCGTGTTCATCTCGATGAAATAGAAAGCGCCATCCTCATAGAGGAATTCGAAGGTTCCGACGCCCCAGTAGCCGATCTGGAGGCAGGCT
>NZ_LFIO01000139.1 GCF_001187535.1 Rhizobium ecuadorense
CGTGGGCCTCGCGGCAGCGGCGGGTGCCGGTGCCTATTTCGTGGTTTTCGGAACCCCTAAGTCGGAGGCAGAGGCTGCGGACCCAAGGACTGCCTCGCCACTGGTCAGGGTGGCAGAGGCGACAAGGACTGAAACGGCAGAGCGATCTTTTACCGGCACGGTTGCTTCGCGAGTACAGAGCAATCTGGGCTTTCGGGTTCCGGGCAAGATCGTTCAGCGGATGGTGGATGTGGGCC
>NZ_LFIO01000667.1 GCF_001187535.1 Rhizobium ecuadorense
GGTCGAGGTGGCCAATGGCGCAGGCGTGAAGACCTCGGCCATGATCACCGACATGAGCCAGCCGCTCGCCGATAGTGCCGGCAATGCCGTCGAGATACGCAACTGCCTGGATTTCCTAGCAGGCAGGAAAAGGGACACGCGGCTTGATATCGTCGTTCTCGCCTTCGCCGCCGAGATGCTGGTGAAATCAGGCGTCGCCGTTTCGCCTGATGAAGCCGAGGGGATGGCGCGTCAGG
>NZ_LFIO01000549.1 GCF_001187535.1 Rhizobium ecuadorense
GCCACGAGTGTCCGGTTTAAATTTTGTCACCATTGGAGGCTCATCTGGCCGGGATTTCCGGGAGGGCTGTGGCGTGGTTTTAGGAGGCGGTCGATCCTTTTGCGGTGCATGAGGTTGGCGCGTACCAAGCGAGCGAAGGCCAGCGGGCTTGTGACGGTGGTCTGGTCGGCCTTTGCCATCTGCAGCAGCAGATAGGCGATCAGGGCGACGGCGACCTGGATGCGTACGGCATTTTCGCTGTTTCCGAGGAAATGGCGGATCTTCAGCGTCTGCTTGACCCAGCGGAAGAACAGTTCGATCGCCCAGCGACGCTTGTAAAGCGCGGCAATCTCCTCGGCCGGGGCGGTAAGATCGTTGGAGAAGATGCGCAATATCTTGCCGGTTTCGATCCGCACGCCGATCTCGCGCACCGGCCGGTTCATTGGGTTGCGGCGGCTCCTGGCCTGGCGCTGCGGTAGCAGGCCGATACGGTCGAACAGGATGCCGGCATCCTCGTTGACCGCCTGCTCGGCGCTCACCGTCAGTCTCGTGTGGGATTTGAGGCGGGTGACGATGCGGCAGCCGGCGGCATCCAGCTTCGCCCACCAGCCGAAGTCGTAATAGCCGAGATCGAAGACATAGGTGGCGCCCGCCTCGATCGGCATCTCCTTGGCTGCGGTGATGTCATTGACATTGGCCGGGGTGACGGCCGCATAGATTGGTCGTTCGGCATTGGCATCGTAGACGACGTGCATCTTGGCGCCGCAGGCCTGATCGGAAAAGCGAGCCCACTGCGATCCCGCCCCGGCAAGGCTCATACTGCTGCCGTCGATCAGATAGACCGCCTCGCCGACGGCCCGCTTGAGCCCGCGCCCGGCGCGCGCCACCATCTGCGCGAACAACTCGGCAAAAACCGTGCTCGGACGCAGGCCGTTGGCATCGGCCAACGTCGAGCGCGACACCGGGCGAGCGCCGAGATGGTAAAGGCGTGCGCTGTGGCTGTGTAGCGAGCCGACGATTTCACGCAGGCTGGCGGCACCGGCAAGCTGGCCGTAAAGCAGGGCGATCAACTGGCTCTTCGTCGACAGCCGCCGAACGTGCTTGTCGGCCTGATGCTCCTCCACAAGTCTTTCGAAAGCCGCCCACGGAATCCGCTTCAACAGATCATGAAAGACGCTATTGTCATGCCGCACGGTGTTGTTCCTCTTTTCGTGTCCGGGAACGTCGCCAAACGCTCGAACATGAGTAGAATCAACACCGTGCGCCCTGTCCACTCTTTTTAAACCGGACAGCCGTGGC
>NZ_LFIO01000830.1 GCF_001187535.1 Rhizobium ecuadorense
GGAGAGCAAAGGGGTAGTCGTCGCCGTTTTCTAGCATCGATGATGGCACCAACACCATGTCGCCAACTTGATAAGCCATCTGCCACACACTGCCGTTTCAAAAGATGGTCAAAAATCCGAGGGGGCCGATCGACGCAATCGAACTTAAGCATTCCCCCCGGTGGGACGGAAGATCGACTGTATAGGCGGAAAGCAAGATAGCCGAGCTATTTAGGTGCCCGAGCGCTGTACTTAGG
>NZ_LFIO01001383.1 GCF_001187535.1 Rhizobium ecuadorense
GTTTGCCAAGCCTATCCCGACGACCTTTCCGAAGCCGAACGTGTGCGTGCGGTGGGCATGGAAAACGTCGTCGTTCAGCTCGACCACTTAAAGACGCATCCGTCCATGGCTGCAAAGCTCGCGACCAACGAGATCACCCTGCATGGCTGGTTCTTCGACATCGAGACGGGCGAGGTCCAAGTCTATGACGGGGCTTTGGCAAGTTTTACCGAGGTGCAGGAGGGTGAGGCGCTGCC
>NZ_LFIO01001211.1 GCF_001187535.1 Rhizobium ecuadorense
AACCACAGGATGACGAGCGGGATCATCGCCAGATGCGGAATGGTGCGCAGCATCTGCAGCGTCGTATCGGTCAGTTGTTCCGAAATGCGCGATACACCGTTGGCGATGCCGAGCAGGAAACCGATCGAGCCGCCGACGAGAAGGCCGGCAAAGGCGCGGCCGGCGCTCTGGGAACCCAGCTGCGCAAGTCAGGAACAAGGCTTGGCAAGATCGTCAGACTGTCTGCACGCAAGCCG
>NZ_LFIO01001194.1 GCF_001187535.1 Rhizobium ecuadorense
GTCCTGACCGAGGCGATAGCCTTCGGCGTCATGTCTGGTAAGGCCGGCCTTATCGAGATACTGATTGGCGAGATCGACATTATACTCCAGATACTGGGTTGCCATCTTCTCGTCGTAGAGTGCAGTGCCTTCACGCGGTGCTGCCTGATATGGCTTGGCCTGTCCGGCATAGATCAGCTGGTTGAGCTCTTCGCGGTTGATGGCGTAGCTGAGGCCGATGCGGAAATCCTTGTTGG
>NZ_LFIO01000371.1 GCF_001187535.1 Rhizobium ecuadorense
CGTAGGCATGGGCTGACATGCCCACCTGGGTGGTGGCATCGCCTGCGGTCGTGACTGTCCGCACCCCTTCGAGAAAGGTCAGTCTCTCCGCGGGCGCGGGGATGGGATCCCAGCGAAGCTGGCCCAGAGGAAGCGAGTGCTCGTCGAGGCAAGGCGCCGTTTTCCAGAGCGGATAGGATGCGTTGGAGAAGCGGCGGGTGTGACGCACGCTCGTGCGAATGCGATAGAGCCAGGAC
>NZ_LFIO01000288.1 GCF_001187535.1 Rhizobium ecuadorense
TCGCTGCAGAAATTCGAGGATCGAATCCTGCAGCGTCGGATTGTTATCGACGAAAGCCCGATCACCAAGTGGTGCTCCGGCAACGCGGCGATCCAGCCGGACGCCCAGAACAATCGGTTCTTCATCAAGAAGCACCAGCGTGGCCGCATCGACGGCATGACGGTCTTGGCGATGCTTGCCGGCGCCGCCGACCTCGGCGAAACCGGCGAACAGTCCGTCTGGGATAGCGAAGAGG
>NZ_LFIO01000928.1 GCF_001187535.1 Rhizobium ecuadorense
CCTTCGGCAAGGCCGGTCAGCTGCGCGGCTTTACGGGTCACGCGTCCGACGATCTGGTCGGAGCGCGAGGCTGGTGGCAGGGCGTCGACGAGATCCTGCAATCCAAACAGCCGCAGGGCGTCCTCACTGTAGTTCTGCGTCTTGACATTGGTGAAGGAGGTGCTCGCTTCGGTGCGGTCCGTACCGATGGTCCCGGTCAGGCAGAACCGCAGCCAGTCCTTGCAGCTGATAAAAT
>NZ_LFIO01001493.1 GCF_001187535.1 Rhizobium ecuadorense
TTTGCAGAGAGAGAAATAGCAAGGCCGGGTCGCTTTCCAAGTGGATCATGGTCTAGCAGACCTATTCCTTATGGTTATGGACCGATCAGCGCCAAAGCATTGATGAGGAAACGGCGCTTGCCTTATAGATGGGCGGTGGAAGCCCTGAGGGTTAAGAAGATGAGCCTCGCCGTCCTGATCACCTATGCCGGAGCGCTGTTCATCGCCGCGGCCATTCCGGGACCCGGGATTGCCG
>NZ_LFIO01000398.1 GCF_001187535.1 Rhizobium ecuadorense
CGCCCGATCAAGGTTTCGATCGCTTGGGGTTCCACCACTGGTGGACCGGATGCACCCTCGATGAGCAGCGGGGGTGCATTCCTGTTTTGATGCGCAATTAAAAACTGAATTATTGAAGTTAAATAGAATATATACAACCTATAGAAGTATCTGAGGCGTTATATTTCGATCTTCACAGGTCATGCAAATAGAAGCCATGGTTTGTTAAAACCTGTCTCTTATACACATCTGACGC
>NZ_LFIO01000015.1 GCF_001187535.1 Rhizobium ecuadorense
CAATCGATCCCGTCATTCATCGCGAATGAAATTTTTGCACCCCTCTTGCGAGGTAAAAAAATCGGCATAAGATCGCCTCGTCCGGTATATAGATCACATGTACATTACATTGGACATAGATGGCAAGCCGTCAACGCTGCCGCACACAAAAAAGGGGATCGACATGAAGAATCTTGAAAACGGCATTTCCGCTTCGCTGCGCCGCCGCCTTCTTGCGGGTGCCGCCGCCGCTGCG
>NZ_LFIO01000924.1 GCF_001187535.1 Rhizobium ecuadorense
CCGCCGAGCGCCACGCCGAGCGCCGTGCCAAACTTCGACCACAGCGGCTTGACGTTCCTGACCCGCTTGAGATCCTTGCCGATGTCGCCCTGGCGCCATTCATTCTCGATCTCGACCACTTCGTCATGGCTGCGGCCGGCTGCGATCGCAGCCGCCACCTTCTCGGCCGCCAGCATGCCCGACAGCACCGCATTGTGGCTGCCCTTGATGCGGGGAACGTTGACCAGACCGGCGGAACAGCCGATCAGCGCCCCGCCGGGGAAGGACAGTTTCGGCACCGACTGGTAGCCGCCCTCGGTGATGGCGCGGGCTCCATAAGAGAGCCGCTTGCCGCCCTCGAAGGTGCCTCGAATGGCAGGATGGGTCTTAAAGCGCTGGAACTCCTCGAAGGGATAGAGATAGGGGTTCTTGTAATTCAGGTGGACGACGAAGCCGACCGCCACCAGATTGTCTTCGAGGTGATAGAGGAAGGAACCGCCGCCGGTCTTCATCCCGAGCGGCCAGCCGAAGGAGTGCTGCACCAGGCCTTGTCTGTGGTTCTCCGGCTTGACCTGCCAGAGCTCCTTGATGCCGATGCCGAATTTCTGCGGTTCGCGGTCTTTCGAGAGATCGAATTTGGCGATCAGCTGCTTGGCGAGCGAGCCGCGCACGCCTTCGCCGATCAGCACATATTTGCCGAGCAATTCCATGCCGCGGGTATAGTTCGGGCCGGGCTCGCCGTTCTTCTCGATGCCCATGTCGCCGGTGGCAACGCCGATGACCGCGCCCTTGTCATCATAGAGCACTTCGGTGGCGGCAAAGCCCGGATAGATCTCGACGCCGAGTTCCTCGGCCTTGCCGGCCAGCCAGCGACAGACATTGCCGAGCGAGACGATGTAGTTGCCGTGATTGTTCATCAGCGGCGGCATCAGCATGTTCGGCAGGCGGATCGAGCCGGCCGGGCCGAGCAGCAGGAAGTGGTCCGCGGTGACCTCGGTCTTGAAGGGATGCTCACCCTCTTCGCGCCAGCCGGGCAGCAGCCGGTCGATGCCGATCGGATCGACTACAGCGCCGGAGAGAATATGGGCGCCGACCTCAGCCCCCTTCTCCAGGACGACGACCGACAATTCCGGATTGACCTGCTTCAGCCGGATCGCCGCAGAAAGACCGGCCGGACCACCGCCGAC
>NZ_LFIO01000695.1 GCF_001187535.1 Rhizobium ecuadorense
CGCGCCCAATTTCGGCGCCTATCCAATGTCGAGAAGACTATGATCATCGAACTAACCACCAGTGACTTCGAAGCGCTGCTGAAGGGCATCGCGCCTCGTAATCTGCGCCTTGTCCAAGACAGCGCAATTGCGCCTCCTGAGATATTGGAGATGTTGAACCGCCTCGCGACTGACATAGGCGCTGAATTCTCGCCGTCGGCCTGGATGATCGTGGAGGATGGCGAGATCGGCGGTC
>NZ_LFIO01001619.1 GCF_001187535.1 Rhizobium ecuadorense
GATCGCGACCTTCCTGATCGGCACTTATGTCGGGCTGGCTGCCACGCGTGTAAACGCGCCATCCTCGAGCTCAGTGCATTGACAGGCCAAATCAGATCGGGCTGAACTCGAGCTGACTTGGAGGTTCGAAGATCCTTCGCGTGGTCGGCCCGCGTGATCTTCAGGATAGTTTTCCTCGGTAGGATGATCGCACATGCCTGCGAGAGCGCGGAAAGTGTCGAGCATGCTTAAGTTC
>NZ_LFIO01000962.1 GCF_001187535.1 Rhizobium ecuadorense
CATGCAGCACAGCAGAGTGGTTGCTTTGCGCCGCATCGCGGACAGAAAGCAAAACCGCTCTGAATATCAAACCCGCAGCCGCTGCACTCCATCGGACGCATCTCACGAAACCCCCGATATACGGCTATTTCAGCCGCAACCAGCAGGCCTCAGACAGGGGACAAGCATGAACCTGCTGCCCCAGGCCCGCAAGCACTAAACAAGCGGCGGATCTGGGGACAGCTTCGGCAGCTCG
>NZ_LFIO01001812.1 GCF_001187535.1 Rhizobium ecuadorense
ACTTCACCGAAAACGAACTGACGCCGGGTGCTGCCCGTGTCGGCAATTACAAGGCCGTGTTCAACCTGCGCGGCGACAATGGGCAGGCCACAGGCGGTCTGGCGGTTGATACCAACCTGGGCTGGAAGGGTGCACAGTCCTACGTCGCCATCGTGCCACAGGTGTTCGATCTGCTGCAGGATCCGCAAGAACGCTACGACATCTTCATGAACAACTACACCGAACATACCTGGAC
>NZ_LFIO01001577.1 GCF_001187535.1 Rhizobium ecuadorense
ATCGCCGCCGACATCATTCCCGTCGCGAGCGAATTCATGGACAAGCCTGGGGCCATGATCTGCGAAGCCTGATCGAAGAAGAACCGTCCCGCCTCCGTCAAGCTCAACGGCCGCTTGGACCTGTCGATCAGGTTGACGCCCAGCTCTTCCTCCAGCTGCTGGATTTGCCGGCTGAGCGGTGGCTGCGCGATGTGGAGAATTTCCGCCGCGCGCGAGAAATTGCGCTCGGTGGCGA
>NZ_LFIO01000708.1 GCF_001187535.1 Rhizobium ecuadorense
ATGACGACGTTGTGCCAATCGGTCTTTTCCTTCTTTTCGCCCGTATTGCGATCGCGCCAGCTTTCAGAAGTGGCGATACTGAAGGAGGCATTTGCATTGCCGCTCTGGGTGCGGCGGATCTCGGGATCGGCACCGAGGTTGCCGATAAGGCATACTTTGTTGAGAGAGCCGGCCATCAGTGCAGCCCTCCCGTTTCCTGTCGATTTGAGATTTCGTTCATGTCTCTCGTGATCTC
>NZ_LFIO01000885.1 GCF_001187535.1 Rhizobium ecuadorense
ATCCCTGTCGGTCGCGTGCCGTTACTGCTGGTAGTAGAAGGTCTCCGGTTTGGCCGGTCCCGGTGTCATGTAGAACGATGTGCTGGGAATGACCTTCGGGACATTGCGCATATTGGTCTTGACGATGCCGACGCGGTCCGGCTCCAGGTTGGTGCCGATGACATAGAATTCGTCACGGGTAATCGCCAGCAGCTCCTTCATCGCGGCCAACTGCCTGTCTCGTATACACGACTGA
>NZ_LFIO01000541.1 GCF_001187535.1 Rhizobium ecuadorense
GCCCGGCCCCGCCTATATTCTGCGCGCCACCATGCCGGACCTCGCCGTCCGCAACAACGGCCAGACCTGCGTCTGCGCCAATCGGCTTTATGTCCAGGACGGCGTCTACGAGGCGTTTGCCGCCAAGCTCGCCGCGGCGGTTTCGGGCCTGAAGGTGGGCAACGGTCTCGACCGCGACGTCGTGCTTGGCCCGCTGATCGACGACAACGCCGTCGCCAAGGTCGAAAGCCATATC
>NZ_LFIO01000480.1 GCF_001187535.1 Rhizobium ecuadorense
CGATCCTCGAAGCGACCGGCATCCCGACGCCTCAGACAATCAACGGCATCGAGCAACGCCCCATCGAAGGGGTGAGCATGATGTACACATGGGATAAGGCAAATGTCGACGCTGCCACCCGGCACACGACGCAATATTTCGAGATGCTCGGCAACCGCGCCATCTACGACAATGGCTGGGTGGCTGCGACGACGCCGGCGACCCGTCCATGGGAGTTGAGCACTGCGACGCCTCC
>NZ_LFIO01001074.1 GCF_001187535.1 Rhizobium ecuadorense
GTCTATCTGGTCGTGGTCGTGCAGCTCAGCGACGTCTTCCAGTATGTCTGGGGCAAGCTCCTCGGAAAGCACCGTTTCTCGCCGAATATCAGCCCGTCGAAGACGATCGAAGCGCTGGTCGGAGGCGGCGCCTCGGCCATCCTTGTGGGAACGTTGCTCTATCGGCTGACGCCGTTCTCTCCGCTGCAGGCCGCAGTGATCAGCACGGTCATCGTCGTCGCCGGCTTCATCGGCG
>NZ_LFIO01000958.1 GCF_001187535.1 Rhizobium ecuadorense
CGCTGCCAAGCGTATAGTTCGCCAATGCCGTGCGAACCGTGTCGGTCCCCTCATCGGCGGCTTCGGTGACGGTGTCGCCGGCATTGTCGACGATGTAGGTGTCGTCGCCCGCACCACCGATCAAGCTGTCCGCACCCGCCCCGCCATCAAGCGTGTCATTGCCGGCATCGCCGGTGATCGTGTTGGCCAGCGCATTGCCGGTGCCGGTGAAGTTGGCGGATCCCGTGTAGGTCAGGTTCTCGACATTGACCAGTGCGGCGATCGAGTAGGCTGCAAGCGCCGTGCGGATTTCATCGGTGCCGCCGCTAACCAGCTCGGTGATCGCATCGCTCGCGCTGTCGACAATATAGACGTCGTCGCCGGCGCCGCCTGCCAGCCTGTCGTTGCCGGCGCCACCGTCAAGCGTGTCGTTGCCAGCGCCGCCGTTCAGCGTGTCGTTGCCGACGCCGCCGTCAAGTGTGTCGTTGCCGGCACCGCCGGTGATCGTATTGGCGAGACCATTTCCAGTCCCAGCGAAATCGCCGGTGCCAATGAAGGTCAGGCTTTCAACATTATTGGTCAAGGCATAGGAAGAAAGCGTCGTCTTGGTCAGATCGGCTCCTTCATTCGGCCGTTCAGTGACGACGTCGGCAACGTTATCGACAAAATAGGTGTCGTCGCCGGCTGCGCCGATCAATATGTCTGCTCCGGCTTTTCCGTCCAGGGTGTCGGCACCTGCCCCGCCCTTGATCGTGTTGGCGAGGCTATTGCCGGTCCCGGCAAAGGCTGCCGTGCCGCTATAGGTGAGGTTCTCGACATTGCTACCGAGCGTATAGCTTGCCAGTGTCGTGCGAACCGTATCGATCCCTGCGTCGGCGGCTTCGGTGACGAGGTCGCCGGCATTGTCGACGATGTAAGTGTCGTTACCGGCACCACCGAACAGGCTGTCCGCGCCTGCCCCGCCATCCAGCGTGTCATTGCCGGCGCCGCCGGAGAGCGTATCGCTGGCAGCGCCACCCGTGATCGTGTTGTCGAGATTGTTGCCCGTGCCCGCAAACGCCCCAATCCAGCTGTAGATGAGGTACTCGACATTGGCTGCCAATGTGTAGGCCGCCATTGTCGTCTGAACCGTATCGATCCCCTCGTCGACGTTTTCGATGATAGTGTCGCCGTTATCCCAAACGACATAAGTATCGTTGCCAGTCCCACCGATGAGCGTGTCAGTTCCCAAGCCACCGATCAGAGTATCGTTGCCTACCCCACCAGAGAGCGTGTCGTTGCCTGTCCCACCCTTGATTATATTGTCGAGGCTGTTGCCGGTGCCGGTAGAATTGCCGCCGCTTGAGAAGGATAGGTTCTCGACATTGGCGATCCCCGCCAGCGAATAAGTGTTAAGATCGGTCCAGATCGTGTCAACGCCGCCGCCGGCGGCCTCGATCACAACATCGTTGAGACTATCGACAGTATATTGATCGTCGCCCGCACCACCGATCAGCGTGTCGGCACCGACCTTCCCATCCAGCCGATCAGACCCCGTCCCGCCGGTGATCACATTGTCCGCCGCATTGCCACCACCGGCGAACGTGCCGGTGCCGATATAGGTCAGGTTTTCGACGTTGGCGCCGAGTGTATAACTCCAAACCGTCGTCCGGACCGTGTCCGTCCCCTCATTGGCATTCTCAATGACAGCATCATTGCCGTTGTCGGCGATGTAGACGTCGTCACCCGCCCCGCCCGACATCTTGTCGTTTCCGGCACCGCCGTCGAGAGTGTCATTGCCGGAGTCGCCAGTAAGGGTATCGTTTCCGGCATTGCCCCAGAGTGTATTGTCCGCCTCGTTGCCGACAATGGTATCGTTGGCGGAGCCGGCCCAAACGTTCTCAATCAACGACGCGACATTGTCGTGATAAAGAAGGGCGTTGAAAATGTTGCCGCGGGCATAGCCATCATTCGGCCCGCCGCCCAGATAGGCCAACTGACCCTGGGAAAAGACCGAATACCCCCCTGCATGCAAGTCGATCTTGAGGGCGGTGGTATAAGCGCTCAAATCATAGGTATCGATACCGCCGCCGTCCCAGATTGTTGCGAAAACCCTGTTGGCAGCGGGCGTAATGGCCGCCACCCCATTGACATAGGTGATGCCCTGGTTCGGATTCCACTTGTAGACGGTATCGCCACTGTTCGTCGTATAGTCCGCACCATACATTTCCTGCAGGGCGGCGATGTCGAGCATCATGAAGGTTTGTGGGGCGCCATTTTGCTCATACTTGGCCCCACTCTCATCGTCTCCGATAAATGTGTGGTAGGTCATGATCGTGTATTCGAGCGAGTCGTAGGCGCTTGGAACGACCGTTCCCCCTTCGTGAGCATGTTTCAGCCCGAGCGCGTGACCCAGCTCGTGCGCCAAGGTTTGGCCCGCATAGTTGCCGAACCTCGGGAAGCGATAATCAGCTTCGGTGCCAGCATATCCCGTCCCGAACCAGATATCCCCACCCCGCCCGTCTGCGGCTGGGAAATAGGCTCCCGCCGTATCCAGCAAGGGATCCGACGTTTGAGCGAAGCGCACCGTTGCGGTATTCGCGCTTCCGGCCTCAAAGTTGGCGTTCGTGAACCCCTCGACGGAGAAGCCGTCATTTGCCGCACTCCCGTAGGATTGCTCCATAAAGAACAAGGCGTGAGACTGCTGCTGCGAGGATATTGGAGTGAAAGAATAGTACTTTTCATAGTATATATTGACGCCATCATCGACATACGATGACGAGGTGGTAGGAAACGCATAGGTTATCGTTCCGTCCCAGGCGGTGCCGCTGAAGAGCCCGTCAACTTTCGCATCGCCAGTCGTGTTGACGCTCTTCGTCGGAGTAATAAGGTCCGTCATAAAATCCCCGTTTGCCTATTCCACTCGGCCGCGCCTAACACCAATTTCCCTCTGCTTCATAAAAGGGGAAAATTCAACTAAAAGCTTCATTTCTGTTCAGGAATGTTTTTGATCTTGGCAACCAGCGCTTATGAAACGCTTCCTCCGCAACCTCTTTCAAGGGCTACAAGACATATTCCAGGATCCTGCGTTCTGCCCGTCCCAACTTCCGCAATTGCTGGCATGACGGCACTTAAATTGACGTTACATTCATGTGCTGAAATTTAGTAAGTCTCAGGTTCGGCGATATCCGCTCCGCATGTTTCGACGCTCCGAAAGCTATCTCCGCCTCTCTTGGGGCGAGGTAGGCTTCGCTGTTCGCATCTTCCGCGACATGCTGGCGTAGGGGATTCTTTTTGGATCGAGTGGCGGATCGTCGCAATTGCGGACCTTGGTGCTGCTATTTGCTGCACATGTAGCTCAGATGGCGCTATCGCACCATATGGGCGGTTGTGCCATTCCAAATGTTCGATTTGATGTGGCAAATAAGCAGCAATTCGCGGTCAGAGCGTCGAGCTCTTGAGGGCGCCGCGCTTCCAAAAGCTTGCGGTTTGCACACTACTTCAGCATCTGCAGTGACAATTCGTTCGAAATAACGTTAGCCGAAAACGACTCGCTCGAAAGCGACTCTACGTGGGGGAGATGGTACGGTTGGGGGGTCTCGAACCTCCGACCTCAGGTGCCACAAACCTGCGCTCTAACCAACTGAGCTACAACCGCATAAACCGCGCCGGGCGCGATGGGGGTCACATACGGGGACTTGGCGATGAATTCAAGCCCCATTCCTCGTCAATATACAAAAAGGCTGGACGCGAGGTCCAGCCTTTTGTCTTCGATCGATCTAGACCGATCAGGCAACCTTGAAGGAAGCCATGGCCTTTTCGGCGGCGTCCTTGGAGGGCTTTGCCAGCTTTTCGGCAACCTGCTTGGTGGTTTCCTGGATCGACTTCGCCTGCTCGACGGTGAGCTCGGCCTGCTTGCGGATGAACGCGGTCTGCAGCTCGAAGAATTCGGCGGCAGACTTGACGCCGAGCAGCGCTTCGAAGTGCGAGAGGGAGTTCTCGGAATTGACGCGCAGGATGTCGATCGCCTTCAGGCCGAGTTCAACGCTGCCGGCCTGTGCCGTCTGGACGGTGGCTTCGAGGGTCTTGCCGGCTTCTTCGCCGGCGGTCTTCAGCTTGGCATAGGCGTCCTTCGACTGCTGAGCGCCTTTTTCGGCGAAATCACGGAAGGATTCCGCGAACTTGGACGGGTCGAAAGAAGCGATTGAAAAAACGTCGTCGGTCTTTATGGTAGCCATGGGTCGCATCCTTTGGGCTGAGGCAGTCGCTGCCTGCAATAGTTGGGATGACGCTTATATAAGACATTTCATTGTGCGTTGCAACAATTATTGTGCGATGCACAAGACGTTAACCTTGCCGGCCGAAAACCCCCTGCTCTTCTGGACCCGCATGCGCCCCGCAGTTATTAATAAGCCGTTAATTTAAGAAGGCCGACAGCGACAAGGTTCGATCATGCCCGCAGTCCAATATCCGTTCATCGATATCGCCGTGCATGCACGGGTGCGGGAACGCTTTTCGCGCGGTGAGGCGATGGTGCTGTTTTCGGCCGATCTCGCCCGCCTGCTCTGGGCGAACGGTGCGGGCGCCGAACTTTTCGGCCATGCGGCCGTCTATGATCTGCTCGATCAGGGCGTCGACCGCACCGACATCACCTTCCGCCAGCTGGAAACGGCCGCACGCCAGCTTGCCGATATCGGTGACCACAGAAGCCTGACGATCCGTGTCGCCAAGGGCTTTCAGCGCGTGCAGGTGCAGGCGGCGGCCGAACTGATCCGGCTTTCCTCAGGCGAAAAGGCCATGCTGTTTTCGGTGCCGGTCTCGGCAAAGCCGCTGACCGCAGGCGCCTCGGCAGCCCAGATGCTGCAGGGGCTCGATGATCCCGACACGCATATGGCTGTGATCGGCGCCGACGGCGACGTCATCGCTGCCTCGCCGGGCTTTGTTTCGCTCGGGATTTCCGAGCAGACGGCAAAAACCTTGATTAACCTGGCTGATGCGCATCCCGACCGGCTGGTGAAGCGACCGGTCGCCACTGGCAGAGGCAATCTACCGGCAGCCGTCGGCAAGCTCAGCGACGAGCCGGCACTCAACCTGCTCTTTGCCGTGGAGACGGCGACCGGCCATCTCGACCCGATCGACGCATCCGCGCCCGACTTGATCGATACGCCCGCGCTCCACGCGGCCGATGCGCCCGCGCAGGAAGACGCCGTGCCGCCGGCCGATGAGCCCCGCGACGAGCCCATTTCCGACACAGGCTTCACCGAGATCATCGAGGCAGTCTCGGGGATCGAAGAAGTCGAGGAGACGCTCGAGGACATCTCAGGCGAAAACGACCAGCCGGCAGAGGCGGCAGCGGTATCCGCAGGCGAGGCGGCCGAGGAAACCGATCTCGCCGAACATGCGGAGCCGGAGAGCGACGGCGGCGTGATCGAAGGCAGCGCGGATGAGGCAATCGCGCCTGCCGCGATTATCGAGGACGACCTTGCCTCCGTCACGGAGACGGTGGAAACGGCAATAACGGCGGAGCCGCCTGTTGAAGCCGGCGAAGCGCCGGTCGAAGAGGCGCCGGAAGCCGCTGCCGAAGAGCCCGTCGTCGCCCAGTCTGCGGTCGACGACGCCCCCCCTGCTCCTGAGCTTGCGGCCGCGCCCGGCTTCGTCTTCAGGCCGAACAGCCGCGCCACGCGCTTCGTCTGGAAGATCGATGCCGAGGGCCGATTCAACGAGGTCAGCCACGAATTTGCCGAGGCCGTCGGTCCGCATGCATCCGAGATTATCGGCTCCGCCTTCGGCGATGTCGCCGCCCTCTTCAATCTCGATCCCGAAGGCAAGCTTGCCGAGGCGCTCGCGCGGCGCGACACATGGTCTGGCAAAACCATCCTCTGGCCGGTCGAAGGCACCAGCCTCGTCGTTCCGGTCGATCTGGCGGCGCTGCCGACCTATACCCGCAACCGCGACTTCGACGGTTTCCGCGGCTTCGGCGTCGTCCGGCTTTCCGATGCGCAAGAAGATCCGCTGGCGCTCGGCCTGACGCTCGGCCCGGATGGCGTCGGCCATGATGCGGCAAGCCTCGGCCCGGCGCCGGACACCGTTGCCGACGCGGTCCACGCCCTGCCGGCAGCGCAGGAAGAAGCCGTGAGCGAGTCCGCCCTGCCGGATGAGGTCGAGGACCAGGCGCCTGCGGCAAGCGAGCTGCCGACGGAGACGGAGCCAGCTCCTGAGGCAATTGCCGCCGAGCAGGCGGACATTGAGCAGGAGCCAGGCGAGCAGGTATCCGTCGAGCCGCCATTCCAGGAAAGCGCTGCGGAAAAAACAGACGATAGCGCCGATGTCGGCGATATCTCCGCCGCCGAACCGGCAGCGGAAACGTCGAACGAGCCGCCGGCGCTTCGCATTTCGGAAACGCCCAATCGCCGTTTCTCCGACAAGATCGTTCAGCTCCACAATAGCGGCGCCGGACTGACGGCCGCCGAGCAGGCCAATTTCCGCGAGATCGCCAAGCGTCTCGAAGCCTTCGGCGCCAGCAAGGACGAACCTGCCGCGCCGGCACGGATAGAACCCACTGTTGCCGAAACGGCAAGCTTCGAAGAGGCTTCCGGACCCGAAAAGCTCGAGGCCGAAACATCTATTGCCGACGAGGCGGACGTGCCTTCGCGCGAAGAGATCGCGCCGCAGGAGGCGATTTTCGAGAATGCCGCCGAGGCCCAGCGTGATGACGACGCCGGCGCCGAGACGCCTGATCTCATAGAAGAGGACGAGGCTACGGAAGGGCTGGAGGAGACGGTCAGCCAGATCGAGGTCCTGACAAGCTTCATCCCGCCGCGCGTCAAGATGACCGACGGGCTTTCGCTGGGAACGGTCGACCAGCTGCCGGTTGCCGTGCTCATCCATGTCGGCGACGCGCTGATCCATGCCAATCCGGAATTCATGCGGCTGACCGGCTACACCTCGCTCGACGCATTGCGCGAGGTCGGTGGCATCGAAGCCCTGCTGCAGCGCCGCGAACTCGAGGAAAAGGCGGCAGGCTCCGGCACCATGATGCTGGTCAAGGCCGACGACAGCCTCGTTCCGGTGACGGCGCGGCTGCAATCGGTGCGCTGGGAAGACGCCAACGCATTGATGCTGGCGCTGATGCCGGTGGAAGGCAAGGAAAGCAGCCGGTCCGAAGCGCGCCCCGAGCGCATGGTCGAGAAGGTCGCCAAGCTTCAGGTCGAGGTGGAAGAACTGCGCTCAATCCTGGAAACGGCGACCGACGGCGTCGTCGTCATCGGCACGGAGGGCGACATCCGCTCGATGAACCGGTCGGCCAGCGCGCTTTTCAATTACGACGAGCAGGAGACGCGCGGCAAACCCTTCGTCATGCTGTTTGCCCATGAGAGCCAGAAGGCGGTACTCGACTATCTCCATGGCCTTTCCGGCCATGGCGTCGCCAGCGTCTTGAACGACGGACGCGAAGTGATCGGCCGCGAGGCCGCCGGCGGCTTCGTGCCGCTGTTCATGACGATGGGTCAGCTCACCTCTTCCAACGGCTATTGCGCCGTCATCCGCGATATCACCCAGTGGAAGCGCACCGAGGACGAGCTGCGCAACGCCAAGGGTGCGGCCGAAACCGCCAACGCCCACAAGACCGATTTCCTCGCCCGCGTCAGCCATGAGATCCGCACGCCGCTCAACGCCATCATCGGCTTTTCCGACATGATGGCCGGCGAGCGCTTCGGGCCGATCGGCCATCCCCGTTATATCGAATATGCCAACGACATCGGCCGTTCCGGCCGGCATGTTCTCGATATCGTCAACGACCTGCTCGATATTTCGAAGATCGAGGCGGGCGAGATGGATCTCGATTTTGCCGCCGTCGGCCTCAACGAGGCGGTCTCGGAGGCCGTGGCGCTGGTCCAGCCGCAGGCAAACGGCCAGCGCGTCATCATCCGCACGGCGCTGTCGCATGCGGTGCCCGAGGTCGTGGCGGATCTGCGCTCGATCAAGCAGATCGCCCTCAACATCCTGTCGAACGCCATCCGCTTCACTCCGTCGGGCGGGCAGATCGTCGTTTCCACCTCCTATGAGGCGAATGGCAGCGTCGTGCTGAGGGTCCGCGATACCGGCATCGGCATGACGCGCAGCGAGCTCGACCAGGCGATGAAGCCGTTCCGGCAGGTCTCGTCGACCCAGTCGCGCCATCGCGGCGACGGCACCGGGCTCGGCCTGCCGCTGACCAAGGCGATGGTCGATGCCAACCGGGCGGTATTCTCGATCAATTCGGCGCCGAACGAGGGCACGCTCGTCGAGATCACCTTCCCCTCGCAGCGGGTGCTGGCCGGCTGAGCCATAAAGAAAAGGCAGCCGAGGCTGCCTTGAATTTGGTGCTGTTCAACAAGAGCTCAGTCGATCACCATCATGTATCGAAAGCCCTCCTGCATAATTGCGCGTCTGAAAAGACGCGCGGCGCTGTAGGGCTCCAGGCCGCCTCGTTCACATACGGCCCCTAAGTTGGCTTTTACATTTGACAAACCTTTCTTAACGAAAGGTTTCCATGACAGTGCATGGATCAGTGATAAAAGCTTGTAACTTCCGATCCGCGATCAATCCTTGAGTTCCTCCAGCCCGGCAAAGAGCCGCAGCGCCTCGGGATTGGCGAGCGCTTCCTGGTTCTTCACCGGCCTGTTGTGGACGACCTCGCGCACGGCGAGCTCGACGATCTTGCCGGATTTGGTGCGGGGAATATCGGCGACCGCGATGATCTTGGCCGGCACATGGCGCGGCGAGGCGCCGGTGCGTATCCGCGTCTTGATCGCCTTGATCAGGTCCTCGCCCAGCGTCACGCCGGCAGCAAGGCGGACGAACAGGACGACCCGCACGTCGTCGTCCCACTCCTGGCCGATGCACAGCGCCTCGGCCACCTCCGCCATCTGCTCCACCTGATTGTAGATCTCGGCCGTGCCGATGCGCACACCGCCGGGATTGAGCGTCGCATCCGAACGGCCGTGGATGATCAGACCGCCATGCTCCGTCCATTCGGCAAAGTCGCCGTGGCACCAGACATTGTCGAAGCGGTCGAAATAGGCGGCGCGATATTTGGCGCCGTCGGGATCGTTCCAGAACATCACCGGCATCGAGGGAAAGGCCTTGGTGCAGACGAGTTCACCCTTCTCACCACGCACCGGCTTGCCGTCATCGTTCCAGACGTCGACCGCAAGGCCGAGGCCGGCCCCCTGGATCTCGCCGCGCCAGACCGGCTGCAGCGGATTGCCGAGCACGAAGCAGGAAACGATATCGGTGCCGCCCGATATCGAGGCGAGCTGCACGTCTTCCTTGATGCCCTCATAGACGAAAGTGAAGCCCTCGGGCGATAGCGGCGAGCCGGTGGAGGTCATCAGCCGCAGGCTGGAGAGATCGTGGCTTGCGCGCGGCGTCAGCCCGCTCTTGCGCACCGCATCGATATATTTGGCCGAGGTGCCGAAGATCGCGAATTTCTCGGCAGCGGCATAATCGAACAGCACGTTGCCGTCCGGGGCAAAGGGCGAACCGTCGAACAGGCAGAGCGTGGCGCCGCTGGCAAGGCCGCTGACCAGCCAGTTCCACATCATCCAGCCGCAGGTTGTGAAGTAGAACAGCTTCTCGCCCGCCTCGAGACCGCAATGCAGCCGCTGTTCCTTGAGATGTTGCAACAGCGTGCCGCCGGCCGAATGGACGATGCATTTGGGCACGCCCGTCGTGCCTGAAGAAAACAGGATGTAGAGCGGATGGGCAAAGGCGAGCGGCGTGAACGCGACCTCCTTTACCGCATAGGGCGCGACGAAGGCCTCCAGCGTCGAAGCACCGGGCGTTGTGCGCGCCACCGCTTCGGCATCGCCGGCGTAATGAACGATGACCGTCGGCACGCTCAAGCTCTTTGCAACGGTTGCCACCTTGGCGCCGACGTCCTGCAGCTTGCCGGAATACCAATAGGCATCGCAGGCGATGAACAGCCTGGGACCGATCTGGCCGAAGCGGTCGAGCACGCCCTGCTCGCCGAAATCAGGAGAGCAGGACGACCAGATGGCGCCGATCGAGGCGGCGGCCATCATGGCTGCAACGGTCTCCGGCATGTTCGGCATCATCGCGGCGATACGGTCGCCCTCACCAATGCCCTGCGCCCTGAAGGCCTGCTGCAGCTTCGAGACCAGCGCCCGCAGCCGGTCCCATGACCAGCGGTCCGCAGCCTTGTCCTCGCCGCGGAAGATGATCGCATCACCCTCGCCGCGCCCCGAGAGCAGGTTCTCGGCGAAGTTCAGCGTCGCATCGGGAAAGAAGCGGGCCTCCAGCATGCGGTCGCCGTCGATCAGCACCTCAGCGCCGCGCTCGCCCTTCACGCCGCAGAAATCCCACACAGTCGACCAGAACTTCTCCCGCTCGGCCACCGACCAGGCATGCAGATCCTCAAAGCCGGAAAGCGCAAGCCCGAAATCGGCATTGCAGCGCGCCATAAAGGCATGGATCGGGCTTTTTGCAACGGCCTCGTCCGAGGGCACCCAAAGTGGTCTGTTATCCTGCATTCAATCCTCCTCCCCAATGCCGCCTTTATATCATGCTGCATTGCATTATAAAGTGCGGAACCGCCGGGATTCCAGCCTGCGCATTCGGACGCACGATGCGTCGCTTCAAAGTGCCGCGGCGTCTTCAGCGCGTCTGAAACGATCGGCGTCACTGTGGGGGATTTGCATATGCCGGATATTTCCTATATCCGGCGAAATCAGCGCTTAACGGGATAACCGGCTGAATTGCCGGCGGAGATCATGAGCACGTCAAGACATCGCAAGTGGCGCAGGAAGATCGGACCCGTTTCGCGCTGGCTGCCGGCCTTTGCCCGCCTGTCGACGGTGTTCCTGCTGATCGCGCTGGCGCTTTTCGTGGCGCTCCGGGTCACCGCACCCTATCTGATCACCACCGGTTTTGTGCGCTCTGGCATCGAGGACGCCCTGTCGAAATGGACGGGCTACCATGCCGAAATCAAGGGCAGTCCGGTTCTCGAATTCTGGCCGACGCCGCGCATCACGCTGAACCAGATCACCATCCGCCAGCCGCGCGACAGCGGCGACAAGCTGCTCGGCAGCATCGACAGCCTGTCGGCCGATTTCAGCCTCATCGATGCGCTGAGAGGCCGCACCAGCTTCCACGAATTCCATCTGGTGCGTCCGAACCTGGCGCTGACGCGCGACGACAAAGGCCTGATCGACTGGAGTTATGCCGGCCTGCTCGCTCGCGCGATCAGCGGCGTGCGCTATGAAAACGGCGCCGAGGTGCTCGATCCCGATCTCGATGCCGAAATCGGCGCGGTGACGGTCGAAGACGGCACGTTTGCGGTGACCGATATCAAGACCGCCAAAACCTATCGTTTCGACAGCGTCACTGCGGATATCGCCTGGCCGAGACTATCCGGCGCGATCTCGGCTGTTATCATCGCCCGCATCAACGGCGAAGACCTGAAGGTCGATTTCGCCTCGCGCCAGCCGCTGCTCGCCTTTGCCGGCAGGAATGCCGAAACGCGGACGTCGCTCACATCGAACCTGCTGACGGCGCACTTCCAGGGAATTGCCAGCATCGCCAGCCTTTCGGCCCTTTCCGGCAACATCACCGCGAGCATTCCCGATATGCCCGCACTTCTCAAATGGTCGGGCAAATCGATCCCCGGGATCGCAACGCTGAAGAGCGCCTCGCTGGAATCCGACATCATGTCGTCGGGCAACGGGCTGCGCTTCAACAATCTCAGCCTGTCGCTGAACGAAGCGAGCGCCACGGGGGTGATGGACCTTTTCACCCAACCCGGCAAACGGCCGAAGATCGGCGGCACGCTCGCCTTCGACCAGATGAACCTCAAGCCGTTCCTCGACGCCTTCGCGCTCAGGCTGGCCGCCGGCGAGGCGGGGGAAATCTCCGCCGGCATCAGCGGGCCGCTGCGGCTGCTCGATGTCGACGTCAGGCTTTCGGCGCGGCGCGCACAGATGGGTCTGTTCTCGCTCTCCGATGTCGGCGCCAGCATGATCGTCGCCGGCGGCGAAGCGAAATTCGACATCGGCGACAGCCGGTTTGAAGGCGGCGAGATGACCGCGCATCTGGAAGCGACCCAGCGCGACTTCGACGGCGGCGGCAAGCTGCAGCTGTCGATCAGGGACGCCGACTTCGCAGCCCTTGCCGAGCGCCTGCAGCTGAAGGGACCGCTGCCGCTGGCGACGGGATCGCTCGATCTCGACCTACAGTCGCCGAAGGCGATCTGGACGACCGGTCTTGCCGACGTTACCGGCAGGCTGCACTTCTGGACAAGGGAAGGCACGATCCCCGGCATCGATGCCGCGGCGCTGAGGACGCAGGCAGCCGAAAAACCGTTCTTTCCGCTGAGTGCTGCGGCAGGCGGTGCCTTCGCTTTCAACCAGCTGAACCTGCAGGCCGATTTCGCCAACGGTTCCGCCGAGATGCACGACGCTAAGATCGCCGGCACGGCCGAGACGCTGACGCTTTCCGGCGTCATCACCTATCAGTCGAACGGGCTGGCGCTGTCCGGATCGCTGGAGTCGACCGATCCGGCCAAGGCGGCGGATCTGCCGCTTCTGCCCTTCTTCATCGGCGGCTCCTGGCCGAACCCGGTGATCTCGCCGGTTCCACTCTTCGGCACCACGCCCCACGCGCAGTAGAATTAAGCGCCGGCGGCGGCGGCACGCTCGTCCCGCTGGCGCTGGATTTCGCGACGCTTGGTGACGATCGAGGCGCAGATGACGCCGACCGCGACGATGCCGATCAGGATCGTGCACACCGCGTTGATCTCAGGCGTTACTCCACGGCGCACTTGGCTGTAGATCTTCATCGGCAGCGTGGTGGCGCCCGGCCCCGAGGTGAAGCTGGCGATCACCAGATCGTCGAGAGACAGGGTGAAGGCAAGGATCCAGCCTGAGATCACGGCCGGCGCGATGATCGGCAGGGTGATCTCGAAAAAGGTGCGCACCGGCGGCGCGCCGAGGTCCTGTGCCGCTTCCTCGATCGACCGATCGAAGCTCAGCAGCCGAGACTGCACGACGACGGCGACGAAGCACATGGTCAGCGTCGTATGCGCCAGCATGATCGTCCAGAAACCACGGTCGAAGCCGATCGCGACGAAGAGCAACAGAAGCGACAGGCCGGTGATGACGTCAGGCATGACGAGCGGCGCGTAGATCATGCCCGAAAACAGCATGCGGCCGCGAAAGCGGGTGTAGCGCACCAGCGTCAGCGCCGCCATCGTGCCGAGGATCGTTGCGAGCGTCGCCGACAGCAGGCCGACACGGATCGTCACCCAGGCGGCGTCGAGCAGGCTCTGATTCGACAGCAGCGAGACATACCACTTGGTGGAGAAGCCGCCCCAGACGGTGACGAGCTTCGATTCGTTGAAGGAGAAGATCACCAGAAGCACGATCGGCAGGTAAAGGAAGGCAAAGCCGAGCGTGACGGAGACGATGTTGAAACGGGTCCATCTCTGCATGACTTACTTCCCCCGCTCTTCGGCCTTGGCCTGTGCGTTCTGGAAGAAGACGATCGGGATCACCAGGATCATCAGCAGGATCGTTGCCACCGCCGAGGAGACCGGCCAGTCGCTGTTGGCGTTGAACTCGTTCCAGAGCGTCTTGCCGATCATCAGCGTCTGCGAACCGCCGAGCAGGTCGGGAATGACGAATTCACCGACGGCGGGAATGAAGACCAGCATGCAGCCGGCCACCACACCGGGGATCGACAGCGGAAAGGTGACGCGCCAGAAGGCCCGGATCGGCGTGCAGCCGAGATCCTGGGCCGCCTCGATCAGCGTGCCGTCCATCTTTTCCAGCGCCGAATAGAGCGGCAGCACCATGAAGGGCAGATAGGAATAGACGATGCCGATATAGACGGCGGTATTGGTGTTGAGGATGATCAACGGGCTGTCGATGATGTGCAGCGACTGGAGAAGCTGGTTGAGAAGCCCTTCCGGTTTCAGGATGGCGATCCAGGAATAGACGCGGATCAGGAAACTCGTCCAGAACGGCAGGATGACCAGCATCACCAGCGCCGGGCGGATGGTGCGCGGCGCCTGCGCCATGCCATAGGCGATCGGATAGGCGATCAGCAGCATCAAGAAGGTCGAAATCGCCGCGATGGTAACGCTCGACAGATAGGCGTTGAAGTAGAGCGGGTCGTCCGTGAGGTAGCCGTAATTGTCGAAGGAGAAGGTCGCAACCTTGCCCCAGAAACCGCTCCAGCCGTCGGCAGAGGAGAAGACCGGTTCATAAGGCGGCATGGCAATCGCCTTCGTCGACAGCGAGATGCGCAAGACGATGAAGAACGGCGCCAGGAAGAAGAGCAGCAGCCAGGCATAAGGGATGGTGATGACGAGCCGATTGTAGAGGCCGGAGGTGAGCTTGCCCATGATCTCAATCCTTCAGCAGAACGCCGGCATTCTCGTCGAACGAGATCCAGACGTCCTGGTCGTAGGTGAAGGGATCGTCGACGGAGCGCTGCGCATTGAGGGACGAGGCCTTGACGACCTTGCCGCTCTGCAATTTCACATGGAAGACGGTCATGTCGCCGAGATAGGCGATGTCCCAGAGTTCGCCGGTGGCGGCGTTGACCGAAGCGTTGGCCGGCGGCTGGCGGGTGACCCGCATCTTTTCCGGCCGGATGGCGAAGCCGACGGCGCTGCCGGCCGGTGGCGTCTCAGCAGCGGCAACACGGACGCTGAAGCCGCTGTCGACTGATATCTCGACGGTGCCGTTGCCCGATGAGGCGACCTTGCCGTCGAAGATGTTCACATCGCCGATGAAATCCGCGACGAAGCGGGAATTCGGCGCCTCGTAGATCTCCGCCGGTGTGGCCACCTGCACGACCTTGCCGTGGCTCATGACGGCGATGCGGTCGGCCATGGTCATCGCCTCTTCCTGGTCGTGGGTGACGACGACGAAGGTGAGGCCGAGGCTCTGCTGCAGGTCCATCAGCTCGAACTGGGTTTCCTCGCGCAGCTTCTTATCGAGCGCGCCGAGCGGTTCGTCGAGCAGCAGCACCTTCGGGCGCTTGGCGAGCGAGCGGGCGAGCGCCACGCGCTGGCGCTGGCCGCCGGAGAGCTGGTTCGGCTTGCGCGAGGCGAACTGCTCGAGCTTGACGAGCTTCAGCATCTGCGCGACGCGGTCGGTCATCTCATCCTGCGCCATACCGTCCTGCTTCAGGCCGAAGGCGATATTCTTCTCGACCGTCATGTGCGGGAAAAGCGCATAGGACTGGAACATCATATTGACCGGCCGCTTGTAGGGCGGCGTGCCGGCCATATCGGTGCCGTCGAGCACGATCTCGCCCGAGGTCGGCTGCTCGAAGCCGGCGAGCATGCGCAGCAGCGTGGACTTGCCGCAGCCCGAAGCACCGAGCAGCGCGAAGAACTCGCGGTGATAGATATTCAGCGACAGATCGTCGACGGCGGTAAAATCGCCGAAACGCTTGGTGACATTCCTGAAGGCAATGAAGGGTTTTGCAGAGGGATCGGTCCAGGGCGCGAAAGCGCGGCGGATATTGCCGAGAGACTTCATATTATTCCCCGAAATACAACGGTTTTTCCGGCCTCCACCCGGGCCGGTAATTGAAAGGCCCGGACGTTTCCGCCCGGGCCCAAGACTGCATTACTGGCCGGTGACGACCTTCGTCCACAGGCGCGTCCCCAGACGCTGCGTTTTCGGATCCCAGGGCTTGACCGTGAAGAGGTTCTTCATCACGGCCTCTGTGGGATAGACGGCCGGGTCTTCCAGAATGTCCTTGCTGACGAACTGCTGCGAGGCCTTGTTGCCGTTGGCATAGAAGGTGTGGTCGCTGGCCTTGGCGATGACCTCAGGCTTCATCATGTAGTTCAGGAATTCGTGGGCTTCGGCGACGTGGGGCGCATCAGCGGGAATGGCCATCATGTCGAACCACATCTGGGCGCCCTGCGGGGGAACCGAATAATTGACCTCGACGCCGTTCTTGGCTTCGGCAGCACGGTCACGCGCCTGCAGCATGTCGCCGGAATAGCCGAAGGCGATGCAGATGTCGCCGTTGGCAAGCGCATTGATATATTCGGAGGAATGGAACTTGCGGACATAGGGGCGCATAGCCGTCAGCAGCTCTTCGGCCTTCTTGAAATCCTCAGCCTTGGTGGAGTTCGGGTCGAGGCCGAGATAACGAAACGCCGTGGTGATGACGTCCTTCGGCGTGTCGAGCACGTAGATGCCGCAATCCTTGAACTTTGCGGCGACCTTCGGATCGAAGATCACTTCGAGACCGGGCTTGGCATCGGGACCGAGGATCTCGGCGACCTTCTTGACATTGTAGCCGATGCCGTCGGTGCCCCACATGTAATCGACCGCGTGTTCGTTGCCCGGGTCGTATTCGGCGGTGCGCTGCTGGATCACATCCCACATGTTGGAAAGGTTCGGCAGTTTCGACTTGTCGAGCTTCTGGAAGACGCCGGCCTGGATCTGGCGCTGCAGGAAGTCGGCCGTGGGAACGACGACGTCATAGCCCGTGCCGCCGGCAAGCAGCTTGGTTTCCACGGTCTCGTTGGAATCAAAGGTGTCGTAGACGACCTTGATGCCGGTTTCCTTGGTGAAATCGGCAAGGATGCTGTCGTCGATATAATCCGACCAGTTATAGACGTTGACGACGCGCTCCTGGGCAAAGGCCGGCGCGGCGGCAAGGAGCGCGGCAACGGCGGCAGCCGTCACGCTTGGAATGATTGACCTCATGACTTCTCCTGTTTGTTCAAAGAGCCCGCACCCCCGGACGTCTTTTCCCTCTGGTTTTGCATGCAGACTAAGAAGGAATTTCACAGCCCACAAGCGCAAAATCCTGCGCCTTCAATGATTTCACAATCACTGGAAATCGAAGGCGCTGAGCCCCGCCACCATCTCGTCGAGCCCGAGCGGCCGCGTCACCGGCGGCTCGGCGCGGGAAAGGCAGCCGCGCCGCTCGCAGAGGCGACAGGCCGGGCCGATCGCGACCGGCTCGAGCGCCGTCGCCTGGCCATAGACCAGGCTGTCTGCATGAGCGGCGTCGCAGCCGATCAGGATCGCGGTGCGCCTTATCCTTTCGCCGAATTCGACGCTCGGCCCCTCCAGCGTGCGGGCGACCGTCAGGAAGGAGGCGCCATCCGGCATGACCACCGTTTCGGCGAGGATCTGGCCCGGCTGTAGGAAGGCGGCGTGGAGATTAAGCTTCGGACAGCCGCCGCCGAAGCGGGCCTGCGGAAAACCCTGGGCGCCTGCCCGGCGCAACCGGTGGCCCGCGGCATCGATCTCGATCAGGAAGAAGGGAATGGCGGCCGCACCCGGGCGCTGCAGCATCGTCAGGCGGGCGGCGGCATGGCCGAAGGAGACGCCGAAGCGCGCCCTGAGAATATCGATATCGTAGCGTGTCGCCTTTGCCGCCGACAGGAAGGCCTCATAGGGCATGGCGAGCGCCAGGGCCGCGATGCGGGCAAGCTCGAAGCGGGCGATGCGGCGCGCTTCGGCCGAAGAGAGCGCGAGATCGTCGAGCTCGGCATCGATGGCCGGCAGCAAAGCGAGGGTCGCCGCCTCGACTGATATCTCGTGCGCGCGGTCAGCCGGCGACAGGCGCTCCGAGATGAAAAGCCGCATAGAATGACGATCGAAGCGGCGGCGCAGATCCGGCATGACGTGCACCGGCAGCACCCGCACCGCGATGCCACGCTCGGCGCGCAGCCAGTCCTTCAGCCCGGCGGCAAGATCGAGGCCGCCGGGAAGTGTCGCGGCAAAGGTCTCCGCCGCCGTCTCTATCCGTGCGAAATAGGCAGACCGGCGTTCCAGCGCCTCGCGCACCTCGTCGAGCGGCAAGCGGCCGGCGGCGACGGGCGCATGGCCCTCGGCGGCCATCAACGCCGTCAGATCGGACAGCCGTGCCGCCTGCTCGCGATAGGCGCGGTAGAGCTTGATCATGCCGCTTGCGGCATTGGGCGCGGCCTCGGCCACCTCGACCAGTTCCTGGTCGCCGGGCAATTCGCCTGATAGCAGCGGATCGGCAAAGACCTCCTTGAGCTGGCCGAGACTGCCGCCGGTCTGCCCGCGCAACTCCTCCAGATCGACCCGGTAGACGGCCGCGAGCTTCAACAGGAGCTGCACCGTCAGCGGCCGCTGGTTGCGCTCGATCAGGTTCAGGTAGGAGGGCGATATTTCAAGCGCCTCGGCCATGGCGGTCTGCGTCAGCGCCAGCGCATTGCGGATGCGCCGCAGTTTCGGGCCTGCGAATATCTTCCGTTCCGCCATGTCACACCCTTTGACAAGTCAGCGGCGCCGATCTTTACAAAATTTTACAAATTCACAGCGCCATTCTGTCAATCCTCGTCATCTTAACCTCTTTCCGGCCAGCAAATCAAAGGTTTTTCTGGTCATTCGGCGCGACATTGTCAATCTTGTCATCAACACCCTGACAGAGTCTTTTAGTGAGGAGATCAAGCATGACCGATTTTTACAAACTTGTTCCCAACGCACCGCCTGGTCGGTTCGACGGCATCGACAGGCCGTTCTCGGCTGATGACGTGCAGCGGCTCAGGGGCTCGGTGGCGCTCACCCATACGCTGGCCGAAATGGGGGCGGACCGGTTGTGGCGGCTCTTACACCAGGAGGATTTCGTCAACGCGCTCGGCGCGCTTTCCGGCAACCAGGCCATGCAGATGGTGCGCGCCGGGTTGAAAGCGATCTATCTCTCCGGCTGGCAGGTGGCGGCCGACGCCAATACAGCGTCGGCAATGTATCCCGATCAGTCGCTCTACCCCGCCAATGCCGGGCCGGAGCTTGCCAAGCGTATCAACCGCACGCTGCAGCGCGCCGATCAGATCGAGACCTCGGAGGGCCAGGGGCTTTCGGTCGAGACCTGGTTCGCGCCGATCGTCGCCGATGCGGAAGCCGGTTTCGGCGGACCGCTCAACGCCTTCGAGATCATGAAGGCCTATATCGAGGCGGGTGCGGCCGGCGTGCACTTCGAGGACCAGCTCGCCTCGGAGAAGAAATGCGGCCATCTCGGCGGCAAGGTGCTGATCCCGACGGCCGCCCATATCCGCAATCTCAACGCCGCCCGGCTTGCCGCCGACGTCATGGGAGTGGCGACGCTGGTGATTGCTCGCACCGACGCGGAAGCGGCAAAGCTTTTGACCTCGGATATCGACGAACGCGACCAGCCCTTTGTCGATTACGATGCCGGGCGCACGGTCGAGGGCTTCTATCAAGTCAGGAACGGCATCGAGCCCTGCATCGCCCGGGCTGTGGCCTATGCGCCGTATTGCGATCTCATCTGGTGCGAGACCTCCAAGCCCGATCTCGATCAGGCGCGGCGCTTCGCCGAAGGCGTGCACAAGGTCCATCCCGGCAAGCTGCTCGCCTATAATTGTTCGCCGTCCTTCAACTGGAAGAAGAACCTCGACGAGGCGACGATCGCAAAATTCCAGCGGGAGCTCGGGGCGATGGGCTACAAGTTCCAGTTCATCACGCTCGCCGGCTTCCATCAGCTGAACTACGGCATGTACGAGCTGGCACGCGGCTACAAGCAGCGGCAGATGTCGGCCTATTCCGAGCTGCAGCAGGCGGAATTCGACGCCGAGGTCAACGGCTATACCGCCACCAAACATCAGCGCGAGGTCGGCACCGGCTATTTCGACGCCGTGTCGCTCGCCATCACCGGCGGCCGCTCGTCGACCACGGCGATGCACGATTCAACCGAACAGGCGCAGTTCAAACCGGCTGCGGAATAACCCAAAGAGGAGGAGAAGATCATGGCATCCATTTCACGCGTCCGGGAACGGGCCGAAGAGCAATCGACCAGCATGAGCGAGGATCAGCAGACGACGATCCGCATGCTCGCCAACGACCTGCACCGGCTGAACCAATCAGTCATGAAGGCGGTCGAGGCCGGCGTCTCGGTCGAGCTGGTGCGCTCGGCCCGCCATCACGGCGGCGACGGCAACTGGGGCGACCTGCTGATCCCCGTCGTCGTCACCAACCAGCATTGAAGAGAAGGCCCGCGCATCCCACTGCATAATTCCTTAAATCGGAATCGATTTAACGATTAAATTATGCAGCAATTCAAAGTGTTACAGCGTCCTTTGCGCGTCTGAAAAGACGCGCGGCGCTGTAAGAGATGCGCGGGCGCTTCACTAAACGTCAGCCGCGGCTCGGCCGTTTTCCGGCGAAGAGATCGGCATAACTTCGGATCAGCCTGGTCATGCGGTCGGCGACCGTGCGGATCTCCGGGCGATGACGGTCCTCGGCATTCATGACGATCCATTGCGCATGGCGCAATTCCGGCAGCTCGCCGCCCAGCCGTTGCAAATCGGGATGGAGATCGCCGACGAAACAGGGAAGCACAGCCTTGCCGGCACCGGCGCGCACCAGATCCGGCAGCGACCGCGGCCGGTTGACGCTGGCGACGATTGCGGCGGCCGCATGGGCGTGCGGCCAGCGCAGATAGGCCGATATCGCCTCCTCCTCGGCAACCGCAATCCAGCGTTCATCCGTCTCGGCGGCGTTGCGTCTGATATAGACGGCATAGGCGACCTCGCCGAGCCGACGGGCGGCAAGATTGGCCTCTTCAGGCTCGAAGGCGCGAATGCCGATATCGCTCTCGCGATAGGCCAGGCTCGCCCGCGCCTCGCCGATGGTCAGCGAAATGGCAAAGCCATCGCCCGGCATGCGGATGGCGGCGAAATTCTCCGTCAGCAGCCAGGCGAGCCAGGTGCCGGCGGTAATCCTGACGGTCGTGCCCCCCTCGCCCGATTGCCGCCACGCCTCCACCTTGCGGGCGGCGGCCTCCATTTCCTGCAGATGATCGAGCAGCGCCTGGCCGTCCTGGGTCAGGCGATAGCCGGTCTGGCTGCGCGAAAACAGCGCGCGGCCGACCTCCTGTTCGAGATCGAGCATGCGCCGACCGACGGTCGCGGGGCTGAGTCCGCTTGCCGTACTTGCCCCCGTCAGGCCGCCGAGCCGGGCGACCTGCAGGAAAAGCTGGTAGGAATCCCAATTCGCGTTTTTCATCGATGAAAAACATAGCGGGATTTCCTCTGTTTATGAAGAGATATTCGATGCCTAAATCAGGAGATGTCTTCTACAGAAAGGACATCGCCATGATCGACGTGATCACCATCGCAGGCATCCAGGGATATCGGCACACTTGCAGTCCGGGCAAAGGCAAGACCGACGAGGATCGATTCTATGCCGAGTTCGGAGACAGCGGCCTCGTCAACTTCGCCGCCTGGCTGACCTCGCTCGATCTCAATCTCAAACTGCGCCGCAAAGCTGCGGCGCAATCCGGCGGCAGCTGCGGCTGCGCTCCTCAGGCGACCTTCCTGGTCCCGAGGTGAGCGGCCGCGGGCTGCGCGACAATGCGGAAGCGTTCGATCAGCGCCATCAGCGTATCGGCTTCGCCGGCAAGCAGGCGGCTTGCCTGCGTCGTCTCGGCCACCATCGAGGCGTTCTTCTGGGTCATCTGGTCCATGGCGTTCACCGAGCCGTTGACCTCCTGAAGTGCTGCCGACTGATCGCGGCTTGCGGTGGCAATGGTCTCGACATGGCCGCTGATCGCGATGATCTCGTGGCTGATCGCGGCAAGGACGCTGCCGGTCTTCTGCACCAGTTCGGACCCCACCGTCACCTCGCGGCTGGATGTCTCGATCAGCGACTTGATTTCGCGCGCCGCATCGGCCGAACGCTGGGCGAGTTCGCGGACTTCCTGGGCGACGACGGCAAAACCCTTGCCCGCCTCGCCGGCGCGGGCCGCCTCGATGCCGGCGTTCAGCGCCAGGAGATTGGTCTGGAAGGCGATCTCGTCGATCACCTCGATGATCTGCTCGATACGCTGCGAGGCCTCTTCGATGCGCTCCATGGCGGCGACGGCGTCGCCGACGACGGCGCCGGAATTGTCGGCCGTCTTCTTGGTCGCAGCCACGACATTGTTGGCTTCGCGCGCACGTTCGGCAGAAGAGCGAACCGTGACGGTGATCTCTTCTACCGCCGCGGCCGTCTCCTCAAGGCTTGCCGCCTGCGCCTCGGTGCGTTTCGAAAGCTCACTTGCTGAAACCGAGACGGCGCCGCTGTTGCGCTGGATGGTCGAGGCGCTGTCGCGGATGCCGGAGAGCGTATCCTGGAGCCGCAGCAGCGAAGCGTTGAAATCGACACGCAGTTGCTCCAGCCGGCCGACGAAGGGCGTGCCGATCGTTTCCGAGACATCGCCCTGCGACAGGCGGCCGAGGCCGGCAGCAAGCTGGTTGACGGCAAAGTCGATCTGGCTGTCGAGCGAGCGTTTGTCGGCATCGTTCCTGGCGCGTTCGGCATCGCTCAAGGCGCGCTGTTCTGCAGCCTGGGTTTCGAGGTCCCGCCTAGCGCGGGCGCTGTCGCGGAACAGCGCCAAGGCCCGGCCGATATCGCCGAACTCGTTGTTCTTGGCAACGCAGGGGATCGCACCATCGAGATCGCCCGCGGAAATCGCGTGAACACTCGCGGTCAGCGCCTGCAAAGGCTTCACCGACAGGCGGATTGCATAGAAGGCGAGAACACCGACGATGAGCATGACGATGGCGCCGACGCCGAGCACCAGCATCTGCAGCTCATACATGCGCTGGTAATAGACCTCCATCGGAATGCCGATGAAGAGAATGCCGACATTGGCGTTCGATGCGTTCTTGATCGGGAAGTAACCGGTCATGAACTTGCGTCCGAAAAGCTCGGCCTGGCCGTAATAGGCTGCGCCCTTGGCGAGAACCGGCTGGGCGGGGTGTTCCGCCACAAGCTTGGTGCCGACGGCGCGGTCGCCGTTTTCCTTCTTGACGTTGGTGGAGATGCGGACGTAGTCGCCGCCCTGTTTCTGAAAGATGGTCGCGACACCGGCGATCGACTGCGCGGTGCGGTCGACCAGCGAATGATCGGCAAGGGCGGGGATGGCGTCTTCCGTGACGGTTGCGAGCTGGTTGTCCTTCAGCTCGACCTTTGCCGCCTGATCGGCCGCGCCGTAGAGAACGGCCATGGCGCGGGTGGCGTCCCTGGCGTCGGCGACCGCGCCGTCCATGACCTGGCGGCTCAGATTGTAATAGGTCACGCCGACAATGGCGGCGGTGCTGACCGTCAGCAGACACAGCGTGATCGCAACGATCTGACGGACGATCGACGTAGAGAAAAGGCGCAGCATCAAAACCCCCGGCAGACAAAACAAGGCTAAATTAGAGGAAAAGCGTTAAGGAAAATTTTCTGTAAATCAGGGCCGATGACAGCGCTGTTCCGATACGAAAAACGGCCCCGGAAGAAGCCGGGGCCGTTCGCATGAAGACAGATCGGGCGACGATCAGGCGGCGCGGTAGACCGGCGCGGCAGCCGCTTCGCCGTCGATCTTGAACTGCTGGATCAGCCTGCGGAGCGAATCGGCCTCGTCGGCCAGTTCGCGGCTGGCGGCGGTCGTCTCCTCGACCATGGCGGCATTCTGCTGCGTCATCTGGTCCATCTGATTGACCGTCGCGTTGACGCTCTGCAGCGCGTTGGACTGGTCGTGGCTGGCGCGGGCGATCATCTCGACATGCTGGCTGATCGTGACGATCTGGGCGCTGATCTTGGCGAGCACCGTGCCGGTCTCCTGGACGAATTGCGAGCCGGAGCTGACCTCGTTGGTCGACTTGTTGATCAGTCCCTTGATTTCCTGCGCCGCGGCGGCGGAACGCTGAGCAAGCTCGCGGACTTCCATCGCCACCACCGCGAAGCCCTTGCCGGCTTCGCCGGCGCGCGCCGCTTCGATGCCAGCGTTGAGCGCAAGCAAGTTGGTCTGGAAGGCGATCTCGTCGATGACGCCGATGATCTGCTCGATCTGGCGCGAGGCTTCCTCGATGCGGCCCATCGCGTCGATCGCATTGCTGACGACGACGGCGGAATCGTCGGCGCTGCGCTTGGCCTGGCGGACGATCTGATCGGCATCCTTGGCGCGTTCGGCCGACGAGCGGACGGTGACGGTGATCTCATCGACGGCGGCGGCGGTCTCTTCGAGCGAGGCGGCCTGCTGTTCGGTGCGCTTGGAGAGGTCCTCGGCCGACTGGGCCATCTGGTTGCCGTTGCCCTGGATCAGTTCGACATTGTCGCGGATCTGACTCATCGTCGCCTGCAGGCGCATCATCGAGCCGTTGAAATCCTGGCGCAGCTGTTCGAGGCGGCCGATGAAGGGCGTTTCGATCGTCGTCGAGATGTCGCCCTGCGACATGCGTTCGAGGCCGGCGGCGAGTGCATTGACGGCGAATTCGATCTGGCGATCCATCTCGCGCTTGTCGGCATCGTTGCGCTGGCGCTCGTGTTCGGCGGCAGCGCGTTCCTCGTCGCTCTGTTCCTCGATGCGGATCTTCGAGATGGCGTTTTCCTTGAAAATGCCGAGCGCGCGGGCCATGTCGCCGATTTCATCGTGGCGCTGCTCGCCGGAGATATTGGTCTCCAGCGCGCCATCGGCGATGCGGCGCATGGCGGCGGTGATCTGGCTGATCGGCCGCTGCAGCGTCAGCACCAGGGCAATGCCGCCGAGGATCGACAGGAGGATGCCGAGACCGGTGGTCATGACCGAGATGCTGTTTGCCTGGGTGCGCTCAGTGCCGGCCGTCTGCTTCTGCAGCTCGGCGAAATCGGTCAGCTTCTTCCAGATGCCGTCGAGTTCCTGGCGGGCCGCGGCATAGGCGGTGACACGCTCGCCGATCGTATCGACGATCTTCGAGCCGCCGCCGGAGATGGCATCGAGTGCGGGCTGGATCGCGCCGGAGATGCCTTCGGCAAAGCCCATGCCCTTGGCGCTGGTGATCAGCACCTGCATGTCCTTGCCGAGCGTGCCGGCCTGCTGCTGCAGACGCACGAGATTATCCTTGCTTGAATTGGCGAGGAAATCGGAAAGCACGATCTGCAGCGCATAAACGGAATTTTCGAGGCGGCGCGTATCCTGAAGGACGGAATTGGTCTGGGCGATGCGGCCTTCGAGCTCGGCGAAGCGCTGTGTCGCCTCGCGCATCTTCTGCGTTGCCGTCAGTTGCGTATAGGTCGAGGTCTGGCGGAAGCGCGAGACGAGACGCCCGAGTTCGGCGATGTTCTCATCGCTCGGAGCGGGCATCGCGGTAATCGCCTTGATGCTGTCGATGGTTGCGGTCAGCGCGTCGATGACGTTCTTCTGATTGGTCGGAACCGAAATGGCGATCTGCCGCTGGGCTTTGATGATCGCCGGCATCTGTTCGTTGATGTAGGCGATCTTGTCCTGCGGCGTCTGCGGTTTGCTGTAGCCGCTGGCGACGGTGCCGAGGAAATCGCCGCCTTTCAGCAGGCGGTCGGCCGTACGCAGCGTGATGGTGGCGGCGCCCTCGTCGTTCTGCAGCGCGGTCTGCAATTCCTCGGCCTGGTAGGAGACCGTGAAGCGGGTGCTGATCAGGCTCTTCTGCGCCGCGTCGATCTGTTCATGCAGGGCCTGCTCCTGTTCATGCAGCGCCCACAGCTTGTCGACGACGCCCGATATATCCTTGGTGCGGCGCGACGCCTCGGCAAGGCTGTCGCGGCCGGCGGCCTCATCGCCGACCTGGTTCAGCGTCTGGTCGAGCACGCCCTGCTGGGTCTTCAGTTCCGCAGTCAGCTTGTCGCGCGCCTGCTGGCTGGTGACGCGCAGGAAATCGTCCATCGAACCGTAGAGATCCTTGAACCCGCTCAGCGACTGCAGCACGCTGTTGGATATTTCCATGCGACCCTGCAGCAGCCCGGAAGCGTAAAGGCCCGTCAGGCCCACCGCAGAAATGGTGACGACGAAAGGCAGAACGAAGATCAGGACCTTCGTCTTGATCCTGAAGCGGGAAAGAATCTTGTCAATCAACATGGCGTTCCGGGCCTTTCATACACCACTCCTCCCGCAGGCGGCCATCTGGCGCCAGCCGGGTACACATCAAGCCGTTCTTTAATTTACATTGGGGAACCCGGAAGCCAGGCGGCAGTCATTGCCAGTTCATGTCCAAACAACTTTGGAGATGCCCAAATAATCGCGGGCAATTGTGTCAGATTAGATATTAATTTTCGGATAAGCGGTTGCGGCGGATGAAGCCAAGGCGGTGAAATAGTTGCAATTTTGTAGGCCGTGGCACCGCGGAGCGGCACAGTTGCGCCGCGATCTTCATTGCAGGCCTGAAGACAGGATCAGAGCACGTGCGAAAGAAGCAGTGCGAGGCTGGCGGCGGTAGCGCCGGCTGCGAGCATCAGATAACGCAGGGCGACCATGCGGGCGTCGGGCTTTGCCTCGGCAATGGCGATGGCGCGGGCGCGTCGTGTGTTTCTATTCATGCTCGAAACCTCACTTCTGTCTGATACAACAATCCAACAAAACGGCTTGCTGGTAAAGCTTATTTAGGAAGAGCTTCGCAGACCGCCAATTGAGACAGGATGGCGCACCTCTCTTAAGAAGTCTTGAATCGGTATTACTAATATATAGCGCAGCAGTCCCGGGCGACATGCAGAAAGCACAAACCTCAGGCACATTCGCCGGCGGCAAATCCGGAGGCCCAGGCCCATTGGAAATTATAGCCGCCGAGCCAACCGGTGACGTCGACGCATTCGCCGATGAAATAAAGCCCGGGTACGGCCTTGGCCTCCATGCTGCGGGAATCGAGCGCTGCGGTATCGATGCCGCCGAGCGTCACTTCGGCGGTGCGGTAGCCCTCCGAGCCGGACGGTTTGATCGCAAAGTTCTGCGCCGCCGCGGCGAGGCGCAGCAGCGCCTTGTCAGGCAGGTCGGCCATGTTGCCGGAGATCTTTTCCCGCTCGACGAGAAACTGGGCAAGCCGCTTCGGCAGGAGGTCACTGAGCGCCGTCTGCGGCGACTGGCGGCCATTCACCTGCTTTGCCGTCTTCAGATGTGCTGCAATGTCGATATCCGGTTCGATCGCCAGGACGATCTCGTCGCCTTCGCGCCAATAGGAGGAGATCTGCAGGATGGCGGGTCCGCTGAGGCCGCGATGGGTAAACAGCAGCGCTTCGCGAAAGGCGGTCCTGCCATGGCGGATTTCGGCCGGGGCGGAAATGCCGGCGAGCGGAGCGATGGCTTCGAGCAGGCCGGGATCGAGGGTCAGCGGCACGAGGCCGGGGCGGGTCTCGAGGACGGGAAGACCGAACTGCTCGGCGAGGCGATAGGCAAAGCCGGTGGCCCCCATCTTCGGGATCGACTTGCCGCCGGTGGCGACGATCAGCGACGAGGCTTCAAAAGTCTCCTCACCGGTCGAGACGCGAAAACCCGCCTCCACCTTTTCGACGGCTGATATCTCGGTGCCGAGATGCAGTTGCGCGCCAGCGGCGCGCATCTCGTCGAGCAGCATGCGAATGACGTCTTTGGCGCTTTCGTCGCAGAAAAGCTGGCCCAGCGTCTTTTCATGCCAGGCAATGCCGTGACGATCGACCATGGCGATGAAATCGGCGGGCGTGAAACGGGCAAGCGCCGACTTGCAGAAATGCGGATTGGCCGAGAGGAAATTCTTCGGCCCGGCATGGATATTGGTGAAATTGCAGCGGCCGCCGCCGGAGATGCGGATCTTCTCGCCGGGCGCCCTTGCATGGTCGAGGACCACGACCGAGCGGCCGCGTTTTCCCGCCCGGATGGCCGCCATCATGCCCGCCGCCCCGGCGCCGATGACGATGACGTCGCTTTTGCGCTGCAAACCCGTTTCCCCAATCAAGACAGCGTCTTCTTTTTCCATCAAAGGGCGAAAGTCAACGTTCTCAACCTCTCGCCAATTGGCAAAGTCTGGTTATGATGGCGCCACGATCAACCAGACCGGTGTGTCATGTCCCCAAAAAAGACGACGCTGAAGCCTGCCAGAAACGTACCCGCCTCGAAGAAAACTCCCCCGGACCCCGGGTCTCTGCGCGGCGTTGCGAACTGGAAGGAAGCGGCGCGGTGGCTGAGGGACAGGGGCATCGAAGACATCGAATGCATCACGCCGGACCTTGCCGGCGTTCCGCGCGGCAAGATGATGCCGAGCTCGAAATTCACCTCGAACACCTCGCTGGCGCTGCCTTCGGCGATCTACCGGCACACGATTTCGGGCGAGTACCCGGAGGAGACGGAGAGCTTCCGCTACGAGCCGCGCGACAGCGACCTGAAGCTGATGCCGGATCTTTCGACGCTTTCGGTCGTGCCCTGGGAGACCGATCCGACGGCGCAGGTGATCTGCGACATCGTCGATTCCGACGGCGGCGAAGTGCCCTATACGCCGCGCAACGTGCTGAAGCGGATCATGAGCCTCTATCACGATCGCGGCTGGAAGCCGATCGTGGCGCCGGAGATCGAATTCTATCTGGTCGCCAAGAATGACGATCCCGACTATCCGCTGCACCCGCCCAAGGGCCGGTCCGGCCGCTCGATCCTCGGCGGCCAGGGCTATTCGATCGCCGGGATCAACGAGTTCGACGAGTTGATCGACGACATCTACCATTTCTCCGAGAAGCAGGGCCTCGAGATCGATACGCTGATCCATGAAGAGGGGCCGGCGCAGCTGGAGATCAACCTGCGCCACGGCAATCCGATCGAGCTTGCCGACCAGGTGTTCCTGTTCAAGCGCACGATCCGCGAGGCAGCGCTGAAACACGATATTTATGCGACTTTCATGGCCAAGCCGATGCAGGCCCAGCCGGGGTCGGCGATGCATATCCATCAGTCGGTGGTCAATATCGAGACGGGCAAGAACGTCTTCTCCAATGCGGACGGATCGGCCTCGAAGGAATTCTTCCATTTCATCGGCGGCATGCAGAAATTCGTGCCGAGCGCCATGGCGATGCTGGCGCCCTATGTGAATTCCTACCGGCGCCTGCAGCCCGACATGTCCTGCCCGGTCAACAATGCCTGGGGTTACGACAACCGCACGACCGCCTTCCGCGTTCCGGTTTCCGATCCGCAGGCGCGGCGCGTCGAAAACCGGCTGCCGAGCTCGGATGCCAATCCCTATCTGGCGCTTGCCGCCTCGCTCGCCGCCGGCCTGCTCGGCATCATGAAAGAGATCGAGCCGACGGCGCCGACCGAGGATTCGGCCAATGAAGGCTCGATCGACCTGCCGCGCGGCCTCCTGGAAGCCGTGGCGCTGCTCGAGGACGAGCCGGCCTTCGAGGAGATGTTCGGCTCGCAGTTCATCGGCCTTTATGCCGGCGTCAAGCGCGGCGAGTTCGAGACATTCATGCAGGTGATCAGCCCCTGGGAGCGGGAATTCCTTCTGCTCAACGTGTGAGGGAGCGTCATGGCATCGCAGGAGACATGGCAGAGCCCGATCTCGCCGGGCCTATCCTGGTATCAGGCAACCGTCGGGGAGCGGCCCACCTATGCCGCCCTCGACGGCTCGAAGACATCGGACGTCGCCATCATCGGCGGCGGCTATACAGGCTTGCAGGCCGCCTATAATCTGGCCAAGGCAGGTGTCTCGGTAGTGCTGATCGAGGCCTGCCGCTTCGGCGACGGGGCGTCCGGGCGCAATGGCGGCCAGCTCGGCACCGGCCAGCGATGGTGGCCGGAAGAGCTCGAGGAGAAGATCGGCTATCAGCGCTCGAAGGCGCTGTTCGATCTTGCCGAAGCGGCCAAGCGCCATCTCATCGATTTCGCCCGCGAGCACCAGATCGAGATCGATTACGTGCCCGGGCAGCTCAACGTCGCGCACAAGGCGAGCTACAAGCGCGCCTATTACGAAAATGCCGAAATTGCCGCGCTGCGCTACGACTATCCGCACATCCGCTTCATGGACGAGAAGGAAACGCAGGAGCGGCTCGGCTCGAAGCGTTTTTATTGCGGCGTGCGCGATGTCGGCACCGGCCATATCCATCCGCTGAAGCTGTTGATCGGCCTGGCGCGGGTCGCGGCCAATGCCGGTGCTGCGATCTTCGAGATGACCAAGGCAACGGCGATCCGTCAGGGCGGCGGCAAGGTGACGATCGAAACGGACAGGGGAACGATCACGGCCGACCGCGCGCTGATCGCCTGCGACGGCCATATTGACGGCCTCGAACCGGTGACGGCAAGGCATGTCATGCCGATCCGCTCCTTCATCGGCGCCACCGCTCCGCTCGACCGCCATCCCGAGGTGCTGCCGGGCGGCGAGGCTGTGGCCGATTCGCGCTTCGTCGTGCGCTACTTCCGCAAATTCGGCGACGGCCGGCTGCTGTTCGGCGGGCGCGAAGCCTATACGTCGGACAATCCGAAGGACATTTCCGAGCACATCCGCCGGCAGATCGCCGAGATCTATCCCGCCCTCAAGGATATCGAGATCACCCATGCCTGGGGCGGCAGCGTCGGCATCACCATGCCGCGCCAGCCCTTCGTGCGCGAAGTCATGCCCGGCGTCATCTCCATCGGCGGTTATTCCGGCCATGGCGTCATGCTGTCAAACTACTGTGGCAAGCTTTACGCGGAAACGGTGCTGGGAAAATCCGGCGATCTCGACCTGTTCAAATCGCTCGATATTCCGGCCTTTCCCGGCGGAGCCAGCATGCGGGCGCCGCTGCTTTTTCTCGCTTTGTCGTGGTTTGCGCTTCGCGACAAGTTTTAGTCCGATTGCGGATTTCCTCTTCCGGAAATTCGCACTAAAACCGGTGCCTGACAGATTCATTGCACTGCACACTGGCTTTTTTAAATCGATTAGATTAAAAGGGCCGCCAACCAGCCTGATTGAGAGACAAGCTCATGAGCAGCCAGATAATTCCCGTTGAGCCTTTTGATTACGTCGTCTTCGGCGGCAGCGGCGACCTTGCCGAACGCAAGCTTCTGCCCGCGCTCTACCATCGCCAGATCGAGGGCCAGTTCTCCGAACCGACCCGGGTGATCGGCGCTTCGCGCAGCCCGCTTTCCCATGAGGAATACCGCAAATTCGCCAAGGACGCGTTGAAGGAGCACCTGAAGAAGGGCGAATATGACGAAGCCGAAGTCGAGAAGTTCTGCGCCCGTCTCTATTACGTCTCGGTCGACGCCCGCACGGACACCGGCTGGGATCAGCTGAAGAAACTGCTCGACGAAGGCAAGGAACGCGTGCGCGCCTTCTACCTCGCCGTCGCGCCCGGCATCTTCGGCGACATTTCGCAGAAGATCCACGACCACAAGCTGATCACCAAGTCGACCCGCATCGTCGTCGAGAAGCCGATCGGCCGCGATCTCGCCTCGGCGCTGCAGCTCAACGACACGATCGGCCGCGCCTTCAAGGAAGAGCAGATCTTCCGCATCGACCACTATCTCGGCAAGGAGACGGTGCAGAACCTGATGGCGCTGCGCTTCGCCAATGCGCTCTACGAGCCGCTGTGGAACGCCAACTACATCGATCACGTGCAGATCACCGTGGCTGAAGCGGTCGGCCTCGAGGGCCGCGCCGGCTATTACGATACGGCCGGCGCGCTGCGCGACATGGTGCAGAACCACATCCTGCAACTGCTCTGCCTGACGGCGATGGAAGTGCCCTCGTCGATGGATTCGGAAGCCGTTCGCGACGAGAAGCTGAAGGTGCTGCGGGCGCTGAAGCCGCTCAACGCCGCCAATGTCGAGCAGGCGACGGTCCGCGGCCAGTATCGCGCCGGCGCCTCGGGCAGCGGCCCGGTCAAGGGTTATCTCGAAGAGCTCGAAGGCGGCGTCTCCAACACCGAGACCTTCGTCGCCATCAAGGCGGAGATCAACAACTGGCGCTGGGCCGGCGTTCCCTTCTATATCAGAACCGGCAAGCGCCTGACCGGACGCATGTCCGAGATCGTCATCACCTTCAAGCCGATCCCGCATGCAATCTTCGACCAGGCGGCCGGGCGCATCGTCGCCAATCAGCTGATCATCCGGCTGCAGCCGGATGAGGGCGTCAAGCAGTCGCTGATGATCAAGGATCCGGGCCCCGGCGGCATGCGCCTGCGCAACGTCTCGCTCGACATGAGCTTCGCCCAGGCCTTCAACGTCCGCAATCCCGACGCCTACGAACGCCTGCTGATGGACGTGATCCGCTCGAACCAGACATTGTTCATGCGCCGCGACGAAGTCGAAGCCGCATGGAAATGGGTGGACCCGATCCTCAAGGGTTGGGAGACCACCGGCCAGCAGGTGCAGGGCTATACGGCCGGCACCTGGGGCCCGAGCCAGGCCATCGCGCTGATCGAGCGTGACGGCCGCACCTGGCATGACGATATCTAGGACGGAACCGATGGCATCGACCCTGCATTCCTTCGCCAGCCCCGCAGATCTCGCCGGCAGCCTCGCCGACAAAGTCGCCGACAGGCTTTCGGCGGCGATCTCAGCCCGCGGAACGGCGTCCATCGCCGTTTCCGGCGGCTCGACGCCGAAGGCCTTCTTCCAGGCGCTGTCGACGCGCGCCATCGCCTGGGACAAGGTGACGATCACGCTTGTCGACGAACGCTTCGTGCCGGCCGACAATCCGCGCTCGAACCATATGCTGGTCGATGCCAATCTCCTGCAGAACAAGGCGAAGGCGGCGCGTTTCGTGCCGCTTTACCAGCCCGCCGCCTCCGTCGAGGAGGCCGCGCGGCTCGCGACTGAAAAGAGTGCCGAAATCGGCATTCCCTTCGACGTCGTCATCCTCGGCATGGGCGGCGATGGCCACACCGCGTCGTTCTTTCCCGGCGGCAGCAATCTTGCCACGGCGCTCGATGCATCGACGCCGCGCGGCATCATTACCATGGAAGCGGAAGGGGCCGGCGAGCCGCGCCTGACCTTCACCTTCTCCAGTCTTCAGGATGCCGCACTCCTGGTTCTTCATATCGAGGGCGAAGGCAAAAAAGACGTTCTCGCCAAGGCGGAAGGCAGCGGTGACGAGGCAGACATGCCGATCCGCGCCGTTCTGCGCCGGGCCACTTCCCCGGTCGAGATCTACTGGGCTCCCTGATCGGCCGTCAATCCGGATCGACTATCAGGCCTGAGCCGCCGAAACAGACAAGACAACGAACAAGGCAGGGATTTTCCATGTCCGCTCACGCACGCATATCTGCGATCACCGGTCGCATTGTCGAACGCTCGAAGCCAACCCGCGAGCGGTATCTGGAGCGCCTGCGCGCCGCCGCTTCCAAGGGCGTCCAGCGCTCGGTGCTCGGCTGCGCCAACCTTGCCCACGGCTTCGCGGTCTGTTCCCCCGCCGATAAGGATGCGCTCGCCGGCGACCGCATTCCCAATCTCGGCATCATCACCGCCTATAACGACATGCTCTCGGCCCACCAGCCGTTCGAGACCTATCCTGGTATCATCCGCGAGGCCGCGGCCGAGGCCGGCGGCGTGGCGCAGGTGGCGGGCGGCGTGCCGGCGATGTGCGACGGCGTCACCCAGGGCCAGCCGGGCATGGAGCTTTCGCTGTTCTCGCGCGACCTGATCGCCATGTCGGCGGGCGTCGGCCTGTCGCACAACATGTTCGATGCCGCCCTCTTCCTCGGCGTCTGCGACAAGATCGTGCCGGGCCTCGTCATTGCGGCCCTGTCCTTCGGACACCTGCCGTCGATCTTCGTTCCCGCCGGTCCGATGACGACGGGCCTGCCGAACGACGAGAAATCGCGCGTGCGCCAGCTCTTCGCCGAGGGCAAGGTCGGTCGCGCCGAACTGCTGGAGGCGGAATCGAAATCCTATCACGGCCCCGGCACCTGCACCTTCTACGGCACCGCCAATTCCAACCAGATGCTGATGGAGATCATGGGCTTCCATATGCCCGGCTCCTCCTTCATCAATCCCGGCACGCCGCTGCGCGAAGCGCTGACTCGCGAAGCCGCCAAGCGGGCGCTGGCGATCACCGCGCTCGGCAATGAATTCACGCCGGCCGGCGAGATGATCGACGAGCGCTCGGTCGTCAACGGCGTCGTCGGCCTGCATGCGACCGGCGGCTCGACCAATCACACGCTGCACCTCGTCGCCATGGCGCGCGCGGCTGGCATCCAGCTGACCTGGCAGGACATTGCCGAGCTTTCGGAAGTGGTGCCGCTGCTGGCCCGCGTCTATCCGAACGGCCTTGCCGACGTGAACCACTTCCAGGCGGCCGGCGGCATGGGCTTCCTCATCAAGGAACTGCTGAAGCACGGCCTGGTGCATGACGACGTGCGCACCGTCTTCGGCCATGGCCTCGAAGCCTATACGGTCGATGCCCGGCTCGGCGAAAACGGCGGCGTGTTGCGCCAGCCGTCGCCGGAGAAGAGCCATGATCCGAAGGTTCTCTCCAGCATCGAAACGCCGTTCCAGGCGAATGGCGGGTTGAAGATGCTGCGCGGCAATCTCGGCAAGGCGGTGATCAAAATCTCGGCCGTCAAGCCGGAGCGTCACGTCATCGAGGCGCCGGCGATCATTTTCCACAGCCAGCAGGAGCTGCAGGACGCCTTCAAGGAAGGCAAGCTCAACCGCGATTTCATCGCCGTCGTGCGCTTCCAGGGGCCGAAGGCGAACGGCATGCCGGAGCTGCACAAGCTGACGCCGCCGCTCGGCGTGCTGCAGGACCGCGGCTTCCGCGTGGCGCTGTTGACCGATGGGCGCATGTCGGGGGCCTCAGGCAAGGTGCCGGCGGCAATCCACGTGACGCCTGAGGCGGTCGACGGCGGACCGATCGCCCGCATCCGCGACGGCGACATCATTCGCCTGGACGCGATCAAGGGCACGCTCGAACTGCTCGTCGATGCGGCCGATCTGGCCGAGCGCGAGCCGGTGACCGTCGATCTCTCCGACAATGAATTCGGCATGGGCCGCGAACTCTTCGCACCGTTCCGCCGCGCCGTCGGCGCTTCGGATCAGGGTGCGAGCGTGCTCTTCCACCACTGAGCGTGGTCGCCGGAGACAAACAAAAACCCGCGGGCGCGTTACGCACCCGCGGGTTTTCTGTATCAGTCTTGGGATCGCTCAGGCGCGGATGTCGAGCACGTAGTCACGATGCGCCGGATGGGTGCTGTAGACGAAGATCTTGTTCAGCTCCTTCTGCGTCAGCAAGCGCAGGAACCGGACTTCAATCGTATTGTTGGCGTTGACCTTCATCAGTATGCAGCCGACCTTGGTGATGCGGGCATCCGGAATATCCAGATAGAACTGCTTCGGCAGGTTGAACTGGGTGAGGATCGCGAGCGTCGCGCTGCTCATCGAGATCCGGACGATATCGCAGCGGCGCGAAGCCGCGTGCATGACGCCCTTTTCCGTATATTCGATGCGCGCGGCGTTCATCGTGTCCTCCATTTTGAACCGCTGCTCGCGGTCATACATGAAGGATTCTTCCTTGCTCAGGAAATGAGATTTTGGCTGTGACGGATTGGAAGCGGCCACTTGCTTATCCCCCTCATAAATTGACTGGGAAAAGGTAGCAGCCGATCTTTAACAGAAAGTGAGAATTCGGCCCGTCACGCACAATTTCTGGTATTATCACCCCAAAAATGGCTGCCTCATTTCCGGTAGCTATGGCCGGTTGCGTCAAACAGATGCAGCTTCTGCCTGTCGGCGGCAAATCGCATCTTCTGGCCCTTCTTCACATCATAGATACCGGGCAGCTTGACGACGATCGGCTCGCCCGGAACCAAGCCTTCGATATAGAGCAGCGTAACTTCGCCGAGCGCCTCGACGATCGATACCTCGCCCTCGAAAAGATAGTCGGCGCCATCGGCAATCCTCAGATCCTCCGGACGAACGCCGAAGCTTGCCGGCTTGCCGGCTTCGGAAGCACCGGTCGCCACATCGAGGGTCACCGACATGCCGCCGGTCAGCGTGACCGTCGTCTGGTTTCCAGTTGCGGCGACCGTCGCCGGGATGATGTTCATGGCCGGCGAGCCGATGAATTTGGCGACGAAGAGGTTGGCCGGACGCTCATAGAGATCCAGCGGCGCGCCGACCTGCTCGATATTGCCGGCGGAGAGAACGACGATGCGGTCGGCGAGCGTCATCGCCTCGACCTGGTCGTGGGTCACGTAGATCATCGTCGTATCGGCCATCTGTTCGTTCAGGCGGGCGATCTCGATGCGGGTGGCGACGCGCAGCGCGGCGTCGAGGTTGGAGAGCGGCTCGTCGAACAGGAAGACCTTCGGATCGCGGCAGATGGCGCGTCCGATCGCCACGCGCTGGCGCTGGCCGCCGGAAAGCGCCTTCGGCAGGCGATCGAGATATTTGGTCAGCTGCAGGCTCTCGGCCGCCGCCTTGACGCGGCGGTCGATCTCCTGCTTGCTTTCGCCGGCGATCTTCATGCCGAAAGCCATATTGTCGAAGACGGTCATGTGCGGGTAGAGCGCATAGGACTGGAAGACCATGGCGATGCCGCGCTTGGAGGGCGGCACGTCATTGACGAGATGGCCGTCGATATACATCTCGCCGCCGGTGATCGCCTCGAGACCGGCGATCATGCGCAGAAGCGTGGACTTGCCGCAGCCGGACGGACCGACGAAGACGATGAATTCGCCCTGCTTGATATCGAGGTCGATCCCGTGGAGAACGTCCACGGAACCGTAGGATTTGCGGATATCCTTCAGCGTCAGTCCAGTCATGTCTCTCTCCCCTGCTGATCCTCAAGCGAGACGGGCGAAATACGCCCCCCAGGCCGGAATATCGATCTTGTCGCCATAGTTGTTGCTGATAAAGCCATGCCCCGTCAACGCCTGCCATTCTCCCGCAGGCAAAGTGACGCCGCTTTCGGCCGGGCTCATGTTGAAGATGCAGAGCAGCTTCTCATTGCCGTATTCACGGGTGAAGATCAGGGCATCGCCCTGAGGCTCCTCGAATTCGATCTCGCCCTTGGCAAAGGCCGGGTGCAATTTGCGGAAGCCGATGAAGCGGCGGTAGTGCTCCAGCACCGAGGCCTCGTCGCCCTGCTGGACGCTGACGGCGCGCAGGATATGTTCGACCGGCACCGGCAGCCAGGGTTTCACCGTGGAAAAGCCGCCCTGGGCGACTTGGCTGTCCCAGACCATTGGCGTGCGGCAGCCGTCGCGGCCCTTGAATTCCGGCCAGAACTGTATGCCGTAGGGATCCTGCAGATCCTGATAGGCGAGATCGGCCTCGGTCAGCGCCAACTCCTCACCCTGATAGAGGCAGACGGAACCGCGCAGCGTCAGCAGCAGCGAAGCGTAGAGCTTGGCGAAGGCGTCGTGATCGGCGACCAGACCGCCCCAGCGGCTGACATGGCGCATGACGTCGTGATTGGAGAAGGCCCAGCAGGCCCAGCCGTCGGGTGCGGCGGCGTCGAAATCCTGCATCACCTCTTCGACGCGCTCGGCCGTCAGCGGATCGGGCGCCAGGAACTCGAAGGCATAGCACATGTGCATCTTGTCGTTGCCGGAGGTATATTCGCCGACAATTTCGAGGCCGCGCTGACTATCGCCGACTTCGCCGACCGCGGCGATTGCCGGGAACTCCTCGAGAACGGCGCGGAAGCGCTTCAGGAAGGCAAGGTTCTCCGGCCGGTTCTTGTCGTAGATATGCTCCTGGAAATTATAGGGATTGACCGCCGGCGCCGTCGAGGCGTTGCGGCGTTCGGGCGCCAATGCCGGATTGTCGCGCAACAGCGGGTCGTGGAAATAGAAGTTGATGGTATCGAGGCGGAAGCCGTCGACGCCACGATTGAGCCAGAAGCGCACGACATCGAGCAGACGGTCCTGCACCTCAGGATTATGCAGGTTCATATCCGGCTGCGAGGTCAGGAAGTTGTGCAGGTAATATTGCATGCGCGTCGGATCCCACGCCCATGCCGAGCCGCCGAAGATCGATAGCCAGTTGTTCGGCGGCGTCCCGTCCGGCTTGGCGTCGGCCCAGACATACCAGTCGGCTTTGGCGTTGGTCTTGCTGGAACGGCTCTGCACGAACCAGGGGTGCTGATCCGAGCTGTGCGAGATGACGAGGTCGATCATCACCCGGATACCGAGGCGATGGGCCTCCGCGATCATCGTGTCGAAATCCACCAGCGTGCCGAAGATCGAATCGACATTCTCATAGTCGGACACGTCATAACCGAAATCGCGCATCGGCGAGGTGAAGAAGGGCGAGATCCAGATCGCATCGACGCCGAGGCTTGCCACATGCGGCAGGCGGGCGGTGATGCCCTTGAGGTCGCCGATGCCGTCACCGTTGGAATCCTGGTAGGAGCGCGGATAGATCTGATAGATCACCGCGCCGCGCCACCAGTCCTTGTCGGGGGTCGAGATCGATTGGGGAGCCACGTTCATGGGATATCCTGTCTGAAGTCACGTTCGGAAATGGTCAGCCTCCCTTGACCGAACCCGCCAGCAGGCCACGCACCAGATAACGCTGCAACCCGAAGAAGACGAGCAGCGGCACGATGATGGTGACGAAGGCCGAGGCCGTCAAAATCTCCCAGTTGCCGCCGCGCGAGCCGAGCAGCGCGTTCAGGCTGCCTGTGAGAACGAGGTGGTCCTTGTCGGTGCCGAGGAAGACCATGGCGACGAGCAGGTCGTTCCAAACCCACAGGAACTGGAAGATGGCGAAGGAGGCGAGTGCCGGGAAGGACAAAGGCAATACGATGCGGGTGAAGATCTCAAAGTCGCTGGCGCCGTCGACGCGGGCGGATTCGATGATCTCCTTCGGCAGGCCGGCGATATAGGCCCGCAGGAGATAGATGGCGAGCGGCATGCCGAAGGCGGTGTGGGCAAACCAGATGCCGGGATAGGTCTTGGACGGCTGGCCGAGCATGGAGCCGATCTCGTTATAGAGGCGCAGCAGCGGGATCAGCGACATCTGCAGCGGCACGACGATGAGGCCGACGACCAGCGCAATCAACAGCGCACGGCCGGGAAACTCCATCCAGCTCAGCGCGTAGGCGGCGAAAGCAGCAATCAGGATCGGGATGATCGTCGCCGGGATCGTCACGGTCAGCGAGTTGATGAAGGACTGGCCGATGCCCTCGCCTCTCAGAACCGTGTTGTAGTTCTGCAGCGTAAATTCCGGCGGCGCGGAGACCGAGACATAAATACGCCGCGGTCTCTCGTCGGGCGAGAAGGCGGCGTTCTTCATGTAGCGGTAGCTGCCGTCGCTGTTGATCAGCAGGCTTTCGCCGTCACCGAGATCGGCGGTCTGACCGGCTTCGAAGGCCGCCGGCTGCTGCACGCGGTTGCCGAAGGCCTTCACCGAGCGGCCGGTCTGGCCCTCAAGCACATTGCCTGCAATGACGTAGGCAGCACCTTCCTGCTGCTGCTGATCGGCTGTGCCGAGGCGGACGGCGACGGTTTGCGTCGAGCCGACGAAGGACGTCCACCAGCCGGAGACGACGATCTGGTCCTTGTCGCGCAGCGCGCTGACGAAGATGCCGAGCGTCGGGATCAGCCAGACGATGACGATCAAGAGAACGGCGGCGTGAACGAAAAGACGGGCGGGGCCGATCTTGAAGTAGCTTGCGGCAGCGGTCATCTCAGTGGCCCTTCAGTTCGCGATTGGCGCGGCGCACGTTCCAGACCATGATCGGCGTGACAGCGAGCATGATGATGATGGCGATAACAGCACTTCGGCCGGAATCACCGCCGCCGCGGAACATCCAGTCGAACATTAGATTGGCCAGCACCATCGTCTGCCACTGGCCGTTGGTCATGGTCAGCACGATATCGAAGACCTTGAGGACGAGAATGGTGATCGTCGTCCAGACGACCGCGATGGAACCCCAGACCTGCGGCACCATGATGCGCCAGAAGATCTGCCAGCCATTGGCGCCGTCGATGACGGCGGCCTCGATCGTCTCCTCGGGAATGCCGCGAAGGGCGGCCGACAGGATGACCATGGCAAAACCGGTCTGGATCCAGATCAGGATGACCATCAGGAAGAGATTGTTCCAGAAGGGAACGGAGATCCACACCTCAGGCGTGCCGCCAAAGGTCTGGACGATGGCGTTCAAGAGGCCGATCTGGACGTCGTTGCCGCCGCGATATTCATAGATGAACTTCCAGATAACCGAGGCGCCGACGAAGGAGATCGCCATCGGCATGAAGACGATGCTTTTGGCGATATTGCCCCACCAGATGCGATCGGTCATCACGGCGATGACCAGGCCGAAGAAGGTGCAGGCGGCCGGCACGACGGCGAGCCAGAGGATGTTGTTGAAGATCGACTGGCGGAATTCGCGGTCGCCGAGCGCCCATCTGTAGTTGGCGACGCCGACGAACTGCTGGCCGGCGCGGTCGTAGAAGGAGAGGATGAAGGTCGCAACGACCGGGTAGACGAGATAGACGATGAGCAGGAAGAGCGCCGGGCCGACGAACAACCACGGCCGGATGAGCGCACGGCGGTTGAGATTGCGCGATGCGGCTCGGATGTCGCCATCCTTCACCGGCAGAGCGAGATCCAGGATCTTGTTCGAAAAGTAAAAATAGGCCGAGCATGCGAAAACGGCGACGACCACGACGCCCAAAGCGGACACTATCTGCGACAGCATTTCGTCCCTCCCCTGCTTCCCCTGATCTTATTGCGACCGGTTGTTATTCTGACGGGTCAGCGCCGGTCATCGTCAATCTGTGTGCATTACCCAATCACAATATATCCCGCGATGGCCGGGCTCTTTGCGAACCCGGCCAGTCATGCAGGCCATGCCGCCGGCAAGCCGGCGGCATAATTTTCAGGATTACTTGATGCCGTCCCAGGCGCTCTGGATTTCGCCAGCAGCATCTTGAGCAGACTTGCCGCCGACGAAATCGACCATACCAGTCCAGAAGGCGCCGGCGCCGATCTTGCCCGGCATCAGGTCGGAACCGTCGAAGCGGAAGGTGGTGGCGGAGGTCAGGATCTCGCCTTCCTTCTTCATCTGCGGGTTGGCATAGGCCTCGGTGCTGACACCCTTGTACGGGGTCAGGAAGCTCGACTGCGCCATCCAGACCTCATGCGCGATCGGGGTCTTCAGGAAGTCGATGAAGGCGCGGGCCGTCTTCGAGTCCTTGGCGATCGAGACGAGCGTGCCGGCGCCGAGAACCGGCTTGCCGAGTTCGGGATGCGAAGCATAGGTCGGCATGTAGAAGAAGTCTGCATCCTGGCCGAGCTTCGTGCCCTCGGGGAAGAAGGACGGAATAAACGAGGCCTGATGGTGCATGTAGCACTTCGGCGGAACGGAGAAGAGACCCTTCGGGCTGTCGCGGAAGTCGGTCGAGGCCACGGCCGCGACGCCGCCATTGACGTATTTCTCGTTCTTGGCGAACTTGCCGAATTCGTCGATCGCGGCAACGACGGCCGGATCGGTAAACTTCAGCTCGTTGGTCGTCCACTTGTCGTAGGCCTCAGGCGGCTGGGTGCGCAGCATGATGTCCTCGACCCAGTCGGTCGCCGGCCAGCCGGTGGCGCCACCGGAACCGAGACCGATGCACCAGGGAACGCCGCCATCCTTGACAATCTGATCGGTCAGGGCATGCAGCTCTTCCATTGATGTCGGGATCTTGTAGCCGGCTTCCTCGAAGTTCTCCGGAACATACCAGACCAGCGACTTGACGTCGGCCTTGTAGGGGAAGGCGTAGAAGGCTTCCTTGCCGTCCTTGCCCTTATAGGTGCCGTAACCGACCCAGCTGTCGCCGGCGCCGTAATTGTCCTTGATCCACTTGGAGTTTTCGTCGCCGAGCGGCGTCAAGAAGCCCTTGCTGGCGAGATCGGCAAGGAGACCCGGCTGCGGCAGAACGGCGATGTTCGGCGGCGAACCTGCCTGCGTGTCGATGACGATCTGCTGTTCGTAGTTTTCCGACGAGGAGTATTTGACATCGATGCCGGTCGCTTCGGTGAAATAGGCAAGAACGCTCTGGAAGAACGCCTCGTCCTCGCCGCGCCACGGCCCGAAGATCGTCAGCGGCTGGCCCTTCAGATCGGCATGAGCGGCCTTGAATTCGTCATAGCTCTTCCAGTTGAACTTGGAATCCTGTCCCGGGGCAAATTTCAGATCGGCCGCGGACGCAGCACCGGCAAAAAGCGCTGCCACGGCAACGCCCATCAAAAATGACTTTTTCATGTGATCAACCTCCCATCACAATCCCAACCCGCGCCGAATTCCCTTTAAAAGAAATTTCAAAGCGCTTTGACACCCAACTCATTCCACTTTCGGTGGAACGGAGTCAAGTCATTTCACGAAAACCGGCTGTGGACACGCCCGTCATGGCGGCGCGAGCAGCGGCTATCGGGAAATATGGAGCGATTTTTCTTGAGTCAAGCGCGCCAGATGCTACATAATTGAAAGCGCTTTGGGTGCCACTGGGAGGCGGCAGGCCATTTTAACACGGCCGACGGGCGGGCCGGGAGGAAGCATAGCAGGTGAATCTCAAACAGCTATCGGAATTGCTGGGGCTGTCGCAGACGACGGTGAGCCGAGCGCTCAACGGCTATCCCGAGGTCAATGAGGCGACCCGGGAGCGCGTGCTGCAGGCCGTCAAGGAAACCGGATACCGGCCGAACAAGGCGGCGCAGCGGCTTGCGACCGGCAAGGCCGGCTCGATCGGCCTCGTCATGCCGACGGCGCCCGGTCACCAGTCCGACGTGCATTTCGGTGAATTCCTGGCCGGACTGGGCGAAGAGGCGGTGCGCCACGACTTCCACTTCGTCATCATGCCTGCCGACCCGGACGACGAGGTGGCAGCACTCCGGCGCCTTGCGATCAGCGGCAATGTCGATGCGCTGTTCGTCGCCTATATGAGGGCCCACGATCCGCGGCTCGCCATGCTGAAATCGCTGTCCATGCCCTATGTCGTGCACGGCCGCTCCTTCGGTTCGGAACCCGATTATCCCTATCTCGACATCGACAATGAAGGCGCCTTCTACGATGCGACGCGGCTCCTGCTGCAGCTCGGCCATACGCGCTTTGCGCTGATGAACGGGCCGATGCATCTCGATTTCGCCATCCGCAGAAAGAACGGCGTCGCAGCGGCCCTTGCCGAGCGCGGGCTGGCGCTCGACGAGAACTGCGTCAGCCACGCGCTGATGACGGACGAGCAGGGCCTGCTGGCGATGGAACAATTTCTGCAGCTGCCGGAGCGGCCGACGGCCATCCTCTGCTCCAGCACGGTGCTGGCGCTCGGCGCGATCCGCGCGGCCAACCAGGCGGGATTGCGGCTCGGCGAGGATATCTCGCTGATCGCCCATGACGACGTGCTGCCGCTCTTGAAGCCGGAAAACTTCTCCGTGCCGCTGACGACGACGCGCTCGTCGCTCAGGGCCGCCGGCGTTCGCATCGCCCAGCGGCTGATCGGCACGGTGAAGCAGGCGGGTCCCTTCCCCGATCAGGAGCTCTGGAAGACCGAACTGATCGTCCGGGCTTCGACCGGCCCTGCCCCGCAGGTATAATTAAAACTGCGGGGGGGTCTGCCCTGCGGCGCGATGCGCGGCAATGACCGTATTGGCCATCAGCATGGCGATGGTCATCGGGCCGACGCCGCCGGGGACCGGGGTGATGGTGCTGGCGACTTCGGAGACCTCGGCGAAGGCGACGTCGCCGACGAGCCGGGTCTTGCCCTCGCCTCTTTCGGGGGCCGCCACGCGGTTGATGCCGACGTCGATGACCGTCGCACCCGGCTTGACCCAGTCGGCCTTGACCATCTCCGGCCGGCCGACGGCGGCGACCAGAATATCGGCGTTGCGGCAGACCTCGGCGAGGTTCTTGGTTCTCGAATGGGCGATCGTCACCGTCGCATTGGCGTTGAGCAGCAATTGCGCCATCGGCTTGCCGAACAGGTTGGAGCGGCCGATGACGACGGCGTTGAGACCGGAGAGATCCTCGCCATGGGTGCGGCGGACAAAGACCATGGCGCCGGCCGGCGTGCAGGACACCAGCCCGGTCTTCAGGTCGCCGATGGCGAGTTTGCCGGCATTGGCGATGCTCAGGCCGTCGACGTCCTTTTCCGGCAGGATCGCCTGGATGATCGGCTCGCTGTCGAGCGGCTTCGGCAAAGGCAGTTGCACCAGGATGCCGTGGATCGATGGATCGGCGTTGAGAGTGGCGACGAGGGCTGCCAGATCCGCCTGGCTGGTCTCGGCCGGCAACGTGTGCTGAACAGACTTGAAACCGCATTCCTTGGCCATGCGGCCCTTGGAACCGACATAGGCGTGGCTTGCCGGATCGTCGCCGACGATGACGACCGCAAGGCCGGTGGTGACGCCGCTGCTCTTTTCCAGCGCTGCCGTCGCACTCTTGACCGTCTGAATGACCGATGCAGCTACGTTCTTGCCGTCGATTACTGTCGTCACGCGTCTCTCCGCCCTGTTTCGCGCCAATCTATGGATAGTCGGCGAGCGTCAAATGCCCGCTAACGCCCTATCCTGTCGGAAAGCAGCAAGGCAATATCAAAAATGCAAGAAATGATTGGTCAGCGCAGCGGCTGCCGCGCTTCGGGGCCATGAACAAGAAGCCGCTCGCGCAGGCCGGAGATTTCGGAGCGCAGCACCTCCATCTCGTCGACCGCGGTTGGGACCGGTTGCGGTGCCGGCGGCGGCGAAGACAGCGGTGGGGATTCCTTTTCGGGAGCTGCCATGGGTTTACGCAGGCGCAGCAGGAGAGCCGCAGCAAGACCGGCGGCAAGCCCCGCGGCAGCGCCGGTCAGCAAGCGGCCGGCGCTGCCGTCGGGCGCCGATACCGTCGTTGCCCGTGCCGGCTTGATGAGGGCGATATGGCCGTCGGCGACCGTTCCGGTCGAAGCGGACGCCGCATCCTCCAGGCGCGAACGCGCGGCGGTCGCCTTCTCGCTGAGTTCGGTCAGCCGGGCAAGATCGACGCGGGTATCCCGGCTTTGCGCGATCAGCGTGTTGCGGCGGTCGTTCAAGCCCTTGCGCGCATCGACGGCCGCCTTGGCGGCGGCGTTGGCGGCCTGGACAAGATGGGCAAGCTCCTTGCCCATCTTGTCCTTCAGACCATCGGTTTCGGCCTGCTGCTGCAACAGGCGGGGATGGCGCGGGCCGAGTTCGGCCGAAAGCTGCGCAAGTGCAGTTCTGGCAACCGCATATTTGTCGCGCCAGTCCTGCAGCGCCGGCGAGAGCATATCGGAGGGGAGCGAACCGTCGAGCACGCCGGCAAGTTTTGCGGCTTTCAACCGGTCGGCCTGCGCCTTGGCGCTGAGGATAGTCTGATCGGCCTCTTTCAGATCGGCATCGAGCCGGTCGATCTGGCGGCGAAGATCGACCGCCACCTTGACGTTGCCCTCGCCGCTCTTTGCCGTGAAGGCCGTCAGTTCGGCTTTCGCCTCGTCATAGGCCTTGCGCAAGGCGGCGTCGGTTTCGGCGTTGCCGTCAGGTCCGTCTGCCGGGGAAACCGCTTCGGCAAGCCTTGCGGCGATGCGCATGGATTTACCGCTGTCGCCGGTCGTCACCCGCACGAGGATCGTGCCGGCGGCGGCATCGGGCAGTATCTCCACGGCATGCTTCAACGTCGCCTCGGCGCGCGAGGCCGGATCGGCGGCTGCCCCGGTCGCCGAGAGCAGATCGAGCGCAACGCCAAGCGCATTGGCCCGGGGGCCGGCAAATTCGGGATCATGATCGAGTTTCAGGGCGGCGACCGTCGAAGCAACCACCCGCGCCGACATCAGCCCTTTCGCCGCAGCCTGCGTGAAGGCGGCCCGGCTTGCGGCATCGGTCTTCACCGCAAACGTCGCTTCGGCGCGGTAGAGGGTTGGCGAAGCTGGCATCAGCGCCGGCAGGCCGGCGCCGATCGTCGTCGCCGCGGCGACCGTCATCGCAATAGAAATGCCGCCGACGCGCCGCCGGGGCGCTGCCGCGCGGAGCTCGGCCGCTTCCTGCCGGATCGCGGCCAGCGGTTCCGGCGAGATCATCGGCTGGATGGCCGGAGCAGCCGGTTCTTCGCGGCGCGGCTGTTCCTGAAGAAGCGGATGGCCGATGTCGTTGGCGGCCCGCAGACGATTGCCGAGGATGGTTTCGATGCGATCAACCAGCGGCGCCGTGCGCGCCGCGTTGGCGCGCTGCTCTTCCAGCGCGCGGCCGATGGCGCGCAGCAATTCGGCCTCGGGCGGGGCGATATCGGCGCGGTTCGACTGGGGCAATCTCAAGGGCACATCATAACGATCGTCATGGGCGCGCACCGGTGCGGGCGCCGGCGGCCGGGCGGCCGCGCGATCGTGAAAGCTGCTTCTGGCCCTGATATCGTACATTGCGCCACATCTCATGCACATGATGGCCGAATTCGCTCATCCGCACGGATGCAGATGATTAAGCCAGTCTAAATATTCATGGCAAAGAAATGGTTAACCGCAGCGTGTAAGAACTGAGCATAGCTCCTCAAACCGGAACCGATTTGAGGATGTCTATCGCGTCAGCTTGCTTTCTTGCGGTCTGACCGCGGCTGCAGCGCGGTGGCCGGCTCTTCCGGATGGCTGAGGATCCTTTCACGCCGTTGAAAGCGATAGCGCAGCACATGGAAGAGAAAGACCGGGATGCCGATGACGTAGCGGCGCCAGAGGCGAGTCGGCTCCTGCAGCAGCCGATAGGCCCATTCCAGGCGCATCATCCGCACCGTCCTCGGCGCACGCGGGACGGCGCCGGAGACGAAGTCGAAGAGGGCGCCGACCGTCAGCACCAGGCGCGCATGATCGGCACGGATATTGTCGTGGACCCATTTCTCCTGCAGCGGCGTTCCCATGCCGACGATCAGGATGTCGAGCTTCTGGCGCTCGATCTCCTCGGTAACCTCGGTGGAATCGACCTTGTCGAAAAAGCCGTCGGAAATGACGACGAATTCATGCCAGGGCGTATGTTTACGGAAATTTTCCGCTGCCGCCTCGACGACCGCACGCGTGCCGCCGATCAGGCCGATGCGGCGCGGAGCCTCCATGAAGGTCAGGAAGGCTGGCACGAAATCGGTGCCGTTCAGATTGGCGGGAAACGGCGAACCATGGGCGATCTGCGATGCGATGTTGAGGCCGATGCCATCCGGCAGCACCAGATTGTGCGACATGATCCGGTAGTATTCGTCGTCGCGCAGCGCCGTCAGCATGTTGTGGGCGTTGACGAAGCAAACCACGGTCTGGCCGACGGGGATGGAGGCCAGTTCGTTGATGAAAACGAGGGCGTCATCCCAGCCGAGATCGCAGACCGGCAGATCGAAGATCGTCCGCCGCGATGCGAGCACCGCGAAGTTTGCAATCAGATTCATTCCTACCTCCTGCCGAGGGTGCTGCATGCGCCCGACATCCCGGAAAACAAGCCCATCATTGCGCAGCGCAGGTTCCTGGAAGAACCGGCCGCATCGCGCCCGGACGGCGTCGCTCCGATCTCGGAAGGCGGCACTGCCGGGCTGTGACATCTGTATAACAGGACGGTTTCAAACAACCCTTAGGAAAATCCCTTGAATTTCCATGCTCGCATAAGTGGTTTGTTAACCACATGCGCCAAACGAAAAACGGCGCCCCGCGGCGCCGTTTTCGTCGATGCTATTCTGAATATTAGTGGGCGGCCGGCGCCGGCGCTTCGCCGGTCGGTGCGGTCTCGACGATCTTGACGGGTGTGCCCACCTTCTTCGGCTGCCCGGCGGAGCTTTCCTTGACGTCTTCCTTGGAGAGATAGTCGAGCTGCTCCAGCATCACCTCGGCGACATAGTCGCCACCGAGACGCTCGTTCATGCCCTTCTTGATCTCTTCGCGGAAGACCTTCGGATCGAAGGATTTGATATGGGCGATATCGACCATCTTGTTACCGACGAGCAGGCTGAAAAGCTCGTCCGTGGTCATCTCGGCGAGCGGCAGCGTCACGCCCTTCAGCATTTCCTTGTTCATCATGAAGGAAACGCGGCCGAGAAAGTAGCCGGTGATCGCGCCGTCGCCGATGATGGGTACGGTGATCGTTTCACCCTTCACCAGTTCAAGCGCGCTCTGCTTGGAATCAGTGGCCGCGGGCGCCGGCGCGGTCGCCAGATACACCGAGAAATAGACCGATGCCAAGGTGATGGCGCAAACCCAGACACCGGTAAGGACGAGCTTGACCATCAGTTTCCACGCGTGGCGAATTGTTCCTGGGAATAGGTGCCGTCGGCATCGGCGTCCTGAACGGCGTTCTTCAGCAGATCGGCAACAGCGCGAACCGCTTCGAGATGCGCCTCGACCCGACGTGCATTGAGAACCAACTTCTTCTTCAGGCCATGCAGCTGATCGAGATGGGCAGCGGCAAGCTCGGCCGGATCGGTGTCGCGGAAAAGCATCGACAGCTCGTAGAGGCAGCGGCTCTTATGCGCATTGGAGACCTTGAGATCGAACTGCGGATCGCTGCCGATCCGGGTGTTCTCATTGTCGATGATCATTTCGAGGCGTCCGAGAACGGATTTGATCCTGTATTCGTTCGAAACTATTTCCATTGTACCCTCGGTTATGCGTCGCTTGGAGCATGATGCCGAAAACTGTGCGCGGTTTCGGACGGCAGCGTGCTCTAACTCTTCAATTGAGAAGCGGATTCAGATTTCAGGCCAACGGGCCTAAAATCATCCCGTTCTATCGGTCTTGGCTTCGGCGGTCGGCGTGCCGAATGTCTTGCGCTGGAAGTCGTCGATCATGCTGATCGCAGTATTGCGGTCATCGTTATCGGTCGAGGCATTGACGATCTTGCCTTCCTGCCGGCGCAGCTGCTCGCTGTACATCTGCTTGGCGATGCCGATGCCGTCGCCCTTGGCCATGGTGTTGCCGAGCTGTTCGGCCATCATGCCTTTCCAGATATCGCCGGTCGCGCCCTTGCCATAGACGTCTTCGCTTTCGCTCGGCAGCATGGACTTGACGAAATTCTGCAGAACCATGGCCTCGAATTTCCGGTAGCTTTCCGGGACTTCCTCAGCCTTGGTGCGGTTCTGGATGTTGTTGAGGCCGCTCTTCTGGCCGATATGGTCGAGAACATCGACCGTATTGGAGAAGCCCTTGCCGTTCTCGGCGAGGCTCGTTGCGGCAAAGGCCGCACGATTTGCCTTCAATTTTTCCTGGGCCGCCTGAACCTCCCTGGGGTCGGCAGCTTTGACAACGTCCAGGACCAGATCACTGGGGGGCGAAATAGCCACGTTACAATCCTCTAAATTAAGATTGCAGCGACTATGGGTTTTGAAGCTTGCTGGAGGCTGGTGTTGCGAATTGCTGGTCGATGACATCGTAGACGGCGTTGTCGTCGGCCTCGCGGCGCTCGGCCTCGAGGGCCTCCTTCATGCCTTCTTCGAAACGGTCGCCCTTGGCGCGCTCGCGCGCCAGCCGCATCTCGTGGACCTGCTGCATGCCTGTCAGCTGCTGGTCCTTGATGGAGAGCCTGCCGAATCGATCGGCGTAATTCTGCGAGAAGGCGTGGTGAACCGGATCCATCGAGCCGAGAGCGACGATGACGTCGTCCATCGCCGCATTGACCTCGACGCGCTGGCGGCTGGTTTCGGCCAGATCGTTCTCGGCCATCCTTTCGATATGCCGCTGCACCGAGAGCAGTCGCTTGAGCTTCTGGGAGCGGTTCTTTTCGGCCATCGTCTCATCGCCCGATATAGATCGAGCCGAAGGACTGGCCGAACTGGCTGACCAACGCTGCAATCGAGAAATAGATCAGGAACAGCCCGCCCATCAGCAGATAGGGCGTCGAGATGAAGTAGACCGGGATCTGCGGCGCCAGCTTGTTGATGAAGCCGATCGAGACGTTGAAGATCATGGCGTAGATCAAAAACGGGCTCGACAGCCGCAGCATGATGTAGGTGGTCTGCTCCAGGGTGTCGGTAAAGGAGATCAGCGTCGCGCGCATCTGCATCAGGCCGCCGAAGGGCATGGTCGTGTAGGAATCGATCAGCGCGCGGAAGACGATGTGATGGAAATCCATGATGAAGAGGATCATGATGCCGGCAAACGTGATAAAGGCGGAAAGGCTGGTCTCCGGCGAATCTTCGATGATGTCGGTGGAGCCCGGCTGGGTATATCCGACCATCGTGGCAAGGATCGAGGCGGCGAACTGCATGCCGAGCGTGTAGATCCTCGCCAGCATGCCGTACATCACGCCGATCAGCGATTCGCTGAAGATCAGGCCGATATAGGTTCCGGAACCGGTGTGAACGGCCGGATAGACAGTATCCCAGAGCAGAGGCATGACTGCGATCGACAGTGCGACGGCGATGAAGACGCGCAGCTGTTCGGGCACACGCGCCGAGGAAAAACCCGGAAGAGCCAGCACACAGCCGCCGATCCGGCAGAAAACCAGAAACAGCGCGAGAACGGTCCCTTGCGGGTCTGTTATCATGAAATAGAGCCCAAAATCTTTATCTCGATGCCCTTGGCCAGTTCGACATGCGACAGGACCGGGAGCGTGGCGAACAGCCGTTCGATGATCATGCGCACATAGGAGCGTGTTTCCGGCGAGGTGACAAGTGCGAATGGCAGGCCGCGATCCATGAACTCACGGATAACTTTGGTGGCCTGTTCGCTGAACTCCTCCAGGCTGCGTGGATCTATGTCGAATTCGATCACCTCGCCCTTGGCGTCGCGCTTCAGTGCCTGGTGGAAAGCGAGATCCCATTTGCTGCCCAACCTCAGCACGCGCAGCACGCCATTGTCGGCGAGGTCGCCGCAAAGCTGCTGGGCCATGCGGATGCGGACATGCTCGACGATCTGCTCGGTCTTCCTGACATGCGGGGCGAGTTCGGCCACTGCTTCCAGGATAAGGTGCAGGTTGCGGATCGACACGCGTTCGGCAAGCAGCAGCTTGAGCACCGCCTGCAGGCCCGAATAGGACATGTGCGACGAGCAGATCTCGTCGGCGAGCTTCTTGTATTCGGGGTCGAGACGATCGATCAGCACCTTGACGTCCTTGTAGGACAGAAGCTGCGGCAGGTTGTTGCGGATGACCTCGCTCATATGGGTCAGCACGACCGAGACGTTGTCGATCGGCTGGAAGCCCTCGCGTTTCAGATCGTCGGCGAAGTTTTCGAGGATCGAGACGGCCGGCATGCCGAAGGCTGGTTCGCGGATTTCGTCGCCGGGGATGCTCGGCCGGCGGCCGGCGCCGGTAACGACGAGAACTTCACCGACGCGCAAGAGGTTGGAGGCGACCGTCGTGCCGTGGATGCGGATCTGGTAGGACTTCTCGGCAATGGCGATATCGTCGGTGACCTTGATCTCCGGCACGACGAAACCGTATTGCGTGGCGAACTTCTTGCGCATCTTGCCGACGCGGAAGGCGAGCTCCTGGTGGGCGCCGAGCAGGCGGGTCGAAACCATCTTGCCGAGTGCGAGCTCGATCTCGGAGGTGCGCAGCACCGACTTGACCGAATCCTTTTCCAGCTCCTTGCTCTGGACGACCTTCTTCTCCTCCTGCTCGCGGCGAACCTTGTTTTCAGCCTCGACCTGACGCGGGATGAACCAGGCGCCGAAGGCCAGAAGACTGCCGAGGATTACGAAGGGGACGAATGGCAGGCCCGGCATCAGCGCCAGGACGAACATCAGCACGGCCGAAACGGAGAGCGCGCGGGGATAACCGCTCAACTGGTTGACGACAGCCTGGTCGGTGGAGCCGGTGGTGCCGCCACGCGAGACGAGCAGGCCGGCGGCGAGCGAGACGATGAGGGCCGGCATCTGCGAGACGAGGCCGTCGCCGACGGAGAGCTTGACGAAGACGTCGGCCGCTTCGCCGATCGGCATGCCGTGGCGGAAATAGCCGATGATGATGCCGCCGAAAACGTTGATGGCGGTGATGATGAGGCCGGCGACGGCATCGCCGCGCACGAATTTCGAGGCACCGTCCATCGCACCGAAGAAGGAGCTTTCCTCTTCGAGCTCTCTGCGGCGGCGCTGGGCTTCCCTTTCATCGATGATGCCGGCCGAAAGATCGGCGTCGATCGACATCTGCTTGCCGGGGATGGCGTCGAGCGTGAAGCGCGCGCCGACTTCGGCGATACGCGTGGCGCCCTTGGTGATGACGATGAAGTTGATGGTGATGAGGATCAGGAAGACGATCAGACCGATAACGAAGTCGCCGGACATCACCAGGCTTGCGAAACCGGCGATGACGCCGCCGGCGGCGTCGTGGCCTTCATTGCCGTGGGACAGGATGACGCGCGTCGTCGCGATGTTCAGCGCCAGCCGGGTCATCGTCGCGATCAGCAGAATGGTCGGGAAAGACGAGAAATCGAGCGGTTTCTGGATCCACAGCGCGACCATCAGGATCAACACCGAGAAGGCGATCGAGAAGGCCAGTCCCATGTCGATCAGGAATGGCGGGATCGGCAGGAAGAGAATGCAGATGATGCCGATGATGCCGAGGGCAAAACCGACATCGCGCAGGCTCGGGGCGACTTTCGGAAGGGGGAGTGCAGGTGGTTGCGCCATAACAGTTCCGTCTCTTCATGAGAGGAGGCGGACTCGGTCCGCCCAATTCGGATCGAGAGTTAAATGGCGAAGCTTGCGCGAAGGTGGCTCAGAGCGGTTCAGCTTTTCATGGAAGCGCAGAACCGCTCTTAGCTTTTGTTTCCACGCAATCCCGGACGCAAAACCGCTGCGCACTTTTGCTGGAATTGCTCTAGAAACCGGACTGGATGCGCGAGAAGACCAGATTGGTGAAAATCGAGACCTGCGAGCCAACGAAGGGTGCGGTGACGCCGACGGTGATCAGCACCGCGACGATCTTCGGCACGAAGGTCAGTGTTGCTTCCTGCACCTGGGTCAGCGCCTGGATCAAGGCGATGATGAGACCCACCACCATCGCAGCGATGACGGCGGGACCGGCAGAAATCAGGACGGTCCAGATCGCAGCCTGGAACAGATCCAATGCATCAGCTTCATTCATCTGAAGGCAACCTCATATCGCCTTGAAGCAGCCCCGCCGAGGCCGAGCTGCTATGATTGGTGTCACCGACGCATCGGCGCCGTGCTATCAGGTATCGCTGCTGTCGCTGGTCGTGGTCGTCGTGGTCGGCGCCTTGTCAGCAACGGTGATTCCCGCCTGCACGAGTATCTTACCGCCATCCGTGGTCGTCGCAATGATGCCGTCGGAATAAACCTTGACGGATTCGATGGTGCCTTTGACGGTGCCGTCTGCGCTTTCCATGTATTTGCCGACGTAGCTGCTGGCCTGGGTGAGGCTCGAGCTTGACAGCAGCGTATCCAGCTTGGTGTTGGTCTGGATCGTCTGCTCGACCTGCGAGAAGCTTGCCAGCTGTGACATCTGCTCGCTGGCGTCGACCGGATCGGTCGGATCCTGGTTCTTCATCTGCGCGATGAGCAGCTGAAGGAAATTGTCGTAATTCAGCGTCGCTTTCTGCTGGGCGGAATTTGTCGTGCCTGTCGTACCCGTCGAGGTCACGCTTGATGTTGCATCTACCGCCATGGTGCAATCTCCCTGCGAATCTGCTCGACCATCGTCGGCGGCATTTCGTGGTTGTTGAGGATATTGTCTTCGATCGCGTAGAGGCCGCGGATCGCCTTCAACGCATCGAAAGCGCGGCCGGTCGAGACGAGCGCATCGATGCGCTTCAGCTCGGCGAGGATTTCCTCGTTTTTGAAGCAGGTGAGCAGCATGGTGATCGACTTGCGGAACATCGCCGTCGAGTGGTCCTTGCCCTCGGGATTGATGAGGATCATCTGCGCGATGAAATAGAGCTGGCGCAGCGGCGTGGTGGCGCCTTCCGGCTGGAGGACGTGGTTTTCGAGAAGGAAAGTCACATCATTCAGGAATTCCAGCGCGACCTTACGGTCGACACGCAGGACGGCGCCGTTGATGAAGATTCTTTCTCCGGCTTTCAGAGAAATGCGAAGTGTACTTTTCATTTAAGTCCATCCCTGATGATGGTGGTAACGTCGATGATGCCCTGATAGTTATTCGACAGACGTTTTCGGATCCTGTCGCATTCCTTCAATATCCAGATCGCGATCGAGATGAGGTTGGCCCTGAGCTCGATCTCCAGCTGGTTGTCGGGATGTTTCAAATCCTCGATGAAGCTGATCCACACCCGGCGCGTATAAAACAGGGCTTCGATGGCTTCCCGGCCGTATTTTTCCTTGTCGCGCGCCAACGACAGCAGATCTATGGACCGGTCAAGAACCTGCCATTCCCGCTCTTTCGCGTCGGCCACCGAGTCCTGCATGACTTCGGCATAAGAGAACTGATACATTCATGCATCCTTCTTAATCTTGCGCGCCTTTGCTCATCAAAGGTAGTTTACGAGACTCAACTGCTGGATCTTCGAGACGATCGTGTAAGCCGTTTCAAGCTGCGTTTCCAAAGTCTTGACGAGGGTCGAAGCCTCGTAGGGATCGACGCCCTGGAGATCGACGAGCTTGTTCTTGATGATATTCGACTGGGCGTCGAGGGCGTCGTTGGACTTCTTGACGCGCTCCTGGGAAAGGCCGAGCTGGCTTGCCTGCGTCACCAGGCCGCTGGTCGCCTTCGTCGTGTAGGTGATCGCCTGCTTCGACACAGTGCTCATCGCATCGCTGCTGAGGTTCTGGCCGAGCAGAGCCGAGGTCATCACCGAGGCGAGCGCCATGTAGCGCATGCCTTCGGAATTGGCGTTGGTCGAGGATTCGATCACTTCGGAATTGCTGATGCGGCTCGTCATGTTCTGGCTCGATGCCTGCGACCAGCCGGTCGTCGCATTGGTCCAGTTTGCCTGGCTGAACATCGGCTCCACCGTCCCCGTGATGAAGGTTTCCATCTCGGCGCCTGTGAGAGCGCTGACCGCCTTCGGCGGCGCGAGACCGGCTGCATAGTTGTTCAGCGCCGTAACGATGGCGGCGCTCGTCGCCGTCGTCTTGTCGGTCAGCGGCTGCACGTCGGTGTTGATGCCGGAGAACAGATATTCGCCGTTCACCATGGTATTGGCCGTGTCCATCATGGTGGACAGCGCGCTGGTCGCCGACTGGATGGCGACGGTGACGCTGCCGGGATCGTGGCTGCCCTGGAGCGCTGTCAGCTTCGAAACCAGGCCATCGCCGACGTCCTTCATTTTGGAAAGGCCGAGCTGCGAGGATTCCATGCGGGCAGTGACGAGCGAATTGCTTGCTTTGATCGAGTCGATCCGGTCGGTCTCGCGGGTGAAGTCGACGCTTCTCGCGGCATTGCCGCCGAGCGAGACGCCGATATCCGCATAGACACCCGTCGTTGCTTCCATCGTCGCCTTGGTCATCTGGTTCTGCCCCTGACGGATCGTCAGTCGCATCGCATTCTGAATGGCCGAACTTGAAATAAATGAGCTCTTCATGGCTTAACTCGCAATATCCAGCAATGACTTCAACATTTCGTCGACGGCGTTCAGGATCTTGGTCGCCGCCTTGTAGGACTGCTCTATGTCGAGGAGCAGCGTCAGCTCCTCGTCGAGGTTGACGCCGGTCTCATTGGAATAGGCTTCGTCGGAGCGCGACAGCGCCGCCGAGCTGTTTTCCGCCGCCGTCGTGGCGTTGCTGCGATACTGCTCGAGCCAACCGAGGGAATTGGTGGCGTATTCCATGATGCTGACGTTGGAATCGATGCCCGTCGTGGCGTCGAAACCGACGGCCGGTCCTGCCGCCGGATCGAAATCGATGTCGGACCCCAGCGCCGTATAGAGACGGTCGAGTTCAGTCGTATAGCCGCTGAGGTGGGTCGGATTGAGGACGAGGCCGTTGGCGTTGATGCCGCCATCGCGCAGGCGCATCGGATCGCCGCCCTGCGCGGTGATGACGGTGCTGCTGACGGTGATGGTCGAGGCCATGCCGGCAATCGCAGTGCCGCCGGTATCCACCGTGCCGCCGCTCCAGGTGAAGAGACCGGGCACATAGGCCGGGCCGGCCGCCGTGTTCTGCTCCTTGAAGAGCGAGACCAGGCCGCGGGCGACTTCGTCGAGCTGCTTCTGGAAGTTTGGAGCGATCTCGTCACGGACCTGGAGGAGCGCCTGCAGGCTTCCCTGCGCCGTCGTCGTCGATCCACTGCCGCGTGGCAGCGCCACACCGTCGATATAGACCGAATTGCCGGTTACCGTGGCGTTGTAAACATCCTGAGACTTGAACGTCACTTTGCGCGGGACCGTCTCGAAAAGGATCGTCCCATCGGAGGTGCTCAGCACCATGTCGTTGTTGTCGCGCGTCGTCGCGTTGACGCCGACGATCTGCGAAATCTGCTTGAGAGCCTTCTCGCGTTCATCGAGAGCGCCGGAGGCATCCGCCCCCGAGGCCGTGGCGGTCTTCACCGCGTTGTTGGCCTTTTCGAAGTCACTGAGCAGCGTATTCAGCTTATCGACGTCGGTGGCGATCTGCTTATCGGCGGTGGCGCGGACGTCCTGAACGGACTGCGAAGCATTGTTCAGCGAGTTGGCGACGTCCTGGGCGGCGGTGATGGCGCCCTGGGCGGCGACGGTGCTCCCCGGCGTCGTGCGGAAGGCCTGCAGCTTCTGCTGGAAAACACCGAGATAGGTGGATGGCGACGTTTCGTAGTCGTTGCCACCCATGATCGACTTGAGGTCTTCCAGACCGCCCAGCAATGCCTGCTGGGCGCTGTCCTGCGAGGAGGTCTTCAGATATTGGCGGAGCAGGGCATCTTCCTGTGCCCGGTCGATCTTGACGACCTGCGCGCCGTTCAAGGACGTGGTAAGCATCGCCTGCCGGCGCACGTAATCTTTATTGCCCGCATTCGAGATATTGTTCGATACGACACTGCTCTGCGTGCCGGTATTGTTGAATATGTTCTGTGCGGTATTAAGTGCGGATGTGAGCGACATAGCTTACCCGTTACCCTGCTTATCTCTTGAGGTTGACGAGGACGTCCATGATGTCGGAACCCGTCTGGAAGACCTTGGAATTGGCGGTATAGCTGCGCTGTGATTCGATCATCTCGGTCAGCTCGCCGGCGAGGTCGACGTTCGAACCTTCGAGAGCGCCCGACTTGATCGTGCCGAGGCCATTGGTCTGCGGGAAGCCGGTGACCGTGACGCCCGACTGGCCGTTGGCGCTGTAGACGTTGCCGCTCATCAGCGTCAGCTTGTCGGGGCTTGCCACGTTTGCCAGCGGAATACGGTAGAGCGGCTTGGTGCTGCCGTCTTCATATTTGGCATAGACGATGCCGTCGCCATCGATCGTGACATCCTTGACCGGGGTCGCCGCCTGGCCGTTCGGCGTTCCGGTACCGGCAAAGGCAGCGCCGAGCTGCGTCAGGCCGGAGAAATCCATGTTGATCGTCTGGCCGGTCACCGTGTCGGTGATCGGGACAGGGGCAGTCGAGGTCATCTTGCCGTTCGCGTCGAAGGTGAGCGTTCCGGTGCCGACTGCGCCACCGGCGGTGTAGGGGAAGGAGGTGGTGCCGCCAACCGCCGCGTTGGCGTTGCGGAACATCGCCACTTCCCAGGTGGCCGCAGTAGCGGGAGGTGCGGGCGGCGGCGCTGCCGCGACTGAGGCTTTCGTGAAGTAGAAGTCGTACATCACCTTGTTGCCAAGACGGTCGTAGGCGACCATCGAGACCTTCTTGGTATCGGTCGTCGGGGTGGCGGGGTTGGCGCTCGGCCGGCTCGCGGCGGCAACGACGTTGGCGTTGGAATCGAGGTTGCCTTTGAAGACACCGGAGGTCGAGGCGATGGCGGTCAGGCCATCCTGAGTAACGTTGACGGGAACGAGGCCGTCGAAGCCGTTGACGACGACAGCGGGAGAACCGGAGTCGTAGGAATAGCCCATCAGCTGGAAGCCGGCGGCGTTGACGAGATTGCCTTCATCGTCCTTCTGGAAATCGCCGGCGCGGGTCAGAACCGGCGTTCCGTCAGCGCCCTGGACGATGAAGAAGCCGTCGCCCGAGATCGCAAGATCGGTGGTGGACGTAGTGTAGGAGATGTCGCCCTGGTCGGAGACGGCCTGGCGCACTGAGCTCTGAACGCCACCGGAGTTGTAGTTGCCGCCCGAGGAAGGTAGAACCAGCGAAGAGAAGCTCGTCGACACGGCCTTGTAGCCGGAGGTATTCACGTTGGCGATATTATCGGCGACGGTGCTGAGGCGGTTCGCCTGTGCGTTCATGCCCGATACTGCCGTCTTCATGCTGCCGAAAATGCTCATCTGAAAACCTCGTTTTACCTGTTAAACTCGAGAGTATTTGTCGGGCCTTGCGTGAAGCTGTCTGTCATGGCGAACTGCGAGGCCAATATCGAGGTTCAGCCGGGCGCCGCCGCCCGGCTGAGGAAATCAGGCCCAATCGATGCAGTAACCAAGGAAGCGCTTGGAATCGACCGGGTCGACGCCGAGCTTCTTGCGCAGCTTCTTGCGCAGCTTCGAGATATGGCTTTCGACGACGTTCTCCTCGACCTCTTCATCGAAGATGCCGTAGATGGCGTTGAAGATCTGGGTTTTGGTGACCCGGCGACCGCGATTGGCGATCAGATATTCGAGGATGCGGCGCTCGCGCCGGGGAAGCGCGAAGACTTCGCCGTTGATCTCGGGGTCGCGACCATCCGAGAAAACGCGAATGCCGCCGATCTCGGTGTAGTTGGCAATCGCCTTCAGCCGGCGCCGGATCGCAGCCGCCCTTGCGAGAATTTCGCGCGGATGGACCGGTTTGCGCACAACGTCGTCGACGCCGCAATCAAACAGCGCAAGGGTGTTTTCGAGCGATGGCTGGTCGCTGACCGCAATCACCGGCGCCATCGACCGGTCCCGGATCGCCCGGGGGAGTTCGAGGCTGCGCTGGCCCTGACCGATCAGGAAGGCTTCAACAGCCGCTATATCGGAATCGGCAGCGGTCTGCACCCACTCACCGAATTCCGTCGGATCAAAGCCGGTAGAGGGAATGCCCTCACGGCCAAACAGAGATGTGTATCCATCTTTTACGAGCTCACGCTCATCAACCACGACGATCATTCGTCCGCCTCCGAATCAGTGTGGCACTTCGATGATCTATGGGTACGAATCGCACGAATCGGCGACAACTCGTTAAAGTTAATGGCAGAAACTAATAATTGATTAAGATCCGGGTAGCGATTTGATCTATATCTAGTGGGTCTGGCTGTTTATGCACACCAAAATTTCGTGGAAAAGTTAACAGTCCCTTAATTATGACTTGCGCAGGGGATTCGTGCCGGATTCCTGCCATATTGTGACACAGTTTCGTCACAATAGGCCACTTCCATTTTTGGTTGAATCAATTTCGGCAAAAGTTACTCGCATTGGGAGTCCACTTGCCATAGCCGGTAGCGACCAGATTGGCGATGACGCGGCAGACATATTGCTTCTGCGCGGGGTCATTGTTGGGACCGGCATGGTATCTGGCTACCGCCATCGTCCATGTATCGTGACGGTCATGCAGATTGCGGAGGAATTTTGCCGCATATTCGACGTTGCGATGCGGATCGAACATATCCTCGGCCGAGCCGAAATTTTCGCCGTGATAGTAGTGGTTGATCTGCATGCAGCCGATGTCGATGAGCTTGGCGCCGCTGCTGCGGGCGACATCGAACTGCCGCATGGCGTCCTGCTCGGAGGGCGGAAAGATCGCCTTGCCTTCGACGTTCATGGCATAGGGATAGAGCGAGCCCTTGCGGCCGGTCTCCGTCAGACCGACCGAATAGAGGATGCCTTCCGGGATGCCGTATTTGGCAGCGGCCGACTGGATTTCGCGTTCGCAGGCACCGGTGGAGGCTTTCGCCTCAGAGGTAAACGCCGCCAGTGCCGCCGTTGCGGCCAGCAGAAACGTCCTCAATACCGGTCTCGCCTGCACCATTGAAGCCTCCATCCGCCCGCTGTGCCGTCTGATTGTGGCGCTCACGCGCCTCGCCGCCCTGCCCCTGCTGGGGCAGCGACTGCTGCTGGGAGGCCTGGCTTTGGCTGCCCGCCTGATTGCCGGCGTCGCTGCGCTCGACCGGCGCCATGCTGATGGTGACGTTGTCGACGGCGTAGCCCTGGCTGCGCAGAGCTTCGAGAATCTTGCCGTGATCTTCCTTCATCTGACGATAGGCCGCGCCGGTTTCGACCTTGAGGTCGACGTTCAGGGCGTCGCCGGACAGGCGCATGGTCGCCGTCACCATGCCGAGATCGAGCGGGTTCATCTGGATCTTCAGCGTATTGACCACCTTGCCGGTGCTCGTCCATTCCGCCGCGTTGGAGAGCGCCGAGCTCGGTTCCATGGCGCGCGCCCATTCGGAATCGCCCGAAAGACCGGCGGTGACGGCGGCGGAATTCGAATTCTGCGCCAGGCCGATATAACGGCGTGATTCGAGAACCGAGATGTTTTCGACATCGGCCTTCTTCGCGCTGTCCTTGGGCCCGGCCTGATCGGTGCCGAGATGAACATCCATCGAAACGCCGCGGCCATCGGCGCGGCTGAGCCTGAACGTCCTGCCCTCAGTGGCTTCGGCATTCTCCGATCCGGGAATCTTGACGTCATCCGCCTTGCCGCTCTCGACGTTGCCGCTGACGGCCGCCAGGGCGTCGGACGCATGGCCGCCGGCCTTGGCTTCGATACCCTCGATCTTCTTGTCGGCCGGCTTCACATCATCGGCTTTGGCGGACGGATGGGCGCCTGCCGCCGCTGATAAGGCGATCGCGCCGTCGGCAGGATCCTGCTTCAGCAGGCCGAGGACATCGGAAATGCCGCCGTCGTCATCGTCGCTGTCCTTATCGGTTTCCAACGCGTCGGCTTTGGCATGCTTGCCGCCTTTGACTGCCTGAACGACCTCCTCGGCCGAGCGGTCTTTCGGGTCGAGCTTGCCCGAGGCGAGATCCGCCGGCATTTTGACCGCAGTTTTTGCGGGTTTTGCCGCAGCTTTTTCCGTAGTGGCGATGGCTTCCGGCTGCACTTCAGCCTGCGCCTTCAATGCGGCGTCGCTGAGATCGATCAACGGCTTTGCGCCGCTGCGGCTGCGGATCGTCCGCGCCATGTTCCCGGCGCCGGCATCGGCAACCGCGCCCTGCTGCGCCTCGTTGGCCTCGTCATTGGCATCCCCGCCGCTTGCCTTGGCAAGCGCATCGGAGAAACCGTTCCTTTGGCCGCCAGCATCGTCCTTGCCCATCGGCCGCGCAGATTTGGCAGCCGCGGCGGACTCCGCGCCGGCGGCGCCGCCCAAGACGCTCATATCCATCATTGTTCGTTGCCTTCCTGCGCCAGAAGACCGTCGATCTCGTCGAGCTTGGACCGATTGGTCGTCACAAATGCGTTGAATGAGGGGTCGGTATCCTGGCTCTGGCCAGTCGATGCCACACCTCCCGGAACAGGCTCGGGAAGCGCGCCTGGCGCTCCCGGTTGCGGAACTAGAGCCGCAGCCTTTTCAGAAGTGATTTCTTGATTGGAAGTGTTAGGGTTCGAGGCTTGCGTCAGGCTTGCCGGGTCGGGAGCGCGCAGGATCTGGTCGGCGACCGACCGCGCCGCTTCCTGCAGCGCCTGATCCCGCGGCGAAAGCGTGTCGCCGGCGATGCCGCTGACATTCTTCGCCGCCCGGTCGACATCCTCTGTGGTAAGGCCGGCCATGCCGCCATAGAAATCCGCCAGCGGACCGAAGGCATTGTCGGTGCCGGCGCCAAGCGACTGCACACGCTCGACCGCCATATGCGCCAGCTCCGTCTTGCCTGATATTGCGGCAGCGCGGGCGATGCGCAGATAGACCTCACGCTGGCGCGGCGCGTCCATGAAAGACAGGATGTCGATGACATCCTGCGGCTTGACGGCGTGATCGTGGCCGACGACGAGCGTCACGAAAAGATCGGCGAACTGGCTGGCATAGGGCGAATGCAGGAAACGCCTGACATAGCGCTGCGAATAGGCCATGCCCCTGTCGAGCATTCCCTTGTCGACACAGATGGCGACGGAGCGGCGCAACGCCGCTTCCTCGACGATCGTGCCGGGTGCTGCAAGGCGCGCCTGGTCGTAAAGATCCAGTGCGTCCGTCGGTTTCGTTGCGATCAGCACGTTGCCGCCGATCAAGGCGAGGTAAGGGCCGATCTTCTTGTCGCGGTATTCCCTGGCCGTCTCTTCCAGCGTCTTGGCGACGAGCAGTCCCTTGCCGCTCAGATATTTTCTGAGCACATCGGTGACCCGGTTGTCGAAATAGCCGTTGACGTCGTGGGCGATCAGATATTCCAGCGTCTGCGGATTGCCGCCGCTCATCGCGTAGATCAGCGCTGCATCGACATTGCGGTCGTCATCGAAGACCGACGTGTCGACGGTGCGCAGCCGCTCGTCGATCGTGCCCAGCATGAAGCGCTGCATCTCACCGGCCGAATGGTCGCCGGAGACGACGGAATCCTGCACGAACTGCAGCGACCGCAGCATCTTGTACGGCGCGAGATCGTCCGGATCCTGCGCCTTGCCTGCGACCGGCGACAGCATCGCCAGGCCGAGGGCTACAAATCCGACATAGCGATGCTGCCGACGCGCCATCCTGTTATCCTCGATCCGCCTGCACCAGAATCTCGATCCGGCGGTTGGTCGCGTTGAACGGGTCGTCCGGCAGCTTCAGCCGACGGTCGGCAAAGCCAGAGACCTGGGAGATGCGCTTCTCGTCGAGCCCGCCGCGCACAAGCATGTAGTAGGCGCTCTGAGCGCGATCCATCGAAAGCCGCCAGTTCTCGTTCTGCGCGCCCTTATACTGGCGTCCGTCCGTGTGGCCGCGGATGGCGACCGCGCCACCCCTCTCCTTCAGGATGGCGCCGATCTTTTCCATGGCGAGCACCATCTCCTGGCGCGGAACCGCGGACCCGATATTGAACATCGAATCGTCGCTCTGGTCGGAGATGCTGACCAGCAATCCGCCTTCGGATGCCGTCACGGTCAGGCCTTCGGCAAGCTTGCCGGCAACGCCGCCGATCTGCTGGGCGATCTGCTCCTGCAGCTGTTCGGCTTGCTTCTGCTGCTGCTCGGTCTCGGATGCGTTCTTGTCCGCATCCTTCTGATGAACGGCGTCCTTCTGCGCTTCGGCGTTCTTGTCGCCAGCCTTCTTGTCGCCGGACTTCTTGTCATCCGGCGCCTTGCCGTCCTTGGCCTCGGCCGCGCCCTTGGCTTCCTTGGTTTCCTGGGCAGCGGCCTTCTGATCGGTGGTCAGCGGTATCGGCTTCATGTCCTCTACCTTGGCGACCTCGGTTGTCCCACTCTCGGCCGCTTGCTCGTCGCTCTTGCCGGGAGGCGCGGACTTGCCGGCTGTCGTCACCTCGACCTGCTTCGTCCAGAAATCCGGATCGAAGGGATCACGATACGCCTCACCGCCATCGGCACCGGTGGCCGGGCCGGAATCGGCAGCACCACCATCGCCCTTGGCGCTGACATTGGCCTGCTGGCCGACTTCCTGGGCAATTTCGGCTAGAACCGAATAGGGATTTTCGAAGAAATCGGCCTCGGAATAATTGGTCTGGTCGCCTGAGGTCGATGTCTGGTCGTCACCATCAGCCGAGGCCTTACCGTCGTTCGGATTTTCTTCCTTCTGTTTCGACTTCTCCTGCTTCTCCTCGCCCTCGGCGTTGTCGACGGGCTTCTTCAGACCCTTTTCGGTCGGCTTTTCGTCGGAGAGCTTGATCGGATTGAAATAGGTCGCGACCGAGGCCTTGGTCTCCTCGTTGGCGGCATTGACCAGCCACATGACCAGGAAGAACGCCATCATCGCCGTCATGAAGTCGGCATAGGCAATTTTCCACGCACCGCCATGGGAGCCATCGTGATCACCGCCGCCATGTCTTTTGACGATGATGATCTCGTTCTTGCCGTGATGGTGGTTTTCGCCTTCGCTCATTCGAGAACTTTCTTCAAGCTGGCTGCCCAGGCGGACATGCGGGTGACGATGACGGATTCGCCGATTTCGACGGCAAGATCGATATCGTCAGTCTCAATGTGTCGAACGGCCCTGGCATGTTCGCCGAGTTCGGCCGTCAATCGTTCGAAAAGCCGGGTCGGCCCGCGGACGACGATCGGTCCGGCAGCACCCTCGAGGATCGCGTCGCGCAGCAGGACGGCGAGGCTTCCGGTGGCCCTGGCAGCGAGCGCTTCGGCCATAACGGGCGCGATCGCCGCGGCGGCGCCGGCACTGACCAGCTGCGCGACCTCTTCGGCGATATCGCGGATGCGGGAGGCAATGACCGCCGCCGCCTCGACTTCGTAGCGAAGCTTCAGCTCCTCGAGCTCACGCGCATGGACCTCGGCCACTGTCTGCGCGTCGGCTTCGTATTTCTCGGTCAGATCAGCCGTCGCTGCGGCATGACCTTGTGCATAGGCATCCCGGCGCTCCTGCTCGACGTCGATTGCCGGTTCGCTCGGCATTTCGGGAAAACCGTCGCCGCCGAAATCGTCCATCTCGATGATCGGCGCTGATGGTTCCGGTTTACCGAAATCCTTCAAATACCGGGAAAGCGTAATGCTCATAAAAAACCATCCAGTATTCGGGAGGCATGCAGCATGTTCACCCCCGCTCAAAACGACCTTGCGCGCCGGCATGCCGCTTCGAAACGGGCAAGGGCTTCACCTTGCGCCGGCACGAATTCAGACGATGCCTTCATGCCGGAAACTAGGAAGTCAAACTTGCGCGAGGATGAATGGCGCCGCCATCCGCGATCGCGCCCACCTTTATTCCAGCAGGATCAGAATCTTGCTCGACGCCGTATTGAGGATCGAAATCGCTTCGACGGCCATCTGCTTCTGGGTTTCGATCGCCTTCTGCCGGATCGAAGCCTCGTCCATGTCGGTATCGACGAGCGCACCGACGCTCTTGTCGATCGAATCGGAGAGATCGGCCGTATAGTCTATCTGATCGTCGATGCGCGTCTTCATCACGCCGATGGATGCGGCTGTCGTCGTCAGCGTGGCGAGCAGCGAGTCAGTCACGTCAAGCATGTCGGTAAGTTGCGCATCGGTCGTGGTATTGCTGATCGCAATTTCCGTCCCCGTCGCCGGCGTGGTCGAGTTGGCGTTCAGCAGGTAGTAGTTGCGCGCCGTCGCGCCGCTGTTGTTGATCGCATTGGCATCGACCGCCTTGGTCAACAGGCCGCCGCTGGCATTGTTCTTGTCGATGAGGATGGTCTGCGACGACGGGAAATCGATGGTTCGGGCCTGATATTCGCCGGTCGGGGCGCGCACGAAGCTTGAGATGACCGACCATGTCGGGGGCGCTGTGGTGTTGCCGTTCAGCAGCCAGTTCTCACCGGCAAACGAGGTCGATTCGACGATCGTCTGCAGCTGCTGCTTGTATTCGCCGATCTCGGCGTTGATCTTGTCCTTGTCTGTGCCCGGCTCTCTTGCCGCGACCAGCTTGGCGCGGATCTGGCCCATCAGATCGATCGCCGAATTCATCGCCGTATAGGTCGCGTCCACCTTGGCAGCCCCGAGACCGAGCGCATCACCGATCGTCCCGAGATTGGTGCTGTCCGAGCGCATGACGGTCGCGACCGACCAGTAGGACGCATCGTCGGCGGCCGTCTCGATACGGTATCCCGAGGACACCTGCTGCTGGGTCTGGCTGGCTTCTTTGTTGATGCTGCGCAGCACCGCAAGCGCATTCACCGCGGCCGCGCTGGTAATCTTAACGGTCATCGACAGGGTCTCGGAATAAGGTCAAGGGGCAGGCCGGAATGCCGGCGGCGACTGAAGTGGCGTCATGCCTCCGGCAGAGTCTCTACCGGCGTGTCGCAAAAGCAAATCAACTGAAAGCGAGGTTAACTCGATATCAACCAGTTGGGCAAGAGCGCGGCGCTGAACGTGCCGCACCGATCGTGATGGCAGGCAAGCTATTGATATAAAAGAAAGAACCGCGCCGTTTCGGGCGCGGTCCAGGAGGCTTTCTGCTTGCTGCCGGACGAAGGCGCAAGATTCGGTCCAGCTTCAGTGCCTGGTTTAGCTGCGGAACAGCGTGAGGATGTTCTGCGCGCTGGAGTTGGCGATCGACAGCGACTGGATCGCCAGCTGTTGCTGCGTCTGCAACGCCGTCAGCTTACTCGATTCCTCCTCCATGTCGGCATCGACGAGGCGGCCGACGCCCGAGTCGATCGAGTCGCTGAGCGCTCCGACGAAATTTTCCTGCAGTTCGATGCGCGTGGAAATCGAGCCGAGCTGCGATGCAGCCTTGGTCATCGCTTCCAGGCCCGCCTCGATCGACGTCAGGGCCATGGAGATCTCAACCGAGCCGAAGGTGCTGATGTCCATCGAGTAGATCGAGCCGATCGTGCCGTATGAGGTGCCGATAATGCCGGCGGCCGTGTCGATCGTGCCAGTCGAGGTCATGCCGAAGAGAACGTTGCCCGCGGAACTCGTGTCCAGGATGTAGTCCGTCGTCTTGACCGAGACATTGCCGTTGCCATCGCGCACGAAGGTGGAAACCACGCTCTTGGTGCCGTCGGCGCCGGCAACCCAGTTTTCACCGGAGAAGGAGGCCGATTGGGCGATGCTCAGGAGCTGCTGCTGCAGCTGGCCGATTTCTTCCTGGACTTTGGTCTTGTCGACGCCCTTTTCGGTCGCGGCGACGATCTTCGCCTTGATTTCGCTGATGACGTCGATGGCGCTGTCCATGGCGGAGTAAGCGGTGTCGACCTTGGCGGCGCCGAGGCCGAGAGCGTCGGAGACAGCGGAGAGCGCCTTGTTGTCCGAACGCATGGTCGTTGCGATCGACCAATAGGCGGCGTTGTCGGACGCTTTTTCGACGCGATAACCCGACGATACGCGGTTCTGCGTAGCCTCGAGGCCGTCATTGATTCCGCGGAGTGTCTGAAGAGCGGCCATCGCCGCAACGTTGGTCAAAATGCTGGTCATGAAATGATTGCCCCTTGTCGGCAGTTGATAAAAAGGGACATTCCGGAAAGCTACCGGGAACGGGGACCAGCCTCATGCCTGTTAACCGGTTCTTAAATCTGGTTAACCCGCCGTCTCGTTGACCTGAGAAAACAGCATTATGGTTAATCAACCGTTAACAGACATTAAAAAAGCCGCGCTCCATTGAAGCGCGGCTCGTTTCCGACGTGCCCGCCGGAGACCGGCGGGCCGATATTTCCGAGGGTTATTAGCCGCGGAACAGCGTGAGGATGGTCTGCGAAGAGGAGTTCGCAATCGACAGCGACTGGACGGCCAGCTGCTGCTGGGTCTGCAGAGCGCTGAGCTTGGAAGATTCTTCTTCCATGTCGGCGTCGACGAGACGGCCGACACCAGAGTCGATCGAGTCGCTGAGAGCCGAGACGAAGTTTTCCTGCAGTTCGATGCGCTTGGAGATCGAGCCGAGGGCAGCGCCGGCGCTGGTCATGGACTTCAGAGCCGCTTCGACGTTGGTCAGAGCCGACTGGATCTGGCCGAGGGTGAAGTTGGTGATGTCCATCGAGTAGACAGAACCGGTCGCACCATTCGACGTGCCGAGGATACCCGTGGAGGTTTCGACCGCGCCGCCGCTCATGCCGAACAGAACGTTGCCTGCGGAGCCGTCGTCGAGAACGTAGTCGGTCATCACGACCGATACGGCGTTGGAGCCGTCACGGACGAAGGAGGCAACGACGTTCTTGGTGCCGTCAGCGCCGGCAACCCAGTTTTCACCGGAGAAGGAAGCCGACTGAGCGACGCTCAGGAGCTGCTGCTGCAGCTGGCTGATTTCTTCCTGGACCTTGGCCTTGTCGACGCCGTTTTCAGTCGCGGCAACGAGCTTGGCCTTGATGTCGCCGACGACATCGATGGCACTGTCCATGGCGGAGTAAGCGGTGTCGACCTTGGCGGCGCCGAGGCCGAGAGCGTCGGAAACGGCGGAAAGTGCCTTGTTGTCCGAGCGCATGGTCGTTGCGATCGACCAATATGCCGCGTTGTCGGAAGCCTGGCCGACGCGATAGCCTGAGGAAACGTGAGCCTGGGTTGTCTGGAGACCCTGGTTGATGCCACGGAGAGTCTGGAGGGCTGCCATCGCAGCGTTATTGGTGTTGATGCTCGTCATAGTTTGTTTGCCCCTTGTTGGCAGATTTTAAAAAGGGACATTCCGGATTTTCGGCCGGCCCACAGCGATCAGCATCATGCCTGTTAACCATTCTCGTTAAGGTTAACTCGCCGTTTCGATGGGCCTAGAAAACAGCAAGATGGTTAAGGAAAGCTGAATTCAAAATGGAAATAGCGTAAAAATATCTGAGACTTAGAAGGATTTTTATTAACCTTATGTTAAAACATTTCGCGGCCGGGGATGACCCGGCCGCGAAACTAGAAAACCTTTGCCGACCGCTCTTAGCGGAAGAGCGACAGGATATTCTGCGAAGAGGAATTCGCGATCGACAGCGACTGGATCGCCAGCTGCTGCTGGGTCTGCAGGGCGCTGAGCTTGGAAGATTCTTCTTCCATGTTGGCGTCGACGAGACGGCCGACACCGGAGTCGATCGAGTCGCTGAGCGCTGACACGAATTCGTCCTGGCTGTCGATACGCTTGGAGAGCGAGCCGAGAGCAGCACCGGCGCTGGTCATGGACTTCAGAGCCGCTTCGACGTTGGTCAAGGCCGTCTGGATCTGGCCGGCGGTGAAGTTGGTGATGTCCATCGAGTAGACAGAACCGGTCGCACCATTCGAAGTACCGAGGATACCCGTGGAGGTTTCGACCGAGCCGTTGCTCATGCCGAACAGAACGTTGCCTGCGGAGCCGTCGTCGAGAACGTAGTCGGTCGTGGTGACCGAAACGGCGTTGGAGCCGTCACGGACGAAGGACGAAACGACGCTCTTGGTGCCGTCAGCGCCGGCAACCCAGTTTTCACCGTTGAAGGAAGCCGACTGAGCGATGCTCTTCAGTTGCTCCTGCAGCTGGCTGATTTCTTCCTGGACCTTGGCCTTGTCGACGCCGTTTTCAGTGGCGGCAACCAGCTTGGCCTTGATGTCGCCGACGACGTCGATGGCGCTGTCCATGGCGGTGTAAGCGGTGTCGACCTTGGCAGCACCCATGCCAAGAGCGTCGGAAACGGCGGAAAGTGCCTTGTTGTCCGAGCGCATGGTCGTTGCGATCGACCAATATGCCGCGTTGTCAGATGCCTTGCCGACACGATAGCCGGACGAAACGTGAGCCTGGGTTGACTGGAGACCCTGGTTGACGTTGCGCAGCGTCTGGAGAGCGGCCTGTGCGGAAGTGTTGGTGTTAATGCTTGTCATAAATCTGTCCCCTGGAAACTAGATACAAAAAGGAGGACATACCGGACTAAGTACCGGCGATGACGGACCAGCTTCATGCTACTCGGCGCCTTTTTTTGTTTGGCCCAAACCCGTCATGTCCAGGGCAATCTCGCAGCCAATGCTTGCCAACTTCTTAAAAATGGAGGTGCCGTTCCGGCTCCTTACATCGCATAGTTAATGCCGGCTGAATCTATTCCTTCGCATGCTAACATACGGGGAAAGAAACCGTTTTCTCTCATGAAAGTAAGCGTCTTCATGAGGCGCACCGGTTTCAAGCAAGCTTCACATGACAATGTGGCAGGCGCCGGGATAGCATCATCGGATTCGATCCACCCGTTTTCAGGCTGGACGGCTCGTGCGTGTCTCGGCGATCGACAGCCATGCCAGAACATTTCCTTCACGGAGTTGGGTTTTGAACAGCAAAGTTTCGTTCTCTGCGGCATCCAGAGATTACCAGGCGGGCCGCTACACACAGTCCTTGGCGACGCTCAACCAGCTCATGGATATCCAGCAGGACGCCAAGACCTACGCGCTGCTGGCCAAGAACCTCCTGCAGCTCGGCTTCAAGGCCGATGCCGCGAAAGCCTATGGCCTGGCCGGCAACTGCGAAGGGCCGAATGCCTACGAATACCAGAAACAGGCTGCCAAGCTGCATTATGAGATCGGCAACGAGGATGATGCTCTGCTGATCGCCATGCGAAACCTCGCCAAGGCGCAGGACGACGCGGAACTCGCCTTCATCATAACCGCGATCTATCTGAAGCGGCAGCAGCGGGATATCATTCGCCCGTTCAAGACGGTGCTGTCACAGAGTGCCAATCCCGATCATATGCGCCTGGCTGCCCTGCTGCTGAGCGACGATCTGAACGACGCAACCAACCAGAGCCTCTCGCGCAACCTCTTCAAGCGGTTTCCCGGCAATCACGCATTCCGCTTCCTGCATCTGGTTTTCGCGCGCGAATTCAACGATTTCGAAGAGGCCAGCAAACATCAGGCAGTGATCGACGCGACCCTGGCGAGGGGCGATATCGAGATCCTGCGCAAGGACAACCCGTTCTATCATCTGCACTGGTGCGGCAACGAGGATTTCAACCGGCATGCGACAATCGGCACCACCCCCCTCAACCCGGAACGGGTAGCCGTCCGCCGCAACCAGCCGCACACATGGTCGAACAAGATCCGGATTGGTTACATGTCGTCGGACTTCTGGGATCGCCATGCGACCATGAAGCTGTTGCAGCGCATCCTGGAACTGCACGACAAGGACCGGTTCGAGGTGACGCTGTTCTGCCATACCGGTCCGGAATACCTGAAGCACAACGTGACCGACCGCAGCCGCTGGGGCCGGATCGTCGACGTTCACGGCTTCTCCGACCAGGCGGTGCTGGCAGTGGTGCGCGAGCACAATATCGACATCATGGTCGACCTGAAGGGCCACACCTCCGGCAGCCGCGCGACGGTGTTCAACCAGCCGCTGGCACCGGTCCATGTCGGCTGGCTCGGTTTCCCCGGCAGCACGGTCAATATCGATCTCGACTATGTTATCGGCGACCATTCGGTATTGCCCGAGGTGGCCAAGCCCTTCTACCATGAGAAATTCTGCCGGCTGCCGGAAAGCTATCAGCCGAACGACCCGATGCACCGCCCGAAGCCGCGCCCCGTCACCCGCGAGCAGCTGGGTCTGCCGGAAGAGGCCTTCATCTTCGCCTCGTTCAACGGCAACCGCAAGATCACGCCGGAGACCATCGACAGCTGGTGCCGCATTCTCAAGCGGGCGCCGAACAGCGTGCTCTGGCTGATGGCGAACACGCCGCGCAACCAGGCGAACCTGTTGAAGCAGTTCCAGACGGCGGGCATTTCGCCCAAGCGGATCATTTTCTGCCCGCGCGCGCCCTACGAACAACATATCGACCGTCAGCAGGCTGCCGACCTCGGCATCGACACCTTCCCGGTCAACGGCCACACGACCACCTCGGAGCAGCTCTGGGGCGGCCTGCCGGTCCTGACCGTCAAGGGCACCAACTTCGCCTCACGCGTCAGCGAGAGCCTGCTACGGGCCATCGACCTGCCCGACCTCGTCGCAAGCGACCTGCAGGCCTACGAGGATCTGGCCGTGGAGCTGGCGCAGAATCCCGGACGGATCGCCGAATACAAGGCGCACTTGAAAGAGAAGCGTTATATCGCGCCGCTCTTCGACGCCGAACGCTTCTGCAATCATCTGGAGCAGGCCTACGAAATCATGGCCGAGCGCGCCAAACAGCGTCTCGAACCCGAGCACGTGGACATCGCGGCGCTGCCGCCGCGCACGGCGCCGTTCGCCGCCGAGTGAGCTTTTCAATCGTCAAGAAAACCCCGCCGGAGCGATCCGGCGGGGTTTTCTCGTTGGCGAACACGGAGGCGAAGATAGGAGCGGCGGCCGATCAGTTGAACGAGCGCACCAGACTGCCGACAAGCAGGTTCCAGCCGTCGATCAGCACGAAGAAGAGGATCTTGAACGGCAGCGAGATCGAGGTCGGCGGCAGCATCATCATGCCCATCGCCATGGTGATGGTGGCGACGATGAGGTCGATGACGAGGAACGGCAGCACGACGAGGAAGCCGATCTCGAAGCCGCGGCGGATCTCGGAAATCATGAAGGCCGGGATCAGCACCCGGTAGTCGATCGGATCGGTCGTCTGGATATTCTGCCCGCGTTCGCGCGCCAGATCGACGAAAAGCGCCAGATCCTTGTCGCGGGTATTGGCCGCCATGAAGGTGCGGAAAGGTTCGGCGATGCGCTGGACGGCCTCGGTCTCGTTGATCTGATTGGCAAGCAGCGGCTGCACACCGTTCTGCCAGGCCTGATCGAAGGTCGGCGACATGACGTAGAAGGTCATGAACAGCGACAGCGACAGCAGGATCATGTTGGAGGGCGTCGAGGAGAGGCCCATGCCCGAACGCAGGATCGAGAAGGCGATGACGAAGCGCGGGAAGCTCGTCACCATGATCAGGATGCCCGGCGCGACCGAAAGAATGGTCAGCAGGCCGAATGTGCGGATGATCCAGGCAGCGACGGAGCCATCGACCGGCAGGTTCAACAAGTCAGTCGGCAGCTGCTGTGCCACCGCCAGTTCCGGTACCGCCATCATGGCGGCAAGGAAAACTATAAGACGAATCATTCGATGACAAATGTCCTGAACATGACCTTCGATACCCGCCCTTGCGAGCGAAGGTCAACACGTTCCTGTATGTCATCCTTGAGATATTGAAAGCCCCGCGGCCCCTCGATCTGCTGAAGGGAAACGGTCCTGATATAAGCGAGGATATCCTGGTGAATATCCTCGGAAACCTTGACATCCGGCGGCCCGTTGAACAGCAGCGCGACCTCGAGTCGGACCCAGTTTTCCGAGGGATAAGCGAGGTTCGAGGTGATCGGCTCGAGCTGGACGACGTTGTTGGCCTCGGTCGAGATGTGGGCCAGCCCCTCCTCGGCCTTTTTCTTGGCCTCGGCGTCCTTGGCCTGCTCGGCCTCCTTGGCGCCCTTGACGTTGGGCGCGACGATCGTACCGACCGCCCAGCCGCCGCCGGCGCCGAGCAGGGTCAGGACGGCGATGCCGATGATCGTCATCAGCGTGGCGGATTTCTTCTTTGATTGATCTGCGCTTGCGTCTGGCTCTGCCATCGTCGTTCAGCCTCAAAGGGGCGAGAAAAGATCGACGGCCTGCTGGCCGCGCGGAGGCTGCTGCACTTCCATCAGGCGGCCGCGGCCACCGTAGGAGATGCGGGCTTCGGCGATCTTGTCGTAGGAGATCTGGTTTTCGGCATTGACGTCCTGCGGACGAACGATACCGGCGACGTTCAGGATGCGCAGTTCCTGGTTCAACCGGACTTCCTGTGAGCCCGATATGACGAGGTTGCCGTTTTCGAGAATGCCGGTGACGACCGCGGCGACCAGAAGGGTCAACTTGTCGGTGCGCTCAATCTTGCCCTTGCCGTCGGTGCTGGTGTCGGAGCCATAGGTCAGGTCGGTCTTGGACTCGGGCGTCCAGCCGAAGATCTGGGCGTTGACGTCCCAGTTCATGCCGCTCGAATTCTTGCGGCTGCGGTTGGTCTCGTTGTCGAAAGAGCCCTTGTCGTTGATCTGAATGTCGACGGTCAGGATGTCGCCGACGTTGAGCGCGCGCGCATCCTTGAAGAGTGCAGCCTGCGAATCGCTCCACAGCGAATAACCCTGCGCCACGGCGCGCGGCTGCTTCGGATAAAGCGCCATCTGCGGCGTCTGGCCATAGGCAAGGCCGCTGCCGATCGGGCTCATGGCGGGCGCGCGGCCGATCTCGCTGACTGCCGTCGGAGTCTGGCAGCCTGCAAGGAGTGCGAGGGCGGCGATCGCGGCCGGGAAACGCATATTCATGAAGGATCCTTCGACGTATTGGGATCGGACGCACTGGCGATGACGCTGGCGATGGCCGCGGCCTTCTTCGCGTCCATCTCGTTGAGGATGAGGCTCGACTGACGCGGCCCGAGCCGCATGATCACGGCGGAGGCCACCTCGATCTTCATATCCTGCAGCTGCTGGGCGGCCGCATCCGGCTTCATCTTCCTGTAGATCTCGGTGAGGCCGGCTTCCGCCTGCTTCAGGAAATCGTCGCGCCGCTTCAGCCAGTCCTGGTATTCCGCCTTGCGCTTGTCCATCTCCGCCATGCGGGCGTCGATGTCGGCGCGAAGCTTTTCCAGTTCCTGCTTCTGCAGCAGGTAACGCTGGTCGCGGGCGGGGTCGGCGATGTTGGTGCAGAACTGCTTGACCTCGTCCTCAGAGGTGATGTCGCCCGCCGGCGCATGCTCTTGTGCAAAGGCGCTAGGGATCGACAGAAGGACGAGGCTTGCTGCCGGCAGCGCCAGCCGGCGCAGCAATTGCAGGACCGTCATGTCTTTGATGATCTTTATCATTGCAGCACAAGCTCCGCCTGCAGGGCGCCCGCCGACTTGATGCCCTGGAGAATGGCGATAATGCCATCCGGTTTCACACCGATATTGTTGAGGCCGGCGACGAGGGTCCTGAGGTCGGGACCGTCGATGATGGCGACGCGCCCGCCGGTCTGCTCGGCCGCGATGTCGGTCTGCGGCTGGACCGCGGTCCGGCCGCGCGAGAAGGGTTCGGGCTGGATGATCTGCGGCGTCTCGGTGACCTGCACCGTCAGGGTGCCGTAGCTGACGGCAACCGGCGAGACGCGGACGTCGGAGCCGATGACGATCGTTCCGGTGCGCTCGTTGATGACAACCTTGGCCGGCGTATCGGTTTCGACGATGAGATTTTCGATGTCGGCCATCAACCGGGTGAGATCGGCCTGGCGCGGCTTCTGGATCACCACTTCCTGCGAATCCTTGGCTTCGGCCACCGGGCCGCCGAAGCGTGCCGAGGCATAACCGTTGACGATGTCGGCGATGCGGATCGCCGTCGAGAAGTCGGGGTTGCGCAGCTGCAGCACGAGATTGACCGAGTCCTTGAAACGGGACGGCAGTTCGCGTTCGATGATCGCGCCGCCGGGCACGCGGCCGGCGGTGGTCACACCTTCGGTCACGGTTGCGGCCTGGCCCTGGGCCTGGAAGCCGGTGACGATGGCCGCGCCCTGCGCGACGGCATAGATCTGGCCGTCAGCGCCGGAAAGCGAGGTCATGACGAGCGTGCCGCCGCGCAGCGACGTCGCGTCGCCGAGCGAGCTCACCGTTACGTCGATGCGGCTGCCGGGGCTTGCAAAGGGCGGCAGGTTGGCGGTGACCATCACGGCCGCCGTGTTCTTGGCGTTGGACTGGCCGCCCTGCGTCGAGATGCCGAGATTCTGCAGCATCGCCCGCATCGACTGCTCGGTGAAAGGCGAGGCGCGGAAGCCGTCGCCGGTTCCCTGCAGGCCGACGATCAGGCCATAACCGATCAGCTGGTTGTCGCGGCCGGCCTGAAGGGAGGCGATATCCTTGATGCGGGAGGTCAGCGCCCAGGCGGGCGCGACGTCGACGAGGCTCATGGCGAGAACCGCGACAAGGGTCAAGAACCGGAAGAACAATTTCATTTTGCCCTCACATGGACCGTGCCGTCTGCAAGCACCGTGCCGCTGACGATGACGCCGGAATCCATATTGCGCGCGCGGATCAGCTGCCCGGTGGAGCCGTCTTCGAGCGGCGAGCCGGCGGCTGAAATGGTCATCGCACCGAGCGAGAAGACGAGGCGGATCGAAGATCCGCGTGTCACCGTATAGGGCTCACGCAGACCTGAAACCGAAATCGTGCGACCCGGCAGCAGGGTGCGCTTGGAGACCAGGCCTTCGACCTGGGAAATGGATTTGGCGAAATCGCCGGCGAGGTTGGGGTTGGTGACCTCGACCTCCTGAAGCTGGCTGGCCGACAATGTGTCGCCGGGGTAGATGATCGTCGTCGGGACGACGGCATAACCCATGCCGGCATCCACGTCCGTGGGCGAGAAAACGCCCGCGACTGCGATCGTGGCCGCCGCCACCCATCCTGAGATGTATCCTGCCCGGCAAAACATCATGTTTCGGCCCTTCCCCTTACTTCAGGTTCTTGCTGACGATGGAGGCCATTTCGTCAGCCGTGGTGATCACCTTGGAATTCATTTCGTAAGCACGCTGGGCCGAGATCAGTTCGGTGATTTCCTTCACCGGGTCGACGTTCGAGGCTTCCAGATAACCCTGCTTCATGTAGGCGAAACCTTCCTCATCGGGATTGCCGACGACGGCTTCGCCGGAGGCTGCCGTTTCCTGGAAGAGATTGTCGCCGATCGGCTGGAGGCCGGCCTCGTTGACGAAATCGGCAAGTGTCAGTTGGCCGAGAACAGTCGCGTCCGTCGCCCCCGGCAACTTGGCCGAAACCTGGCCCGAGCGGCTGATCGTCAGCTCGGTCGAGCCCGTCGGAATGGTGATGCCGGGCATGACCTCGTAACCGTCGATGGTGACGAGCTGGCCCTGGTCGTTTTTGTTGAAGGCGCCGGCGCGGCTGTAAAGCGTCGTCCCGTCGGTCGACTGGATCTGGAAGAAGCCCTTGCCGATCAGCGCCACGTCGAGATCGTTGCCGGTCTGGGTCAGTTCGCCCTGCAGATGCAAGTTGCGGACCGCCGAGGTCTGGACGCCGAGGCCGATATTGGCGCCTTCGGGAACGACGGCCTGGTTGGCGCGGTTGGCGACACCCTTGGCGCGTTCGGTCTGGTAGAGAAGATCGGAGAATTCGGCGCGCGCGCGCTTGAAACCCGTCGTATTGATGTTGGCGATGTTGTTCGCGATGACTTCCAGATTGGTCTGCTGGGCATCCATGCCCGTTGCTGCAATGGCGAGCGCTCTCATGTGTTCGTCCTCAAATCAGTTACATCTGCATCTTGGTGACTTCGAGAAAGGCCGAGACGACCTTGTCGCGGATAGCAATCGCCGTCTGCAACGTCTGCTCGGCCTGGAGCATGGAATCGACGACTTCACGCGTCGTCGCCGTGCCCTTGATCCCGGCGAAGGACATGCTTTCCGCACCCTTCAGGCTGGTGACCGCGTCGTTTGCCATGTTGCCCATGACGGAGGCGAAGCTCATGCCGTTGGCCGCGCCCGCGGTGCCCGGCAGGGTGGCGGCAGACGACGAGGCGGAATTTTCGGTGTCGACGGCGCCGAGCGCGCGGGTCATCGAAAGATTGCTGACATTCTGGACGCTGCTGATCATTATTATTGGCTCTTCAGGAGATCGATCGTGGAGGAGATGAGATCGCGGGTCTGCTTGATGGTCTGCAGATTGGCGTCATACGAGCGGTTGGCTTCGCGCATGTCGGCCATCTCGACCAGAATGTTGACGTTCGGCAGCTTGACGACGCCCTTCTGGTCCGCAGCCGGATTGCTCGGATCGAATTCGGTGCTGAAGTCGCCTTCGTCGACGCCGACCTTCTTGACATCGACCGTCTCGACGCCGCTGGCGCGATCCATCTGCTGGCCGAAAGTAATCGTCTTGCGGCGGTAGGGGTCGGCACCCGGTGTGTCGCCGGTCGAGCGGGCGTTGGCGATGTTTTCCGAAACGATGCGCAGGCGCGTCGACTGCGCCTCGAGCCCGGAACCGGCGATTTTCATTGCTGCTGAAAGCGGATCCATGGCTTTTACTTCCTGACGGTCATCAGCATCATGCGGTTGAAGGAACTGACCAGCGAGGTGTTCAGATCATATTGGCGCTTGATATCGCCAGACTTGGAGAGCTCCTCGGCAAGGCCGACCGTGTTGCCGGATTCCTGGACGCCGATTTCCTGGTCGAGTGCAGCATCCTTGACGTCGATATCGCCGCTGGCGCTGAAATCATTGCCGCTGAGATGGGCCGGATTGGTGCGCGCCATGGTGATGTCGGATTTGTCGAGCACGGCGTCGAAGGGCGTGACGTCCTTGGCGCGGAACTTCGGGGTATTGGCATTCGCGATGTTGCCGGCAACAACCTGCTGACGGATCGTCAGCCATTCCGCCTGTCGCGAAGCCAAGTCGAAAAGTTGGATCGGTTGCATGAGACTCTCCGTTTTTACTGTCCCGAACCTAGTGCGGTAATCTTGCGTGGGACTTACGGAAAATCAGGTTTCAAGCCGCCTTACGGGGCGCGCGCGCCGCGCAAAAAAACCGGGGCCCCGGCCGGTTTTCGGCGGAGCCCCTGTTGCCTTCGGCGTCGGCCGGCAGCTTCAGTTGTTCTGGTAGGTTTCACCCTTGGAGGTGACGATCATCCACTTGCCCTCGCGCTGTTCGATTGTCGCAAGGCGGCTCTGATCCGGCAGGATCGAGCCGACGCGCACCACATACATGCCGGAAGTATCCTCGATCAGCGCCCGGCCGTTGGAAACGTGCAGCAGCCGGAAGGACGACTTGCCGGGGAAGGGTTGATCCTCCAGGATGGGCCGGCCCTCGCGTTCCTTGCCGAGATCGGAGACCGTCGCCGTCGTCAGCGGATCGATCGGCGGCGCCTTCTTGTCCGGCTCGTTCTTGTTGACCATGGCAAGCGGCGAGACGCTGAAGACGTTGCGGGCCGGCCAATCCGGCAGTTCGCGCGAATTGTCGCTGGCGGCGACGTTGATGCCGAATTTGTCTTCGTTGAAGAACACGTACCAGGGAAAGAAGGCGGAGGCGCCGGCCAGCGCCAGGCCGGCAAAAGTCAGAAACCGATCCAGGCCGGCGGCCTTCCTGCGCTGCTTCGGGGAAGCGATGCGTTCATCGTCGAATTCAGCCACGTCTATCTCCTCTGGATGGCTCCGCCCTGATTGCCGATACCGGCTGCAGCCTTGAGGGCGCCGGCGAGATCGGCAAAGGCATCGGGCGAGTCGCGATCGCCCGGTGACTGTTTCAGGACGTCGTAAATGATCGGCACCTGCTTGACCGCCATATCGAGATCGGGATCGGCGCCCTGGCGGTAACCGCCGATCAGGCGCAGGTCGCGCGTTTCCTCGAAACGGTGGATCAGCACCTTCAGCCGCGACACCAGCTTTTCCTGATCCGGCGTCCAGGCCTTGCGGGCAAGACGCGAGATCGAGGCGAGCGGATCGATCGGCGGATAGCGCCCTTCTTCGGCGAGGCTGCGCTGCAGGACGATATGGCCGTCGAGGATGCCGCGCGTCGAATCGGCGATCGGGTCGTTGTGATTGTCGCCATCGACGAGGATCGAGATGATCGCCGTGATGGTGCCGGCGCCCTCGGGGCCGGGACCGGCGCGCTCCAACAGGCGCGGCAGCTCGGTGAAGACGGAAGCCGGGTAGCCGCGGGCGATCGGCGGCTCGCCGGAGGCGGTCGCCACCTCGCGGATCGCATGGGCGAAACGCGTGACGCTGTCGACGATGAACAGGACGTTCTCGCCCTTGTCGCGGAAATGCTCGGCGATGGTGACCGCCGTCAGCGGCGCCATCTTGCGCAGCATCGGGCTCTCGTCGCTGGTGGCGACGACGGCGATCGCCTTCTTCATATTGCTGCCGAGCGTATCCTCGATGAATTCGCGCACCTCGCGGCCGCGTTCGCCGACAAGCGCAATGACGACCTTGTCGAAGGCATCGGCGCGGGCGAGCATGGACAGAAGTGTCGATTTGCCGACGCCGGAGCCGGCGAAGATGCCGAGGCGCTGCCCGAGGCAGAGCGGCGAGAAGATATCGATGGCGCGCACGCCGGTCTTGAAGCCGGCCTCGACGCGCTTGCGGGTCATCGAGGGCGGAGCGGTATTGGAGATCGAGCGGCGGTCGAGGCCCTCGGCGATCGGCCCAAGCCCGTCGATCGGCTCGCAGAGCGAATTGACGGTGCGCCCGCACCAGCTGTCCGACGGTGAGATGCGGAAGGCGCCCTTGCGGATGACCGTATCGTGGATGCCGATCGGCTCGCCCGGCTCGATCGGGCAGACATAGATCAGATCAGGCTCGACGCGAACGACCTCGCCGAGATGGATGCCGGTCGCCGACTTATGGGCGACGAACTCGCCCAGGCGAACATGGCGGGAGAGACCGCGAACGGTATAGTGGCCGGCGGCGATGGTCTGCACGCGGCCGCCATGGGCAACCGAGAACTCCGGCGATGCGTATCGATCGACGAGACCTGCCAGATGCGCCAGCTTCGGAGAAAGGCCGTCCTCGGACAGTAGCGTCGTGCTCATGCTTCAATCCCACCCGAAAATGCGACGCATTTCCGGTCTTTGTTTTTATGCATGTCGTCCTCCCAAAACCGCTGCACACTTTTGGGCGACATGCATTAGCGGCTGCCCCCAAGCGTCTGAACGGCTTCCTTGAAGGAATCCTCGCTATCGCGCATCAGCGACGAGACGCTTTCGAAAGCGCGGTTGACTTCGATCAGCTGGGTGATCTCGCGCATGGCGTTGACGTTGGAGTTTTCGAGATAGCCTTGCTCGACACCGACATTGAAGCGATCGACGACGGCGCGCGGCTGGTCGGTGGTCATGATGCCGCTGTTCTCGTAGCGCAGATAACCTTTGCTGATATCGGCCTCGAACAGGCCGAGCGAAGCGACCTGGCGGTCGCCCTGATAGATGATGCCGTCGGTGCCGACGGCCGGCTCGCCGCCTTTGGAATTGAGCTGGATGGGCGCGCCGCCGGCGTCGAGAACGGGATATCCGCGGATCGAGACCAGCTCGCCGGTATCCTTGAGCGTGAAGCGGCCGTCCCTCGTCAGCACGCGGCCGGCCGGCGTATCGAGCGAGAACCAGGCATCCCCCTTGATGGCGAAATCAAGCATGTTGCCGGTGTGCTGCAGCTCGCCGTTTGACTCGTTCAGATAGTCGTTGCCCTGGGAAACGAAGGCGACCTTGGTGTTCAGCTTGTTCTTGGTCGCCGCCACCATCTCGTCGAACTTCACCTCGGTGGCGCGAAAACCGGTCGTGTTCACGTTCGCCATGTTGTCCGCAATGGTGTTCAGGCGCTTTTCGAGGGCCATCTGCGACGACAGAGAAACATAAAGACCGGATTGCATGTCGGTAGGCTCCAAGCATTGGCGATGAACGGAACGAAAAGCCGGGCCTCGTCTACAGGGTTCGGCCGGGATTTCGCTGAGGCGGCATCTCAGAAACGGGTGCGGGCACCCATTCGTCTCCTTTAGACTGACGGCAGATGCTTGCGCGAAGCTGGCACGCGGAAATGCCTTGCGCGCGGCCCGTTCATCAGCCTCACGCAAGGCAGAAACCCTAACCGTCTTAGAGAAAAGTAACGTTCAGATTGGGCTGACGATGAATATCATTATCGGATTTATAGTGACTTGCGGCTGTGTCATCGGCAGCTTCATGGCAATGGGCGGCCACGTGGACGCGCTGTTCCAGCCCTTCGAATTCGTGATCATCGGCGGCGCCGGTCTCGGCAGCTTCATCATGGCGAACCCGATGAAGGTGGTGAAGGATTCCGGCAAGGCGCTCGGCGAAGCCTTCAAGCACGCCGTGCCGAAGGAACGCAATTATCTCGATACGCTCGGCGTGCTCTATTCCTTGATGCGCGACCTGCGCACCAAGTCGCGAAACGAAATCGAAGCCCATATCGACAATCCGGCAGAATCGACGATCTTCCAACAGGCCCCGACCGTTCTGAAGAACAAGGAACTGACGGCGTTCATCTGCGACTACGTGCGCCTGATCATCATCGGCAATGCCCGCAGCCACGAGATCGAAGCGCTGATGGACGAAGAGCTCAACACCATCATGCACGACAAGATGAAGCCCTATCACGCGATCCAGATCATGGGCGATTCCTTCCCGGCGATCGGTATCGTCGCGGCGGTTCTCGGCGTCATCAAGGCGATGGCCCACATCAACGATTCGCCGGAAGTGCTCGGTCATCTGATCGGCTCGGCGCTGGTCGGCACCTTCCTCGGCATTCTCCTGTCCTACTGCGTCTGCTCGCCGCTGGTCTCCCAGATCAAGATCGTCCGCAACAAGCAGCATCGCCTCTACGTCATCGTCAAGCAGACGCTGCTTGCCTACATGAACGGCTCGGTGCCGCAGGTCGCTCTCGAATACGGCCGCAAGACGATCTCGGCTTACGAGCGCCCGTCCATCGATGCGGTCGAACAGGAAATGATGAACCCAGGCGGCGAGAACAAGGCGGCTTAAATGACCATGAGCAATGCTTCGCACGACAAACCGGCAATGGATCCTGCCCTTCTCGCCAAGCTGACCGGCGGGCTTGGCGACAGAGGCAGGGTCGCCAAGATCTGCAGCTCCTTCGGGGAAATCTACAGCGAATTCTTTCCCGACGTCATCAAGAGCGAGACCGGCCTCGACGTCACGGTCAACTATCTCGGCTGCGAGATCGGCTACAAGAATCATCTGATCGACGACCTGAACTCGAACGTCACGCTCGCCGACGTGACGCTGCGCAACTGGTCGCAGAACATCACGCTTGCCTGTGGCAACGGTTTCGTCATCACGCTGATGGAGCACCTGCTCGGCGCCACCGCCGATACGATCGAGGAGCCGGCCGACCGGCTGCTGTCGATCATCGAAATGGACCTGGCGGTGATGGTTTTCGACAAGATCGCCAAGGTGCTGCGCTCGGCCGTCAACGCGCCCGGCGGTTTCGAGCCGAGTCTTTCGGTCCCGCACGCCCTTGAGATGCGCGCCCGGCCGCCGGAGGACCGCCCGGACGAATTCGCCGCCGCCATCAACATGTCGATCACGCTTGCCGGCATCACTTCCGAATTTTCGTTGATGGTTCCGCAGACGGCGCTGCTCAAGACCAAGGTGACGCCGCCGAAGCCGAAGCGCCAGTCGGGCGGCAGCTCGGCGGAATGGACCGAACAGCTCGGCGACCAGGTTCGCCGTTCGCATGTCACGCTCGAGGCCAAGATCAGGCTGCAGGACCTGACATTGCGCACGATCTCGAAGCTGATGGTCGGCGACGTCATCCCGTTCCGTGACCATGGCGACGTGCGCGTCGAGGTCTGCGCCAACAGCAAGGAACTGTATGTGTGCGAGTTCGGGCGTTCAGGCGAAAACTACATGGTCCGCGTCAAGGACACGATGAACTCGGATGACGAACTCATCCGTCATTTAATGAATTAATCGGTTCTCTGGCTTTTGGGCTGCAAAGGCAGTTTGAGGCAAGTTTCAACTGGAATAGTGATTTCATGGCTACGAAGAAAACACAGCAGAACAGCGACCTCTCCCTGGATATGCCGGGCAGCGAAGCGGATCTCGACCAGGCGATCGACGATCTGCGCGGCGTGCTGAAGCAGGATGCCGATGGCGACCTGCCGCAGTTTGGCGACGACCTGCAGAACGACGCCTTCGCAGCCGGAACCGATCTGGCGGCCTTCGGCGGCGAGATTTCGGACAGCCCGTTCGGCGGCGACGATTTCGGCGGCGATTTCGGTGCTGGCAATGCCGGCTCGGCCGCCGGCATGGATTTCGGCAGCAGCCCTTCCTTCGAGGCGTCGCCGGCTCCGCTCGGCAGCGCCTTGAATTCCAATTTCGAACTGATCATGGACATCCCGATCGATGTCCAGATCATGCTCGGCACCAGCCGCATGCAGGTCTCCGGCCTGATGAACCTCAATGAAGGGGCGACGATCGCCCTTGACAAGAAAATCGGCGAGCCGGTCGAGATCATGGTGAACGGCCGCAGGATTGCCCGCGGCGAGATTACGGTGCTTGATAACGACGACACCCGATTCGGTGTGAAACTGATAGAAGTTTTGAGTACGAAAAAAGCCTGATCCCTGTGTGGGACGGAGAGGTTAGACCATGATGGACTTTGACGATTTCGGCGGCGCGCTAGCCGGGAAACCGTTGACCCAGGCTGAAAAGGCGGCGGCTGTTCTTCTCGCCATGGGAAAGGGCGTCGCCGGCCGGCTGTTGAAATATTTCACCCAGGCCGAACTGCAGACCATTATCGCATCCGCCCAGTCGCTGCGCGCCATTCCGCCGGACGAACTCCTGATGCTCGTCGGCGAATTCGAAGACCTCTTCACCGAGGGCGCCGGACTGATGGACAATGCCAAGGCGATCGAAGCCATTCTGGAAGAGGGCCTGACGCCCGACGAGGTCGACAGCCTGCTCGGCCGCCGCACGGCGTTCCAGGCCTATGAAACCTCGATCTGGGATCGTCTCAGCGAGGCGGAGCCGACATTCGTCGCCCAGTTCCTGCTGCGCGAACATCCGCAGACCGTTGCCTATATTCTTTCGATGATGCCTTCCAACTTCGGCGCCAAGGTGCTGCTGCAGCTCCCCGACAACCGCCGCGCCGACATCATGAACCGAACCGTCAACATGAAGACCGTCAGCCCGAAGGCTGCGCAGATCATCGAGAACCAGGTGATGACGCTGCTTGCCGAGGTCGAGGCAGAGCGCAATGCCGCCGGCTCGACGAAGGTTGCCGATCTCATGAACGAACTCGACAAGCCGCAGGTCGACACCCTGCTCACCTCGCTCGAATCGATCAGCCGCGAATCCGTCAACAAGGTCCGCCCGAAGATCTTCCTGTTCGAGGATCTCATGTACATGCCGCAGCGCAGCCGCGTCATGCTGCTCAACGACATCTCGACGGATGTGCTCACCGTCGCGCTGCGCGGTTCGCCGCCCGAGATCCGCGAATCGGTTCTCTCCGCCATCAGCCCGCGCCAGCGCCGCATGATCGAATCGGATCTGCAGAGCGGCATGGGCGGCGTCAATCCGCGCGAGATTGCAATTGCCCGGCGCGCCGTGGCGCAGGAAGCGATTCGCCTGGCCAATTCAGGCCAGATCGAGCTCAAGGAGAAGGAAGGCGACGCTTCGGCAGCCGCCTAATCCTCCGAGACTGTTGACAAATCCGGCGCGCGGCAAAGCGGCCGTTGATCGCCGTGTCGCAGGCGACTACCCTTCAAATGATTGGCTGCGCTTTAAAGCGCGTCGCGGAGAACCTCGGTTCCGGCGACGCGCTTTAGCTCTTGTGTTGATGCATGTCGTCATCCCAAAACCGCTGCACATTTTTGGGCGACATGCATTAGCTGCGGCCTATAGTTTTGACGGAGGGCCGCGTCTTGGCAGACGATGACAAGGACAGCAAAACAGAAGCCCCGACCGCGAAAAAGCAATCCGACGCGGCTGAGAAGGGCAACGTGCCGTTTTCGCGCGAGCTGTCGATCTTCGCGACCATCCTTGCCACCTATATCTATCTGGTGTTCTTCCTCCCCGACAGCGTCGGGCGCATGACTGAAACCCTGCGCGACATCTTCGAGCAGCCCGACCAGTGGAAGATCGAGACGGGGCCCGACGTCCTTTCGCTGTTCGTCAAGCTCGGCTGGGCCACTGCGGCGCTGCTGGCGCCGGCCTTCATCCTGTTCATGGTGTTCGGCATCGCCTCCTCCGTTTTTCAGAACTTGCCGACGCCGGTGCTCGAGCGCATCCGGCCGCAGGCCTCGCGCATCTCTCCCGCCAAAGGCTGGGGACGGCTGTTCAGCCTGCCGGGCCTCGTCGAGTTCGGAAAATCGCTGTTCAAGGTCGTCGTCGTCGGGGTCATCCTGTTTTTCGTGCTGAGGAGCGAATATTTCAGCTCGATCGACGCGATGTTCTCCGACCCGCAGACGATCCTGGTGCGGATCTCGACGGCGATGCGCAAGATCATCATCGTCGTGCTGATCGCCACCGCGATCGTGGCGATCGCCGATGTCTTCTGGACGCGCCATCACTGGTTCACCGAGCTGAAGATGACCCGGCACGAGATCAAGGAAGAAAACAAGCAGGCGCAGGGCGACCCCTTCGTCAAGGGCCGGCAGCGCTCGCTGATGCGCGACCGCGCGCGCCGGCGGATGATCGCCAACGTGCACCGGGCGACGCTCGTCATCGCCAACCCGACGCACTATGCGGTGGCGCTGCGCTACGCGCGCGAAGAAAACGACGCGCCGGTCGTGCTGGCCAAAGGCCAGGACCTCATTGCGCTCAAAATCAGGGAGATTGCCGAGAAAAACGGCATCCCGGTGTTCGAGGATCCGCCGCTTGCGCGCTCCATGTTTGCGCAAGTCTCGATCGATAGTGTCATACCGTCAGTCTTCTATAAGGCCGTTGCGGAGCTGATCCACCGGGTCTACGCCGCAGACGCCAAGAACAAACGGGTAAGATAAGCCTAATGAAAAAATGCCCCCACTCTACCCAGCGTGAAAAAATCCTCGCAGTCGCGATCAGCCCGGTCGCCACGGAACTGCGCCTTCTGGATGCTTCTGACCTTATTTCGCTGCTGCGCTTCGAGTATTACGGCAATCTTTCCGATCTCGTCGCTTCGGCGGCAGAGCTTTTCTTTCATCCGGGCACGGTGAATTTCGGCCTGGGCGGCAACTATACGCTAGAGTGGGGCGGCAAGCCCGAAGTCGTTCTCGATCTGGAAATCAAGCCGCGCGGCGTTACCGTCTATGCGCAGCTGACGCTTGCCGAAGATCACGCCGGCATCGAGATCAACCATATCGCGTTCCAGGATGCCTCGGCCGATCCCGATGAGAACACCCGTTTCCTCGAAAAGAGCCTTCGGGAATCGCGTTACAACGTCAACCAGCCGCCGCGGGCGCTGGCGAGCTGACCTCTCATCAAGACATGAGAGCTTTCATCGCGAGAGCAGATCCATCCGCTTCAGCTGAGCTGAGCAGGGCTCAGCTGAAATCGCCGAGCGGGGCTCAGCTGATATAGCCGAGCCGGATCGCCTTGGCGATCGCCTGGATGCGATTGACGGAATCGAGCTTGATGGTCGCCGAGCCGAGATAGGCGTTCACGGTGTGCACCGACAGGCCGAGCTTGTCGGCAATCTCTTCGCTGATGCGGCCGTCGCCGGCAAGCTGGAGACAGGCGATCTCGCGTTCGCTAAGGGCTTCAGCGGCCGCCGTGCGGCGTTCGTCGAGCGAAAGCAGATCCATCATGATATGGCAGCAGCGACCGTGCAGCTCGACGATGGTATCGCTCGAAGGATCGAGCTCATCGCCGGTGAAAACGATGAAACCGTTGCCGACGGCGCCGAGCCGCACCGGAAAGGCAAGGCCGGAAAAAGGCACGATACCGTCCTGCAGCCGCGTCATGAACGGCGCGAAGTCGGCAGGGCCAGGTGCGGCACGGTCATAACCGCCGGCCCATGAGAGCGGCAGCAACGACTTGTCGATATGGTCGAGAAGAATATCGCCGTAGGCATCCGTGAAGGCCTTGCCGAAACCGGCATTGGAAGACCCCCAGTTCTCGAGTTCGCAGACAAGGCGCTGCTTTGCCGGAAGACCGGCGCCGCTGACGCGGAAGATCGCGAAGCCCTGAGCATCGGCGAGCTTCTGCATCGCAATCAGCCGCGGAAAAAGATCGGACCGGCTGGAAATCCTGTTCACACGCACCATGCGCAGCTGCTCGGCGCTGCTCATCGTCCTGGCTGATGGATGCGCCATGGATTCCCCCTATACGAGATTGTTGCGGACGGCGAAGGCAATGGCCTCGGACCGGGTCTTGGTCGCCGTCTTGCGCATCACGCTGGTAATGTAGTTGTTGATGGTGTTGCGGGAGATGCCGAGGATCATCGCGATCTCGTCGCTGGTCTTGCCCTCGGCGATCCAGAACAGGCATTCCAGCTCGCGGTCGGTCAATTCGAAATCGCGATCGACCCTCGTCCCGCCGCAGCGCAGGAAACTCGCGACATAACCGGCGAGCAGGCCCACATCCCGCAGGCGCTCCGGCGACAGGATGAAGCCCTCGCCGAACAGGAACATCAGAGCCAGCCGCGACCGGCCAACATTGAAGGTTACCGAACAATATTGGCGGCTGGCGCCGTCCGGCACGTCGGCATTGTCAGGCATAAGAGCAAAATTCGGCTGGAAGACCTGCATGCATTTTTCCAGCTCCGTCGAACGGGCATAGCCGCGAACCAGGTCATTGGCGATATCCCTGACGAGGTCAAAAGGCCAATCCGACGAAACAATGAAATCGAGGCCGCTTTCCTGGATGAGATCGCAGCGCGCCAGAAGATAATGCGAAGCGCCGACATACTCCGTCAGTGCACGCAATCCAGACTGCAACCTGCCAGTGTTGGCGACGCCGTGCAGGCGCTGGAGCAGTTGATCACGCGGCAACAGATCCGGCACTACCGCGCTCGCGAAATTCGACATTTGCCTCTCGCCTTTGCTCGCCTGAATTACATCCATATCCATTGGCAATGTCCTGCGGCTGAGGAACGATCAAACTCGGTGCAACAGCAATTTTTCTGCAAGGGATTCAATTCAAGTCCCGCTCGAATCCCATTTCGAATCACCCAAGGGTAAGCCAGCCGATGCAAATCACCATCTCCGACTTCTAGGGATTTACTTACGCTGCCGGCCATGCACTGATTCGATGATCATTTCCAGCCCTGAAGCTATTGGGAAGGCTACGGTGATTCTAGCTGTGTCGCAACTTCATTCGCGTTTTACGCGAGTCCGGGAGACAATAACTTTCCCGTTGGAGAAAAGGACGCTGGATACCGATATGAAAAAGGCCGGTTGCCCGGCCTTTTGTCTTACGCTGCTTCGTCGATCGCCCATTTCCGGAGGATTTTCGCGGCGCGTTCCTCGTTGATCTCGACCATGCGGGAGAGCTTGCGTTCCGGACCTTCCTTGACGCGGCGGTTGAAGTTCCCGTCGTCGTCGCCAAGGCTGAGCAGATCTTCGGTGCTGTCGAAGCCGAAATCGGACCCGAAGCCGTCCATGAGGGCTCCTCCAGGCGCACCTGCGGAAGGCGCGAAGTCCGGAAGCTCGAGGCCGGCCGCCTCCGGCGTGGCGTCGCCGAGAACCGAAGAGCTGCCGTTGCCGCTGACGCTGCGCACCAGGGGCCGCAGGCCCATCCAGACCACCACGAAGGCGACGGCGACGAAGGCGAGCGAGTTGATGATGCCGGCAAGGTTGCGGCTCAGCATGTCCATGACGCGGACACCGCCGGTGGCGTCTTCGAGCAGCTGGTTCTCGAGGAAGTCCATCGCCGTGACGGTGACGACGTCGCCGCGCTTGGCGTCGATACCGGCCGCCGAAGCGACGATCGTCTTCATTTCGGCAAGATAGGCATCGATCTTGGCCTGGTCCGCAGGCTCGCCGACCATCTTGGCGATGCGGCCCTTGTTGACCACCACGGCGATCGAAAGCTTCTCGACCTTGTAGCTGTTGCGGGTCGTCGCGGTCGTCCGGCTGTTGATTTCGTAGTTGGTCTGCTCTTCGCGCTTGTCGGATTTGTCCTGCGATTCAGGCCCCGCCGAACCGCCGGCCTCGGGCGCCGCCTGCGGAATGTTTTGCTCGACCGTCGTCGCGCTGTCGGACTGCTTCTGCTGCGACTGCTGGGCTTCCTTGGTCGAGCGGACCGAGCGTTCGACCTTGGATTCGGGATCGTAGGTCGTTTCCTGGATCTGCTGGGCGTCGGTATTCAGGTCGGCGGTGACGCTGGAGCGGAAGTTGTCCATGCCGAGGAAGGGTGCAAGCGCCTTGTCGACGTTGGATTCGACTTCTTGCTGGACGTTCTGGACGATATTGAGCGAGCGGTTCAGCGAGCTGTTGCTGGCTTCGTCGCCGGAGGCGAGCAGCTGACCGGCGGAATCGAGGATCGTCACGTCATCGACGTCAAGCCCCGGCACGGCCGAGGCGACGAGGTGGCGGATCGAGGTCGCAGCACTCCGCCCGGTGGCCGCACTGGCGCGAATCATGACGGAAGCGGTCGGCTTCTGCTCCTGCTTGCGGAAGTTTCCGACCTCCGGCATGACGATATGGACGCGCGCGGCCGTGATACCCGAGATCGACTGGATGGTGCGGGCGATTTCGCCTTCCAGCGCGCGAACCCGCGTCACTTCCTGCATGAAGGACGTCAGGCCCAGCGAGCCGACATTGTCGAAGAGTTCGTAACCGGCATTGGCGCTGTTCGGCAGGCCGCGCTCGGCAAGCATCAGGCGGGCCTTGCCCGTCATCCCCGCGGGAACGCTGATGCTGGAACCATCCGTGCCGACCTGGAAATTGATGTTGGCTTCGGCAAGCGCCATGCTGATCTGGTTGAGATCGGGCGAATCCAGACCGACATAGAGCGTTTCCTGTGCCGGCTTGTTGACGAAAAGGGCGGCCGCAAGGACGATTGCGATGGAGACGGTACCGACGCCTCCAAGAATCATCAGGCGTGTTCGGCCAAGGGAACCGAAGTTCTTAAAGATCTGAACTAATTGATTTAACAGATTCATTCTGTTCTCGCACGATTCGTCAAAGACAAAGCAGGCTTATTGCCTCATCTGACGAATAATCGGCGAAACTTGCGCGAGCGTTTCGTGAAGGGGGCGCGGCCCCTAAAGAGCTAGAAGAAATCGAAGTCGCCGGCCGCCTTGCTCAGGGGCTGGGAATGGCCGTGGCGTGTGGCGCCGCCCAGCGCCTTCTGCATCTCCGCCAGCTTGACGAGGCTGAGCGCGGTCGCGACGTCGACTGCCCAGCCGTGCGGGATTTCGCCGGTGATGGTGTCGATGAACTCGGCAAGGCCGCGCGATTTCTGCACGGCGAGATCGATGCCCTGCATGACTTTCATGGCATCCGGCGAATTGAGGATTTCGGCGCCGCCGAGATCGAGAAGCTGCGGCTCGATGCGCTCGATGAGATAGGCGACGTCGTGCAATTCGGAAACGATGCGCATCAGGATGTCGCTCAACGCTTCAACAGGCGCAGGCGGCTCCATCACCGGGTTAAATGTCATATGAAAATCCTCGCCATCAAAAAAATTCGATACTGGTTTCGACGGGCTTCGGCGGAGCGGCGGGGCGTTGCTCGAGAGCGACGGTTCTCTGCGTTTCGGCGCCGGTCAGCGGATATTGCCGGGCACGACCGGAAACCGGCCAATATTCGAGCTTGCGCCCGTGGTCGCCGCCTGTGGAGGAGCCGACCACCGGAATGCCTTCATCCCTCAGGAACTGCATGGCGAAGGCCGCGTTCTGCTCACCGACATTGGAGAATGTCGAGATCGTCTTGGCGCCGCCGAAGATCTTGGCCTCCAGACGGTCGCGCCGGGCGCCCTGCTTCAAGAGACCGTTGATCAGCAGTTCCATCAGATGCACGCCGTAACGCGTGGCATCCCCGCCTGAGGTAGGCGACGTCGCCGAACCGGGCAGCAAGAAGTGGTTCATGCCGCCGATACCGGCGACAGGGTCTCTGAGGCACGCAGCCACGCAGGAACCGAGAATGGTCGAGAGGACCGCATTCGGATCGTTCAGAACCTTGTACTCGCCCTGAATGATGTGCACGCGGCGGGCTGCCCCCTCAGTGATCATTTCAGGGCTCCAAACACGGCTTCGATGGCCGCTTTCATCTTCTCGATCGTGAACGGCTTGGCGAGCACGTTGTTGGCGCCGAGTTGGGCTGCTTTCTGCACCAATGCACGGTCGCCCTGGGCGGTGAGGATGATGAAGGCCGCCTTCTTGGTGTTCGGGTTGGTGCGCACGGCCTGAAGGAAGCCGATGCCATCCATCTTCGGCATGTTGAAGTCCGAGATCACCAGGTGGTGCGGCTGCTCGGCCATGATCTTCATGCCCTGTTCGCCGTCGCCTGCGGACGTGATCTGCTTGAATCCGAGCTGGGTCAGCGCGTCGCTGAGCAGCAACCGGCTCGTTACCTGATCGTCGACGATCAGAACTTTGATTTTCTCCGCGATCGACATTTATTCGGTCCCTTCCTTTCGGGCGGCTGTCATTTTCAATATTTCCTCACCGATGGCAGACAGGGGCAACTGCTGCTCAACGGCGCCAAGTTCATGAGCAACCCTTGGCATTCCGTAAACGACACAGGTTTTTTCGTTCTGGCCGAGTGTTCTGGCGCCGGCGTGGCGCATTTTCAACAATCCGGCGGCGCCATCGCGGCCCATTCCGGTCAAGATCACGCCGACGGCGTTGCGGCCCGCCAGCTCGGCGACCGAATCGAACAGCACGTCGACCGATGGGCGGTGACCGTTAACCGGCGCCCGGTCGACGAGACGGCAGCAGGGCGCCGAAGCGTTGCTGACCTGGAGATGACGCTCGCCGCCCGGCGCCAGATAGATCTTGCCGATTTCGAGACGAGCACCATCGGTCGCTTCCTGCACCACCGGCGCACAGAGGCGGTTCAGCCGTTCGGCGAAGCTCTTGGTAAAGGTCGGCGGCATATGCTGGGTGATGACGGTCGGCGGGCAATTGGCCGGAAACTTCTGCAGCACGGTGATCAGCGCCTCGACGCCGCCTGTGGACGAGCCGATTGCGACGATCTTGCGGCCGACGCGGAAATCGGCGACGGAGGGCGGTGGCGCCGGGGCGGCAACCGGCTGGGAAAACTGGCGCTGCGTGCGCGCGGCTGCCTTGACCTTCTCGGCGAGGTCGCCGAAGGGCCGCAGTTCACCCGGCGCCGGCTTGCCGACGCAGTCGAACGCGCCGATCTCGAGCGCTGCCAGCGACGCCTCGGCGCCGCGATGGGTCATTGTCGATACCATGATCACAGGCATCGGACGCAGCGTCATGATCTTTTCGAGGAAATCGAGGCCGTTCATATTCGGCATCTCGATGTCGAGCGTCACGACGTCGGGGTTCAGCCGCTTGATCGCCTCGCGCGCTTCCAGCGCATCGCCGGCCTGGCCGATCACATTGACCTCGGGGTCGGAACTCAAGACGGCGGTAATCAGCCCCCGCATCGTCGGGGAGTCGTCAACGACGAGAACCCTTGCCGGAGCGCTCATGCCTTCCTCCCGTGACCTTTGGCGGTGTAGCGATAGGTCGTGATGCCGATGTTGTCGAAGACGTGTTTCGCCTCGCCGGACACACGCTCGGAATGGCCGATATAGAGATGGCCGCCCTCCGGCAGGAGGCCGGCGAAACGCTGCCAGATCTTCATCTGCGTCGGCTCGTCGAAATAGATGACGACGTTGCGGCAGAAGATGACGTCGAACTTGCCCTTGAACGGCCATTGCGCCATCAGGTTCAGCTCGTTGTAGGTGATCAGCCGCTTGACGCGGTCGTCGACCTGGAACTTCCTGCGGCCCTGCACCTCGACCTCGCTGAACCATTGCTTGCGCATGGCGGGCGAAACGGTTTCGAGCGCGTTTTCGTCATAGGCACCGGCTCGGGCGATCGCCAGGATCTTCGGGTCGATGTCGGTTGCCAGGATCTTGAAGTCGTAATCGGCGACATTCGGCATCAGCGACAGAACGGTCAGCGCGATCGAATAGGGCTCCTGCCCGTCGGAGGAGGCGGCCGACCAGATGCGCACCCTGCCGCCCGATTTCGCCCGCTGCAGAAGCTCCGGCAGGACGTGGTCGCGCAGATGGTCGAAATGATGGTTTTCGCGGAAGAAGCGGGTAAAATTGGTCGTCAGATGCGACAGCATCTCGCGGCGCGGCGCGGCACCCGCCGGCGAAGCGACGAGGTCGCAATATTCCCTGAAGCCGGACAAGCCGAGATTGCGGATATGCTTCGACAGGCGCGAATAGACCAGCGACGCCTTCGTCTCGTTGAGGAAGATGCCGGCATCCGAATAGATCATAGCGGCGATCTCGGTGAGATCGCGGCGCGTCAGCGGATATTCTCCGCTTGCCAGAACCTCGTCGGGTCCCTGCCTCTGATCTTTTGCGCCCATAGCGTTCATGCGGCTTCGCTTTCGGTCTCGTGAAAGAGGGATTCGAGTTCGATCAGGCAGATCATGCGCTTCTCGATGGCGAGAATGCCGCGGGCAAATTGGCGCTCGAGTTCGGAGGAGATCTCGGGCGTCGGCTGGATGGTTTCGTCGGTCACCGTCAGGATATCGGACACGGCGTCGACCAGCAGGCCGACAACCTTGCGCCGCACCTGGGCAACGATGATGACATGACGGGCAGTCGGATCGGCCGGCTTCATGCCGAGCCGGGCGGCAAGGTCGATGATCGGCAGCACCGCGCCGCGCAGGTTGATGACACCGAGCATATAGGCAGGCGAGTGCGGCATCGCGGTCGCCGGGGTCCAGCCCCGGATCTCACGAACCGACATGATGTTCACGCAAAATTCCTGAGCCCCGATGCGGAACGCGATCAGCTCGCGATCCCCCTCGTTCAGATTTTTTACGGCGTACGACATTCCCTTACCCTACCGCTGCTAACGACATTTCTGCTTTGAGCGACTGGCCGCGCGAGGCGCCGACAACCGCGTCGACATCGAGAATGAGAGCGACGCGCCCGTCACCGAGAATGGTGGCGGCGGCAATGCCCGGCACATGGGTGTAGTTGGCTTCGAGGCTCTTGATGACCACCTGGCGCTGACCCTGGATGGCGTCGACCATCAGTGCGCGCTGGCCGCCACCTTCGGATTCCACCAGAAGCGCCACGCCCTCGACCGGGTTGGCCTGGGTCGCGCGGAAGTTCAGGATGCGGCCGACATCGACCAGCGGGCAGAAAGAGTTGCGGATCGAGATCAGCCGGTGGTTCGCACCGAAGGAGTGGATCGCGGAGGCTTCCGGCTGCAGGGTTTCGACGATCGCGGTCAGCGGCACGACCAGCGTCTGGCCGGCGACGGTGACCACCATGCCGTCGAGGACGGCGAGCGTCAGCGGCAGGCTCATGGTGAACACCGAGCCGTGCCCCGGCTTCGAGGTGATGTTGATGCGGCCGCCAAGCGCCTGGATCGAACGCTTGACGACGTCCATGCCGACGCCGCGACCCGATATGTCGGAGATCTTGTCGGCCGTCGAGAAGCCCGGCAGGAAGATCAGGTTGTCGATTTCCTCGTCCGACAGGTTGGAATCGGCCGGGATGAGGTCGTTGTCGATGGCCTTCTGGCGAACCTTCTCGCGGTTGATGCCGGCGCCGTCATCGGCAAGCTCGATCAGGATGCGTCCCGAACGATGCTTGGCGGTCAGGCGGACCGTGCCTTCGGTGTTCTTGCCGGCGGCTGCGCGCTTTTCCGGCGTTTCGATGCCGTGGTCGACGGCATTGCGGATCATGTGGGTCAGCGGCTCGGCCAGCTTGTCGATGACCGTCTTGTCGACTTCGGTGTTTTCACCTTCGGTGATCAGACGGATCGATTTGCCGGTCATGTCGGCGATTTCGCGGACGATACGCGACATGCGCTGGAACACCGGCTTCACCGGCTGGGCGCGGATCGCCATGACCGAGTCCTGGATCTCGCGGGTGAGCTGCTGCAGCTCCTCGAGGCCCATATTGATCGAGGAGGTGCCGGTGGTGTCGTTCTCGATGACGCTCTGCGACAGCATCGCCTGGTTGATGACCAGTTCGCCGACGAGGTTGATCAGGCGGTCGACACGGTCGAGATCGACGCGGATCGTCTGGCCGGCGCCGGCGGCATTGTTCTGGGCGGCAGCAGCGCTGGCAGCGGCCGCTGCGGCGGCTGCCGATTCCTTCTTCTCGACGCGGGCGGCGGCTGCAGCCAGCTGCGTGACATTGGAGGCAGTCTCGGCAGCGGCAACGGCGGCAGCCGTCTCGGCGGCGGCAGTGCCGGAAACGTCTTCGGCTGCGCCCGATTCGTCCAGGATCGACAGATCGAAGGGAACTGGCACCATCGGCAGTTCGTCGTTGCTGGTCGCCTCAGCCCGTGCTTCCTCGACCGGCTTCACCGTCAGTTCGCAATCCCATTCGGCGAATTCGAAGACGGTGCGAATGGCATCTTCGCCCTTGTCCGTCTTGAGCGTGACGTTCCAGAAGAAATAAGCGCCTTCCGGATCGAGTTCATCGAGGCCCGGCAGAGCATCGCTGTTGCAATAGATGGTCATTTCGCCGAGGCGCGAGAGATCGCGCAACAGCAGCGTGGCGTCATTGCCCTTGGAATAGAGTTCGTAGCGCGGCTTGAAGATGACTTCATAGGCCGGCATGCCGGAACCCGCATCGCCCTCGCCGCCAAAATCGTCGAAGGAAAAGGGGACGGGCTGGAAGCCGCTGTCGTCGGTCGGCTTGGGGGTCGGCGCGGCAGCGGCCGGAACGGGCTTTGCGGCGGCCTTCGGTGCCGGCGCCTCGGCCAATGCCGAGGGAGACGGCAACTCGCCGTTGGCCAGCGCCTCAAGTTCCTTGACGAGGCCGCGGCTGCGGCTTTCATCGACGCTGCCGCCGTCGCGCGCAGCATTCGTCAGGTCGGCGAGAACGTCGGCCGACTTCAGCATCACCTTCAGGACGTCCTGGGTCGGCTCAAGCTTGTTGGATCGAACGCAATCGAGAGTGGTCTCGAAAACATGGGCGAAGGCGACCAGATCATCAAGGCCAAAGGCGCCGGCGCCACCCTTGATCGAATGCACGGCACGGAACACCGCGTTGACGGTTTCGGGATCGCGATCGCCATCATTCAATTTCAGAAGACCGGATTCCAGTTCGGCGAGCTGTTCCTCGCACTCCTGGAAAAAGATCTCTTTGATTTCGTTCATATCCATAGGAGAAAATCCTGATTTAAGCGGTTACGCGCTCAATGGCATCGATCAGCTTGGCCGGGTCGAAGGGCTTGACGATCCAGCCCGTGGCACCGGCCTGGCGGGCGCGGTTCTTCTTTTCCGCGTCGCTTTCGGTGGTCAGGACCAAGATCGGGATCGCCCGATATTTTTCGTTGCGGCGGACACCTTCGATGAAGCCGAAACCATCGAGGCGCGGCATGTTGATGTCGGTCACGATGACGTCAGGATTGGACTCTTCGAGAACTTCGAGACCCTCGACGCCGTCTTCCGCCTGAATCGTCTCGAAGCCGGCATTGTTCAGCGTCACGAGAAGCATGTTTCGGATGGTGCGGGAATCATCCACGGTAAGAACTTTTTTCTTCATTGCCGAATCTCCTTGGCAAGCAGGTGATCAATATTGACGCCCACCAGCTGCATGGTTTTCTGAAATGCGTCGGACACCTTGGAAAAGGTGAATGGCTGCTTGTCCTGCTCCCAGGTCTTCTCGGCGGACATCAGAACCTGGGCACAAAGAGCGCCGATCCGTTCGACGCCGGACGCGTCTATCGACAGACCGCTGCCCCTGAGGGAGAGGAGTTTATCGCGCAAGGCGGAAGCCTCGTTGAGGTCGAGCACCGCTGTCAAATCCAGCGTCTTGCCACTCTTCTTTGCTGCCATCAGCTTTTCCTTGTCCCCTTGTCCCCGGCTCGAGAAGACGAGCTGAGGCAATCATCCGATAGGTTAGTAAACATTCCGCCCACCTCCGACGCTTGCGAAGGGCCGCGGAAGGCTAAAATCATCATTTTCATATTCATCTTCGGCCACAGCCGGACGGGCGGCGGCTTCGATGGCGCGCGGCGGCGTCACACGAACAGGCGCCGGGCGACCGGCATTGGCGTTTTCCCGGGCGATGCGGAATTCGCGAATCGTCTGGCCGAGCTCGACAATGACGGTATGGAGGTGGTTGGCGCCTTCGGCCGAGCGCTCCGCAAGTCCGGCGCTATCCGCCACCTCACCGCCCAGCCCCCTGACGTCCGACATCACGCTGTCGAGACTGGCGGCATGTTCGCCGGTCCTTGTGGCGATGCCTGATATGGCGGCGTTGATGTCGGTGACCTGGCGCACGATGCTGCCGATCGAATCCTGTGTGCGGCCGACCATCTGCACGCCGGCGTCGACCTGCGCCTTGGTCGTCGTCACCAGCGTCTTGATCTCGCGAGCGGCTTCGGCGGACCGCTGGGCCAGCGCGCGGACCTCCTGGGCGACGACGGCAAAACCGCGGCCGGAATCGCCGGCGCGGGCGGCCTCGATGCCGGCGTTCAGCGCCAAGAGATTGGTCTGGAAGGCGATCTCGTCGATCGCACCGATGATCTGGCCGATCTTTTCGGCCGACTGTTCGATATCGGCCATGGCGCTGATCGCGCGGCCGACGACCTCGCCGCTTTCCTCGACGGCGGCGCGCGTCGAGGCGGCGGCCTGTTCGGCGGCGCGGCTGTCGGCGGCGCCGTCGCGCACACTGCCGGCGATGCCGGCAAGGGCAGCGGCGGAAAGCTGCAGCCGGTCGGCCTGGCCGGACGCCGTGCCGGCGAACTGCCGGGACAGGCCGGCAAGCGAACCCGTCGCCGCTTCAGCCTTCAGTGTGCGCTCGGTGATGGCGGTGAACTCGGCCTGGAGCCCATCCAATGCGCCGTTCAGCGCGGCGGCGATCGCGGCATGGGCGCCGTCGACGGGGGCGCGCCGCGTCAGGTCGCGGGCGGAAAGGCCTTCGACGACATCGCCAAAGATTCTCACGATCTCGGCCTCGTTGTCGGCGCGCTGTTCGGCGAGCGCGCGGCTCTCAGCGGCGCGCTGGGCGTTGAAGCGCAGCGAGACGGCGATTTCCACATCGACCATGACGATGCGGATGATCGCCGTCATCAGATCGGAGATTTCGCGGGTGCGACGCTTGGCCGACGGCAGCAGCGGACGGCCGGCAATTTCTTCGGCGAGACCGGAAACGACATGCTCGAGCATGACGCCATGGCCGGCCACGTGCCAGCGCGGGTCGAGGCCGATCTTGCTTTCGGTGTCGGACAAAACCTTGACGCGTTCGGCATAGAGGCTGTCGAACCGCGCATCCGTCAGCACGTCCCAATGCGAGGACTGCAGATCATGCAGGCGCTCGACCTGGCGCTCGCTGTCGAAATTGCGCGCCGCGTCCGGGAATGACTGGAACCTGTGGAAGAGATCGCGCAGACCTGCCTTCAGATGCGCTTCGAGGGCCGGCCGGTTGCGGCGCACCAGCTCGCATTGGTCGGCATCGAGACCGGCAAAGCGCAGACGGTCGCGCAAGCTGCCTGCCTGCGCTCCACGAGCCTGATCTGATGGCATGTCCTGCCTCAACGCTTGTCCCCAACCCACTATCCAGGCGAATGCCTGGTTCAAAACTTTCGCAGCATCCGGACGAAGCAACGCGTCGAGACGGTCCTCACCACCAGTTGCAACCGGCGGGTCGAAGCCCCCTGATCAGCTATGTTTCGGAGCTGTCTGAAGAGATGGATACCGGATCAACCCGGTACGGCGGGACGGCGTCATGCCTGGTGGGAACGAGTTCATCTTCCCATTCCGACGTGTAAACCAATGTTTATGGTTAATTCCTTGCTTGAAGGTTAATAAGCCCTTCGCTGTGCCGGCTTTTGACGCAATTCAAGGCCGCCCACAGCAAATACTGCGGCGGAGTTGCACGGCTGCTACAAGGCACACGCAAGCTCCGTGTTATAGGCCGGGCGATAACCAAGACATGACGTCGACAAGGACAGAGCAATGATTGTTCTCGGATTGGGTGCCTGCTTGATTGCAATGACGCTGCTTGCCGCCGTCGCCCGCCTGGATTTTCTCGCTGCGAACCGCGATCTCCGCGCGCTGCGGGTGTTCTAAAACCCTCACCTGCCCGTTGGCAGCCCGGCACCTTTGGTGTATCGCACTGGCGCCTTTCATGTCAGCGGAACACTTGGTTCATGTCCCCCAGATCCGGTCTCCTCATTGTTCTCGGCTTCACGCTCTGGCGCGTCGTCACGCTGCTTTTCGATCGGACGGACCTGTTCGTCGATGAGGCGCAGTACTGGTTCTGGGCGCAGAATCTCGATCTCGGCTATTATTCCAAGCCGCCGATGATCGCCTGGGTGATCCGTGGCGTGACCGAGCTTTCCGGCTCCAACGCCATCTACTGGATCAGGCTCTCCGGACCGCTGATCCACATGGCGGCGGCACTGGTTTTGATGAAGGTCGCAAAGCGTTTCGTCGGCCCGGCGATCGAAGGCTGGACGGGCGCGACCTATATCACCCTCCCGGGTGTGGCGCTTTCCTCGGTGTTTTTCTCGACCGACGTGATCCTGCTGTTTTTCATCGCGATCACCTTGCTTGCCTATTTCGGCCTGACACAGCGGCGCTCGGTCGGGCTGGCGCTGGTCATGGGCCTCGGCGTCGGCCTCGCCTTCCTGACGAAATATGCCGTGCTGTTCGTGGTTCCGGGCGGTGCACTTGCCCTCCTCCTCATTCCGGCGGCGCGCATCGCCATCCGGGATTTCATCATCGCAGTCGCGGTTGCGGCGGTCGTCGCCCTGCCGAACCTCTGGTGGAACCTGCAGCACAACAATACGACGGTGCGGCATACGCAGGACATCGCCCATTGGAGCGACCTCGGCATCAATCTCCGTCGCGGCCTTGAATTCTTCTCCGCGCAATTCGGCGTCGTCGGACCGATCATCTTCTTTGCAATGCTCTGGGCAGTCTATCGCATGATCAAGGGCAGGAGCGACGATCGGGAAAAGATGCTGGTCTGGCTGTCGATGCCGGTGGTCGTGCTGATCACGCTGCAGGCAACGGTCGCCAAGGCCTATGCCAACTGGGCCGTGACCGCCTATGTCGCCGGCACCATCCTTGCCGTCTGGCTGCTTTATCGGATGTGGCCGAAGGGCCTGAGACTGTCGCTCACCATCAACGGCATCGCCAGCCTGCTCTTTCCGCTGGCGACGATCTTTCCGCAGCAATTGCTGCTGCCGAACGGGGACACGTTGATGAAACGCTATCTCGGCCGCGCCGAGGTCAGCCGCGAGGCCGCCGCACTCGCCGCTCAGGCCGGCACCGACATCATCGTCACCAACAATCGCGACATGGTCGCCGATCTTTTCTATACGCTGCGCGATGCATCCTACAGGATCTATGCGCGGGCGCCCGCCGGCCTTCCCGAGAGCTATTACGAACAGGAATTCGCTCTACCCGCCGACATCACCGGCAAGGTGCTTTTCCTGACGGACGGGTCCCTCACCTGCGCCGCCGAGACGCCCGAAATGCTGAAGACCTGGCAGCCGACGGAAGGCTATTACCGGGGCAAGTCGCTCTCCGTCTACAGGGTCTCCGCCGCCTGCCTGGCGCCCTGAGCCAAGCGATTCCGGTTCAAAGAACTACCTCATGGGCAGGCAGAGGCCGGTGCCAGCCCCTTCGATCTCGACAAATCTGACGCCGCCTTCCTCGAAGGCGAGGCGCAGCTGCGCCTCCGTCGCGCGGTGGATGTCGTGGTGGCGTCCCTCATAATCGCGGATGGTGCTGCGCGAGACGGCGGCCCTTTCGGCAAGATCGGTCTGGGTCCAGTCGAGCAGGCCGCGCGCCGCCCGGCAGAGAGCCGGGGTCAGAATTGTTTCCCTTGCGCCTTGACCCATGATTACAACTTGCCCATATTGGTCGACATAGACCATATATGTCACATTACAAACAGGATTTCCAGATCGGGAGACAGCAATGCCGCACGATACGCCCTTGATTTCGACAATCGTCGGCGGCCTCGTGCTGGCTTTCATCTTCGGCGCTTTTGCCCATCGGCTGCGCATGCCGCCGCTGGTGGGCTACCTGATTGCCGGCGTGCTGGTGGGACCGCATACGCCGGGTTACGTGGCGGATCAGAGCCTGGCACCGGAGCTTGCCGAAATCGGCGTCATCCTGCTGATGTTCGGCGTCGGGCTGCATTTCTCGCTGAAAGACCTGCTGTCGGTGCGCGGCATTGCCGTGCCCGGCGCGATCGCCCAGATCGCCTTTGCGACCCTGCTCGGCTGGGGGCTTGGCGCCTTCCTGGGCTGGCCGACCGGCGGCAGCCTGGTGTTCGGCCTGGCGCTTTCGGTCGCTTCGACCGTGGTGCTGTTGAAAGCGCTGCAGGAGCGGCGCCTGGTCGAGACGGAGCGCGGCCGCATCGCCGTCGGCTGGCTGATCGTCGAGGATCTCGCCATGGTGCTGGCGCTGGTGCTGATCCCGGCCGCAGCCAGCATCGGCGGTGAGGGGCACGCGCCTGTCGAACCGCTCTCGGCCGGGTTGAACCGGCTGTTCGGCCTCGATCTCGGCATCGGCGGCATGATCGCCATGACGCTGGTGAAGGTGGCGCTGTTCGTGGCGCTGATGCTGGTCTTCGGCCGCAAGCTCATTCCCTGGACGATGCACCGCATCGCCCATACCGGATCACGCGAACTCTTCCGGCTCGGCGTGCTGGCGATCGCGCTCGGCGTCGCCTTCGGGGCGGCCAAGCTCTTCGGCGTGTCGCTGGCGCTCGGCGCCTTCTTTGCCGGCATGGTGCTTGCGGAAAGCGAGCTCAGCCATCGCGCCGCCCAGGAAAGCCTGCCGCTGCGCGACGCTTTCGCCGTGCTGTTCTTCGTCTCGGTCGGCATGCTGTTCGATCCGAACATCCTGATCGACAAGCCGCTGCTGATCCTCGCCACCATCTTCATCATCGTCATCGGCAAATCCGTCGCCGCCCTGCTGATCGTGCTCGCCTTCAAGAAGCCGCTCGGCACGGCGCTGACGATTTCGGCCAGCCTCGGCCAGATCGGCGAATTCTCCTTCATCCTTGCCGCCCTCGGGGTCGAACTCGGGCTGCTGCCGGAGGAAGGCCGCGATCTGATCCTTGCCGGCGCCATCATCTCGATCATCCTCAATCCGCTGCTGTTTTTCCTCTGCGACCGCATGCGGCCGTTTTTCGAAGGAAAGCGCGAGGAAAGCGCAGCCGAGCCCGCTGCGCCCTCTGCAGATGCGACCATCACCCAGGAGACCGCGGCGCTCGAGGATGACGACGTGCATCCGACCGCCCTCAGCGGCCATGCCATTCTCATCGGTTACGGCCGGGTCGGCCGGATCGTCGGGCAGAACCTCAAATCATCAGGCACGCCGTTCCTGGTCATCGAGGATTCCGACAAGCGTATCGGCGAACTGAAGGCGCTGGGCATCGAGACGTTCATGGGCAATGCGGTGGCGAGGGAAACGCTCGATCTTGCCAATCTCTCCGGCGCCCGCAGCCTTGCCATCGCCATCCCGAACGCCTTCGAAGCATGCCGCATCGCCGAGCAGGCGCGCAGCGTCAATCCGTCGATCCTCATCGTCGCGCGTGCCCATTCCGACGCCGAAGTCGATGAATTGAAGCAATATGGCGCCGACACCGTCATCATGGGTGAGCGTGAAATTGCGCTGGGTATGGTTGACCGGCTCGCCCAAGTGCATCATGAGGGTGTGCCCTATGAAGACGGGCATGGGCCTGATACACTTATTTCGACGGATGAACCTCCGCCGCAAAGACAATGAGAGATTGGCGCGCTTTTGAGCCGATACGGGAGTGACATCGCCGGGACGGAGAAGATGGAGCTGGAGCAGCACCGTCTGACGAACCGTGTCGCCGCCTCCCTCCTCGTCGCCGTCCTTGCCTATATCGGCCTGCTTTTCGGTGGCAATCTGGTGATCTCGCCGGCCGCCGCCGTCAATACGCTTTCCTCCTCCGGCCGGGATCCGCAACCGCCGCAGCTGACCGCGCGCGATGCCGTGCGCGGCGTGCTTTCCACCGAGCGCAGGCTTGCGCCGAAGCAGGCAGCCTATGACGGCGGATCGCCGGCTCTTGCAACTGCCCCGACCCTCGATTTCGCCGGCTGGACCATTTCAGCCGCCTTTCCGGCATTTGAAGCGCCGTTTCATGCCGCGGTCTCCAGGACCCATCAGCCGCGCGCACCGCCGGCTGCTGCCTGACGTTTGCGCCAAGGCGCTTCCGACATCTGACGACATGCCGCCAGCGCCCAGGCGCCGGCCCCCGATTATCTAAGGAATACAACATGCGTACTTCACCATGGCTGGTGTTCACCTATTCGGTGATCATCGTACTCGGCCTATTGATCGCTCTGCCGAACGCCCTGCCGCAATCCGTCCTTCAGCGCGTGCCGGCATGGCTGCCGCATGAACAGGTGTCGCTCGGCCTCGACCTTCGCGGCGGCTCGCATCTCGTTCTGGAAGTCGACGAAGCCGATCTGACCAAGGAGCGGCTGCAATCGCTGCTTCAGGACGCGCGCCGCGTGCTGCGCGAAAAGGGCATCCAGCCGAAGGCCGTCGTCCGCAGCCAGAACCAGATCGTCGTGACGCTCGCCGATGCCACGCAGAGCGATGCCGCCGTCACCGACCTCAAGACGCTCGCCAACCCGATCAGCACCGGCCTCAGCGCCGGCCAGGCGGATCTTGATGTCACGGCGAACGGAGCCACCATCACCGTCGGCTTCTCCAAGGCCGGCATCTCCGCCAATGTCGACAATGCCGTCCAGCAGAGCCTGGAAGTCATCCGCCAGCGCGTCGACCAGGTCGGCGTCTCCGAGCCGACGATCCAGCGCATCGGCGCCAACCGGGTGCTCGTGCAGTTGCCCGGCGCACAGGATCCGACACGGCTGCGCCAACTTCTCGGCTCCACGGCGAAGATGTCGTTCCACATGGTGGCGCCGAACAACCAGCCCGGCCCGGGCATCACCATGATGCAGGATGATGAAGGCCGGTCCTATGCTGTTCTCGACCGTGTCGAACTCTCCGGCGACCGGCTTTCGGATGCCCGCGTCAGCTTCGATCAGAACACGCATGAGCCGATCGTGAGCTTCCGCTTCGACAGCGCCGGCGCCAGCCGCTTTGCCGAAATCACCCGCCAAAATGTCGGCAATCCCTTCGCCATCGTCCTCGACGACAAGGTGCTGAGCGCACCCAATATCCGCGAGCCGATCACCGGCGGCTCCGGCCAGATCTCCGGCAGCTTCACGGCCGACAGCGCGACGACGCTTGCCGCCATGCTGCGCGCCGGCGCCCTGCCTGCCAAGCTGACCGTCATCGAGGAACGCACTGTCGGCGCCGACCTTGGCGCCGACGCCATTAAGATGGGCATTTATTCCGGCGTCGTCGGCTTTGCCCTCGTCGCGCTCTTCATCTTCGTGCTCTACGGCACCTGGGGCATCCTGGCGAATGTGGCGCTGCTGATCCACACGATCCTGACCTTCTCGGCGCTGACGCTGGTCGGTGCGACGCTGACGCTGCCGGGTATTGCCGGTGTCGTTCTCGGCATCGGCCTTGCGGTCGATGCGAACGTCCTCATCAACGAGCGTATTCGTGAAGAGACCCGCAAGGGCAAGGGCGCCTTTGCCGCCATCGATACGGGCTTCAATCGTGCCTATTCGACCATCATCGACGGCAACATGACGGCCCTGATCGCTGCGGCCATCCTGTTCTTCTTCGGTTCCGGGCCGGTTCGCGGCTTTGCAGTGACCATGGCGCTCGGCCTGATCATCTCGATGTTCACCTCCGTCGCCTTCGTGCGCGTCGCGATGATCGAGATCACCCGCCGCCGTAAGTTCAAGGTGCTGAACATCCGGCCGTTGATCCCGTTCAGCCCCTATGACAAGCACATCGAGTTCATGAAGGCGCGCTTCTTCGGCGTCACCGTTTCGGCGCTGCTTTCGATCGCCTCCGTCGTGCTCTTCATTCACCCCGGTCTCAATTACGGCGTCGATTTCCGCGGCGGCATCCAGATGTCCGTCAAGACCCAAGGGGTGGCCGATCTTGCGAAGTTCCGCGAAGGTCTTGATAGTCTCGGCCTCGGCGAAATCACCCTGCAGTCCTTCGGCGACAAAAGCAGCATTCTCGTTCGCGCTCAGCGGCAGGAAGGCGGCGAAGAGGCGCAGACCGCAGCAGTAACCAAGCTTAAGGCCGAAGTTGCCAAGATCGATCCGACCGCCACCGTCGAAGGCACCGACGTCATCGGCCCGAAGGTCAGCGGCGAGCTTGCCTCGGCCGGCATCCTGTCGGTGGTGATCGCCAGCCTGGCGATGCTGATCTATATCTGGGTGCGGTTCGAATGGCCGTTTGCCGTCGGCGCCATTGTCACACTGGTGCTCGACGTCACCAAGGCGATCGGCTTCTTCGCGATCACCGGCCTCGACTTCAACCTGACAGCCATCGCCGCCATCCTGACGCTCGTCGGTTACTCGGTGAACGACAAGGTCGTCGTCTATGACCGCATGCGCGAAAATATGCGGCTCTATAAGTCGATGCCGCTGCGCGAAATCATCGACAAGTCGATCAACGAGACCCTGGCGCGAAGCCTCTACACCAATGCGACAGCCTTCCTCGCTCTGGTGCCGATGGCGATCTGGGGCGGCAGCGCGGTGTCGAGTTTCGCGATCCCGATGGTCTTCGGCATTCTCGTGGCCGGCGCCTCGTCGATCTTCATCGCAGCCCCGATCCTGCTCTTCCTCGGCGACTGGCGCCGCCGTCACGCCAAGGCGGCATCGGCAACCGAGGGCGCCATCGAAATCATCCCGCCGGAACAGGGTCGCCCGCGCAAGTCGGCGAGCTAAAATCCGCGTGTTGACGCATGCTTGAACAGGGCGCCGGTTGCAGAGCCGGCGCCCTCTTTCTATTGTCGATGACTGCAGAGATAAAATCCTGCAGCGATTCAAAGGATTACAGCGTCGTTGGCGTGTCTGAACAGGATGCGCGGCGCTGTAGCAGAGATCGGGGGAACCGCCAGATGCCATCAAACCCGACGAGACGACCGGAAGAGAACGATAGCAGTGAGGAGCGCATCAAGCGTTTTCTCGCCACCGCCTCGCACGACCTGCAATCGCCGCTGCGCCATATCGCCATGTATGCCGAGCTATTGCTCGACGATCTCCAGGAAACGCTCGACGGCGAACAGCTTCAGAGCCTGCGGATGATCATGGAAAAGGCGCAAACCGCGCAGCGCCTCACCAAGGCATTGATGAACCTTGCCGGCGGAACACCTCAGGTGACGTCCGAAGAGGTCGATCTGCAGGCGCTGGCCGAGAAGATCTGGGGCGAGCTGATCGACGAAACCGCGGTCGGCGATGCGACGCTGGAAAGCCAGGGTCAGCCCTCCATCCGGACCGACCCCGCCCTGCTCGGCCTGGTGCTGCGGCATCTGCTGACCAATGCGCTGACCTGGCGCAGCGAAGCGCCGCTGCATGTGGCTATTGCGGCGGAGCGAATGGGGGCGGATTGGTTCATCCGGATTTCAGACAACGGGACGGGTATCGATCCGGCTTACCGGGAGCGGATCTTCGAACCGTTCTGGAAATTGCCGAAGGCGGGAACGCTGCCGGGCGCCGGCCTCGGATTGACGACGGCGCAGGAGTTTCTGACAGCGCTTGGCGGCGATCTCAGCCTCGAACATTCGGATGAAAGCGGCAGCCGCTTCCTCATCCGCCTTCCCGTCGCCTGAGCTACGGCAAGCGTTCCTTTCAGATGCTGTAATCGTCCTTCCAGAAATCCGGGACGTCATAGGTCACATATTCGCGGATGATGTGCTGCAGCGTCTGGGCGTCGATTTCGTCCTTGCCGATGCGGAAATCGACGCCGTAATCCGGGAATTCCTGGAAATAGCCGCCCGAGATGTCGGTCGAGACGACGCCGATCGGGCCGGTGTAGCCGATGCCGCGCAGTTCCGGCACCGTTTCGCGGAAATCGGCGTTCGGCAGAAGGCGATTGTCGAGCAGGATGAGATCGAAACGCGCCAAGTGGATCTTTTCCAGCGCATCACCGATCGATGGCGAATATTCAACCTCGACGGCCGGCTCGGAGAGATCGGCGATCTTCTTCTTGAGCGCCCGGAATTCGATGAATTCGTCGTCGACGAAGAGAACCTTCACGGCATTCTTTCGCACAGTTTCGGTGGTCATCGACTTAACTTCCCCAATCCCGAAACCCGCTTCACGTGACCAAGCCGTTCCGCAACGCGATCGCCACCATATGAACGCGGTTCACGGCGTCGAGCTTGCGCGCGGCCGCAGTGATATGCGAATTGACCGTATGCTCGGAAAGACCGAGGATGATGGCGATCTCAGCCGACGTCTTGCCTTCGCTCGTCCATTTGACGATTTCCTGCTCGCGCTGGGTCAGCCGTCCGGACATTTCCGGTGTCAGGATTTCCTCATAAAGCTTGTCGAAAATCCGCATGGCGTCGAGAAGCATGTCGGCGATCTCGCTCTGATCCGGCTCCTGACGTTCGCCGCTGAGCACGAGGCAATAGCGCCGCCCTTCCGGGGTGAACAGCGGGATGAACAGAAAGACCCCGCTCAGAAACTCGTTGAAAACCAGATCGGAGCGAAAATCTTCCGGCCGTGCGCTCTTGCCATGAACCGGCGTTGCCAGAAACTGGGCGGACTTTGCCCGGACGGTCCCGAGCGCTTCCTTCAACGACGTGATGAAAAGGCCGACGCGCCGCTCGGCGACATTGGTGATGACGATATCGCGTTCCCCGAAAGGAGCAGAAGCCTCTGAAATGCGGGCAAGCGCGAAATTATCGAAGTTGTAGTGCTGTGCTGCCGACTTCAGCAGCCGGAAAAAATCGGTGCGGTTGATGGCCCGGCTCAGCTCCGGTCCGGCATGAAAGGGAATTGCCGGGGCGTTGTTCATTCCCACTCTTCCTCTCCTCGATGCCTCCGATCCCGAAATCTTGGGATATACGTCTTAGACGCGAAGAGCTACAAAAATTGCGAGACGGTTGATGACGAATATCGAAACGGGGACTTTCGATAGTCAAAGGCGGAAATCATCAATTATCTCAACTACAGGTGATGCACGGGCAGACTTTACTGAGGGGCAGTAGCTCTTACCTGGGTATCGTATTCTTCCTGAATTCAACATCCATGAATGCAGGAAGGCAGTGCCAGACGTAAGCGCGAGAGAGCCGACAGACCCATTTGGCTAAGGGGTTGGCTGATGTTCGTGGCGGCGAACGCGGGTCGATCGGCTCTCTCAGCGCTTATTCTGCGTATCATTTCCTTCGCTTCGGTTGCATCTTGTGATGCCTCCTCGACCTTGTCAATTGCGGTTTGTCATATGGTTGGGACAGAGGACGGGGAACAGGCCAGCGGGCTTCCGCTACTTCCTACATCTCAAGATTGAGAATAATCCTGGCGAGGTCAAGCGGCTTCTCCAGATAGGCATCGGCGCCGGCCTCAAGCGAGCGCGCACGGTCCTCGGCAGCATCCGAGCCGCTGCAGATGGTAAGCCGCATCGCCTTGAACCGATCGTCCCGGCGCAGCCTGCTCACCAGGCTGATGCCACTGTCGAGCGGCATGTAGAGATCGGCGATCAGCAGTTCCGGCAGCGCCCAGCCTTCGGCCGCGCGCTGCTCCAGCGCCGCCAGCGCCGTCTCGGCGGTCGAAAAACAGAATAGATCGACATCTATCTGCTGCTTCCTGCGGATATAGTCGAGATAGAAGAGATCATCCCTGCTGTCGTCGACGTAAATTATGGTAGGCATTCACCACCGTGATTTGGATATTGTTCGAATGAGCCTCGTTGTCCTTCGACCTCACGATATCGCGATTTCGCGAAAATTCGATCCATCTTATCGAAAAATCATTTCGCAAAAAGCGCAGCGCCGCTCTCCCCTGCCTATTGAGTATTCCTCGATTTCGGAAAAAATGGCCACGCGAACCGAGGAGGACACGACGGGTGCAGGATAAGGCCAACGTGGACCTGCAGGACGAGCGGAGGCGGCAGCGCTACCGTGGCTTTGCCATTGCGGTCGGCTGCCTGATGTTCCTTCTCGGAATGAGCGCCCTTGCCGGCTGGCTGCTGCAGATCGAGGCGATCATTTCGCTGGTTCCCGGCTTTCCGTCGATGGCCTTCAACACCGCGCTCTGCTTCGTGCTGTCCGGTCTGGGGCTTGCCGCCTCGACGCTGGCTGCCCGCCGCTTTCTGCTAGCCGCAACGATCATGACAGGATTTGCGGCGGCAATCGCTGCGGCCCGGCTCGTGGAAATCGTCACCATCGGCCGGACGTTCCACAATATCGACCTGTTGATCAGCCGCTTCGTCATCCCGCCGGATTTCATCGCGCAGATCGGCGGCGGCATGGGCCCGAACACGGCGCTGGTCTTCCTGATCGCCAATCTTTCGCTGCTGCTCTCTCTCCACGTCGAGAGGAAAAGCCAGGTGGTGCAGGAACTGACGAGCTACGTCGTCATCACCCTCGGCATGATCGCGCTCGCCAGCTACGTCACCGACGCCGAGCAGGGATACCGCTGGGGATCCTATGCGGCGATGGCGCTGCATACGGCGGTCGGCATCGTGATCTTCGGCTCGGGACTTCTCGCACGCTCCTGGTGGATGCAGCCGGCAAACCGGGCGCAGATTCCGCTCTGGATCCCGGCTGCGGTCTGCTTCACCGGCCTTCTCGTCGATCTCTACACGCCGCTCGGTGTTGCCAACGGCATTCTCTATGTGCCGCTGGTGCTGACGGCGCTCTGGTTCGGCAATCGGAATGCGCCGCTTTTCTTCGCCTTTGCCTGCACCGTGCTGTTGATGCTCGGCTTCTTCGCCGTCAGGCACGACGAGGCGGCATTCTGGCAGGAGATCGCCAACCGCACGATTACGGCTGCGACGCTCTGGCTGATCGCCAGCCTCGTCTTTTATTTCATGCGCAACAACCACAACCTCGAAACCGAGCGCGTCCGCTTCGGCGCGCTGGTGCGCGGCACGCCCGATGCCGTCATCGTCATCGACGAGAGTGGAGCGATCAGGAGCTTCAACCCGGCGGCCGAAAGCATGTTCGGTTATTCCCCGCAGGAAACGATCGGCCGGAATATCAAGATGCTGATGCCTGAACCCTACCATTCCGAGCACGACGGCTATCTCGCCCATTACCGGAAGACCGGCGAGGAGCGCATCATCGGCACGACGCGCATGGTCTCCGGACGACGCAAGAACGGCATCGTCTTTCCGATCGACGTTTCCATCAGCGCCGTCTCCACCGGCGATGCGAAGATCTTCGTCGGCATCGTGCGGGATATCAGCGAGCGCGCCCGGCAGGAAGAGCGGATGAAAACGACGCTTGCCCAGCTCGAGGCCTATACGGCCGAACTCGAGCGCAGCAACCACGACCTCGACGAATTCGCCTATATCGCCTCGCATGATCTCAAGGAACCGCTGCGCGGCCTGCACAACCACTCGCGTTTTCTCCTCGAAGACTATGAAGACAAGCTCGACGTCGACGGCGTGCGCCGGCTGAACCGGCTGGTGCGCCTCAGCCAGCGCATGGAAAAACTCGTCAACGACCTGCTTTATTTCTCCCGGCTCGGGCGGCAGCAGCTGGCGGTCAAGCGCAGCGATATCGGCCTGATCGTCAAGGATGTCGTCGCGACGATGGAACTGCTGCTGGAGGAGCGACATGCCAAGGTCATCATCGACGGCCAGTTGCCGGATGTGGTCTGCGACGCGCCGCGGCTGACCGAAGTGTTCCGCAATCTCATCACCAATGCGATCAAATACAACGACAAACCGGCGCCGCTGGTGTCGATCGGCTATCTTGAGCGGTATGTCGGCCAGAACGGCACGGTTGCCCGCAACGTGTTTTTCGTCCGGGATAACGGCAAGGGCATACCCCAGGAATTCCATGAGGATATTTTCCGCATTTTCAAACGGCTGGAAAAGTCGCAGGATTCCGACGACGGCACTGGAGCAGGCCTCACCTTCGTCCGCAAGATCATCGCGCGGCACAATGGCGATATCTGGCTGGAATCCGAGGTCGGCACCGGCACCACATTCTACTTCACTCTGGGAAAAAAGCGCGAGGGGCAGAATGCAGCAGCGTGACACGCAACCGATCCTGATCGTCGAGGACAGCGAAGACGATTTCGAAGCAACGATGCGCGCCTTCAAACGCACCAACCTGCGCAACTCGATCCGCTGGGCGGCCTCGGGCCAGGAAGCGCTCGACATGCTGACCGCCATGGTGCCGAAACCGGGGCTGATCCTGCTCGATCTCAACATGCCGGGCCTTGACGGCCGCAAGACACTGGAGGCGATCAAGTCGAACGCCAGCTGGCGCAAGATCCCGGTGGTGATCCTCACCACCTCCGACGACGAGCGCGATATCGAAGGCTGCTATGCGCTCGGCGCCAATACCTATGTGCAGAAGCCGGTCGATCTCGACGGGCTGTTCGCGGCGATCCAGCGGCTGAAGGAATACTGGTTCGAAATCGCCATCCTGCCGCTCGAGGACTGACAGATTGGCGGAAGACTGCAGCATTCTCATCATCGACGACAATATCGACGATCGCGAGGTCTATCGCCGCATATTGAGCCGCGTCTCCAGCACCGTCTATAACGTCCTGGAGGCGGAGACGGGTGAAGAGGGTCTTGCGCTGAATGGCCGCAAACGGCCGAACTGCATCCTGCTCGACTATTCGCTGCCGGGCCGCAATGGCCTCGGCGTCCTTGCCGATATCCTGGAGAGCGATCCCGCCGCCAATGTCATCATGCTGACCGGCCAGGGCAGTGAAACCGTCGCCGTCGAGGTGATGAAGAGCGGCGCGCGCGACTATCTGACGAAGGATTCGCTGTCGCCCGAAACACTGCATCGCTGCATCCAGAACGCCATCATGCACGGCATGCTGGAAGCGCAGCTGGAGCAGAAGCGGCAATCGCTCGAGATCTTCACGCGCGCCATGGCCCATGATCTGAAGGAGCCGCTCAGGACGATCAAATCCTTCAGCCGCATCCTGCACGGTTCCGCAGCGCTTCCGGCCGACGACCGGGAACTGCTCGATTACGTGCTCAGCGCCGCCGACCATATGGAAGACCTGATCGTCAAGGTCTCCGGCTTCACCAGGCTCGAGGCCTCCGGCGGACCGGAGCTCATGCCGGTCTCGCTCTCTGCCGTGCTCGATCAGGTGGAGGACAATCTGCGCCAGCAGACCGAAAGCCGCGGCGCCGTCATCATCCGCGGAGCGCTGCCGGAGGTCATGGGCGATGCGACGCTGTTGACCCAGCTCTTGCAGAACCTCGTGTCCAATGCCATCCGCTATTGCGAGCAGACGGTTCCAGAGGTCACGATCTCGGGCGAAGCCCATGGCGATTTCTGCCGTCTCACCGTGCGCGACAACGGGCCCGGCATCGATCCCCAGCATCGCGAACTGATCTTCCAACCGTTCAAGCGCCTCGTCGGCCGCGGCATCGAGGGCACCGGGCTCGGCCTGGCCATCTGCCGCCGCATCGCGCAGCTGCATGGCGGCTCGATCTGGTGTGAGGCGGAAAATGGGCCGGGCGCCACCTTCATTCTCGATGTGCCGCTCGCCGGGACGAGGCCCAAGCCCCCCGCTGCAGCGGCCGTCCCGCACAGCGGCAAAGCGGCGGAGCAGCCGGGCGAAGGTGCGGGCAGGCTTGCCGAAGTGCTATTGGTGGAGGATAGCCCGGCCGACATCCAGCTTCTGAAGATCAAGCTGATGCGGCGGGAGAAGGTGGATTTCAATCTGCATGTCGCCACCAACGGGCGCGATGCGATGCGGCTGCTGGAAGAACGCGCTGAAATCGCCGATGTGCCGCAGATCGACCTGATGCTGCTCGACATCAACATGCCGATCATGGACGGCTTCGAGGTGCTGCGTGCGCTTTCCGCCGATATCCGCCTCAACCAGATTCCCGTCTGCATTCTCAGCACGTCAAGCGATGAGACCGACAGGCAGCGGGCCAGAAATCTGGGTGCGCGCGCCTATATGGTCAAGCCGCCGACCCTGCAGCAACTCGAAGAGGCGCTCGAATATGTCGACCATCTGGAATTGCTGCAGCGCGGCGATTCGCTTGCGCTTTGTGCGGAACAAAACTAAGCGATGGTCATTGGCAACGGTATGACCTTCGCAGCTTTCATACTCGCGCTCCTGACGACACCGCTTCAATCAGGACAGCTCTCGATGGTATCAGGCATACATCACGTGACGGCCATCACCCGCAAGGTGCAGGCGAACGTGGACTTTTACGCCGGATTTCTCGGCATGCGGCTGGTCAAGCAGACGGCCGGCTACGAGGATGTGACGCAACTTCATCTCCTCTACGGCGATGCGGTGGGAACGCCCGGTTCCCTCCTCACCTTCCTCGTCTGGGAAGACGGCGCGCCCGGCCGGGCCGGTTACGGCCAGATCAGCGAAGTCTCGCTGTCGATCGACCCCGCCAGCATCGGCTACTGGCTGACGCGCGCCATGAGCTTCGGCCTGCGCTCGGAAGGACCGGCCGACGAATTCGGCGAGCCTGTGCTGAGGCTGAAGGACCCCGATAACATCATCCTCAAGCTCGCCGGCGCAAAGCAGCTCACATCGCCAGCGGTCTGGGACGGCGCCTCGATTCCGGCCGAACACGCCATTCAGCGCGTGCGCGGCACAACCATGCTGACGGAGAAGCCGGCTGAGAGCCGCAGCTTCATCGAGAGCCATTTCGGTTACCGCTTCCTGGCCAATCGCGGCACGATCGACAGGCTGGTGTCGCAGTCCGGCGACGTCATCGACGTGCGCGATGCCCGCGGCTTCTGGTCCGGCGCGCCGGGCGCCGGCACGATCGATCACGTTGCCTTCCGCGCCGCCGACGAGGAGACGCTGCACTCCGTCCGCAAGGCCCTGGAAGCCACCGACGCATCGCCGACCAACCTGCATGACCGCAAATATTTCCGCTCGCTTTATGCCCGCGAGCCCGGCGACACGCTGATCGAGCTGGCCACCGACAAACCGGGCATGCTCGTTGACGAAGAGCAGGCGGCCCTTGGGACCAAGCTGTTCGCGCCGCCCGAAGCGATCACCAATCTCCACGACCTGAAGGTCGTACTGCCGCAGTTTGCAATGCCCGGCCAGCCGCGCATCAATTACCGTGAGCTGCCATTCGTTCATCGCTTCTATACGCCGCCGGATCCCGACGGCAGCGTCTTCGTGCTGCTGCACGGCTCCGGCGGCAACGAGACGACGCTGATGCCGCTTCTCAACAAGGCGGCACCGCGGGCGACGCTGCTCGGCGTGCGCGGCCGGGCGACGGAGGAAGGTTTTCCGCGCTGGTACAAGCGCATTACCCCCTTCTCCTTCGACCAGAACGACATCAAGACCGAGGCGGAGGCCTTCGCGGCTTTTATCGAGGGCGCGGTCAAATCCTATGGGCTCGATCCACAGAAGGTCGTTTATGTCGGCTATTCCAACGGCGCCAATCTGCTGAACTCGCTGCTCTATCTGCACCCGAACCTGGTTCACAAGGCGGTGCTGCTGCGCTCCATGCCTGTTCTCAGCGACTTTCCGCATGCCGATCTCAAAGGCACCGACCTCCTCGTCATCAGCGGCAAGACGGATGCCTACGGCAAATATGCGAGCGAGCTGGAAGAGCGGCTGAAGAGTTCGGGCGCCACGGTCGATTCCGACGTCATTCCCGGCGGCCACGATCTCGGCGATGCCGATGTGCCGATCATCCAGAAATGGCTGCTGCAGGAAAACCGCTAAAGCATGTCGCGTAAAAGTGTGCCGCGGTTTTGCGGCACGACATGCGTAAAAACAAAAGCGAAAGCGCGTCGCATGAATCAAGCTTAACGCGACGCGCTTTAACGATCAGCCTCGGCGGGCGACCATGATGCCGGCAAGCACGACGGCGCCGCCGAGCGCCTGCATGGTTCCGATCGCCTCGTTCAGCAGCGCCCAGGCAAGGATTGCCGCGACGACCGGCTGCAGCAGCAGTGTCAGCGAGGAGAAAGCCGGCGGCAGATAGGCCAGCGCATAGGTGATCGCCACCTGCCCGCCGGCATGGCTGATAAAGGCGAGACCGAAGAGGATCGACCAGCCATAGAGGCTTGCCGGCAGCATATGGCCCTCATGAATGAGAGCGATCGGGAAGATGAAGACGGCGGCCGACGCCGTGCTCCACAGCATGATGCGGATCGTATCGAACCGGCTGCGCAACCTGCCGATCGCCAAGATATAGCAGGCATAGAAGAAGGCGGCGATCATCGCGATACCATCACCGGCGAGATCGCCATTGCCGATGGCTGCCGGTCCGCCCTTCAGAATGACGACGCCCGCCAGCGCCAGGACAAGTCCGAGCATGAAGACGCCGCTCGTCCTCGCGCGGAAAAAGACGAAGGCGATCATCGTCACGAAGACGGGCGCGAGGTTGGCAAGCAGCGTCGCATTGGCAACCGAGGTCATGGTCAGCGAAAGGTGCCAGGCGGCGAGATCGAGCGACAGCATGAGGCCGGGAAGGATCAGCATGCCATAGTCGGAAAGGCTCTGCGGCTGCGGGCCTGCATTCTTCTTCATCAACGAGACGATGAAGATCGGGATCAGCGCCAGCGCCACGCGCCAGAAGGCCGTCGCCATCGGCCCGACCTCGGACAGCCGGACGAAGATCGGCGAGCCGCCGATCGCAGCCCCACCGAGAATGAGGGCTGCAAGGGCGAGGCGGTTGGAAGGCGAGGCTTCGGAGAGGGTGGAGGCAGCCTGCGACATGATCTCGATATTTCTGGTCGCCCAAAGGCGATGCAATGTTGGCTGCCGTGTGCGTATCAGAAGTCGATCACAAACGACAGCCGACAAGCGACATGGGAGCGCAAAATCAGGCCGGACGCATCTTTGTCGCCAGCAGCTTTTCAGCAATCTCGGTGGCAACGAAGAAGGCATGCTCGGTCACCTGCGGCAGCCCCATCAGCTCGCCGAAAGTGCCGCGCGCCAGCGGGCCGGAGATCAGCAGCGACGGGTCCGCTTCTCCCGACGGGCCGATCGCTTGCGAATGCCCGGTGCAGGCAAGGCCGAGGCCGGTGGGATCGAGCGACAGGTGCCCGTTTGCGGCAAGGGCTGCGAGCCAGGGCTGGGTATCGAGAATGCCGCCATGGGCCGGGCCGGTGGTGACGATGACGGCGTCATAACTCTGCTCCAAGGGCTGGCGCTGATGACGCGGCTGCAGGGTGCACAGGATAAGCTCGCCTTCGATACGCGCATCGGCGACCGAGCCGGCAAGGATTTCGAGGCGGCCGGCGGCAACCGCCGCGTCGAGCACGGCCTCGACCTGCGGGGCGATGCGGAAACGATGCACGTCCCAATAGGGTCTGAGATGGCGCACGAGGCGGCGGCGTTCGGCAACCGGCAGCGCCTGCCAGAGTTCATATCCCTGCGCCCGCACCTGATCGATCACGCCGTGCCAGCTTATGCCCTCCGCCTTCGCCGCCTCGATGGCGGCGCGGATCCCTGCCAGCAGCGAGCCGGCGGAATGGGCCGCATCGGCGAGGAAATCGCCGAAGAGCGGCTGCGGCACCGGCGCATGCCCGCGCGAGCGCAGCCCGCGGCGCGAGATCGCCGTCACCGGACCGTCGTGGCCGCGCTGGGCAAGCGAGGCGACGACATCGGCGGCCGTCAGGCCGTTGCCGATGACCAGCACCCGGTCATGCGGGCGGATGACGTCGAGCGCGCCTGGTTTGGTGGTATCGGCGACAAAACGCGGATGGCCCGCAAGCCGGCTGGCCAGCCGGCCGGGGGCTGCCGGCGGCGGATGGCTGGTGGCGATCGCGACGATATCGGCTTCCGTCACGCCACCCTTATCGTCGCGGATCGACCAGCGGCCGGAACGGCGCTCGACGCCGGTCACCGCGGCGCGGCAATGACGCACGCGACCGTCTTCCAGCAATGGTTTCAGCAGGGAGGCGACATATTCGCCGAACAGCCGGCGCCTGGGGAAGAGCAGGCCTTCCGGCCGTTTTGCCTCCGGGTCGTCGGCAACGGCGTCGCGGGCTTCGATCCAGGCCTGGAATTCGCCCAGCTCGTCCGGCTGCAGGCTCATCTTGGCGGCTGGGACATTGATGCGGTGAGCCGGATCATCGGTGTCATAGGCCAGGCCGCGGCCGAGATCGGCGCGTGGCTCGAAGACCAGGATGACGGGAGGCGCGTCGCGCGTCGCCCGCGCGAGATGATAGGCGACGCCCGCGCCGGAGACACCGCCGCCGATGATGGCGACGACAGGCGGTTCGGGCATCTGAGAAGACTTGGAATGCATGGCGGCCCGGATATTGCTTGCGATGCCCGAGCATAGAAGCCGGGCATGGGCCGCGCAATCCTCCGCCGGCAATTGTCTATAAATATTATATAGATTCAACCTAGAACAGGATGATTTAGGCCCGGTCGGCCTAAAATCTGAATCCTGTTCTACATTAAAGAGTTAGAGCATGATGTCATGAGAAAACCGCTCACACTTTTCGGCATCATGCTCTATGCCGATATCGTCGTCGAAAAATCGGGATTGCCACGGATCGTATTGCTCACCGTGCAGATCTCATCCTCGGCCGCATGGACGATCTTCTGCCGGGTTGCCTCATCGATATCGCCCTTGATCGAGAAGGCGATGTTGAATCTGGCAACACGCGAAAGGCCCTCGGTCGCCTTCTCACCGGTGACCTCGGCGGTGATCTCGCTGATCCTGTCGAGAACGCCCATCTGGCTGGCGGCCATGCGGGCGCTGAGCACGAGGCAGGCAGACAGCGAGGCATAGAGCAGGTCGAGCGGATTGAAGCCCGGCTGCGACGGCGCGGTGACGATATCGATCTCGCCCCTGGTGGCGGAGGTGACATGCGGAAAACCGGTGCGGCCAAGAACGGCGGTGGCGCCGGTCGGGCGAGGGCGAGCCTTGAGATCGACCATGATGAAATCCTCTCGTGAACATTCTGCAGATGACAATGTCTGCCCGGCGCCGCACCGGGCAATGGCTGCCTGTCGGTTTCGGAACCTTTCCATCCGTCAGCAGTTGATTACACCTGAACGAAATCAGTGACAAAGGTGGATTTCGATGGCGCATGTCCGCAGAATGGATCGCCAGGGCGGGCGCATGGACGCCCGCGATCGGCTGATCGTCGCGCTCTATGCCCAGCTCAAGGCCGAGCGGGAAACACGCGAGACGCTGGAATGGGCGATCCGCAACGGCGCCGTCTCGCAGGAGGTGCTGGAGGCGATTGCCACCGATCCGGTTCCCGTCGTCACCAGCGAGGATATCGCTTCGGTGGAAAAAATCATCGCCCTCGACGAGGGGCGCAAAACCAATCGAAATTAGAGTATGATGCCGTCATGCTCCCTATCCAATTGAGAAGAGGAGATCCGAAATGGCCGATATCACCTATCAGGTCGTGCCGCATGACAGTGGCTGGGCTTACAAGCTCGGCGATACGCTCTCGGAAACCTATGCCACTGCCGAGGAAGCGATCGTCCATGCCAGGGACGCCGCGTCGCGCCAGAAGATCGGCGATGGCGATGCGCTGCTCGCCTATCCCGCGCCCGACGGCCGCGGCTGGGCATTCCAGGAACTCGAAACCGACAAGAGCAACAGTCGGCTCTGATTTGCGACGGAGGATGGAATGGCCGCGCGGGCAAGCTGGAAAGGTCATCTGAAAGTCGGCGACCTTGCCTGCGCCGTCGGGCTTTACACCGCCGTTTCCTCCTCCGACCGCGTCTCCTTCAACATCATCAACCGCAGGACCGGCCACCGGGTGGAACGGCAATTCATCGACAGCGAGACGGGCAAACCGGTCGAGCGGGACGATCAGGTCAAGGGCTACCAGATGGAGAACGGCGATTACATCCTCATCGAGGGCGACGAAATCGCAGCCCTCATGCCGGAAAGCGACAAGGTGCTGAATATCAAGGCTTTCATCGCTTATGACGGTATCGACAAGCTCTATTTCGACCGTCCTTACTATCTCGCGCCCGTAGACGAGCATGACGAAGAGGCGCTGGCGCTGATTGCCAGGGGCATGCGCGACGGCAAGGTCGCAGCACTCGCCGAAGCCGTGCTTTTCCGGCGCAACCGGACGCTGCTGATCCGCCCGCATGACGACCATATCATCGCGACGATGCTGAACTTCGACTACGAAGTGCGCTCGGCCGACAGCGTCTTCAACGACATTCCCGATATCAAGTTCGACAAGGAGATGCTCGAACTCGCAGGCCATATCCTCAAGACCAAGCAAGGCAGCTTCGAGCCGAGCGAATATGAGGATCGTTACGAGGCTGCCCTCGTCGAACTGGTGAAGGCAAAAATCGAGGGCCGGGCACCGCCAAGGAAGAAACAGCCTCCGGAACGTAAGGTCGTCGACCTGATGGAGGCGCTGCGGCAGAGCGCTGGGATAAGCGGCAACGATACTGCAAAGAAGGTGCGGGCGAAGAAGGCACCGGCGCGCGGCGACAGCCGCAGCAAGAAGGCGAGCTGAGCTGGTTCTCGAACCTGTCGGGTGAAATGCCCCCACGTTTTCGCTAACGCGGCTTGCGCCCGTCTTCCGCGGCCAGGCTCTTCTTCAGCGCATCCATGATGTTGATGACGTTGCCGGTCGATTTCACCGGTGCGGGCTTTTTCGCGGGCGCGGCCTTCTTCAGGCTCTTCTGCTTGCCGCGGATCATCGACTTCAGGCGCTTCTGGATCGGATCCTGCACCATGGCCGGGCTCCAATCCTTGGTCTCTTCCTTCACCAGCTGTTTCATCAGCGCCAAAAGCTTGCTGTCGATCTCGGCCTTACTGTCGAGTTCGGCCGTCGGTTCACGCACCTCGTCGCCATAGCGCAAGGTCCAGAGAATGATGCCCTTGCCCTGCGGTTCCAGGAGCACGGCACGCTCGCGCCGATAGAGCACGAGGCGGGCGATGCCGACGACGTCGTTTGCCTTCATCGCTTCGCGGATGACACAGAAGGCTTCCACCCCGACCTTGTCCTCGGGCGCCAGAAAATGCGGCTTGTCGTACCAGATCCAGTCGATCGAGCCGCGCGGCACGAAACTGTCGATATCGATGGTGCGGGTGCTTTCGAGCCCGACCTCCTCGATCTCTTCGTCTTCGAGCAGGATATAGTCGTCCTCGCCGCGCGGATACCCTTTCACCTGGTCCCTGTCGGGGACCGGTTTATGGGTGACACTGTCGACGTATCGGCTTTCGACGCGGTTCCTGGTCTGGCGATTGAGAACGTGGAACCGCACCTTGTTGCTTTCGGTCGTCGCCGGCGTCAGCGAGACGGCGGCGGTGACCAGCGAGAGCTTGAGATAGCCTTTCCAGAATGTCTGACGTGCCATGTCTGTCTCCCCGGACACGGTTGGACATGCCATCAACGGCGGGTTCGGTGTTTGGTTCCGAAAATTGGGTTCGCCGTAAAATCGCCTGGGTAGTGCCAATAGTCCAGAGTCGATCGGACGGTTAACGGCGCGACATGATGACATGATTATATCGGCTGGATTCGCGGAATGAGTTCGCTTAAAGTCGCGCCGCATGGCGAAGTGAGACGTGCCGCCTCAAGAAGCTTGGGGCCACTGGTCAAATTGCCCTGGCCAAATCGCCCACCGAAACGGGCAGTTCGGGAAACTAGGACGACGTTATCGAAACCGCCAAAAATGAATTCGTTCTTCGCGAGCGGAAGCCGAGGATGCGCAGATCAGTTCCCGCCTCCGTTCAATCGAATACCGGCATCGCCTTGATCGCGGCGAACAGCCGGGGTTCTGCAGATTGATTTATATGAGCCTTTGATGACGATAGAAAATGCAGCTTTGGCAAGACACCACTATCCGGCGGGCTACCACCGGCAGTCTGTGCCTCGGTGGCGCGTCCGGCGCGATGTGCTGGCAAAGCTGGTCCTTACGATAGCATTTTACGCGTCTCTGTGGCGGGCGACAGGCATGTGGTACGGCTTGCCTGCAAACTTCGACGACGGCGCCGCGGTCGACCCGCTGCCGATGAAAATATTGCTCTACGGCCTTATCCCTTTGTCAGGATTATATTTTCTGTTGGAACAGAAACAGTTCCTACGGGTCTTTTCAAGGTTTTCGCCGTTCATCGTGGTTGTCGGCATTTCCTGCCTGACATCGATCGTCTTCTCCATCGACAAGACCGCATCCTTAAAGGGATTGGCTGCGGTCATCGTTCTCGCCGTCCCGCCTCTTCTGTACCGCGCGCGCTACGGCAATGTCGAAGCCTTCCGAGTCCTTGGGCGTTTTGCGATTGCCGCCGCATTCATCAACGTTCTCTACACGGCAGCTTTCCCACAATTCGCCATCATGCGCGGCAGCTATGCGGGCATGGTCAAAGGCGCATTTTATCATAAGAACACGTTGGGGCAGTTTTCCTCGATCAGTTTTGTCTGCCTGCTCTCGACGGAGAAACTCGGCCGGCTTCGTTACAGTACCCTGGTACGCTGGGCTGCAATGCTTTGTCTCCTCGCCTTGATTGTGGCAACGAAGTCCTCGACGGCTGTCGTCTTGACGATGTTCGGCAGCATGATGCTGTATGGCATTCGCGTTATTCACATTTACCCGAACCGTCTTTTTCGTTCCTTCGTCGTTTTCCTGTTGTTCGTGATCGTCGGGTTCGGCGCCAGCTTCGTTTACCTCGGCGTGGCTTCAGCGGTTGCAGAAGCATTCGGCAAAGATATTACTTTCTCCGGTCGCACCAATATCTGGGAACAGCTATTGCCATTGATCTGGGATAGGCCCCTAACAGGTTATGGGTTTGCGATGTTTCGTCAGCCCGATGTCATGGAAGAGTACGTCAAGGTTACCTTCGATGCACGATCGACCCATAACACCTATCTTGAGCTAGCGCTCAATATCGGCATTCCAGGCGTTACCGCATGGACGTTGTTTGCGCTGACCCGCGTGTTCCGGAAGATGACAATCGTCGACCCCGATCCGGCAGAATCCGGCGCCAGGCGAAAGGAGATTGTTATCATCATCCTCATCATGCTTGGAGCCATGACCGAGGCAGGCATGATGCTGGCACCTTTCATTTGCTGGCCACATATGGTCATCGCACTCTCGGAACTGCGTCCCAGGTTGCGAACAAACCGGAATCAACGCCAGCCTTGAGGGAAGGTGTGTTCGACGTCTGGCGGTAGAGCGCCTCATTCCGTCGTTCTTGTCGCATCGGTCAAGATCGTCGGCCGCCGGATGGGCATGCGAGCAGCCGTTCAAATCGAGAGATAGCGCTTCTGCCAAGGCAGCATGTTTTCCTGCCACGCACGCGGCGTGAAATCGTCATAAGCAGTCTCAGCGATCGCCAACATCCAATTCTGCTCCTTGCGGGCCAGCAAGACGCATGACAATTCCATGCCGGCTTCGACCGTAATGGAAGGCCGGTTGGCGCCCGGTATATCGATCCCCTTGTTACGCCACTGAATGCGGATTTCGTCAGGCTCGGATGTCCATTCGCCTGAGGAAACGGAAGCCTTTCCGTCGGGCTTGACGCGAAGCGGCGGCGGCGTGACGTTCAGAAAGCTGCCGTCATTGAAATAGTTGCCGTCAACTTCCCCTGCAGTCGCCTCGCCGTTTCCCTTGAGCAGGATGCCCTGCTTGCACCGCAGGAATATGTTGCGCCGAAAGCTTCCGGACCATGGTCGATTGGCGAAAAAAGCGATCTCACATTCGCTGATGACGTTGTCGTGGATATTCATATCTTTGCGAAATGCCAGATTTTGATCCGAATAACCGCTCAAACTCACGCCGCGATTGCTGTTCTCGATCCTGTTGTCATAAACATGGTGGCCGGCATGGCTGACTTGATCGCCGACTCCGTAGCCGAAGGAATAATCGTTCATCCTGCCATCGCGCATGATGTTGCTGCGCACCACCGCATCGTCGCCGATCGATGAAAATGAAAAATTCTTCCCGCCGATGAAATTATATTCGACCAGGTAGTTTCGGGTCCTGCCGCAAACCAGCGCCCCCTTGTTCGAGGCGCTGCTCGGCCTCTGGAGAAAAAGGTTGCCTCGGACCACCACATTGGAACTTATATAGCTATCTTTGTTTTCGTAGGCGAATTGGCAGCAATCCGCTCCCTGGCCGGGCGCTGCGCCGACGCGGTTGTTCTCCAGCAAAACATTCGACGTCATCGTCAGGTAAATGCCGTCGCCGTTCACATTTTCTGTTTCGCAGCGCCTGACGACAAGATTCTTGCCGTTGTGAAATTTGAAGCCGCGGGGAGAATTCTTGACCACCACGTCTTCGACCACCGTATCGGAAAACACCTGATAGGCGACGCCGATATCCTCAGCACCGTCGATGACTTGCCCCCGTGTGGATGCTCCATGAATTTTCTTTCGCAAGATGGCGGGCATCAGATCTTCCTTCGATACGCTTGCCGCCCACAATAGTCAGCGGTGGTGTGGCGGATGTTTGAATATCTGAAAATTATCTTAACCTGAACGGCTGCTGAGAAATCTATGCAAATAGACCAACAGAGACCGTCAGCCCCGATTGTCACGTTCGGCCAGCCGGTACCGGGCTCGTCACACGTTCGCCCGATTTTTCCTGCATGGCGTTCTGGCAACGCCGCCGCTGCGTTTCAGCAGCCAATTTTAATCGCCCGTCAGGCCGCCCCTGCGCTCGCTCGCTGGGTGATTACATCTGTGCCGAAAGCGCTTTTAAGGCGAGTAGTTTTCATTTTACCCTGACTGCGGTTGCATCTTGAGCGGTCTCACGGTACGAAATTCCGGGAGGCCAAACACCGAGGCCGAAAATGATTACGCATCGTCAAGATATCGACGGCCTGCGAGCCGTAGCCGTCATTTTTGTGATTCTTTATCACTGTGGATTTGATCGCATTCTCCCCGGCGGATTTATCGGGGTGGACATTTTCTTCGTGATATCGGGGTATCTGATTACGAAAATCATTCTCGCTGAAGCGAGCGAAGGTCGATTTTCGATCGGCAACTTCTATAGCCGTCGAGCCAAACGAATTCTTCCCGCTGTCGTGGTCATGTATGCTGTTGTGATGGCGGTTTCGTATTTTACGATGCTGCCTGACGAAAGCCTGCGGGTCTTTAAATCAGTTACCTCTTCCGCGCTGTTTGCTTCAAATGCCTACTTCTATCTGACGACGGGATATTTCGACGATTCCGCGGAATTCAATCCGGTCCTGCACACATGGTCGCTGTCGGTCGAAGAGCAGTTCTACGTCATTTTTCCGCTGATCGTCATGGCAGCGAGCCGGTATGGGCGCAGAGCAACCGGGATCGCCATCGCAGGACTTTTCGCAATCAGCATCATTGCTTCCATCATCATTGTTCCAATCGATCGCTCTGCAGCTTTCTATCTTGTGCAATATCGTGCCTGGGAACTGCTGGTAGGCTCTCTCATCGCAGCACCGGCATTGACGAAATTCGCCGATATGCGGATCAACAGCGCGCTTTCGGCAATCGGCGCCTTGGCGATCGGCCTCAGTGCCCTTTTGTTGTCAAAAACCTCCGAGTTTCCCGGCTTGATGGCCTTGCCCGCAACATTAGGCACGGCGCTGATCATCTGGGCGGGGCCAGGCACGCTTGTCAGCAGGCTTCTGTCATTGAGGGTCGCCACCTCTATAGGCTCGATCTCGTATTCCCTCTATCTGTGGCACTGGCCGATCTGGGTGTTTTCGAACCAGTACGGGGCGTGGGAGCATGGCTGGCAATTGGTGCCGGTCGCTTTGAGTTTTGTCGCCGCATATCTCTCGTGGCGATTTATCGAAACGCCCTTCCGAACGATGCGATACCGGCCTCTGGTGTCCGTCGCCGCCGGTGCTGCCTCGATTGCTTCAGTAGCAATGCTGGCATTCGTCGGGCAACTCGCCGCCGAACAAATGAAGGACGACAACAAGCTCGTCGAGCACGTGGCGGAATTTGCCGATTACGACCCCTCGAAAGCCTTCCGCAGCGGCAAATGCTTCCTCACCTCAAACGATGGCATCGAAAAATACGATCGCGATGCCTGCCTGGCTCTCTCAAATACTCAGCAGAACATAGCGCTCATCGGTGATAGTCACGCCGCCCACCTATATCCCGGCTTGAAGGGGCTGCCCGGGATCAACGTCATTCAAGCGAACGCATCAGGATGCCGTCCTACTCTTGAGGCCGAAGGCGAAGAGCGCTGCCTGGAACTCATGAACTACGTATTCAACGAGTTTTTGCCGAGCCATAAGGTCGATGTTCTCGTATTGGCGGGACGCTGGACGGCAGATGACGCCAAACTCATCAGAAAGACAGTGGACTACCTATCACCCTTTGCCAAAAAGATCGTCGTCTTCGGACCGGTGGCAGAGTATAAATCTTCCTTGCCGCGGCTGCTCGCTCACAGTCTCTACGACAGGCAGCCATTTAAGGCCGCTGATCATTTGGCGCCTCGCCAGCACATCGGTGTGGACATTCGGGACGCATTGGCCGGAAGCGGAGCAACATACATCTCCACCTATAAGACCATGTGCAACCCGGATTGTGTCGTGTGGACACAAAGCGGGGACCCGGTGCAATTCGACTACGGGCACTTCACCGCTGACGGCTCCCGCCTGCTGATTTCAAAAGTGAAGCAGGACCTCACCGTTCAACGGTAAGGTCCCAGCCGATATTGCGCGTTTTGAAACTGTCTCGATGAGGCCGTCTGTGTTCAGGCCATAAACCGCCCATCCCGCAGAAACGATAGGGCCTGTTTCCACATGGTCTTGTTGACGGGCAGGAAAGTGTGGTTGGCGGCAATGACGATATGCGCCGCCGCGCCGTCGAGACGCGTGCTCTCCACCGACACCTTCCCGTCATTCGGAACCCTGAGGCCGATGATGAGGGAAGAGACCGGGTCGATCGTGCGGTTCCCTGCGATGATGCCAAGTTCGTAGTCGACCGTGCCGAACAGCTCGGTCATTTCGGTTTGATCGGTAATCAGCTGTTGCCCCGCCGGTCCATAGAACTTCCTGTAGAGCGGCCATGTCTTGAGGAAATCGGCAATCTCGCTGCCGTTGTTCGGCGTTCCGACCATGATCACTCTGCCAAGGTTGGACGGGCGATCGTTCGTGAGAAAAGCGCGGATGATGAGCCCACCCATCGAATAACCGACAAAATGCACACGGCCGTCGCCTGCCTCCTTGGCGGCCGCGTCGATCTGCGGCCGAACGATATCGACGAGATCGCTGATCGAAAACCTGGTGGAGGGGTAACCGACATTCACAACGCGATAACCGTTGCCGGACAGGAAGACCGCGAGCTTCTCCATGCTTTTCTTCGTCCGGGCAATGCCGTGAAAAAGGATGACCGTGTCGTTCATCAGACGTCCATGCCGAATAGCCATAGATTCGAAAGCTTGGTTGTGGCGTAGGAATTCCTTAAATCGGAATCGATTTAAGGATAAGTTGTGCAGCATTCAAAGTGCTACAGCGTCTTTCGGTTGGCGCTGAGCAAAGAAAGAAATGCGGGGCCCGTGACGACCAGCATCAGACATATCGCCAAACTTGCAGGAACGTCGGTCTCTTCGGTCTCGCGGGTGCTCAACAACAGCGGTTACGCCTCGCCTGAGCTCAGGGACCGCGTCGAGGCGGCGATCCGAACACTGAACTACACACCCAGCAAGGGCGCCCGCATGCTGCGCGGGGCACCCAGCCGGATGATCGGGCTGATGCTGCCGTCGATCGACGTGCCGTTCTTCGGCATCCTCGCCCACGCCATCGAACAGGAATTGTTTCAGCACGGCTATCAGACGCTGATCTGCAGCACGGCGGAAAATATGGATCACGAGGCGCGCTATCTTTCCATGCTGCTTGCCCAGCGCGTCGACGGCGTCATCGTCGCCAGCGCTTTCGGCAACATCGAGCATTTCGGGGTGCTGCGCGACGCCGGCATTCCGATCATCGCCATCGACCGCGAGCTGAGCGGCATCGCCGACGACGCTGTCATGGCCGATCACGAGGAAGGCGGACGGCTGATGGCGCGCCACCTGATCGGCCTCGGCCACCGGGCGATCGCCATCGTTGGGGCGCCGGCCCACAGCCAGCCTATCCAGCTGCGGCTCGAGGGCATCACGGCGGAAATGGCGAAAGACGGCATCGCGCCTGCGGCCGTGGCGATGGCGGAAGAGCACAGCTTTGCGGAGACCTACCGGCTGGCGCGCGAATTGCTGGCGTCTCGCCCCGATATCACCGCGATCATCGGCACCACCGATATTTCCGCGATTGCCGCAATTCATGCGATCCAGGATCGCGGATTTTCCGTTCCGAACGATTATTCCGTCGTCGGCTTCGACGACCTGCCGGAAGCGGCCTATGTCTTTCCACGGCTGACAACGGTCGCGCAGCCGATCCGCAATGTCGGGCAGCAGGCAGCACGGCTGCTGGAGGCGCTGATTGAGGACCAGCAAACGGGGGACGGATTGCGACAGGCTGCGGTGGTCAAAGTGCCGGTCACGCTGATCGCGCGCGACTCCACCGGTCCCGTCCGCAGCGCAAAAAACCCGTTTTAGGGCCGGACGATGACCTTGATCTCGCCCGGCAACGGCGCGTTGCCGACCACATCGGCGACCTCTTCGAGACCGATGGTTTTGGTGACCAATGCGTCCAGTTCCAATGCTCCGCTTGCGACCAGTGCCGCAGCGCGCGAATGGGTGAAGGGGTTGAGGTAGGCGGGCCTGATATCGACTTCGTTGATCAGCAGATCGAAGGGCAGAACCGGCACCTCGACACCCGCAGGCGTGACCCCGAAAAGCACGAAGGTGCCACCGCGCCGCGCCATCCTCAGACCGCTTTGAAGCGTGTCGCTGACGCCGGCGCACTCGATGACCACATCCGCGCCGCCTTTGGTGGCCTCTCGAACGGACGCGACCGTGTCCGAAGAATTCGGGTCGAAGGCGTGCGTCGCCCCCAGGCGCAGGGCGGCCTGGCGTCTCGATTGCTGCCGCGTGATCAAAATGATCTCGCCTGCCCCCGCCAGACGGGCCAGTTGTACCATCAGCAAGCCGATCACACCGCCGCCGAGGATCGCGACGCTGTCGCCCGGACGGATCCCTGCCTTGTCGATGGCGTGGATGCAGCAGGCCAGCGGTTCGGAGAAGGCGCCGTGAACGGGATCGAGGCCGGCCGGCAGGATGAAGGCCTGCGCCTGCGGCACCGCCACATATTCGGCAAAGCCGCCATCCCGCGTCACGCCGATGGCGGTCAGGCTCTCGCAGAGATTCGGCCGCGCCTGCGTGCAGGCCGGACAGGTGCCGCAGGCGATATTCGGGTCGACCGTCACCAGCTCGCCGCCGGCAAAGCGGGTGACGCCATCGCCGATCTCTTCGACGATGCCGCAGAATTCGTGGCCCAGCGTGACGGGGATCGCGGTCGGATATTCGCCCTTGTACATGTGGCGATCGGAGCCGCAGATGCCGGCGGCAGCAACCCTGACAAGCAGCTCGCCCCGCCCGGCAACCGGTTTCTCAACGCTGCGCATGGTCAAAGACCCGATCGATTCCAAGCGTACAGCTCTCATTCCACTCCTCCAGACCTCAAGCTCGATTGCCTATTCCTGCCGATGAAGCGAAGCGCTCAGCTCATGACATTGCCGCCGTCGACATTGTAACACTGCGCCACGATGTATGCTGCATCCGGCCCGGCCAGGAAGGCGGCCATGGCGGCCTGTTCCTCGGCGGCGCCAAATCGTCCGGCGGGAACGGCAGCGGCCACGCGGCGCTTGACGTCGCCGGGTTTCAACCCTTCCCGGCTGCCGAGTTTTGCATCGACGATGTCCCACATCGGCGTATCGACGACGCCGGGAGCGATGGCGTTGACGTTGATGCCATAACGGATCAGCTCCAGGGCGCAGCTTTGCGTGATGCTGATGACGGCCGCCTTGGAAGCGCAGTAAGCCACGGCCGGTCCTTCGCCGCGGCGGCCTGCCTGGGAGGAGAAGTTGATGATGCGTCCACCTGCCCCTCTCTCCACCATGTGCCGGGCGACAGCCTGCGTCATGAAGATCAAGCCTTCGATATTGACCTGAAACACCTTGGCGGTCCGCTCGCGGGATATTTCCAGGATAGACTCGACCTCGTAGATGCCTGCGGCGTTGACCAGGATGTCAATCTTGCCGGCGGCGGCTATGGAAAGACGCACGGTCTCTTCGATGCTGTCCTGGCTGGTCACATCGAGCGCCACACCCCAGGCTTGAGCACCGATCGCCGCCGCCACCCGCGCGCATTTCTCACCGTCGAGGTCCGCGACCACGACCCTGGCGCCTTCGGCGGCGAAGCGTTGGCAGACCGCCTTGCCGATGCCGCTGGCGCCGCCCGTGACCAATGCCACCTTGCCGGAGAGCCGCGCATTTTCTGTAGATGTCATCGCGCTGTCTCCCCAGCTGCATCCAAACCGGCAAAGCCGCCGTGCGCGGCTGCCATGGTGAATAGCTTCATCTGCTCCTCCCTTTTGATTGCCTGGCATCGGCTAGGCGGGGTTCGTCTCCTTCGCCTCCCGGAGGAGGATAGACATGTCGGGAATGCCGTCGGTGGCCGTCGCGCCCGTCAGGCAATACGCAGCCGCAGCATGGGCGACGGTGCAGATATGCTCGACCGGCCAGTTCTCATGCAGGCCGTAAAGCACGGCGGCACAGAAGGCGTCTCCGGCGCCGACCGTGCTGACGATGTCATCGGCATCGACGGGTCGTGAACGCGTCATGATCGGGGCAGCGCCAGGCGCGAACCAGAAGCAGATCTCCGGCGCGTGGATGACCGCTCCCCTGGTGACGCCTGCGGCCAGCAGTCGCTCGCCGGCTTTCAAAAGCGCCGACTCGATCAAATCTCCATTCGCATCGCGAACGACAAGGCCGGTTGCCCGGCCGGCCTCCATTTCGTTGATGATCAGGAAATCGCAGAAGGGCAGAGCGACGCCGACCTTGGCCGCAAATTCCGGGTCTTCACTCGAGACGAAATCCACGCAGGTCGTCAGCCCCGCGCAGCGCGCGGCTTCGAGCAGGCGCGAGGCTCCCGACCGACCGTCGGGGCCTATTCGGTCGAGACCCGGCAACAGCATGAGATAACCGAGATAGAACAGCCGATAGCCGGCCTCGGCGAAGGCCGCGGGTGAGATGCGTTTGTCCGTGACAGCATCGTTGGCGCCGCCATGATAGAAGAAGGTCCGGTTCTGACCGGGCACATTCATCACATGCGTATGCGCCGTCACCCGGTCGGCAAGCGCGGTGAGACCGCCGATATCGACGCCGGCCGCCGCAAGCCTGGCCTTGACGATCTCTCCGTCCGGATCGGCGCCAATGCATCCCGCCGCCGCCAGCTTTCCGGGAAATCCAAGCGAGGCGAGATCGGTGACGACATTGGCAGCCCCACCCCCGACGCCGAGATCCTGATGCAGGATATGGGCGAGATTGCCCTGTTCGGGCCAATAGGACAGGGTGTGGACGCGATCGACAATGAAGTTTCCGGCGCAAACGATACCGCCCTGCTTCAGACCGCCCTGATGGTGAACCTCCTCCCCGGTTCGCATCAACGGCCTCCTTCGTTCCACAAGGGCCTGAGCGGCGGCTCGTCTTCCTCGATCGCGGCAAAGCGGCCGATCGGCTCCAGAAAGAAGTTATCGCTGTTGTCGTCGTTGACCTGGCTGACCTCGCCGACAAGGACAGGTCCGCCGCCTTTCCTGCCGTAGAAGCGGTGGTAAAGCCCGGTGCGGATCGTGACGCTCCGGCCGGGCTCGAGGACCAGCGGCTCCCATGCGGCGAGCCGGCGCGGCAGGCCGTCGACCGGAACCGTCACATCATCCTTCGACACATTGCCCTCGGCATCGGTTGCGGCGAATTCGATGACGAGATCGCCGCCGGCGCGATTGATGATGTCTTCCATCTTGGCCGCGTGCCGGTGTGTCGGCGTGACCTGCCCTTCCCCGACGAAGAGCAGCTTTTCGGCATAGGTCCGTTCACCCTCGACACCCACGATGCCATTGCGCAGGCAAAACAGCACGAGGCCGCACTCGGCAAATCGGTTCGAGCCGAAATCGGTGACATCCCACCCGAGTTGATGGGCGCGCAGATAGGCCGATTCCTGGGGATGAGTGGCAAAGTCCGCCGCCGTCCAATAGCCCCAAGCCGGCAGGGACCAGTGCCAACGATCGAGGGTCGCGTTTGCCCGCTGCAACGCGGCATTGATCTCCGAGCGCTGCATCAGCGCTCCGCCCCGGCATACTCCACCGGCACCACGACGTCCTCGCGACCGGATTTGAGGGCTGCCGTCAGCACCGCATGATGCGCCTGCGCTTCCGCCGGCGTCGCGCAGCCGAAGCCGTTCGCATTGCCTCCGGCAAGCTCGTCGACGAAGGCCGCCCACATCTGCTGTATGGCGTCGGCAAAACCGAATTCGAAGATCTTGCCGGTGATGGCGGGAAACAGCGAGCCGTAGCCGAGATCCTCGGTGCTCCAAGCCTGTGCGCCGCCATTATAATCCATCCACTGCCACTGACGCGGCGACTTCGTGCTGAAGAATGCGCTTTTCTTCATGCCGAGAACGCGGATGTACCAGCTGTTGGATTCGCCGGGCGCGATGCGCCAGGTCTTCAGCACCATCGGGAAATCCTGATCGCCGGTGCGTACGCGGCTGCTGATCGTGGCATTGTCCCAGGTGGTGCAAGGCAGCATGCCGCCCTTGCCGTCGAGACGTTCGGTGACTTTCTTGACCAGTTGTGCATGCAGGGTGGCCGGGCGCCAGCCGAGACGCAGGGGCACATGCAGCACATGCATGCCGAGATCGCCCATGCAGCCATAGTCGCCGTTGATCTCGGCCATGCGCTTCCAGTTGATCGGCTTTTGCCGGTCGATGTCCGAAGAGTGCAGGAAACCCGCCTCGACCTCGAGGATCTCGCCCATGTCGCCGCTTTTCGCCAGCGCGATAACCTTCTGGGCGCCGGGAAAGAACGGCATTTCCGACGAGCAGCGGACCAGGAGTTCGGGGTGCTCGGCGAGAGCCGCCATGATCGCCCGGTTCTGAGCGGCGTCCATGCCGAAGGGCTTTTCGCCGAGAAGATGTTTTCCGGCCTTGAGGATATCGATGTAAAATTGCTGATGCAGCACATGCGGGACGGCGCAATAGACCGCATCGACCTCGGGATTGGCCAGAAGCTCCTTATAGTCGGCGGTGAACTGGCGAACGGTCGGCACATGATCCCTGAACCAGTCGAGCAGCGTCGCGTTGGTATCGCAGACGGCGACAATTTCCGGCCGCGCCTTCACATCGGCCAGATGCAGCCAGCGCGCCGCAGCACTGGCGAACTCGCGCCCCATCAGACCGCAGCCGATGACGCCGAAGCGGAATGTTTTCGTCATGACATGTCCCTCCCAGACGCGCGTCAGCCAATATGCAGAGAGGCCTGCTCGACGGAAGCCTTGTCATGGACGATCGCCATCAAGGCCCGCGTCATGCCGCCGGGATTGTGATGCTGGATGACGTTGCGGCCATAGACGATGCCACGGGCGCCCTGCTCCATCAACTGCTTGGTGCGGGACAGGATTTCCTGATCGGAAACGCGGCCGCCGCCGCGCACCAGCACCGGCAGGCCCTGGGCGATCTCGACCACGCGGTGATATTCCTCGACATTGTCGCATGGGTCGGCCTTGATGATGTCGGCCCCGAGTTCGGCCGCCTGGCGCACGAGCGGCAGGATCTTGTCGATCGCACCATCGACCATATAGGCGCCCTTGGAATTGTCCTGCATGACGAGCGGCTCGACCATCAGCGGCATGCCATAGATCTCGCATTGGCGCTTCAGGCTGTTCACGTTGCGCACGCAGGCCCGATAGACGTCCGGCTGGTCCGGCAGCATCAGAAGATTGACGACGACGCAGGCGGCATCCAGTGCAACGCCCTGTTCCACCGCCCTGTCGATCATTTCGGAAAACAATCGAGACGGCAGGGGATTGCCGTAGATATTGGCGATGTCGGTGCGCAGCACCAGGGCCGGGCGTTGTTTGCCGGGAATGGCCTGGAGAATGGGCGCGGTGCCCGGCGGAAGCTGAATGGCATCCGGGCCAGCCTCGGCGATCACCTCGATGGCGGTCTTCATATTCTCGATGCCGGCGAGGAAGGTCCGCTCATTGAACATGCCGTGATCGATGGCAACGTCAAAACAATTTCCGGACACGCCGAAAAGTCGGTTCAACCGTGCGGATTTCATCAGGCTCCTCCCAGATGTGGTAACGTTTCCATATTCGAATAGACGGCGCGGAATTACGAGTCAAGAAAATGTGGTAACGTTTCCATATTCATTATTCCCCAAGAACTACCAGCAGGTGAACCCTGCATCGACATTGACGATCGCTCCGGTCATCAGGCTGGCGGCGCCCGATGCGAGGAAGAGGACCGCGCTTGCAACCTCCTCCGGCGTTCCCATCCGTCCCATCGGCGTGTCGGCGAGCCAGAGCGGAATCCGCTCGCGATTGGCTTCGACGGCCACCACCATCGGTGTCTCGATGTAGGTGGGCGCAACGGCGTTTACCCTGATGCCGTGCTGCGCCCATTCGGCAGCCAGCGAGCGCGTGAGGTGGTGGACCGCCGCCTTCGAGACGTTGTAGGCCGTCTGCGGTTGCGGCCGGTTGCAGATGTGCCCCGACATCGAACCTAGATTGACGATGGTGCCGTGTTTCATCGAGACCATGTGACGGCCGAAAGCGCGCGAGCACCAGAAGACGCCGTTGAGATTGACGTCCATCATGCGCAGCCAATCGGCGTCGCCGAGATCCTCCGCCGGGATGCCGCTCTGGCCAATCCCGGCATTGTTGACGAGGATCGTCGCCGGCCGGCCGGCGTCGGCAAGCTCGGCGGCAATCGCCTCCATACGGGCTGCGTCGGTGACGTCGCCCAGCCGGACCTCGACGTCGTAGCCCTTGTCGCGCAGCGCCAGCGCTTGCCGGGCGTCGGCCTCGCTGCGTTCGATGACGACGACGGCAGCACCCGCCTCCGCCAGCGCCTCGGTGCAGCAGAGCCCGATCGCGCGCCCTCCGCCGGTGACCACCGCACGCTCGCCGTCGAGACGAAATTTCTGCAGGTAACTCATATCAGGCTCCTTCAGATGTCGAATGCGCTGGGAAGCACCACGATATCGCGGATGGTGACGTTGCGCGGCCGGGTCAGCATGAAGATGATCGCATCGGCGACCTCCTTCGGCTCGATCAAAGCCCCAGCCTCCTTGGCCTTGCGAAGGTTTTCCTCCGGCCAGTCCGCGAGCAGAGCGCTGATCACCGGCCCTGGAGACACCGAGCCGACACGAATGCCGTTTTTCAGAAGCTGGCGCCGCATCGTCTGGACGAAGCAGGTCATCGCCCATTTCGACGACGAATAAACCGGCTCCCATGGGATTGCCGAATGCCCGGCGACGGAGCTTGTGACGACGATGTCGCCGGTGCCACGTTCGATCATGTGCGGAATGACATTGTGAACGTTCTTTATGACGACATTCACATTGAGATTGAGCATCCGATCGATCGTGTCGAGGTTGGTTTCAACAAGGTCGCCGCCGATATAGGTGCCGGCATTGGCATGCAGGATATCGAGTCTGCCCGTCTTCGACAGGACGCCTTCGAGCAATCCCGCGCACTCGTTCGGATTGAGCAGGTCGATCACCAGCGGAATAGCGCGCTCGCCGAGCCGGCTGCAGACAGCCTCAAGGGCCTTTTCATCCCGATCCACCAGCACGACCGTTGCGCCTGCGGCGAGCATTGCCTCGGTCGAGGCCAATCCTATGCCTGAGGCCGCACCGGTGACCGCCGCGATCTTCCCATTCAATTCCGTCATCGTTTTCTCCTCCTATCTTGATCCCGATTGCTCAATTCTTCCCGACGCCGCAGGCGGCGTGATAGTCGGCGAGGCTCTTCGTCACTCTCCAGATCAGAACCTCTTCCGGATCGAGCGGCGCGTCTGCGAAATGCTGCGCGGCCGACATATGCTGCCAAAGCAATGGCAGCGGTACGGATTGCCCGCGAAGGGCCTCGCACAGGCGCCGGACGGCGTCTTGCGCTTCAGCCGACGCCCAGTAGTAACGGATGCGGTCGGAGAGCGAGTAATGCCGCAGCCAACGCATCTCGGCCTCTGTGCCGTGGTAGTGGCGGCGCCAATTGCCCGGCTGATCGAGCATCAGCGCTTCCATCGCCGCATAGAGCGGACGCTGGCCGTAGTCGGGCAGGAGGTCCGAAGCGATCGCATCAAGCGCATAGAGGGCCTCGCGCAGGACAAAGGTCAGTTCGGGACCGACTTTCAGAATCGGAAACCCGTCCTTCACCAACGCGGCCAACGGCCCGGTGCCCTGATAATCCGTCGAGTGGGCCTCGAACACGAATTGCGGCTCCTCGCCGAGCACCGATTGCAGCGCCTCTATCTTGCTGCTGTCGTAAAAAATGACGTTGTGATTGCCGAACTCGACACCCGGCTGAACGACCAGGCCGATCGCCCGGCCAAACGCTTGCCCGAGTCCGGCCTCCGCGAAGATCCGGCGGTGGACTTCGATCGTCTTCAGCGCCGCCGCGGCAGCCGTCGGTTCGATCGTTGTCAGGGCATGATCGGCCCCGCCCGGCGGCGGCACTTCGGTGCCGATGACGTAAACCGGCATTGCGCCGCCGGACTTCCAGGCCGAAGCCTCGGCGACTGCGGCAAGCCGGGCGGCGCGATGGGCGGTGGTTTCGTCGTCGAGCGCCGTCGGCTCGCCCTTGCAGCCCATCGAGGCATCGAGGTGAATCTTGCGAAATCCAGCGTCGACATAGGCAGCAACCATTTTCTCCGCTTCGGCCATGGCCTCTTGCACCGGGCGGTCGCGCCACGGATTTGGGCCGAGATGGTCGCCGCCGAGAACGATGAATTCTTCGGGGCACCCCTCCTCCGCCGCAATCGTCATGACGAGCGACGCGAAATCGCTCGGCGTCATCCCGGTATAGCCGCCGAGGTGATTGACCTGGTTGCAGGTCGCCTCGATCAGCACCGTGCTTTGCTGTTGCCGCCCGTGCCGAAGCGCGGCGCGAAGTACGATCGGATGGGCTGAACATACCGAGGTCACGCCGCTGGGATGGCCTTCGACCCTCAGCCCGGCCAGTTCGTTGAGATGCACCCGCATCACGACCGCCTTTCCGTTGCGGCGATAAACGCATCGAGTTCGGAGCGGGTGCCGGCACCTTCCATCGGGCCCAGCACCATCACGTTGCGGGCGCCGGCGGCCGACGCATAGGTCAGCGCCTGCTGGGGAGACATTCCGAGCCGCCGGCAGGTGAGATAGGCGCCGCCGAAGCAGTCGCCGGCGCCCGTGGGATCGACCTCCTGAACTAGAAATGCCGGGGCGTCGATGCGGTCTCCCTGGTGGGCGAAATAGGTTGCGCCGTCGGCTCCGCGCTTCAGCACGATCTCCTTGACGCCAAGCTCGAACAGGCGGCGGATCGCTGCCGCTTCGCCTTCGACACCTGCGGCACGCTCAAGCTCCTCTCCGGACGGCAGAAGCAGATCGGCGGCGGCGACAAGCCTGGCAAAGCGGCGCTCGGTATCCTCGTCGAGCTTCAATTCCTTGCGGATGTTCGGATCGACCGAAAGCGTTCCCCCGCGCGCCTTGACGATGTCGACCGCCTTGTCGATCACCGCGCGGGCACTCGGGACCGACAGAGCGGAGCCCATCACGTGAAGATGTCCGCTCCGATCGATCAGATCGCTGACCACTTGGGACCAGCCGAAGCGCGCGGCTGCCGAGGTGGCGATGTTGTAGACGAAATCTCTGGAGCCATCCTTCCGGTAGCGAACGAAAGCGCTTCCCGAGGGATAGTCGGGATCGATCGAGATCGCCGAGATATCGACGCCGTCGCGTTTGAGGCGATCGGTATTGACCCGGCCGAAATCGTCATCGCCGACGGCGCCCACCATCGCGGCCTGACCGCCGAGCCGTCCGCATTGCGAAATGAAGATCGCCGGCGCGCCGCTCGCAAACGGACCGACCAGCGGCTGGGCTTCGCGGAATCCGTCTCCAACCGTCGTTGCGACGATCTCGACGAGGATCTCCCCGACGCAAACCGTGGGACCAAGCGCGTCCGGAGCCAGTATTGATGCCATGTGCAATCCTGCTTTCGATCCCTGTTGTCTTTAACTCAGTGCCGATTGGACCGGCGCACCGTCCTCGCTGCCGAACTCCTCGTTCTCAAGCGACAGAAAGCGCTGGTGCAGCATGCATGCGGCCCCGAAGGCGGAACCGAACTCCGCATCATCGTCCACGACGATCTCCGGCGTGGGGAAAGCGATGTTCTGGCCTTCCGACATGTGGACCGCCACGCGGGCGGCCACCATCGGATAGAGGGATGCCACCGAGCCGCCCAGCACGATCCTGTCCGGGTCGAGCAGGCGACAGGCCTGCAGCAGTGCATAGGCGAGATGGCGCGACCAGGTTTCGGCGATATTGACCGCGGCCGGGACACGATCGCGAACGTCGCCAAGGAAGTCCTGCAGATCGGCGTCCTCGCGCCCGACGGCCTCACGATATTGCCTGATCAGCACCTCGCGGCCGATCAGCTGCTCGAACTTCTGGCCGCCGCTTCCCGGCACCAGCGTGTGGCCGATTTCTCCCGCCAGGCCGTGGCCGCCGCGAAACAGCTTGCCATCGATCATGATGCCGCCGCCGACGCCCGTTTCCATTAGCAGGAACAGGGTCACCCCTGCGGCACCGTGGCGATAGCTGTCGCCGATCGCAAAGGCGTTGGCGTCGTTTTCGACCGCGATCGGGACGGCGGCCGGGAAGGCGGATCGGCCGATCTCCTTCAACGGCACATCTCGCCAGCCGATGAGCGGTGCCAGGGTGACGAATCCATCCGGCCGGATGTGGGCCGGCGTCGATATGCCGAGACCCTTGCACCTTTCGATCATGCTTTTCGCCATCGCGCCGATGATGAGCTCGATACCCTGCGCCACCGCCTCCTGCACCGTCGAAGAGGGCGTGTCGAACGCCATTTTCCGACATGCCCGAACGTCGGCGGAGAGATCGACGACGGCTGCCGATATATGCTCGACGCCAATCTCGATGCCGACGAAGAAGGCGGCGTCGGGAACCAGTTCGAGCATGATGCCGGGACGGCCGGCACGGGAATGTTCCAGGCGCGGCTTGCCGCTCTCCTCCGACTCCCGGACGAACCCGCCTTCCGTCAGTTCGCCGACGATCTCCCCCGAGGATGAGCGGTTCATACCGAGCTTGCGAGCGAGATCGGCTCGGCTGAGGCTTCGGTGGGCGTAGATCGTCTGCAAGGCGGCGACGATATTGTTCTGCCGGATCCTGCGCGGCGAACTTCCGATGGAGACGGTGTCGTTCATATTTCAATTCCCTTCAAGCCGCCCACCCTTACACGACTGGAACAGGCTGTCAGAAGGATAATCAGGGCCGCGCGTTTGTGGCGCGGCGACGCTTGGCCTCGTCATATTTCAGCTCGATGTAGCGCTTTGCGTGGGCGGCAAGCGGATCATTATCCTCCCAGGTATCACGCCAGATCGCGCAGGCGAGCGACAGGCCTTCATCGACGACCGTCGTCGAGAAGCTTTCGAACACAATGTCTCTGTCGTAGCCGATGTCGAGCAGGGCGTCGAAGATCAGATCGAAGTCGATGACGCCGTCGCCGAGATAGCCGCGATTGCTTTCGCCGATGTGGAAGTAACCGATCTTGTCGCCGGCAAGACGGATGGCGGCGGCCGGATTGGCTTCTTCGATATTCATGTGGAACGTATCGAGATGGAGACGAACATGCGCCGATCCCGTCTCGGAGATGAACTTGAGCCCCTGGGCCGTGGTGTTCAGCAGGTTCGTCTCGAACCGGTTGACCACCTCCAGCACGAGATCGACATTCGCCTGCCTGGCGACCTCGCCGGTCGCGGCGATCGCGGCGACGCTGTTGTCCCAGCCCTTCTTCGTCGGCTGACGATTGTACTTGGTGTGCGCGGAATAAAGAATCCCGCCGAGCTTGTTGCCGCCGATATCGCGGACCGCACGAACGGCATCGGCCAGCGTCTGCCTTCCCGCGTTCACCGCTGCAGCGTCCTCGCTCGATACGTCCTTGTCGAGCGGCAGACCCATGGTCACGCCGATTTCCACATCCAGAGACTGGGCCAGCCTTGCCAGCCGATCGAGATTGAATTTCTCGGGGCGCAGATAGGCAAATTCGATGGTGCGATATCCGTGTTCGGCGGTCTTGTTGAGGGCCATCTCCAGCCCTTCCTGCGTTTGGCCGCCTGTCCATACAAATGAATGGATACCCAATCGACGCATAGGTTTTCCTCCGCGATACTCCCGTGATTATGGACAGTGCTATGTCATTTAGTTTGGTAACACAACAAATAATTTTTGGAACGGCTTTTTGCTGCCTCGCAAACTTTCCTTGCATTGCAGCATTTTAACTCGACTACCATTGCTACCACTCCCTTTGACGAGATTAGTTCTCGCAAAATTCAATGGGATAGACGATAGATTTGCATGTTTAGACAACAAATATTGCGCTGTTGGCTTTTTTGGCCTACACAAGCACCGGCGAAATAATCTCGCTGCTATCTGGGAGGATTGGAAATGCACTATGCTTTGAAGGCTAGCGCGCTTGCGCTGACGCTCGGCCTCGCCACGACTGCTTCGCCGGCCCGGGCTGATTTCTGGTCTGACGCCGGGGCTAAATACAAGGGCGTGACGCTGCACGGCGTCACCGAAAGCACCCCGCCATCGAACTACATCAAGAACGTGCTCGCGCCGGAATTCGAAAAGAAGACCGGCATCAAGGTCGAAATCGAGACGACATCCTGGGATCAGATGTACGACAAGGCCATCAAGGACATGGAAGCCAAGACCGGCATCTACGACATGGTCTATATCGAGCAGGACATCATCTATTCCTATCTCGCCAGGAATTTCCTCGTTGACATCACCAAGACGCTGAAGGACCAGCCGGATCTGAAGGCGCCGACCTACGACGATACGAACTTCACCAGCTTCGCCGACTACTTCAAGGATGCCAACGGCGATCTCTTCGGCACGCCGATGGAAGCTTTCCTGAAGACATATCTCTATCGCAAGGATCTCTTCGACGATCCGAAGATCAAGGAGGCCTTCAAAAAGGAGGCCGGCAAGGACCTGAAGCCGGCGACCACCCACGAGGAATACACTGAGATCGCCGAGTTCTTCACCAAATACGGCAAGGACAACGGCCTGGAGCTCTGGGGTACGACCGCTCAGGCCCATACGGGCCATCCGGCGTCCTGGTACGAATTCTTCGAATCCATCGTGCCGACGTTCGGCGTCTATAATTGGGGCATCGACGCCAAGAACAATTATGCGGCGACGGTCGAACACGGCGGCACGATGAACGGCGACAAGGCGAAGGCCGCGTTGAAATACTGGCTGCACCTGCGCGACATCGCTCCGCCGGAATCGACGCAGTCGACCTGGACGGAGACGGCAACAACCTTCGCGGCCGGCCGCGTCGCTCAGGGGCTGATCTACGGTGAGAATGCCGCGTGGATTGCAAGCGATGCCGCGCAGTCGAAGGTTGTGGGACAGGTCGGGTTCGCACTGCCGCCGCTCGAGCCGGGCGTGCTGGACGATGCGAAAGCCGGAAAGGGCTATATCGGCTACTACGATGGCGGCGCCTTCGGCGTGCCGGTCACGTCGAAGAACAAGGAAGCGTCGCTGCTGTTTCTCGAATTCATCGGCCAGAACGAGGTGCAGCCCGACTGGGCCATCGCCGCGCCGCGCATCACCAACAAGGCAACGTTCGACGATCCCAAGGTGAAGGAGATGGACACCAAGCTCGGCGGCTTCTACACGATGCTGAAGGACGAGGGCAAACTCTTCGCCGGCGCTCCTCCCTACCCCTTCCATGCGCAGGTGCGTGAAGCGACCGCTCCGATCTTCTACGACATCCTGACCGGCAAGATCGCCCCCGATGAAGGCCTCGACCAGATGGCGGCCAAGGCCGAAGAAGAACTGACATCGCTCGGCTATCGCAAATAAACATCCTCCCCGACTGACGGGTCGTGTCCTACGACCCGTCATCTTTCGCTTCCTGCGTGGGGCGGACGTCGACATCAGGTTCAATGGGGGATAGGCGATGCATTCGCAGAAGCTCGGGTGGCTGTTGCTGTCACCGACCATAGTGATCCTCGGGCTGTTCGGGATCTTTCCGTTCATCTACGTCCTCTGGGTCTCGTTCCATGCATGGAACCCGTTCGCGGCCAATCCGGGCATGGTCTTCAACTGGTCCGACAACTATCGGCGGCTCGTCTTCGACGCGCAGTTCCTGGCCTCGCTCGGCATCACCCTGGCATTCGTCTTCTTCGCGGTCGTGTCGGAGCTGGTCCTCGGCTATGTCCTCGCCCAGGCGCTGCTCAAGGATTTTCCAGGGAAAGCGGTGTTTCGCACCATCCACACCCTGCCGCTGATCATGGCGCCGATCATCGTCGGCTCCGTGTGGAAGCTGATGACCACACCGTCGATCGGCATCATTCCCTATCTTCTCAGGAGCTGGTTCGGCTACGATCTGAATATCGGCCAGAGTGCTGCCGCAGCCTTCACCGTCACGGTGATCATGGACATCTGGCACTGGACGCCACTCGTCACCCTTTCGCTGATCGCCGCCCTGGTCTCGCTGCCGCCGGATCCGTTCGAGCAGGCGCAGATCGATGGCGCGGGCAAGCGTCAGATCTTCTGGCACATCACGCTTCCGCTGATCCGCCCGGCGCTCATCGCCACGGTGTTCATCCGGCTGATGGATGCGCTGCGCACCGTCGACGAGGTCCTGATGCTGACCGGCGGCGGCCCGGGTTCATCGACCCGCTACATCGGCGTCCATATTTTCAGGGAAGTCTTCCCCAAGACGAACTACGGCTACGGTTCGGCGATCTCGGTCATCGTCCTTTACCTCACCATCGTCGTCTGCTGGCTGCTCTATGTCGGCCTGATTGCGCCCCGTGTGAAGAGAGGCTGACGCGATGAAGACGCAGAACCCCTGGCTGCCGGTCGTGCTGTGGATCCTGATCAGCCTCGCGACGCTTTTCCCGATCTACTGGCTGTTCGTCATATCGGTGAAACAGCCCTTCGACCTGTTCTCGACGCCCGACGTCGTTCTCCGCAGCTTCTTCTGGAAGAACTACCAGGATGTGCTGACCAATCCGACCTTGCGCCGATACATGCTCAACTCGATGATCATTTCGTCGGGCAATGCGCTGCTCGTCACGACGCTCGGCTTTTTTGCCTGCTACGCGCTGACGCGCTTCGACCTCGCCGGCAAGGAAAGCATCTTCTTCTGGACGATCACCAACCGCATGGCGCCTCCGGCGGTCTTCCTGCTGCCGCTTTTCCTGCTGCTGACGCAGGTCTACAAAATCGGCGACTTCTCGCTCGCCGATTCCCGGCTGGGCATGATCCTTGTCTACTGTTCCTTCAACCTTCCTTTCGCCATCTGGACGCTACGCCCGACCGTCGAAGGAATTCCGAAGGAGTTGGACGAAGCCGCCTATATGGATGGCGCAAGCCCATGGACCGTCCTCTATGACATCATCTTTCCCCTGGCACGGCCAGGGCTTGCGGTGACGCTGATCCTGACCTGGGTATTTGCGTGGAACGAATATCTGCTGGCCGCGACGCTCACCAACTTCAATGCGCGGACCCTGACCACCGGCCTGTCGGAATATGTGACGACCACGGGCACGGCCTGGGGGATCATGGCCGCGATTTCGATGCTGACATTGGTTCCGGCGCTCATCGTCTTTTCGGTGGTGCAGCGCCACATCGTGGCCGGCCTGACTTTCGGTGCGGTGAAAGGGTGAAGCCATGATCTCTCCATCAGAAAACAACCCACGCAAGCCGGGATTTCTGCCGATCGAAACGAACTGGTTCGACCGGCTCTTCATCTCGGTGGTGATCTGGGTCGCGCTCTCGCTGTTCTGGATGCGGTTCATCGAGCCGTACGGGCTTTCCGTATGGTGCGCGGCGGCAATCTCGGCGGTTTTCGGCACCTATATCGTCTGGAAGGGATGAGCCGATGGCTTCCGTCAACACACAAGCCGCGCTGTTTTAGGGAGGAACGACATTGGCAAATGTACAGGTTAGCGACGTCACCAAGAGATATGGCGCGCTTCAGGTGATGCATGGCGTCAGCGTCGACATCGACGACGGCGAATTCGTCGTGCTGGTCGGTCCCTCCGGATGCGGCAAATCCACCCTGCTGCGGATGATTGCCGGTCTCGAGACCGTCAGCGGCGGGGACATTCGGATCGGCGGCCGTGTCGTCACCAACGCTCCGCCGAAGGAGCGCGACATCGCGATGGTCTTCCAGAGCTACGCGCTCTACCCCCATAAGACGGTGGCCGAGAACATGGGCTTTCCGCTGAAGATGGCCCGGCGCCCCAAGGCGGAGATCGACGAAAAGGTCGGCAGAGCGGCCGAGATCCTCGACCTGACGCGCTATCTCGACCGCTATCCGAAGCAATTGTCGGGCGGGCAGCGTCAACGCGTGGCGATGGGCCGCGCCATCGTCCGCGATCCGCAGGTCTTCCTGTTCGACGAGCCGCTGTCCAATCTGGACGCCAAACTTCGCGTCACCATGCGTGTCGAAATCAAGGAGCTTCACCAGCGGCTGAAGACCACCACCGTCTACGTCACCCACGATCAGATCGAGGCGATGACGATGGCGAGCAAGATCGTGGTGATGCGCGACGGCAGGGTCGAGCAGATCGGCAAGCCGCTCGATCTTTACGACTTCCCGGTTAACCTCTTCGTCGCCGGCTTCATCGGCAGCCCATCGATGAACTTCCTTCAGGGTCGCGTTGCGCCACGCGACGGCAGGAAAGTCGTCGTCACCGACCAGGGCGTCGCCCTTCCCATTGAAAACACCAATGCGGATGACGGACGGGCCGTCACCTACGGCATCCGGCCGGAGCACATCACGATCGGCGAGGACGGCGTTCCTGTGGAGGTATCGGTGTTCGAGCCCACCGGCTCCGAGACATTGATCTTCGGCCGCACGGGAGGCGTGCCGATCGACGCGCTGATCCGCGAGCGCATCGAGGTGGCGCCCGGACGGACGATGTACTTCCACATCGATCCCCGGCGTGCGCATATCTTCGATCGCGAAACGGGCCAGAGACTGTAAGGGGAGGCGACCATGGATTTTAATGGAAAGACGGTCATCGTGACCGGCGCCGGCAAAGGCATCGGACGCGAAATTGCGCGCATGCTCGTCGAACGGGGTGCGCAGGTCGTCGCTCTGACCCGCAGTGCCGCCGACGTCGACGCGCTGCGAGTGGAACCGGGCTGCCGCGCCATCCAGGTCGATCTCGCCGACGCCGAGGCGACGAGGAAGGCGGCGATCGCCGCTTTGCCCGCGGATTTCCTCGTCAACTGCGCCGGCACCACCGAATTGCAGCCGTTCCTGGATACGACAGTCGAAGCGTTCGATCGTCTTGTCGCGGTCAACACCCGTGCGCCGATGATCGTGGCGCAGGAATATGCCCGTTTCCTGATCAAGGAGGGCCGCAAGGGCGCCATCGTCAACGTCTCGTCGGTCGCCTCCTTCATCGGCATCCCCGACCACGCTGCCTATTGTGCCTCGAAGGGTGGATTGGACGGTTTGACGCGGGTCATGGCAAAGGAGCTTGGGCCGCACAGCATCCGCGCAAACGGCGTCCACCCGACGGTGACGCTGACGCCAATGGCGGTGAAGGCATGGAGCGATCCCGAAAAGGCGGCCGGGATGAAACAGCGCATTCCGGTCGGCCGGTTCGCCGAGCCGGAAGATATCGCCGAGGTCGTGCTTTTCCTGCTCTCCGATCAGGCGGCGATGGTGAACGGGATATCGATGCCGGTGGACGGCGGTTATATGATTGCGTGAGGCCGGCAGCGCTGCGTCTTTTCCGGATCTACTGCACCAACCGGCGCAACTGATCCTGATCGACGAAATGATCCGTCACCCCGGCCTCTTTGTCAGGATGACTGAACACAAGACCGTCGGAATCCTCAAGCTCCAGTGCTTGCTCGGTATTCATAATCCCCAGCGGGTGGCGCTCGTACTCGGACTCGAGCGCCGCCTCGACGATGGCTTTTTTCTTGCGCATGTCCATGTCCTCCATTCCTTTAGGAGTAACGGACGGCCGGACTCGCGGTTCCGACCTGGGTTTCAAGATATGAAGACCAGCTGAAACGAACACCCGAGGGCTGACACGCCGCGCGGCCGCCAGCGCAACCGTCTGATCCGTTTTGCGAAGTTTATCCGAATCGCGCAGGCAACTTCGGCGGCGCTTCGACGTCGGCATCCTTTGTTAACTTCTCGCCACGCCTTAATGGCTCCAGTCCTTCGAGCAATGTCTCGATGCGCTGAGCTTCGGCGCCGCTGCCGAACTCGTCACGCCACGAATGAATTGTGGCGCTTTCCCCGATGCCCATAAATGCACGACGTCCTGATGCTGCTCTCGAGGGGCAGCCGGACGGGCTTGCTTCCAACGACTGAGGTAAATGCATGATCTCGAGCAGCCTGCTGGTTATTGGCATGCGAGCGGTCGACGCAATCGGGTTGTCGATCATCCAGGCCGGAGCGCTGAAATGAGCGGCACCGGCATGAGCACATTGTTGAAAATCGTCTTCAGACCGAAGGTGAGCCGGAAAACACGTCATACCCTTGCGTCGCGGGCTTTACGGCTGGCGGCGCTGCGTATCGCTCTGGTCTGCGCCTGCGCCGGCGGCGTATCCTATTTCATCAATCATTCGGCGCTTGAGCAGTCGGTGCGGTCGCAGCTCTCGCTTTCGACCGAACAGGCCTTGCAGCGCGAGTCTCTACCATTCCGTGAAGTGACGGATCTTCAGAAGAATTTCCTCGCCGAATTCAACAGGATCTACGCGATACCGGAAGCCCGGCAATCATTGGCCCGGGATTTCGACGATATCTTCTATCGCCATGAGGATGGATCCTATACCCAGCGTCCGGGATTGTTCGAAGGCGAACCCTTGCCCGATGGGCGCAGATTTCCCGACATGTCGGCGACCTACGCGCCTGACGTGACGCCTGAGGAGGACGTGAAGACGCGGTTTGCGCTGTCGTACCTGCTCTCTTACCAATTCGGTTCTGCCGCCAAGGGCCGCCTCTTCAATTTCTACGGCGTGGTTCCGGAAAAAGGCTTCCCGATCTATCAGGCTGCCGACATCGCCAAGGTTTTCACATATGAAGGGCCGGATGCGCTGAAGCTCGAAACCTTCGAATTTTTCTCCCGCGGCTTCGGCGGGCCTCAAAGCGATACTTTCTTTACGCGCATCTATTGGGACCCATCCAACAATGCCTGGATGACAACGATCGCGACGCCCGATGCGCCTGACGCTTCGGGCAAACATCGCATCATGGCCTGTGTCGACGTGCTGCTCGACGATCTGATGAAACGAACCGCCAATCCGACGCTGCCGGGCGCGCGGGCGACGATCTTTACGGCCGATGCCGAGGGGACCCTGATCTTCGACGGCAAATATAGCGATGCGATTACGGCCAGCGCCGGCACCGCCTCGATTTCCTCACTGGCGCTCACCGACTACCAGCCCTTGCTAAAGGCAAGCCAGTCGATCGGAGCGGGTTCGGTATCGCTCATCGACAGCACAAGCGAAATTACCGCCGTCGGCCGCATCCCGGATACGCCCTGGGTGCTTGCCGTCCACTATCCGAAATCTCTGATGCGGCCCGCCATCCTCACCAATCTCGGGATCGTCATCGCCGTTGGCCTGCTCACTCTGTTCGTCGAACTCTTCATCCTCCGTTCGATCCTGCAAAAGCAGGTCGCCGAACCGCTGGTGAGATTGATCCACGCGACGCAGTTGGTCGGCCGTTCCGGCGTTACCGTTGCCAACGACGCCCTGCCCACACACTCCGACGACGAGATCGGCGAGCTTGCCCGCGATTTTGCGTCGATGGCCGCGCGCGTTCACGCCGCCCATGAAGCGCTTGAGGGAAAGATCCGGGATCGAACGTCCGAGCTGGAGCGGCTCAATCAGAAGCTCCTTACGATCAGCCAGACGGACGAGATGACGGGCGTCGCCAACCGCCGTCGCTTCGACGAGGTTCTCGCAAGCGAGCTCGCCGGGCTTGGGCAAGGTCGGGACCTGCTGATGCTTGCCATGGTGGATGCCGATTGGTTCAAGGGCTACAACGACCGATACGGCCATCCGGCGGGAGACGCCTGCCTGAAGGAAATCGCCGGGGTGCTGGAACGCAATACGCGAAGCAAACAGGATCTGGTCGCCCGTTATGGCGGCGAGGAGTTCGCCATCATTGCGCGGATCGCCTCAGCCGGCAACGCGCCCGTCATCGGACAGGCTCTCTGTTCGGCGATGGCGACCGTCAAGCTGGCGCATGAGGGATCGCCTTTCGGGCATGTGACGCTCAGCGTCGGCATTGCGCTGGCGGCGCCGGATCAGAACATCTCTCCGGAAGCGCTATTGCTCGAAGCCGATCGCGCGCTTTATCGCGCCAAGCAGGCAGGGCGAAATCAAGCCGTCGTTGCCGAGCCTTCTGCTGACACGCAGATACAGCAAATAGGCGCCTAGCTCGGGGAGGCGTCAGGGCCGCCGGCGGCTCTTTGAATCAGGCGGGCAACCACTTCAGTGCGGTTCTGCGCCTGCAGCTTGCGCATGATGTGTTGCAGATGCATCTTCACCGTATGCCCCGACAAATTGAGTTTTCCGGCAATGACCTTGTTTGAACAGCCGGATTGCAACTCCGCGAGGACATCCGCCTCCCGGGGCGTGAAGTCGGCAAGCGCCAGGTACTGTGTCCTATCATCCAAGCTCTTTTCGGCCTCATTTCTGGCCGGACTATGCTCGTTTGAGCCGTTTGCGGCAGCTCCCAAAAGCTGTGGGAAAAATGTTCCTCCTGCCAGAACGAGACGAAGACCGGCAAGGGCAATGTCGATGGGAAGTGACGTCGAGAAAAAGCCGCGGATGCCGATCTTGAGCGCCTGGCGAGCTATGATGGCGTCATCCGTACCTGAGAGCAACGTGATAGGAACCTCGGGAAAACGTGCAGCAATCGCGGCGAGATCATCACGCAGGCTGGCGCTCTCGACATCTCTGCCAGCCAGATCCAATGCGATCAAACGCACCTCGGCTCCGAGCGCTCGATCGAGACTCTCGGTCGAGCTCAAATCGATAAAGTTCCACCCGGCGAGTTCACGCTCAAGAAGCTTCACCACGGTCGTGCGCGCCAGTGTAGAATGCTCAATAATGATCACAGTTGGTGCATTGCGCCGGCGCTTTATTCCAGCACTGTCGGACACTTGCGTGCTCCCCAGAATATGTGCAACCCAACAGTTATTCATCCTATTCCAGTTCTCGCGACATGTCATGATAAAAAGCGAGTGTATTCTCGTTATCAATAGTCGAATCTCTCATGATAATTCTTATAGTCTATAAGATTTCATCGATAGATAACTGTTATCACAGAACACGGCAAAAAGATTGTTCATCATGAGCTGTCTGTTCGACTTGTTACCGAAGACTTTCCAGTCTTCGCCGAATTCACGTACGGCAAGCAGGTCAACAAAACTTCCAAAAGCACTGAAAATGCAACCGATCCGCTAGAGACCTATTCAGCAAAGAGCTGTTGGATATACCGAGCCGCCGATCGGCTCGGCTTTATCACCCGATCTCAATTCAAAGCAGTCGCAGACCTCGACAGCAAAACGACAAATGCGAAAGGCAACAAAAGCCTGAGATCGCCTATTACCCGTTATGATTACTGAAAACTGCGCTCTAATGACGCATTAATACCAGCCGGCATCGTTTCTCCTGGCAGCACCGCGCGGGCGCCGACAATGCCGATAAGGTCATGGCGGAAGGGTCGGTAGTTCTGTCGAAACCCGGGCGGAGGAAGCGATCAACATATGGCTTTGAAAAACGGCGCCAAGAACAATCTCGTGCAGTTGAGCGGCGCAATACGAGCGGGGAGTCTATCCTTCTAAAGCGCGTCGCGATCTTTCAGATTCGCTCCTTGCGCTTTAGCTCTTTGTTTTTACGCATGCATGTCGTTGCGGCAAAAGCGCTTCGCGCTTTGGGAAAACCGCGGCACACTTTTGCGCGACATGCTCTAGCTATGCATGAAACTCAGAATGTCATCGACGAGCGCCGAATGGGCGTCGGTGAGGTTACCCTCTCCGCCGTGGCCTGCGATGCCGGCCAGCTGAAGCGCGTGCTGATCATAGAGAACATGATCGATCTGTTGAGCGTCCGCCGTTCCACCGGCGGGAACGGCAATATTGATGGGATGGAAATAGCCGACATTGACGTCGACCATGCTGCCGGTTGACGATCCGACGCCGCCACCGCCACCGGCATGATTGCCGGTAAAAATCGTGTCCGACGACAGGTTGAAGCCACCGCCATTGCCGCCGATGCCTGCGATCTGCACAGTGCCCTGATCGAAAATGACATTGTTTGTCTGATGGGCCTCCGCCGAGCCGCCTGCGGCGCCGATGGCGATGTTGATCGGCGAGAAGATGGCAATACTCACGTCGACCATGCTGCCGACGAAATATCCATCGCCGCCGTGGCCGGCATAAAAGTCGCCGGTCAATGTCAGTGCAGTTCCCCCGCTCATCGGCGAGCCGTGGCCCGCGACGTTATGGTCTCCGCCAGAGCCGCCCATGCCGCCGATCTGAGTTGCGCCCTGCAGGAACATTGCGTTGTTCGATTGTTCGGCGTGAGCCTCCGCGCCGGGGCCTGCAGCCACAGCGGTATTCACGGGGGCAAACAGCGCGACTTCGGTGCTGACGAGCCCGCCGTAAAAGACCCCGTTGCCCCCGGTGCCGGCATGACCGCCACCATCGCCGCTGCCGATGGCAACATTGCCGCTTCCGCCATTCCCGCCGATCCCAGCCATTTCGGTGGGATGCTGATTGATAAGCGCATCGTTGCCCTGGAAGGCGTCGGCACCCGAATGAGGTCCCGCAATAGCCGCATTGGACGGCATGAAGACGGCCAGCGCATTGCTGCTGATCACGCCTTCGCTTATCCCGTCACCTCCGCTGCCGGCTGAATTGTGACTTGGACCGGAAGCGACATCCAACGGAAGCCAGGTCGGCACCAGTGCCAGATGCCCCGCGGCCACATTGGAGGCGAGGTGTTGATCGGTGCCCGTCTTGGGCAGGTCTTCCAATAAGGGCCGAGTTTCCGCCATTGCCGTCTCCATTCGCGGCCGACCGCATGTCCACCGAGCATGCGGCGCTATGCAGCCTGAATTGTTCCGGCATTGTGCCTCTGAACGTGGGAAAAGCAGAGCCTGCAATTCGTCTACATCCTGTCGGCTAGTTCCATAGCCATTTGGCGGTCATCTCGGCAGCGCCGGTTTTGCGCGTTTGCGAGCGTTGGAACCTTTGGATGAGAGGCGCTGGCGTCGCTTCGACGAGGTCGCAGACATGATCATGACCATGCCGCCCTGCACCAAATCACCAAACATCGGCCCAAATAAATCTTCGGCATCTGCAAGTATACATCCGAAGGAATGTCTCCGAATATCTAGATAGGCCACAGATTAAATCGCGGGCAATATTCCCTGGCGGTTGTATTGGCTGCGGTGACATGCTGGACGCACGCCGCAGGGGGACGCCGTCAAACGAAATCAGACGCAACGAAGTAGAAGGAGTGACATCAATGCCTATTCCACAAATATCCGACACGATTCACCTCAATCACCCAGATGCAGGTGACGCCAATGCCGGCAACGGCGGTGATGGCCACAATGATGGAAACATCAACTACAACCCGGTTGCCTATATCTCGCCCGTGCAAACGGTCGACGGAGCATCCACCCATCTGCACAACGGCGATCACGTTTGGCAGACGGCAGATTGGGACGCCGGCGGCGGTGGAGCCGGTGGCTTGAGCCAGGCTCAGAATGGCTTCCTGGCATCGCTGACCAGCGGCGCCGGCGGCGCTGGAGGAAACGCCCACTCCAACGGCGATCAAAGCAATACGAGCGGCCATGACACGGCTTCGGTGGCTGCGGCGACGACCGCCACGCAATATACCCAGCTCGTAGCCGATCAGCATGCCACCATCCTCGCAGGCGTCGGCGGCAACGGCGGCAACGGGAATAACGCTCTGGGCGGCGACATCTCGTCAGCTCTGGTTCACACCAATCCCGACACGACGACGGTGAACAATTCCCTCGATCACTTCATAAACGCCTTCGGCCATATCGACGTCGACCATCTCGGCTCCTGACCTCAGGCCCTGAAGGTCGCCGGTTTCGGCCGGCGACCCTCCTCAATTGCCGAACCTGCAAGCAGCCTCCTTTTGTCAGTATCAAGTGCAGCAGCGAGATCTGATAATGACAACGATTTCCATAAAGCCATCGCGGCCGCCGACACAGCTCGTTGTTGCGCTTCGGGCTTGTGCCGGAGCCTTCGGGTTGGTCTTCCTTTATAGCTGCGGCTACAATCTCTTTCTTCTCGCGCCTTCCCTCTATCTTCTGCAGATCTATGACAGGGTCATGTCGAGCCGAAGTGTCGACACGCTCGTGATGCTGACGATCATCATCGCCGCCGCCGTGTTGGTCGGGTCCACACTGGATATCGTGCGCAGGGCAGCTCTTTCGCGCATCGGCAGCTGGCTGGACCACAGGCTCCGGCCCATGGTGCTCACCGCATCGTTCGAATATGCCGCCCGCGCCGATACGGGAGCCGCCACGGAGTGCTACAGGGACCTGGCCGCCTTGCGCCAGTTCCTCGATTCACCGGCCAGCTCGCTGTTTTTTGACGTTCCCTGGGCGCCGGTATTCCTGCTTCTGCTTTTTCTTGTTCACCCGCTGCTTGGGACTATCGGTCTTCTGTGCGCAGTTGCGCTGCTGCTGTTTGCGCTACTGACGGAACTGGCGACGCGAGAGCCGCTTGCCCAAGCCAATCTTGCCCTTTCGAGGAGCTATCTGCGATTTGCGACGGCGCTGAAAAACCTCGAGGTGATCCGGGCCATGGGCATGCAGGACGGCGCAGCGCTGATCGTCTACCGCGATGCGGAAATGGCAAGAAGGGCCCAGGACATCGCGATGCATCGCACGGAGATCATAATAGGTTGCTCCAAATCGATCCGCACACTGGCGCAGATCCTGATGATGGGATCGGCGACATGGCTGGTGCTCGCAAACAGCGGCAGTCCCGGGATCATCTTCGTCTCAAGCCTGCTGCTCGGGCGCGGGCTTGCCCCTATCGAGGGCGCAATAGGGGCATGGCGCTCTTTTGCCTTTGCGCGCAACGCCTTCAATCGCTTGAACAGAATGCTGATAACGGTCGCATCGGAACGCGATGACCGCATAGTGCCGCTGCCGGAACCCAATGGCCTCCTTCTCGACAATGTCAGCTATATCAAGCCATTCGCCGATCGGCCGATATTGAGTGATATCACATTGCGCCTGGCACCTGGCGATTGCATCGCGCTCATCGGTCCGTCGGGATCGGGAAAATCGACACTTGGTCGCGTCATGGCAGGCGTTGTGCCGGCAACGAGCGGATATGCGCTTCTCGGTGGGGTCGACATCTCGGCTCTGCGCCTTTGCGGGGGGGCCGGCCACGTCGGATACCTGCCGCAGGACATCGAACTCTTCGGCGGCGCAATCAAGGATGTGATCGGCCGGCTGGATGGAGCAGATCCCGGCAAAGCGATCGACGCCGCAAAGCTGGTTGGATTGCACGAGGCGATCATGCGGCTGCCGCAGGGCTACGAGACCGATATCGGCGAAGGTGGAAGCCTGCTCCTTCGGGCTCAGCGCCAGCAGCTCGGACTGGCACGGGCAGCCTATGGAAATCCGTCTCTGATCGTTCTCGACGATCCGAATTCGAGCCTGGATTACGACGGCGAACGCATGCTGTTTACCGCCATCGAGCGCATGAGATCCCGGGGGATGACCGTCGTTATCATCACGCACCGGATGGGGATCCTGCCGGTCACCAACAAGATCGCCATCATGCGCAACGGGACAGTGGCTGCCTTCGGCGACAGCGAGCGGATTTATGAAACTTATCTTCAACCACCGTCTCGAACAGGAACCTAGGGAGGAGGGACGCTGCCATGACCCTTGTTCCACTGGACGCCACACCGGCGAGATCTTCGAATTCGTCAAGGATGGGCGAGCTGTTCCCTCGACGCTCGACAGCCAGGCGGCAGACCGCCTATGCGCCGGTGATTGAACAGAAACAGCGCGGACCCGCCCCCCCTTCGCCCATGCCGGGACTCAGAAGCGTTGTCTGGACGGGGAACCTGCTGATCCTGGTTTTCATCGTCGGATTGGGAATCTGGTCGGTTCTGGCGCCGCTGAAAAGCGCTGCAATCGCATCGGGCGTTATCGAACCGGAGTTCAGCCGCAAGACCATCCAGCATCTGGAAGGCGGTATTGTGCGGCGGATCCTCGTCAGAAACGGCGATGCGGTGATGGCCGGGCAAATCGTGATAGAGCTCGAAGACACGAAGTTTCGCTCGGAGCGCGACAGCATTCAAGGGCAGCTTTGGGATGCCGAAGGAAGCCGCGCTCGGCTGTCTGCGGAGCAGACCGGCGGCGACCATGTCGCCTATCCCCAGGATCTCAGGGCAGCAATCGACAAATATCCTTCGGTCAGCGCGATTGTGATCGGGCAACAGAAAATCTTCGAAGCCCGTCGCCGGGTCGTGCAGGCGGAAATACAGATCGCCGATGAAAAAATCGCGCAGGTGCGGCAGGAAATCGTCGGACTTGGCGCGCAGAAGGCGGCACTGGCCGACAGAGCTGCCATCTCGAGCCAAGAACTGGAGCAGGTGACCGCCCTCAACGCCAAAGGACTGGAAACAAGGAGCAGGCTTCTCAACCTCCAGCGGGAAAAGGCAGACATCGATGGCCAGCAGGGTCAAATCGAGGCACAGATCTCTCGCGCCTACCAGGTGATCAGCGAGACGCAGGCCGATCTCGCAAAGCTCGAGAGCGACCGGCTGAGCGAAGTTGCCCAGGGCATGCGCGCTGCGGAAAGCCAGATCATGCAATTGCGCGAGCGCTTGCGGGCGATCGACGATCAGCTTTCGAGGACCGATATCCGGGCGCCCGAAGACGGCACGATCATGAACCTGCGCATCCACACATCAGGCGGGGTGATCGGCGCGGGCGAACCGCTCGTCGATCTTCTGCCACGCGCCGATCGCCTGATCGTGTCCGCCCATGTCAGACCGGAGGATATCAATCTCGTCCATGCGGGGCTGGAGGCACAGGTTCACCTCCTTCCCTACAATCAGCGGCGCGTTCCACTGCTGAAAGGCCGGGTCGAGTACGTATCAGCCGATCGCCTCACCGATACGCAGAGCGGCCAGCCCTATTTTGCCGCGACAATCCGCGTGACGGACGAGCGGCTGGCGAAAATGAAGGATGTCGAACTGGTGGCCGGCATGCCCGTACAGACATTGATCGAAACCGGCAAAAGCAGCGTCGCGCTCTATGCTGTCAGGCCACTGCTCGACAGTTTCAACAGAGCATTTCGTGAGGACTGAAGCGGTGATGGGCAAGAGAAAATTCGACGACGATCAGATTACGGGCATTCTGAAGGAGCACCAGGCCGGGGTGACGGTGGCAGATGTTTGCCACAGGTACGGCATCAGCGAGCCGACCTTCTATCGGTGGCAATCCCTGCAGCACGGAAATGTGGGCCTCCATGCCAGAAGGCTGAGAGCCCTGGAGGAGGAAAACCAGAAGCTGAAGAAGCTTTTGGCCGAATCCATGCTCTCGGCGGCAACGCTGAGCGAGATGCTGGCGAAAACATCGAAAGGGCGGAACTAACCTCAAAGGGGTTCGTTGGCCGCCTTCCGGCTTTGTATATCACGCGCGCGGCATCAATCCGTCGAAAACCAGTCCGACTGCACTTTGCCATTGTGCTCGCCAAGCCTCGGCGATTTGCGATGCGAGGTCAGCGCTGCCCCTGAGAAAATGATTGGCGTCCGGATGCCCGGTATCCCTTCATTCTCTACCATCATCTGCCGATGGGCGACCTGCGGGTCCGCGAAGACGTCTTCGACGGTGTTGATCGGCCCGGCGGGAACGCCCACGCGCGCCAGGTCGGCTAACAAATCCATCCGTCTGAAAAGCTTCGTCTGCGCTTCCATCACCGATGTCAGTTCCGCGCGATGACGCACCCTGTCGGCGTTCGTTTTGAAACGCAGGTCGGCCGCCACAGCCGATAGCCGGAGGATATCGCATAGGCGTGCGAACTGATTGTCGTTTCCGCAGGCAATAATGATACTGCCGTCGGATACCGGGAACAGCTGGTATGGCGCGATGTTGGGATGCGTATTGCCGAGTCTCGTCGGCGCCTTTCCCGAGGCCAGGAAATTCATCGCCTGGTTGGCCAGTACGGCGACCGTGCTGTCCAGCAGCGCCATATCGATATGCTGCCCCTCACCCGTACTGTTGCGGAGGATCAAAGCGGCCTGGATGGCGATGACCGAATAGAGGCCGGTGAAGATATCGCCGAACGCCACGCCGATTTTCTGCGGCTCCCGGTCCGGCTCACCGGTCAAATCCATGATGCCCGCCATGCCCTGGACGATGAAATCATAGCCTGCACGCCCGGCATAGGGGCCGGTTTGGCCAAAACCGGTAATCGAGCAATAGATCAGCTTCGGATTGATCGCTTTCAGACTCTCGAAATCGAGACCGAACTTCTTCAACCCGCCTACCTTGAAGTTCTCGATGACGACGTCCGCGTTCGCGATCAGCGCACGGAGCTTTTCGACGTCTTCCGCCGAGTTGAAATCCGCCGTGATGCTCAGTTTTCCACGATTGCAGCTATGGAAATAGGCTGCAGCCACATCATCCCCATCCGTGATGAAGGGAGGTCCCCAGCGGCGCGTATCGTCGCCCTCCGGGCTTTCCACCTTGATGACGGTCGCTCCCAAGTCGGCAAGTGTCTGTCCGGCCCACGGACCGGCCAGGATACGCGCCAATTCCACGACCCGCACGCCTTCAAGCGGAAATTGCATCGGTAACTCCTTCATCATTCCCAAGCCCGCGGACCAGCACCTGTCCTACATATTCGGATAGACCGGCCCCTCGCCGCCCTGCGGCGGCACCCAGTTGATGTT